>CAYUVH010000039.1:0-370413 GCA_964448135.1 uncultured Verrucomicrobiota bacterium | reverse complement strand
CGGTCCGCCGAGGATGGTGTTCAAAGTTTGCAGCGCAGTGCCGGCGCCGGTTCGGCCGCTGGACGTAGTGGTGGTCCCAGGGGCGGGGGTGGTGGGCACCGGGCCCGTGTTGCCCACATAGGGCGGTACTGGTTGGCTGCCGTAATTATTTCCACTGGCATTGCCGTAGGTGCTTCCGGTCGTGCGCACATCCGTGCCCGTGGTTTTCCCGTTGCCGAAGGTCACGCGCTGGGCGGCGAGGGTGCCGGACCAGTCAATACCTTTGACGGTCTTGGGGTTCATCGAAGTTTCGAGCAGGCGCGCTTCGATGAGGACCTGCTTGGTCGGAGTGTCCAGGCGGCTGATCAATTCATCCACCGACGTCAGTTCCGTTTCGGTGGCGAGGATGACCAACTGGCTGGTGCGAATATCCGGCACCACTTTGCTGCGTTTGTCCGAAAAAGAATTTTGCACGGACGTAACGATGTTGGAGGGGCTGGCGTACTTGAGCTGGAATATCTTGGTGATAAGCGGGGGAGGAGCCGCTGGATCCCGGAGGGTAATGCGGGCGATCTTGCTCTTGGCGTCTTCGATGATCTGGAGGTTGTAATTATTCAGCAAAGCGAGCAGCGCCTGTTCGGCCGTCACATTTTCCCAACGAATGGAGACGGAAGGTTGGGCGGATGTGCGCCCCTGGCCGTCCGGTTGGCCGTAGGTGATGCGAGGATCCAGCATGTAATTGAGTCCAGCCTGACGCGCGAGGTTCTTGATCGCGTCGGTCAGCGGTACGTCATCCAACACAATCAAGGTGATGTTTCCGCCGGGCTGGGCGGGAGTGATGGTCGTCGCCGGCGTGGGCGCCGGCGCGGGTGCCGCGGCGGGTTCAGCAGGGGTGGCCGGGGCGGCTGCTTCGGGCTGGGCGGCAACCGGCGCCGCTGGCTGGGCCGGGGCGGTGTCGGTATTGGCTTGCGCCACGGTGGCGGCGGGTTGGACTGCAGCTTCGGCGGCCGGTTGCGCCGGGGCTTCCGCGGCGGGTTGCGCGGTGGCGGCGGCCGGTTGTGCCGGTGCGTCGTCGGCGAGAGCGGAGGAACAGACCACGGCGAGGCCGAGGCTGGCGATGCATCCAAGGAATTTGGAGATGCGGCGATTTGCTTTCATGATTTTCAATTGATTCTGGCGGTGACTCGACGCTATGCGCGTGCTGTATTTCACGACGCTATTTAAGCAATGGCGGTGCCAAGCGGTCTAAAAGCGGGGAATGGGCCAAAAAGCCGTCGAAATGAGCCAGTTTGGCGGTGGCTTGTCTATCATCAGGACAAGGGCGGGTTGGGGCCGTATGATTTTGTGGAATCCGATTCGGCACGAAACAAAAACAAAAAGCGCGTGAAGCAGTGTGCTTCACGCGCTGAAAGCGGAAACGAAGAGCAGGGGAGCTCAGGCTCCCGTCCGTAATTTCAAAAGGCGGCGTTCGGTGCCGACCTGGACGAGGGCGGTATCGACTTTGATTTCGATGCAGCTCACGCGCACCTTGCCGGCGGCGGTGACCACGTCACCGTCTTCGCCCTCTTTCAAGGTGGCGTTGTTGATGACCGCGAGCTTGAGTCCGTTGACGTTGGAGATGCCTTTCAATTGCAGATCGATGGCGACCGGCGCTGGAGCATTGGGCATGCTCGGCGCGGCCGGCAGGTGGTAAGGCCGCAGCGAATGTGGATAAAACGGGTCCCGGCCGTCAGCGACTTTGGTCGGATTGCCAAAGACCGACTGCGGTACCGGCAATTCGGCGGGAATTGCATTGGAGGTTGCCACGGTGGTCTGGGGCGTTGGAGCCGGAGCTTTGGTGGCCGGCTTGGTTTTGGCGGCGTCGGCGGCGATAACACTCCAGGTGCCCAAGGCAAGCGCCAGAACGCAGGCGCGCAGACTCACATTTACCAAGGCTCGGAATTGAGTTTTCATATGGGCAAAAAGTGTCTACGACGGGTTGGGTTTAACCAGGGAGATCACATCCATGCGGAACACGAGTTTCTCCTTGTCCGCAGCGCTGGTGACGCCCGCCGGTTCCATGGACAAATTAACAACCCGCATATAAGGGAAACGGTTTTCGAGATCCGCGATGAACTGCCCCAGGTCGTGATAGTAGGCCGAACCCGACAGCGCCATGGTGGCCTGCTTGTAAGGGAATTTGGGGAGCAGGTTCACGTCGGTGGCGGGGGCGACCGGGGTGAAAGCGGGAATCTCCACTTTATAGTTGGATTTGAAATTCCGGAAGGTTTCCACGAACCAGGCGTAAAGATCGCCCGAAGCCATGTCGGCTTCGGCCTTGTTCAACCGGGATTTCACTTCGACCAGGTCCTTTTCAATCTGGTCGGCATGCTTCACGGCATTATGCATCTGATCGAGTTGCAGCTGGGTTTCGGCTTGTTTCTGGCCCAGCTTATCCAGGTTCTTCAATTGGGCGCCGATGAGGAAGTAGCCCATCAGGCCGAGGACCGCCACGGTACCGATCACGGTGAGGATAAGCGGCTGGCGTTTGTTTTTGGGTATTTTGGCGAGCATCATCGGGCAATCTCCGGGTAGCGGCAATCGAGGTTGAATACCACGCAATTTTTTCCGCCCTCCGGCGAGACCTGGATGGCGGAAAGGTTGCGCAACGCGATCGCATTGGTTTTGGCAAGTTTGCCGCGGAAAAACGAATTGTCAGCGATTGCAGCGGTAAATTTCTTCACCTGATCGCCAGGGTTCTTCGAGGAGTCGCTGCCCTCGATATTCAAGGTGGTCTTTTCAATGTCCGCGTCCGGCTTGAACTTGGAACCGGCGACGAAGCTGAAGTTCTGGTCCACTTTCAAGCGGGTGAGCTTTACGTCATCCACGGTCAAGTGTTGGAAGGCATCGAGCAGGTTGCCATAGAGAAAGCGGTTGGTGCTCAGGCGGTGGAGGGCAGCCAGTTTCTGAATGGTTTCAACACAGGTCTTCTGGTTGTCGAGCACCTGCCGGTAGTTTTTGCCCTGGGTGGCGATCTGGACTTCGAGGCCGCCGACCCGGCTCTTGATCAGCATGGCGCGGCATTGGAGGTAGCTGCTCCATAGCAGCATCAACAGCACCAGAAAGGCACCGGCCAGGAGCGCGCGCTTTACGGGATCCTTGCGCCGCAACTCTTCCGCGGCCTGGGCTTCCGCCAGTAGATTGATTCGAATGGGCATAGGTTGGGCAGGGTAGGTTGGGGTTTAGAGAGCGGTGAGCGCGGCCCCGACAGCCCCGATGAGCTGCGGGCCCATTTGTTCGATCTCGGCGGTTTGCTGCGCCGGCAGCTCGAGATGGAGCACGGGCACGGGATTCCAAGTCTTGCACTCATGCATTAACTCGACCTGGAGCGCCTGGAGAATGGCTTCAGAGCGGGCCGCGGCGCCGCTCACGTACACATGGCTCACCGGGCGATCCTGCTGGTGCTCAAAGAAATCGATGGAGGCCCGCAACTCGCGCCCCAGCGGCGTCAGCATGGGCTCGAGGTTCGACAGCACTTCAGCGGGCATGCCGATCTTTATCCCTTCGGCTTCCGCGTAGCTGATTTTCATCACCTCGCTCAGGGACGAAGTCAGGCGATCGCCGCCGATGCTTACCACGCGGCTCAAAACCAATTCGCCGCGCTGGAGGATCGAGATCGAGGAATTCCTGAATCCCAGGTCGATGAGCGCCACGTTTTCCTTCTTGAAAACCTCCGGCATCGCCAGCTCAAAAGCGTTGATGGGGCCCAGCAGGCCGGGGACAATGTGGTCGGGCGTGAAGCCCGCCTTGCGGGCGCCGTCGACAAAATCGTCGATCAACTGCTGCTTGGCACCCGCGGCGAGGACACGCTGTTTCTGGAGCGAGCCAGGCGATTGGGCGGGGTCCGAAGAGTGGGCCTGCTGATAGGCGGTGATCACGTGGCAATCGAAAGTGTAGCCGGTAAGCTCCTGCTGCAGGTAGGTGCGCGAATTATGTTTCAGGACATTACGAATCTCGTCCTTGGGGATCTTCGGCATTTCAACCGTGCGCACCACTGCGTCGTTCACATTGGTGGTGAGGGTGATCCATTTCGGACGCTCGGGAAGGCCCTGGGTCAGGGTCTTGAGATGTTCGCAAAGCAGGTCGGCAGAGATGTTCTTCTCAAAGATGGGCGCGTCGGCGACGATGAACGAACGCAGGGTGTAACCCTGGCCGCGGCGCTGCAGGTGAACAGCCTTGGTGGTACGACCACCCAGGTCCACCGCGAACATTTGATCGCGTTTGACCTTCCCGCCACCCGTTAAAAAAGGCAGTAGCATTGTCATAGTTTCGGTCCTGAGTTGGGGAACAGCTAGTTTCGGGCCAGATTAAAGCTGGTTGGATATTGGCCGCATTTCGAGCTTTCCGTTCTCGTCGGATGCCTGGAGTGTCCTCAAAAGTGTATAAAAGGGGCCCGAATTGTCCTGTTCGCGGCCCGGCTCCGTCTCCAGGCTGATGATCAGGATGCCGCCGTTAAACGGGATAAACACGGCCCGGCCGAAGCGTTTGACTTTCTCGGAAGGGGAGAAAGTGAAGTCAAAGGTGATCCTCATCTGACCGAGGGCAGGGCGGCCGTACTCCAGTTCAATTTGCGCTTCCGGATACATCTCCAGCAGCAGGCGGCGGCACTCGGCGACGTCGGGTTGCCGCCCCTCGGGCAACGGGTTGTGGGCCGTCAGCTTGAGCTGCGCCGTTAAATCCGGTTTGACGAAATCAACCCGGTCGTCCTGTGACACTTCGACGCGAAAGCCCTCCGGGCTGAGAAAGCCGAATTTGTCCATCCCAACCGTGATGTAAGTGCGCTCGACTGTGATCTGACCCTTGCCGCCTTCCATTTTGCGCGCCACTTTGACCAACTGGGAAGTGTTGGTCGAACCGGTCAGCAAGTAGGGCTGTTGAGCGACCGGCTGTGCGACCGATTGAGTCGTCGATTGCGGAGCCGGCTGAGCCGTCGATTGCGGAGCCGGCTGAGCCGTCGATTGGGCCGCTAGATTCGCCGCGCCGGCGGCCAGGAGGATGAGGATGAATAATTGTCTAAGGTCCGCCATAAGCTACGTTCCCGGCTGGAGCCACCGACCATTTATATCGCTGCATCACCGCCAGCATGGGTGAGCCCGGTGGCAACTTGGAAATATCCATGAAGTTGGTGTCGAACAGATAGTTTCGACTCGGTGCGTAATAGTACTGTCCCGGGTTTTGGAACTGTGCTGTTACGCGCTGGCTGTCGTAGAGATTGACGATGGAGGTATTCAACGTCAGTGTCTTTTGGGCGGTGCTATTGCTCCAGTCCTCCAGGAGGCGGGGCAGGTTGTGCACGCCGCCGCTGAAAGTGTTCGTGCCTGAGCCGGTGGAGTCCACCACGCCAGTGATAATGGCAGCGTTTACCGTGGTGTTGGTGGCGAGCCGCTGGCTCAAGCTGCTGGCGCTCTTGGAATCCACCCACTTGGGCGAAAGAATCGTTAAAGCGTCCGAGACCAGGGAAGCCGGGTACCAATTGGTGGCGGTGGGGACATTGTAATTTCCCCAGACATAAAGGGGGTTGGGAGTGGCCACCGTGAATCCGGTGGGCGCGCCGGTAGTCGTGGGATTCGGCGGGATGATGGAGCCGTTCATCAACCGCACGGCGGCAAAGCCGGTGGATGAATTGAAACTCGTGCGATTGTCGGCAACGTACAAGATGTTTGGGTACAAGAGGGAACCGGCAGTGAATTTGGTGTTGATCGCAGCATTGGTGGTAATCCAGGTTTTGAGTTTGCCCATGTCAATCTGGGTGACAAACGCGGTCTTGTTTTCCCGGTCGTCGTAGAAGGTAAGCTGGTTGGTGGGGCTGGTGGTGAGATTGGCGCCATTGGTGAGGCTTAGGAAGGGGAAGTTGCTCGCAATGGCGGTGTAATTGGTATAATAGAAGTTGGTGGCGTTGTAATTCGCCGTGATAAAGACAGGCGAGGGATCATTCGTGGCGTATTGGATTCTGGTCGTGACCGTCGCGTTGCTGACCAAAATGGTGATGTCCGCCTTGTTGTAATACCGCTGTTGGGCGGTGGCGGTGTTGGTGTCTCCACCCGGAGGAGGCATATTGATGATTTCATGGGGATTGATTCCATCGCCTCCGACCGGCAGGTTAAGAGTCTGATAATTGGTGCTGTAGCCGGGGGTTCCTTTGAATGTGGGTTTCACGGTGTACTCATTGGTGCCATGACCGTCCCAAGCTGGCGATTGGAGATTACCGCTCATGGTTACGGTGCTATTGAAGACGTTGGTCCATGCGGTTCCGACATAGATATTGCTGTTCGCGTGAACGCGGCCGTTCACAGTCATCGGCGCGGCCCAGGTGAACTCGAGCAAGCCGTCGTAGAAAATGGCGAATTGGAACACGGGGATGGCGTTCAACTGAATGTCCTGTTGCACCGCGCTGGTGATCTGCCAGCGGCCATTGCTTTTTTTGGCATTGGAAAGGACTCGCCACAGATTCGTGTAGCCATAGAGGCCGGCATACTGGGAGCCCAGCGCGCCCCAGCCCGTGCTGCCGATGCAACTGACATACGTTTTGCCCGAATGGTTTTGGGCGTCCGTGAAGGTATAGTTTCCCCAGTACGAATCCTCGCTGGAGGTGGGCACCATGCCCCGATACGTGTCCAGGCTGTTGCTGATGTACATGAGGTTGTTGATGACAAAGTCCGTCTGCAAGCGGCCCACCACCTTTTCTGTCGCGGCCTCCGCGGCATACATGGTGGCGGTGTATTCGTTGTTGCGGTCGTTCAACACGCTCACGGTGGAGGTACGGTTGACGGTGGCCGCGAGGACGACCAGGCAAACCAACATGACGGCCATCACCATGATCAGGGCGAATCCGGAACGGGAGCGGGAGCGGGGGAGTTGCAGGTGCAGATTCATGGCTAGTTAAAGTTATGGGAGGCCACGCGAAATTGCATCCGGTAGTAGTTGAAGTAGTACCCGGGACCGACCTTGGTCAGCGGATACTGGTACTGCGCGAATTCGAGCGTGACAGCAATGACGTATTTGAATTGATAGTCGGACATCAGGTTTCCGGCGTAGTCTTCCGCGTGGAAGGTGTAGCTGTTGGTTACGCCGCTGACGGTGTTCGTCAGGTTCTGGGCCATGATGGTGGCACTGCCCTGGCCGTTGGTAGTGCGCATCAGCATGGGGGAAATGTGGCCATCCACGACGTTGTCCGTGTCGAAGTAGTAGCGGATCCACGCGTTGGTGTCCGTGGAAAGGTTGAGATTGATGGCGTTGCCCACCTGGGTTGCGCCATTGGCGAGGTTGGTGAAAGTGGTCCGGTTGCCGTTGCCAATGTTCCAGATTTTAGCCGCCCGAATGTCCATGGTCAGTTTGTCGAAGCCACGGCGCGCGCTATCGCTCGCGCCCAGCTTGCTGTTCACCAACTGGTCGTACTTCATGCCAAACAGCTGCGTGTAAACCAGCGCGATGAATACGAAGCTGACGAGCGTCACGGACACCAGCAATTCCACAATCGTAAATGCCTGGCAGCTCCGGGGGAAACGCCGGACCGGTGCCGCGGACTGAACGGACAGGGATCGTTTTGTGTTCATTGATCGGGCCCGTAGTAAACGGCGATGGTATTGGTGTAAGGGATTTTGGTGGTCCCGCGCAGCATGCTCCACACGCAATCCACTTTCAGGAAGTAGATGAGCACCAAGGGGGTCGTGGAGTTGGTGATGATCCGCCGCGTGAGATAATTCGTCGCGTACACATAGTTGGACCCGGTGATGGGAACATCGAGTTTCACGATGATGTTGGTGTTGGGCACATTCGCGATTTCGTCCCTCGCCGGGTAGATGCCCCAGACCGCGGAGCGGGCCTGCTCGAGTTGTTGGATGGCCTGGGATTGCGCCGCCAGCGAGTACCCGGACCATTCCGCCCGGTAACTGTTGTGGATGTAGGTGAGGATGATCCCGCTGAAGAGCAGTGTCGTGAAGGCGATGCACACGACCACTTCCACCAGCGTAAAGGCCTTTTTACCGCCCCTGGTCCCAAAATCAACCCGCTGATTTCTCACTTGCATAGTTTGCTCGGTAATTTCCGGAGTCGCCTTTCTCCGGGACTTCATGATCGCCCGTCTGGGACCAAGCTAGGGGAGCATTTCCTTTGCCACTTTCAGCAAACCGGGATGCGTCCGCGATATTGCGATTTTGTTTAGGAGAGCAACGCCGGTGTCTCTCGCGGATGCCTTGAAGCAGGACACTGCTTGTCCCGCGCTCTCTTCAACCGGGGCGCCTCTTTATCACGACGGCGGTGCGGAGGGCAGCAATTCGATAACGTAAAAGCGGTGATCGCTGCCATCCAGAGTGTCCGTGGTGGAGCTGCTGTAATCATCTGCATTAATAACCGTTCCAAAATCCTGCCAATCCGGGTCGTCGAGGTTTGTCTTGAAGAATACCGCGTAACGGCGACCCGGGATGCTGTTCCAGGTGATCTGGACGGTGTGCGGATCGATCCGTTTGAAGGAGGTGATAAACGGCACATTGGGATAAACAAACCCATTCGTGTCCATGGCCGCCGGGATGTTGCTGTAGTCTGGAAACTGAATTGAGTTCAACTGGTCCTGCGTGAGGCCGTTTTGGTTTGTGCCGATACGCAGGGTATCGACGCCCGGCGTGAAGTTGAGGACGGTAAGTCTCAGTCCACTCCAGTCCTGAGTGCTGCTGTCGGCAAATTTCAAGGCGCTGGCGCCGCTGCCAAAATCAAGGGTGCGCGCCACGTCCGCGTTCGGACCGGTCAGGCTAAGCTGGCCCATGTTCTGGCTGAAACCTCCCGTCGCAAAAGTGGCCGGCGTATCGCTGTAACCGCCATTCGTGCGCGTGTCACCGTTGGCCAGCACCAGCATGCTGCCGGGGGGCAGCACTTGGGGCGCGCCGAGGCGGAGTGTGCCGCCCTCGATGGTCGTCGGCCCGCGATAGGTGTTCGTATGCCCAAGCACCAGTTCGCCCATGGCATATTTGGTGATGCCATTTGAGCTGCCGGCGGCGCTTGTGATGATGGAATTGATCGTCGCGGTTTGCCCTTCATTCAGGACGCCAATATAGGGGCTCTTCTTGTCCAAGCCGCCGTTGCGCAAGGTCGGCGTGCCGTGCATGAAGATGATGTCGTTGCAAATCTGGGTCTGATAGACCGTCACGATGTAGCTGCCGACCTCGTCCCAGGGCGTGGTGCCAAAAGCGGCGAAGGTCAGAGAGATGCGGTTGGGGGAGCCGAAGCATTGGTTGGTTCCCCAATAGCTGTCGGTAAGGTAGGAATCAGCGCCCCAGGTGCCGGTGGCGCTGCCGGCGAGGTTGGTTTTGCCGTTGGCATCCCAATAGTAATCGAAGTCGGCCCGCGCGGACGCGGCCAGTGAGATAACCGCCAGCAGTCCCAGCGCGAGACCGGACACCTTGCGGCCGCCAAAATAGTTTGCGACAAATGACATAAACATTCCCTGAGTTTAAGATTTTTCTGCCAGACTGCCGCTTACCGGGTTGCGTTCTGATGCGTCAAACCGGTCAGGCGGAAAATGCCTTCCCGGATGGGCAGCAGGCGGCAGGCCAACTTGACGGGGCGGGAAAAAGCCCACAAAACAGGGCAAATCGTGAAGCGCAGGGAAGGCGACGAAGGACACCCGTCCAAAAATCAGGCAGTGGTAATTTGCTTGGCGCGCTGCTGGAATTCGTCGAGGAAGACTTGTTTGAGCGGGGTGATCTGGCCCCGCCAGAGCGCACCGAGGACCACCGGTGAAAAACCGGGCAAGGGGAGGGCGCGGACGCCGGCGGAATGTTTGAGGCCAGGCGCGAAGACGGAGACGCCAATGCCGAAGCCGAGGGAAACGTAGTTGTCCACGAGTTCGAGCGAACTGACTTCGATGGCGGGGAACCAATCTACTTTTAGTTTCGCGAGGCCCTCCTGGAAGTGTTTCGCAACGGCTTCGAAGTCGGGGAGACAGATCAGGGTCTCTTCGATTTTGTCGCGCTTCCAGAGTTCCTCGGCTTTGCTGATGCGGGAGTTGGCAGGAACGAGCAGGGCGAGGGGGAGTTTGACGAGGGGAAGGGAATGCAGTCCCTGCGCGGGTTTGGAATGCAGGACGGTGACGACGAGGTCGAGTTCGTCGTGCTGCAACTGTTCTTCGAGATCGGCGGGGTAGCCGTCGCGCAGGGCGATCTTGAGCGCAGGAATGCGCTTGCGGACGTTCTGGAACAATTCGGGCAGGTGATCGCGCAGGACAATGGCGGCGGCGCCGATGCGGATCTGGCGGGCTTTGCCACCGTGGATTTCGGCGGCGACCGTATCGAGATTGGAGAAGAAGGGCTCGATGAATTGGTAGAGGCGCTCGCCGTGAGGGGTGAGGGCGAAGGGGCGGCGCTGGAAAAGCGTCACGCCCAGGTAGGCTTCGAGCTGGGCGACCTGACCGCTGACGGCGGGTTGCTGGATGCCGTAGGGGATGTTGCGGACGGCGCGGGTGATGCCGCCGTGGCGGGCGACGAAGTAGAACAGTTCGAGGTGATGAACGTTCATGACGGGGAAATCCGAAGCACGAATGACGAATCCGCCTTCGCAAGGAAGCTACGGCGCGACACGTGCCGAAGGAAATCCGAATTACCGAATGACGAAACCAGAAGCCTTTCGGGCTTCGAGCTTTGGCATTCTTTCGTCATTCGACATTCGTGCTTCGTCATTTTTAGTCCCGATGGTGTTTCAGCAGCCATTCGTAGAACTCGGGATTGTTGTACGTGGCGGTCCAGGAATCGTGCTGGGCTTCGGGGTAGATGGTGAGTTGAACGTCGGTGGCGCCGAGTTTTTTGATGATTTTTACGAGGTTTTCGGATTCTTCCACCGGGACGGTGGTGTCTTTTGCGCCGTGGAAGGCCCAGATGCCGAGGCTTTTGAATTCCTGCGGTTTCTCGCGGCTGCTGAGGATCGGACCGATCGCCGCGCCACCGCCGCAGATCGGAGCGATGGCGGCGAATTTCTCCGGGTGCATCAAGCCCAGTCCCCACGTGCCGTAGCCGCCCATGCTCAGGCCGGTGAGATAGACGCGATGGGTATCTACGGCGTATTCGGCCATCACATGATCCAGAAGTTGGAGCAGGACGTCCGGGGACCAGTATTCGTGCTCGGGGCAGAGGGGGGCGACGATGATGAAGGGAAATTGTTTGCCCTGTTTGACGAGCTTCATCGGGCCGTGGATGCCTACGCGCTGGACGTCGGTGCCGCGTTCGCCGGCGCCGTGCAGGAACAGCATCAGCGGCCATTTCTTGCCGGAATCCTTGTCGTAGCCTTCGGGGAGATAGACGAGGTATTTGACGTCGCGCGCGGCGGCGGGCTTGAACTGGAAATGGCTGGCGGTGGGCATGTTGGTTTTGGTGGTCGGGGAGTCGCCGGTGGCGGCGCAGGCGGTGAGTCCGCAGAGGGCGAGGGCGGCGGCAAGTTGGGTAAGGAATGATTTCATGGGGATTACATGAGCTTGAGTTTGGGCAGATCCTGGGAATCCACGAGACCGACCGGTTCGTTCTTCGCATTTACGACGATCAAATCGTCGATGTTGCGTTCTTCGAAGATCTTCAGGGCATCGGCGGCGAGCGCGGTTTCCTTGATGCAGATGGGCTTCGGGGTCATCACGCTCTTGAGCGTTCGCGTGAGCAGGGTGGCATCGGTGGCGATGTGGCGGCGGAAATCGCCGTCGGTGAAGACGCCCACGAGTTTGCCTTTCTGGTTCACGATGCTGAGACTGCCGGATTTGGCGCGGGTCATCACGATGAGGGCATCCCGGACCGTCATGGTCTCGGGCGCGACGGCGTTGCGGGCGCCGGCGCGCATGATGTCGCTGACGCGCGAGAGCATGGCGCGGCCGATCGCGCCTGAGGGATGCAGGCGGGCGTAGTCGCTTTGCTTGAAGCCGCGCGCGTCGAGCACCGCGAGGGCGAGGGCGTCGCCGAGGGCGAGCATCGCGGTGGTGCTGGCGGTGGGGGAGAGATTGAAGGGGCAGGCTTCCTTCGGGACTCGGGATTTGAGGACGACGTCGGAATGGCGGGCCAGGGAGGATTTGGCGCCGCCGGTCATGGCGATGATTTTGACGGAGAAGCGTTTCAGGGCGGGGAACAGGTTCAGGAGTTCCTCCGATTCGCCGGAATAGCTGAGGGCGAGGACGAGGTCGCCGTCGTTGAGGATGCCGAGGTCGCCGTGGAGGGCGTCGACGCTGTTGAGGACGACGCTGGTGGAGCCGGTGCTGGTGAGGGTGGCGGCGATTTTGCGGCCGATGTTGCCGGACTTGCCGATGCCGACTATGACGATTTTGCCGCGTTGTTTCAGGGTCGCCACGATCAAATCCACGGCCTGGTCGAAATGGGCGTCCAACTGGCCGCGGACGGCTTTGAGGGCGGCCATTTCGATATCGAACACTTCGCGAGCGCGGGCAAGATGACTCACGGGGTCAGGATGGCGGGAAGGCGAGGGCGATTCAATCACGAAGGGGGGGCGCATCTGGAGGCAAAGGAATCTTTTTAAAAGGTTGTACCATTCGCGTAATTAGGCGTCTTTAGGTGTTTTTCCGTGTATTTTGAGTGTACCTTTGGCGTCCTTTGAGTGTCCTTTACTGTACTTTAGGTGATTTTTCGCGCTTTTAGGCGTTCGGGGGGTGATTGGGCTTCCGGTGAACGGTGTGAATAAGTTAATGCTTGGAAGCGCGATAAAATGCGTTAGCGGATGTTTCGCCGGGTGCGGAAGGGGAATGGGACGAGCGGGGCCGGTGGGGCCCGTGTGCCAGGACTATTCGCCATTTAGATTTCAAAGAACGATGCGGCCCGTCTTCGCCTGGCTTCGACGCGGCAGGCTGGCGGTCGCAGGGAGGTGGGTTGCCTCCGGCGTCTATTGAAGCAGGTAACGGGGTGAAATAATCTCCCACGGTGGGAGTTTCTCCCGTGACAGAAATGAGAGAAATTGGGGTGCGGGAGGGGCATTCTGGCGTCTATTTACGGGGGTGAAACCGGGTTCAGGAGATTGTTGATTTTCATTCGAGAAATCTTGGGAACGAGAATTAACGCAAAGGGCTTAGGGCGCAAAGACGCGGAGGCAGGCGGAATTGTCAGAAAGATGGAGGCAGAAAAATGACGGAAAAGACGGGGAATGAGACAGAAAAATGGGAATGGAAGATGGCGCATTCGCGGGAGGCTTGGGATGGGGCGTGGAAGCCGCCGGTGGTGAAGAGGGCGAGTTAGGTGGAGTGAGGGATTTTGTAATGGGCAGACCAGAGGGATCGAAGCTGATGAGATTTCGTAAGTTCAGTGAGGTTGGTTCGAAGGCCGTCTTCAAGCTTTGGTACGACGGCGCGCAGCGGAGTGCGCGCCCCACCTTGGGCTTGAATGTGGGCGCGGGTTGTGCGTTAATGGGGACGGTAATGAAATTTGCGTCGAACATGATGATCCTGCCGGTCATTAGCAGCCCCACCTTGGGGCTTGGATAGACGCGCGCTGATTTTTACCGCAACTCTGAATTCAAAGCCCCGAGGAAATCCTCGGGGCTTTTTGTTTGCCCGGATGACTTTATGAAAAATGAAACAAGCAGCCAGGTGTCGCTGGCGGATGTGGTGGCCGCGCGGTCGCGGTTGAATGGGTCGATCGTTTATACGCAGTGCCTGGAGTCGGCGGCGCTGAGCGAGCTGACGGGGGCGCGGATTTTTTGCAAGCAGGAGTATTTGCAGCGGACGGGGAGTTTCAAGGAGCGCGGGGCGCGCAATGCGCTGGGGTTGTTGCCGGCGGAGCAGGCGGAGCGCGGGGTGATCGCGGCGTCGGCGGGGAATCATGCGCTGGGCTTGGCGCGGCATGGGAAGTTGCTGGGGATACCGGTGACGGTGGTGATGCCGCGGTTCGCGCCGCTGGTGAAGGTGGCGCGGTGCCGGCAATTTGGGGCCACGGTTCTTTTGCATGGCGATACGTTTGATGAGGCGCGGCAGGAGGCGGATCGGTTGGCGGAGGAGAGGCAGCTCGCGTATGTGCATCCGTTTGATGATGCGCGGGTGATCGCGGGGCAGGGGACGCTGGCGTTTGAATTACTGGAGCAGGTGCCCGATGCGGAGGTGGTGTTGGTGCCGGTCGGGGGCGGAGGATTGCTGGCAGGAGTGGCGACGGTTTTGCATGCGCTGAAGCCGGATTTGGAGGTGATTGGGGTGGAGCCGGCGAACGCGGCGTGTTTCGCGGCGGGGCTGAAGGCGGGAGCGCCGGCGCGCGTGCCGACGCGTTATACGCTGGCGGACGGCCTGGCGGTGGTGGAGGCGGGGCGGCATACGCTGGAGATCGCGCGGCCGTTGGTGCATCGGATGGTGGAGGTGCGGGAGGAGGCATTGGCGCTGGCGATGTTGCGGTTGGCGGAGTTGGAGCGGTGCATCATCGAGGGGGCTGGAGCGGCCGGATTGGCGGCGATGCTCGATGGGCGGGTGCCGGATTTGGCGGGGCGGAAGGTGGTGCTGTTGCTGACGGGCGGGAACATTGATCCGCTGGCGCATAGCCGGGTGATCGAACGGGGGCTGGCGGCGGATGGGCGGATTTACCGGTTTGATGTGTTGCTCAATGATCGGCCGGGTGGGCTGGCGAAGTTGTCGGCGATCCTGGCGGAGGCGGGGGCGAATGTGACGGAGATCGTGCATAACCGGACTTTTGCGGGGCCGGATTTATCGCGGGTGCATGTGTTGTGTACGGTGGAGACGAGGGACCGGGCGCATATTGCGGAGATTGAGAGGAGGCTGGCGGAGAATGGGGTGGAGGTGATGGGGGATGGAATGACGAAGCACGAATGATGAATGACGAAGGAATGACGAAATTCGAATGACGGAGTTCGAAGCGTTGTGTCTCTGGAGCCGGCTGAAGGCGGGACACTGAGAAGAAACCTTTCCTGCTCGGGGATCAATTACCCGGCAATGGATTCACAACATGGTACGGGGGGCCGATGCTGCAGATAGGGAGGTCTCGAACGGCACCGATGGTGTAATGCCCGCCGTCCGGGCATATCGGAGCACGCAGCGGGCCGTCTGGAGGGAATAGCTCTTCAGTAGTCGGAACGTCAGTCTGAGCTTTGTGGTATGTTTGCGCCCAATTCTCCTTTTGCCCCTGGATTTGCCGCAGTTGGTTGACGCAGGCACTCGTTGCATGGACGGTGTTCGCACGAATGAAGTGAGGCCGAATAAATAAAGCGATTACCGCTATCCCGACGACAGCACTCCCGATGATAACACAAGCCGATCGAGCCCACTTGTTCATACATTTCGTGCGCGGAAAATCGCCGGGCTATTCGGTATCGGGGTAGGAGCCGAGGACTTTGACGAAGTTGCAGTGTTCGGCGAGGAGGCGGAGGGCGTGGGCGACTTTGAGGTCTTCCTGATGGCCGTCGCAGTCGACGAAGAAATAGTATTCCCAGGCTTTGCGTTTGCTGGGGCGGGATTCGATTTTGGTGAGGTTGATGCGGCAGCGGCGGAAGGCGGCGATGGCGCTGTGGAGCGCGCCGACTTTGTCGGTGATGCTGATCATCAGGCTGGTGCGGTCGTGGCCGGTGGGCGGACTGCATTGGCGGCCGAGGACGAAGAAGCGGGTGGCGTTGGCGGCGTTGTCCTGGATGTCGGACTCGAGAATATTCAGGCCGTATTTTTCCGCGGCGAGCTGGCCGGCGATGGCGGCGGCGCTCGGGGTTTTGGCGGCGAGCTCGGCGGACCGGGCGTTGGAGGAGGTCTCGATGATCTCGGCGTTGGGCAGGTTGTTCTGCACCCAGGCGCGGCATTGGGCGAGGGATTGGGGGTGGCCGAAGAGTTTGCGGATTTTGGCGCGCGTGGTTTTGCTGACGAGGCAGTGCTGCACGGGCAGGACGATTTGGGCGACGATTTTGAGGTCGCTGTCCACGAGCATGTCCAGCGTGTGAGTGACGACGCCTTCGGTGGAATTTTCGACGGGGACGACGCCGTAATCGGCGCGGTCGCGGGCGACTTCGGAGAAGACGTCGGCGATGGTCTTTTGGGACGAGTAACGCAGGCTGGCGCCGAAGCGGCGGATGGCGGCGAGGTGGGTGAAGGTGGCCTCCGGTCCGAGGTAGGCGATGGTGAGCGCCTTTTCCAGCGAGAGGGCGCTGGACATGATTTCGCGGTAGATGGCGCGCAGGGAGCGATTAGTGATGGGGCCGCGATTGTGCTTGGCAACGCGTTGCAGGACGGCGCGCTCGCGGTGGGGGGCGTAGATTTCCTGGCCGGCCTTGAGCTTGAGGGAGCCGATCGCGAGCACGTGCTTGGTGCGTTCGTTGAGGAGCTTGACGAGGCGTTCGTCGAGCTGGTCAATGGCGTGGCGATGATCGGGGATGCTGCTCATGGGTAAGGCCAGAGGTGGACCGTCGTCGGTTTCCAAAGGCTCGCCCTCACCCCGGCCCTCTCCCCCGGGGAGAGGGAGGGCGGTTGGATGGCTTCAGTGGTGGTCGGTATCTGGTGGATGTCGGCCGTATGTGGTAGTCGGTTAGTATGAGCCTCGTTATCCCGCCTTGCGGGACTGCTACGGAAAGGGGTGGCGCTTGGACGATGGCCGATCATTGCGGGGCTTTCGCAGGATCTTCGGACGTTGGCGGCGGGGCGTTGCGGTCGGCGGGGGCGGGGGCTTCGCCGGGGGGGCGTTCGGCTTCTTCCAGGGTGAGTTGTTCCGGGGGCGTGGTGGCCAGGCCGGGATCGGCGGTGGAGAGTGACTCCGGCTTTTGGATGACGATGCGGCGGAGTTCGTCGGCGGCCGGGAGGTCTTCGAGCGCTTTCAGGCCGAAGTATTCGAGGAAGACCACGGTGGTGGCGTAGGTCATGGGGCGGCCGACGACTTCGGCGCGGCCGGCTTGTTCGACGAGGCCGCGCTCGAGCAGGGTTTGCATGACGCCGTCCACGGCGACGCCGCGGACTTGTTCGATTTCGCCGCGGGTGATGGGCTGGCGATAGGCGATGATGGAAAGGGTTTCGAGAGCGGGCTGGGAAAGACGGGGCGGGCGGGCACGGTGACCGACAAGCGCCTTGAGCCAGGGCGCGTATTCGGGCTGGGTGACGAATTGCCAGGAGCCGGCGACACACGCGAGACGGTAGCTGCGGCCGGCGGCTTCGTGTTCGGCGGCCAGCTCGGTGAGGGCGGTCATGAGCGCGGCTTCCTTGGTTTTGCGGAGGCCGCGGACGGTCTCGTCGCCTTCGGCGTGTTCGGGCGCGCCGGCGAAGACGTCGCGAATCTCTTTCAGGCTCAGCGGTTTTTGCGCCGAGAAGAGGATCGCTTCGAGGATAGTTTTCAGTTCCATGTCAGGGGGAATTGGGCGTGGCTTCGGAGGGAGCCGCTGCGGGCGCCGCCGGATCGGCGGCGGATGGGGCAGGGGCGGGGACGACGGGCGCGCGGCAGATTTCGATTTCGCCGAACGGTTCGGCTTGCAGCGCGGAGAGTTGCTTGAGGCGGATCAATTCGAGCATCGCGAGGAAGGTGACCACTACTTCGGTGCGACTGGTCATGCCGGCGAACAGTTCCGAGAAAGTGACTTTGGCTTTCTCGGAGGTGAGCTTCATCAAGTGCTCGATTTTTTCGCTGACGCTCCACTTGTCCTCGAAGATATCGCGCGTGTCCACGCGCTGCTCGTTAATGCGCTTGAGGATGCTGCTGACGGCGTTGACGAGGTCGAAGATGGAGATGTCCGGTTTGACGTCGGCCTCGCGCTCGAATTCCAAGGTGCCGGGCGCGCGCGGGAAGACGGCTTCCTGGCGGACTTCGAGGATTTGCAGTTGCGCGGCGGCGTCCTTGAATTTCTTGTATTCGACGAGCTGGCGGATGAGTTCCCAGCGGGGGTCTTCGCCTTCGTCCTCGCCTTCGGTCTCGACCTGCTGGTCCACGGGGAGGAGTTCGCGGCTCTTGATGTACATGAGCGTCGCGGCCATGACGAGGAACTCGCCGGCGATCTCGAGATCGAGCAGGCGCATGGTCTCGATGTATTCGATGAATTGGGTGGCGAGTTTGGTGAGGCTGACCTCGTAAATATCGACCTCCTCCTTCTTGATCAGATAAAGGAGCAGATCCAGCGGGCCTTCAAAGACCTCAAATTTGACCTGATAATCAGCCATGCCGTTCAACAACCGGGAGGGACATCTTACGCCTGAGCATTAGGGATTTGCAACGATGGAGCATCCGGAATATTTGGCAAAAATGCTGTTGACCTCTGGAGGCATCGGGCATAGGGTAGAAGTGTTCGGGTGGCAGCACGTTTCTTCAGCGGGATTCCCCATCCCCACCTCCTTGGCGTCTGCTGCCCGAACTTTTTTATTTTTTGGGAGGGGAGTTGAACAGGAAGCCATTCGAAGCACCCAGCTCCAAGAACCAAGCACCCGCCTTCGCGAGAACGCTTCGGCGCGGCAAGCCAGATAAACACCAAGCTCCAAACCTCGATCAAAAGGAGCACTGGGAATGGACGCGGGGTGGGTCCCCTTTTTTTTGGTTTGATGGGGTTTGATGAGGCTTGATTGCCGGGGTTTTTGGTTTGATAGCCGGTGTGATGGCGGGTTGAAAGGGGCTGAGTTTGGGATTGTTGGCGGCTTGATGTGGCCAGGCAGAAGCAGATTGAAAATCCAGCCGGCGAGATGGCTGAGGCCAGCCGGGATTGCAACACTGCGGGATGCTTGCTGGCATGCTTCACGATTTTTTTCGGCCGGATTTAGCCGGATTTACCAGGATTAGGCCGGATTGGCCTGAGCGATTATCCGCTGGAATGCGTTTGGATGTCCCAGGCCGCCTTCGTCAAGACTGCGGCGCGGCACTTCTTGTTCTGCGAACAAAAAGTGGCGAGAGTGGGGATCGCTTGGCAGCGGGCACGTCGGGTAACCGAGCGGTGGCGATGTTTTGCGGTAGCGATTCGTTTTTGTCCTGGCGTTCATGATGTTTGCGTTCTCCTGGAGGCAGGCGACACGGTCCCCACCTCTGCAATCGCGAAGACCTTAGCAGAGTCACTTGGACAAAGACTGTCCAAGTGAAGAACAATTTAGTAATACGATTATGATGATTCGTTTGATACCGAAGGTGTTTTTTAACCGGATGAGCGAAGGCTTGGATTTGTTCGTCGGGTGTTTGGGATTCACGGTGGCTTACCAGGATGAGTCGCTGGCGGTGGTGGAGAGGGAGGGGGCGAAGGCGTACGTGGTGGAGAGCCCGGAGTTCGCGGCGAAGGATCGGCCGGAGATTGCCATCGAGACGGACTCGATTGAAGCGCTGTACGCGGAGATTGCGAGGAAGCGGCCGGAGATGTTGCATCCGAATTCGAGGGTCGTGGAGAAGAAGCCATGGGGCGCGCTGGAGTTTGCGGTGCGCGACAAGACGGATGTGTGTATTGTGTTTCGGCAGTGGTAACAAGGGCCGTTCAAATATGGCGCGAAACATTGAGATCAAGGCCCGCGTTGGGAGCATTTCGGCGCTGGCGCGAAAGGTGGCCGGCATCGCGAGTGAGGGGCCGGTGGAAATCCTGCAGGACGACACTTTCTTTCGGTGCGAAGCGGGACGGTTGAAGTTGCGGGCATTTGCGGATGGGACCGGCCAGTTGATTTTCTATCGGCGGGAAAATCAGTCGGGCCCGAAGGAATCTTTTTATCAGCTTACCCGGACGGATGAGCCGGACAGCTTGCGTGAGACTTTGTCGCTGGCTTACGGGCAGAGCGGCCGGGTCCGGAAGCACCGGACGTTGTTCATCGTCGGGAAAACGCGCGTGCACCTGGATCGAGTCGAGGGGTTGGGAGAGTTCCTCGAATTGGAAGTTGTGCTTGGGGATGGCGAGGCGACGGAGGCGGGTGTTGAGGAAGCCGACGACTTGATGGAACGGCTTGGTGTTCTGCCGACGGATTTGATTGAGGGCGCTTACGTTGATCTTTTGGCGGCAGCGACTTGCGGAGCGGGGTCGGCCGCTTTAGCTCCTGCTCAAAAGATATGACGAAAATTCAGCGGCGCGTGGCGAGCTTCGCCCGGGAGAATCGGTTGGAAGCGGATGTCGCGCATCGGTTGCTCGATGCGGTTGCCGAATTGGGGGGAGCTGGCGAAAGAGGTGTTGAAGGGCTCGAATTATGGCGCCACCGCTTTTGTTCGCACAAAGGATTGGGAGGACGAGTTTGGCGACGTGGTGTTTTCCCTGTTGTGTGTCGCGAATCAAACGGGCGTGGACGTGGAAAAAGCTGTCACCAAGGCGCTGGCAAAATACAAAAAGCGGATTGCGGCGAAGGGCAGCCCCGCTTCCATGCGGAAAAGAAGAGCACGGCGTTGATGAGCGGCCTGGGCACGCTATGCGAAACCTGCGACGATTCGCCTCCCTGAGCTTCGGCATCCTGGCGGTCCTCTTCATTGTTGGCTTGCTGATTGCCCTTTTGGCGCTGAGGGAGAAACCCCGGCCTTTTTTCCGCCCGGCACCCGGTGGGCTGTCAATCCAGGTTCTCGGTCGCGCGACGAATTTTTTGAAGTTTGATCACGAACACACTTGGACCGCTTTTTCCGTGAGCAACGGGATGCCTTCCACGATGCTTTATGTCGTCACGGAAGTGGAGTATCGTGCGGCGGATGGCTGGCATTCGGCTGGCAATTGGCGTTCGAACACGCTGACCAACGCATCGTTGATGATGCGCCGCGAAGCACCTGCAAGCATACCGTCGGGCAGCAACAGCATTTTTTACGCGAGTGTTTCCGTGACGAATCTCCCGTGGCGGCTGCGGGTTGGTTGTTTTGAGAAAAGCTGGCAGGACGCGCCGGCGGTTAAACGCATGAGTTCGTGGATTTATGGGGCTGGTGCTGGCGCAAACGACAGCTGGAGTGGCAAGAGATACGAAGTGATTGGCGCGGAGATTTCTCCATGATCCCATGCTGACCAAACTCGCAGGTGTTTCGATGCGAACGTTCCTCCGGTCAGGAGAATTCGGCCCGATCCGGCTGGGAGATTCGGCTGAAGCCCTGCGACGAGCTTTTGGCAAACCTTCGTCGGTCGGTGGCATTACCCGGCGACAGCGGGTGCCCGGGATTTGGAAGTACGGTGACATTGAATTCCATCTCACCAAGCCTCCGCAGCACGTTTACCTGATGTTTTGCGACAGTTTCGACCGGCTTCAGTTTGGCCCGGCTGTCTCGTTCGATCGCTGGTTTTTCGATGGGTATCCATCGGTGGAATCAGTCGAAGGCGAGCTGAAGATGGAGGATATTGTTTTCGAGAGGCAGGAGGTGCCGCATGAGCCATCCGTTTTCTCCTTGCCCCTGGCCAGCGGAGTGGAGTTGTTATTTGATCGCGGCACTGATCCGGCGATGTGGCCGGGTGTGCCGGGCTTATTTGGCTTTCAGCATGGGCGGGCTGATTAGCGGCGCCGGTTTGGATCGGGCTCAAGTTGGTGCGCCAACGTTTCGAAAAAATGAAAATCGTCGTTAAAGAAGCAAACGACTCGGGGTTTGGGTATCTGGTTTGTGAGCTGTGAGAACTCGTGGCCAAATTGGAGCGCTGGCGGTCGTCTTCGCGGTGATTTCGTTTTGGCCGTTTCTGGCGCACGCGACGAAGCGCAAGCCCGCGCCCCGTGTTCCTCCGGTGATGTGGGAGGGAATCGAATACCACGCCAAAGCCCAGTCCGTCTGGGCGACCAACGTATTATCCGGACGCAAGCTCTGGGCGACGCAGGTCTATAACGGCTGGATTATTCCGGGAATCGAAATGGACGCTGAGTGGGTTTTCATCTCTGACATGCAATTGCGCGACGGAAGGCTTTGGGTTAAGAACCAGAGAGGGAAAGAGTATTGGCTGGACTTACAGACCGGCCGCGTGGAGGGCTCATGGAGCTTTCCAGCCTGTCTTTTGCTGGTCGCGGCGTTCATTTTCTGGGTCTGGAAAACGCGTGCGACCGGCAAGGCAGCGGGTGCGTCAGCCGGGAACCGGTCTGCCCGGGCAGTGACGGACCAGACGCAGCCCGTGGCTCAACCACCAAAGACATAATGAAAATCTACGTCAAAGAGGCAAATGATACCGGGTCCGGATATCCTTTCACGATCAGGCGGTGGCTGGCCGGCGAAGTGGCGGGGCTGGCGGGCGATTCCAAGGCATTCGAGCGGGAATTTGGCAGGGATTGGGCGTTGGTGATTGTATTGCTGACGAACACGCGTCTGAAGAAACCCAGGGTGTATCGAGCGGACGTGAGTTGGGAAAAGCACGTCTGCGAGATTGTTATGGTTCCTTACATTGGGTCGGAATGGGCCGAACCCGCTGCTTATCTCGAGCCATTGCGACAGTGGCTTGAAGGCATCGCGGCGGTCCTGCGCAAGTACCATTTCGACAGCAAGGCGTTTGAGAAACGAATTCCGGGGTTGCTCAAAGAATTTCGCGGGGATCCGTCACGCATTGTTTCTGATTGGGTGGAGTCGCCGAAAACGAAGCCGGGGAAGATTCCGAAATGGGAGGTGCCCAAGGATTTGAAGAAGCGAATCGAGGCCGCGGATGGGATTTGGGAGGATGAGCGTTTTGATCCTTTGCTTTTGAGTGTGAGCACGGGAACAACGTATGGCGGGCGCGAGATTCCGCTGAGCTGGCAGATCGAGTTTGTTCCGGAGGATGAACGGCTGGAGGCGGCTGGAGAGCGTTTGGAGCGGCGGGGCATCGAACCGGATGGTGACGGGTGGAGCGGTGTGATCCGGAAGGAATTCAAGAAGCGGTTTCCGAAGCTGGTCGGGGAACTGCACGACGATTCGGAATCGAGCACGTGCGTGCTGTGGGTGGAGTCGGAGAAGGCGTGCAAGGCGCTGGTGGAGACGATTTGGGGGATGGTGTTTAAGAAGTGACCGTGGGCCGTATGAATGCCTGGGAGGGATGTATTCGACTTCGTTTTGTGTGAGCGAAGTCTATAAATGCTTTTTGGTGAAGGATCTACCGGAAGCACTTTTTAAATAACGTTCGAAGGCCGTGGCGCGGGTGCGATCGGTGAAGGCAATGGCGGTTTTTATTCGCCAGGGACGATACTTTGCGGTGTTGGGTAATTCGCCGGCGTTGTAGCGTTTGAGGCGGCTGTGGAGGCCTTCGGTGAAACCGACGTAGAAATGTTCGGGGGAATGGACGATTTGGAGGATGTAGACGTAGAAGAAGTCCATGGGGGAGAGGGGTGCGAGCGCTTGTTTTAAGGTGCTCCGTTTGAATCCTTTTGGATGGTCAGGCCCGCCTTCGCTGCGCTACGGCGCGGCATTTTTAAATTCTGCGCCAAGCGCAGAATTTAAAAATGGCGGGAGCGGCGGGGCTCGAACCCGTAACCTCTGCCGTGACAGGGCAGCGCTCTAACCAATTGAGCTACGCCCCCGCCCAAGGAGACGGTAAAATTAGTTGAAGGCGCATCCCGGGTCAAGGGAAAGAAAACCAAAATCAGCTCCCCACTGAACCGCCATTCCACGGCCGAATGGCGAGAGCGTGGCAGAATCGGAAGCTACATGGTCGAAAGGAGCGCATTTCGGCCCGTCACAACGGCGGACGCGAGGAGGCGGATTGGGGCCAGCTCTCCAAAAAAAAATGGGGTGAGGGCAAGATAGGTTGAATTAGATAATCTATTTGATCATTGTCTTTACTTAAACCCAAACTTATGGCTGTTTGGGTGCTGATTTGAAGAATGTGCTTTCCTTGACTTGGGTTGATTCAACGTCTGAGAAGAAGCCCAGGCTCCAGCGCCGTGTTGGCGCTTCGCCGGAGGCGGGACGACCCACGCGAGCAGAAAGCCACTCGGGACGCTTATGAGTAAAAAGATTCTGTTGACCAGTGTGTGCCGGCCGTTTGGGCCGAAATACGGGGATGCGCCGTCGGTCGGTTATGAGCTCCTTTACCGCCAGGTGCTCCGCGCCCAGGGCATCTTCAGCCCGCGCACGGTCAATATTCAGTTCGGCCTCGAGTATATCGCGGAGAATCTCGACGCGCCGACGGTGGTCTTGCAATACCCGTCGAAAAGCGAGCTCATCGAGGAACTCAAGAAGGGCTACGATTACGTGGGCATCTCGTTCCTGATGGCGGTGATGCACAAGATGACGGAGGCGCTGGCGCTCATCCGCCAATATTCGCCGAACAGCAAGATCGTCCTCGGCGGTTACGGCACGGTGCTGAAGGACGATGTGTTGAAGCCGTACGCCGATTACATCTGCCGCGAGGAAGGGGTGGCGTTTTTCCGCCGGTTGCTGGGAGAGCCGGAGATCCCGATGCCGTACAAGCATCCGCTGATTGTGAGCTGGCTGAAGGTGTTCGGCTGGAAGGTCTCGGGCACGGGCAAGATTTTCGCCGGCCTCGGCTGTCCGAACGGCTGTGATTTCTGCTGCACGTCGCATTTCTTCTCGCGCAAACACATCAAGTTGCTGCCGGAGGGGCGGGATATTTTTGCGGTGGCGGAACGTTACCTGGACCTGGATCCCAGCCTGGTGTTCCTGATCCTGGACGAGGATTTCCTGCTCAACAAAAAGCGCGCGATGGAATTTCGGGACTGCGTAATCCGCAGCGGCAAGAAGCTTTCGATCTTCGCTTTTGCGAGCATCAAGGCGATCAGCCAGTACACGGTGGAGGAAATCCTCGAGATGGGCATTGACGGCCTGTGGATCGGGTATGAGGGCACGCGCTCGAACTACGCCAAGCAGCAGGGCCGGCCCGCGGGGGAGATTCTGACGGAATTCCGCGAGCACGGCATCACGGTGCTGGCCTCCATGATCGTCGGGTTTGATTACCAGACGCCCGAGGTGGTGGCGGAGGAGCTGGCGGCGTTGATGAAGGTGAAACCCGCGCTGGCGCAATTCCTGATTTACGGGCCCGTGCCCGGGACGCCTTTTTACGAGCGGATCATGCGGGAGAATCTCCTGCAGGATGTTTACACGAGCGACAAGGATTTGTTTTACCGGCGGGCGGATGGGTTTCGCACCATGATCAAACACCCGACGCTCACGCCGGAGCAGATTGAAGAGATCCAGCGCTGGTGTTTCGAGGAGGATTTTCAGCGGCTCGGGCCGAGCATCTACCGGGTGCTGGAAGCGCGGTTGCTGGGCTATCAAAAACTGCGCCGCTCGCCGAATCCGGTCCTGCGGCGAAAAGCGGAATACTATGCGTCGGAGTTGCGGGTGGCTTATCCCGTGTTTTTGGCGGGGCGGTTGCTCGGGCCGAATGCGGCGGTCCGGCGTTGGATTGGCGATTTACAGCGGGGGATTCATACGGAATTGGGGCGTCCCACCATGGGCGAGCGGGCGAAATCAGTTTTGGCGGTGGGTGCGGCGCTGTGGACGGCGTTGACCCTGAAAATGGACTGGTTCCAACACCCCAAGCTCATTCGCACCACCTACCGCCTGCCCGAAAAGAAATGGGATGCGTTTCACTTGTGGGAAGGATTCCCGGCGAGGGCCGCGAGTCCGCATTTCTCCATTCAAGTGGAGTTGCAGCACGTGAAACAGCAGGTTTGGATGCGGCTGGAAGGGGCCTTGTCTGCGGTGGATGCGGATGAATTGGGCAGGCGCATTCGCGACATACTTTCTCGGAGCAGGAATCACCTGATCCTGGATCTGAACAAACTCGACTGGCACAAGATCAACCATCTCCAGCCGCTTCGCGAGAAGCTGGCGGAATATCGCTCGCGCATCCGGCTCGTGCTGCCGGCCCTGGAGCCGGCGCACCCGGAGATTGCTTTGCTCGCCGGGATTTTTGAGCCGTATCGAAGTTGACGCCGGCCCGGCGCACCAAGGGGGCGTGCCCGAGCGATGGTGCTCAACTCAAGCTTCGGCAACAAAGCCACACGAGGAGCCGTAGGCATGGGCAATGTCGCAGTGGACTTGCACATGCCGACGGCCCCCCGTGGGCGTTACCGGCCCGTTGGCTTCAAGCAGCGTGTTCATACTTCGAGCAGCGCGCGGCTGCGTTGGCGGACGTCGCGCTGCCGCGCGTAGCGCAGCCTGGCCTCGTCCACTTTTTCAGCGAACAGAACGGGGAACACGAGCGCGGGGTATTCGGTCACCCAGGCCAGGGCCGCGGCTTCGCCGGCGGCGCGTTCCAATTCGGTTTTAAAGGCCGCGCTGGGGACGCGATCGAGGCGCTCCGCGAGGAGTTGCTGTTTGAGTGGTTCGAAGCGCGCTTCCTGCCGCTCCCGGTTGGGGGCCGGCGGAGTCGCCTTGAGATCGAACCGAAATGCGGTGCCGAACCTGTTCGGCGCCTTCCGGCTGTTACGTTTCATACTTACTTTTTTCCTTTCATGTAAGACCGCCCTCGGGGCGATCGGTTCAACAAAAAACCCGCGATTGACTGGCAATCGCGGGTTTCTCGTAAAATTTGTGTTTCTCTCTAGAAAATCACTTCCGCGCTGCCAACGGTGCCCAGGACGACATGCCAATCGGACGAACGTCCGACGGTCTGCGTCTTACACACGTAAATGGTGAATTTAACACTCATTCTGACGGGCTTATTAAAGCAGGATTTGGACCTGAAGTCAAGGGCACCACGAAGCGCGGAAATACATCAAAACACGGGGGTTTTGGCGAAATCCGAATGACGAATGACGAATGACGAAAGAAATCCGAAGGACGAAATCCGAAAAAGAGAAAACCATGAATAATAAAGCGGCATGCGGTATAAGTGGCTTGTAATCATTGGGTTGTATTTCAAGTGTTGCGGTCAAGTGACGTTTTGGGGATAAAGGGTGGCGGCGATGCCATTCGAGCTACCAAGGCGGAGGTTTCTAAAGACAGTTGGGGCAGTCGGTCTTGGTTTGCCGATGGCTTGGGAAGCGGCTGGTGGCGCTGAGGCGGAAGCAAAGGAGTCGATTCAGAACGAAACGCTGTCCTGCCATTTCTCTGCCGAAACAGGACATCTGAAGGTCTCTTGGAACGGCAAGCAACTGATTGGGGGCGCAAACTGCCGAGTGCTTTTGAGGGAGGGAGTGAGACAGTCGAATGATCCCGGATATTCCCGCAAAGTAGAAATCAAGCCTGTGTCCGACGTGTTCGGTCAGGGACGGCAATTGGTTGCGGATTGTCGTGACGCGAAGGGACAAGTGGATGCGCAGTTTCGCGCGACGCTTTATGACAGGTTCGACGGGCTCGTGC
This sequence comes from uncultured Verrucomicrobiota bacterium, assembly GCA_964448135.1. Taxonomy (GTDB): domain Bacteria; phylum Verrucomicrobiota; class Verrucomicrobiia; order Limisphaerales; family UBA8199; genus CAYUVH01. The sequence continues at coordinate 343,336 of CAYUVH010000039.1, read as the reverse complement.
TGGAGCTGCGTTGTCGGAATGTATCGTCAACGCCGGTTATCATTCGGGCGATTGAGCCACTGCGAAACGGGGAGGAGGCGGGCCGGATGATGCGTGAGCCGGGGTTCACCCGCGTGCTGACGAACGGACAGATGTATTACGATGCCGGCAAGCTGAAGGAGTTGCGGCCTGGGGTTCACCTGAACAGTTGGTGGAACGTTGCGCTCTACTCCGGAGAGCGTGATCCGGGGTTGGTGATCGGATATCTGGAGAACAACAGTTCCCAAGGTCGCATCACGGTTAAACAGCAGCTTGGCGAGGCCGGATTGATTTCATTGCTCGTCGAGTCCACGTATGAGGAAGAATTCACTTTGCAGCCGGGCGCGGAAGTTTCCTCAGATCGAATTATTATTCTTTTCGCGAAGACTGCATTCGCGGCACTGGAGGGTTACGCGGGCGCGGTAAACAAGGTGCATCGGGTGCATCTGAATCCGCCCGTGAATGGGTGGTGCAGTTGGTTTTCGTTTTTTGGGGCGATCAGTGAGGGGGAGGTTTTGCGGCAGGCGAAGTTCGCGGCGCAACAACTGAAGCCGTACGGGTTTGAATATGTGCAGGTGGACGATGGGTTTTATCGGGGGTTCGGGGATTGGGAGGGGAATGAGCGGTTTCCGCACGGGATGAAATGGCTGGCGAAGGAGATTCGCGCGGCGGGATTGCGGCCGGGCATCTGGCTCGCGCCGTTTGTAATCGCGGAGGATACGAAGATGGCGCGGGAGCATCCGGAGTGGTTGCTGCGGCACGCGGATGGGCGTTTGCAGCAGATCGGGCCGGGATTGAAGGAAGGGTCGAAGGAGGCGCTGGAGCAGAAGCCGAAACTTTACGCTTTGGACATCACGCATCCGGGGGCGGCGGCGTGGTTGCGGAAGTTGTTTGATACGGTGGCGAATGATTGGGGTTACGATTTTATCAAGATCGATTTTGTGGAGTGGTCGCTGCTGGCGGCGGAGAAGTATCACGATCCGTCGTGGACGAAGGCGGCGATTTACCGTCGCGGTTTTGAAATCATCCGCGAGGCGATCGGGCCGAAACGGCATTTGCTGGATTGCGGCCCGGGGCCGGTGACGGTGGGATTGATTGACAGCATGCGGATCGAGCTGGACCAACCACCGGTCACGTGGCAGCAGTATTTTCTGCATTCGGCCAGCACGGCGCCCGCGGCGGCGAAGCGGTATTATTTTCACAAGCGGACATGGATCAACGATGCGGACCACGTCGTGCTCTCGAACCTGACGCTGACGCAGGCGCAGGCGGCCGCGACGATTGTGGGGCTTTCGGGCGGGAACATGATTTCGGGGGATCGGATGACGGACCTGGATCCGCAGCGGCTGGAGATATTGCGGAAGGTGTTTCCTTCGTTCGGCGAAGCAGCGCGGCCGATTGATTTGTTCGAGAGCGACCGGCCGGAGATGTTTGCGCTCACGGTGAAGAAGGATTTCGGGGAATGGATTGTCCTGGGTGTGTTCAATGCGGACGAAAAGGCGCCGGTGGAGAAAACGATCCAGCTTGAGCGGTTGGGATTGAAGCCGGAGCAGGCCTATGTGGCATTCGACTTTTGGAAGGGGAAATACTTCGGCGCGGTGCGGGGCGAGCTCAAGCTGCGGCTCGAGCCCGCGTCGGTCACGTTGCTCGCAATTCATGCGCAATGCGGTACGCCGCATGTCATTTCCACCGACCGCCACTTCAGCCAGGGCGGGGTGGAGTTGGAGAGTGTGGCGTGGAACGCTTCGACGCGGACGTTGAAGGGCGTGTCCCTGGGGCCGCCGGAAAGCTCGCATAGTGTGTTTGTGTATCTGCCGGAGAAGCATCCGTGGGTGCAGGCGGATCCGTTTTTCTTTTACGACTTTCCCGGCTATACGTTAAAGGTGATGGAGGAACAAATCCTGCGGGTGCAGCTCAGGTTCGCCGAAAAGGGCCGCGTGGACTGGCAGGTGGACATGAAACGCTTCGGGTGAAAAAATTATGCGAGTTCTGATTACCACGGTAACGGCCGGCGCGGGACACCTGGCGGCGGCGGCGGCGATGGAGGAAGCGTGGCGCGCGTGCCGGCCCGGTGACACGGTCCAGCAGGTGGACCTCGTGAAGTTCTTTTCGCCGTTGCACCGGAAGATTGTTTCGGACGGTTATGTGACGCTGGTGGAGCACGCGCCGGAGTTGTGGGGGATGATGTTTGCGAAGACGGATTCGCCGAAGCTGGCGAAGATCATGAACCGGTGGAAACGGCTGATCCCCAGCCAGTCGCGGGGGAAGTTCATTCGCTATGTGAAGGGTTTTGAACCGGACGTGGTGTTGTGCACCCACTATCTGCCGTTGGAAATTCTGGGCATCCTGCGCACGGACGAAAAAAAGAAGCGCGAGGCGGAGAGCCGGAAGCGCGGGAAAAAGCCCGCGGGCGGCGGCGGGTGGGTGGATCCATTCGTGGTCAGCATCGTGACCGATTTCGAAGCGCACGCGTTGTGGATGGATTCGTGCGCGGACCTGTACTGCGTGGCGGCGGAGGAGACGAAGGCCCGGTTGGTGGCGCGCGGCGCGGAGGCGGGGCGGGTGCTGGCGTCGGGCATTCCCATCTCGGGTAGGTTTGCGAAAGCCGTGGATGCGGACGCGGTGCGGCGCAGGTATGGTTTGCGCGACGACCTGCCGGTCGTGCTGGTGCTGAGCGGCGGCTTCGGCATGGGGCCGGTGGAAAAAATCCTGCAAGAACTGGACAAGGTTGAGCACGAATTGCAGGCGCTGGTGGTGACCGGGAAAAACCAGACGTTGCGCCGGGAGATTGCCGCGCAAGACCGGCGGCATCCGACGCATGTGATTGGTTTTTCGACGAACATGCACGAGTTGATGGCGGTGGCGGATTTGTTGATCACCAAGCCGGGGGGGCTGACTTCCTCGGAAGCGCTGGCGATCGGCAAGCCGTTGATGATCGTGAACCCGATCCCAGGGCAGGAGGCGGCGAACAGCGATTTCCTGCTGGAGCACGGGGCGGCGGCAAAGGTCAATCGAGTGGAGGATTTGCCGTATCGGATTGATCAGTTGTTTGGGTCGAAGAAATTATCGGAGCTGGCGAAGGCGGCGGCGGGGCTGGGGCGGCCAGAGGCGGCGATGGAGATTTGTGAGGAAGTGGTGAGGCGGGCGGAGGCGAGGTGAAACGGTTTGGGATGGAGGGAAAAATTCCCCTCACCCCGGCCCTCTCCCAAGGGGAGAGGGGGACGTAGCTGGACGGTCCAAGTTTAAGTAGGTTTTAGCAGCAGTCGCAGCAGCGGGTCATCGGAAATATGGAGACTCGTAACCTCGTCTCCTACAGGGGATATGGAGCGGGGAGAAAGGTAGAAGCGTTTATGAAAGATTTGACTGACCCGAAGTGGATCAAAATCAAAGGAGGAATGTTTGTTCTGCTGGGATTGTTTTCGGCGGCGCTGTTGATTCTGGAGGCACCGCGGTGGAAGGTGGTCGGGTTGCTCGCGCTTTGTATCTGGTGTTTTTGCCGGGCCTATTATTTTGCGTTTTACGTGATCGAACATTACGTGGACCCGAGCTACAAGTTTTCGGGGCTGGGTTCGTTTTGCAAATATTTGATCAAGCAGCGCAGGAAAGAGTGAGCTGTTGGGTGTCGCAAGTTGGGACACGGTTGTCTTGGAAGGTTTCTTTTGTCCCTGCGGCGCTTGAAAAGGGATGTACGAAGGCTATCCGCCGTTGAACACCGAAAGTCTTCCCGAGCGGCGGGCCTGCTATTTTCGGTCGTCCTTGTAGGACATATTTTAGATCAAGCGGTTTGGCGGTTCGGCATATTGTTTGCTCAAGCAGGGTGTGTATTTGAGGTTGCTCACCTTGTTCACCTTGCTCTTCGCCAGCCAGCTGGCGGCGCAACCGCTTGCTCCGGAAGAAATTTACGATCGGGCGCTGCCTTCGGTCGCGACTCTCTACGTGGAAGACCAGTCGGGGGAGCGGGAGATCGGGACGGCTTTTCTGGCGTTGGGGGATGACGTGGCGGTGACAGCCTGGCACCTGGTGGCGCATGCGCGCACGGTGACGGCGCGCTTCGCGGACAACGAGTTTGTTTGCTCGACCGGGCTCGTGGACAAAAACGAAACGAACGACGTGGCTCTCATTCATCTGCCCACGTGCGGACGGCCGCAGGCGAAGCTCAATACCGGGAAGGCGCGTGTCGGGTCGCGGGCGTACGTGATTGGCGCTCCGCGCGGATATGAATTCAGCATCGCGGACGGTTTGATCAGCCAGGTGCAGAGCGTGGGCGGGAATTCGCAGTATCAGATCTCGTGTCCGATCAGTGGCGGCAATAGCGGCGGTCCGCTGTTGAATGCCCAGGGTGAGGTGATCGGCGTGGCGGATTGGAGCATGACGGGCGCGCAGAATTTGAATTTCGCGGTGCAGGCGGCGCGGTTGTCCGAGCTCGACGCGAAGCGCGAGGTGAAGCCTTGGGCGGAAGTGGCACAGCAGCCGGTGGCGGTTTCAACTCAGCTTCCAGAAGCAAAACCGACGGCGGAGGCCGTTGCCGAGCGCGCCGAGGGGGAGGGATTGGCTCAGTTCAAACAGGCACTGCAAGAGGCGGCCGGTGAAGAGGTGACCATCATGGTGCTGCGGAATAACCGGATGGAATCCTTCAAATTCGTCGCGCCGGCGGAATCGTCGGAAGAGTAGGCGGTCTGGGTTTGGAGTCCCGGCTTCAGCCGGTTCGGCATTCAACTTCTTCGGGATCAAACAAACACTACGGAATGTGCACGAGGCCGCCGTGCTTACTGAGACTGTACGCCGTAGTACACGCCGCCGGCTAAAGCCTGGACTGCGAACCGAGACTATTCCTTCACCACGATCTGGTTGTCCACATTGCCCTGACCGGCGATTTTTTCGGCAGCGGCGCCGATGTCCTGCTTGAGCTGAGCGTTCTTCGCCTGGCCGGTAATGGTCACGCGACCGTTGACGGTCGCGACTTTGACTCCGCCGGGAAGCGTGTTGCCCAGGTTGCGCACCATTTCAGTGGTGACCAAGCGAGTTACTTCGGAATCCGCCGGGCGCAATCCGGGCTGGTCGGTTGAATTCGCGGCGGGCAGGCGGGCGCTGGCGGGTTGTGCGCCAGCCGCGTTCATGCGGGGCGTCGGGAGGCCGTAGTAATCGCGGGTGGCCAGCATGAGTTCCGAGCGCGAGGCTTCGGCCCAGAACTGCTTCTGGAAATGCGGACCGGCGAGGAAGCGCGGGGCGTCCGTTTTGATTTGCAGCGAACCGTTGGCGCCAATTTTGAGGCTCATCGGCGGGACGGGATAAAGCGACGCCTGGCTGGCGGCGGCGTCAGCAGGCTTGAGAATGACGCAGGAAACCCGGCCGAAGGGAACATCGAGCATCACATCTTCCACAGTGCCGAGGACCTGGCCGTTCTCGCCGGCGACGGAAGCTCCCAGGAGATTGGCACAGCCGGAGAGCGTGACTCCGCTGGAGCCTCCGAGACGCGGGAGCGGTTGGCCGAAAAACTTGAACGAGGGCTCGAGTCGGGTGGTGTCGATGGCGCTGGTGGCGGGGAGTTTCACTTGGGGCGCGGCCTTGAAGGTTTTGGGATCCGTGCTGACCACGATGACGCCTTTGCTGGCCACGCCGAAGCTGCGCGCGGGAACCGGGGTGAGCTCATCGCCATTTTTGGGGCCGACCAGGCCGGCGACCACCACGCCGCTGTCGAGGTCAACTTCCAAGTTGCGGAGTTTGCCAATGGCAACCTGGTTTTTGGCGCGCACGTTTTCGCCGAGCAGTGTGGAAGCCTTCTGGGTAAGGCCAACGCGGGAGGTCGCGAGCCAGGCAGTCGTGTCCTCCGCGCCGCTTTCCGGCGCGGGCTCTGTCATCGGACTGGAGGTATGCATGGCGGAATTGGAGGCGCAGCCGGCGGCCAGCAGAGCGGTCAGGGCCGCAGCGAGCAAATCTTTCCGGGGGTGAGTGCTTGGCTTGAACATAATGATGCTTTTCGTGGTGTGTGTTATTGGTCCTGGCTCATTGGAGCAAGTGTCATAACGCGCCCAAATGTCTATCCCAAAGCTAACCCCGTAATGGCGAACCGCCAAGTCGGAATCTCCCGCTAGGGGCGTCGGTTGCCGGACGGAAGGCGTCGTCGTGTGCATTACGGAAGGGCGAGGAACCAAAGAGACAGAAGGGACGCCAGGACGGAAGAGGGTGAGACTGGCCTGGAAATGTAGGCACGAAATTGGGTGAACCTTCCCGACTTCAGTTGCTTGCGTCGTGGTTGGAGGCGTGGCATTGTCCCGCGTGATTTTTACCCGGATGATTAAACAGTGCGGCAGCTTTGGTGCGATTCTGGTGGTCCTTATTTTTACGGGGATGCTGCCGATGAGGCTGCGCGCCGCGGATTTTGGGCCGCTGGCGGCGGGCGCGCGCGGCGGCATCGGCATCATCGGCAGCAGCACGGATTTCCGGGAGGCGGAGGTGTTTCTGGATTGGAAACTGCCGGTGGATTGGGACCTGGGCCGGGATTGCCATTTGAGCATGTTCCTGGATTCCTCCGCGGGCTGGTTGGGAGAATCGGGGGACAGCGCGGCGATTTTGCAACTGGGGCCGGCGTTCAAGTTTGGGCAGACCGGGTTTCCGCTGGAGGCGGTGCTGGGGTGCAATCCCACTTATATTTCCCAGCATGATTTTCCGGCCAAGGACCTGGGCTGCGATATGCAATTCACGACTTACATTGGAGTGAACCTCAAGCTGATGGAGCACTTGGAGATCGGGTGCCGTTACCAGCACTTGTCGAACGCGGGGTTGAGCAGCCGTAATCCCGGGCTGAACCTGGTGCTGTTTTCGGTTGGGTATTCGTTTTAGGGCCGCTCCAAGCTTGACCGGACAGCGTCGAAACGCCAGTGTTTCTAGCTGGTTAGGCGAGGTTTCGCCGCCAGTCACAGAGCATGAACGACGCAAGTAATTTCCTCGATACACTGCAACCTTTTCCGCAGGGCGGTGGCTCCGCCTGTTTTTATTCGCTCCCGAAGCTGGAGCAGGCCGGCGTGGGGCCGATCTCCCAATTGCCCGTATCCATCCGGCTGGTGCTGGAATCGGTGCTGCGCAATTGCGACGGGATGCGGGTGAGCGAGCAAAGCGTGAAGACGCTGGCGAACTGGCAGCCGAACGCGGCGCGGACGGAGGAAATCCCCTTCGTGCCCGCGCGCATTGTGTTGCAGGATTTCACCGGCGTGCCGTTGCTGGTGGACCTGGCCGCGATGCGGTCGGCGGTGGCGCGGCTGGGGCGCGATCCGAAGACGATTGAACCGCTGGTGCCGGTGGATTTGGTGGTGGACCATTCGGTGCAGGTGGATTTTGCGGGGACGCCAGATGCGGCCGCGCGGAACCTGGATCTGGAGTTTCACCGCAACCGCGAGCGTTACCAGTTTCTCAAGTGGGGCATGCAGGCTTTTGACACGTTCAAAGTCGTGCCGCCGGGGATCGGTATCGTGCACCAGGTGAACCTGGAATATCTGGCGAAGGGCGTGCTTTCGCGCGCGGTGACGCACAACTCGAAGCCGGCTACGATTTTTTATCCGGACACACTGGTGGGGACGGATTCGCACACGACCATGATCAACGGCCTGGGCATCGTGGGCTGGGGCGTGGGTGGCATCGAGGCGGAAGCCGGAATGCTGGGGCAGCCGGTTTATTTTCTGACGCCGGATGTGGTGGGCGTGCATCTGACCGGCAGCTTGCGCGAGGGCGTGACGGCGACGGACCTGGCGCTGACGATCACGCAGTTGTTGCGGAAGGCGAAGGTGGTCGGGAAGTTCGTGGAATTTTTTGGACCGGGCGCGGAGGCGTTGCCGGTGGTGGATCGCGCGACGATTGCGAACATGGCGCCGGAATACGGCGCGACGATGGGCTTTTTCCCGATCGACAAGGAATGCGTCGAATACCTGCGGGCCACGGGCCGCAGTGACGAGCATTGCAAGATGTACGAAGCGTACTATCGGGCGCAGGGATTGTTCGGCATTCCGAAGAAGGGCCAGATCAAGTATTCGACGGAACTCGAATTGGACTTGGGCATGGTGGTGCCGAGTGTGGCCGGCCCGAAGCGGCCGCAGGACCGCATCGAATTACCGCAGTTGAAGCGAGAATTCGTTTCGACGTTCGTCAAGCCGGTGACGGAAAATGGGTTTGGCAAAACTGAGAGCGAACTGAGCCGCACGTTTACGGTCGCCAGCAACGGGACCAAGGGCGGACCAGTCCGGCATGGCAGCGTGTTGATCGCGGCCATCACGAGCTGCACGAATACGAGCAATCCTTCGGTGATGCTGGCCGCGGGGCTCCTGGCGAAGAAGGCCGTCGAGCGCGGGCTTACGGTCGGGCCGCTGGTGAAGGCGTCACTGGCTCCGGGATCGCGGGTGGTGACCGATTACCTGAATCGCACCGGACTTCAACCCTTCCTGGACAAGCTGGGTTTTAATCTGGTCGGTTATGGTTGCACGACGTGCATTGGCAATTCAGGGCCGCTGGCCGCGCCCGTGGACGAGGCGATCACGAAGAATGATCTCGTGGCGGCGTCGGTGCTCTCGGGCAACCGGAATTTCGAAGCGCGCGTGCACCAGAACATCAAGGCGAACTTCCTGATGTCGCCGCCACTGGTGGTGGCTTTCGCGCTCGCGGGCCGCGTGGACATTGATCTTTCGCGGGAGCCGCTCGGCAAGGGCAAGGACGGCGCGGAGGTGTATCTCAAGGACATCTGGCCCACGCTGGCCGAGGTGCGCGATCAGATGGCGTCCGCGCTGAAGCCGGAAGTGTTTCGCACGTTGTATCGTGATTTCGCCGGTCAGAATCCGAAGTGGAACGAGATTCCGGCGTCAGTCGACACGGTGTACGAATGGGACACCGCCAGCACTTACATCCAGGAACCGCCGTTTTTCAAGGACTTCAATCTGAAGCCCGGCGTGATCCGGGAAATCCACGGCGCGCGTCCGCTGGGCATCTTTGGCGACAGCGTGACGACGGACCATATTTCGCCGGCGGGCAGCATCAAGAAATCCGCGCCGGCTGGAAAATTCCTCCTCGATAACGGAGTGACGTTCGAGGAGTTCAACAGCTACGGCTCGCGTCGTGGCAACGATCGCATCATGACGCGCGGCACGTTCGCGAACGTGCGGATCAAGAACCTGATGGTGCCCGGCACCGAAGGCGGCGTGACCAAACACCAGCCGGATGGCGAGGTGATGAGCATTTTCGACGCGGCGATGAAATATGCCGGAGAGGGAACGCCGTTGGTCGTGCTCGCCGGGACGGAGTACGGCACGGGCAGTTCGCGCGATTGGGCAGCGAAGGGGACTTCGCTGCTGGGCGTGAAAGCGGTCGTGGCGCAGAGCTTCGAACGGATTCATCGCTCGAACCTGGTGGGCATGGGCGTGCTGCCGCTGCAATTCAAGGAAGGCGTGACGCCGGCTTCGTTGAAACTGGATGGCACGGAGAAGTTCGATGTGCTGGGGCTGAACCCGAATTTGAAACCGCAGCAGGATGTCACGCTGCGTATCACGCGCGCGAATGGGCAGACCGAAAATGTGACGGTGGCCTGCCGCATTGATACGCCCATCGAGATCGAGTACTACCAGCACGCGGGGATTCTGCCCTACGTGCTGCGGCAATTGCTGGGCGCCTGAGCACGGCGAGTTGATGATTCGATTCCGCAGACCATGCAAGCGATAATCATTGCTGCCGGGCGCGGCCGGCGCTTGATGCCGACCACGGCCGAGGCCCCGAAGTGTTACGCGGAAGTGGGCGGCCGCCGGTTGCTCGATTGGGCGTTGCAGGCTTTTGCCGATGCGGGTGTGACGAAGTTTTGTTTCATTGGCGGTTATCGCATCGAGCGAGTTCAACAGGACTACCCGCAGTTTACGTTTCGGCACAACACGAATTGGGAGAACAACAACATCCTTGCCTCGCTGATGTACGCCGAGGATTTGATGGCGGAGGGGTTTATCTGCTGTTACTCGGATATTCTTTTCACGGGCGGGGTGGTGCAGCGCGTCCTGGCGCATCCCGCGGACATTGTGCTCAGCGTGGACACGCGCTGGATGGATCGCTACCAGCATCGCACGCAGCATCCGCCCGATGATGCGGAGAAGGTGATTACGCAAAACGGCAGCGTCACGCGCGTCCACCGGGGGATTCTGCCCAAGGACGCTTATGGCGAATACACCGGCATTGCGAAGTTTTCGCCAGCCGGAGCCGCGCAACTTCGCCAGCATTACCGGCGCGCGCGCGAGGCATACGAGGGCAAGCCTTTCCGGGAAGCGGCCTCCTTTGAAAAGGCTTATCTGATTTTGTTGCTCCAGGAGATGATTGAAGCCGGCGTCAAGATGGCGCATGCGGACACTCCGGGTGAATATCTGGAAGTGGACACGCAGGAGGATTTCGAGCTGGCGCGCAAAAGCTGGCCGGCGGGGCGTCCGATTGCCTGATGGCGCAAACCGGGTCCTCGTGCCTCGGTGTCGTAGCTGATTCGCGATAATTTTATGGCTGTGTTGCTCCCAACCTCAGTTGTCGGCTCTTTGCCGCGCCCCGCGTTTGTCCTGGACCTCATCAATGGCCGTCCGCCGCTGGCGCCGGGTGAGTTTGAACAGCGCATGCAGGCGGCGGTGCGGTCGGCGGTGGCAATGCAGGAGCAGGCCGGATTGGATGTCGTGACGGATGGCGAATGGTGGCGCAAGTCATACATCGGCGTGATCGCGGAGCTCGCCCATGGCTTTGAACTTGGAGTATTTCCCGATGGGCGTCCTTATACGGTGGTCACCGAGAAACTTTCGCCGAAGGCGCCGGGGTTCATCGCGCGGGAAGTGAAGTTTCTCAAGACCATCACGAAGAAGCTGGTGAAGGCGACGCTGCCTTCGCCGGCGCTGTTGGGCGAGCGATTGTGGGACGAGCGCAAGTCGCACGCGGCGTATCCGAATCGCGAGGATTTTGTGCGCGCGTGCGTGCCGGTTTTGCGGCGCGAGCTGGAGCTGGTCCGCGATGCCGGCGCGGATATCGCGCAGATTGACGATCCGCATCTCTGTCTTTTCGTGGACCCCACCGTGCGTGCGAAATACACCGACCCAGAAGCGGCGGCGAACTTCGCGGTGGACATGGTCAATGCGATGGTCGAGGGGGTGAAAGGGATCAAGCTGGCGGTGCATCTATGCCGCCGGGCCGGCGCGCGGGCGCGCGGGGAGCATGCCTTCGCCGGCGGCTATGGACCGATCATCCCGCAGTTGAATCGATTGAAGGTTCACCATCTCACGATGGAGTTCACGTCGCCGGCCGTGGGTGATCTGGCGGTGTTTGGCGAACTGCGCGAGGATTTGGAAATTGGCCTGGGCTGCGTGGATGTGACGCCGGGAAAAATTGACGGACCGGAGACCATCGCCGGTCGCGTACGGCAGGCGATGAAGGAGCTTGCGCCGGAGCGCATCACGTTGAATCCCGACTGTGGCTTCGCACCGGGCTCGGGCGCGGTCGTCAGTCTGGACGAAACCTACCGCAAACTTTGCAATCAATCCGAGGCGGCGCGAATTCTTCGCGCGGAACTGGGGCGCAGCCAATGATTCCGTCCCAAGCCAGACTGGCCGAAGCGATCATCCACAAGAGTTCTCCCCAGCTTCCGGCCGACGCTGTGCTGCGCGGTGAGCTTAAAGCCGCACGCGACTTGCTACCGTCCGAGAAAACGGTCATCGCGCACGCGGTTTTTGCCTACTACCGGTGGCTGGGTTGGACCCGCGATCTCGGGGATGTCGCTCAGCAACTGAATCGCGCAACGGAATTGGCCGAGCTGTTCGCCCGCGAGCCGCGGAAGTTTTCGGATGCGGAATTAGTCGAGCGCACCGTTCCCGCCTGGCTCGCCGGGCACATGAAAGTCTCCGCCGCCTGGGCCCGCACCTTGCAAGCCGAGCCGCCGCTGTGGCTGCGCGCCCGCCCAGGGCAGGGAAAGGCGGTCGTGGCGAGGTTTGGCAACATGATGAGCGTCGGGAGCGGACCGTCGCAGGACGCGCTCGAATATCGCGGGCGGGTGGATTTGCTGCGCTCGCAGGAGTTTCATGATGGCGAATTTGAATTGCAGGACCTTCATTCCCAGGCGGTCGGCCTGGTGTGCGATCCGTCACCGGGCCAGACCTGGTGGGATGCCTGTGCTGGTGAAGGCGGCAAGACTTTGCACCTGGGCGAACTCATGCAGAACAAGGGCCTCGTCTGGGCGAGCGATCGGGCGGAGTGGCGGCTGAAGAATTTGAAGCGGCGCGCGGCCCGGGCGCGGGTTTTCAACTATCGCGCCGCGTTGTGGAACGGCAGCGCGAAGTTGCCGACGAAAACGAAATTCGACGGCGTACTGCTCGACGCCCCGTGCAGCGGGGTCGGCACGTGGCAACGCAATCCGCATGCGCGCTGGACGACCACGGAGAAGGACGTGGAGGAATTGAGCGCGGTGCAGAAGCAACTGCTGGCCAACGTGGCGCCGGCGGTGAAGCCGGGCGGCAAGCTGGTTTATGCCGTCTGTACTGTCACGCGCGAAGAGACCGAGGCCGTGGCGGACGATTTCGAAAAGAGGTTCGACGACTTTGAGAGTATTCCGTTGAGAAATCCGCTGAATGCCAAGGCGCCGGCCGCCGCGCGGCTGTATCTGTGGCCGCACGATACGCGCGGCAATGCCATGTTCATCGCCGCCTGGCGAAGAAAGACCGTTTAGCTGATCGCGGCGAACTATTTTTCGCGGAGGGCGCAGCGGTAAAGGTCGTCGGCGTTGGGGGTGCCACTGTCTTCCCAGGCTTGGTTCGGACCGGCGGAGCGAATCATGACTTCGTTGTGGGAAAAATAGATCTGGAGCGGCGTTCCCCAGGGATCTATGACTTCGCCTTTGTCATTCAGATCGGTTTTGCGCACCGCCAGGATGACCACCTTTTTTTCACCCTGTCCGAGCAGACACTTTGCAATGGCCGCGTTATTGCCGGTGGGATAAGTGCCGACGAACTCCTTGTATTGTTGCATGCCGAGAATCAGGCGTTCGGCGTCCGCGTTGAATTTCCTGACCTTCTCGTCAAACTGATGTTGTGTCCACGCTTTAGCCACCCAAAGGACACCGCAGACCCCCATCGCTGTGAGCACGATGGTTATTATTCGCTTCATAACTACTCCTATACCGGCGCCGTTTTCTGGCGCTTGAAGGGAGTATTAGCAGAAGCGATGCCGGTACTGGCCCGGATGATCAATTCGGCGGGAATTCGTCTGGAGGGCGGACGCTGGCCCTTGAGCCAAAGGGCCATGGCTTCCACGGCGGCCTCGCCGAGGCGGAACTTCGGCTGCCGGGTGGTGGTCAACGGCACGCGGAAATGCTCGCTGACGAGGGTGTTGCCAAAGCCCGCCACCGAAATGTCCTCGGGGATACGCACTCCCTGGCTCAGCAAAGTTTGCGCGCAGCCGACGGCGACCAAATCGTTCACCGCCTGAACGGCGGTCGCCGAGGTTCCTTCGGCGATCATTTGCAGCGCCGCCTTGGAGCCGTCTTCGATCGTCCGCCCGGCTTGGAAAACCAGGCGGTCATCGGGCTCGATTCCTGATTCAGCGAGCGCGCGCTTGTAGCCTTCGAGCCGTTCCTGGTTCCAGGGTGTGACCAGCGGTCCGGTGAGAAAGGCGATTTGTCTGTGGCCGAGACCGATCAGGTGCTTCGTCACGTCGTAACTCGCGGCAATGTCGTCGGTCTCGACATTCACGAACTGCTGGCAAAAAGGGGCCGTATGCCCGAGCAGCACGGTGGGAATGCGACGGGTGAGCAGTTCCTGGTAAACGGGGGCTTCATTATCGAGGCGGTAAACCGGCGAAATGAAAAGGCCTTCCACCCGGCGGGAAATGAAACGCCGAAGGCAGGCTTCCTCGCGTTCGGGGATGTTCAATGTGTGCGCCAGCAAAATATCGTAGCCCAGCTCGTGCGCCCGTTCCTGGATGGCCAGCACCACCCGGGAAAAGATGGGGTTGGTCATGGACGAAATGGCGAGGCCGAAAAGCTTGGTGGTGCGCGTGCGGAGTCCTTGCGCGGTGGAATCGGGCAGGTAGCCGAGTTGCTGGGCGAGCAGCTTGATGCGGGTCTTCGTGCGCGCCGAGACGTCGGGCGCGTCGCGCAACGCCTTCGATACGGTCATGACCGAGACGCGCGCCTGCTCCGCAATGTCCTTGAGCCTGACCATGGTTAATCGCTTCTTTGGCAGCAGCCGACGCAAGGAGGCTCTGATACCCGGATGCGTCCACGCAATCGAATTGTTGGAGCCTCCTTACGTCGGCGGCTACGGAAAATAATCCTCATAACGGAGTCCCCCTCCAATGCAACTTGCGCCGCAGGGTCTCGCTGAAGGAAGTCCCCGCCAGGCGCAGGAGCCGGACCGACTGGCGGCTTTGCCGGATGTTCACGCAATCACCCGCCGTCATCTCGCTGATGGTCTCGCCGTCCGCGCTCAGAATCGTGGCGGGGTTCTCGCTGATCACCTCCACCTTTATCTTCGCCGTTTCCGGCAGGATGAGCGCGCGGTTCGACAACGTATGGGGACAGATCGGCGTGAGCGCGAGGACGCGGGCGGTGGGAAAAACGACCGCGCCGCCCGCCGCCAGGGAGTAGGCCGTCGAACCGGTGGGGGTGCTGATGATCAAGCCGTCACAACGATAGCGCGTGAGCGCCTCATCATCAACGTGCACGGAAAGTTCGATCAAGCGGGAGGCGCCACCGCGGCTGATGACGACGTCATTCAGGGCCGCCTGCACGACGCCGCGGCCGCCACAACTGCCGGCGGCTTTTAGCAGAGCACGATGTTCGAAAGTGAATTCTCCCGCCCAGACCTGCTTCAGGGCCGCGGCGGTTTCCTCCGAAGGCACGGCCGTCAAAAACCCCAGGGCGCCGATGTTGATGCCCAGCACCGGAGTGCGCAAACCGGCGATTTCCCGCGCCACCCGCAGCATCGTGCCGTCCCCGCCGAACACGACGAGCAGATCCACGTTGCGCGCCAGTTCGGCCGCGTTCGGGCACACCGTCGCCTTCAACGGCCCGAGCTTGGACGTCGGCTCATCACAGAACAACTTGCGTCCGGCGGCGACAATGCACCGCGCGGCTTCGCTGACGGCGGCGCCCGCGGACGCCTTCCCGGAATTTCCGATCAATCCGACTCGTTTGATTTTGTCAGCCGCGCTTTTCAATCAGCACCAAAAATTCCTTGTTGCCCGCCGGTCCTTCCAGCGGCGACTCGGTAGTTCCCTGCCACGCCAATCCCGGCTGTTCCGCCACGAACGCTTCGAGTTCCTTCAGCACCCGCTGATGAATCGCGGGATCCCGGATCACTCCGGCGCCTTTGTCGGCTTCCGCTTTCCCGGCTTCGAACTGTGGCTTGACCAGCGCGACAATCTTACCGCCCGCCCGCAACAATGCAACGGCGGCGGGAAGGATTTTGCGTAACGAAATGAAGGAGCAGTCAATGACCGCGAGGTCCGCGGGCTGGAAGGGTTGGGGAAACTGTCCTGGCGTCAAAGTCCGCGCATTCGTCTTCTCCATCACCACCACCCGGGGGTCATTCCTTAGTTTCCAAGCCAATTGCCCCTGGCCCACGTCCACCGCCCAGACCCTGGCCGCCCCGCGCTGCAACAGGCAATCCGTGAAGCCGCCCGTGGACGCTCCCAAATCCACCGCCGTCAAGCCTGTTACCCGCACCCCAAAATACTCCAGTCCGTGCTCCAGTTTGTGCCCGCCCCGGCTCACAAATTTCTCGCCGGCGAGCAGCTCCACCCGGTCCTCGGGCTTTACCGCATCGCTCGGTTTGCGTGCCACCGCGCCGTTAACAGTGACCTGGCCGGCCATGATGGAGCGCTTGGCCTTCTCGCGGCTCGCGCATAGTCCCAAATCCACCAATGCCTGGTCCAATCGGCCCATGGGCTTATCGTTTCACGGAGCGTGGAGTGACGCAACCCGGTACGAATTACTTCGGCGGCTCGTCCCCGCCGACGTGGAAGTCTGTGGCGGGCATGCCTCTGCCGGGCGCGCCGATCAGGAGCTGGCTGATTTTTACCCAGCCGGTCTGTCCCGCACTGGCCCGCACCTGGGCCCAATCATCCTTGTGATCGAGCACCAGCAGTTCGGCGCCATCATGCACGACAAAAACGTTGCGCGATTCGTCCAGCGGTCCGGCGCGTACGACGGCATCCTTCGCGATCACCACTGCCACCGGTCCCGCGCGCGAATCGCTCCACGACATATAGAGACAGGCCGCGAATGCAAGGGTTCCGCAACCGAGCACGATCAACAGGGTCCGTATTGACCGCGCCAGCGCAGGCTTGAACTCCATGATTATCAACAAACCAAACGTCAACCAGAGGGCTATGGAAGTCATCAATGCCCACTCATCCAGCGTAACCCGATTCAACCACCGTTGCAGCCGGTTCGGCACGTAGGAAGGGCCCTGGACCTGGCTGCGTGCGAACTGCAAATTCGCGCGCACATCCGGGTCGCGCGGCAGGCTGCTCTCCGCCTGCCGGTAGGCTGCGATGGCATGCCCGAGCTGTCCCGCTTTGAACCAGGCATTTCCCAAATCGTACCATAGAGCCGGCGAGGTCTCTCCTGTTTGAATAATCTTTTCGTAACCGTTCGCCGCGTCGTTGAATTTGCCCTCGAAATAAAGTTTGTTTGCCGCTTCGAAACCGGTTGCAGCGGCAGTGGGGAGGTTGGTGGCGGCAAAAGCTCCGAAGGAAGAAAAACAGAGAACCAGCCAAACAAGAATTCTGCAGGTGTTGGCAAGATCGTTCTGTCGGCGGCGCGTCGTTTGACGTTTCGTGGTGGCGCGGTTGTTCGTTGCTGGGCCCGGGGACGGGCGCGCTCCGCCGAAATTTGTGGACCCCGGGTCCTTCACAGTTTTACCCCCTGCAATCCCTTGAGTGCCGCTTCCAGCTTTGGAATATTCGCCTCCAGTTCCTGTGTCGTCCTCACCGGCGCGTAGCGGGCCAGGTTCGCCGCCTGAAAAAGTTCGTGCACCGGTCCCAGCACCGTGTCGGGGACCTTGCGCGGACGCAATTGCTCCTCCACGACCGCCTCGGTGATTGAATTGGCCGGCAGGTTGAGCCGCTCGCCGATCTGCTCCTGCAACAACCGGCACAGTAGCGCGAAGAATTCCTCCGATTTTTTTGCCTCCGCCAGCTTGTGCAATTGGCCCAGGCCTTCGCGGGTCAGCTTGGCCACCTGCCGCTGCCGCCGCAACCGCGGATTGTTCGCCAACATTTCGTTCCGCCGACGCCAGCCCAGCGCGGACAACCATGCCAGGATCGGGACCAGTTGCAGGCCCAGGAACCAGCCCCGTTGGATCAGTGGCACACCGGCGGTTTCCACCGTGCCCAGTCGCAATTTGAGGCCCACGATGTCCATGGCCAGAGGAGGTTGTTCCGCCGTGGTACGCGAGCTCGCCGTGACGGGCGGTGCCGTGGCGGCCACGGCCTTCACGACGATGGGTATCCCCGGTTGTGATAGCGTTCGGTAAGCCTTCTGTTCCGGATCGAAAAAGCTGAAGGTGACGGGCGGCAATGATTTGATGTCCGAGCTCTGGGGTACCACCAGTTGCTCGAAGGTTTTCGTCCCTTGCAGCCCAAGTGGATCCGAGCTCTCAATGCTTGTTGTCGGCGGATAGGTCTTGAAATCGCTCCAGCCCGGTTGTTCCGGCAGCGTCAGCGAATCCAAAGCTCCGCGCCCGGAAATCTGGATGCGGGTCGTGATCGGGTCGCCGGCGGCGACATTCGTGGGACCGGCGGTCATCGCCAGCGAATAGGAACCGACGGCGCCATTAAAAGTCGGCGGCATGTTTTCCTTTGGCACGGCAATGGCGGTGAGGGTGAGCGGATCGGCGCTCAGGAGAACCTTGCGCGTTTCGACGCGCTGGAAAAAACCAAAGGGATCGCGGGGGGCCTGGCCGGGCAGGGGCAGATTGATATTGAAGCCCGGCTCGAAGGATTTGATGGTCAGCTCGCCGGTTTTCACCGGCGAGACGGCAGTGACGAGGGTGGCGACGCCGTAATTCGCGTTGCCCATATGGGCCTGCCGCCGTTGGGCGTGCGCGGTTTTCAACACGGTAAGACCCTCGCCATTGATCGGCGTGCCGCCGTAGTTATCGAAGCCGGCAAGAATCTCCTGAAGGTTGGCGGCATCGGCGCGGATATAGACCTGCAATTCCACCGGCACCACTTCGCCGACATACACTTCCTTGCGGGGCACCACCAATTTCATGAAAGCCAGTTCGTTGCCCTGGCCGGAGGCCGTGGAGCTCTTTACCGCGGTCAATTTCAGCGGCTGGCTCGAGAGCGTCTCGCCGCCCACTTGCACCTGGATCGCCGGGATCAAATAGGTTCCCGGCTGCGTCGGGGTCAGCGAAAAACTCTGCGAAACGGTGGCGGTCATGGCGCCGTTGATGATGTTGACGTGCTGGGAGATGCCGCCGTTTTCGACGTGCAAGCTGGGGAGGTTGGGCGGCGAAGGAATGGCGTTTGGCTGGCCGCCCTCAAAGTTGAGCGTGAGCGTGGCGCTTTCGCCGACCTCGACGGTTTCGCGGTCCAGGGTGGCGGTGAACGAGGCGCCGAAGCCGGTCGCCATCATCCCGAGCCACGCCAGCAGCAAAGGCATCAGCCACCGGCGGGAACGCCAGCGGGGCAGGGCCGTGATGTGCTCGATTCTACCCATCAACATGAACGGGGATTTTTACCCGTCAGCCGGGCTTGCGCAAGCGAGCAAAGGGCCACTTTTGCCCGGAGGGTGCATCACCTGAAGCCGGCCGGCTTCATTGGGCCAGCGGATACCGCCGCCGCCTGACGGGCCGGGCGTCAAAGGCCAGAGCGAGAGAGAAAAAATTAAAGAGGTTGTACCTTTGGCGACTTTAGGCGACTTTTCGCGTATTTTCGTGTATTTTGAATGTACCTTTGGCGCATTTTGAGCGTCCCTTGAGTGTACTTTAGGTGGAATTAGATGTTTTTTGGAGTTCCTCGGCGACGGAAGTCCTTCGGCGGCGGAGTTTGGGCTGCCCGTATTCCGGGAGGGTTCAGATCGTTTCGCCGAGCTGGTAAGGGGACCAAAGGAAGCCGGATTTGCCGCCGACCGTCCGGCCGCAGTCCAGCCCTCCTTCGCTGCATTTGATTCAGGCAGGTTCATGTCGTTTTGCTCCAAATTCGCCGAGGCTTCGGCCACCGCAAAGACTATGGACATACGACGCAGGGATTTCGTTCGGAAACAGGGAGACCGCGGAGGGCGCGGTTAGCGAGGAGAGACCATTCCAGCTAATTGATTTTGGGGTATACTTTGCGCAGTTCTTTCAGGAGGTCTTGCATCTCCTGCACCTCCGGATCGAAAGGCTGCTCCTCGCTCCGCCTCTGGACAAGTCTTTCCAGCCCGTCCACCAGGTTACGCATCGAATCCGCCTTGTCGGCCATGGCTTGGAGATGGCTTTCCTGAGTCGCCTCAAGTTTGGCGGCGGCCTTTTCCAGGGCCTCCAGAGGCTTTTGCACGTCGCGAATCAGCAAATCAGGATCGAGACCGTGCCGCCGGATCAATTCGCGTTTTTCCCGCACTTTGCGGACAAATTCGCGCGCCCAGGTAATCATGGTCTCCGGCTCCAGCTTTGCCAGGTCGGCAAGCTCATTTAGAAAGGCAAGTTCCGGCGGCAGCGAACTTCGCTTCCTGGACTGGTCGCCCGGCTCGTCGGCTCTGTGTTCCATGGCCAGGGCAACTTGGCTCATCAGCGGCCCAGCGGCAACTGAAACCAACGGCCGGCCACAGCCGCTTGCAGAGACGGGCGCTCCTACTTCGAGCTGTTTCCTCTGGCCAGGAATGCCGCGCCCACGCAACTTTTCGGGAACTTTGGTTTACATACACCGAGACTGCAATCACATGAAAGCCCTGACCTTTTGCCTGTTGGCGACACTGTTGTTCCAAGCCCGAGCCGCCAGTTATCTCGGCCCGGAGGTGGGCGATGCCGCGCCCACACTGGCGATCTCCAAATGGCTTCAGCGACCGCGAGAGGTCGTGACAGGCTGGCCCTCCGGCAAAATCGTGGTCCTCGAATTCTGGGCCACCTGGTGCGCGCCATGCGTCCAGTCCATACCGCACCTCAACGAACTGGCGGATCATTTCAAAGACAAACCCCTCCAATTCATCGCCGTCACCGATCAGGACGAAAATATCATCGGGCCGTTCCTGAAGAAAACACCCATCCACGCGTGGGTCGGGCTCATGAGCAACTCCATCTCCGGCGAGAACAATCCTTATCATGTCTATGGCATCCCGCACACGGTGATCATTGATGCCCAGGGCCGTGTCGCCGCCGTGACTGACCCGCGCTCGCTCACGGTCGGCCTGCTGGAACGTTGCCTCGCGGGAAAACCTTTGTCGCCCGCTGCCGAAGCGGTGGCCGCCAAGACTGGCGCCAATTCCGCCGAACTCGATTCCAATCCCGACGTATGCCCGGAACCAGGCGCAGTACCCGGGCAATCGGCCATCGGCCGGACGCCGATGTTTCAGGTGTTGATTCGCCCGCACGGTCCCGCAGCGGCGCCCGCGACCGGAGCGGCGGCCGGGACAAATGCCGCGAAGCGGTCGGTGGAAACGTCCTTTCACTACAGCCGTTCGGACATTGCGTTGTCCATGCCGGGCGGCCAATTGCGCGACGCGATTCAGAGCGTGTTTCAGGTTGACCGCATGCGCGTCGCGCTTGAAACGAATCTGCCCATCGGCCGGTTCGATTTCTACATCTCCCTTTCACCTCGCAACGTGGCCGATGGCGGACGCATGCTGCAAACCGTCTTTTCCGAAGCCGTGCTGGCAACCTTCGGTCTGACCATCAAGCGCGAGACCCGCGAGACGGACGTCTTCATCCTGCGCACCAACGCGACCAGCCTCGCGAAACTGGCCAAAAGCACGAATAACGGCCGGAAGGAAATCCATGATTATCTCGGTGAGGTCACTGCCGTCAACCGCACCCTGGGCGACCTGGCCAGCGGCTTACGCAATGCGATTCGCCGCCCGGTGCTGGATGAGACCGGAGTAACCAACACTTTTAGTTACAGCGTCAAATGGGAGCAGAACCGCGATCACCCGGACCCCGAAAAAATGACCGCGGCGGTGAATGAGCTCGGGTTGGAAATTATCGCAGACAAACGGCCCGTCGAATTCGTCGTCGTCCGTCCGGCCGAGAAATAGAACGCGGGTTCCGATGCAGGTCTTACGCCGCCACCAGCTTCTGGCACTTGCGACAAAGCACGCGGCCGTTGGGAAGTTTTAGCCGGACGCGGCAGTAGAAAACCACCTTGGAGTCGACCTCGGCATTGCATTCCGCGCAGTTGACCGGCGTCGCACTGAAATCAGTGGTCGAAGTTTCCTGCAGGGCCGCAGAGTAGGCAAAAGGAGTCAGCGGAGGATACTGGCTGCGCACCGGCTGGTGATGGGCCAGCAGCTTGCGAGCAAATTCGTGCAGCGTCTCGCAGGAAATAATTTTCAACACGTCCTGCGCGGTGGGCTGCTTGGCGCGGATGCGCGGGATGAGTTTGTCCATCCGGTGCAGATGCGTGGTCTCGGTGTGCTGACTGAGAATGGAGCAGGTGGGCATGACCGCGACGATGTTCACGAAGCCCGGGGGCATGGTGAAGCCGAGCCGGGTCGGCGCCAGGTTGTGTTCCTTGATCAGGTCGGTCAGCACGGCGATGTGCCGGCGGTTTTGTTCCACGGGGCAGCTTATGCCTTCCCAACCGTGGAGGTGGCTCATCCGTTCCCAACCGCCGTTGGCGTAGCGCAATTTGCTGCTGAAACTTTTGCTTTCGATGACATAGATCTCGAACCAGCGGCTGATGAGCAGATGGTCGATCTGGGCGGTGCGGCCCTTCGACTCGATGCGGAGATCATGGATGACGGCCCAGTTGTCGGACGCCTTTAGATCGAAATCAATATAGTAGGCGGCTTCGCGCTCGCCCCGGAGTCCGGCGCGGAAGATGGCCAGCTCCTTTTCGAGCTGCTGCTTCCGGGTCCGGTCCATGGGAATTCGGAGGGCATTTTCGCGCGCCACCAATTCCGCCGTCTGGTCGTCTTTTTCCTTGAATAGCATAAGGATTCCAACGGAAGAGAGAGCAGCCGCGGTGCCGAAACTGGAAGTGAGAAAGAAAGTTGAGTCAGATTAAATACGGAACGGACCCCGGGGGAAACCCGGAGGCTGAAACAGGTCGGGTGGGTGGGAGTTGTTTGGTAGTAGACCCATCAGTTCCAACCAAACGAGTGCTCGTCAGGTCTTCACCGGTGGTCGAACCTGGACGGCCGGGAGGGCAGCCGGTGGCTGCCGCGGGGCAAAGGATCCGGCGGCAAAGCGCGGGAATAGGTGCGTCTGGGCCGGGAAGTGATCTTGACGAGCAGCGCCAGCAGGGTGACGGCCAGGAGGAGGTGGACCCAACCTCCCAAGGCGTGGCCGCTCAGGACCGCCGCCGCCCATACGACAAAAAGGACTGCCATAATCGCGTATGACATAGGATGATCTTTCATGGTTTCAGTTTTCGAATGGGTTTGAAGGTGGTTCGATCCAAGATTTCGTGGGCGCAGGGCGGATAGCCGGCGGGGCTGAAATCATCCGGCCGGGGCCGATGCCTTCCGCAGGCCCTTCAAGTGACTGTAGCCGACGAGTCGGCGGCGTTGTTCATCCCAGAGACGGAACGTGAACGACCTGAAACTGGAGAACAGGGTGACGGGTTTGACCTGCTGAAACATCGGGTCAGCGTTGTGGCAGCGTTCGAGGTGGTAATTGGGGATCCGCGGGCTCAGGTGATGGATGTGATGGAAGCCAATGGTGCCGGAGAACCATTGGAGGACCCGGGGCAGTTTGTAGAAGGAGCTGCCTTGCAACGCCGCGGCGGCGTAGTCCCATTCATCACGCCGTTCCCAGTAAACTCCCTCGAATTGATGTTGCACATAGAACAGCCAGACTCCGGCGGAGCCGGCCACCAGCAGCGCGATCAACTGGATCACCAGGTACGCCTCGAGCCCGAAAACGGCGGACAGCAGCGCCGCCAGGCTGAGGATGGCGAGGTTCATCCAATAGACGGAAGCATGCTCCCGGCGGCTGGCTTTGGATTTGGGGAACCGGTGTTTGATCACAAAAATGTAAAGCGGAGCGAGCACGAAAAGGATGACCGGGTTGCGGGCGAGCCGGTAGGCGAACCGCTGCCCGCGCGAGGACTCGAGATATTCCTGCACAGTCATGGTCCATACGTCTCCGGTTCCCCGACGATCAAGATCGCCCGACGTGGCATGGTGCAGGGAGTGTTCCCAGCGCCAATGATAATACGGGGTAAAGGTCAGCATCCCGCACAGAAAACCCCAAACGTCATTGGCCCTGCGCGATTTGAAGAAAGAACCATGGCCGCAATCGTGAAAAATGATGAAGACCCGCAGCAGGAATGCACCCGCCAGGGCGGCCAGCGGCGCGGTGAGCCACCAGGAGATGGCCAGCGTGTGATACATCACTAACCAAAGCAGCGCGTAAGGCACGAGGGTGCTGATGATCTGCCAGCCAGCCCTCCCCGTGGACGGCTGCTGATAATGCAGGACGATTTTTTTCCACTCAGCCGTCTCTAGTGGGGAGGTTCGTGATTCCGGGCGATCATTCATAACGACATTGCCTGTCCGGAGAGCCGGCGCTGCCTCTGCCGCGCGCTTCTCCCTGTCATAGAATGGTCCCGCCCACGGGAAGTGGCCAATGCCTTGTTCGTATTATCGCGATAGTTTCCAGGTATCAAAGGAAGGGCCGACGTGAGGGGTTGTTGGTCTCACGCGCCCTTCAGGAAGGTCGGAGCGGATTTGGGAAGCCGGCAATGTCTTCAAGTCGGGGCAATGGCCTGCCGCTTGACGATCTCAATGCACTGGCTGAGAGCTTTGGAGCGGTTCTCGCGATGCCAGGCGATCCAATAGTCCGCTTTTACCGCCGCCGCCAGTGGACGAAAAACCACGCCGCGATGAGGGAGTTTCCTGATCTGCTCGCGGGCCAGCGTCACCCCCAGGCCTTCCGCCACAAACGTCATGAGGCCGGATTCGAGTTCCACGTCCTGCAAAATCCTGGGGGTGAAACCCGCGTCCTGGCAGAGGCCGGACAACCAGGCGCGCGAGCCGGGGTGCGTCTGTTCGGACATCGCGACGAAGAACTGGGCCTTGAGGTCGGTCAATTTGACAACGTTCCTTTTCGCCAGCGGATGGCCGACCGGCAGGACGACCACGACGTTGTGGTGGGCCACGCACTCCCATATGAGGCTCGTCATGTTTTTGAGCGAGGCCGGGGGCCGCAAGCCGACGAACCCCAAGTCAATTTTACGCGCCTCCAGGGCCCGCAACTGTTCCGCCGGGGACATATCGAACAAATTGACGGCGATCTAGGGACACACCTCGTAAAACGTCGCGAGCACCGCCGGGAGCAGCTCGAAATTGAATTTGAAGAGGTAGCCGAGGTTCAATTGGCCGGACTCTCCGCGGCTGAAGCGTTGCAGAGACTTGACGCTTTCGAGACTGAGGGTGACCAGGCGGCGCGCGTCCACCAGGAAACGGTGTCCTTCCTCGGTCAGGGAGACGCGATTCCGGCTCCGATCCAGGAGCCGCACACCCAATTCGTCTTCCAAACTGTGGATCTGGCGGGTCAGGGATGGCTGGGCGAGATGCAGTTTTGCGGCTGCGCGGGTGAAGTTAAGTTCCTCAGCCACGGCAACGAAATATCGCAAATGGCGCAGTTCCATAACCTCAATATAAATTAAAGCTCACCGGCGAGGGTTTCAATCACGAAACCGTTCGCTGCAAGCCTGCGCGCCAAGACGTGGGTGATTCATAGCTGGCAGGCATTGAGTTCCGCCTGACAAAGTATTGGTTCAGACCGGCTTCCCGCCACAAAGTGACTGGATGAGGCTGATCATACGAAGAGCGGTTGTTCGCTGGAAAGGCGGAGTCCAGGGCGGGCGCCGGACGCTGACGACCGACAGCGGGATGCTGAAGCGAGTGAGAATTCCCCGGGAATTGCGGCCCAGCCTCAACTCCCATGCCGATCCTGCGGAATTGATCGCCGCCGCCCACGCGACGAGCTTTTCGCTGGCCTTGTCCAAAGAATTGGGATTGATGACGTCGGGGCAGGGCGAGGTCACGACCTCGGTGACGGTCACGCTGGAGCATCTTGCGGAGGGGTGGACGATTGTGAACATGCATTTGGATGTTCACGCCAGCTTGCCCAAATTGACGCAGGGCAGGTTCATTGAGGCCACGATTTGCGCCAAAACAAGCTGCCTGGTTTCGAGGTTGCTCCGCGCCAACATCTCGATGAACGCCAGGTTGGAAAACTGAACCGCGAGTGTTTGCGGAAATCAAGCGGTCGCGCGCACCGGTTTGGTGGGCAGCGGTGGAGCCGTGAATTGAAAGCTGCGCCAAAAGCGAAGGGGGACCAGGCCAACGGCGATCACGAAGAGCTGCGAGGCAATGAACAGGATCAGCCATTTGAAGGCCGCGTCCATGAAGCCATACGAATGAAGTCCGACGCCCAACATGTTCACCCCGAACCAGGAGAAGCTGGTAACGATGTTGCCGAAGACCGCGAGGAGGGCGATGCCGCGGTCGCCGACGAGCCGGCCCCAGCGGCAGTGAAGGATGATGGCGTTCCAGAGCACGATGAGGAGCGCGCCGTTTTCTTTCGGATCCCAGCCCCAGAACCGGCCCCAGGATTGGTCGGCCCAGATGCCGCCGAGAACGGTACCGGTGAAGCTGAACAGCGTGGCGAAGCAGACAATCGCATAGATCATCGTGGACAGCGCCTTGCCGAGGTTGACTTTGCCGGCGGGCGCGGCGAGTTGCGGCGTGACGAGGCCGAGCGCGATATAGGCAATCGCGAGGAGGCCGGCAACGAATGTGGCGGCGTAACCCAGGGTGACGGCGACGACATGGGTGGCCAGCCAGAAGTTGGTGTCCAGGACGGCGCGCATCATTTGCATGGTGTCGCCGCCGAGGGCGAGATTGTGGGCGATGATAAGGGTGACGAAGCCCGCGAGCGAAGCGACGGCTGCGCCCAGCCCGAGGCGATAGACGCGCTCAAGCCCGATGCCGAGAATCATCGCGGCCCAGCCGATGAAGATGGCGGAGGAATAGAGATTGGTGACGGGCGGGCGGCCCTCCAGGTGCATGCGGAAGATGAGGGCGAAAGTGTGCAGCACGCCCGCCATGATGACGAGGTAGTAAGATGAGCGGCGAAGCGATTCGGCCAGGTTGGGCCAGGCCGAGACGGTCAGCAGCGAGATGGATACCAGGATGAATGCGGTGAGGTAGATGATCATCGCGTGGAGAAAGGCCTTGGTATCGTTGTAGAAGTACTCCTGCTCGCCTTTCTTGAGCGCGGCCGGGTGCTTGGCGGCAAGCCAGCCCTGGTAATCGCTGACGGCCTGGTTGAATTGGGCGGCATTGCCGGCGGGCCACGCGCTGCCGATGGCGGCGATGTACCGGACAGGCGAAGGAACCTCGCGGGTGCGGACGGTTTCGAGCAGGGCCGCGCCGATGCTGTTCCAGTCGTCGGGCTTTTGGCCCGGTGAGGACGGCGGCACAACGAGCGGGAAGGTTTGGCCGGCGGAGGTGTCGTTGGCCATGGCGTAGAGCTGGCTCACCGAGGGCCAGAAGGCGTCAAAAGCGGCCTGGTCGAAGGGTTTGTTGGCATCGCGATTCTGGACGGCTTCGACGCCGGTGGGGATGGCTTTTTCAAAGGCGGCGAGATCGGCCTTAAAGTTGTCCCAAAGCGGAGGGCGGGCGCAGGCTTTGGTGAGCTGGTAGAGGGCGAGGGCATTGTAGAGTTTGACGACCTGCTTCTGGAAGGGCGTGCGGAGTTTCTCGTCCTTGACCTTGTGAGCTTGTTCGCCCTGGCTTTCGATTTCGCGGATGACGGGTTTGATTTCGTTAAAGGTGTAATATCGGAGGCCGGATTTCTCGACGCCTTTGCCGGTGAGTTTCAGTTCCGAGAGCAGTTCCGGGTGGTGAATCAGGAAGACGGGCCGGGTGTCGGCCAGCTCCGGTTTGAACATGACTTCCAGCAGCCATTCGGTGGCCTTCAGCTTCTTGGGGTGATGCCAGAATTTCCAGGAAGGGACTTCCTCGAGGGGGACGTCGCCGGTGGAACGGATTTGCAGCAGGGTGTTGTGGCCGACGGAGTCAAAGGGTTGGACGCGGCCGTTCATCAGGACGGGCAGGCGGCCGAAATCGCGAATGTGGAGTTCGCCGTCGCGCTTGGGCATGAAGACGGCAATGATTTCGGCGCCGAAGAGGGCGACGAAAAACCAGGGAATGAGGCGGAAGACGAGCTTCATGGAATGGAGGGGTTGAATCTCATGCGAGACGTTTGCGGGCGAAACCGATGAGGTGGGTGAGAAATTGAATGACGAGTCCGGCGGAGATCATGACGCAGGCGGCATACGGGGTGAGCCAGCCGGGATTGCGGACGACCTGCAGGGTGGAGGAAGCGGTCTGGCCGGCCCGCTCGGCCAGTTCGCCGGCGGTCATCTGATATTGGTAGAAGGTGAGGCCGCTGTAGCGCAGCGGGGCATTCATGGAAATCTCGGTCTCCCGCGCTTCGTTGTGGTCGGGGTTTTCAACCCGGATGCGGCTGGCGAAGTTTTTCGGGATATCGGTGCCGCGGTATTGCTCGTGGGTGGCCTTCAGCAGCGTGATGGTGAAGGGATAGTAATATCGCAACGGGCGCAGCAGGATTTCGTAGGTCTTGCCGTTGGCGGTGAATTCCTGCGGCGCTTCCAGGAGGGTGGAAACGAGAAAACTTGGCGCGGGCGAGCCGGCGGCGGGGAGCTCGACAACCATGGCGGGAGTGTTGTGGTGGTCCGTGTCAGTGACGGGCGGTTGCGGGAACACGGGGAAATTCTTGTAGAGGCCGGCGCTTGCGCCGGAGGCCACGGCCATGGGCGGAAGGCTTTTGCTGGGGCGGGCGATGTCGGCATTGAGCCAGTATTTGCGAACTTCGATCGGAAACGGCAGGCGGGAGTTGGTGAACTCGCCTTTGCGGTTGAGCAACCGTTCGGGAATGGCGATGACCAGGTCGGTGTCGGCTTCCGATTTGTCGATGACGACGAGCTCGCTGGAGTGGAAGTCCTCGGAATAATTTTTCGACTGTCCTTCAAAAATGAAGAGGCCGCTCTCACGGGAAAGAATATCGGTGAGGAATTGCCCGGCGAGCAGCAGGATGAGGCCGACGTGGACCAGCCAGAGACCGAGTTTCTTGCGTGTGAATTTGAAGCGCTGATAGTGGGCGCAGACGAGATTAACCAGGAGGACGCCGCCGATGAGATAGCCGCCGGGATAAACGGGAATTCTCCAGGCGGCGCCGGGCGGTCCCCAGAAGACAAACAGGCTGTGAAAGAATTCCGCCTGGCTGCGGTAGAGGCCGAATTCCACCTGCGCAATGGTGCCCGCAAAAACCAGGCCCATGCCGAAAGCGAGGGTGACGATGGTGAGTCGGAGCGAGCCGAAGAAGAGATAAATCCGGCGCAGCAGCGATGATTTGCCGCTCGACGAAGCCGGGCCGGGAGCAGGCTTGTTTCGCGCGGAGTGCTTGTGCGCGGGCTTCGAAGCGGAAGAGGAACTCATGGGTCTGCGCAGGCGATCAGTATTTTACGGCCTGGACGAACTTGAGGAAAGCGGGCTGCTCGCGCTCCACGATGGATACATCGCCCATCAGTTTGTAAAACCAGGATTGGTCGCCGTGCGAAACCACGATGGCGATCAGGCGGGACTTTTGTCCGGTGCGGGCGTCGGTGCCGGAGAGTTCGACGAGCGACCCTTTGCCGGCTGCGAGATCAATCGGTTTGACCGCGGAGGCGAGTTCGGCTTCGGATTGCGGCTGCAGACCGAGCTGGCCGCGCCAGCGATTGACGTTGGCGGCAAGGCCACCACCGTCGCCGGCGGTGGTGCTGATGTTGACGGCGGCTTTGGCGTCGTTGGGTCCGGAGAGTTGATACTTGGCGAACAGGAACTGACCACCCGGAACCTCCTGCCAGCCGGCGGGCACTTGCCACTCAGGTTTGCCGGCGGCAGTGGCGCCGGCACCCGGTGCGGCGGCGGGTGGGGTGGCGCTCGCCGCTCCGGCCATTGGCGGATGACCCGGTGGCATGGCGGCGGCGGCAGGGCTGGCTTCAAAAGTGACGGATTTCAGAAATTCCACGAAGGGCGCCTTTTGCGAGGCGACGAGTGCGTCGTCGCCGGCCATCTTGAAGAACCAGGGAACTCCGTCGCGTTCGACGATGGCCGCGATGATGCGGGATTTGTCTTTCGTATCGGAACGGATGCCGGCCTGATCGTACATGCGGCCGGGGAGTCCCGCCACGGTGACGGTTTCGGAGAGCTTGACGACTCCGGCGGCGTCGACCTTGTCCAGGCCCAGTTCGCTGCGCCAAAGGCTGACAATCTGATCGTCCTGGGCAGTGATTCCGGGAAGCGGGAACACGCCAACGTCCGCGAATTTGTTGTCCGCGCCTTTGACGCGGAACGAAGCGGCGCGCATTTCACCGGGCGCGACTTCCTCCCAGGCGTCGGGAAGTTTCCAGCGCAAAGCGGGGGCCGCGGGCGCGGCCGGCATGCCGTCGGGCCCATGCGGTGAAGCCATCGGCGGGGCGGCGGGCGTGGAGGAATCCTTTGCGACGCGGTAAACCTGGATGTCGTTGCGACCGCAACCGGCGAAAAGCAGCGTGGCCCACGCCAGCGTCGCGAAGCGGTTCAGCCGGTGGAGGGCGTGAAAGGCGAAAGTATTCACCCTGAACTAGTACCGGGTTTTCAGGGGTTTTGCAAGCCGGGCGCAGGTGGAGTGGCTCCGGGCCGCCGATTAACTGATCACCGGGTGCGATAGGGGACCGCCGGAAGCGTGCGCACCGAACGTTTGACAGCGGCAGGGGGGCGGGCTACACATGGGCGCGTCAGTAGCAATTGTTTTGATAACCATCAACCAAACACAGGAATTCAGATATGGCTATACCAGTGGGCGCCAAGGCGCCTGATTTCACGCTCAAATCCAAACAAGCGTCCGGCATGGTGGACGTGAAGCTGAGCGACAATTTCGGCAAGAAGAACACGGTCGTGCTGTTTTTCCCGGCGGCCTTCACGGGCGTCTGCACCAAGGAACTGTGCGACGTCAGCGGCGGCCTCGGTGATTTCAAAGGCATGGCCGCGGACGTGATCGCGATCAGCGTGGACACGCCGTTCGCGCAGGAAGCCTGGGCGCAGAAGGAGAAGATCACGCTGACCCTGGCCAGCGACCTGAACAAGGAAGTGATCAAGAAATACGATGTCGTTTTCCCGATGCTCGCCGGCGTGGGTGACACCGCGGCTCGCGCGGCGTTCGTCATCGACAAGAACGGCGTGGTCCAATACAGCGAACAGACGCCGACGCCCAAGGACCTGCCGAACTTCGACAAGGTCAAGGAGACGCTGCTGAAGCTGAAGTAAGCCCCGCGGATTTTCAAAAGCGCCCGCCCTCGTTGCGACGATGGGCGGGCGTTTGTGCAAGTGGGTGGGGTGTTTGAATTCCGGTGTTGCCATGGGGGCAGGGTTGGTACATAATAAATGCGAAATCGAAATAAGTCGCCAGTCCTCATGAATACCTCGCCCGATCCGTTCAATGGAGTTTCCCGCCGCTCGTTTCTCAAATCCGGTTCTTCGGCCATCGCCGGAGCCACGATGCTGGCTGCGCTGCCGCTGGAGAGCATGGTGCACGCGGCCAGTGATGAGACGATCAAGATCGCACTCGTGGGCTGCGGCGGTCGCGGCAGCGGGGCGGCGTCCCAGGCGCTGAGCACCTCCGGGCCGACGAAGCTGGTGGCGGCGGCGGATCTGCTGCCGGAGAAACTGGAGGCCGGCTTGAACAGCCTGAAGACCAAGCATGGGGCTCAGATTGACGTGCCGGCGGAGCGGCAGTTCACGGATTTCGATGGCTACAAGAAGGCGATTGCGCTGGCGGACGTGGTGATCCTGGCGACGTCACCGGGCTTCCGGCCGATTCATTTCGAGGAGGCGGTGCGGCAGGGGAAACATGTCTTTATGGAGAAGCCGGTGGCAACAGACGCGCCGGGAATCCGCAAGTTCATGGCGGCGGCCGAGGAAGCGAAGAAGAAGAATCTGAAGGTGGGCGTGGGTTTGCAGCGCCGCCATCAGGCTCCTTATATCGAAATGGTCAAACGACTCCGGGACGGGGCGATCGGCGATTTGCTGGCGTTACGGGCGTACTGGGACGGCGGTTCGCGCGACGGCGTCGAGCGCCTGCCCGGAGAAACCGAGATGCATTACCAGATTCGCAATTGGTACTACTTCACCTGGCTTTCGGGAGATCATATCGTGGAGCAACACGTTCACAACCTGGACGTGTGCAACTGGATCAAGGGCCAGCACCCGGTCCGCGCACAGGGCATGGGCGGGCGCCAGGTTCGCAATGGCAAGCGTCACGGCCAGATTTTCGATCATCATTTCGTCGAGTTTGAATACGCCGACGGTTCGCGGATGTACAGCCAGTGCCGGCAGATTCCGGGCTGCTGGCCGTCGGTGTCCGAGCACGCCTTGGGCACGAAAGGTTCCGCGGAACTGCAATCGGGCCGCAGCATTTTTGCCATCAAAGGAGCGAATCCCTGGCGCTATCCTTCGAAGAACGGAAAGAAAGACCCTTACCAGGTGGAGCATGACGATTTGTTCGAGGCGATCCGGACGGACAAACCTTACAACGAAGCCGAGGCCGGCGGCACGGCGACGATGACCGCGATCCTTGGGCGGATGTGCACTTACTCCGGACAGCAGATCGAGTGGGACGACGCGATCGCATCGAAGCTCGTCCTGGTGCCGGACACGTTTGCCATGGACGGCCCGACGCCGGTGGCGCCCGATGCTGACGGCCGCTATCCGGTGGCGATGCCGGGCACCACGAAGGCAATGTAGAGCTTCGGATAGCATTGCCCGCGCTGCAGAGGGCTGCTAGGCTTTCGGTTCTTTGATGAAGCCGGAATCCACCAAAGCTCCTTTGCGAGTGGGCCTGATTTCACTGGGTTGTGCCAAAAACCTGGTGGATGCGGAGGTCATGCTGGGCACGTTGCTGCGCGACGGGGCGGAGATAACCAACAATGTCGCGGAAGCGGACGCGGTGATCGTCAACACGTGTTCGTTCATTGACTCGGCGCAGGAGGAGAGCGTGGACGCCATCCTGGAGTCGGGCGAAGTGCGCGAGGCGAAGAACCGCGGGCAGGCGTTGATTGTGTCCGGTTGTTTGCCGCAGCGGTTTCGCGATGAATTGCCGACATTGTTGCCCGAAGTGGACGCGTTCATGGGGATTGACCAGGTGGCGAACGTCACCGAGGTGGTGCGCACCGCCATGGCCCGGCGTCAACAGAATGCCCTCGTCAAGGGAGTTGGACGTCAACGGAAGCGCAAGGTATCCGCGCGGTTGGCGGAATTGAACAAGCAGGGCGGTCACCACCACGATCACAATCACGATCATGGACCGGCGCCGACAACGGCGAAGGAAGTTCCCACGGGTCCACTGGTGGATGTGAATCTGCGGCCAAAGTACATCCCCGATTACGCCACGCCGCGCTTTCGCCTCACGCCAAATCATTTTGCTTATCTCAAAATCGCCGAGGGATGCAACCATCCTTGCAGTTTTTGCATCATTCCGCGGATGCGCGGGTCACATCGCAGCCGCCCGCAAGCGGATATTGTGGCGGAGGCAAAGGCGTTGATCGAAAGCGGCGTGCGCGAGATCAATCTCATCTCGCAGGATTCGACTTATTACGGGCTGGATCTGCGACCGGGGCATCGTCGCACGATTTCGTCGCCATTGAGCTTCACCACGGCGGTGCAGGAATTGCCGGAAGGCTCGCCGACGCTGTGCACCTTGTTACGCGAGCTGAATGCGCTGCCGGGAGATTTCTGGATTCGGTTGCTCTATACACATCCGGCGCACTGGACGGATGAATTGATCCAGACGATTGCCGAGTGCCCGAAAGTGGCGCGGTACGCGGATATTCCGCTGCAGCATATTCATGAGAACATGCTGGAGCGCATGCGCCGCGAAACGTCGCAGCAGCATATCGTGGATTTGGTGCGCAAGATTCGCGAGGGCGTGCCGGGCATGGCGCTGCGGACCACGTTCATTGTGGGCTTTCCGGGCGAGACCGATGCGTGTTTCGACACGCTGATGGAATTTATCCGCGACACGCGCTTCGAACGCCTGGGCGTGTTCACCTATTCGCAAGAGGAAGGGACGCGCGCGGGCAGCATGGCCGGGCAATTGCCGGACAAGCTCAAGCGCCAGCGCCGCGACCGAGCCATGGCGCTGCAGCGCGGAATCGCCGCGGAGATTTCGGCCGCCTATGTCGGCCGCACACTCAATGTGCTCGTCGAGCGGCCGGCCGCGAAGGATGAACTTCAACGCGCGCAAGTGAGCTCGTGGGAGCACGGTCTCGTGCGCGGCGAGGACCACGGGCCGGACAAACTCGGCGCGGGTTGGTTTGTGGCGCGGGGGGAGGCCGACGCTCCGGATATTGACGGGCGCGTGTATGTGCGCGGGAAGGTGGCGAAGGGAGAATTTGTGCGGGTGAAGATCACGGGACATACCGATTACGATCTGCTCGCCGAGCCGGCATGAATCTACCCAACAAACTGACGTTGGGGCGGTTCGTCCTGACGTTGCTGTTCCTCATGGTGATGTTTTCGCAGATGGCCTACCACGCGACGATTGCGCTGGTGCTGTTCGTCGCGGGCGGCATCACGGATTTTCTGGATGGGTACGTAGCCCGCAGTCGAAAACTGGTGACGAACTTCGGCATCCTCATGGATCCCCTGGCGGACAAAATCATGGTGTGCTCGGCGTTCATCGCCTTCGTGGGGCTGGGGTGGATTCCCGCCTGGATGGTCGTGGTGGTGGTGGCGCGCGAACTGGCGATCACCGGGCTGCGGCTGCTGGCGGCGTCGAAAAACGTCGTCCTCGCGGCGGAGGGCTACGGCAAGCACAAGACGATTTCGCAGATCGCCGCGATCATCGCGATTTTGGTGTTCCACAGTTACGCGCAATGGGGCCCGGTGGGAGCTTTTTTCGGGCTCGCGATCGGAACCAAGCCGTTGATTGCCTGGATTATGGATATTTCCGTCTGGACCGCGGTAATCCTAACCCTGGTTTCGGGGTGGTTGTACTTGTGGAAGAATCGGACGCTTTATCTGGAAGACATGTAACGCGCCCGTTCAGAGACGGGCGATCCTCCCGCGAGGCCTTTGTCGCTACCGGCGCGGAGCGGAATTTGGCGAAGGCAGGGGAAGGGTTTCGCCGGATTGAGGGGCGCGATAGACGGCCGGTTGGAGGCTTTTGAGCGGGTCGGCGGTGTGATAGTGATGCCAGATCAAATACCCGATCAAGAACACGACCAAAGCCACCAGCAGAACCACTCCGATCACGCCTTTGCGCCAGTCCAGTTTTGAAAGTTGCAGGGTGATGAAATCCATCACGCCGCGCGGTTCGTTGGAGAGCGGGGGATGGTCGGCAAACTTCTTCGTCTGCCCCAGCTCCCCATCCAACGCTGTCATCACTTCCTGCACATCGAGCTTCAGCAGCTTGGCGTAGCCGCGCACAAACCCCCGGATATAAACCGGCGCCGAAAAGACATTGTAATTGCCCTCCTCGATGGCGCGGATGTGGTCCGTGCGGACCTTGGTCGTTTCCGCGATCTGCTCGACGGTCAGGCCCAGGGCCAGACGACCTTTTTTCAAATGCTCGGCGACGCTGGACATCGTGGTCATTTGGCCTGCAATCCTTGTCCGGCGCCGTCCGCGCCGCCGCCGTCGAGATCAATCATGATTTCGCGCGGCTCGGCGCCATTGCTGGGGCCGACGATGCCGCGATTCTCCAACTCATCCATGATGCGCGCCGCTCGGCCGTATCCCAGGCGCAGCCGCCGCTGCAACAGCGAAACGCTCGCTTTTTGCTCGCTGCGGATGACTTCAATGCACTGCTGGATGATTTCTTCATCTTCATCAATGCCACTCTCGTCTCCGCTCAGCGGCGTGGGTTTGGAGAGCTGCTGATGGATTTCAAGTTCGTAGCTCGGCTTGGCCTGCTTGGCGATGAAGTCCACGATGTTCTGAATCTCCTGGTCCGTGATGAGCGCGCCCTGGGCGCGAATCAATTTTGCCGAACCAGGCGGCAAATAAAGCATGTCACCTTTGCCGAGCAACTTGTCGGCGCCCATGGCGTCAAGAATCGTGCGCGAGTCCACCTTGGCGGCCACCTGGAAGGCGATACGGGCGGGCACGTTCGCTTTGATGACGCCCGTGATCACATCCACGCTCGGGCGCTGGGTCGCGATGATGCAATGAATGCCGGCGGCGCGGGCCATCTGGGTGATGCGTGCGATCGCCATTTCGACGTCGGCAGGCGCGACCAGCATCAGGTCGGCGAGTTCGTCAATGATGACGACGATATAGCTCAGCTTCTCGGGAATGACGATTTCTTCTTCCCGCGGGACAACAATTTCCTCATCCACTTCGACGGCAAAACCATCCGCGCCGGGCTCGACCTTTTCCTTCTTGGCCATGAGCGGCAGTTCCGGCTCCAGGGTCGGGAGCGGCTTGTTTTTCGGCCGGCTGTTGAAGGAAGCGATGTTGCGCACGCCCACGCGCGCGAAAATCTGGTAACGCTTCTCCATCTCGTTCACGACCCAGCGCAACGCGAGGATGACCTTTTTCGGATCGGTCACGACGGGCACGACCAAATGCGGCAGGATATTATACTGCTGCAGTTCGACGACCTTGGGATCAATCATCACGAAGCGAAGTTGATCCGGCGAGAAGCGGTAGAGCAGGGAGGTGATGATGGCGCTAATGCAGACGGACTTGCCGGCGCCCGTGCTGCCGGCGATGAGGCAATGCGGCATCTCCGCGAGATCGGCGATGATGGGATGGCCGTAGACATCCTTGCCGAGCGCGAGCGGGATTTTGGCCTTGGTATTGCGCCATTCATCCGATTCCAATAGGTCGCGCATGATGACCTTGGTTTTGATGGCGTTCGGGACTTCGACGCCGACGGAGCTTTTGCCGGGGACGGGCGCGAGGATGTGAATGCGCTCGGCCTTCAGGGCGGCCGCGATGTTGTTGCTCAGGCCGGCGATTTTTTCGAGCTTCACCCCGGGGGCGGGATGAAGTTCGTAGCGTGTGATGGTCGGGCCTTTGGTGATGTCGCCGAGCTCGACCGGGATTTCGAATTGCGCGAGCGTCTGCTGCATGAGCCGCGCGTTGGCGAGCAGCTCCTCCTTCGATTCGGTCGGTTTGACCGACGGGTCCGGCAACTGCAGAAAATCATGGGACGGCAGTTGATAATTCCCGATCATCGGCGTCGAGGCGACGGTGATGGGCTTGGGCTTCTTGGGCAGAATCTTCGGGCGCGCAGTGCGAATGGAGTTGTCGCTGATGGTGACCTGCGGCTCCGGCTTGGGCTCGGCGGGTTTTTCGCCTTCCTCCGCCTTATCCTTTTCCTTGTCGGCGACGGCGACCTCGGCTTTGGCGAGGGCTTTGGCTTCCTCCGGTTTTGTTTCAGCGGTAGCTGAAGCTTTGCCGAGAACCTGGGAGGTGGTGGTGGCGGCTAATTCGCGGGCGGAAATGACTTCGCCTTCATCGGCGGGCTCCGGCTCGCGGACGGGTTCCGGAGGCGGGGTTTTTTTGGCGCGGGCTGTCTTGGGTTGCGACACGCTGTGATCGGTGATTTT
Source organism: uncultured Verrucomicrobiota bacterium (assembly GCA_964448135.1). Lineage (GTDB taxonomy): Bacteria > Verrucomicrobiota > Verrucomicrobiia > Limisphaerales > UBA8199 > CAYUVH01. The sequence continues at coordinate 306,526 of CAYUVH010000039.1, read as the reverse complement.
CGGAGCTGGAACCGGCTTCAAGTCCGCGCCCAAGCCAGCGCGCTCGACCTGCTCCTCCAATTTCTTCCGCTCCTGCCGCAACTCGCTGGCACGGCGTTCGAGGACGCGCTCCGGTTCCGGAGCCTCTTCCTCCTTCGCCGCCTTTCGCTCCGTGATTCCGCGCAGCCACTGGCCGAGCTGGAAGTTGGTGAGGAACAGCAGACTGATCAAATAGAGCATCAGGAACAGAATGGTCGCCCCGGCGGTCCCGAAATAACCGAAGATGTATTTGTTCAGCGCGACGCCCAGGATGCCACCGGCGGTAGTGCGGAGCTTGTCTTTCATCACCGAGTCGAAGGCGCTGTTGTAGAGGTCCAGCAGTCCCAGCGAGCAGACAAAGAGCACGACGGTCCACAGCCAGCGCCGGCGAAGGTAGGCGAGGAAATCAAACAGGCACCCCATGCCGATGAAAATCAGCAGTGCCGGCACCAGGAACGCCGCCGCACCCACCCACAGCAACCAGAAGTAGGCGAGCCAAGCGCCGAAGGGGCCGATGTAATTATGAATGGTCTTGTTGACCGGAACACCGTTGGCGGAAACATCCCGCGGGTGATAGGAGAACAGGGCAATCAGCAGCAGCAGGGCAAAGCAAATCAAGGCCACGCCGACGATGTCGTGCAAGCCGTGTTCACTTTTTTTCTCTGTCGCTGCTGCCTTGCGGGCCATGGCTAAAGACTAACAGCCGGCAGGCGAGTGACAAGCGACGATTGGCCCGGCCGAGGGCGGGACCGGTGCCGGAATCCTTCGTCATATGGCTCGCTTTGCTTCGCCAGCTCTGCCATGGTTCAGCATGCCGCATCGTCCACCGAGGTCCAAAAAGGCCGTTACCAAACCAGGAATGTTGGATGCCCGCCAACTCCGGGCAGATCAAATGATGGGTCAGCGTCGCCAGGATATGACGAATCGCTCCATCCTGAACCGCCTCCGCAACCGGAAGTCGGATATCAAGTAAGGCCGCCGGGTTGCCGGCGCATCAGCACGCGGGCTTTCTGGTCGCTGCGGGGGAGGCCTGCGCCGATTGACTTGGAGGATTGGTCTGTTAGCGTGGGTTTTACTGACGTGGCGAAGCCGCCTTCCAAAATCGAACAGTGCCGGCAGGCCGTACAGGCCTTCTGGGACGAGAGTATTTTCAAGTCCAATCGCCCGCTTTCGAAGGCACATCAGTTCGCGCATTTCTGGATTCTCGTCGTTAAAAGTTTTGCGCGGAACCGGTGCCCGGCGCACGCGGCATCGCTGGCGTACACCACGCTGCTGGCGTTGATTCCGATGCTCGCGGTGGCGGTAAGCATCACGAGCACGTTTTTGAAGAAGGAGGGCGAGGACCGGATTGATACGTTTATTGCCAGGTTCGTCAGCAGCATGACCTCGGGTTCGATTCATCATCGGACGAATGCCCCGGTGGTGCTGACGAATACGACCGAGCTGGCTGAAACCGGAACGACCAATGCCAGTGTCGAAGTAGTGGTGACGAATTCGGCGCAGACAGAGTTGATCATTCGCGCGCGGAAAGACGCGGCGAGGAATATCCATGAGTTCGTGCAGAATACGCGCAGCGGGGCGCTGGGCTTGACGGGCAGTATACTCCTCATTTTTGTGGCCATCTCAATGCTCACGCGCGTCGAGACCACGTTCAACGACATTTGGGGCGTGACCCGCGGGCGGACGTGGTTCATGCGGGTGGTGCTTTATTGGGGTGTACTGACCCTCGCGCCGATGTTGCTCGTGGGTGCGATCGGCATTGCCGCGCATTCGCGCCTGGAAGACACGACCCATTTGCTGGGGGCGCTACCTTTTTTTCGCAGCTTCCTGCTCCAACTCCTGCCGCTCGTGATCCTCTGCGTGGTCTTTGCGGTCTTCTATATGCTGATGCCCAACGCCAAGGTGCGTTGGGACTCCGCGCTCGTCGGCGGATTGGTCGGCGGTCTTTTGTTCCACCTCAACAATTCGATCAGCGTGCTCTACGTATCGCGCGTCGTTTCGAACAGCAAGATTTACGGCAGCCTTGGGTTGGTGCCCGTCTTCATGATCGGGTTGTATTTCTCGTGGTGGATTTTGTTGTTTGGCGCGCAAGTGGCGTACGCCTGGCAGAACCGGGCCACTTACCTCGAGGAAAAGCTGATCGAAAATGTAAACCAGCGGGGCAGGGAATTCATCGCCCTGCGACTGATGACCGCGGTGGGCCAGCGGTTTTTGGCGGGCTCGCCGCCTCCAACGGTGGTGGAGATTTCGCAGGAACTGACCATTCCCAGCCGGCTGGTGCGGCAGGTGATGCGCACGCTGGCGGGCGCGCGGTTGGTGGTGGAGACCTCCGGTGCAGAAACGGCTTACTCACCCGCGCGTCCCCTGGAAACCATCACCTGCCATGATATTCTGCTCGCCCTGCGCGCCAGTCACGGGCAAGAATTGGCCACGCGCGACGAGCCGTCCCGGGCGGAAGTCCTGGGCGAATTCGAGCGCATTCAGAATGTCGAGCGCCAGGCAGCGGAGTCGGTCACTTTGCTGGCGCTCGTGAACCGGGCGCAATCGCCCAAAGCCTTAAGTAACTAAAATGATCATCGGCGTTCCGAAAGAAATCAAAGGGCAGGAGTATCGCGTCGCTTTGCTTCCCTCGGCGGCATACCAACTCATCAAGCGCGGCCACCAAGTCGTGGTCGAGCGCAACGCAGGCACGGGCGCAGGATACCCGGACGCCGATTACACGCAGGCAGGCGCCAAATTGGTGGGTGAGCACAAGGCCGTTTTCGCCGAAGCCGACATGATCGTGAAGGTCAAGGAGCCCCAGGCTTCGGAGACGCCGTTGCTACGGCCGGGCCAGATTCTTTTTACTTACCTGCACCTGGCGGCGGACAAGGGAATGACGGAGGCCTTGATGAAATCGGGCGCGACCTGCCTGGCCTACGAGACCATCGAGGTAAACAAACGTCTGCCGCTCCTCGAGCCCATGAGCGAAATCGCGGGGCGCATGTCCATTTTGGTGGGCGGCTACTTTTTGGCGAAACACTTTGGCGGCAGCGGCGTGTTGCTGGGCGGCGTCCCGGGTGTTCTGCCGGGCAAGGTGGTCGTGCTGGGCGGTGGTGCATCGGGCATCAACGCTGCGCGCATGGCACAGGGTCTCGGCGCGGACGTGACGATTTTGGAAGTCGATCTCGAACGTATGCGGTTTTTGGATATCACGCTGCACACGGCGCACACGCTTTATTCGAACGAAGCGCACTTGATGGAGTTGCTGCCGGCGGTAGATTTGCTGATCGGCGCAGTGCTCGTTCCGGGGGCGAAGGCGCCCAAACTGATCCGGCGCGAAATGCTGCGCCGGATGCGTCCGGGTAGCGTGCTGGTGGACATCGCCATTGACCAGGGCGGATGTGTGGAGACTTCGCGTCCGACGACCCATGATAACCCGGTGTTTGTTGAAGAAGGCGTCACCCATTACTGCGTCGCCAACATGCCGGGGGCGTATGCGCGGACGGCCACGCAGGCGCTTACCAACGTGACGTATCGTTACATCGAATTGCTGGCGGATTCGGGGCTGGCGGAAGCCTGCCAGAAGCAGCCGGCCTTGGTGAGCGGCTTGAACGTGATGAACGGGAAGGTGACGCACCGCGCGGTGGCGGATGCGCATGGGATGCCGTACTCGGCGCCGACGCTTTAGGTTTGGAGTCCCGCCTTTAGCCGGCGGGGCGCCAAAATACCTGGAACGAAATAATTGTCCGGGGCTTACGACTACTAGCGCTTACCTTTCAGGGCGCCTTGCCGCCTAAAGGCGGGACTCCATACTCGTGCTGCCGTCAGTCTTCCACCGGCACCACCAGGTTCTCCATGATGTAGTCTTTGCGCTCCGGTGTGTTCTTACCCATGTAGAAGCCGAGGATCCCCGCGGCGTCCATTTTGGGAGCGTATTCCACCTGGCTGAGGCGCATTTCCTTGCCGATGAATTGCTTGAATTCGTTCGGGGAGATTTCGCCCAAACCTTTGAATCGCGTGATCTCCGCGCTTTTTCCGAGTTTCGCGTTCGCCTGGTCGCGCTCGGCTTCAGAGTAACAGTAAATCGTCTCCTGCCGGTTGCGGACGCGGAACAGTGGGGTCTCCAGAACGTATAGATGTCCGTCGTGGACGAGTTGGTCGAAGAAGCGGAAAAAGTAGGTGATGAGCAAATTGCGGATGTGCAGGCCGTCCACGTCGGCGTCGGTGGCGAGGATGACTTTCTCGTAGCGCAGGCCCTCGAGGTTGTCCTCGATATCCAGGCTGCGCATGAGGTTGTACATCTCATCGTTCTTATAAACGATGTCGCGCTTCAGGTCCCAGACATTCAGCGGTTTGCCCTTCAGGACGAAAATGGCCTGCGTGGTCACGTCCCGGCAACTCACGATCGAGCCAGCGGCGGACTGGCCTTCGGTGATGAAGACCATCGAACCCTTGCCTTTGCCCTTGGCTTTGTCGAAGTGAGTTTTGCAGTCCTTCAACTGCGGGATGCGGATCGTGATGGCCTTCGCGCGCTCGCGCGCGAGCTTTTTGACCTCCTGCAATTCCTTGCGGAGCTGGCGGGTGTCCTGGACCTTGGTGATGATCTTCTCGGCGATCTCCTTGTTGCGGTTGAAGAAGTGCAGCAACTCCTCGCGCACGCGGTTAACGAGCTCGGTGCGGATTTCGGTGTTGCCGAGCTTGTTCTTGGTCTGCGACTCGAACATCGGATCCTTCAACCGGATCGCCACCGCGCCCACCATGGCTTCGCGGACATCGTCGCCCTCGAACTTCTCCTTGCCGAACTCGTTCACGGCCTTCAGCAAGCCTTCGCGGAACGCGCTCAAGTGCGTGCCGCCGTCGGCCGTGTACTGACCGTTTACAAATGAATAAAACGTTTCGCCGTAACGGCTGTTTGTGTGCGTGAAACAGAACTCCAGCATCTTCTCGGAGTAATGCAACGGCGGGTAAATCGGTTCGCTGCCGTCCGCCTGCAAATCCTCGGTGACCAGATCGAGCAGGCCGTTGCGCGATTGGAAGACCTTGTCGTTGTAAACCAGCTTCAGCCCGCTGTTCAGGTAGCTGTAATGCCGCAGCCGGCGCTCGACGTGCTCCGGGCGGAATTCCACCTCTTTGAAAATCTCGGGGTCGGGTTCAAAGCTGATGAGCGTGCCGTCCGGTTCTTTGTCCTTGCCCTTGTTTTCCTTCTTCAGCTTGCCGTGCTTGAACGCGGCTTCGGCAAATTCGCCTTCGCGATGGCTGCGAACAACAAAGTTTTTCGAGAGGGCGTTGACGGCCTTGGTGCCGACGCCGTTGAGGCCGACGCTGAATTGGAACACCTCGTCGTTGTATTTGGCGCCGGTGTTGATCTTGGAAACGCAGTCCACGAGTTTGCCCAGCGGAATGCCGCGGCCGAAATCGCGCACGGTCACTTCGCGGTCCTTGATCGCGATCTGGACTTCCTTGCCGTAGCCCATGATGAACTCGTCAATCGCGTTATCAATGACCTCCTTGAGCAGAATGTAGCAACCGTCGTCGTAGTGGGCGCCGGTGCCGATCCGGCCGATGTACATGCCGGTGCGCAGCCGGATGTGCTCCAGCGAGGACAGCGTCTTGATCTTGCTCTCGTCGTAATTGTGTTTCGCGTTGTCGGCCATAAGTTAGCGAGCCAATCATCGAATGAGCGCCCGATGATGCCAAGCTCGAAGTCGGGCGCGAACGGCTTGCGCGCGTCGAGGCTGGAGCTTAGATTCAGGGCAGAGCCTGGCTGTTGTTGTGCAGAATGATTAAGGAACTTGAACCACCTGATACCCATCACCTGAGCGCCGCGCTGGGATGGCTGGGACTGGGTAACGCGAAAGAAGCGGAAAAGGAGTTGGAGCGAATTTCGCCCGATTTTGCAATGCATCCAGACGTACTGGAGGCGCGCTGGTTTCTTTGCGCGGAAGGGAGGCGCTGGCAGGAGGGTTTGGAAATCGCCCGCGCGCTTTTACAGTCGAGCCCCGAGCGTCCCACTGCCTGGCTCAACCAGGCGTACGCGCTGCGTCGCGTCCCCGACGGCGGCTTGCGTCAGGCCTGGGACGCCTTGCTGCCGGCCTTTGACAAATTTCCCAAGGAACCGACCGTGGCGTTCAATCTTGCCTGCTACGCCTGTCAGATGAATGAACTGGATGCCGCGCGGATCTGGTTCAAGCGGGCCGTGAAGCTGGCTGGCAAAGAGCAGATGAAGAGGATGGCCCTGGCTGACCCGGACATGAAGCCGCTTTGGGATGAAATCCGGCAGTTGTGACGAGTCCGATCGGGCAGGAAGGGGCGGCAGAGCCCTGATTAATTCCAGCTACCGTCGAAAAAACTTCCCAAAAAGTGAAGGTCCTTCAGGTGGGTTGTCATAGAATTCCCCTTCGTCGCCCTGAACTCTCGCCTGAAGCTTTTTCGCAATCTGTCGCATTTTGCCAAGACACTCTTCGTCCGGATTCTTCACGGCTAAACTGCCTTCCAAATACGAAAACCAAACTGGCTTCCCGCTGGAATGGCATCGCCCTTCGGTCAGCAAAGGGTGGGCAAGGCGAATGACATCACCATCTGGAGTTCTTGCCTCTGCCACTCCGGTGATAGCCATCTCGGAATCCGAGGCAACGTAAGCCTGCCACTCGCTCTCACTGATCCGTGCACCTTCTTCATCGGACCAGTCTGGTTTGCGGGTGATGTGAATGCCGTAGCCCATTCCTTATAGCTCCCGAATCCAGATATTCCGGTAGCGCACCGGGTTGTTGTGGTCCTGGAGAGCGAGGGGTTGCTTGAGGGGGTGGGCCGCGTATTTGGGGCCGCCTTTGTTGGCGGTGCCGCCCAGGATTTCGACGTGATCCTGCACCAGCACGCTATTGTGCAACACGGTGATGGTCGCGGGCCGTTCCAGTTTGCCGTTTCCGTCGAAACGCGGCGCGTGGTAGATGACGTCGTAAGTCTGCCATTCGCCGGGTTTGCGGGAGGCGTTCACCAGGGGTGGGTGTTGTTTGTAGATCGCACCGGCCTGGCCGTGGAAATAGGTTTTGTTTTCGTAGGAGTCCAGCACCTGCAACTCATAGCGGCCTTGGAGGAAGATCCCGCTATTGCCCCGGCCCTGGCCTTCGCCTTTCACTTCAGCCGGCGTCGCCCATTCGATGTGCAACTGGCAATCGCCGAATGATTGTTTCGTGGAAATCCCGCCCGTGCCATTCACGGTCACGAAACCGTCCTTGATTTCCCATCTCGCCGGGCCGCCGTCTTTGTCGCTGTGCCATTGAGACAGGTCCTTGCCGTCGAAGAGAACAATCGCGTCGGAAGGCGGCGGGCCGGCATTGATAACGCGGGGTTCGTCCTTGGGCGCGGGAATCTCCTCGGGCTCGGCGGCGGGAGCCATCAATGCGCAACAGGCAAGGGCGATGAAACAAAAGGTGCGGGCAGCAAAGTATTTCATAGGTCGGCCGCCAGCTAACAGCAAAACCCTTTTATTGGCCACCCGAAACATCCGCCATAAATAGCGCCCCGTGTGCAAATGGCAGCCAGAAGAAAAGCGGCGTTTGCGGTAAGGCGGCAATTCGCGTCACGCCATAATCGTCCAGGGGCAGCCACAGTCCCGAGCCCAGCGCGCCCGCGGCGCGGTTCAAATCAAACCAGAGGCACCCGTTGGGTCCGCCCGAGCCGGTGGGAATCAGCGCGAAGGGAGAGGTGGCGTCGAACAACGCGACCGAATTGTCCGCCAATTGGGCGGCCAGCAGTCCGTTAAAGTCCGCCAAAGCCGAAACTGGCTGGGCGAATGTCTCAACAGCCTGACGGCCGAAGCGGCCATTGGAGGACAGGGTCCAGGTTTCGAGGTTGCCCGCGCCGCTGGAATCGGCGATCCCGAGATAAACATTTCCCCGGGCCACCAATACCGGCCGCAGCCAGTTGGCCGACAGGTTGATGGAGTCCACCCAATACGCCGCCACTCCGTCGTAAGCACACGCGTTGAGCGCTTCGCGGGATTCTGACGCTGCGCCGACTTTGGCCCCGCCGAGACCCAGAAAGTAGAGGACGTTGCCGTCCGGGGAAACGCCCGTCAACTGACCGGGCACGGAGATGCCCGGCCGCATCGTCGGGTTGGCAGGATCAGCATAATCCACCACATCCAGCAGATCGTTGATCTGCCAGTTGTCCACGACCGGCCGCAACCGGGAGGTGGCGCGACTCGCCGCCAGGTTGGTGGATTGTTCGTGGGAGAAGAAAATCAATCCCTGAGCCGTGAATGGTTTGCTGAAGCCCCAGGAACCTTCCGGATTGAAATTGAATTGGGACACCCATTGCGGGCTCGCCGGGTCGCTGGTGTTGACGGCGAGCAATTGCACGCCGCCGTTGCCCCACCAAGGCCACCAAAAAGGCATGGCCATAAATGCCTGGCCTGCGCTCATGGCCGGCGTGCCGGAAACGGGGCGGGGCAGAAGTCCCGTGTTGGCGGGCGGATAAAACAGGGAATTGCCCGGCGCGATGGTCTTGCTGGCCGAAGGGACAAGACTCACCGGTGCGGATGCGCCGAGCGCCTGTCCGGGCAGAGCCATGCTGGCGCTGCCCGGCGGCAGCAAGCCAATTGGACGGGCATCCACCAGCGGGTTGATCCAAAAGTTGAAACCCGTGCTGAACCACACCAGCAAACCGGGCGAGGGCCACACGGCTTCGAACGCTCCAGAACCGGCATTGCCCGGCGGAATGAAAGTCTGGCCGAGCTGCTGGACTGCCGGCAGAGCGCTGGTGTCGAAAACAGTCATCAACAGATTGGTGGTGGCCGCGGTCTGATTCGGCCGGGCGAAAGGCACCATCACGCCGTAGTCGGAAGCCGGACTTTGCAAAACATAAAGCCGGCCATCGCGAAGAGTCGCTCCGGCAACCGGCTGGCTGCCGAGTTCATAACGATTCAGGATGACTCCCGGTTGGCTCGCCAGGCCCACGCGCAATACCGGTCCGCTGCCGCCATACCACCCATTGCCATCGGCCAGTTCCAGAACGTAATCGCCCGCGGCAAAAATACGGTTCACCGGCCATGCGAGTTCCAGGTCGGAGGTCACGGAGGGAAGATCGCGGTCGCTCGCGTTCACGCTCAACAGTTCCCGGTTTGAAGCCGAGAGCAGCCGGCCATTGCACGCGGTGGTGCGGCGCGGCGCAAAGCCGTGCTCGATGATCCCGCGTGCCTTGAGTGAATCCGACCCGAGGTCAATCAATTTCACGCGCTGCGCCCAGCCGGCGCTCGTATCGCCTTCGTACGGGACGAGCACGAGTCCAAGGCCGGCCAATACCGTCAGCGACTTTTCGTCGTAGCTGGCCTCGCTCCAGGAGTAATTCTCTCCCAGTTGAACCTTGCTGAGCAGCGACGGATTCGACGTATCGCTGACATCGAAAAGCGAAACGGTGACGCGATTGGTCTCGGTACCCAGGGTCAGCAGACGATTGCCCAGCGGCTCGAAATAAGTGGACCAGCCCGGCACCTCCACGGAACCGGCCACGGCCGGCTGCGAAGGATTGGATAAATCCACCACCCAAAGCGGGTCCACCTGTTGGAAGGTGGAAACGTAGGCGCGATTTCCGTCAAAGCGGGTGGCAAAGAGCTTTTCGTTCCGGACCAATTCCAGAGTGCCCAGCGCGAGCGGCGCGGCCGGATTGGCCAGCGAAAACGTTTCCAGTCGCGTCACCAACTCCCACGCTGAACCATCTGGGTCGGCTTCGAATCCCGAGGAGATGGCGGTGAAGACGCCGTTCTTGAAATTCATTTTGAATTTGTCGCTGACGTATCCAGAGGTCAGGAGGCCGCCCGCCAATTTGAGCGTTCCGTCCGCCGCGCTGCTGTCGAGCACTTCGACCAGATTCTGGCTGCCGGCGTCCGGGGAGTAAATCTGGGTGGCCACGAAAAGAAACTGGTCGGTGGCCAGGACGGTGTTGCCGTATCCGGCAAACCATTGGCTCGAGCGGGCGACCGGCGCGGCGGGGTTGGCGAGATCGTACGAGGAAACGATCGTGCCCCACTCGGCGCCGCCGTTGGCTGGATCGCTTCCCGGCTCGTATCCTTCAGCAATTACGTATAGCGCCGTACCAACGAGACGGCTGTCCTCGGTCCAGCCCGCGAGCGGCAGCGAGGCCAGTTGGCGCGGCTCCGCCCCCGTGGTGTCGACCACGATCAAGCTGCCTTCCCAGTCGCCGCTGCAACTGTTGCGCGCCAGCAGCGCGACGCGACCTCCGCCGAGCAGGTACATGTCCTCGCCGACAGCCGGCAACTCGTAAGTTCCCCGCAAGATCGGCGCGTCGGGGTTCGCGACATCAATCACCTGCAGACCGCGCAACTGGTTGAAAAAGTAAAGTGTGTTTCCGTCGAGCTTCCAGATATCGGACTCGGTCACCGCGCGGGTGTCGGCTGCTGCCGATGGCGGAGTCGCGCTGGCGGGCAGTCCTCCGGTCGCGTCGAGGGTAAAGACCTCTCCGCGTCCCTGGTCGGGACGCCAGAAGGTGGATTTGTGCCGGGCAAAAGCGTGGGCGCCTTTGTAGAACGACTTTGGCAGCGGTTCGTTCATCTCGCCCCGAACACGGAACTGCTGGCTCTTGAGCGCCGATGGAACTTTGAAACTGAAACTGCCGGTGCTCAATCCCGACCGGGCCACCGCACGTGGGATCCAGGTACCGACATTGGTGTTGGCATGGCTTTCCAGTACCACCGCCTGCCAGCCTTTGGGCACCTTGACGGTAATGGCCAGGTTGGCTCCGTTGGTTCGAATGCCGGTGATTTTCGGCGGGGCCGGTGTTTCCGCCCGGGATGAAATGATCGCGCACAGGGTGCTGCAGAGAAGCACCAGCCATGGAGACACCGAATACCTGGCTGTTTTCATAAATCGTAAGACTCCCGCGTGCTCTGAGGAAATGTCTTTCGCTAGTCTCTGACAAGGCTATTGTGGGCAGCTTCCCCGAAGGGCAGGTAAGTCTATTCGCGCTCGACATCATTCAGTCGCTGGCCTTCCATGCTTCCCAAGCCCAACGCGACGAAAGACTTATCACCATGAAGCAAATCAATCGGCGGGATTTTGTGCGGCAATCGGCTTTGGCGGGCATGGCGCTCATGGCCACTCCGGCCCTCCGCGCGGCCGAAGTGGCGAAAATCGAAGTGTTGACCGGCGAGCCGATCGGGACGATCTCGCCGGACATTTACGGACATTTCACGGAACACATTGGCGGCGTGATTTACGACGGCATCTGGGTCGGCGAGGACTCGAAGATTCCGAATATCGGTGGCATCCGCAAGGACCTGGTGGATTACCTGCGGCGGATCAAGCCGCCCGTGGTGCGCTGGCCGGGCGGGTGCTTCGCGGACAGCTACAACTGGCGCAATGGCATCGGGCCGCGCGACCAACGCCCGCGCCGCACGAATTTCTGGATCAACGACGGGTTCATGGCGAAAGCGCCGGATGGCCCGGAGAAGTATGAGCCGAATCAATTCGGCACGAACGAATTCATCCACTTCTGTAGATTGATTGGCGCGCAGCCGTATCTCGCCGCCAATGTGCGCAGCGCGACGGCGCGGGATTTTTACGACTGGGTGGAGTACTGCAATTCGCCTGCGGGCAAGACGACGTTCGCGGAGCAGCGCGCCAGCAACGGCGATCCCGCGCCATTCAACGTTCGTTTCTGGGGCGTGGGCAATGAGTCGTGGGGCTGCGGCGGGAACATGCGGCCGGAGGAATATGCGGCCGAATTTCGCAAGTTCACCGCGTGGGTGCCGAACTACGGCCAGCCGCTCGCGTTCATTGGCGCCGGGCCCAGCGGCGGTGATTTGGATTGGACGAGGCGATTCTTTGCGCGCTTGGTCGAGCGGGATCATGGCCTGGTCAATTCGCTCTATGGGTGGGCGATGCACTATTACTGTGGCACGGCCGGCGGCGCGACCAAGTTTTCCGTGGATGAATGGTATCAATTACTGACGCAGGCAGATGAAATGGAGGCGTTGATTCAAGCACAGTGGAGCGCGATGGGCGAGATCGACAAGCAGCATCGCGTGAAGCTGGTCGTGGATGAATGGGGCGCATGGCATCATCCGGGCACCGAGGCCGCGCCGACGCATTTGTTCGGCCAGACTTCCTCGTTGCGCGACGCACTCATCTCGGGACTCACGCTCGACACCTTCAATCGCCATGCGGACAAGGTTACGATGACCAACGTCGCTCAACTGATCAACAACCTGCATTCGCTGTTCCTCGCGCGGGAAGAAAAATTCGTGGCGACGCCCAATTTTTATGTGTTCGAAATGTACGCGGCGCACCAGGGAGGAAAATCGCTGCGGACCGTGTTCGAAGCGCCGAAAGTCGGCGCGTACCAGGACCACGCTGCCAAGCTGCCTGGCCTGGCGGGGTCGGCGTCGCTGCACGATCGCAAGCTCGTGTTGACCGTCGTCAATCCCCACGCGAACGAGCCGCGCGCGGCGGAGATTGCGGTGCGGGGAGCGACAGTGAAATCCGCGGCGGGGCAGGTGATCACCGCCGACGCTCTGCAGGCGCATAATACGTTTGAGCATCCGGAAGCGGTTGTTTCGCGGGACACAAAGGTGAAAACCGGGTCCGCCCCCTGGCGGCACGAGTTCCCTCCGGCCTCGATCACGCGGCTGACACTGGAGCTGGGCTAGGAGTCCGTAGAAAAACCACGGCAATTCATTTAGCGGCGGGGCGGACGCGCTGCCTTCGTTGCTCCTTCCTCACAGATCACTGCGGATATGCTCGGTCGTCGCGCCTCGTCAGCGCATCCGCCGCGCTCGCAATCTGAAATGCGGCGGTTTTTCAACCGACTCCCAGGAAACATCTGAGCCCGGCGATTCCTATCCCGCTTGACCCCACTTCCCCAGCGGGCTATTACACTGCGCGGTATGCCGACCTACGAATACGTCTGTGACAAGTGCGGACATCATTTTGAGAAGATGCAGCCCATGTCAGCGAAGACGCTGACCACCTGCCCGGAGGATTCCTGCGGTCAAAAAAAATGGGGCAAGGGAAAGGTGCGCCGGGCCATCAGCGGCGGCGCCGGGTTGCTCTTCAAGGGCAGCGGATTTTACATTACCGATTATCGGAGCGATAGTTACAAGGCGGCGGCGAAGAAAGACACCGCTCCGGCGGCGAGCAGCAGCAGCAGTGAATCGAAGTCCAGTTCGAGCGAAAGCAAACCGTCGGCCGCCAAAACGGACACCAAGCCGTCCAAGTCCACATCGAAAAGTTGAAGAGCAGATTCAGGTTGGGGGTTCCGTCCCGCTCGAAAGGGGACGGCAGCGGATTCCGTGCGTATGGCCGAGGCACGCTAGGTTCCCTGTGCGGTTGCGCGGCGGCCATGCTTTTCACCTGCCAAAGTCACGGCCAGTTCGGACCCGCTGAGGTTTCCACGCTCCAAAGTCATTCCGGGCAGTTCGTGGTGATGGCGCCGCGAACAGGCCTCCCGTCGTCTGCGTCGTTTCCAAACTCCGGCACGAACAACGAAGTGCTCCGGCTGGACCCCGGCCTGACAACCGTTTCCTGTGAACGCATCAAGGACGCGCTGTGGCGGCAGCTGGGCACTGGCAGCGGGTGGAAGGGGAGGATTCATCTGGTTTTGCATCCGGCCAAAAGCACCGACGAAGCCATCACCATCGCCTCCGACCATTACCGCGACGGCTGGCGCTACCGCGTGGCGTTGCCCAATGTCACGGGCCGGACGCGTTTTGTGCGGGCGATCATCCAGGTGTTGTTGCTCGAGTACGCGAATCGCAACAGCGGCTCGGAATTGGCGCAACCTCCGCTGTGGCTGGTGGAAGGCCTCACCCGCGAACTGCTCGTCGCGAACGAACTCCAGCTCACATTCCAGCCGCCCAGGCTCGGTGCCGGCGGTTTGCTCAACACGCAGAAAAACATCAACGAACGCCGGCAGGATCCGTTGAAGGACACCCGCCGGGAACTGGCCACTCGCGTTCCGCTCACCTTCGAGCAACTGAGCTGGCCCACCGAAACGCAATTGGAAGGCGACTTGGACGAAACTTATCGGAGCAGCTCCCAGCTTTTCGTGCGGGAATTATTGCGCCTCAAGGACGGCCCCATGTGTGTGAAGGCCACCCTCACCGATTTGTCGAAATATCAAAACTGGCAGTTCGCCTTCCTGCAGGCCTTTCGCAATTATTTCCAGCAACCCGTGGACGTCGAAAAATGGTGGGCGCTGCGCGTGGCGCATTACCGCGGGCAGGACTACGGCGTGAGTTGGACGGTGGAAGAGAGCTGGGAGAAACTGAACGAAGCCATTCATCCGAGCGTAATGGTCCGCGCGAACACCAACGACCTCCCGCTGAAAACCCAGATCCAATTGCAGAACATCGTGCGCGCCTGGGACATGGGTCATCAGATGGACGCCCTCACCGTGGTGATCCGCGGCCTCGGTCTGGCGCGGTTAAAACTCGCCCCCGAATACGCCGCCATCGCCACCCAATACCAGGAAGTGCTGACCACTTACGTGGGGAAAATGCCGGTCGCCCTGCCTGCGTATCGCTCCGGCAAAAAGCCCCGGCTCGGCAAACCCGTCACCGAGGCCCTCGACAAGCTGGACGAACTCGACGCCCGCCTGGAACAATTGCGCCCAACCGGCCCGGCTCTCACCAACACCCAGCCGCCTCAATAATCGCGGCGGTTCTAGCCGGCGCCTTTTCCGAAATAAGCCTGGTAACCGGTTCGAATTTCGCGCCTCCATTGTTCGAGCGCCCTGCGAAATTCTTCGGACCCCGCGAAGCCGCAGCGAATCGCCACCCGATGATACGGCGCCGGCTCATCCGGCAGCACCGTTTCGCCCTCGTAGCTCCACCTTCGGAGAATGCCCTCCACCCGTCGCAAATGCCGGTAAGCGGCAATCAATTGCGTCCCAGCCGGCAAACGCTTTTCCGAATTTGCCCGTTCCAGCGCCCGCAATGTATTCGCTTCCCGCCAGCCATTTTCCAGGCACAGCGCCTGCGCCACGAACTCCGCGTCCACGAGTCCGCCTGACCCGGTCTTGATGGCCAGGGCGTCCTGCCCGCGCGGCGTCCGCTCCTTTTCGATGCGCATGCGCATCCGATGAATCTGCTGTTTCCAATCGGAGGGAATCGTCTCGGGCCGCGTCTTGTCGTTCCGAAAATCCGTCAACGTGCCCGCGAGCGACTGAAAAAGCGCTCCGGTTTTTTGCTCGCCCGCGATGGCGCGGGTTCGAGTGAGCGATTGCAGTTCCCAAAGCTGAGCCCGCGAACGATAATATTCCTCGTAGGCGGCCAACGTATTCACCAGCAAACCCTTCTCACCATCCGGCCGCAAACGCGCGTCGGTATGGAAAACGATTCCCTGTTCCGTGCGCCGCGACAACAGATCCATGAACTCCGCCGCAATCTTCGCGAGCTTCGCCAGATCTTTTGCGCGCGCATCGCACACGAACAGCAGGTCCAGGTCGGAGCCGTAGTCGATCTCCTCGCCGCCCAATTTGCCCAGGCCGACGACCGTGAAGGGCGGTGACTTGAGGCCATGCCGTTGCTGGACGATTTCCAGCGCGTATTGCAGGCAGGCATCGGCCAGCGCGGAAAGTTCGATGAGATACTGTTCGTAATCCGTGACGCCCAGGATGTCGCGCAATCCGATGCGCATGAGCTCGGTCTCGTGATAGCGGCGCAGCCAGGCGTGCTGGTCTGCATCGGCCAGCCCGTGGCGCAGGTCGCGCAGCGTTTCGGCGCTGGTTTTCGCTTGGCGCAACCGGCCGCTCGTCACGAGGGAATCCACAATGTCCGGCACGCGAATCGCGAGCTCGGCAAGAAATTCGGAGCGGTCGAAGAGCAGCACCAGCAAATCGAAGACGTTGGGATTTCGATTCCACAATTCGAACAGTGTCGCGCGCGCTCCGTAGGCGCTGATGAAACTGTCCAGGCGCGTAACCACCCGGTCGGGATCGGAAAGTACCACGTTCGAGTTTTCGTGGGTTGTGGTTTTCGTCTCGGGACAGCGGGAGAATAAGCGGGGCAGGAGCTGGCGCGCCAGTTCGCTGGTGCGCGGTGAGACGTGGACGAATCCCGGGCCTTCCACAAATTCCTGCAGCCGTCGCAATGCCTGCTCCGGGTCGCGAAAGCCGCGGCTGGAAAGAATGTGCGTCCAATCACTTTCGTGACCCTCAAAACCGGCGGGGTAGGGGGATGCAAGGTTTTCGGGCGCCGAGTCGGTTTGCAGGACGCGGTCAAAAATCGCCCGGACGGCGGCGCGGCATGTCTGGTGCGCCCGGTCAAATTCAGCCCGGCCATCAAAACCCATCAGCCGCGCCAACCTTTCCAGTGCGGCCTGGTCCGACGGGATGGTATGAGTTTGCAGGCCCGCTTCCATTTGCAAGCGGTGTTCCACGTTGCGCAGGAAGGAATAGGAACCGGTCAAGGTGGCGGCCTCCTTCGCGGTCAGATATTCGTACTGCTGCAGCTTTTCGATGGCGGGAAGGGTCTGCGCGGTTTGGAGAAAAGGCTGGCGGCCGGCATGCAGCAGCTGCAGCGTCTGCGCCACGAATTCAATCTCGCGAATCCCGCCGCGGCCCAGCTTGACGTTGCGTTCCAGCTCTCCCGCGCGCACCACTTCATTTTCGATGCGCGCTTTCATGGCGGCGATTTCGCGGAGCACTCCCGGACCCAGCGAGCGCGGATAGCGGAAGGGCTGGATCATCTCGAGAAATTCCGCGGCGAGATCGCGATCACCGGCCACTCCGCGCGCCTTGAGGAGCATCATGCGCTCCCAAGTCTGGCCCCACTGCGCGTAGTAATTCTCGTAACCGGCCATCGAGCGCGTGAGCGGACCGGTATCGCCTTCCGGACGCAACCGAAGATCCATGCGATAGAGCGTCCCTTCATCCGTGAGGCGCGTGCATTCCGCGATGAATGATTCGGCCAGTCGGTTGAAGTACTGGTGATTCGTCATCACGGGGCGCGGCTCGGCGCCTTTGGCCGGGACTTCGCGGTACGCGCCGCCCTCCTCGGCGTAGAGGAACATCACGTCCACGTCGGAACTGTAATTCAATTCCTGGCCGCCCAGTTTACCGAGGCCAAGAACGCACACCGGGGTGACACTCCAATTCCCCCCGGCATCGGCGTGGTGCGGCGTGCCGAAACGGGCGGTCTGCTGCCGTTCGCAAATGTCCCAGACCGACGAAAGACAAAAGTCCGCCAGATCGGAAATTTCGCGGATGATCTCCGGCGCGGTGGCGAGACCGGCCAGATCGCGCGCGGCGATGCGGAGCGTCTCCGCCTGCTTGAGCTCGCGAATCTTTTGCAGCGCGGTGCCGTAATCGGCCTTGGCGAGCAGGGGCTTTAGCCATTGCGCAGCTTCGCGGCGCAATCCGTCCGCGCGGCGGGGATGTTTGAGGGCATCGGGTTCGAGCCGCGTCAGCCAATCCGGGTGCGTCGCCAGCAGATCACCGAGCGTCTCCGAGCCGGCAAAAACGGCCGTCAGAATCCGGGTTTGTTCCACGGACGCTTTCTCCAGCGCGCCGCCCGGAACCGCCGCCGAAAGCAGGCCCGCAAAATGCCGGGCGCGCTTGGGATCCGCGCTGGCCTTGATCGCCTTGGCCCAAACCGGGCTTTTCATTTGGCCAAAGGACGATTGAGGGGAACCGACTCGAGCACGACCCCGGCCCGCTCGCGTGACACTTTGGCATCGAGCCGGCTGAACAGGCCCAGCCAGAAACCGTAGCCGTAAATGATGAGCGCGAGTCCGATCAGCGGCATCGCTATCAGGCAGTTGATAAAGTGAGTGAAGCCTCCGGGATGCGGCGGTGCGCCCGGTGGCGGACGGGCAGGTCGGGGTGGTCCCGCCGCGATCAACACCGCTGTTTGTAACAGCACGATCAGGACATAGAGTGCGAAGGGCAAACTCAAAATCGGCCCGAACCGTGTGAAAATAAAAACGAATGGCAGCGCAATCAGATAAATCAAAAAAAGCGGCGGAGCGAAGTTCAGCGCGGAGCCAAGTGTTGGATGCACGCGAAACTGCTCGGCTCGACCGCGTCCATACGTCTTGAGCATCCGGAAAAACGCGCCCAGGCTGTGGCGGGGCCGGCGATAGACGTAGAGCGCCGGGTCATAAACCAGACGCCCGCCGCGCTTTTGGATTTCGTCCATGAGCGCGTTCTCTTCGTTGGGATAGAGCGCCTCGTTGAACCCGCCCAGTTCGATCATCGTGTCGCGGCGGGTCAGCAAATTGCACAGAATCAGTTCCTTCTCACTACTGTCGCGGGTGGTGCCGAGGGATACGTATCGTGCCCGGCTGGGACCGAAGGCGAACGAGGCATGGACAATCGCGAAAATGTGTTCCAGCCGCGGCGCGTCCGGGGGGCAGAGATTGGGACCGCCGGCCATCTTTGCCTTGGGATCGGCGAAATGTTTTACCGCCCGATCCAGGTTGTCCGGCGGCGGCGTGGAATCGTCGTCGAGAAAATAAATAAGCTCGCCACGAGCCGCACGAACCGCTTCGTTCCGCTGGACGGAGGGCTGGCGGCCGCGGGCAACGAGGATTTCAAGTTTGTCCGCCGGGTAATCAAGTTTGCGGGCGGCGGTCACCGCCTTGATGTCGGCCTGGTCGGGCCGGGCCGCAATCAACACGGTCACGCTGGGCAGGCTTTCGCTCACGCGGGGAAACTAGTGACGCGTGTGTGAAGTTCAAAGCGGAAAATGGTTTTGACATTTTTTGCGCGCCCTTTAGATTCGTTGAACCCCGGTTGGGGTCGTAGCTCAGTTGGTAGAGCGCCTGAATGGCATTCAGGAGGTCAGGGGTTCGAACCCCCTCGGCTCCACCATTCTTTCCCTTTCGGACTACCGGAACGCCCGAATTCGATAATACGCCTTGGGCGAGAGAAGGGAGTTCGTGTCGGTATAAATCGTTACGCCATCGCGACCGGCAAGGTTGCTTTGATACGGCGAGAACGCCCAAGGACTGGAACCGTTGGTGGCACGGTCCAACTGGTAAGTCCGATCCGCAACGCTCGTCCAACTCAGGATCAGGCCTGCGGCGGAATTTGTGGGCCGCAACAGCTTGAGCGCTGAAGTCGAGTTGGTCGGGTTGGTGTTCGCAATCCACTCCTGCCAGTTGGACATCCCGTCCCCATCTGGGTCCGCATAATCCGCCGAGCCATTTTGGGACAGGTTGTATTGCCGAAGCCAGGCGTACGAAATAACGCTTAATGGTGTGGTGTATTCATAAGCCCCCACATCGACGGTTCCCCCAAGAATCCGCGAATTGCCATCGAGGTCTTTCGTGGCCGGCGCCAATGTGTTCAGGCCGGAATTTATGCAGGGGGAAGTGGACTGCAGGTGCAGATTGCCGCCTACGGGGGACGTAAACAAAGGTGCATTCGTAAAGTTTCCCTGGCCGGAAGCCGTCGAAGGCAATGGCGCTGTACAGCAATAGTTGACGAATACGGAACTATAATTGGAACCGGTCGAGGCCCGATTGTAATAGACAATGCAGTTGTTTAGTATCGATTGGGAAGCGCCACCGCCTTGGTAAGCTGAATTGGAGATAACTGTGCAATTAGCCAGCGTGCCCCCATAAATTCCACCGCCGTAGGCCGCAGCCACGTTGTTCGTGAGCAAACAGTTGATCAAGGTGGAACCAAATGCTCCGCCCCCGGTGGAACTCTGGTTGGCCGCGAAAATACAGTTATGAAATATCCCATAATAGGCTCCGCCACCGAAGTCGTCGGCAACATTGCCGGTGATTACGCAGTTCGTTACGACACCGTCCAGGCCGGTCCACACTCCACCGCCCGATCCTTCCTGCTCGAGATCTCCCGAGCTTCGGGTGGCGCCCTTTCTGAGGGTGAACCCTGACAGCCTGGCGCCGGTTCCGAGGTACACGCACCGGATGGCATTGTCACCATTGGTGGTTGTGGGCACTTGGTACCCTTCGATGACGGTGGTTGTGGGTCCGCTGATGCTTTGCACTGTCACCGGTTTGGTCACGGCGAGGCGGTTGCTCATGGATCCGTAGACTACTCGTCCGCCATTGTTGTAAGTCCCCCCGGCTACCAGCACCGTAGCTCCCGCTTCCGCCGCGTCCACGGCATCCTGAATGTTGGTGGCTGCTGTTATCCAACTGGTAAACGGCGCCACGGGCGCTTTGTTCGTCACCGCCGCATAATGGACTGGCTGTGCCACGACATGAATTACACGTGCCGCCGCAATTCCGGAGGGGAACGTTTGATTATATGCCCGAAGTATAACGGTACGATCCCCCGGACTTGTCCAGTTGTGTGAAACGTAGGGTTTGTTGCTGACCACCGTTCCGTCGCCAAAATCCCATGCGCTCGCGGCGGGTTGTCCCTCAATTCCCCCGATAAAATCCACCGCGAAGCCAACCGCCACGTTGGTATAGTTTGGTTGGATATCCACGCTCAGGTTTCCCACCGCGCTGCCGGGATAAAATTCGTCACAGCCAATCGCGGGCGGATTTGCCCAGGCTTCGCCATCAATATCCCACCCGGTGGCAAAGCTCGCCTTGCCGGCTGCCCGGCAAGGCGAGCCGCCGCTTAAATGGGAAAAATTTGCCAGTTGCGGATCGGCCGCGATGTTGCCTGCGCCATTTCCAGGCAACGGAGTGGTGCAACAATTGGTCAGGGTGTCGCCGGAATAATTGGCGCCCGCGGGGTCCATCGATGCGTGGTTATAGTAGACGATGCAATTGTCCAGATTTGCGTAGTAAGTTCCTCCGCCATGGGATGCCGAATTGCCGGTCAGGGTACAGTTGCTCAGCGTGCCTGAACTCGCCGCGCCGCCTTGAAGCGCCCAATTTCCGGTCAGCACGCTGTTCGCGAGATTCGCCCCGCTACTGCCTCCCCCGTCGCTGGTCGCTGAGTTGCCGACCAGCGTGCAATTCTTTGCGGAACCCGACGCCAGGCCGCCCCCCGAACTCGCGGAATTGCCCGCCAGCCGGCAATTATATAACTTTGACCCTGAGGCTCCGCCGCCCGTGGAAGCAGAGTTTGTCAGCAGGGAACACTGGGTGAGCGTTGCCGCCGAAGCCCCACCACCCGAGTTGTTTGCCGTGTTACCCAGCAGCGTGCAATTGCTGAGTATGCCGGAATAGACGCCTCCCCCGGTTCCGTATCCGGGCGCTGAATTGCTGCTCACCAGGCAATCACTCAACCAACACGACATCGCCCCGCCTCCATACCCTGACGATGTGTTGCCGACCAATGTGCAGTTGAAGAGTCGGCTGTAACCCGCGCCTCCACCGCCCGAGGATGAGTTGCCGGTCAACACGCAATTCGTGAGCGTGGCATAGTAGGCGCCTCCACCGGTCATCGGTCCCGAATTGCCACCCAGTGTGCATTCCTTAATCGTGCCACCGAAGACACCACCGGCATACTGCGCTACGTTGCTCACAATCAGGCAATTGGCAACCACCGCGCCAGGCGAGGCGCACCATGCTCCCGCGCCGGATTGTTCTCGATTAATGTCTCCGTTGTTGCGCGTGGCGCCATTGGCCAGCGTAAAGCCAATCAATGAGGCGCGATTCGTTACAAACGCGCAGCGTACTGCGGCATCCCCTCGGATTCCGTAGCCCTGAATCGTCGTGATCCCCGGACCGTTCACACTTTGGACGATGACGGGTTTGGTGATGGCCACCCGGTTGCTGAGTGTTCCGAAGACCACCCTGCCACCGAGGGCGTAAGTACCGTCGTTTACCAGGACCAGCGCCCCGGGAGTTGTGCTCGCATCAATCGCGTCCTGAATGTTGCCCGCGGCGGTGAGCCAGTTCGTGTAAGGAGATGTCGGCGATGCGCTGGTCAGATCGACATAGTGGACGGTCTGTGGGACGACATGGACGAGGATTGACGCTGTGACCGGCTGAGGAGAACTGTCATTCCAGACTCCCGCAGTCACCAAATAGTCACCGGGCGTGAGCCAGGTGCGTGAGATATTCGGTTCATTGGTGGAACTGGTGCCGTCACCAAAATCCCAAAAACTGCCGCTGGCGTAACCACGGATACTGGCTGCCAAATCCACCGCAAAGCCGGTCGCCACATTCGTGTAAGCGGCTTGGACGACCAGACTCAATGCCCCGGTGGCAACGCCGGTGTAAAATTCATCACAGCCGATTGAGGGTGGGTTCGTCCACGGCTCACCATCGATATCCAGCCCCTTCAAATACGATGTCTTTCCTGCGCCACGACATGGGGAAGCCGAACTCAAATGCGGCGCTCCGGCAAACAGCGGGTCGGTAGCGACGTTGCCTTCACCTGCGATCGGCAGGGGCAGGGCACAACAATAGTTCAGTGTCCCATTGTAATAATTCGGACTGACCTGGGCGTAGTTAAAATAGATGATGCAATTGTTCAGCGTCCCGGAATAGGTTCCGCCGCCAGTGGAAGCCGAGTTTCCAGTTACCGTGCAATTATTTGCGAGGCTGCTGTTCATCCCGCCCCCATACAAGGCCTTATTCTCCGAAAACGTGCAGTTGATCAGATTACCGTTGAAGATGCCTCCACCCTGGTTGGTTGCGGAGTTGCCGATGTAAGTGCAATTGCTGATGGTACCGGAATAGCTGCCGCCTCCATCACCGGCGGAATTGCCAATGAGTAGGCAGTCGCCCAGGGAACCGTAATGTGTTCCGCCACCTTCTCCCGAAACGGAGTTGCTTATGATTGTGCAATGAAGCAGCCAACCGGAAGCTGACCCACCTCCGTAGGAGGCGCAATTCCCCATCAATGTGCTGCCAACGATTGCAGATACACTCGCGCCCCCCGCATAAGAGGTCGCGTAATTGAATGCAATCGTACAATTCGTTAGATTTCCCGTGCGGACTCCACCGGCGCTCCAGGAGGCTCGGTTTTGTGTGATCGTGCAGTCGCTCATGTTGCACGCCGCGCCGCCCGCGCCTTCCGTCGCCGAGTTTAAGAGCACGGAACAGTTAAACAAACTTCCTGAATACACGCCGCCGCCGTACGAATAGGCGGAATTGCCGACGATCACGCAATTGGACAGGACCGCACCCGGTGATGCGCACCAGGCGCCTCCTCCGCAGCGCTCCATCGTGTAATCACCAGAAGTTAGGGTCGCGCCATTGGTCAACGTAAAACCAATCAGCCAGGCGCCGTTGGTCAGGTAGGCACAACGAATGGCCGCATCGCCGTTGGTGCTGCCCGGTATCGCATTGCCTTCAATGACGGTGACGGCAGGCCCGTTGACGCTCAGGAGTCGGACCGGTTTTGTCACGGCCACGCGATTACTCATGGCGCCGTAAACTACTCATGCGCCGGTCCGGTAAATGCCGTTCGTAACCAGGATTTGATCTCCTGGATCCGCAACATCGATGGCATCTTGAATGTTGGTTGCAGCGCTCTGCCAGCTGGTGAACGGAGCGGTGGGATTGGCACTGTTGATATCGACGTAGTGAAGCTGGGCGGCGGCGGAGATTATTCCGCACAACAGCACACCCAGCACGCTTCCCGGCGTGAACCTCACGTTCGCTCCTCTGAGTAGGGATGATTTCCAAATTGCCCCATAACCCGCCCGCCACACACTCGTGGCGTGAGGAGAAGGGTAGCGAGTGAACTCTAAACCCGTCAAGTCACGACAATACGAGATCATCGGACATACCGCCTACCTCCGTTTTCACAGCTTTTGCATCAATCCATCCAAATATTCGGATATCAAATATTTCCTACCCCAAAAGTATAAGTGGACAAGATAAGTTATCCCCGCTATAACTCTGCACGAATTCTATGCGTTACTGCATGAACATATTGACTGCGATTCGCCCGGCGATCATTCGCTCGTGGCCAGTCGGTGGCTCTATGTTCAGCCCCGCGCTGTCCACGCGTCTGGTCAAACACCAGACCGGGTACAATCTGGACAGCGCCCGGCCAAGCAGGTAACTCGAATTCGATCCCTCTTTTTTCGACCCTGCTTGCCACGAAGTAAGCAGGGATTTTCGTTTTTCCCCTGCGACTCGTGCGAAAGGAAACCAAGAACCCAAAACGAAAGGCTAGTGAACTGTGAGACGAACAAAGACCGGCATCTAGACGATGTCACTTGAGATCAGACTGGAAATAGCGCGGGAGAGCCGAGGTTCTCCGACGGCGGCCAAAGACCGCCCGCCGCAAAACGGCGCGCCAATCGCATCAGTCCGGATTTTACAATCCAAGGGCTTCCCAGGAGGTGTGCCCCTAAACACCGAAACAGCCGCCGTGAAACCGCGGGTTGGGATCGAAAGATCGCAAGAGGTGTTTGTTCTTTGTTGAAATGGCAGGGGGCCGGGAGCGCGTCAACGCTCCCGGCCCTCTAATTTATCGCCGACGTTGGAACCGTGAGATTGAGCTCCAGGCTTTGCTCGTCTTGGTCCCGGCTAAAAGCGAAAGGGACGCGTCAACCATGACCACCATTGTGGTTCCCGTGTTTTTAGCGGCCCGCCCGAAGCTGACTCTTCCCGATTCCAGCCCATCGCCAGCGGTCCGTAATCAACCAACTTATAATCAAGGCCGGCATTTCGAAATGACGTGTGCAGTTTGCGAATCATAGACGCCGAATCCGCCAGGTTCGGAGGTTCCTCAAAATCGAAGTAAAACTTGGGTTTATCCCAAGCGTGGAATTCAGAGCGCTTTAAAACAAGTCGCTCCTGCCCGAAGGTCAGCGGCGCCTCCGAAGAGTATACCTTGGCGGGCGAAACTTTGGGTTCACTCCAGGTGCCTAAATTCACCGACCCGAACTGGCCCAGCACTGCGAGGATGGAAGCGGGCGATTGCGCATTAAACGAAAACTGGACGCACCACTTCTTTTCCGTATTTGCCGGACGCCGGCCCGTGAGCGCAGCGCTTACCACCGAGGCGAGCCAATCCGTGAATGGACCGATTTTCTTTATTTTGGCCGTTTCATGATCGGCAAAATAAAGCATTCCGCCTTCTTCGCCTTCGGCAACGGCAATAATGTCTCCCGCCCCGTCTCCGGCGAAAGGAAACAGGTCGGCCGCCGGTTGGCCGAAATGTTTGAGCAAAAACTGGCGGTCTTGAGGAAACTGATCCGGGCGATCGATAACTTCATAGTCCGAGGTCCCATAAGCAGTGAGATCCTCGAAGATACCTGCCAACGCAAAGTATTCCCGCGCGCAGGAAGGCATGGGCATTCCGACCGACGCCTCGAGCGCTTCCAACTCCGCCTCCGAGAGCGGTCGAAGTATTACCTTGTCGGCGATGGGCGCGAGTCGGTCGAGTATGCTCCGAATGGAATCCGCCATACGAACTACCCGTTCAGCGGCCAACCGTCCCGATACTTCCGGCTTAAGAGCGCCTGCGCTTCGGGAGAGTCGGCAACGTTTCCACTGGCACCATCAAATTTGATCTTTTTCCCGACACGATAAGCGACGAGCCCGAGTAACATCATTTCGATCATGTTGCCCGCGTATTCGAAATCGCACGAAGTTTTCAGGCTGCCTTTGCAGGCGTTGATCCATTGGTCCTGAAAGTTGCCGAGCGGCGGCAGGAGTTTCTCCTTGGGTCTCGGTTTATAGTAGGTGAAGTTCGCATTGCTGCCGTGGGGCACAATCAGGCGCGATTGGAATCCCGCGATGATTGAGCCTTTGCTGCCTTCGAACATCGCGCCGTGATCGATTTTGTTCAGGTCCACGGCTTTGCTCTGGCATTCCGGCATCGCGCCGCCCTGATACCAGGAGACTTTGATCGCCTGCCGCCAGTCGTTGGCCGGCACATCGAAATGCGTTTCCAGCTTGACGGGCGAAACGTCCGGATTGAAAGGATCGCCTTTGCCCTCCGCGGTGGTGGGCAGGGTCGCATCAATGGCGTTCCAGGCGAGATCCATCGTGCGGCTGCCCATGTCGCCCACCTGGCCGCTGCCGAAATCCCAATACATGTTCCATTGCAGGCAGTTCATGCCGGAACTGCCGGAGAAATATTCCGGGTTCCACGGGTGAGCGGGTGAGGGGCCGAGCCACAGGTCCCAGTGAAAATCAGCCGGCGGTTCGCCGGCGGCCGGGAGGTAACCCGGCTTCGGCAACTGGCGGTTGCCCCAGGCGGAGACTTCTTGTAATTCGCCGATCGCGCCATCGAGCACCAGCTCGCGCACCCGGTTGAAATTCTCAAACTCGTGCCGCTGCGTGCCGACCTGCGTCGCCAGCTTGTTTTTATTTTTCAGGTAGTTGGCGCGGACGACCCGCGCTTCCTCGACCGTATTGGCCAACGGCTTTTCGCAGTAAATATGTTTGCCGCGGTTCATAGACCAGTTCGCTACGAACGCGTGCGTGTGATCGGCCGAGCAACACACAACTGCCTCGATATCTTTTTGTTCCAGCATCTTGCGCCAGTCCACGTGGGTCTTGGCGGTGGGGAATCGTTTCGACCCGGAGGCCAGGTGCTTCTCGTTTACGTCGCAAATTGCGACCACATTTTCCTTCGCGATGCCGTTGAAATGGGCTTCGCCGCGACCCCACGTGCCGATGAGCGCGATGTTAAGTTTGTTACTCGGAGCGTGGGCTCCGAACAGTTTCGTTCGGGGAAGAATCAGGGCGCCCGCGCCCGCGAAGGCGGCGGATTTGAGGAATTGACGTCGTTGCATGGAATCAGGGGGTTTCGCTGAGGCTTTTTGCCGCCAGGGACATGATCGAAGTGTGAGTAGCTCTTGAAAGCGGGTCAAGCACTTCGCGTGACTCGTGCATGCCCAATCCCTCTTCCCCGGAGCGCGGCTGTCCTCAGTCGCAGCGGGAACGGCCCGTTTTGCGCGCGCGAATTGATTCAACGATTCGATTGCCTATCGGAGGCGCTGCGGCTGAGCACTCCCGCCCTCCGTCATTCAGCCATTTATTTAAAATCTTACCGCCGGACCGTTGCCAGGGTTGAGGTCCGGCGTCCTCCAACCTCGGCGCGCGCAAGCCGTCGGGGCCTCCAGTGCGTAGTGTAGAGCAACATCCCCGGAGCTACCGGGCGACGCAGGTGCGATTCCTGCCGCGCTGGCCAATTTCAGAAGTCCGATAACCATTAACCGTAGGAGCCCTAAAATGACCATCGAAGCATTCCTCCCGCAGTGGGTGCGGGTGAGGTTGAGGAAACCGAGGCCGTCGCCGGCCAAATCCCTCTCGAAGAAAGAGCACCAGGTGTTGCCGACCGTGGAGTTGCCGGCGCAGCCGCCGGTTCGCCTCCAGGACGACGACAGCCCCCCGGGCTTTCGCATCAACTGGCGCATGTAATCAACTACCGGGAGTCGTCATGAAATACATGCTCATCCGCCGCAGCCAGGTGCTGCTGCGCCAGAATTATCAAGCTGCGCGAATCGTTCGCATCCGGCCGGTCGCCAAAGTGAATCCGGTGTTCTGGCCGGTGAACCGGTTCGGATCGAAGCCACAGCTTGTCAACGTCTCGTAGCTCAATAGCAGAGCCCCCGGCCGATAACCGGGAGACGCAGGAGCGTTACCTGCCGGGACGACCATTTCCGTGACGCGAAATCCCGGTGCCGGCCAGGTTTCACAGTCCTGGCTGCGGCGGTTCGACTCCGCCTTCGCGTCGCGTTTTGATTTACCTTTCCCTCCGGTGGCTTAGCATGTGGCCGCCGCAATGAGTCCCCTCACACATTTCTTCATGGGTTGGACGCTGTCCAATGCCGTGCCGTCGCTGACCCTCGCGAGCGTGCGCTCGTGACCTGGGCCAGTGTGGTGCCGGACATGGATGGCCTTGGCATTGTGGCGGAAGTCGCGACGCGCAACTCCGCGCATCCGCTCAACTGGTGGAGCGAGTATCATCACGTGCTCGGCCACAACCTCGGCTTTGCATTGCTCTGCACCGTCGGCGCCGCGCTATTCGCTCGTCACCAATGGAAAACCGGTCTGCTTGTCTTTATCAGCTTTCACCTGCACTTGATCGGAGAATTAATCGGCGCCCGTGGCCCCGATGGAGACCAGTGGCCGATTCCTTATTTATTGCCGTTCTCCAATCGGCTGCAGCTCACCTGGTCCGGACAATGGGCGCTCAACGCCTGGCCGAATATCTTGATTACCGCGATGCTGATTTTGCTGGCCTGCGTGCTTGCGTG
Organism: uncultured Verrucomicrobiota bacterium; assembly: GCA_964448135.1. Classification (GTDB taxonomy): domain Bacteria; phylum Verrucomicrobiota; class Verrucomicrobiia; order Limisphaerales; family UBA8199; genus CAYUVH01. The sequence goes on along the minus strand of CAYUVH010000039.1, from coordinate 278,460 downwards.
TCGGCGTGGGTACTCGCCACTCGGGATGTTTTCGGCCAAGGCGGATATCCCGTTGGTTAAAATATTGCGAAAGCGAATGCCTTGGTTCGCACTAGTCTAAAGCGTGGGGAAGCTCACGGTTTGGCGCGCAGCCGGCGCTGAACCAGATCTATCTTGTTCTCCAGCTTCAAGAGTGATTGCAGTTCGCCTTTAAGTTCCAGCAGGGGGGTCAATTCTTCCCGAACTAGTTTTAGATCAAGTTTGCCGTGCTGGCGTGTCAGCACGCGTTCGACATCGCTCCAGTCTATGTCGCGCCCAGCGAACACTTTGTGGACAATCAGATCCTCGGCTGAACAGGTCAAAATGCATTGGTTATCAGACCACGGCCACTCGGAGGCGCGGCGAATGGAACGTTCCTCGAATGGAAAAGCACCCAATGCCACATCCACGCCAACTCCGGTCTTTGTTTCCAGTAGAAGCACGCGATGGGTTAATGCGAAATTTCGGGCGTCCGCTCGGCGAGGGGTAAAGGCTTTCAGCAATAGGTCAGTAAACGACTCCTCGTGCCCGAAGCCGGTAAGCAGGGTAAGGTCAACGTCCTGGGTTAAACGAGGTTCGCCCCAGCGCTGCACAGCGACGCCGCCGATGAAGCAAAAAGTCCATTTGAGCTTGTGACAAAAGCTCTGCACTTCCTGCGCGGCTTCCATCACCCGAGGAAGATGAATCATCCGGATCGTCCTCTGCTGAAAATTGCCTGTTGTTCAACGAGACCCGACCAATCTGGGCGCTCGCGCCATCCCTCAACGGCTCCAAGAGATTGTATTATTTTTCGGGCCTGCTCGTCGGTGAGCGCCGCCAACTCATGTGCTTTGAATACCTCCACGGCTTCCCAGCGAGCCAGGTATTCCGCCATTGTGCGCTCATTAAGCTCGAGGGGTTCCGAATCCATTGCTTGAGATTAGCAGAATCAGAGTGCATTTCCAACTCGGTATTTGCAAGAAGTGGTGCGAGTTTGCGGTTCATGGGGAGCAATGTGTAGCATAGCCCACATGAAATTTGCCCCTCTCATTGCAGGTCTTGTGGGATTTGCCTTGATCGTCCCGTCGGCATCAGCCGCTGATGCCCTTGCCGATGGTGAGATTACCATCGGCCCAAATTACGCCGACGCACCGGAATTGACTGTCAGGGAAGGGGTGCCGAGGGGAGAACTGCACCAATTCACGATGCGTTCGGAGGACAGCAAAATCTATCCGGGGATCGCGAAGACCAACCCCGGCGTGGTGCCGTACGAGCGGAAGGTTTGTGTTTATGTGCCAAAGCAGCTTAATACCAACCATCCCGCTCCCTTCATCGTGGTGCAGGACGGCATGGGCTACGTGAAAAGCCTGCCGGTGATTCTCGACAACATGATCCACGACCAACGTCTGCCCGCGATGGTCGCGATCATGATCAATTCCGGCGGCGGGGACGCGCAGGGAAGCGAGCGTGGCCTCGAGTACGACACGTTGTCGGGCAAATACGCGGAGTTCATCGAGACGGAAGTGCTGCCGCGGATCGCGAAGGATTATCAAATCACGTTTACGAAGGACCCGGAAGGCCGCGCCACGATGGGTTGCAGTTCGGGTGCCGCCGCGGCCTTCACGATGGCCTGGTATCGGCCCGATCTCTACCATCGCGTGCTCAGTTATTCCGGCACGTATGTAAATCAGCAGTCGCCGCTCGATCCGAAAACTCCGCACGGAGCGTGGGAGTATCATGAGAATCTCATTCCGAAAAATGACGCCAAGCCCATCCGCATCTGGCTGCACGTGAGCGAACAGGACAACGGATACGACCGCGACGAAGCGACCTTGCACAATTGGGTGATGGCGAACCAACGCATGGCCGCCGCGCTCAAGGCAAAAAGTTACCACTATCGCTTCGTAGCTTCGCAGGCATCCAGGCACTGCGATGGCCGCGTGAAGTCGCAGACATTGCCGGAAGCGCTGGCCTGGGTCTGGCAGGGCTATCCGATCAGGTAGGATCGAGTTTCAGAAGGTCTACTCCAGCCGGGAGGCACCATGCCTTCCGGCTAACCATTATTTCTCCCACGGCCTCGCGTTGCGAACCGCCGTGCCTGGATCAATTTTCCCAATCTCGCCTGCGCATGGCAGGCGCTCGAAGGACGCCAGGAGGCAAGGGTGCGGGCGGACAGGCGACTGTCCGCCCGCTGTTTGCCCCAACCCACACAACCCACACAACCCAACAGTAAAGATCCAATAAGGACATGAAAACGCGGACCAAACAAAAACCCCGCTTATTTCAACTCAGAATCGTGTCCTTCGGGATCACTCCATTCCTCGACACCGTCGACCGGTTGGAGGTCGCACTCGCCCGGCAACCCGCGGCGTTACAGCTCGACATCATCGGCACGCTCGAACTCAACCCCGACTTCGCTCTGCTCGTGCGGTCCGTGCTCCTCGCGCGATCCACGAAAACCCGGCTCATCACGAACGCGCGCTCCAGCCTGCAAGGCAGCGCCATATTGATCTGGCTGCTCGGTGACACGCGGATGATTCGGGACGAAGCCCGGCTCTATTTCCGCCCGACCACTCTCTCCGAAGAGGAACAAGCCGAATGGAAACAGGAGTGGACCGACAAGGACCTCGACTACAAGGACTCCGAATCGGAAACGGACCCTGACGAAGCGAATTACTGGCGGGTCCTTCAGTTGATCGACGAATTCCTGCCGGTAAAGGAACTGGCCGGGCGCCCCATCGGCGCAAGAACGCTTGCAGAGCTCGGCCTGCTGGAAAACGAGAAACTGGACGACTATCTGTCGAACGTGCTCTCCAAACCCCCGCCGCAAACCAAGCCGTCGGAAATCGGCAAGAGCGAGCCATCCACTGTAACCGAGCCGCAACTGCCGAAGACCGCCTGATCCGCGCGAGCAAGTCGCTGAATTCCCCCACCGGCGTCGAACCGATCGACATCCGCCGACCTTCTTGGTTCGGCATGATGTTTCAACGCGTATTGGCCGGCGCTGGGTTGCGCCGGGCCTCCACCGGCGGATTCGGAGCCTGGATCCCGGGTGCTTCCGGCGGATAACTAACCGCAAGTTTTCAACAAAACCTCCTATTTTCGGCACCCTATCTGCTCAATTGTTCCGGGCTATTGGACATTTACCGCATGGAAAACCCGGATGCTCATAAAATCAAGCGAGGTTGGCTGCTCGACCTCGTCGTCTGGGTTTTTTCCGGGACGAAGGCCTATGTCGTCCTCGGCCTGCTCACGGTCGTAATAGCCTTTTACGGAATCGAGAACTGGCGTGGCCGGCGGGCCTGGCAACAATGCAAGCGCGCCATCGAAGCCCGGGGTGAAAGCATGGATTGGGCGGCGCACATCCCCGCGCCCGTTCCCGACGCACAGAACGTCTTCAAAGCGCCCCACATGGCGCAGTGGTTTGTCGGGCGCGGCGCCAATGAATTGAACCGCCAGCTCGACATGCAGGGCCTCGGACAATTCCTCAGGCAACGCCAATCCACCGCCCTCGCCAAAGTGACCGTTGTGCCCCCGGGAACCACCATCCCCGCCGGTGACGCCGATTTGGTCCTGCGCTATGACGCGCCGTTGCTCACTCTCGATGCCGCCGGCGAAGATCTGGGTTCCTTTCCGAAGGGAAACGACCCGATCATCCCGCTGATTGTCCTGCAGGACGTGCCGTTGACCGACGCGATCAAAAACCTGGCGAGGCAGTCCGATTTGAACTACAGCCTCGGCACCAACACCGGACTGCCACAGCCGGGGTCGGCGAAGAAAGCTTCCCAACCTTCCATTACGCTCCGTTGGGAAAACGTGACCGCGCGCCAGGCCCTCGAAGCGGTTTTGCAAAACCACAATCTCCGGCTCATCAAAGACGGATCGAAGCCAGGCGCCTTCCTGATTTCGAAGGTTGACTCTTCGCGTGCGGATGCAGAATTGGATGCGCAGACCACCAAGGCGCTCAAAGAGCTGTTGGCCTCCCGTTTCTCCCCAAGCAAAGCGGGGGCCACGGTCTTGAAAACCCCGCAGGAATTTTTGCTGACGACGCGTCCTTTCCAAGCCACCGAACCCGCGCGCATTTTCGTGCGCGCCGAAAAGGAGCTGTCGAGGCGCAAAGCTGCCGGACTCTTTCCTGCCGACCTGATTCATCCCGAATTGCCATCGGGGACCGGTTTGCAGGTCGAACAAGCAGACACGAACACGTTTCAGGTCGGCCTGGGCTCGCCCGGTTGGTGCACGGCGTCGGATTACCTGGCCTGGAGCGACGGGGCGTCCGGATATTTCGATGATTTACGCGAAGCTCTGAAGCGACCCCTTGCCCGCATGGATGGCGACTACTCGGTGCCTTGCGCCATGCCGATTCCAAATTTTGTATCGCTCCGCGTGGTCGGCCAAACCCTGGCCCAGCGGGCCCAGGCAAATCTGCTCCTGAGCAAGCCGCAGGCCGCGTTGGAGGAACTCACGCTGCTCAATGATCTTTGCCGCGTCCTCGAAAGCGGGCCGGATAGCCAGCCGATGACCCTGGTCGCAGCCATGATCCATGTGGCGTTGCGCGGCGTATATACTTCCGTAATCGCCGATGGCCTGCGGCTCAAGTGCTGGCCGGAGCCGCAGCTCGCCGTGCTGCAGCAGCAACTGGCGCGCATCAATCTGGGAAGCGACGTGCATCGGGCGTTTGCCCTGGAGCGCATGGGCCTGTGTTCCACCCTGGAATCCGCGAAGCTAAACCAGTCGAGCCTCTCGGGAAAAGTGCCGCAAAATTTCGTGGATCGCATCAATGACCCGACCTGGTGGTTTTACAACGTCGCCCCGCGCGGCTGGACCTATCAAAACATGAGCACCGTCGCTTCGCTGGAAGGCGATTTGCTCGACGGTATGGCAGCGGACGGCAGCCTGGTCCATCCGCAAAAGCTCGATCGCTGTATGGTCCACATGGAAAAGACCGTCGGTTCCATCACGCCCTACAACGTGATCGCCGCCATCGCCGTTCCAAATTTCACGCGGGCATTCCAGCACTGCGCCCGCAACCAGACTCTCGTGAAGGAGGCCTTTGTGGCCTGCGCTCTGGAGCGTTATCGTCTGGCCCACGGCGCCTACCCCGAGTCGCTCGCGAAACTCAGCCCCGGTTTCGTGCGCGGGATCCCCCGGGACATCATCACCGGCGCGGAACTTCACTATCGCACCGCACCGGATGGCAGCTACGTGCTCTATTCGGTCGGGTGGAATGAAAAGGACGACGGCGGCACCGTCTGCCGCGACAAAAGCGGGCGAGTGGAAATCGCGAAGGGCGATTGGGTCTGGCAGCAATCGTTTGACTAGTGCAGTTTCCGTAAACCTGTGGCCGCACTAACGGTAGGGCCGCGCTGCTGCGCGGCCGCGACGTCGTGGCGCCCTGGCTACAGGATTAAATAAACTGCCCTAGACCGCAGCGCGGTGGGGCGGGCGTACTCGCGAGCCGCCGGGCCGCGCTCCACTCCGGGCGAATTTTGACCAACATGGATAATCTTTCGTGCCGCCACACGAAAGCACCACGCGGATTTCCGTTGTTTGGCGACAGTTTTTGACTTCAAACCCTGGTTGGCACATCTTTTGCCCCCGAAACTTAGTGAATTCCAGCGGGCAATCTGATTTCACCCAATCCAGATAATGAATTCCATTTCCTCCCCCATTTCCGACTACGTAGCCGAACTCCATGCGGAATACGCGAGCCTGAAGGACGGCCACGTCGCCACCTACATTCCCGAACTCGCCAAGGCGAATCCGAACTGGTTCGCCATCTGTCTCGCCACCGCGAGCGGAGCGATTTATGAGGCGGGCGATTTTCTCCAGCCCTTCACCATCCAATCCATTTCAAAGCCTTTCGTTTATGGGCTGGTGCTCGAAGACCATGGCCGCGAAAGCGTCCTGAAAAAAGTGGGGATGGAACCAACCGGTGACGCCTTCAACTCGATCAGCCTCGACCCCGGCACCGGGCGTCCGCGCAACCCGATGATCAACGCCGGCGCCATCGCGAGCGCGGGCTTGATCGCGGGAAAAAATGACGCCACCAAATTGCGGCGGCTGATGGACATGTTCGGCCTCTATGCCGGCCGGACGCTCGAATTGGATGAAACGGTTTTCCGCTCCGAAAGCGAAACCGGCCATCGGAACCGTGCCATCGGCCACATGCTGCGCAATTTCGGCATCGTGGAATCGGATCCCACGCCGGTCGTGGAAATGTATTTCCGCCAATGCTCCGTCTCGGTGACCTGCCGCGACCTGGCCGTCATGGCCGCCACCCTGGCGAACCGCGGCGTCAATCCCGTCACGCGCAAGCAGGCTATTCGCGGTGAGTACGTCGAAAGCGTATTGAGCGTGATGGGCTCCTGCGGCATGTATGATTATGCGGGCGAGTGGATTTACAAAGTCGGCATGCCGGCCAAGAGCGGCGTATCCGGTGGCGTCATCGCCATCCTGCCGGGGCAATTGGGTATCGGCATTTTCTCTCCGCGGCTGGACTCCCGCAGCAACAGTGTGCGCGGCATCGCCGTCTGCCAGGCCCTCGCGCGTCATCTCGATTTGCATGTCCTGAACCGTCCCAGCGTCGGCCGGACCTCGCTGCGCCTGCGATTCACCGGAGCCGAGCTGTCCTCGCATCGCATCCGGACTCCCGAGGAAAGCAGCGCGCTCACCCAGGCCGGCTCACGCATCCGTGTCTATCAGCTCCAGGGCAATCTGACTTTCGTCAGCCTCGAACCCCTGGTGCGCGACGCCGTCGAAAACTTCGCGGCGTATGATTACCTGCTCGTGGATTTGAAACGCGCATTGACCGTGAATGAAAGCGCGTGCCGGCTCTGTTACCAATTGCTCCGCCGCCTGACCGATGCCGGGAAACACATGCTGTTCACCAACGCCGGCCACCTGTCGCCGCTGCGCCACTACATGAAGGTGAAACTGGCGAAGCAGTACGACGAATTGTTCCGCTCCTTCACCGACCAGGACGCGGCGCTGGAGTGGTGTGAAAACCGGCTGTTGGCCGTGGCCCAAAACGGCGCCATCGCCGACCACACCGTGACCCCGCGCGAATACCGCTTGTTCGATCAGTTCACAACGGACGAATTGGCCGTTGTTTCCTCCCGCCTGAAGCGGCGTTCCTATCGCCAGGGCGAGGCGGTGGTGAATGCCGGCGATGGCGCCCGCGAACTCTTTTTCCTCGCGCGCGGCAAAGTCAGCGTGCACGTCGGCCTGGCCGGCGGAGCCAGCCGGCGGCTGGCCACCTTTTCTCCGGGCATGGCCTTCGGCGAAATGGCCCTGCTGGACGGCGCGCCGCGCGCGGCCACCATCCTGGCCGACACCGACGTGGATTGCGATTTGCTGGAGGTGAACGATTTCGAAGCCCTCGGCGTCTCGCATTCCGCCATCAAAATCAAGCTCCTGCAAAACCTTTGCCTCGGTCTCTGCCGCAGCCTCCGCAAAGCCAACCGCGACCTGGCCGTCTTCGACTAGTTCTGGATCAGGAAGGCTTTGCCATCTCCCAGGTAGGGCCGCGCTGTGCGGCCGCCACAAAAAGTCCCGGAGCGCGGCTTTATAAGCCGCAGCGCGTTCAAAAGCATGGGAATTTGCGGTTAGACAAGGCACCCATCGTCAAATCTGAACCCTTGTTGTGCGAATCCCCCTTTGGGAGAGATCCGGGGCCTGTCCCGCCATAGCGTCCCCGCGACGGCGGATGAGGGGAATTCCCTCTACTCGAAGCGCTCCCACTAAACCTTCCGCGAACAAGCCTCGCACGGACTATGCACGATCGTCACATCCGCGTTCCGCCGCACAAAGTCGTCCAGCTCGAGCGCGGCGTCGGCTTCATCCCGCGTCTTCCGGCACTCGGGACAGAATCGAACCTTCCGCGGCAGTTCGTGCGGCGCGGCATCCAGTTCCGGCGCGGGCCTTGACTTCTTGTTCGCAAGCGGCGTTCCTGGCAATTTCGGCACCGCATTTCCGATGGCCGACCGGATCGCATCGCGCAGGTCGCCCAGGTCATTCTTGAAAACATAATCCGTCGCGCCCTCTTCGTGCATTTCGGCGACCATGCCCTGGTCATTCGAGCCGCTGACGAAAATGAAGGGCAGGTCGGGGGACAAGCTGCGGACAATTTCCAGCGCCCTGAAGCCGTCAAAGGAAGGCAGACCGTGGTCGGAAAGAATTATGTCCGGCCGGGATTCCTGTAATTCGCGGCGAAGATCGCCTTCGGTCTCGATGCGGGTAAGGCGGAAAGCAAAACCCGCTCGCTCCAGCTCATGCTCGATCAAACCAGCATCAGCTAGATCGTCCTCGATCAAAAGGATGTGTAACTTCGTCCGCATTAAGTAACATCCTGCATTCGACTCTACACCATAAGCATTCATATTCAAGTAACAGGCAAAAGAAACTTGACCATAACCTGATCTGATCTGGCGGTGACGCCAAATAGCCCAGGCTATCTGAGTGGTGCGGTCCTTGGGAGAAACTCTACAACACTTTATGGAAAATCCAACACAAATTCATATCACCGGCGAGGCCACGGGGTTCATCTCCGCTCCCGGCAACAAAGGCAAACCCATCACCGTCATCGGCACGAATTCCATTCGCGCCGGCTTCGACGCCAGGTGCCTCCAGCAGGCCTTGAACGCTCGCAGCGCACCCGGTGTCACCGACCTCGTCCTCAATCCGGACGCCCACGCGGGCTACGGCGCGCCGGTGGGGTGCGTACTCACCTCGTCGTCGCACGTCTATCCGGGACCCGTCGGCGTGGACATCAAATGCTCCATGAGCTTCCTGCAACTGGATTTGCCCGCCGCGGAGGTTGCCGACAAGACCGTGCGCCGCAACTTGATCAATGCCATCCTGGAACGAACACCTACCGGCCCGGGCCGGGGCCAGGGCTCCGCCAAAAAGGCGCGCAAAGTCGGCGAGCAGCTTGGCGAGAAAGTCGCCACCGACGGCGCGTCGGCCGAAGTCCTGTACGCGTTGGGCATCCCGACCGAGTGGGCCCGGCGCTGCGAAGATGCCGCGCACGTCGCCCATGACGGCACGAGCGGCACGCTCGCCGAACGCCTCGCCTGGCTCCGCGTGAACCAGTTCTCCAACTTCGTCGAGAAGGTGACCCAGCTCGGTTCTTACGGCGGCGGCAACCACTTCGGCGAATGCGAAATCGTCCGTGTTGCGGACGACGACCGCGCCCGCCGCGCCGCCGAAGTCTTCGGCCTGCGCGATGGGTGCGTGGGATTCCTGTCACACTGCGGCTCGCGCGGCTTCGGCCACGCCCTGGCCAGCGGCCAGTTCCGCACCTTGCAGCAGAAGTTCGCCCAGTGGTCCATCCCGCTGCCAGGCGACGACAAGGAACTCGTCTACGCCCCGCTGGCCACGGTCGAGGCGGACCACTACCTCGCTGACATGGCCCTCGGCGCGAACTTCGCCACCGTGAATCACATGCTCATCAACGCGCTCGTGCTCGAAGCGTTTCAGGAGGTGATTCCGGGCGTGAAGGGTTCGCTCGTGTACTACATCAGCCACAACATCGCGCGCAAGGAACTGCTCGCTGATGGCCACGGTGGTTTCGCCGGCGAAGGCTGGGTCCACCGCAAAGGCGCCACCCGCGCCTTCCCGGCCGGCCATCCGTCGCTCCAGGACACGCCGTTCGCCGAGACCGGCCATCCCATCCTGCTGCCCGGGAACCCAACCGCCGGCAGTGTCATCATGGTCGCCGATTCCGGCGCGGCAAATGCCGCCTACTCCGTCAACCACGGCGCCGGCCGCGCCATGGGCCGCAAAGCCGCCGACCGCGCCCTGGATCAAAAAACCGTGGACGACGAGTTCGTCGCCAACGACATCCTCACCAACTGCCGTCTGTATCCAAAGGACGAAGCCCCGGCCGCGTACAAGGATTTCGACGCCGTCCTCGACTCCGTCAAAGCCGCCCACCTCGCCACCGAAGTGGCCCGCCTCAAGGCGCGGTTTGTGATCAAAGATTCGGACAGCAGCCTCGGGGGGGCAGCGTAAAGTGGAATCGATGCATGTTGCCAGCGCCGTAGGCGCGAAATATTTCTAGTAATAAGAATTTCGAGCCTCCCAGCCCCGTTCAGGGGCGGCATTGAGGTATGGATACAGGTGGAGCGTGTCACTAGAATTAGTCCCGACGGGACGAAAGAGAATAGCCCAGCGATTTATCGCTGGGTTTATGCAAGCGGTGAAAAAAGTCCCGTCAGGGACGAAAGAATCGGACAGGCTATTTGCAACGGCCTGTTCTGTAACCTCAAACGCATTGCTGAAACGCAACCATGACAACCGAAGAATTTTGGGAATTAGTGGGCCGGGCGCACGCGCTATCACCGCGTGACATGAAGGTCAAATGCGACCACTTGGCTGCAGAACTCCGGAGCCTGCCGGTGGAGGAGATTCTGTCTTTCGATCGGCTCTACACTGAATTCTACTTCAAGGCGTATTCTCATGATATTTGGGGCGCCGCCTTCGTGATCAACCATGGTTGCAGCGATGATTCATTCATGGATTTCCGTTCCACGTTGATTTCGTTGGGACGCGCCGCTTATGAAACGGCGTGCAGGAACGCAGATGACCTGGCGGATCACGGTATAGAGCGGGAATGGGCCACGTATGAGGGCTACCAATCCGTCGCGCACAAGGTTTACGAGGAGGCGACCGGCTGCGAAATGCCGGAGGAGGAAGGATTCCGGCATCCGCGCGAGCCGTCGGGCATTTCCTTCAATGAGTGGGAGATGTCGAAGCGATTTCCCAAGCTCGTTGCCAGATATGGGTATAAAGACTCAAGCTGGCTGTATCTCAAGGTTCGTTATGAGAAGCAGGAGAGCGACGAAAATGCAGCCGACCGATTGGCCGAACTCATGCTTGCGTCGGGCATCATTCCATCCTGTGGTTTGATTCCTCCGCCGAGAATCGTCGCGGCGGTTTTGCCAAGCGGCCATGCGCCTGTCTCCTCTGGAAGGGACTTCCAGTGGGAACCCTTCAAACTGGATGAGGGCCATTATTGGATTGCGACGCGCTTGCTGCGCGACCTCACACCGGCGCACCTGGCCCTGCGAACTGACTTACAGGGAAAGCCAATTTCCCTCGACCTTTCCGCGCCGGGAATAAATGACTTCGATGGCTGGTTGCACTCCTTGAGGGAGCGAGGCCTGGCATAAACTGCACTCATAATGAATCCTAAGACTTTCATTCGCCTCGGCATCCCCTTGGGCGAAGCCACCCGCCGGGCAACCGGTTTTGTCACCAGCTTTATTCTGGGCGGTGGCGACAAGACCCGCCTGGAGGACGAACTGAAAGCCATCGTCGCCAACCCCCAGGCCTTCGTGAAGGACGACCTGCGCGGCGAACTCGCGCGCTCATTGCTCAGCGCGCCGCCGCCTCCGCGCGCGGAACCGGCGAAGTATCGCCAGTGGGGTGATAACCTGGAAGAGCAGGCGGTCATGCAAATGGAGAAAGCCTGTCTGCTGCCCGTTGCCGTCGCCGGCGCACTCATGCCTGATGCCCATGTCGGCTACGGTTTGCCCATCGGCGGAGTGCTGGCCACCGACAATACGGTCATCCCGTACGCCGTCGGCGTGGACATTGCCTGCCGGATGAAAATGACCGTGCTGGATATTCCCGTGCAAACTTTGGAGCGGCATCAGGATCGTCTTGCCCGGGCAATTGAAGCGGAAACCCGTTTCGGCGTTGGCTCGTCCTTCAATACCCGCCGTCAGCACGATGTCTTGGATCAAGATTGGAGCGTCAGCCCGATCACGAAGCAGTACAAAGACAAGGCCTGGTCTCAACTTGGCACCAGCGGTAGCGGCAATCACTTCGTGGAATTCGGCACCTTCACCGCGCACGGAAAAATCAACCAGCTCGAACCCGGCACTTACGTGGCGCTATTGAGCCACAGCGGGAGCCGCGGGACTGGCGCCGCTGTTTGTGATCATTACAGCAAGATCGCCTTCAGCCAGTTTCCCGATCTCCCGAGCGAACTCAAACGCCTCGCCTGGCTCTCGCTCGATTCCCAGGAGGGCAGGGAATACTGGGACGCCATGGAACTCATGGGCAAATACGCCGCCGCCAACCACGCACTCATCCACAAACACATCGCGGAAAATCTCAACGCCCAGGTTCTGCTCGACCTGGAAAACCATCACAACTTCGCCTGGAAGGAGCGTCACGTGATCGACGGCGTGGAACGCGAGGTCGTCGTCCACCGCAAGGGCGCCACTCCCGCCGGCGAAGGCGTCCTCGGCATCATCCCCGGCTCGATGGCCTCGCCCGGTTTCGTGGTCAGCGGCAAGGGCAATCCCGAGTCGTTAAACTCCGCCTCGCACGGCGCCGGCCGTGTCATGAGCCGTTCCCAGGCGTCCAAAAGCTTCAATTGGAAAAAAGTAAATGCCTTCCTGCGCGAACAAGGCGTCAATCTGATCTCCGCCGGACTCGACGAAGTGCCCATGGTTTACAAGAATATCCATGAAGTGATGGCAGCGCAGCAGGATCTGGTGACCGTCCTCGGCCAGTTCGATCCCAAACTGGTCAAAATGGCCCCGGCCGGCGAACGTGCGGAGGACTGAGTCCGTGCTTCTCAAGCCATGATTATTTTTCTGTCACTCGCCAGTCCGGCTCGGACTTTTTCTGTCATCATGCCCTTTCTTCCCCTTCGGCCTTTGAAACGCGGCTTTGCCGGTTTGAAAATCCGGATTGTCCTGGTCGTGCTTGGACTCGCTGTCGCAACCCACCTTGTCGCCGCCGACTCCTCTCATGAACTGGTCCGCGATCCGCATTTTGAATGCGGTTTTTATCTGATTGCTCCGCCGCAGGGCAAACGCGTCCAATACGGAACCGTCGCCGGATTGGCCCACGCAAAGCCGGTGTGGGATTTGGACCAGTGGTCGAGCAAGTTCCCATTGCAACCCGCCGACTGTGTTCTCACCAACGAAACGCTTTGGTGCAGCAACTCGGCCAAATCCGTGCGCGTGGTCGAGCCCGGAAGTCCCGCCGCTGATCTTTCGTTGGCCGTCAATGCAGCCACGGAATACGGCAACGTGGCGCGGAAATCGCAGGCCGAACCCTGGGTCCATTTGCTGGTCGAGCAATACTTCCAGAATCCGCCTTCCTTGACGGAAGTCAGCGCCCTCAACTTTTATCTCGAAGCCCGCCTCAAGGATTCCGAACTCGCCAACACCAACGGCTACTCCCCCACACTCCACGCCGCGCAGTTCCAGATCTTCCTGACCGTCTGCAATCGCAACCCGAAATCCCCCGGCCATGGCGAATGCTACTGGTTCGGCATCCCGGTCTATGACGATCGCGAGCGCATGCCGGGCGATTTCGAAGCCCAGGACTTCGGCCAGACCCGACTCTTCATCTACACACCCGCCTCGACAAACTTCACGCAAATGAGCGCTCACCATCGCGAATGGATCACGCTGCAAGCCGATCTATTGCCCCTGATGCGCAAAGGCCTCGAACACGCCTGGGCGAAAGGTTTTATCAAGGGCTCGCGTGATTTCGCCGATTACCATCCCTATGGAATCTTCATGGGCTGGGAAGTCCCCGGTGTTTTCGATGTTGAAATGCAGGTTCGAAACCTCAGCCTCAAGGCCATACCCTCTCGCCCCTGATCACCCGCCCATTTCTGCGATTCCCTCTCACCGGTCCCACCGGTCCCACCGGTCCCACCGGTCCCACCGGTCCCACTCGTCCCATCCCATTCAGCAGCCGCGGGAACGATTTCCCTCGCTCGATTTTTCAACTTCAATGGTGCGGCCAACCTGCAATGTGTTATCCTGCAACCGTGATGTGGAGGATACATCTTGGACAGACCGGGGCCAGCACCCCGAAAAACCTCACTCTCCCGAGGTCCGACCGTTCACTCCGCGGGCACCGTACGCCCGCAGCCAATCCGGCGGAAATGCGCCTCCGTTTTTGGCCCTTTCCCGGCCCCCATCAAACCATCAGTCAAAGTATGGTCAAAGTTCATATCGCTATGGTCAAAGTTCCGTCATGGTTCCGTCAAAGTTGCTGTCATAGTAAAAACCCCAGCAATCATAGTTCGTCATAGTATGTCCAAGTTGAAAAAAGGGGCCCCATGTGAACCCCCAACTTTTAACCTTTTAACCATCCGTCTTCCGATTCGTCCCTTGACGGACTCAAAGCGCAGGCCACAATAAAAGAAGTGGGCATGATGAGGTCCGGAAGCGATTAATTCCGCCGTCGGCGCCCCAAAAGTCATTCGACAACCAGCGAAGAGCATCGGCAATGGCAGACAACGAGCAAAAACCCGCCCCCGCAACCGTGGATGAAATCCAGCAGGGCTGGCAGGAAGTGAGAACGCGCGTGGCCCAACTCGAGGCCCAGCGGGCCTTGCTGGAAAAAGAAAACAAAGACCTCCGCTTCCTGCTGGAGCGTGTGATCGACCATCGTCAGAAGTCGCATAGTGAACTGGTCCTCCTGATTTCCGGGCTCGTCAGCAAGCTGCCGATCAACGACGTCGGCGTGGTGGTTTCCAAATTGGTGGAGCACAATGCCAACGTGGCTCACACCCTGGCCGGTTTCGTGAAAGGCGCCGTCGAAGGCCATATTCCGCAGCCGGAAATCCTCCGGACCATGGAGCAGACCAAGAAGGACCTCACGACGGCCCTGAAACCGGTGCTCGAGGAATTGCTCAAACTCGACACGCCATTGGAGCGTGAGATGCTCGAATCGCTGACTCAGGATCCCGAGGCCTTCTTCTCGCCCCGCTTTGTGCGTGGCAACCGTTGCCTGGTCAAAGGCACCGTGCCCCGCGAGCGCGTCATACGCGAATTCGGCGATGACGCCCTCGGCTTGTTCGACGACCTGACCACGGACCCCAAGCGCAATCCGTTTCCCAAGCCGGACGAAATCGTCATGGGCTTCAAGAGTGATTTTGAATCCCTCCTCCAGCAACGGCCCGAGGTGGCCGCCGCCAAACGCGACGAGCTGATGAAGCTCTATCACCGGGTGCAGCGAAGCAAGGCCCCGACCGATGAGGCGCGCACGCAACGAAACGCTTTCCAGCGGCTGTCGTTCATCGTCGAGTTGCTCCACTACTACGAACACCAGAGCACCGAGCCCGCGGACGTGATGTTCGCCCAGCGCCTGCCGGGCTTGATCGAGCAGCTCGTGCTCGCCGGGACCCAGGATGCCCTCGATGAAAAACTGATCGTCACCGCCGAGAGCCTCCTGGCGTTGGTCAGCAGCCCGGATCACCGGCAGATGGTCATCAACAACATCGGCAAGGTCGGTGGCGCGGGCAAGACCTTGAAATATGTGCTGGCCTTGCGCTCCGCCAAAGGCAGCCCCGGTTTGATTGATCACACCGTCGCCGAACTCATCAAGCACCTCATCCCGACGCCGAAAGCCCCGCCGTCGCCGACCATCAGCTCCGTGTTGCGGCTGACAAGCCCCGAAATGCAAACCCGTGTGCTGAAGGCCATGCTCACCTTCGAAAAACTTCGCAAGGACGAAGCCAGCGCGCTCGTGCAAAAAGTCGGCACCGAGCTCGGCCTGAAGGAGATACCGAAGCACGCCGAAGTTCCCGCCGGCGATGCCGCCCTCATGGAACAACAGCGCGCCTGGGCTCGTATCAAGGAGATGATTTCCAGCCGCACGGATACTGCCCAGATCGCCACCGCCATTCGCGACCGGCTGAACGCCCGTTACGATTCCGATGAAGTCCGCCAGAGCTGGCTCGTGCTGGTGGAAGCCGATCCCATTACCATCATCAAGGTGATCTGCCAGTTGCCGTATCTGCCCGATGGCCGCACCGATCCCATTGCGCGCACGGTGCTGGAATCATACGTGACCCGCTTGACGCACGAGAAATACCTCACCACCTACAACAAGGTGGTGAACAGCCTCAAGACCATGTTCTCCGCCCGGCCTGATAATCCGACGCTGCTGAATTTCCTCGCCCTGGTCAAATGGGTCAGCCCGGATTCGGTCGGCCGCCTGCAAGCCGGCATCGGCATGCCGGTCGCCGCTTAAGCGATCCGGTAGTTTTCATTCATCACCACATGAAATCCATGTCCAGCCCTTCGGCCCGGACCGGCCTTGCGCCGGTGGAAGACATTCGTTCGCATTTTCCCGCGCTCCTGCGCGAACACGCCGGCAAACCGGTCGCATATTTCGACGGCCCCGGCGGCACGCAGGTCCCGCGGCAGGTGGTCGAGGCCATGGCCGCGTATCTCTATCACCACAACGCCAACACGCATTGGAACTACCCGACAAGCGCCGAGACTGACGCCGCCCTGAAGCATGCGCGCGAAGCCTTCGCCGATTTCTTCAATGCCACCCCCCGCGAAGTTGCCTTCGGCAACAACATGACGACGATCACGTTTCACGTGGCGCGCGCACTGGGGCGCGGTTGGGGACCGGGCGATGAAATCGTCGTCACCGACCTCGATCACCAAGCGAATGTCGCGCCCTGGAAGGCGCTGGCAAAGGAGCGCGGTGTTACCATCCGCTCCGCGCCGTTTGATTCCACGACCGGGGAATTGAAGTGGGACGAGTTGGATAAATTGGTTGGACCCAAAACCCGGCTGCTCGCGATCGGAGCGGCATCGAACGCGCTGGGCACTGTTTCCCCCATTCGCGAGGCCGCCAAACTCGCGCATTCACGCGGCGCGCTGTGTTACGTGGACGCCGTGCATTTCGCCGCGCATCGCAGCATAGACGTGCGCGCTCTCGATTGCGATTTTCTCGCGTGCTCGCCCTACAAATTTTACGGCCCCCACACCGGTGTGCTGTACTCGCGGGCGGATGTCTTCGAAAAGCTCGACGTGCCGAAGCTCGACCCCGCGCCGAACGAGATTCCCGATCGCGTGGAGACGGGGACGCAGAATCACGAAGGCATCGTCGGCGCCGCTGCCGCGGTGGAATTTCTAGCTTCTCTGGCCGCCGGCGCAACCCGGCGCGAGCGCCTGGTCGCAGCCCTGGATGGTTTGCACGAACGCGGCGATGAGTTGGTGAAGAAATTGTGGGAGGGACTTTCGGCGATTCGCGGAGTCAAATGTTTCGGCCCGGCGCCGGGACGCCAGCGCACGCCAACGGTCTCCTGTGTGATCGCCGGGGTTTCATCCAGTGATGCCGCCAGGGCGCTTGCCAAGGAAGCCCTGTTTGCCTCCAACGGAAATTTCTATGCGACGACAGTACTGGCACAACTCGGCCAGACGAAGGAAGGTCTCCTGCGGATTGGCTGCGCCTGCTATACCACGGAGGCGGAAGTGGACCGCCTGATCGCGGCCGTCGGGCGAATTGCGGCGGGCGCAAAATCCTAAGCGCTCGTTTCCTTCAACAGCAGGGACACGCAAGATTCGCGTATCCTGGTTGGCAATGGGGAGCGCGCGAGCGGTTTACCGTCCAGCGAGACGGCCACGGAAATGATGAAGGAGGTGAGGGAAAGAAACACCCCCTCCATTCGAGCCAGTGCCGCTGGCGAAACTTCGCACTCCCGGGTTTTCACTCCCAGCGCCTGGCAGACCTCGAACACCACGGCGCGCGTGACTCCCGGCAGCACACCCGCTCCCAGCGGGGAAGTACAGACGACTCCGTTTTCGATCCAGAAAAGATTTCCCGACGTGGATTCGACGATGTGTCCATGGGCG
Source organism: uncultured Verrucomicrobiota bacterium (assembly GCA_964448135.1). Lineage (GTDB taxonomy): Bacteria > Verrucomicrobiota > Verrucomicrobiia > Limisphaerales > UBA8199 > CAYUVH01. Next base: position 260,827 of record CAYUVH010000039.1, on the reverse strand, counting down.
TTGAGCACCAAGGCGTCGTCCGCGCCCGCGTTGTCGGCTTCGATGCGCGCGAGGATTTGGGGCAGCTTGTTCGCGGTCTTGTAATGAGCGAGCGGTTCATTCGCCGGCAGACGAACGCTGGAGGTCATCAGCCGCCACTCGGGTGGCGCAGGGAGAAGAGCTGGAGGCGCGGGGTGCAGCGACATCACGAGCGTGGGATGGTCAGCACCCTTGGGTGAATATCCTCGCGGGCCGACGCCGCGCGAGAGATTGATCCGCAACAGGCAATCGGGCATCTGGTTCTTCCACACCAGTTCCGTGGCATAATCGCGAAGCGCGTCGGTCGTGAAGGGCAACTTGAGGTGTAGAAAGTTTGCGCCTGTGCTCAGGCGATGGAGATATTCCGCCCAGCGGAAGCAGCGGCCGTTCAGCACGCGGATCGATTCGAACAGGCCGTCGCCGAGGGTGAAGCCGCGATCAAAGACGGATACGACCGCTTCGCTTTCCGGCACGATGCGTCCGTTTAGAAAAACCCAGGGCGCGTTCATGTTTGGAAATGCGCGCGGAGCGTTGGCTGGGCGGTGAGTTGGGCCGGCGGCTGGAGTTTGAGCGCGTCAAAGAAACCGCCGGCTTTGGCGAGGGTTTCATCGTACTCGGCGGCAGGATTCGAGTCGGCGACGATGCCGGCGCCGACGTGGAAGCAGGCAACATTCTCGCGGCAGACCGCGGTGCGGATGAGAATGTTCAACTGGCTTTCGCGGTTGAAACCAAGGTAGCCGAGCGCACCGGTGTAGGGACCGCGCGAGACGGGCTCTAGTTCATCAATGATCTCCATGGCGCGGAACTTTGGCGCGCCGGTGATGCTGCCGCCGGGGAAGCAGGAGGCGAAGGCGGAAAAGTGCGTGCGGCCGGTGGTCAGCCGGCCCTCGACGGTGGAGACCAGATGCTGCACGTGCGGGTAGAGCTCGAGGCGCACGAGTTCGGGGACGCGGACGGAGCCATATTCGCAGACTTTGCCAAGGTCGTTGCGCAAAAGGTCGGTGATCATGACCAGTTCGGCCATTTCCTTCGCGCTGGTCTGGAGTTCGTAGGTCAGCTGTGCGTCGCGTTCGGGATCGGCGGAGCGGGGACGCGTCCCTTTGATCGGGCGTGTCTGGATGTGGGAACCGCTAAGGCGCAGAAAAGACTCTGGCGATGAGGAGGCGATTTCGAAATCGCCGCCGTCCAGGTAAGCAGCGAAGGGCGCCGGCGAGACGGCATTGAGTCGCTGGAACAATTCCCAGCCAGTGCATTGCGTGATGGCCGCGAGCCGTTGCGAGAGATTGACCTGATAGATATCGCCGGCGCGGATGTACGCGATGATGCGCTCCACGCGTTCGAGGAACTCAGCCCGGGTGAAGTTGGACACTATGTTGGTCGTGCCGGGATTTGCCGCGGGTGAAATGTGTTCCTCCACGCGGGAACCGGTGAGTTGTGCCTGCCAGAAATCGAACATTTCGCGCGCGCGCTTTTCCGTGCGGGCGCCGGTGGCGTCGAGGCCGGTGGAGACAATCCAGGTTTTGCCGAGGCGATGGTCGAAGACGACCAGGCTGTCGTAAAAGCCCACGTGGCAATCGGGCAATGAGAGATCGCAGACGGCGCGGCGGGATAGTTTGGGTTCGACGAAGTTCTTGAGGTCGTATCCCCAAAAGCCAAAGCAACCGCCGAGTGGGAAGGGGAGATCGAGTTCATCCAGCAATTCATAGCGGGACATGAGGCTGTCGAGCACGCGCCAGGGATCGCCGAAGAGCGTCTGCTCTTTCGCGGCGGGTTCGTGGGTGAATAGCTCGATTTGGGAACCGCTCGAGCGGAAGGTCAGAAATGGGCGCGCGGCGACGAAAGAGTAGCGGGCCTGCGGAGAATCAAAGTGCGCGCTGCGCAGGAGAATCAACGAACTGTCTCGGGCCGGGACGGTCGCGCGCACGGCCGCCACGAGGGACTCGGGGGAGTGGGAACTGGAGATCTCGTGGACAAGCGGGTGCATGGAATCCGCGGTCCGCGGGCGCCTTCGCTCAGGCCAGGAGCGCCTGGCAGGCCGAGCGGAGTTTCTTGAGATTGGCGGCGGTTTTGGCTTCGAGGTAGCAACGGATCAGCGGTTCGGTGCCGCTGGCGCGGAAGGCGACCCATTCGCCATTGGGCAGCAAATACTTGAAGCCGTCGGTCGTGATAAACTTTTCAACTTTGAACGAGCCGATTTGCGAAAGACCGGAGCCAAGCTTGGCGAGCAAGGCATCCTTGGTTTCGGGCTGGATGGCGACGTTGATGCGGTCGGTGTGGAACTCACCAGTCTGCTTTTCCAGTTCCTTCAGGATTTTGCCGAGAGATTTCTTTTCGGTGGCGACGAGTTCGGCCATGAGGAGGCAGGCGAGGATGCCATCCTTTTCCGGGACGTGGCCTTTGACGCTCAAGCCGCCGGATTCCTCGCCACCGACGATGATGGGCTCGCTCTCCATGAGCGCGCCGATGTATTTGAAACCCACGGGAGTCTCGTGGACTTTGACGCCCAACAACGCGGCAACGGCGTCCACCTGATGGCTCGAAGGAACTGTCCGCACGACGGCCCCGGTCCAGCCACGGTTCTTTTTCAAATGGTAAAGCGCTAGCGCGAGGACTTGGTTCGGCGTCAGCCAGGTGCCGTCGCTGTCCACGATGCCGAAACGATCGGCATCGCCGTCCACGCCGAGGCCGAGTTTGGCTTTGCCGCTGCGGACGAACTTGATGGCGTCGGCCATGCCTTCGATGTTCGGTTCGGGATGATGGCCGCCGAAGAGGGGATCGCGGTAATCGTGGAAGGAAGTGACGGTCGCGCCGGCTTCCTTGAGCAAAGTGTCGAGGTAGCCGCGGCCGGTGCTGTACATCAACTCCGCGGCGACTTTGAGCTTCGCTTTCTTGATGACGCTGAATTTGAGCAGCTTGTGGAGCTGTTTGAAGTAAGCCGGCTTGGGATCAATCGTTTTGCATTTCCAAGTGCCGATGACGGCCGCGGGAAAAGTCCAATTCGCAGCCTGGAGGGCAGCGGCGTTGGCTTCGATGGCTTGCGTGACTTCGGGATTCGCGGGCGCGCCGTTGGCAGTGGAAAACTTCAGCCCCTGGTATTCCGCCGGGTTATGGCTGGCGGTCATGTTGATGCCGCCGAGGGCTTTGCGCGAGCGGATGGTGTGGGAAATTACGGGTGTCGGCGTGTCGCCATCGCAGAGCAGAGGTTCGAGGCCGTTGCTGGCGAGGACTTCGGCGGCGGCGAGCGAAAATTCGCGGGCGAGGAAGCGGCTGTCGTGGCCGAGGATTACGGTCTTCGTCCCGGCGGGCACGCCTTCGGGATGGTGGGCGGCGAGGTATTGGGCGATGGCCTGCGTCGCGATACGGACGTTGTTAAATGTGAAATCGCGCGCGATGAGGCCGCGCCAGCCGCTGGTGCCGAATTTGATTTTGTCGGTGGGCATCGGGATTAGTGGTTCCAGTCGAACGCGCCCTTGCGCACGGCGTAGATGTAGCCGACGAAGAGGATCGCGAGGAAGGAAATCATGGAACCGAAAATCAAGTTGGCATTCTGCTGCAGCATATCCCGGTAGATGACGGCCCACGGATAGAGGAAAACCACTTCGATATCAAACAGGATGAAGAGCATCGCCACGAGGTAGAACTTAACCGAGAGGCGGCTCGCGCCGGAGCCGATGGGGAGCATGCCGCATTCATAGGCGGTGTCCTTGATCTGCGAGCGCTTGCCGCGTTTGCCAAGAATAACGGAGAAGACCAGCATGCCGAAGGAGAAGGCGACGGCGAGCAGGCCGAGCATCAGGACCGGCAAATACTGTCTTAACTGGTCGTTTTCCACGGTGGGCAATGTAGGCGGCGGGGCTGGGTTTTCAAGTGGAAAGGCGGATGGGAAATTCGAACACTAATGACGAATGACGAAAGAATGCCGAATGCCCAAAATCCGAAAAAGCGAGAGGCAGCAGAGGGCGGGCGGAGGCGCTTGGGCGACATGGCCATCTGTAGAGAAGGAAATGGGGCCCCCTGTTTTTTGGCAGAATCAGGTTTGACGAGGTTTGACAGCGGGGGCTTTTGGTCTGACGGAGGGTCGGACGCGCGTTTGACAGTGGTGTGACGATGGTCTTACAGGTGTTTGACGGAGGATTGACCGTGGGTTGACGCAACGGATTGGCACGAGACAAGTTGCGAGCTGGGGTCGGAGCGTGGCAGGGACTCCGCAAAAAGAGAAAATGCGCGGTTGAAGATTATGAACTGCCGCGCAACTGGCTGGCTGGCATGATCGTCATAGGTCCGGTTGTGCCTTGAATTTCCCTGGTTACGCCCGCGTGGAAAATCGGTCAGTCAACCGGATTCCCGGCCGAGAAATCCCTCTGGAAACAGAGTGACACCAATTGAGAGGGTGTCAAGGGGGTGCCAAAACCTTAAGAGCGTCGGGTCGAACGATTACTTCCTGAAGGTCCGAAGAATCGGAGCGCGGGTCTGCTACTCGCAGCGCCTCCGGACGCTCGACTCGCGTAGAACAAGTCCTTCGCCTGCGGGTTATCCTACGGGCTGCGGCTCACAGAGCCGCGCTCCGCCGTGGTTCCGCCGCTGTTCCGAAGTGCGGCTGGCGAGGGTTCGATGGTGGCGCCCTCGGCGAGTTTTTGCAGGAAGATCGGTTTGCAGCGGGCGCAGACTTTTAATTCGCCGTGAGCGATCAAGTGGCCGGGCTCGAAAGTGCCGCCACATAATACGCAGGTGGGAACGGGCGGACGGTTTACGTCCACACCCCATTTGTCCATTTCACAGCCGCATTGCTTGCAGGTGCAACCGCCCCACCACCATTGGCGACGTGACGCTGGCATGCGAAAAAAGGGCTGTGGCGAGCGGCAACGTGCACAGATAATACGTTTGCGATTGATTCCCCATCGTCCCGAACAGCGTCGCGTATCTCGAATTATGAGCGCAACCAGGCGCATTTCAAACACGATCAACGCCAGCAGAAGCAACACGAGCGAGATCAGTGCCACCACCCTGAACCATGCCGGCCAGTCCCCGCTGCTCCGCGGCTGATCATTGACAATAATGAAGGCCGTGATCATGCGCGCCACGAGTAAGTGTCAGCATCGAGCGAAGCACCAGATAGCACTGCCATCGCAGTAGCTTACCTCATTTTTGTTCCTCAAGGAAGACGGTATGATTCGTTGGGTAATCCGTGCCAGGCGCTTGGTGCCCTGTCCAGTTAGGGCAGTGCGAACCCGAAACGATAGGGATTAAGAGTATGATTAGGATTACGATTAGGATCTGGAGAGTCAGAGTTTCAGACGGATGCCGACGCGTGTGGCGAGCCAGGTGAGGAAGAGGATCAGGCAGGTCACGGCAGCCGCGTTGAGGGCGCCGGGGAGATTGCTGGAGTAGGGCCAGAGGAGCGCGCCGGCGCCGATGAGTTTCAGGAAGTTACCGAGCATTCCGGGAAGCAGGTAGGCGAAGAGGGGATTCTGGCCGACGGGAATGAATGGGGCGGCCCAGCGGCGGAGATGGGCGACATCCATGAGCAGATAGACAAGGAGGAAGCAGAGGCAGCAGATGCCGCCGCTGACGAGGGAGTAGGAGTCGGTGGCGGCGTTTTTGTTGATGCCGTGGACCGGGCGGATGAGTTCGCCGGCGACGTAGAGGCCGAGGCCGAAAAGGAACATGAAGCGCGCGCGGGCGAAGGTAGAGAGGGAGGCGTTGGGACCGACGAAGCAATTGCCCACGAGGGTGCCCATGACGACGCTGGAGGCGGTGCTGCCGAGGACCTGGCCGACGCCAATGAAATCGTGCACAGGTCCAAGCCAGTCGAGTGCGCCGTGCTTATCGCCGATGTATAGCGCGATGAGGAAGCCGAGCACGGCCATGAGGCCTGTGGAATTTCCGCGCACGGCCAGGTAGGCGAAGCTGGCAACGAGGTAGGCCCAGCCGATGAGGCCGAGGATTCCCCACCAGGAATGCTGGAGCCAGACGATCTGGCCGTCGGAATTCTTTCCGCGGAAAATAAACAATAAAATCGCGAGTTCCAGTCCGGCGACGATGCGGAGGGCGAAAAACAGCTTTTTTCGGCGAGGTGATGGATTGGCCGGGTAGATGTTCCACACTGCCATCACGCAAACCATCGCCAGGAAGAACCAAAGGGCGCGGCTCATGCCGGTGGCTTCCGCGTTGAAGGCGGACCCATTGACGGTAATGACGCCCACGAAGATCAACGAGGCAGAGCGGAGGAGGATGCGACAGACCAGCGGCCACAGGGATTTGCCTTCGCTCATGCGTCGATGGAGGGCCAGGGGGATGGCGACGCCGACGATGAACAGGAAACCGGGGAAGACGAGGTCCACGAAGGTGTAGCCGTCCCGGGCATCGCCGGGCATGTGCTGGGCCCACGCCGGGATGCCTTTCATGCCGGAGATGTAATTGACATAGGTCATCGTGAGAATGACGAGGCCGCGGTAGGCGTCGAGGGAGGAGAGGCGGAGCGGCGCGGGTGGAGAGGTGGGGGTCACGAGGGGAATGACGAAGCACGAATGACGAATGACGAAGCACGAAGAACGAGCGTTGGCGTGGACTTCTTTTCTCCCGTAGCAGCCGAGGTAACGAGGCTCATGCTTTCCACCCATCTGGATCGGTCGAATGGGAGAGAGCGCGTCTGATGCTGAGAGACAGCGGCTGGTTGAGGCCGGTTTATGGGTGCGAACGGCATTGCCGGTCGCACCCGGTGGTTGAAATAAATGAGCCTCGTTACCTCGGCTGCTACGGTGGGAGTAACCGCCACGATTATTCCGTGGACTGCGCCTGGCGGTGTTTCTTGTTTTCTTCGATCACCTTGGCTTCGGCGTCGCGGGGCATTTCCTCGTAGTGGTCGAATTGTTCTTTGTGGACACCACGACCGCCGGTGAGGGAACGGAGGGTGCTGGAGTAGCGATAGAGTTCCTTCGCGGGGACGAGGGCCTTGATGAGCTGGAAGGCGCCCTCGACTTCCATGCCCTGGATTTTTCCGCGGCGGCTGGAGAGGTCGCCCATGACTTTGCCCATGGCGTCTTCGGGGATTTGGATTTCGATCATGTGGATCGGTTCGAGCAGGCAGGGGCGGGCCAAAGCAAAGGCTTCTTTGAAGCCGAAATAGCCGGCGATCTGAAAGGCGATGTCTTTGGAGTCGACCGGGTGCATTTTGCCGTCGTAGAAATCGATTTTGACGTCCACGACGCGGTAGCCGGCGAGGATGCCTTCCTGGCAGGCTTTCATGACTCCTTTTTCGACGGAGGGCACGAAGGTGCGATCCACATTCTGACCGCTGAGGGATTGGGTGAATTCGACGCCGGTATCGCGCGGTTTGGGTTCGATGCGCATCCAGACTTCGGCGAACTGGCCGGCGCCGCCGGTTTGCTTTTTATGGCGGTGCTTGGATTCGCCCTTGGCCTTTATGGTTTCGCGATATTTGACGCGGGGTTCGGAAAGATCCACATGGACGTTATGGCGCCGGCGAAGGCGGTCCACGATCACTTCGAGGTGGAGTTCCCCCTGGGCGGAGAGAATGGTTTGATGCAGTTCGGGATCCACCGCGTAGAGGAAGGTGGGATCCTCGTGGTGAAGCGCGGCGAGGCCGGAGGCGACCTTTTCCTCCTCTCCCTTCACGCTGTTATGGAGGGAGGCGTGAATATTGGGATGGGGATAGTCGACCTTGGACAGGGTGACGTGCTTTTTCCCCCCGCAGAGGGTGTTGCCAGTGTGGGTATCCTTGAGTTTGACGACGGCGCCGATGTCACCGGCGTTGAGCGTGGGGACGCTGACGCGGTTCTTGCCATTGAGATTGTAGATCTGTCCGATTTTTTCCGTGGTGCGGCGGTCGCTGTTGAAAAGTTCGGAGCCAAACTTCACGGAGCCGGAATAGATACGGAAAAAGGAGAGCTCGCCGAATTGGGCCTCGCTCATGGTTTTGAAAACGTAGCAGACCGGGTCCGGGTCATTGAGCGCGACTTCGAGCGGCTTGCCGTCGCCGTTGAGCGCGGGGACTTTCTGGCGATCCACGGGCGAAGAACCGTATTTGGCGATGAGATCCATCAGCCGCGCAACGCCGATGTTGTTTTCGGCGGAGGTCACGCACAGGGGGGTAAACACCTGCTTCTGGATGGCCTGGTGGACGCCGGCGCGCCATTCCTCCTCGGTCAGCCGGCCCTGGGCAAAGTATTTTTCCATCAGCGAATCGTCCGATTCAGCGACGAGCTCGATGAGCTGGTTGTGGAGCTTTTTTACGAGCTCGGCCCATTCACCGGTGGCGGGCGCTTCGGTGAATTTCCCGCTTTTGTCATCGGCGTAGGTGATGATTTCGCTGCGCGGGACGTCGAGCACCTGATTGAAGCCGGGGCCGGGATTGATGGGGACCATGAGCGGGAAAACGCGTTCGCCAAAGTGTTCGCGGATCTGGGCGAGGACTTTGTCGAAGTTGGTCTCTTCCTTGTCGAAGGCATTCACGACGATCATTTTCGGAAGGCCATGCTCGCTGGCGTGCTTCCAGACGATGTCCGTCCCGACGCTGACGCCGTGGCTGGCGTGGACGACGACCAGCGCGAAATCGCCGACACGCAAGGCGCCCAGGCTTTCGCTGATGAAATCCGCGTAGCCGGGACAGTCGAGCAGGTTGAACTTCTTCCCCAGCCAATCGAGATGCATCAACGTGGCGGAAACCGAGATGCGCCGCTGGTGTTCACTCTCATGATAGTCGGAGACGGTCGAGCCGGCGGCGATGGAGCCCATGCGATTGATCACGCCGGCGCAAGCCAGCATGGCTTCACTGAGCATGGTCTTCCCCGAGGAGGCGTGACCGACGATGGCGAAGTTGCGGATATCAGCAGGTAGGTACTCTTTCATAAATCGGTACCAGCCGGGACGGCGGTAACCGCGGTCGCACAACGCCCGGCGGGCGAGGTCAGTTTAGATTCGGGCGGATTGCGCGCAAGCGGATTGTGAGGAAGGATGAAAAAAATGCGCATTTTCCGACTCGCCAGCCGGGGGGCTGGAGCGCTACATTCAGAAGCTTGCCTAATGGTGCGGCAACGCACCCGGCCGGGTTAGTGGGCGGCCAGCCAGTTTTCGCCCACGCCGATTTCAACTTCGATGGGAACTTCCAGCGGGATGGCGTTTTCCATTTTGTCGCGCACCAGCCCGCGGACTTCCTTTTCCTCCGCGGGATGCAGGTCGAAGAGAAGTTCGTCGTGCACCTGGAGCACCATTTGCGTCTTCAACCTGCGCGCGGCGAGTTCGCGATGGATGCGGGACATGGCGATCTTGATCATGTCGGCGGCCGTGCCCTGGATGGGCATGTTGATGGCGTTGCGTTCGGCGCTGCCGCGGACAGTGTTGTTGGCGCTACGGATGTCGCGGAGGTAACGGCGGCGGCCAGTGACGGTCTCCACGTATCCACGCTCGCGGGCCTGGGCGATGGTGTCGTCCATGTAACGGCGGATGCCGGGAAATTGCTTGAAGTATTGGGCGATGATTTCCGCGCCTTCGCTGCGGGGAATCTGGAGGCGCTGGGCGAGACCGAAAGCGGAAATGCCGTACGCGATGCCGTAGTTCACCATTTTCGCTTTGCGCCGCATTTCGGAGGTGACGGCTTCCTGGGCGATACCATAGACCTTGGCGGCCGTGGCCTGGTGGACGTCCGCCCCGGTGCGAAAAGCTTCGAGCAGGCCGGCTTCCTTCGCGAGCGCGGCGATGATGCGCAATTCGATCTGCGAATAATCGGCGGAGAGCAGGCGCCACTTCGGGTCGCGCGGAACGAAGGCCTTGCGGATTTCCTGGCCGCGCTCGGTGCGGATGGGAATGTTTTGGAGATTGGGGTCCTGCGAGTTAAGCCGGCCGGTGGAGGTGACAGCCTGGTTGAACGTGGTGTGGATGCGGCCCGTCGCGGGCCAGATGGTGGCGGGCAGGGCGTCGGTGTAGGTGGACTTGAGTTTGGTGGCGGCGCGGTACTCCAGGAGGCGGCGGACAATTTCGTGGTCGTTCGCGAGCAGGGCCAGGGTTTGTTCGTCGGTGGCGTACTGGCCGGTGCGGGTTTTCTTGGGTGCGCCGGAAATCTTGAGAATGTCGAAAAGAATCTGGCCGAGCTGTTTGGGAGAGTTGAGCTTGAATTCGGTGCCGGCGAGTTTCCAGATGGTCTTTTCGGCGACATCCATTTCCTTCGCCAGTTCGGCGGAAAATTCCTCGAGCGGGTCGGCGTCCAGTTTGATGCCCGCGTGTTCCATGTCCACCAGCACGGGCACCAACGGCGATTCCACTTCGAAGAAAACGCGCTCCTGGGCTTTCTCCTTTAGCAGCGGCGCGAGGATAGAACGGAGTTGCCAGGTCACGTCGGCGTCTTCGGCGGCGTATTCGGCGATCTGCTCCAAGGGAACGGTCGCCATGGTTCGCAGCGGGGTCTTTTCCTGGCCGAGGAGATTCGTGATCGGAATGGGCGTGTAACCCAGGTAAACCTCGGACAGGTAATCCATGCCGTGCCGCAAATCGGGTTCGACCAGGCTGTGCGCCAGCATGGTATCGAAAAACTTCCCGCGGACATCCATGCCCTGCCATTTCAGGATGCTGAGATCGAATTTGAGATTATGGCCGACCTTTTCCGACGTCTCGGATTCGAACACCGGCCGGAATTCCTCCAGCAGCTTCGCAGCGGCGTCGGCATCGTCCGGAGGAACGGGGACATACCAACCCGTGTGCGCCTTCCAGGAGAACGACATGCCGACGAGGCTTGCGGAACGGGGATCGAGGCCGGTGGTCTCGGTGTCGAAGCAGAAGGATTCGAGCGCGAGGAGTTCGCGGATCAATTTAGCGCGTTCGGCTTTCGTGGCGGCGATTTTGTAATCGTGAGGGACGTCCGCGATGGTTTTGAGATTGGCGGGGCGAGGCTCGGCTGCATCCGTTGGCGCAGGCTCGATGGGCGTTGGCGATGCCTTGGTTTCCTGGCCGAAATCAAATTCCAGAGTGTTGGATGCGCCGGCGGGTTTGGATTTGGCGGGCGCGGTTGGCGCAGGTGCAGGGGTAGCGAAGCCGCGTCCGGCTTTGAAATCGTTGCCGAATAGCCGGCGACCGAGGGAATTGAATTCGAACTCGGCGAAGAGGTCTTTGAGCTTCTCATCGTCCCGGGGACGAAGCACGAGCCCCTCGATTTCGAGTTTGCAGGGAACGTCGCGTTGAATGGTGGCGAGGCGGCGGGAAAGGAGGGCGGCGTCGCGATGGGCGACGAGATTCTCCTTCAGCTTGCCGGTCAGTTCCCCGGTCCGTTCGAGCAAGGCATCCAGGGTGCCGAATTGACCGATGAGCTTCATGGCGGTTTTCTCGCCGATGCCCGGGACGCCGGGGATGTTGTCCGACGCATCGCCCATGAGCGCCAGGATGTCCACGACTTGCTCGGGCCGCTGGATGTTCCAACGCTGCTTGATCTGCTCGACGCCGAGGGTTTCGGCGTCATCGCCGGCGCGCCCGGGTTTGTAGATGAAGGTCTTGTCGTTGACGAGCTGGCCGAAGTCCTTGTCCGACGTGACCATGTAGGACTCGAAGCCCTCCTTCGCCGCTTGGGTGACGAGTGTGCCGATGACGTCGTCGGCTTCGTAGCCGTCGTATTTCAGGACGGGGATGTTGAAGCCCTCGATCAGACGATCAATGTGCGGGAGCGCGGCGCTGAGGTCTTCGGGCATTTCCTCGCGCTGGGCCTTGTAATCGGCGAACTCCTTGTGCCGGTCCGTCGGCGCGGCCGTATCGAAGGCGACCGCGAGATGGGTGGGCTTTTGCTTTTCGAGAATGTCCAGCAGTGTGAGCGCGAAGCCGTACAGGGCGGAAGAGTTGACGCCCTTGGAAGTCAGAATTGGACGGCGGATAAAGGCGAAATGCGCCCGATAGGCGAGCGCCATTCCGTCCAGGAGATATAACTTATTCGGCATTGATAAGCCTGGGTTGTGCTTCAGAGTGAGGACAAATGTGGGCGATCAAACTCTTTGGTCCATAATGTATCGAATCGAGCCCGGGTCCCGCCTCAAATCGAGAATCCCAACCACCATGGTTTCCCCGGCTGTATCCAGATAGTAAATTCCGAAAGGAAATCTCGTCGCCAGCATGCGAAAGCACCGATGTTGTTTGTGATGGGTACCATGCTGAACCGCAAGGCGTTCGATGTCCGACAGCAAGGACCGCAGAAAATATTCTCCCAGTCCACTTTCCCTGTCCTCGTAGAAGTCTCGAGCTGACTCGAGGTCCTCAGCAGCTTCTGCAAGGACGACAATCGAGCGCATCACGCTTTCTTTTTCAAGCGCTGTCTCAATTGGGGCAAAGTGAGGAATTCCGCGCTGCCGCGCTTGATCTTCGCAAGTCGTTCGTTCAGGACTTCGCCGTGCCAATCGGGTGAGGAAATTTTTTCCGGCGTCCGCACTAGCGATGCCCAAAGCAGCTCCATGGTCTCAAGGCGTTCCTCAAGGCTCATTTTCTCGATCTCGGCTGCCCTAATCATATGTGGAAACTTACGATAAAGCCCCGTGGTTTCAAGTCCGAGGCCGGATGCTTTGCTTCGCCTAATCCTGCGGCCGCATATGTCCCAGCCAGTTCTCAGAAGTGGAACCGCCGCCGGGCGATTTCATCATCTGCTTCGCGCCGCCGATGACCTTGTCCCATTGAAAGGCCGGACCGGGATCGGTTTTGTTCGTCTGAACGTGATAATGGCCGAGGACGCCGTGATACGAATTGAGCTGGTCGTCGGGCAGCTTGTGCGTGATGAGCTTGCCGGAAGCGTCCGTGGGATACTGGCACTTCAGATTGGGAAAGATCGTGCAGAGACTGGCGATCAATCTGGTGAGGGCGGCGTATTGCTGCGGCGTGTAATCGTATTGCATCAGCTCCTGGCCTTGGATGTTGCCAGTCACCAGGTCTGGGCGGTCGGGGTAGCCGACAAAATTCTTGGTGCGGACGCCGCCGTCGCCGTAGCTCGGGGGGATGGTGATGCGAGTGCGCCCGTGATCGTCCGGGCCGTACCATTCCTTCAGCGAGCGGGAATCGGGAGATCGATACGCCCCCATGTTGGCAATTTCAATGCCGACGGAGCGGCTGTTCGCCGTCGTGGCCTGCCAGGCGCGTTCCTTGAGATCGAGCGTTTGGTAAATCGTGCCGTCGATATCGAGCATGAAGTGAACGCTGAGGTTGCGGTGGTCGTGGAGGATGTTGAAGCATTGTTTGCTTGTGCCGGCCACGTCGAAATGGACGACGAATTGATCCACCACGCGTTGGAGGGTCGGCAGGTCCCAACCACCACCACGCAGGCGCTCGATTTCGGCGTCCGTAAGGCCGGCTTTGCGCATGTTGTAACGATTCGGGGTTTCGAGGTCCTTGCCTTCCGCGTGCGAGGTGGCCCAATCGGATTTGTCCAGGGGGGTAAAGCGCCGTTCCACGCGATAGGCATCGTAGCCACCCGGGTCCATCCAAAGGACTACCGGCGTGCCGGTGTGGAAGAACTGGCCGGCGGCGACGATTTCGTCTCCGGCGCGCGCTTCACGCGTGCCGGGCTTGAAGTTGGTCGAGCCGGGCGGCGGGCTGAAAGGCAAAGCCTGCGACGTCGGCTTTTTGGTGGCGCACCCTGTCAGCGCGAGAGCAGCCAGGAGTGAAGTGCAAAGGAACGGGAGGCGGCGATGAATGAAGCGCAGCGTAAGCATGAACCTATATGTTCATTTGCGCCCGGCAGGTCAAGCTCAAGCCTCGCCGCGCGCTACGCTTTGGCCTTGTCTGCGCTACGCTTCCAGAAACCGACAAAGATCAGGACGACTGAAAGGAAAAGGCCGCCGAGCTTTCCATATTTGTGAGTATCGAGAGCGTACCACACGTCGTAACCCGCAAAGCAAACGCCGGCAAGGACGTAGTACCACCATTTCCAGGTGTCATGATCTTCCTTGTTTGCCCGGCCAGGAGGGGCCGGGCGGAAAGGAGTCCGGGGTTGAGCGGCTTCGGGGGATACCGGCGCGGTCATGGCAACGGGCGCCGGCGCGCCAACCGGCACCGGCGGAGGCGCGGCCACAGCTACCGGAGCAGCAGGCGCCGCCACTGCGACGGGCCGGGGCAACGCCGCAAACGGAGCCGCCGGACGCGGCGGCGCGGCGGCGAGTTGCTGGGCGATGAGGACGTTGGCGGTGGCGGTGCCATCCGCAGTGCAGACCGGGCACTTCACGATCCACGGCATCACGCCGTTCACCGGTTCGACGTCGAATTTGTATTTCTGGCCACAAACGCAAACGACTTTGATTTCCATAACTTGAGCGGGGCGTCCGGGAGCAAATTAAACCAGACGATTTTCGCTTGGCAAGAAAACGCGATTACAAGACCGGCCTGGGTTTGTAATCGAGCGACCGCCCCTCAATTTGGCTCAGAGCTGGTTCACGTATTTCTGCATCGCGTCCTCTTGTTTCTCGATGGAATCCACGAGTTTGAATTGCGTGCGGCAGCGATCGAGATTGTGACCGGGGCGGTGAATGCGGAAATACGTGTCGCCGCTGAGAAAATCGGTGAGAAAGCGCAGGCCGATTTCAAAGGTGATCAATTTTCCGGAGAAAGCGATGTAGGCGCGCTCCGCTTTGGTGAGAAACTGGCCGGCGGTGGAGAGGTAGCCCTCGGCGAGCTTCTTGAACATCGGCATCTGCATTTTCACCTTGGAAAGGTCGCGCTCGTCCTCGAGGGTCGGGCTGGTGGTGGTGCGGACCATGTCGCCGAAATCATACAGCGCGCAGCCGGGCATGACGGTATCGAGGTCCACCACGCACATGGCTTCGCCGGTGAGGACATCGAGCATGACGTTGTTGAACTTCGTGTCATTGTGCGTGATGCGCTCGGGGATTTTCTTTTTGGCCATCGCGTTGAGAATCACGTCCACCATGGCTTCGTGCTGCAGGGCGAATTCGATCTCAACCTTCGCCTCCTTGGCGCGGTTATAGTGATCGTTTTGGATGGCCTGCTGCAGGGCGGAGAACCGTTTACGCGTGTTGTGAAAATTGGGAATCGTTTCGTGGAGGCGTCCGCCGGGAAGGTCCACCAGCAAATGCTGAAACTCGCCGAAAGCGCGGCCGGCTTGCAGCGCCTGCGGCGGCGTTTGCACCGCCTCGAAGGTTTCCACGCCTTCGACAAAAACAAAGGTGCGCCAGAACTCGCCATCCTTGCCCTGGTAATAAGACTGGCCGTCCCGCGTGGGGATGACTATCAGCGAACGGCGGGTGACGTCGCGCGTGGTGGCGGCTTCGAGCTTCTTCTGGATGTGCGTGGTGACGCGCATCACGTTGTTCATCACCGCCGCCGGGTTTTTGAAAACGCCCTTGTTGATTTTCTGGTGGATGTAGCGGACGCGCATGCCGCCCTGGTTATAGGTGGCGGAATAGGTTTCGTTGATGTGGCCGATCTTGAACGTCTCGGCGTGAAGGATTTCGCCGTAGATTTGAAATTGCTTCGAGATGTCCCGGAGTTGTTTTTCCTGGTAGGCCATAGCGTTGTCAGTTGACTTGATGATGGGTCAGGCGCGGCGGGCTGGCAATTGGGAATCGAAGGGAGACGAGGTTGTGGAAAATACGGAAGGGGTGAATCACGAAGCTCGAATGACGAATGACGAAAGCAGTTCGAAGCACGAAAAACCAAATGTGAAGACGGAGCGCGCCCGTCTCGGGCGCAGCAACGCTCGCCTGCCCTGCAACTCGCCCCAAACAGGACCATCCGCCGAATCCTGCGATGGCTTTTTTGTCCACGCGGTCGTGTGCCGGCGTTGCTGTGGCCGGGGACGGCCACGCTCCGGCGAGGTGGATCCTCCTTTCGCGGCAGGAGAAATGGCACGTACAGCTTGCGCGTCAGGCATGACTGGGGTTTCATGCGTGGGCATGAGTGGTAATTCGGGAGAATCTTCCGGACCGGACGCGATTGCGGCGTTGCGTGAGGCTTTGCGGGTTTCGCCCGGGAACGTGGCGCTGCGCCTGCACTTTGCGAACACGCTGCTGTCGCATGGGCAGGCCGAGGAAGCGGAGAAGGAATTGCGCGAGGGTCTGGCGAAGTCGCCCGAACACGCGGGCATGAAGCTGGCGTTGGCGCGGGCGTTTTCCCAGCAGAGCAAGCATAGTCATGCGCTGGCGTTGCTGGAAGTGCTGGTCAAGGACTCGAAGGCCCCGGCGGGAGCGTTTTTGCTGTATGCGAAAATGCTCGCCGGCATCGGTGAAATCCAGTTGGCCATCGCACAGTACCGCAAGGCGGTGGAACTGGACCGTTCGCAGGCGGACATGGAATTTGCGTCGCGCCTGGGGATCGACGCGGAAGAGCGGGAAAGCGAAGTGGTCAACGGCCGCGTGCGGGCGGCAAATACGGAAGACGAGGATTCGCCGATTTTGCCGGAGGTGGAGCGGCCCAAGATCGCTTTCAAGGACGTCGGCGGCATGGACAAGGTGAAGGAGGAGATCCGGCTGAAGATCATCCATCCGTTGCAGCATCCCGAGCTTTACAAGGCCTATGGGAAGGCCACTGGCGGTGGCATTTTGATGTACGGCCCGCCGGGCTGCGGCAAGACCTACCTCGCGCGCGCGACCGCGGGGGAGATCAACGCGGGATTTATTTCCGTGGGCATCAATGACGTGCTCGACATGTGGATCGGCCGCAGCGAGCGGAACCTGCACAGCCTGTTCGAGCAGGCGCGGCAGCATCGTCCGTGTGTGTTGTTTTTTGATGAAGTGGACGCGTTGGGCGCGAGCCGGGCGGACATGCGGCATCACGCCGGCCGGCAGTTGATCAACCAATTTCTCGCGGAGATGGATGGCGTGAAAGCCTCGAACGAAGGCGTGTTGATTCTCGCCGCAACCAATGCGCCCTGGCATCTCGACTCCGCGTTCCGGCGCCCGGGACGATTTGACCGCGTGCTGTTCGTGCCGCCACCGGATGCTTCCGCGCGCGGAACGATCCTGCGGTTGCAGTGCATCGGCAAACCGATGCAGGACGTGGACTTCGATCAACTGGGCAAGAAGACCGAGCATTTTTCCGGTGCGGACCTCAAGGCCGTGGTGGATGTCGCGGTCGAACGGAAGTTGCAGGAGGCGATCAAGGCCGGCAAACCGACGCCGCTGACCACGCGCGACCTGGCCGCCGCGGCCGGTTCGCTCAAGCCGACCACGCGTGAATGGTTTGCCTCGGCGCGCAACTATGCGCTTTATTCCAACCAGGGTGGCGTTTACGACGACATCCTGCAGTACCTCAAAAAGTAGGTTGTTGTTTTTAGCCGAGCCAGGGAGATGAGCCCGAATTTTGAGAGAGCGATGCTGTTGTTTCAGCAATCGCGTTTCGAACTGGCGGAAAAGGAACTCCGGCAGGGGCTGGCCGAGGCCCCCGACGAGGCCTACGGACACGCGTTGCTGGCGCTGTGCCTGACACGCCAGGAGAAATTTGAGGAAGCCACGGCGGAGGCCCAGCGGGCGATCGGCCTGCAACCGGATTTTGAATTCGCCCATTACGCACTGGCCTCGGTCATGGAGGATCGCCGGAGACTGCCGGAAGCGCGCGCGGCGATCCTGGAAGCCATCCGCTTGGATTCCTCGGACGCGGATAATTTCGCGCTGCTGGCCAGCGTCGAGTTTCAGGAATCGCACTGGGCGGAAGCGCTCAAGGCGGCGGAGCGGGGGCTCGAGTGTGACGCCGAGCATGTCGCGTGCACGAACTTGCGCGCCATGGCGCTGGTGAAACTCGGGCGCAAGTCGGAAGCCGGCCTCACGATCGACGAGGCGTTGCGGCGCAATCCGGAGAATTCGCTGTCGCATGCCAATCAGGGCTGGACCTGGCTGGAGAAAGGCGATCCGAAAAAGGCCGCCGAGCATTTCAAGGAAGCGTTGCGACTCAACCCGCAGCAGGAATGGGCCCGGCAGGGAATGGTCGAGGCGCTCAAGGCGAAGAATTTCATCTATGCGTGGATGCTGAAGTATTTCCTGTGGATGGGACGATTCAGCACGCGGGGACAGTGGGCAATTGTCATTGGCGGCATGATTGGTAACAGCCTGTTGGGCCAGTTTGCGAATTCGAATCCGGACCTTGCTCCTTACATCCTGCCGATTCGAATACTCTATATTGTCTTTGCGCTGATGACTTGGCTGGCGTACCCGTTTTTCAACATGCTGCTGCGGATGAGCACCTTCGGGCGCATGGTGCTCTCCGAGGAGGAAACCACGGCGAGCAATTGGTTCGGGGCGTGTTTGTTTTGCGCGATGATCAGCCTGGCGGGGACGGTGGTTTATGGATTTGATTCGGCGTGGCTGATTGCCGCCCTGGTTTTTGGCGTGCTGTTGCTGCCGCTGTCATCCATTTTCCGCACGGAACCGGGCTGGCCGCGGAAGGTGATGATCGCCCTGACCCTGGCCCTCCTGGTGGTGGGGTTTATGTCGGTGGCGACCTTCGCGATGGCAGCGTTTGAATCGGGAGGGGCGGCGCGTAGATTGAATCGTTCGGGAGCCGGCTGGCTGAATCTCTTTATTATCGGTGGCGCCGCCTCAACGTGGATAATCAATCTGGTGAGGTCCCAGAGAATGAGGCGCTGAGAACTCGAAGTCCCAACTGACGGACTCAGCCTGCGCCAGACAGTGATCCTGGGGCCAAAGGCCCGGCCCATTCCCTTCCAGGCTTATTTCGCCGCCTGCCTCGCCAGCAGCCAAAGCCAGTCCGATAGCCGGTTCAAGTAACGAATAATTTCAGGATTCGGCAGCTTCTTCGCTTCACGCAACGCGCACACCTGCCGTTCCGCCCGCCGGCAGACGGTGCGGGCCACATCGAGCGCCGCGGAAGCCGGATGATCGCCCGGCGTCGCCCATCCGCGGAATCCGCCACTCTTTTTTTCCAACGCCACCGCGAGCGCGTCAACTCTCTGAGTCATTGCCGGATCCACCAGCCCGCGGGCGGTCTTGCGATACCGGGCATAGTCCTGCACCGCCGTGGCCAGTTCCCCCATCAGGAAAACGAGATCCTCCTGGATGACGGCGATGTTTTTGCGGACGCTTTTGTTTTTGCTCAGAGACCGCGCCAGCCCGAGCGCCGCGTTGAATTCGTCCACGGTCCCGTACGCCTCCACGCGTGGGTCGGTTTTGGGCACGCGCCGGTTGTACATCAGGGCCGTGGTGCCGTCGTCGCCGGTGCGGGTGATGATGCTCATAGTCTAACTTCCGCGTTCCACGGAGCGCTTGTAGGCGAGGATGCCGTTCACGATGGTTTGGGCCAGTTGGGTGCGATACTTGGAATCGAAGATCTTTTTGCCTTCCGTGGGGTGCGACATGAAACCGGCTTCGATGAGGATGCCCGGCATGGTGATGTCGCGGAGCACCGCGAAACGGGCGCGCCGGATGCCGCGATCTTCCTCCGCCCAGGTGCGGGTGAGCGCTCGTTGCATCTGGTAGGCGAACCACATGTTTTTGTCGTTGTTGCGATTGCCAGTACACCACCCGGTGTGGCCGGGTTCGCCCTGCGTATTGGTCGAGCGCGCTCCCGCCGGCGTGAGGCAAAAGACTTCAGTGCCCTGGACCGTCTCCCGCGAGCTGGACGCGGCATTAAAATGCAGGCTGACAAAGAGGTCCGCATTGCGGCTTTTGGCGATGTCGGCGCGATCCGGGAGCTCGATGTAAGTATCGCGGGAGCGGGTATAGAACGACTTCAAGCCCGCGCGCGCGAGCAGGCGGCTGACTTCCTGGGCGAGCAGGAGATTGTATTTCTTTTCCTGGTTGGAACCGACGAAGTTGCCGGGGTCCTTGCCGCCGTGGCCGGGATCCAGGCAGATGAGCTTGATCGGCGCAGGCGAGCGCTGGCGCGGGGGCGTGAGGATGGGTTGGAAAGTGTACTGCATGTCCATCTTCGTCATGCACAACGAGCCATTACGGTCGGCCACGGGGAAATTGAGCCAGATCACGATCCCGTTGATTTGGGCTTCGCGCGAATCAACGGTCAGCACGATTTTCGCGTTGCGATTCGTGAGCTGGAACGTTTCATCCTTTTTGAGCCAGCGCATTTCAAGGTTGTTGGATCGGGCCCAGTCGGAAATGCGGACATATTCCAGGCCGGTGGAAGAATCAACGGGAGCGCGACCTGCGCCAGGGCAATACACCGTTCCCAGCGCGAGCGCGAAGCAGAGGGCCAGCCACCTCCCGATGAACGATCGCATGCGCCCAAGAGGGAAATGGATATAACGGAAAGGATAAAGGTTAAAATGAAGGTTAAAATGGAGGATGGCTTCCGCCGCCACTGTCTTAGTCCCGATAGGGACGAAAGGAAATAGCCCAGCGATTCATCGCTGGGTTAACTGTCAGCCCAGGGCCTGCTTTAAGTCGGCGATCAAATCCTCCACATCCTCAATCCCCACGGAGTAGCGGACCAACCCCTCCGGTATTCCCATCGCTTCGCGTTCCTTCGGCGTGCATTCTACGTGGCTGGTCGTGGCCGGCGGCCCGGCGATGGTTTCAACCGCGCCGAGGTTCGCCGCCAGATGAGCGAGCTTGAGCCGAGGCAGAAACGCGCGGACTCCGTCAAAGCCGCCTTCCAGCATGAAACTCAGCACCCCGCCAAAGCCGCGCATCTGTCGGCGCGCGATGTCATGGTGCGTGTGTGAAGGGAGGCCGGGATAAAAGATGTGGGAGACTTTGGGCTGTGTTTGCAGAAATTGCGCGATGCGCAGCGCGCTCTCATTTTGCCGCGCGATGCGCAGGTGCAGGGTCTTCATGCCGCGCAAAAGGAGATAGGCCGCCATCGGATCGAGCGCCGCGCCGGTGATTTCGCGATGATGGTAGATTTTATGGACGAGTTCCTTCGAGCCGCAGATGACTCCGCCCAGGGCGTCCGCGTGGCCGCCGAGGAATTTGGTGGCGCTGTGCAGAACGAGGTCCACTCCCAGCGCGAGCGGATTCTGATTGATCGGCGTGGCAAAGGTGTTGTCGGCAATGACGATCGCGCCGACTTTGTGCGCCGCCTGGGCGAGCCGGGCGATGTCCATGACCTTGAGCGTCGGATTGGTCGGCGTTTCGAGATAAAACACGCGGCAGCCCTTGGCGATCGCCGCTTCGATGGCGGCGTGATCCGTCGTGTCGCAAAGCTCCACCTGGATTTGGAAGCGCGGCAGAAATTCCAGGAACAGCTTGTTCGTCCCGCCATATGTATCCTTGACCGAAACAATCCGATCCCCGGGCGAAAGGAGAGTGAAAAGGGTATTGCTGATGGCCGCCATACCGGTAGAAAAACTCGTCACGGCTTCCGCCTTTTCGAGCAGGCGGACCTTTTCCTCGAAAGCAGCCACCGTGGGATTCGTATTCCGGCTGTAAATGTGGCCCGGGGCTCGGCCCAGCGCCGCATTTTGCCAGGAATCAACGTCGTCGTAACCGAAAGCGACACTATGGATCACCGGGACTTGCGTCGCGCCCCACCACGAGGATTGTTCTTCACCAGCCCAGACGGACTGTGTGCCAGGGCCTGGGGTGTGTTCGTTTGCCATAAGAATTTGTGGGCCATAAATTGAGTGAGCGCGCTGGGGAAGGCAAGGGAAGTCGCTTTGGGAAATATTTTTCACTTGGACGGCCGTTGTCCAGGTGCCCCGGTTAAGTTTCTGCCAAAATATGGAGAATACTCATCATCATTCCTCCTCGCCGCAGCCATCCGTTCCCGGTGATCGCTGTCCCTCCGCTCCAGGCGTCCCAGCTTGCGGAGCCGGCCCGATCCGGGAGAATCCGGGTAGATCCGGGTAAATCCGGGTAAATCCGGGTAAATCCGGCCGAAAAAAATTACGAAACGCCTCTGTCATCCTGGCGTCAGTGGCGGGATACGTCATCCAAAACGCCCCAATTCGCGGGATTGAGGTTGCTCCAATAGTTGGTTCAACATAACCTGCGCCACGTGAATTTTGTGGCCAAATTCCTTTGAGCGCCTATGTCGAAGACTGCTGAGATCATTCTGGACGGAAAAAAGAGCACCCTGCCCGTCGTGGTGGGAACGGAGAATGAACAGGCGATTGATATCTCGTCGCTGCGTAATGAGACGGGTTACATCACGCTGGACGACGGCTACGCCAATACCGGCGCGTGTGAGAGCCAGATTACTTTCATCGACGGCGAGCAGGGTATTTTGCGGTATCGCGGCATTCCGATCGAGGAACTGGCGGACAAGTCCACGTTCATCGAGGTGGCGCACCTCATCATCATGGGGCACCTGCCGACGAACACGGAGTTAAGGAAATTTTCCGACCTGCTGACGGAAAACGAGCTGCTGCATGAATCCATGAAGCACCACTTCGAGGGATTCCCGGCGCACGCCCATCCGATGGCGATCCTTTCCTCGATGATCAACGCCGCAAGCTGTTTCTATCCGGAACTCCTCAACGCGGCGATGCGCGAGCAGTTCGACATCCAGGCCGCGCGGCTGCTCTCGCAGGTGCGCACGATCGCGGCGTTTGCGTATCGCAAGTCGCGCGGGCTGCCGATCATCTATCCCAAGCCCGAGCTGAAGTACACCGCCAACTTTCTGCACATGCTCTTCTCGCTGCCGCATCGCGACTACGAGTTGAAGCTGGAGGCGGTGAAGGCGCTGGATTTGATTTTCCTCCTGCATGCCGACCACGAGCAGAATTGCTCGACCGCGACCGTCCGCATGGTGGCGTCGAGCCGGGCGAATCTGTTCGCCAGCGCGGCGGCTGGCGTCTGCGCGCTCTGGGGCCCGCTCCACGGCGGCGCCAACCAGGCCGTCATCGAAATGCTCGAGGAGATTCACCGCAGCGGCGACGACGGCTCCCGGTTCATCACGGCGGCGAAGGACAAGAACAGTGGCAAACGCCTGATGGGCTTCGGCCACCGTGTATACAAGCACTACGATCCGCGCGCCAAAATCATCAAGCAAGCGTGCGACGAGTTGTTGTCCAAGATGAACATCAAGGATCCGTTGCTGGATATTGCGAAGCACTTGGAAGCGGCCGCGCTGAGCGATCCCTATTTCGTCGAGCGGAAGCTTTATCCGAACGTGGACTTTTACAGCGGTATCATCATGCGCGCGATCGGTATCCCGGTGGAGATGTTCACCGTGGTGTTTGCCATCGGGCGCATGCCGGGTTGGATCGCCAATTACCGGGAAGTGATGGAAAACAGCTCCACGCGCATTTCCCGTCCGCGGCAGGTTTATACGGGGCAGCCGCTGAATCACTATACGCCGATCAAGGATCGCAAATAGCCGCGACCCGGGATTGGTTTTTCTCTTTTCATGAATCTGCACGAATATCAGGCCAAACAACTGCTTGCCCGCAACGGTGTTCCCGTTCCCCCGGGCGAAGTCTGCGACACCCCGGCCGCCGCGAAGGCGATCGCCGAAAAACTTTTCAGCGCCGGTGAAAAGCTCGTCGTGGTCAAATCGCAAATCCACGCCGGCGGACGCGGCAAGGGGACCTTTCAGAGCGGATACAAAGGCGGCGTGAAACTTTGCAAGACCGTCGCCGAAGCCGCCGACGCCGCCCAGAACATGTTGGGCAACGTGCTCGTCACCAAGCAGACCGGGCCCGAAGGCCGGCTCGTGAAGAAGTTGCTGGTGGCGGCCGCGCCCAATATTGAGAAGGAGCTTTACCTCGCCGTGCTGCTCGATCGCGCCACCGGCCGGCCCCTCGTCATGGCCAGTACCGAAGGCGGTGTGGACATCGAGGAGGTCGCCGAAAAGACTCCCGAGAAAATCACCCGCGAACAAATTGACCCCGCAGTCGGCATGATGCCTTATCAGGCGCGCAAGATAGCTGCAGCGCTGGGATTGCACGGTGATCTGCTGGCTCCGGGTGCAAAGCTGTTGATGGGCGTTTTTAAAACCGCGTGGGACTATGACGCCTCGATGCTGGAAATCAACCCGCTTTGCATCACCAAAGGCAACGATGGCAAAGCCGCCGTCCAGGCCGTGGACGCCAAGATGTCGCTGGAGGATAACGCGCTTTACCGTCACCAGGACCTCCAGGCGATGCGTGACCTCGGCGAAGAGGCCCCGCTGGAAATCGAAGCGAGCAAATTCAGCCTCAATTACATCAAGCTGGACGGCAACATTGCCTGTCTCGTCAACGGCGCCGGGCTGGCCATGGCGACGATGGACATCATCCAGCATTACGGTGGCAAGCCGGCGAACTTCCTCGACGTCGGCGGCGGCGCCACTCAGGAGCAGGTCTCAGCAGCTTTCAAAATCATTCTTCAGGACCCCAATGTTCAGGGCATCCTCGTCAATATTTTTGGCGGCATCATGGACTGCGACGTCATCGCCAAAGGCATCGTCGCCGCCGCCAAGGAAACCGGGCTCAAGCTGCCCCTCGTGGTTCGCCTCGAAGGCAACAACGTCGCCGCCGGCCGGAAAACGCTCGCCGATTCCGGGCTCAGCCTCATTACGGGAACCTCGATGGCGGACGCCGCGCAAAATGTCGTCCTGGCCGTGGGCAAGAAGTGAGCGCGGCAAACCAATAGGCAAATCCAGCTTCGCATAACATGGCTATTCTCGTCACTCCGCAGACCCGCCTGCTCGTTCAAGGCATTACCGGCAGCTTTGGCGCCCGTCACACTCAACTTAGTCTCGCCTACGGCACCCAGGTTGTCGCCGGCGTCACGCCCGGCAAAGGCGGCCAGACTTTTGAAAACAAGGTTCCCATTTTCGACACCGTGGCCGAAGCCGTGAAACATACCGGCGCCACGGTATCGGCCGTTTTCGTTCCGCCGCCGTTTGCCGCCGACGCCATTTTGGAAGGCGTGGACGCGGGACTCGAGCTGGTCGTGGCCATCACGGAAGGCATTCCGGTCAATGACATGGTGAAAATCAAGCGCGCGATGATGGGCAAAAAAACGCGCCTGATCGGTCCGAATTGTCCGGGCGTGGTGACGCCGGGCGAAGGCAAAGACTCGCACGGCGGCTGCCGCATCGGCATTGCCCCGGGTTACATTCACAAGAAGGGCAATATCGGCGTTGTTTCGCGGAGCGGCACGCTCACGTACGAGGCGGTGTGGCAGCTTACCTCGCGAGGCATCGGCCAGTCCACCTGCGTGGGCATTGGTGGTGATCCGGTGAACGGCACTTCGCACCTGGACGTCATCAAAATGTTCGCTGCCGACCCCGAGACGCACGGCATCATCATGATCGGCGAGATCGGCGGTTCCGCCGAGGAAGAGGCGGCCGAGTGGATCGCGAAGAATTGCAAGAAGCCGGTCGCGGGATTTATTGCCGGCGCGACGGCCCCTCCCGGACGCCGCATGGGCCACGCCGGGGCCATCGTCAGCGGAGGGAAGGGGACGGCTGCCGCCAAAATCGCCGCCTTCAAAGCCGCGGGAATTGGAGTGGCAACGACACCGTCAGACATGGCGGATACGTTGCTCAAGATGATGTAGGGATTGCATGAAAGACTGGGTGAAGATCTTCGCCCTCTCTCCATCCCTCTCCTGTCGGAGAGGGAGTACGACGGGTCGGTTTGATTTTGCCCCCCGTGCGGGATCACCATGGTCCTGAACATCATCAATTGGATTCTGAACCTCGCCGGGGTGCTGTTGTGGTTCAACTGGCGCTCCGACCGGCTTGATCCGCTCGCTACGACCACCGCCGGAACCCTCGCCGGCAATCTCCGTCGCGCCGGTCCGCGAAAACTAAAGCGCGTCTATTTCCTGCCCGCCATGGTTTTGCTCGTCGTGCTGCGGGCCGTGTTTTACCGCTTGATCGGTCCCGAGGTGGATTGGACCGCCTCGGTGAGGCTGGGGCAGATCGCGGTGGCGTTTCGCAGTGACAACTTCACCCGCATGCTGGTTTTTTCGACCATCAGTTTTCTCAAAACGATGGGCTGGGTTTATTTGTGGTTGCTTTGCCTTTCCTTCATCAACGGTCGAACCGCCGAAGGCGATCCGGTACAGCGGGTGGTGCGCATGTGCCTGGGATGGTGGGACCGTTTACATTGGTTTGCCAAACTGGTCTTGCCTTTCTTCGTGGCCGGGACCGCGTGGCTGTTACTCGGGCCATTGCTCGCCTGGATGGGCGTCATCCCGCCGCTGCCCGACTGGCCGGCGCGGCTCACGCGGGCCGGCTTGATGGGCTGCCAGGCCTACTTGAGCTTGAAGTATCTGCTGGGGGGAATTCTCGCGCTCTTCACCCTGATGAGCTACGTCTATCTCGGCCGGCATCCGCTGGCGAACTACGTGACCCTCACGGGAAAAAATCTGCTCGGCCCTTTCCGGCGTCTGCCACTGCAAGTCGGCAAAGTGGACTTCAGTCCGGTCGTGGCCGTGGCCTTGATTTTCCTCGCCGCGGAACTTGCGGAGCGTTTGATCGAGTGGTCGTACCGGGCCTTGCGCCTTTGAGGCGCGGGCTCCGGTCAGGCGGCGGGCTTTTTGAACTTCCCCATCACCGTGGCGCCGGCGCCGCGTTTGCTTTGGATCGAAAAAACGCCGCCGTGCAACTCGGTCAGTCCCTTCGCAATCGCGAGCCCCAAACCCAATCCCTGCTGTTCCTGCATCTTCCGCTCGAACTGCATATAGGCGCCGACGCGCTGGATGTGTTCCGTCTCGAAACCGCGGCCCTGGTCGGTGACGGAGAGGCACGGCTGGCCGTCCTGGGAAAAGAGACTCACCCGCACGGGCGTGCCGGCTTCGGAAAATTTGAAGGCGTTGTGAACGAGCTCGTCCACAATGCGGGAAAGATATTCCTCGGAAATGGGCAGGGGACGATCGGACAATTCGAACGTCAGATCGGCTTCGCGCTTTGCCAGGGCCGCCTGGGCGCGGGCCTGGCGCTCGATCAGGGCAGCGGGTGATTTCGTCTGCTTCTGCTGCAGCGCGGCGACCTTCTGCGGATCCGCCGCGAGCAATTCGATCTGGGCGTAAATGAGGAAGTTTTCGATGAGCCGTTCGAGGCGTTTGCCCGAGTCGTATATTACCTGGCCCATCTCGGCGACTTCCTCCGGCGGAAGTGACGCGGCATCGGTGGCGAGCATTTCGCCATACGCGAGAATGCCGTTGAGGGGGGTGCGCAGTTCGTGCGGCAACATCAGGCTGATATTGTCGCGCAGGTCGGCGAGCTTCTTTTCGGCCACCTGCCTGACGACAGCAACCTTTTTCAGGCGCGCATCCACGGCGGCGTAAAGGGCGTCAATGCTGAATGGCTTCGGCAGATAATCGTCCGCGCCCAGTTCCATGCCCTGGCGCATGCCGGCGTTGTCGGCGCGGCCGGTCATCAGAATGAAAGGGATCGTGGCGGTGGAAGGTTCCGCGCGCAGGGCGGCGAGGGCGCCGTAGCCGTCCATCTGCTGCATGTTCACGTCGCAGAGGACGAGGTCGGGAAGAAGCTGGCGGGCGCACTCGACACCGACGGCCCCGTTCTCGGCCTGGGCCACTTCGAAACCGCGGCGTTCCAAAGCCATCTGCACCATTTCGCGCAGTCCATCTTCGTCATCTATGACCAAAATCTTCATCCCGGTTCGGCGGCAACAACAGGTCCCCTATCGCATTCAGCGCAGCATTGCGTCAAAGCGATTGCTTGCGGTTTGCTCCGCCGCAACATAGCGCAGCGTCGAAGAACCGCCAAGTTCTGTTTCATCACATGCCAAAACGGCGTTGCGGATGCGGGTGGCCTGGTCTTACCCGGACTGAGAATATCGCAGCAATCGTGCCACCTCACCGCTGACGATTTCGACCGGCAACCGCGCCAAACCCCCGGAATACCGCAGGATTTCGAAGCGCGGGCTCGGGGGACGCCAGATTTCGAGCGTACTGTTTGCCCAAAGAATCAGGCCGGGAAGTCCCAACGCGGCAGCCAAATGACTGATGCCGGAATCGTGTCCCACAAAAAGTGCGACCGACTGCAACCGCCGCCCAAGCTCGACCAAGGGCAGGTTTTGCGCCACTGAGAGCCGCGGGCCGGGATGACGCTCCGCCAACCGCGCCAGCCGATCGCCTTCCGCTTCGCCGCCGACCAATAACACGCGCGCCGAAGTCGAAGCCATAAGCCAGTCGAGGAGCGCGGCCCAATTCGCTTCGGGCCAGTTCTTGGTTTCACTGCCGCTGCCCGGATGCAGCGCGATTTCTGCAACATTGGGCGAGACAGCGGGCGGCAGGTTGAGACGCGGGACGGGATCCGCTTCGAAAATCGCGAGCCGCTCCAGGGGCTTGAGGAATACCTGCGCCGCCGGAGTGGGGCTGTTTTCATCCGGCCGGTGCGGGCCGACGATGAACTGGGCCAGCGTGCAATTGCGCACATTGGTTTGGAAGATTTGGTCCGGGTCGTAGAGATACGAGAGGATGATGTCGAACCCGGAGAAATAATCCGCGAGGTCCTCAGCGAGCTCGCCGCGCCGCGCGAAGAATCCGGCCATCGGCCGCGAGGCGATGGCTTGCACCGCGTCGGCCAGCCCGCCGGCGACGGCAAGGTCGGCAATATGGGGATAACCCAGGATTTCGAGGCGAGCCTGGGAGAATTGGGCGCGGAGAGCGGCGAGGGCGGGCAGGGTGAGGATGAAGTCGCCGATGGCGCCGCCGCGGATGACGAGGATTTTTCCGCGCGACGAGCTCACGGGGACGGCGGCGCGATCAGTATTTCGTGAACCCCAAAACCGCGAACATCAGGCCCAGAGCCAGGCGGACTCCACAGCCGACCTTGATGCGCTGTTCCGTCGCCGTGGCCCAACCCAGGAGATCGCGCAGCCGCCAGGGCGAGACGGTGAACCAGATTCCGGCGATCACGAAAAGATAGGCCCAGATTTGGAAAAGAATGACCCAGGGGGATTCGCCGAGATGGGAGCGGCCGGTGTCCACCATGAGTTTGGCGAGCAGGAGAAGAAAAACCGCGAGGCCGCGCACGGCGAGAAAGTCCTGCACAAAGAAACACGTCAGGATGCCCACGGCGGCGAAGAAAATCATGAGCTTGTCCTTGTAGGCCGCGAAGTCGGCGATCGGTTCGTTATAGACGTTCACGACGAACCACGCGGTGGCGATCAGCGTGAGCAGGCAGCCGATGGGGACGGAGCGGGGGAACTTGCGGACCGCTGCGGCAAAAGCCTGCGGTTTCAGCAGGCCGTAAATCTGCGGCAGGCCAAAGCCCAGACCGAGCACGATGGCGAGGGTTGAAAGATTCAAACTCATTAAACGAGCGGCAGGAGGATGGAAAACAAGCGCGCCGGAAGCAAGCCGGGACTCGGCGCTCTAGTGCAGCATGGGAATGGGGTTGGGTTCACGGATGAGTTTGGCGTCGAGGTCGAGGTAGTAGTCCAGACGGCGGTCGGTTTCGGGATCGTCGATGGCGCGGGCCATGAGGATGTAGGTGGCGTAGTGGTTGCCTTCGGATTCGACGAGGCTGCCGTAAAAGGTGGAAAGCTCGGGATCGAGGGTCTTGAGCTCGGCAGCGAGGATTTGGAATTTTTCGCAACTGCGCCCCTCAATGAGGCTGCAGCAAACGAGATGATCGATGACCTGTTGCCGCGCGCCATGGCGGATGGACCGCATCAGGCCCGCGATCCACGGGCTGGGGTACGGCTGGCCGAAGGGGATGCCGCGTTGTTTCAGGAGGGCGAGGACGAGTTGGAAATGCTGGAGCTCCTCGATGGCGATGGCGTTGAGTTCGTCCACGCGCGGGAAGAGATCCCGATATTTTTCCAGATTCAACGCGCTGGTGGCGGCCTTGCGTTCCAGGTGGGCATGGTCCACGAGGACGGCGGGAAGATTGCCGAGGACCTTGGGCAGCCAGTCGGCGGGGATTTTTTCGCGGAACAAGAGCATGAAATACCGCTTCCCTAATTTGCCTTGAGCGAATGCTCTTTGAAGAACTTGACGATCAGGGGCGGGGCGGGGCGGGGCAGTTCGTGTTTGCCGGGGTGGATATAGGTAATCACGGGGTCGCCCAGATTGGATTCGTAGAGGGTGCAATTGTCCGCCCAGGGCGTTCCCACCGGCGTGCAATGATTTATTTTGCGGATGGCCATCATGGTTTGGAACTGCCAGTCAAACCGCACCAGCGGGTCTTCCTTCCCGGCGATATGCATCACCGGTTTGGGCTTCAGCTTGATCAGGCTTTCGGGGGAGATGGCAGCCACGGGGGCGACGGCCGCCAGCACGTCGCCGCGTTCGGCCCAGAGCACATAGGTGAAGCCGCCGCCGTTGGAATGGCCCGTGGCATAGATGTGGTTCGTATCAATTTTGCGGGTCTTCTGCAGGCGCGCGAGCAAAGCGTCGAAGAATTTCAAATCCCGGTCGTTGCGGTCGCCGCCGGATTTTTGCCAGCCGGGAAATTTTCCTTCCGGGTCGGTCAGCCGGCCGGGGGTGTTGAGCCCCTGGGGATAGACGGAAATGGCTTCGGGCCAGAGACGGTTGATGGCGAAACTATTCAGGACATTGGAGGAGTGACCGCCGTGACCGTGAAAGACAAAGACGACCGGGGCGGGAATATTCGTATCGCCAGGCGGGAGATAGACGAGGGCCTCGCGGTCGTAGCCGGCGAACTTGAGGTTCCATTGTTCGACGCCGGAGGGAAGGCTGGCGGAGTTGGAGTTGGTGGACTGGGTGGCGGAGTTTGTCGATTGGGCGAGCGCGCAGGGAGCAAGCACCAGCGCGAGAAACAAGGGGCGGAGCATATTCCACATAAACAATTTATTCCAAAATAGCCGGGTCACCGTAGAGGGTGAACGAGCCGGTTTTCACAATCTGCACGTCCATGACCTGCGCGAGATGCCGGTCGGAGCCTTCGAAAACCACGATCTTGTTGCAGCGGGTGCGGCCGGTGAGGCGGTTCGGGTTTTTCTTGCTGGGGCCTTCGACGAGAATTTGCATGCGGGAGCCGACGAGCGCCTCGAAACGGCGCGCGGCAATTTCGTTCACCAGGTTGAGCAGGCGGGCGTTGCGTTCTTCGCGGACCTCTTCGGGGAGTTGATCGGGCATGGCGGCGGCGGGCGTGTCCCGGCGCGGCGAGTATTTGAAGATGTAGGCCTGATCGAATTCGACGGCGCGGACGAGGGAGAGCGTTTCCTCGAAATCCGCCTCGGTTTCGCCGGGAAAGCCGACGATGAAATCGGTGGTGATGCCCATGCCGGGCTTCACGGCGCGCAGCTTGGCAATGATGTCCAGGTAGCGCTGGCGGGTGTAGCCCCGGTGCATGAGTTTCAGCACGCGGTCGCTGCCGCTCTGCACGGGAATGTGGGCGCTCTCTACGAGCTTCGGCAGCCGGCCGTAGGCGGCGGCCAGGTCGTCGCCGTAACCTTTCGGATGCGGGGAAGTAAAACGAATGCGGTCGAGGCCTTCGATCTCGTGGACGGCTTCGATTAATTGGACGAAGGCCGATTTGCCATCGCGCGCGGGAATGTCGCGCTTGCCGAAGCTGGTGACGATCTGGCCGAGCAGGGTGATTTCCTTGACGCCGCGCGAAACGAGTTCGCGGCATTCGGCGACGATATCGGGAATGGTCCGGCTGCGTTCCTCGCCCCGGGTATAGGGGACGATGCAGAAGGTGCAGTATTGGTTGCAGCCCTGCATGATGCTGACAAAGGCGCTGACGGATTTGCGGCCGTTGCCGTTCAGCAAATGCTCGCGGATGGTGCCTTCGCTTTTTTCCTCCTCGGCGGTATCCACGATTTTCTCGCGGCGGCCCTGGAGAATTTCGTCGAGGTATTCGGCGGTGCGATGAAATTTCTGCGTGCCGAGGACGAGATCCACGTCGGGCAGGCGATCAATCAGTTCCTTCCCGCGGCTTTGGGCCATGCAACCGAGGAAACCGAGCACCACGCCGGGGCGGCGTTTGCGGTTCTCGTGCATCAGGTTTTCCATCTTGTGATAGGCCTTCTGCTCGGCCAGGTCGCGGACGCTGCACGTGTTCAGCAGGACGACGTCCGCCGAATATTCGGACTGGGCGAGGGTATAGCCCTTGGCGACGAGCTGGGCGGCGACGGCTTCGCTGTCCCGCTCATTCATCTGGCAACCGTAGGTCTTTATGAAAACGCTCGGCATTCTCGCGAATTTAAGAGGAAGTATATTACGCCATTGCCTTACCGGGCGAAAGGCGGAAGCGCGGACTTGGCACCCAGCGCGAATTTCGCTTTCCCAAAACTGCCTTCCTAATCAACTCGCTCAATCCGGTCAGTCCGGTCTGGTCCCCTTTGAAATCCCCGTCCCTCAACCTCATGTTCACTCATGCTCACTCATGGCACTCTTGACCGCCTCCCTTCCTCCCTTGTCTAGCCCTTTCTAAAAAAATATTTTCGCCAAAATTCACAACCCACACACCACCAATCACTTGCCCATTTTCGAATCTCCCACGGTGGGAGATTATTTTCCGGCTCCGTATGCTTAAATGCTCGCGTGCGGAGGAATATTCCTCATTCGCCGGAGATATGAATGCAAATTTAAACGAGGTCAAAAGATCAACCGCCAGGACGCCTGCCCGTTCCCTCATCCCCTTGCGCGCCTACCAGCGCGGCGTCTTTACCGACCGCACCACCGGCATCCTCATCCTCCATTGGTCCCGCCAGATCGGCAAGAGCTACACCCTCGCCGCTTGGGCCGTGGACCGCCTCCTCGGTCAGCTCCTCGACCACGAATCCTGGCTGGTCACCGTCCTCTCCAACTCCCGCGAGAACGGCGCCGAGTTCATCCTCAAGTGCGCCAACTTCTGCGAGCGCCTCGGCGCCACCTGCGTCTCCCGCGACGAATCCCCCGACCTCAACTACAAAAACATGCGCCTGGAATGCCACATCACCATCAAAGCTCCCACCCTCAACACTCAACCTTCAACCCTCAACCTTTCCGAACGCACCGGTCGCATCAAAGTCCTCGCCGCCAATCCCCGCACCGCCCGCGGCTTCTCCGGCGACCTCATCCTCGACGAATTCGCCTTCCACGAAGACAGCGCCGCCATTTGGGAAGCCGCCGAACCCATCCTCTCCGCCAACCGCGAATTCCTCTGCCGCATCGCCAGCACCGGCAACGGCCGCCACAACATGTTCTACCGCCTCGCCGCCGGCCTGTCGCCCTTGTACCCTTTGAAATCCCCGTCCCGGTCAGAGCGGGATGAAATTTCAAATTTGCAATCAACGCCCCACCCGTCCCATCCCTTTCCCCCAACTCATGGCACTCATGTTCACTCATTCACTCATAACTGCCTTTCCCAATCCGGCTTCCCCGTCTCCCGCATCACCCGCACCGCCGCCCACGCCCTCGGCGTTCCCGTCTTCCATCCCAAAACCCGCCAACCCATCGCCCCCGCCGCCGCCCGCATCCTCGCCCTCGACAAACGCGCCTACGACCAAAACTACGAATGCGCCTTCAACGACGAAGCCATGGCCCTGCTCACCCACGAGTTGATCAGCGCCGCCGAACGCTCGCCCATTGCCATTGACGAACAATCCTGGAGCGCCGCCAGCCTCGACCGCATGGCCCGCGCGACGAGCGATCTCTTCATCGGCAACGACATCGGCCGCCACCGCGATCTATCCGTCGTCACCGTGCTCGAAAAATCCGGTCCCCTCCGCCGTGTCATCGGCATGTTGCGGATGAATGGCCTTCGTCTTCCCGCTCAAAAAATCGAACTCGAAAAAGTCTGCCGCCTCCCCAACTTCCGCGTCTTCGCCGGCGATATGACCGGCCTCGGCCTTGGCCTCGTCGAGTTTTTGCAGGAGGACTTCGGTTCCTGCCGCATCCACGGCGTACATTTCTCCAGCACCGAGCCCGTCACCGGGCGCCTTCGCTACGACGGCTCCCCAGGCGGCACCGCTCGCGTCACCGAAATCATGGCCACCGATCTCCTCGAATGCTTCGAGGACCGTTCCCTTGAAATCCCCGCCGACCCGCACCTGCGCGAAGACTTGGCCAAACCCGGCAAGATCACCAGTCCTGGCGGCCACGTGAGCATCGCCGCCACCCGCGACGAAACCGGCCACGCCGACCACTTCTGGAGCCTCGCCCTCGCCGTCCGCGCCGCCCGCACCCAAGCCCCGGTATTAAGGTTTATCCCGCCCTCCGGCCGCCGCGCCGCCATCCTCGCCGCCCGCCGCGACCGCAGCGTAATAGGCTGAGCGCTCAAATCTCAAAACCCTCAACTCTCAACCTTCAACCCTCAACCTTTTAACAATATGAGCAATCCCGGAAAAATCTCCCGCTTACCCGCCCAACTTCGCGAAGAAATCAACCAGCGCCTCGACCAGGCCGAACCCACCGAAACCATCCTGGCCTGGCTCAACGCTCATCCCGACGTCAAAACCCGCCTCGCAGCCCGCTTCGGCGGCCGGTCCATCTCGAAACAAAATCTCTTCGATTACAAAAAGCACTGCTTCCACGGTTGGCAGATGCGCCGCGACGCCATCCAGTTCGCTAAAACCCTCTCCGCCGCGCAAGCCGGTGTCAAAAACTCCAGTCCCGAATCCATCACCGACGCTCTGGCCCAGTGGCTGGGTTTCCGTTACCTCGCCCTCGCCCAGGCGGTCGCCGATGCTCCGGCTCAAGATTCCGAGGCCGAAATCAAGCGCCTCCATAAACTCTCCCGTGACGTCCTCGCGCTCCGCCGCAGTGAACGCTTGGTCGCCCGCGGACGGCTCGCCCGGGAGCGCCACGAACTCACCCGCGCCATGGCCCTCCACACAAACAAGCTCGGGCCTGCACCGCAAAAGGCCAGCGCAGACAACCCGGTCACGCTCAAAGACAAAATTGACCTGATGCGCTATCAAGCCTTCGGCGACGCCGTTCTGCCCCTCCTTGAACTTGAGGACCCTCAATATGACGATCCAGCCTGTCTCATCTAATTCACCGCGTCATAGCCGAGCGACGACGGGCTTGCCGCGTCGTATCCCCCGACGGGCGTTACACAAAGCAGCCCGGAGCGCTGCTTCCCACAATCCCGGAGCGCGGCTTTATAAGCCGCAGCGCATTCAAAAGCCCCTTGATTTACGGTCTTTTACGGATTCGGACAAGTGGAGCTTGGTGCTTGGAGCTTCTCTGGCTTGTCGCGCCGAAGCGTCCTCGCGAAGGCGGATGCTTGGTCCTTGGAGCTTGGTTCTTTTGCACATGAGGCCCCACCCGGCAAACAAAACTCAACCCCCGTCAAGGTATGTCAAGGTATGTAAAGGTATAAATGGGACCCCACTTCGGATTCGCGTCGGGGCCGGGAATGCCGGAGAACGCGCAAATTGCAAGACCTTCGGGCGGGAGGCGGCAATTTGCCTCGCTGGAAGGCAGCCTATTCACGCCTTTGCTGAGCATAGTGCCGAATTGCGGTTTGGAGCAGTGGGTGCTGACAGGAGGGTAATAACTTACGCATCAACCTTGGCCCCGACGGCGGGGCGGCGGATGACCGACAACGAAATGGCGGTGGATACGTAGGGTTTACTACCCAATGACAAATCAACGCCAAACCGCGAAACTACTTTCCCACTCATGCGACCACGCGCCAAAGATTCAGCGAAAGCAGAAGTTTTCGCCGCGTCAGGGTGCGAACGAAGCGAAGGGGTGGAACGCTCCGGGCACGGGGAATTGGGATTCGAATGGCTCCATGAGCCGGCTCACCCACTTAACTCCGTGCGTATTCCCGTTTTAGTATTCAACTGCGACTTGAGGCTACGGAGCTTTAACGCGGCGGCGCAGCGTTTTTTTCATCTGGAATCCACGGCCGTGGGACAACGCATCGGCGCGATCGGCGGCCTGGGCGTTTTCGGCGGGTTGGAGCAACTGACGGCGACGGTCAGCGAGAGTGTGCAGCCCCGGGATGTGGAAATGCGCCACAGCGACGGACGATGGTTCGCCCTGCACTTTGATCCTCACTGCACGGCGGGGAATTCCCCCGAAGGGGTGATCATCTCGTTTTCGAACATTGACGAGCTCAAGCGCTCGCACGAGGGGATTCTGGACTACGTCAATTCGATCATGGCGACGGTGCGCTCGCCCGTGCTGGTGTTGAAACCCGATCTGAGCGTCAATTCCGCGAATGAAGCCTTTTATAAACTGTTCCAAGTTCCGGCCGCGGAGACGGAGGGCCGGCTGATTTACGAGCTGGGCAACGGACAGTGGGATAATCCCGAACTCCGGCGGCAGTTGGAGCGGATATTATCCGAGGGGGTGGCGGTAAACGACGTGGAGATTACCCGGGTGTTTCCCGGCATCGGGCGGCGGATCATGCTGTTGAACGGCCGGCGCCTGGAACAGAAGGCCGGGGTGGCGCCGTTGATATTTCTTTCGATCGAAGACATCACGGAACGCAAGGACACGGAACAGAGCACGCATTGGCTGGCGGCGATCGTGGAGTCATCGGTGGATGCGATCATCGGGAAGAACCTGGACGGCCGGATCATCAGTTGCAACCAGGCGGCGGTGCGTTTGTTTGGTTACCGCCCGGAGGAATTGATCGGCCAGTCCATCATGATGCTGATTCCGCCCGACCACCAGAACGAGGAAGCGCATATCATCGAGCGAATCAAGCGCGGGGAGCGGATCGAGCATTTTGAG
This sequence comes from uncultured Verrucomicrobiota bacterium, assembly GCA_964448135.1. Classification (GTDB taxonomy): domain Bacteria; phylum Verrucomicrobiota; class Verrucomicrobiia; order Limisphaerales; family UBA8199; genus CAYUVH01. The sequence continues at coordinate 224,360 of CAYUVH010000039.1, read as the reverse complement.
ACGATCCGCCGGGCGAAGGACGGGCGGTTGATCGAGATCTCGCTGACGATTTCGCCGGTGAAAGATACCTCGGGAAAGATTGTCGGGGCATCCAAGATTGCGCGGGACATCACGGAGCGCCGGCGGGTGCAGTTGAAGCTGGACGAAAGCCTGCAGCGGGAGAAGGAGGCGCGGCAGCAGGCGGAAATGGCGAACCGAGCGAAGGACGATTTTCTGGCGATTCTGTCCCACGAATTGCGCACGCCTTTGAACCCGGTGCTGCTGGTGGCGAGTGAAGCGACGGAGAATGCGGCCCTGCCCGCGGAGGTCCGCGCGCAATTCGGAGTGGTGCGCGACAACGTGGAACTGGAAGCCCGGCTGATTGACGATCTGCTGGATGTCACGAGCATTACGCACGGCAAGATGTCACTACGGACCGAGGTAGTGAATGTGCATACCGTTATGGAGGAAGCCATCCAGACGGTGCAGGCCGACATCAAGCGCAAGGGGCTGACGCTCAGCGTGAACCTGGCGGCCGGGCAGCCGATAATGAGGGCGGACGCGGTGCGGTTGAAACAGGCCTTCTGGAACGTGCTGAGAAACGCGATCAAATTCACGCCCGAACACGGCCGGATTTCCGTGAATTCGGTGGTGACGGCCGAGCGCGTGATATTCCGGATCACGGACACCGGGATCGGCCTGGCGGCGGATGAGTTAGAACGGATCTTTCAGCCGTTTGCGCAGGGCAATCACCTGGAAACAGAGGAGCGGCGATTCGGCGGGCTGGGCCTCGGCTTGAACATTTCGCACCGGCTCATCGAGATGCATGCGGGGGGCATCACGGCGAGGAGTCCCGGCCTGGGCCGGGGCTCCACTTTCATCATCGAGCTGCCCTTGACACGGCAGGCAGCAACCGAAGCGACGTGGTCGCCGGCCGCGCCGGATGCGCGGGCGCGGGCAAAAATCCCCACGGCGGGCGTGAGGATTTTGCTCGTGGACGATCACGAGGCCACCCGGCACGCGCTGTCGCAATTGCTGGCCCGGCGGGGTTGCCGGGTGGTGCTGGCCAGTTCGGTGGCGGAGGCGCTGGAGCTGGCGGGGCCACAGAAATTTGACGTGGTGATTTCGGACATCGGGCTGCCCGATCGCAGTGGCCACGAACTGATGAGCCAGCTTTCCAGCCGGTTTGGCCTGAAGGGCATCGCACTGACCGGCTACGGCATGCAAGAGGACGTGCAGCGCAGCCTGGCCTCGGGATTCGTGGCGCACCTGACGAAGCCGGTGCGGACGCAGGATTTGGAGAAGGCACTGCAACTCGCGCTGCAGTCGGATTGAGCCGCAGTTACTCGGTGCTCATGGAGCGGAGTTGCTGGTAATCGCTCGTGTTGTCCTTGAGGTAGGACTCAGGGAGGTAGAAGGAGAAGCCGGTGGTGGGGCGGGTTTTGAGGTCGGCGGCGTATTCCTGAAGGGTGACGGTGCGCTTTTCGCCTTCGCTGGTGAACGTGCCGATGGTGGGGTGCACGCGGCCGATGGGCCATTTCGCGTCGTGGACGTAGAAATCCACGCACTTGCTCGGTTGATAAACCGCGTAGGCATTCCAATAGGCCTGCGGCAGGGCGTCCCAGCCGCCCTGGATCCACGGCTGCATGTCGAGCGCAACGCGGCCTTCGCTGGAAAGGGCGCGCGGCAGTCTGGCGATGCCGTTCGTCTCGGCGGCGCGTTTGAACGCCTCGACATAGACGCGGTTGAGCGTCGGGGTCGGGTCTTTGGGATTGTAGCTTTGGAAGGAGTCTTCGCAGTCGGCGATGTAGAAATCGCCATGGTATTTGGCGGTGAGTTCCGCGCCGAGTGCGGCATCGGCCTGGACATTGGGGATGGCGTCGTTCACGGCGGATTGCTCCCCGTGTTTGGCGACTCCGCGCGGGCAGCCCCAGAAGCCGACTTTGAAGCCGGCGGCGCGCCAGCGGTCCGCCCAGCCTTTTTGAAGAGCTTCGAGGTTGTCGGTGCGCGGTTTGCCGCCGTTGTCGATTTGCAGAGCGATCCAGGCGATGCGGGCGAGCTTGAAGTTGGGGGCGAAGTGGTCAACCGGCAGGGCCGCGGCGGAGTTAACGAGGACACCGGTTTTGTCGAAGAGGACGTTGGCCGGGTTGCGGGTGGAATCCTTTTGAGCGCCACCCGGACTCCGCGCAACTTCAAGATCCGCGGCGAAGAGAAGGCCGCACCACAAGGTCAGTCCGAAGCCGAGGAGGGATTTGGGAAAAGCAGCACGCAAGCGCACCGGCGCACGCTAACGGCGCAGGCGATGCGGGTCAAGCGGAGCCAAAATAGGGTGAATGTTCACCAAATTCAGTCCGGCGAAAATCCTTGAGCGGGTTGTCATTTAATCAGGGGCGGCTGCACACAAGGTCGCCCCGGGCAATGACGAGCCAAAAGTCCAACCTGACGATTCTATGACCAACCAATATGCCAATTCCCCGGGCGGCGTGATGGCGTCCAGCCAGACCGCCGAAAATCCATTTGCTTCCGCCTGCGTTCTGCCGGCCCCGCCGTTCCGGATCCAAAAAATTCTCGTCCCGGTGGATTTTTCGGACTGCGCGATGAAGGCGGTGCATTACGCCGTCGCCTTTGCGCATCAATTTAACGCCGAGCTCCATCTGCTCCATGTGGCCGAGCCGTTGGCGGCCGTGCCGGAGCTGGGGCCGGTGAGCATCATGCCGCTGCGCGAGAGCGCGGAGGCGCTGGAAGTGTTGCGCGCCAACGTGAGCGACACGACGGAATGCCACGCCTTGCTGCGATCCGGCAGCCCCTGCACGGAGATTGTAAAGGCGGCGGCGGAACTGGAAGTGGACCTGATTCTCATTTCGACGCGCGGTCATCGCGGGGTGGCGCATATGTTGCTGGGCAGCACGGCGGAAAAGGTTGTCCGCTATGCGGGCTGTCCGGTACTGATCGTGCGCGAGTGCGAGCGCGATTTTGTGCCGGCGTTATCAGTTGCTTCCGGAAAATAAACCTGAACCTGCCATGAGAAACACACCGCTATGCAATCCCCTGATGCGCTGGAAACTCTCGTCGGGAACCATCCGTTCTTTCCCGGCCTGGACCCCGAATCTCGTTACTACTTTCAGTCATGCGCCTCGTTGCGGGGCTTCGCCGCCCACCAGCAAATTTTCAATCAAGGTGGCGAAGCGGACCACTTCTACCTGATCATCAGCGGGAGCGTGGCGCTGGAGGCGGCAGTGCCCGGCGGGGGCCGGGCGATCGTGCAGAATCTGGGGGCAGGGGATGCGCTGGGATGGTCCTGGCTCTTTCCGCCCCAGCGCTGGCAGTTTACCGCCACGACCCGCGCGCTGACGGAAGTGCTCTCGTTTTCGGCGGCCATGCTTCGCCTGCAGGCGCAGGTTAACCGCGATTTTGGAAAGGAATTGTATGCCCGCGTGTCCGGAATCATATTGCAGCGATTGCAGGCCACCCGCACGCAGTTGATTGAATTGTGGGCGATGCAACGACACGCCCCGGCGGTGAGCGCGTCCGGCTGCGGGGCAAATTGAACGGCGGGACAAAAACTCGCGGCTTGAAGCCGGACGGCGGAATTGGGTAGAACAGCGCGCACTTATTTGCGCGATGCCAAAGCCCGCCACCCGACTTGCAGAGTTCTCCGAGTCCGTCATTCGCGGAATGACGCGGCTGGCGAACAAGCACAACGCCATCAACCTGGCGCAGGGATTCCCGGATTTTGATCCGCCGGAGCAATTGCTCGCGGCATTGGAGCGGGCGACGCGCGGATCATTCCATCAGTATGCGGTGACGTGGGGCGCGCCGCGTTTCCGGCAGGCGCTGGCGCGGAAGATCGGGAATTTCACCGGGGAGGCCGTGGACCCGGATGAGCATTTGGTGGTCACGTGCGGGAGCACGGAGGCGATGATGGTGGCGATGATGACGGCGTGCAACCCGGGCGACTCGGTGATCGTGTTTTCGCCGTTTTATGAGAACTACGCGGCGGACGCGATTTTGTCGGGAGCGCGGCCGATTTATGTTCCGTTGCGCGCGCCGGATTTCACATTCGATCCGGCGGAACTGGCGGCGGCGTTCGCGCAGAAGCCGAAGGCGATCATTGTTTGCAATCCCTCGAACCCGACGGGGAAGGTTTTCACGCGGGCGGAGTTAATGGAGATTTTGCGGCTGGCGGAGAAGCATGATTCGTTCGTGATCATGGATGAACCGTACGAGCACATCGTCTATCCGCCGCATGAGCATGTGTATTGCTCGGCGCTGCCGGGGGCCTTTGGGCGGGTGATCACGTGCAATTCGCTTTCGAAGACCTATTCGATCACGGGCTGGCGGCTGGGGTATGTGATGGCGTCGCCGGAGATCATAGCGCAGGCGCGGAAGGTGCATGATTTCCTGACGGTGGGGGCGGCGGCGCCGTTGCAGGAGGCGGCGATCGCGGGGCTGGAATTGCCGGCGAGCTATTACGCGGGGCTGCGCGAGATGTACGGAAAGAAGCGGACGGTGTTCCTGGATTGTCTGCGGCGGGCGGGGTTGAAATACACCGAGCCGCAGGGGGCCTATTACGTGATGGTGGATATTTCGGCGCTGGGCTTTGCGAATGACACGGACGCGGCGGAGTGGTTTGTGCGCGAGGTGGGCGTGGCGGGTGTGCCGGGGTCGAGTTTCTTTCGCGAGCCGGAGCACCGGTTCATCCGGTTTCACTTCGCGAAGAAGGAGGAGACGCTGCTGGCGGCGGGGGAAAAGTTGATGAGGATTCCGGAGTTGGATGCACGGAGGAAGAAATAGTGGGCGGGGGCAAAGCTCCAAGCACCAAGGACCAAGCTCCAGATAAGGTCCAAGCTCCAAACTTCAAATGTCAGTATCCGAAGGTGGCATCCTTCTCCGATGCAATAGGGAAGATGGTCCGGTATCCGGTGGTCGTTCCTCGAAGACTCGGAACGACCGACCGGCTACTTTATTTCTTCCCCTTGGGATGAGGGCAGCGCTTGATGAGCGCTATTTCCTGCCGCCGACGCCCGGGGCGTCGGGATTCACTTCGGGGCCGAAGTAGCGGAGGGTGACGAGGGGTTCGGTTTCGCTCGTGTTTTCGAAGGTGATGCCGGCTTGGGCGCCGTCAGCGGTGCAGAAAAATTCATCTTCGGTCAGTTCGCCAAAGCGGATGAGCTTGGGGGAGTTGAGGGGCTGGCCGTTGATTTTCCCGGTGCCCTGGACGCAAATCAGGCCGTAGGCGCCGCAGTCCTTCACCGTGCATTTCACGCCGGGTTCGATGGTGAGTTCCTTGGCGGTGAAGAGTTGTTCGCGTTCGATTCGGCCGTAGACGATCCATTTGTCGGAGTAACCGGCGCTCTTGCTGCTGCCGGCGACGGGGATTGGTTCGAGGTAGTGGTTGTGCTTGAAATTGGGGTCCACGTTGGCGGCCCAATCGAGCTGTTCGACGATGAAATCGATGTCGCGGTGCTTGCTCTTCGGCATGTCTTTCACAAGCAAATCCCACGGAACGTAACGGCCTTCCACGAGGCTCTGATACATGCCGAAGACGTCGCTGCCCCATTGTGGTTCGTAGGTGCAGAGGCTACCGGGGGCGTGGAGGATGCAGGGACCGACCAGCCAGCCGGTGCCGGGTTTGAGGCGGTAGGCCTTGGAGAGATCAAGGATGCCGTTGTCGCCCTTGTTCCAATCTTCGATGCACTTGCGGACCTGGGCTTTGGTGGTGCCGGGTTCGAGGCCGAAGAAGGTGTAGGGGAAATTGTTGCCGACGTTGTTGTGTTGCGGCGGGAAATAGTAGCTCTCGGGCTTGCCTTCCTGGCCGACAAGTTTCGCCTGCTTCGCGCTTTGATGCATGTGCAGGGGAATGGGGCCCATGTTGTCGAAGAATTTGGAATAGACGGGCCAGCGGCCGTATTTTTTCCAGATCGCGCCGCCGACGAGGGTGGCGCCGCAATCGTCCACCGCCTGGCGGAGGGTGAAGCGGCTTTTGCCGACGACGCAGTAGCTCAGGCCTTCGTCGGGCACGCGGCCTTCGTTTGCGGCCTCGGTGGTGGAGGCGAACCAGCGTTCGTCGATGCCGCCGCGATTCGCGCCGTAGGCGTAGGTGTCGTCGGGGTGGAGCTTGAGGCGCAGGCCGGGCTGCAGAAAGGAGCGGGGGACCCACGCGGGCGCGAGGCGCAATAGGCCGCCCGTGCGGCCGAGTTCGGCTTCGACAGCGGATTTGGTTTTGTTTTTGACGACCTTGAGTTGATTGACGTGGTTCATGTGGGGGAAAACGAATTGAAGCTCGTGTTAGTGCGCTCGGATCAAAATCTGCATTCGTGCGATTCGGTGCAAACGTTGGCGAAACTCGCGAAGCTTGGCAAGTGTGGAGGGCTTTCTCGAGATCATTACTGCCCGTGAAGGGCTCGACTCTCCCGCCGAAGCGCTCTATTGTTCGGGCGTAATAGTCAATCATGACCAGACAACGTTTCGGATATGAGAAGTCTTAGTCGTCGAACTTTCCTTCAACGCGGCGGCCTGGCCGCCAGCCTGGCACCGTTTGCTTTCTCCGGTCCTTTCATTCGCTCCGCGCGCGCGGATGAACCTGGGGCGAATGACAAGGTCCGCCTCGCCATCATCGGTTGCGGCGGGATGGGGCAGGGGGACTTGAAATGCTTTTTCCTGAATCCCGAGGTGGATTGCGTGGCGGTTTGCGATGTGGACGACGCCAACATCGCCAAGGGCGTGGAGATTTGTCAGAAGGAGCGGGGCCACAAGCCGGACACGACGAAGGATTTTCAGCGCGTGCTTGAGCGCAAAGACGTGGATGTGGTGTTGATCGCGACGCCGGATCACTGGCATGCGTTGCCGACGGTGATGGCGTGCCAGGCGGAGAAGGATGTTTACGTCGAGAAGCCGCTGGCGAAGACGATCGTGGAAGGCCGCGCGATGCTGGAGGCCAGTCGCAAACACAATCGCGTGGTGCAGATGGGGTCGCAGTGGCGGAGTTGCAAGCACATCATCGAGGCGACCGACATGATCAAGTCGGGCAAGCTGGGAAAAGTGAATATCGTGCGCGGTTGGGCGTATCTGGATTGGCTGCCGAGCATTGGCAATCCGCCGGATGGCAACCCGCCGGCGGGCGTGGATTATGATATGTGGCTGGGGCCCTCGCCGAACCGGCCGTTCAATCCGAACCGCTTTCATTTTAATTTCCGCTGGTTCTGGGATTATGCGGGCGGGCTCATGACTGACTGGGGCGTGCACCTCATCAACATGATGCTCATGGGCATGGGCAATGAAGTCCCCCGCAACGTTTCCTCCACGGGCGGCAAGTATGTCTTCACGGACAATTCCGAAACACCGGATTCGCAGGTGACGGTGTATGAGTTTCCGAGCTTCACACTGATCTGGGAGCACAAGGCGGGATTGAACAACGGCCTGAACAATCGCTCCTGGGGCGTCGAATGGAATGGTACGGAGGGCAACATCATCCTCAACGACGAAGGCTGGGAGCTGAAGCCCGAGCGCAAGCAGGCCAACCTCGACGCCTTCAGGAAGCCCGGCAGCGGCGATCCGCGTCCGGCGCACGTGCGGAATTTCCTGGAGTGCGTGAAGTCGCGAAAGCAGCCGGTGCTGAATTTGGACGTTGGGCACCAAGTGTCCACCGTGGCGCACCTCGGCAATATCGCGTATCGCACGGGACGCAAAATCAAGTGGGACCCGGAAAAGGAAGAAATCCCGGACGATAAGGAAGCCGACAAGCTGGTGAGCGTGGACTATCGCGGGCCGTGGAAATTGCCGTACGCGAAACGGCCGATGGTGTCAGCGCCGTAGGCGGCGTTCGATTTCCGTGATGGCCCACAGGGCGTGTTCGGAAATCAGTGGTTCGGCATCCGTCGCTGCTTTCGCGAGCGCAGGCAATACCTTTTCATCGCCGATATTGCCCAGCGCCACGCAAACATTTCGCAGCAGCCCGCGGCGTTTGACGCGCTTCATGGGCGTGCCCGCGAAGCGCCGGGCGAATTCGGCTTCGTCCACCGACAATAATTCAACCAAATCCAACTGCGCGAGGTCGGGGCGCGCGTGTTCCTTCAGCAGGCGACCTTCCTTCGCGAATCGATTCCAGGGACAGGCGGCAAGACAATCGTCGCAGCCGAAGATGCGATCACCGATGGCGGGGCGGAGTTCGATGGGGATGGAGCTTTTCAATTCGATCGTGAGATAGGAGATGCAACGGCGGGCGTCGAGTTGGAAGGGCGCGGGAATGGCGTTCGTGGGGCAGGCGGTGATACAGCGGGTGCAGGTACCGCAGCGATTTTTTTCGGACTTGTCCGGGGAAAGATCGAGGGTGGTGAGGATCTCGCCGAGGAGGGTCCAGTTGCCGAAGTCGCGGCTGATGACGTTTGTGTGCTTGCCGATGAAGCCGAGGCCGGCGCGTTGGGCAAGGTCGCGCTCCAGGATCGGACCGGTGTCCACGTAGCTCAGCGAGCGCGTGCCCGGGCCGCCGAGTTCGTCCAAAAAGGAAGACAGCGCGTCCAATTTTTCGCCGAGGATATCGTGGTAATCCGGACCGCGGGCGTAGCGGGCGATCCAACCGAATTTATTCTCCTTCGCGGGCAGGGCAGGTCCATTTGCGAAATGGTAGCTGGCAAGCACGCAGACGATGCTGCGGGCGCCATCAAGGACGAGTTGCGGTTGAACGCGCTTGGCGGCGTTGCGCTGAAGGTAGCCGAGTTCGCCGTGGCGTCCGTCCGCGAGCCAGCGTTGGAAGTGTTCGGAGGACTGCGGCGGTGCGGCGGTGGTGAAACGGCAGGCGTCGAAGCCCAGTTCAAGGGCGTGCTGCCGGATGGTTTCTTTCAAAGCGAGCGGGTTTTCGGAGGCGACCGGCATTTAAGTGATTGAAATTAGACAAAAAGCCCGCCCTCACCCCAGCCCTCTCCCCCAGGGAGAGAGAGCGATTGGACGGTTTGGGTCTCTGTCGGCGAGTGGAGCAGTCGGCTGGTGCGGGTGGATGAAAAGTATGAGCCTCGTCACCTCGGCTGCTACGAAAAGGTTTTCGGAATTTGCGCCAGAGGGCGGCCTCATGCTTTCGCAGCCGTTGGATGTGCTGCCTGTGCAGTGCGGAATTGATGGATCACCTGGTTGGTTACTTCGCGGGTGCAACGGGCATCGGTGTTGATCAGGACATCGGCCTGCCGATAGAATGGTGCCCGCGTCGCGAGCAATTCACGAATGCGCGCCTGCGGGTCGGGATCTTTGAGGAGCGGCCGGTGGTCGTGGGCTTTCACGCGTTCCCAGATGTGCTCGGGCGAGGCCCACAAGCAAACTACGAGGCAATGCGTTTTGAGGCTGGCGAGATTGGCTTCGTTGACTGGGAGTCCGCCGCCGGTGGCGATGACGGTGTTCGTGCGGCGGGTGAGTTCTTCGACGATGCGGCGTTCCAAGTCGCGAAAGGCGGGCTCGCCGTCCTGCGCAAAAATATCGCTGATGGTTTTCCCCGCGCGCGCTTCGATGACTTTATCCGTATCGAGAAAAGTGTAGTGCAGTGTCTCGGCCACGTGGCGGCCCACGGTGGATTTGCCGATGCCCATGAAGCCAATGAGCGCCAGGTTTTGGATGGAACGCGGGGCCGTCACAACTTTTCCTTACCGCAGAAAACGGCTTCGCGCACGCAGTTTCTCAAACCGCTTGCGAGGCACGGACATTGCTGCGAAGGTGCGGTTGGCGGTGCGGGCCGAATCCAAGCCGCACGCCGCCGAAACTCGAGATGCCATGGCGCAGGGGACTTTGAAGATTTTGCTCATTGAGCCGGACGACGGTTTTTCCCGTTACGTGGGAGAGATGATGGGCCAGGCGCGCGATCTCTCCGCTAAACTGGCCGGCACGCCCGACCTCGGCAGCGCGCTCTCCGTCCTCGACCGCCAGGATTTTGACGCCGTGTTGCTCGACATCGCTGCTCCCGATGGCGCCGGTCTTGGCAACATTCCCGTCCTTAAAGCCAAGCGGCCGCAACTGCCCATCATCGCCGCCGGCGAATCCGATGATGAGACCGTGGCGCTCGAGGCGCTGCACGCCGGCGCGCATGATTACCTGGTGAAAGGGCAGCTTACGCCGGGTTGGCTCGAGCGTTCCCTCCGCTACGCCATGGAGCGGCATCGGATGGACATGGTCCTGCGCAACGCGGAGGAAAAATATCACGGCCTGTTCGACCACCTGGTCGAGGGCATTTTCCAAACCACCGAGGACGGCCGTTACCTGATGGCGAACACGGCGCTGGCCCGCATTTACGGCTACAACTCGCCGGATGAATTGATGTCGGGGATCACCGACATCGGCCGGCGGTTGTATGTGCAGGAAGACCGGCGCCGGGAATTCATGCGCCAGATGCAGGAGAACGACACCATCACCGCGTTTGAGTCGCAGATTTTTCGCAAGGACGGAACGGTGATCTGGATTTCGGAGAATTGCCGCGCGATTCGCGATTCGGTCGGACGGTTGTTGTATTACGAAGGCACGGTCGAAGACATCACCCAGCGGCGACACGCCGAGGAAAAGCTCCGGCATTCCCAGGCGCTCTATCATTCGCTGGTCGAGACGCTGCCGCAGAATATTTTTCGCAAGGACGTGATGGGCCGGTTCACCTTCGCGAACCAGCACTTCTGCCGCATCCTTGGCCGCACGCTCGAGGAAATCATTGGGAGGACCGATGCGGATTTCTTCCCGCCGGAGCTCGCCCGCAAATACAAGGAGGATGACCGCAAGGTCCTCACCACCGGCACGCCTTACGAAACCGTCGAAGAACACCAGGCGCCCGGCCACGACAAAATGTATGTGCAGGTGGTGAAGACGCCCATTTACAGCCACGAGCGCGAGGTCATGGGGCTGCAGGGAATTTTTTGGGACATCACGAAGGAGCGGGTGGCGCAGGAGGAGTTGCAACGCGCTTATACGCTTCTTGCGCGGAGCCGGGAAGAGTTGCAGATCCGCAACACGCAGATGGAAAATGATCTTCGCATGGCGCGGCAGATCCAGCTCACCATGCTGCCGCAACAGTATCCGCACTTTGGCGCGCCGACGGAGGCCAGCACGCTGCAATTTGCGCATCGATATCTGCCGACCGATGCGGTCGGTGGCGATTTCTTTTCGGTGTCGGCGCTGTCGGAAAAGGACGCGGCGGTCTTCCTCTGCGACGTCGCGGGACACGGGGTGCAATCGTCGCTGGTCACGGCGATGATTCGCGCCCTGGTGGAGGAACTGAAACCAGCCGCCGCCGATCCAGGCGAATTCCTTACCCGCCTGAACAACGATTTACAGACCATCCTCAAAGACTCCGAAACCCCGCTCCTCACCACCGCCATCTACGCGGTGGCGAATGCCCAGACCGGCGAAATCCGCTACGCGAACGCCGGTCATCCCAAGCCGTTGCACATCCGGCGCGGGAGGAAGGAAGTCGTCCCACTTTTGAATGCGTCCGGAGTCAGCCAACCGGCGTTGGGATTCATGGAGGGCTTTGCTTATCAGAGTTCCACGACCAAACTGGAACCGGGCGATCTGCTAATGCTATTCACTGACGGCTTGTACGAAGTCCAGGACAAGAAGGGTGAGTTTTATTCGCCGGCCCTGCTCGCGCGGCAGGTGCAGGAGCGACTTCGCCTCCCCGCCGGCGCGCTTTTTGACCAACTCATCGTCCAGATGGGCCAGCTCTCCGCGGAGGGCGGTTTTACCGATGACGTTTGTCTGGTCGGCATGGAATACGCCGCCGCGTAAAAGGGGTTTATTATCAGCGAGTTTCGGCTGCCCCGGCAGAAATCTCTTTACTCTTTGGCCCTTATCCATTAGATTCAAGGCGACTTCGCCAGTTTGGGTGGAGTCACGAATGGACTTGCTGCGATCCGCATCGTTCGATTCCCGGGCCACCGAAACCGGCGGCACAGAATGCGAATGGACGGGTCGCCTAAGGATTCATCGCCGGCTGCGAGGAGAGAGTTTCACCAGGCACTTTCGGGCCGGATTTCTGTATACATATCACCACGAAAACCAAATAACGGGAGAATACTTCCATGGACCTGCATCATCCGATACTGCGTGAATTCCCGGAACACCGCGAAGTGATCCGCCGCCTCAAAGGCGCGAGCGATCACTTCCGCAACATGTTTGACGAATACCATCGCCTCGACGATTCCATCTATCGCATCGAGGAGGAAATTGACTTCGCCACCGACCAGGAGATCGAGGAGTTGAAGATGCGCCGGGCGAAGCTGAAGGACTACATCTATCATTTGATCCGCCACGCGCCGCCCGTGTGCCCGACCTGCGAAGGAACCGGAGTCGCCGGCAACGAAGCCGTACGCGCCCCGGTAGCCCAGCCCCGGGCCTCGGCCTGAGGAGAGAGTTATTGGGCGGGTGCCGGTGACCCGCGTTTCGGCGTTCCGTCCCTCATGGGCTGGACGGGACGCAAGTTTGAATTTTCGCCGCTTGCCCGTTTTTCGCCCGGGTAGCATCCTGCCCCGCGCTTGAGCAAAGCTTTTCCCAGCAGCATTCGGAGTAGAGTTCTCGTCGGTTTTCTGTTGGCGCTCGCCACCCTCGCCGTTTACTGGCCGCTTCGGAGGAACGATTTCGTCAATTACGACGATGGGGAATACATCCTCGTCAACCCCCACCTCAAAGCCGGTCTCACCATGGAGGGCCTGAAATGGGCTTTCACCACCGGCTACGCCTCCAACTGGCACCCGGTCACCTGGATGTCACACATGGTGGACGTGGAGATGTTCGGACTGAATCCCGCCGGACATCACTTAGTGAATTTGGGACTGCACATCGCAAACGCGATTCTGCTTTTTTTATTGCTCGCTCAAATGACGGGCACCTTGTGGCGCAGCGGCGTGGTTGCCGGACTTTTTGCGTTGCATCCGTTGCACATCGAATCCGTGGCCTGGGCGGCGGAACGCAAGGATGTGCTGAGCGCCTTTTTCGGCCTGCTGAGCCTGCTGGCTTACGTGAAATACGTGCAAGGACACCGAAGCTGGACCTGGTACGGGGGCTCGCTCGTGCTGTTTGCCTTGGGCCTCATGAGCAAACCGATGCTCGTGACTTTGCCCTTCGTCATGCTCTTGCTCGATTACTGGCCACTGCACCGATTCACGAAACCGTTTGGGTTACAGGGGAGGGTGATCCTGGAAAAGATTCCCTTTATAGCGCTATCGGCAGGTTCCTGCATCGCCACGATGGCAGTTCAACAAGGAGCAATGGGTTACTTCCGGGCACTGCCTTTTTCGGCGCGCTTTGGCAACGCGGTTGTTTCCTGTTTCCGCTATGTGGCGAAAACATTCTGGCCGGTTGATCTCGCCGTCTTCTATCCGCACCCGGCGCATTGGCCGCTCGTCGCCGTCGTGGCGGCTGGTGTTTTTGTTCTGGTGGTCACCATCAGCGTTTGCCTGCTGGCGAAAAAATCTCCGTTCCTGTCCGTGGGTTGGTTTTGGTTTCTCGGCATGTTGGTACCGGTGATTGGAATAGTGCAGGTGGGCATGCAGGCCATGGCCGATCGCTACATGTACCTCCCGATCATCGGGATATTTGTAATGGCGGTGTGGGGCGCGCAGCGGGCTTTGGGGTCGGGTTGGGCGCCGCGCGCGGCAGCGGTGGGCTTGTTGATTGCCTGCGCGGTGGCCGCGCACGCACAACTTTTATATTGGCGCGACAGCGAGACGCTCTTTCTGCGCGCCGCGGCGGTCACCAGCGGCAACTGGGTGGCGCACCACAACCTCGGGGTTTACGATTTGGAGCGTTACCAGCAATTGCGAAATGGGTCGCTGGAAGACCAGCGCGTCCAATCGGGCGTTGCGCGCGCCGCCGGCGGCAGCGAGTCGGCGCAGGAATATCTCCGTCAGGCCATCGAGCATTGTCAGGCCGCCCTGGAGATTCGTCCGTCCTACGCGAACGCGCACGTGACCCTGGCCAAGGCGCTGCTGGAACAGGGCAATGCGTCCGAAGCACTGCCCCATCTTGAAGCGGCCGTGAAGCTCGCGCCGAAAAATTCCCTCGCGCGACAAAACCTGGCGGATGTGTATTTGCAGTCGGGGAAAATCAAGGAGGCGATCGTGGAATACAAATCGGCGCTGGAGCTGGAGCCCGATTGGGATCCAGTCATGAACAACCTCGCATGGCTGCTGGCGACGCAACGCGGCGCGGAATTAAGGAATGGACCGGAGGCGGTACGCTACGCGGAGCGGGCCAATGCCCTGACGAGCGGCACCAATCTCTGGTATCTGCATACGCTCGCCGCAGCCCAGGCGGAGAATGGGAATTACAAGTCAGCGGTTGCCGCGGCGGAAAAGGCGCTTCAGTTTGCCACCGTCTCCGGACGGACAAATTTGATTCAAAGCGCCCGTGTCCGCCTTAACCTGTATCGGTCCGGGCAACCCTTGCGTGATCCCTGATTGGACCAAGTTGCGATTGAGAAGCGGCAGAAAATGTATCCTGTGAGGTAGGGAGCGCACTCCGTGAGCGCCACGGCTGCGTTGAGCCCTTCGCATGCTCGAAGTCGTTGGATGACGCGCACGGAGTGACGCGCCCCACCTTGGAAAAGATGCACTCCAAGTCCCACCTGGTTTGACGGCTTCGGCCACGAACTTCATTGACCTTCCAGGCCCTTCGGAGCAGATTTTGCCATCATTTATGAAAGCCCCGGCTCTGCGAACCTCCGGCCGAACGAACCTCTCTCCGCGTTCAAACGGCACGACATCATTGCTTCCGCCGCGTTCGGCGGTGCGGCTGGCCAGCGTCTCGACCGTGGACCAGGTGATGGCGGAGGAACGCGCGGTGGCATTTACGAAACGCAGCATCAAAACCTCCGCGAAGCTGGCCGGGCTCAAGATGGCGGTCTCGATGATGGACCTTACCACGCTTGAGGGGAAGGATACCCCCGGGAAAGTGGCTTACCTCTGCCGCAAGGCGCTGCAGCCGGCCGACGCGAAGTATAACGTGCCGTCCTGCGCGGCCGTGTGCGTGTATCCGAACATGGTACGCTATGCCCGCGCTTTCGTGGGTGACAGCGGTGTGCATGTGGCTTCGGTGGCGACGGGCTTTCCGAGCGGCCAGTATCCGTTGCGGACCAAGCTGGAAGAGACCCGGCGCGCGGTTGGGGACGGCGCGGACGAGATTGACATGGTCATCGATCGCAACGCATTCCTCTCCGGTGATTTTGCAAAAGTTTACGACGAAATCGCCGCCGTCAAGGAGGCCTGCGGTGAGGCGCACCTGAAGGTGATTTTGGAAACGGGCGAACTGGTGACTTACGACAACGTTCGCCTCGCCAGCCGCATCGCCATGGATGCGGGCGCGGATTTCATCAAGACCAGCACCGGGAAAGTTCAGCCGGCGGCGACGCTGCCGGTCACGCTGGTGATGCTGGAAGCCATTCGCGATTACTACTTCGAAACCGGCATACGCATCGGCATGAAGCCCGCGGGCGGCATCAAGAATTCCAAACAGACGCTCGCCTATCTTGTGATGGTGCGCGAAACCCTGGGTGATGACTGGTTAACGCCGGACATGTTCCGCTTCGGCGCGAGCACGCTGTTGAATGATGTGCTGATGCAGGTCGCCAAGCTGGTGGATGGCAATTACCAGAGCGCCGATTATTTCTCCCTGCCCTGAAGCTTGTACGATTCGATTTTGACCCGACCATGAAATCCAAAGCCAAGAATTCCCCAGTGCGCGCCGCGGCGAAAGCGGCTCGCGCGTTGCCCATTGCCCGCGCCGCCGCGGCCCGGCCGTTCGTGCCCGCGAAAGACCGCCGGTTGAACTTCGGAAACAAATGGGAATACGCGCCCGCGCCGGAGAGTTCCGATTACATCAAACTTCCGCCCCGGCATGAGTTGTTCATCGACGGCAAATTCGTCGCGCCATCCACGGGCAAATATTTCGAGACCATCAATCCTGCAACGGAAGCCAAGCTATCGGAGATCGCGCTCGGCAGCGAATCCGACGTGGACAAGGCGGTCAAGGCCGCCCGGCGCGCCTATGAAAATGTCTGGGGCAAGATGCCGGGCCGCGAACGAGCAAAATATCTCTATCGCATCGCCCGCCTCATCCAGGAGAAGTCCCGTGAACTCGCGGTGCTCGAAACGATGGATGGCGGCAAGACCATCAAGGAAAGCCGAGATGTGGATTTGCCGCTCGTGGCCGCCCATTTCTTTTACTACGCAGGCTGGGCGGACAAGTTGAAGTACGCGTTTCCGGGCAAGACGCCGGCGCCGCTGGGCGTGGCGGGACAGATCATCCCGTGGAATTTCCCGCTGCTTATGGCCGCGTGGAAGATTGCGCCCGCGCTCGCGTGCGGCAATACCGTCGTCCTGAAGCCGGCAGAGACGACTTCGCTTACGGCGATTCAACTCGCCCGAATTTTTCAGGAGGCGGAATTGCCGGACGGTGTGGTCAATATTGTCACCGGCGCCGGCGAGACCGGCGCGGCGTTGGTGAATCATTCAGACGTCGACAAGCTCGCGTTCACCGGGAGCACCGAGGTCGGCAAGCGCATCGCCCAGGCGGTGGCGGGCACGAAGAAGAAACTCACCCTCGAACTCGGCGGCAAGGCCGCGAATATTTTGTTTGAGGACGCGCCAATTGACCAGGCCATCGAAGGCGTGATCGCGGGAATCTATTTCAACCAGGGCCATGTGTGTTGCGCCGGGTCGCGGTTGTTCGTGCAGGAGGGGATTTATCCGACGGTCATCAAGAAGCTGCGCGATCGGATTCAGACTCTGCGCGTTGGCAATCCGCTGGACAAGAACACGGATATCGGCGCGATCAACTCGCGCGCGCAACTCGACAAGATCAAACAGCTCGTGCAGAGCGGCGTGGACGAAGGCGCGGAAGTGACGCAGTCGAGTTGCCCGCTGCCGTCGAAGGGCTATTGGTTTCCGCCGACGTTTCTCACCGGCGTCACGACCGCCAATCGCGTGGCGCAGGAGGAAATCTTCGGCCCGGTGCTGAGCGTGATGACTTTCCGCACGCCGGAGGAAGCGGTCGAGCGCGCCAACAACATTCCCTACGGCCTGAGCGCGGGCGTGTGGACCGACAAGGGCAGCAAGATCTTCAAGATGGTGAACAATCTCCGTGCCGGCGTGATTTGGGCGAATACCTATAACAAGTTCGACCCGACGAGCCCGTTCGGCGGTTACAAGGAAAGTGGTTTTGGCCGCGAAGGCGGGTTGCAGGGGCTGGGGGCGTACCTCAAGTTGAGCTGACTTGAGCGAAGCGAGGGCACCGCGGACTGCATTTTATGTTGAGACTACAAATTTTGCTTCTAGTGTGCGTAATGCCGGTGGTTGCCTGGGCGTCCAACATACCCAAGCCCGTCGTTCCCGATGGGGTCGGCGTCAATATTCATTTTGTCACCGGGCAGGAACGCGACCTAGATCTGATCGCCGCGGCGGGATTTCGGTTTGTGCGGATGGATTTTCATTGGGAGGTGACCGAGCCGAAAGCCGGTGAATACAAATGGGCCGCGTATGATGAATTGCTGCGCAACCTCGCTAAACGGAACATCGGCGCGATCCTGATTCTTGACTACTCCAATCCCATTTACGAAAAACCAGTCACCGCCGCCAATCCCATCACCGGCGCACCGCAGGGCGCCACGGCTTCGCCACAGCATCCCGAAAGCATCGCGGCCTTTGCCCGCTGGGCTGCCGCGGCGGCAAAGCATTACCAGAACGAGCGGGTCATTTGGGAAATCTGGAATGAGCCCAACGGCGGTTTTTGGGCGCCGAAACCGGACGCGCAGCAATACACCGCGCTGGCGCTCGCGACCAGCCAGGCCATCCGTAAAGCGGTTCCAAACGCAACCATCGTCGGGCCAGCTTCAGCGGCTTTCCCCTGGGAGTTCCTGGAAAAGTTTCTAAGCTCGGGCATCCTGACGAACCTTGACGGCGTGAGTGTTCATCCTTATCGGTCCGCCACCACGCCGCCCGAAACCGCGTTGCCTGATTACCGTCGATTGCGCGCGATGATCGAGCGTCACGCGCTCTCGCCGGAAAAAGCCAATCTGCCGATTCTCAGCGGAGAATGGGGTTACTCCACGCACGTGAATGGCGTCTCGCTGGACACGCAGGCGGCCTACGCCGCGCGGCAGCAACTCGCGAATCTCTCCGCCGGCATCCCGCTCTCCATTTGGTACGACTGGAAGAACGACGGCCCGGACCCCAATGAAAACGAACACAATTTCGGCGTCGCGCAATCTGACCTGGAACCCAAGCCGGCTTACGCCGCCATCAAGACGCTAACGCACGAACTCGCGGGTTACACTTTTCTCGAACGGGTTCCGCTGGCGAGCGAGAAGGATTTTGCGCTTCTTTTCAGCAGCAAGAACGGGCGCAAGCTGGTTGCCTGGACTTTGGGCGAGCCGCACTCGCTTCAGATTCCGGCGCCCGCTCCCAAGCCGGGGCATGTCATTTCGATCGTGGACAGCCAGGGTAAAAAGTCCGTGGGCAAATACGGCGATGGCAAAGCCACGCTCGATTTGACGGCCGCCCCACAATATTACTCGATCACTCCGGTGCCATGATAGTCACTGAAACGAGCGCTTAATAAATTTCCAACTACAATCTGATTCAATCCCATGTCAGCCATGAACAATCGCCTCGACGTTCGCAAGACCTACAAACTGTATATCGGTGGCGCCTTCGTCCGCAGCGAGGGTGGGCGTACTGTATCTGCGGTGTCTGCCTCCGGCGCGCACCTCGAGAATGTTTGCTACGCGACGCGCAAAGATTTGCGCGACGCGATTTCGGCCGCGCGTCCGGCTTTCAATGGCTGGGCGAAGAAGACGGCGTATCTGCGCGGACAGATTCTGTATCGCGCGGCGGAGATGCTGCAAATGCGTTCAGCGGAACTGGTGCAAGAAGTTGCGCGTTCCACGGGGGAACCGGAAGAATCTGCGCGCCGCGAAGTTGATATGAGCATCGACCGGCTGGTTTATTACGCCGGTTGGACCGACAAATATACACAGGTGTTTGGTAGCGTGAACCCGGTCGCTTCGTCGCATTTCGATTTTACCACACCCGAACCGACCGGTGTGGTCGTCGTGGTTGCACCGGACGCGCCGGCATTGCTGCCGCTCGTGTCGCTGGTAGCGCCGGTGATTCTGAGCGGCAACGCGGCGGTCGTGGTTTCCTCGGATAAGTTTCCGCTGCCCGCCGCCACGTTCGCGGAGATTCTGGCGACGAGCGATTTGCCGGGAGGGGTAATCAATCTGCTAACCGGGAAGCGCGCCGATCTCTTCAGCCACATCGCGAGTCACATGGACGTGAACGCAGTCGTGGATGGAGTTGGCTCAGCCGATACCGCGACGAAGTTGCAGGCAGGCTCCGCGATCAATCTCAAGCGCTACGCGAATCACGCGTTGACTGAAGAAGAGTGGGCTACTGCCAGGGGAGAAGATCCTTACTGGATACTCGACTCGGTTGAATACAAGACCGCCTGGCACCCGATTGGGCTTTAAGGCGCTTTCCCCAGCGCCTTCGCCACCACTTCCTCGTATTTTTCGGATACGAACGGCCGTTTCATTTCCTGGCCAAGCAGGTCCTTGTAACCCACGAGCTTGATGCCGCGCGACTGTAGCGCCGCCTTGTATTCGGGACTGCAAAGCACGTCCGCCTCGGCCTGTCGGTGCTTGGACATGTTCTTCGGTCCGGTAAGATTGTGATCCGTCATCGCCTGCATTTCCGCATCGTCTGTTCCCACGTGGCACACCAGCAGGTAGACCGCTGAGTTTGTGACCGTGCCGAGGTTCTTCAGGGCGCGGGTCAGTTTTTCGTCGATGGGCGTGTCGTAAACCAGCGGGACGTCCTGCTCGCCGAAATAGCGCGAAATGCCGATGTGATATTCCTTCGCGAGCTTCTCCATCTCTTCCTGAAATTCGAGTGTCGAAATGGCCGTGCCCATGTGGTTGTCGATGTACGTCACATGCAAGCCCTTCTGCTTCGCCAGTTCGATTTGCGCGCGCAATTCCAGCGCGACTTCGCTGATTTTGGGACGATGGGAAAAGAAATCCTTCCGTGTGCCATAAAATTTGCCGAACGGATCCACGAGGCTCGAAACCTGGTCGTAGGGCGCGACCGGGCCCCACTTGTATTCCCTCCATTCCGAGTTGAGCGCCAGGTGGATGCCTACACTCACTTCCGGATGTTGCTTGAGGATTTCCACGGCTTCCTCGAACCACGGCCCATTCACGATCACCGAGACCGACGAAACCATCCCTTTTTCGGCGATGCGCTTGAACGCCATGTTCGCGCCGTGGCAGAAGCCGATGTCGTCGGTGCGGATGATGAGGCGTGGGCCGTCGGTTTTGGGGAGACTGTCCTGGGCAACAACAGGGCGGGAACTTGCAAGCAACAGGGCCAAAAGGAGCCAGATCCAAGCGCGCGTCATACGGTAGTTATACAAAGCATGGCTCGCGAAGTCCATAAGGTGAAAGCTGGCGTTGGGAGCCGAGGGACTCAAGGGACGCAAGCGACACCAGGGACGAGGGAATTTTCGCAAGGCGGGGAGCGAAGAAAATCTGTTCGGTTTTCGAATCGGCGGCGGTATAAGGGAAATGAGCAAGTATGAAGGACGACGCTGAGTTGCTGAGGGAGTTTGCACAGAATGGTTCCGAGGATGCATTCACGGAACTGGTGGAGCGACATCTGCCGCCGGTTTATGGATCGGCGTTGCGCCAGACAGGCGGAGACGCGGAATTGGCGCGGGATATTTGTCAGATGGTGTTCCTGGACCTGGCCCGGAAGGCGTCTTCGCTGAGGGGACACATTTTAATCATTGGCTGGCTTTTTACTGCGACGCGGTTTCACGCAGCCACGATGCTGCGCGGAAATCGCCGGCGGCAGCAGCGCGAAGGGATGGCGGTGTCCGTGCAAGAGCAACTCACAGGATCAGAATCCAGTGGAGTAAATCGTGAACTGGTTGCCGCGCTCGATGGCGCGCTGGAGGAACTGACCGCGGAAGACCGCGACGCCGTGCTTCTGAGATTTTTTCAAGGCAAGGGATTCAAGGAAGTGGGCGCGGCGTTTGCCATCAGCGAAGATGCGGCGCGAATGCGGGTGGGGCGGGCGCTGGAGCAGTTGCGATTGTTGCTGGAGCGGCGCGGGGCGCCGGTCACAGCCGCAGCTTTGGCGGCCTGGTTGGCCGCGGACGCAGCAAGCGCAGCGCCGGCAGGACTGGCGCTTTCGGTATCAGCAACAGCGACGGCAGGGGCGGCACTGGTCCCGGCCTCAGCAGTGGGTTTGGTTATGACTACGACACAAAAGGCAGTGGCGGTGGCGGCGGTCGTCGTGCTCGCCGGAATAGGCGCGTTTCAAACGACCGAGGCGATGCGATTGCGGCGGGAGAATGATTCGCTGCGGACGCGACAGCCAATGCCCGAGCTGGCCAGGCAGTCCGCGGTGGTGGCGGCGCAAGAGCCCGCAAAGGTCGCGCGGGCCCAGCCGGAACAGCCTTCGCCGGAGATGTTGCGGCTGCGAGGTGAGGTCGCGCGTTTGCGCCGGACAGTCGAAGTAGTTCAGGCCAGGGAGGGACGCATGGAGTCGGCTTACCTGGCATGGGCCTCAAACGTGCCTCCAGTAATGTCCTACGTGGCCACGACAGTGACGACCACGGGGTGGGACGAAGGTTTGATCACGGGAGGGTGGAAGACTTCCGAGGGCAAGCGAACGTTTGCGTTGTCGAGCTTCGACCGGCTTTCACCGACGGGTGAGCCGGACACCGGAAATCAGTCACGACAAGTGTACATCAAAGTGAAACTTTTCACATGCGCTGACGAGGCGGTGGACGCGCTGGGTTTGGGGGATTATAAGGCGGATGGTGAGATTGCAGGAAGCCCGCACAAAATGCCGCGCGAGGAAATGGCGGCATTGATTCAGAAACTGGATGAAGCCACTGGTGCGGATATTTTGAGCAATCCTTCGGTGCTCGTTGTCAGCGGGCGTCAGGCGCAACTGGCGGCGGTGGATGTGATTCCGACGCTCTCGGGTGAAAAATATTCCGTTGGACCGACTATAGACGTGACGCCGGTGATTTCGCCGGATGGCAAATCGGTGCAAGTCTCCATGATCACGCGGCTTAACGTGCGGGTGCCGGCGCCCTTAACGAATCTGTCCGATGACGAGGGAGTGGGTGCTGAGAATGGGGCCGGGGCAAATCGATGGGGAGAGGGGAGGTGGATTAGGATTACGATCAGGATTAGGATTAGGAAAGAGACGAGAGAAGTTGGTGAGGGATTGCTTCCGGCGGGGGACGGTTCCAATATGCGCGTCATATGAACCTCACTTTGTTGCGGAAAGCGGGCGCGGTTTTGCTGGCGTTGGTGTGGATGATTGCGGGTGTGGGGGCAGCGGAGGTGCCGGCGGCGAAGCCCTTGCGGGTGGGCGTGGCGCCGGTGGCGCCGCCGATGATTTTCAAGGAGGCGGGGAAAATTGCGGGCGTGGAAGCGGATTTTGCCGAGGCGCTGGGCAAGGAACTGGGCAGGCCGATCAAATTCGTGGAGTTGCCGTGGGAGGACCTGATCGAGGCGCTCAATAACGACAAGATTGATATCATCATGTCGTCCATGTCGGTGACGCGGGCGCGGCAGTTTCGGGTGGCGTTCAGCGAACCTTACATGCGGATCGGACAGATGATGCTGGTACGCACGACGGAGCGGCAGAAGTACGGGTTGATCACGGATTCGCTGGCGGGCAGGACGATTGGCTTGCGGAAGGGGACGACGGGGGATTTGCTGGTGCAGCAGGAGTTTCCGCGGGCGAAGCGGAAGTATTTCAAATCAGATGAAGAAGGAGCGAACGCGCTAAGCAAGGGGCGGATTGATTTGTTCATCGATGATTCATCCATGATCTGGTACCTGGCGGGCGGATATGAATCCAAGGGGCTGGAGGCCGCGCCGATTTTGCTGAGCGACGAGGTGCTCTCCTGGGCGGTACGGAGGTCGGACAACGCGTTGCTGGATGCGGTGAATGCGTATTTGAAGAAAGCGCAAGCCAGCGGGGACGCGACGAAGACCATTCGGCGGTGGATACCGAAGCTGCAGTGATAAAAAAGGCTAAATGCTGAAGGCTAAAGGCTAAAGGCTAAAGTAACCTTCGAGAGCACAGGGAGCTGCGGTCAGATTCAGGATGCGTTTGGTTGCTGGTTGTTGACAGGGAGAGACGGGTTGTGGTCGATCATTTTCGGCGGGGCACCTGGGCGGGGATTGAGGACTTTCAGGGAGGAAAAAACTGTCAACTTTTGCCAGCCCGAAATGGTCTTCAGCATTATGTATTGGGGAGAGGAGGCAGATTTTGAATCGCGGCTGGTGCCAAGCCGTGTGCCAAACTCGCGGTAAGATACGAGCACGAAGCCGGGACTGGAAACTTGTATGGATTTTATCGGATTCAGGAAGGCCGAGATTGAGCGATAA
Source organism: uncultured Verrucomicrobiota bacterium (assembly GCA_964448135.1). GTDB lineage: Bacteria > Verrucomicrobiota > Verrucomicrobiia > Limisphaerales > UBA8199 > CAYUVH01. The sequence continues at coordinate 200,950 of CAYUVH010000039.1, read as the reverse complement.
GCGGACGCAGGCAGGCAGGTCGCCAATGTTTTTGAAAAGCCGGTCGATACGTTGGAGCCGTGGGCCTGCCGAATGATGGCGAGATCGGCGGCCGACAATTGGCCACTCACGGTCGGCGGACGACGGGACGATGCAACAAGCAGGATGACCAGTAGAGCGGCCAAACCAAGCAACGCGACCATAACTACCAGACTTACCCGCTTCACATTTTCTCTTATGGTCGCAAAGGAACCATCAAACAAGGGAAAAACTCAATGATTCAGCGGGTTGGAAGAGTTGGGTTGATTCCCCAGCGGTAGGGAGCGGATAGGAAGTTTGTGGGAATGGGCGCGATGGAAGCCGGGACGTAAACTTCGACCGGTCCGTTGGCAGTCATGACGGTCTGGGTTCTCATGCCGGCGGGTGATCCGTTGGTGATGGTGATGATTTGTGGGGGGCGTCGGGAGAAGGAACCTGGGGGCAGCACGCCACTGGGAGTAGTGGGTGCGCTCGGAGCCGTGAGACCGAGGTTTGGCACATACCAACCGTTCGGTCCCTTGTAGAGATCGTAGGTGGCGTGGCCGAAGCGATGTTTGCCTCTTTTGTCGTAGTAAATTTTCTCGTAGCCGCGATAGACGATCACGACGTGTTCGGAGCTGGGAACGGCGATGGTTTCAATTGGGTTGAGCCGGCCGGAGATGTAATGCCGCAGGGACGCGGGAATCCAGACGGGAAGAGTTTTACTGAGGGCGAGGGGGCAGTTGGTGCGATGGAAACTGCGGACGGCGTCGAGGTCGGCGGGGTAGAGGCTGCCAAGTATTTTGGGGGGCCGGTCATTGGAAATGAAGATAAGCAGAGCAATCAGCGCCAGCGCGAAGCCAAGTGCCAATATGAGGACGACCTGTTTGATGCGACGAGGTCGCATGGGCGAAGGCTAAATGCTAAGGGCTGAAGGCTAAAGTGAAAACGGCATATTTACGTAAGTGACTCATAGATAGTAGGCTATATAGATTATCCTTCCAAATATGTGACATTGTGGCGCAGTTTTGTGTGGAATAGCCTAGTTGAATAAAATTGAAGGGAGTGGTCGAGAACGCGAGGGGTTGTGGGGGTGGGAAACCCACTATGCTTTATTTGGGGTTATTTAGTTATTCTTATCATCGTAATAACGTGAGTGGAAATCATTAATAAATCCGATAATGGGCTTGCGAGGGGCAGGGCACCTCACTAAATATAGTGCCCGGATTTTGTGGTCAGGCACCGCAATCCGTGGGAAGGACGACCGGTAGATCGTCCCGACCTTTGAATGAAAACCGGTTGACGCCGGGAGAAAACCGGACATTATTGCGGCTCCCCGAAAGGGCGGAGACTGGCCGCCGGATCAAACGAACAGTTATTGGCAGTGTAGCAGGCAGATTTTTTGTGCTCGGTTTGCGGGCAATTGCGCCCGGCTTGCGGGCAATTGCGCTCCGTAAACAGCGAGCAGTAAACACATAATAAATGTCCGCGATATTTCCCAAATGGACCAATCGGTTGCCCATGATGATCATCATGGGCGTGGCGCTGATCGGCAGCGCATTGGTCGCTGGCGCCTGGTATTACCTGACGCCGAAATATTCCAAGGTGGGATATCAGCCGATCCAGCCGGTCGCGTTTTCGCATTCCATTCACGCCGGGCAACTGGGGATGGATTGCCGGTATTGCCATAACGGAGTGGAGAAGTCCTGGTATTCGAACATCCCGGCGAGCGGGCTGTGCATGAACTGCCATAACCAGGTGCTGAAGGATGATCCAAAGCTGGCGTTGGTGCGCGAGAGCGCGGCGAGCGGCAAGGCGATCAATTGGGTGCAAATCCATCGCGTGCCGGATTACGTTTATTTCAACCACTCGGTGCATGTGAATCGCGGCATCAGCTGCGTGGAATGTCACGGGCGCGTGGACAAGATGGATGAGGTTTACCAGGTGCAGCCGTTGAGCATGACTTTCTGTCTGGACTGCCATCGCCATCCGGAAACGAAGCTGCGTCCATTGGACAAGATCACGGACCTGGGCTGGACGCCGCCGACACGGGAGAAGCAGGAAGAGTTCGGCAAGAAGGCCATGAAGGACTGGCATGTTGAGTCGCTGCAAAATTGTTCCGCCTGCCATCGATGAAAACGACTGATTTAAAGCAGACGGCAAACGGCCACGCGCATGACCATGGGCGTGAAGGTGCTGGCACGCAGGCAGACGCGAAGCCGGCTAAAGCCGGGACACCGAACGGGAAGGCGGACGACCGGCAGGTCGTCCCTACCCAAGATCGGAAGGGGGCGAGCATCAACGCGCAGAACGGCCGGGCATACTGGCAGAGTTTGGATCAACTGGCGGAGACGCCGGAGTTCCGCGAGTGGGCGGAGCGTGAATTTCCGGCAGGAGCGAGTGAGTGGGCGGACCCTTCCACACGGCGGCATTTCGTCAAGATCATGTCGGCCTCGTTCCTGCTGGGCGGTTTTGGGCTGATGAGTGGTGGTTGCCGGCGGCCGGAACAGCAGATCCTGCCGTTCAGCAAGATGCCGGAGAACTACATCCACGGCGTCCCGCAGTTTTATGCGACGGCCATGCCGGGACCGGGTTGCGCCACGGCGCTGGTGGCGAAGTCGAACGACGGCCGGCCCACCAAGCTCGAAGGCAACGCCATGCACCCGGACAGCAACGGGAGCACGGACCGTTATGTGCAGGCTTCGATCCTGAATCTCTACGACCCGGATCGCACCAAGAATTTCCGTTTCAAGGGCGACGTGCGTTCCGCCGACGCGGCTTATGACGCGCTGACGGCGCTGTCGAAGTCCATGCAGGCGAACGGCGGGGCGGGCGTGGCGTTCCTGATGGAGCGCGAGGCTTCGCCGTCGCGCCGGCGTTTGCAGCAAATCATCGCGGAGAAGCTGCCAAAGGCGGCGTGGTATCTCGACGACGCAGTGGACCAGACCAACGCGATCGCAGCCGCGAAGCAGGCCTTCAATCAGTCGGTGAAACCGTATTACCGGTTTGACCAGGCGGACATCGTGGTTTCGCTGGATTGCGATTTTCTCGGCGCGGATGGGGACGTGCGCCGGAACATCCAGGGATTTTCCGACCGCCGCAACATCGAGAAGCCGGAGGACAAGCTCAACCGGTTGTATGTCGTCGAAAGCCTGATGACGGTGACCGGTTTCAATGCCGATCATCGCCTGCGAATTCCGGCGAGCGCGGTGGCTGCGTTTGCGAAGGCGCTGTGGGACGAAGTGCAGGCTGCGGGCAGCGGCAAAGCGCCGGAAGGCGTGGATTCAAAATGGATCGCGGAATGCGCGAAGGATTTGCTGGCGCACAAGGGCCGCGTGCTGGTGGTGGCGGGACAGCGCCAGCCGGTGGGCATGCATGTGATCGCGCAGGCGTTGAACGTGGCGCTGGGCAGCGTGGGAACGACGGTGGTTTATCACGCCATTCCCGAGCAGAAGGAAAAAGGCCTGGTGGAACTGGCGTCGGCGTTGAACGGCGGACAGGTTGAAACCCTCGTGATTTTGGGCGGCAATCCGGCGTACACCGCGCCGGCGGATTTGAACTGGGCGACCGCGCAGGCCAAGGCGAAGAAGATTGTCCGGCTCGGCTATTACGAAGACGAAACTTCGGAAGCGGGCAAGACGACGTCCGAGTACTGGCATTTGCCGGCGGCGCATTACCTGGAGTCGTGGGGCGACGTGATGACGAGCGACGGCACGATGGTGCCGGTTCAGCCGTTGATTGCGCCGTTGTTCGGCGGCATTTCGCAGTTGGAAGTGCTGGCCCGCCTCGCGGGTTTGCCCTCGAGCGACCCGTATGCGGTCGTGCGCGAGACGTTCGGCGGTTTTGTTTCCGCGCCGGACATGGACAATGCCTGGAACAAGTATTTGCACGACGGATTTCTGGCGGACTCCGCCGCGAAGCCGGTGTCCGTCACGATCGTGGACCATGCGGTCAGCGGTCTGCCGGCGGCGAACACGCCGAAGCTGGCGGGCGGAAATTTGGAAGTCATCCTGCACCGCGACTACAAGGTGGACGACGGCCGCTATAATAATAACGGCTGGTTGCAGGAATTGCCGGACCCCGTCACGAAGCTTACTTGGGACAACGTGGTCTCCATCAGCCGCAAGACGGCGGAGGAGTTGAAGGTCCAGAATTACGACGTCGTCGAAGTCAAACTCGGCAATCACACGGTGGAGGGACCGATCTGGGTGCAGCCGGGGCAGGCGGATTATTCGCTGGGCCTGGCGCTGGGTTACGGCCGCGAGAAGACGGGCCGCGTCGGGAAGGGAACGGGCTTCAACGCCTACAAACTGCGGACCGCGGCGGCGCCGTGCATCGCCACGGGCGCGACCATTCGCAAAGTCGGCAAGACGTATCCGCTGTCGTGCACGCAATCGCATTGGGCGCTGGAAGGCCGCTCGGCGGTGCGCGAGCAGAACGCCGAGGTTTACGAGAAGCATCCAGAGTTTGCGGAGCAGATGGACATGGAGGAAGTGCCCAGCCTGCCGCTGTATCCGAATCCGTTTGATGAGCTGAAGAAGAAGGGCGTCCACCAGTGGGGGATGTCCATTGATTTGAACCGGTGCGTGGGTTGCTCGGCGTGCATGGTGGCGTGCCAGAGCGAGAACAACGTGCCGATCGTCGGCAAGGACCAGATCAACCGCGGTCGCGACATGCACTGGCTGCGCATTGACCGGTATTACGCGGGCCACACGAAGTCGGAAGCGACGAGGGATTTTTACGAGCAATTCCGGGATGATTCCCAGCAGCAGTTCGAGAAGTGGATTGACGATCCGCAGGTGGTGACGCAGCCGATGCTGTGCCAGCATTGCGAGTCGGCGCCGTGTGAAAACGTGTGCCCCGTCAACGCGACCACGCACGACCAGGAAGGGTTGAACGTCATGGCGTACAACCGGTGCGTGGGTACGCGCTACTGTTCGAACAACTGTCCGTACAAGGTCCGCCGCTTCAACTATTTTGATTTCAACAAGCGGCCGATCGGCAAGTTTTACTGGGGTCCGTTCGGCAAGCGCCCGGACGACGAATGGGATTTGATCAAGATGATCAAGAACCCGGACGTGACGGTGCGCATGCGCGGCGTGATGGAGAAGTGCACGTATTGCACGCAGCGCATCGAGCAGGCGAAGATCGCGCAGAAGGTCAAGGCGCGGGACAGCGGCGACATCGTGGTGCCGACCGATTCATTCACCACGGCGTGCGCGCAGGCGTGTCCGGCGGGCGCGATTGTGTTCGGCAACCTGAACGATCCCGAGAGCAAGGTTTCGAAGAAGAAGAAGCTCGACCGGAACTATCATGTTCTGCCCGAACTGTTGACCAAGCCGCGGACGACCTACCTGGCGAAGGTGCGCAACCCGAACACCGCGATGCCGGATTACGCGCGGGTGAAGGACGGTCCGCTGACCTTCCAGGAATTTGAATCACGCATGGGACAGAGTCCATTTGACACGGAGCCGACGGCCGGCCACGGCGCCGAGGCGCACGGCGGCCACGCAGTTGAAGGCGCGAAAGGAGCGCACTGATGAGCGCCAGCGCTGATACCATGATCGACGCCGACGGCATTCCCAAGAACGTGCCGCGTCCGCCGAAGGAGCTGGAGCGGTTACCGCTGGTGACGAACAACCGCAGCATCGGTTGGATTTCGAACCAGGTCTGCGCGATCACCGAAGGCAAGGCGCCGTTTTGGTGGTGGGCACTGTTCATTCCCAGCCTGGGTCTCCTGGGGTTGCTGGGAGCAATGCTGACCTACCAGATTTCGACGGGCGTCGGCGTGTGGGGCAATCGCCATCCGGTGATGTGGGCGTGGGACATCGTGAATTTCGTGTGGTGGATCGGTATCGGCCACGCCGGCACGCTGATCTCGGCGATTTTGTTTTTGCTCCGGCAGCGCTGGCGCACGGCGGTAAATCGCGCATCCGAAGCCATGACCATTTTCGCCGTGATGTGCGCGGGTATTTACCCGGCGCTGCACGTCGGGCGCATGTGGTATGACTGGTGGCTGTTCCCGATTCCGACGGCGAATTCCATCTGGCCGCAGTTCCGGTCGCCGCTGATGTGGGACGTGTTCGCCGTCTCGACGTATTTTACCGTCTCCGTGCTGTTTTGGTACATGGGACTGATTCCCGACCTCGCCGTGCTGCGCGATCGCGCGCGGACGAAGATCCGGCAGTTCATGTATGGCCTGGGTGCGATGGGCTGGACCGGCTCGAACCGCCACTGGAGCAATTACGAAAAGGCTTACCTGATTCTGGCGGGTCTTTCGACGCCGCTGGTGTTGTCCGTGCACTCGATCGTGTCATTGGACTTCGCCGTCTCCCAGTTGCCGGGCTGGCACACAACGATTTTCCCGCCGTACTTCGTGGCGGGCGCCGTGTTCTCCGGGTTCGGCATGGTGCTGACGCTGTTGATTCCGTTGCGCACACTGTTGAAGCTCGAGGACATCATCACGATGCGGCACATCGACCTGATGTGCAAAGTCACCCTCGCGACCGGCTCGATCGTCGGTTACGCCTATATCATGGAGTTCTTCATCGCGTGGTATAGCGGCAACCCGAATGAGCGCTTCCACTTCCTGAACCGCGCGCTGGGCCCGTATAACTGGGCTTGGTTGTTGATGGTGATTCCGAACGTGGTCGTGCCGCAGGTATTTTGGTTCAAGAAACTCCGGCATACGCTGTGGTTTGTGTTCATCGTTTCGATCATCGTGAACGTCGGCATGTGGTTCGAGCGGTTCGTGATCATCGTGATCGGTTTGCACCGCGAGTTCCTGCCGTCGAACTGGGCCTACTATCATCCTTCGCCGGTGGACATCATGACTTACCTCGGGACGTTCGGTTTGTTTTTTACCTGCTTTCTGCTGTTCCTTCGGTATCTGCCGATGATCGCGATTTCGGAAGTGAAGGGCGTGACGCCGCAGTCGGACCCGCACCACCCGTTGGGTGGGGCGAAAATTGGCGGAGGACATGGCCACTAACATGAGCACCGTAGCAAAACCATACGGACTGGTGGCGGAGTTCCGCACGGCCAACGCGATTTTGCACGCGGCCGAGAAAGTGCGCAACGCGGGCTTCCGCAAATGGGACGTGTTTACGCCGTTCCCCATCCACGGCATGGACCGCGCGATGGGACTGAAGAATTCGAAGGTGGGCTGGTTTGCGTTCCTCGGGGGCGTGACCGGTTACACGACGGGCATGCTGATGATCTGGTTCATGAACGCGATCGATTATCCGATCGTAATCGGCGGCAAGCCGATGTTCAGCCCGTTCGCCGCGTTTCCGCCGTCGTACGAGTTGACGATTTTGTTCGGCGCCTTCGGGTCGCTGGGGGGGATGCTGTTTTTGAACCGGCTGCCGAAGCTGCATCATCCGCTGTTGAAGAACAAGCGGTTCTCGCTGGTGACGCACGACCGGTATTTCCTGGTGATCGAATGCGCGGACCCGAAATATTCCGAAACCGAAACCCACAAGCTGCTGGACGCCGCCGGCAGCACGCACATTGAACTGGTGGAGGAATAATGCGTTACTTTCTAGGCATATTTGTGGTGACGGTGCTGGCGGTGGTCGGCGTGCTCGGTTTTCGCGGCACGCACTTCCGCAAGACGCCGCTGTATATTTTCCCGGACATGGAATGGCAGTTGAAACTGCGTCCGCAAAAGAACGACGGCTTTTTCGCCAACGGCCGGACCTCGCAACTCCATCCCCCCGGCACGGTCGCGCGGTTGGCTCCGATTACGACGGGCGGAATGACGGTGTATCCGTACGAAGATTCCCCGGTGAACACGGGGAAGATGACGGGCACCACGAATTTCGTGGAGAGCAATCCGCTGCCGATCACGGCGCAGTTTTTGGAACGCGGCAAGAGCCGTTTCGAAGTCAACTGCTCGCCGTGCCATGGCGCGCTCGGCGACGGCAACGGCATCACGAAGAAGATCGGCGCGATGGCGGTCGTCGGCAACCTGCACGACCAGCGCATGGTCGAGATGCCGGACGGGGAACTGTTTTACGTGATCACGAACGGACGCAACCTGATGGGCAGCTACGGCGCGAATGTGCCGGCGGAAGACCGCTGGGCGATCGTGGCGTATGTCCGGGCGCTGCAGTTGAGCTGGCTCGGAAATGTTGACGATTTGCCTCAGGAACTGCGGGGCGCTTTGAAGAAATAGGTATGCAACCGAAGAAAGCAGCACAAGCTCCGCTGGATCTGTCGAAGTGGCGGAATCTGCCGTTCATTTTGATGGGCGGGGGAGGCCTTCTCGCGCTGATCGGCGTGCTGGTTAACCCGACCGAATTTGCGTACGCCTGGCTGGTGGGATTCATGTTCTGTCTTAGCCTGTGCGTAGGGGCGTGGTTCCTGGTGATGGCGCATCACTTGTTCGACGCCGGCTGGTCGGTGCCGATCCGGCGCTTTAACGAGCACATCGCGAATCTCCTGTTTCCCTGGGTGTTCTTCCTGTTCATCCCGGTGGCGATCTTCAGGGACAAACTTTACGACTGGTTCGATGTGCCCAAGCCCGCGCTGGACCATGCACTGATCTCGAAGTTTCCGCTGTTCACGCCGGCCGGCTGGTTCGTGGCATCTATTTTCTGCTTCCTGGTCTTTTGGTTGATTCCGAACCGGCTGCGCTACTGGTCGTTGCAGCAGGACAAGGACGGCGCGTCGCGTCCCACGTATAGGATGCGGTTTTACGCTTCGATCGGCATCGTGCTGTTCGCGATTTCGGTGACCCTGGGCGTGGTGATGTGGATGAAGGGCATGCAGTACCAATGGTTCTCCACGATGTACGCCGTTTACTACTTCGCGGGCAGCGTGTGGATGACGTTGGGAACGGTGTATGTCATCACGATGATCCTCGACCGCAAGAAGGTGATCAGTCATTTGATGCACGATCATCAATATTATTACATCGGGTCGCTGATGTTCGCGTTCACGGTGTTTTACGCCTACATCCACCTCGCGCAGTATTTCATCATTTGGAATGGCAATATGCCCGAGGAGACCTTTTGGTACCTGACGCGCGAAAAAGGGATTTGGTGGTATGCGGGGCTGGCGATTATTTTCCTGCATTTCTTCGTGCCGTTCCTGGCGCTGATCCGGATTGACGTGAAGAGCTGCTTCAAATGGATGACCTCCATCGCCGTGTTGATGTGGGTGATGCACTATATCGATTTGACCTTCAACATCATGCCCGTGCTGCACAAGGAATCATATCCGCTCAAGTATGTCTGGCTGCCGCCAGGTTGCTGGGCGTTCATGGTGGGTTTGCTGATGTGGCGGTTTTTGAAGAGTTACGCGGCGCACCCGCCGTATCCGTTGAAGGATCCGCGCGCGATCGAGGCGATGGGCCATGCGCATCCGGTGCCGACGCAGATTTCGGGCGGTGAAGTCAGCCAGGAGGAAGAACATCACGAGCTGCCGCCGCAATTTGAAGGAACCAACACGTGAACGACGCGAACGGAGAGAAGCCGGGTTGCAAGCGCCTGCCGTATCTGGCGGCGGTGGTGGGCGCGCTCGTGATCGCGGGCGTGGTGATCTGGTCGGTGCAGAAATATGCCGAACCGCAGCCGCTGGGCCAGGCCCGGGCGGCGGAGCGCGCGAAGGCGCTGGGTGAATTGCGCGCGACCGAGGCCGATGCGCTGACCCATGCCGCCTGGCTGGACCAACCACGCGGGGTCGTGCGCCTGCCGATCGACACCGCCATGAAGCTGGTGGAGCACGAATGGGGCAGCAACCCGGCGGCCGCGCGTTCGAATCTCGTGGCCCGGGTCAAGAAGGCCAATGCTCCGTTGCCGAAAGCCCCGGAGAAGCCGAGTGCGTTCGAATGAGATCGGGCCTTCCAAGGGAGGGCCGATGAGCGCGGCCCTTTCCGCCTCCCAGGTCAACCAGGCCGTAGCTGCTTCGTCGAAAAACGAAGGCGCCGCGGCGCGGTTGCCGTTTTTCCACCTGTTGCTGAGCGCGGCGCTGTGGCTGCTGGTCGCGTCCGTGCTCGGACTCATCGCTTCGCTGCGTTTTCACAAGCCGGACATGTTCGCTGATTGCGAGCACCTGGCGTACGGACGTGTGCAGCCCGCAGCGGTAAACGCGCTGTTGTATGGTTTTTGCATTCAAGCGGGGTTGGGTGTGATTCTCTGGCTGCTGGCCCGGCCGACGAAAGCGTCCTACACCGCGAACCCGGTGATGGCGATTGTCGGCACGAAGATCTGGAACCTGGGCGTGCTGGTTGGCGTGATCGGAATTTTGATCGGGGACTCGACGGGGTTTGAAGACTTTGAAATGCCGCGGTTTGCCGCGCCTATTCTGTTTTTCGGTTACTTCATGATTTCGGTGTGGGGGCTGATGCTGTTTCACCGGCGTGAATCGCGTGAATTACTTACTTCGCATTGGTTTGCGCTGACGGCGGTGTTCTGGTTTGCCTGGATTTTTTCGGCGGCGGTGCTGGGGTTGATGATTTTCCCGGTGCGCGGCATCACGCAGGCGGTGATTGCGTGGTGGTATTCCGGGAATCTGCGGGTGATCTGGCTCGGGCTGGCGGGTCTGGCGGCGAGCTTTGAGATTTTGCCGCGGCTCGCGGGCCGGGATTCGAAGGAGCAGCGGCCGCTGGCGCTCTTTGCGTTCTGGATGTGGATTTTGTTCGCAAGCTGGAGCGGGGTGCCGTTGACGGCGCCGGTGCCGGCATGGATTCCCACTGTGAGCACGGTGATGGCGGTGATGGGGCTGCTGCCAGTGATCGCGATTGCGATGGTGTATTGCCGTTCGGCGAAGTGCGCCTCGACATCCCTTCCAGCCCACCCGGCGAAATGTTTTCTGCGGGCGGGCGGCGTCGCGTTCCTGATCGCGTATCTGATGAACGTGGTTGCGGTATTGCCGTGCTGCGGAACGGTGGTGCATTTCACGTGGTTCGAGACGGCGCGGCTGCAGATGAACGTGCTGGGTTTCTTCGCGCTGACGATGTTCGGCGCGACGTATTACATTCTGCCGCGGGTAACCGGCCTGGAGTTTTGCTCGCCGAAAATGGTGCGCGTGCATTTGTGGCTTTGGATTCTGGGCGTGCTGTTGCTGGTCGTTCCGCTGGCCGCGGGCGGCGTCATGCAGGGGCTGAAGCTGGCGCAGCCGAGCGTGGCTTTTGCGGACAGCACCAAGGCGACGTTGATGGGGCTGCGGACGGCTACGATGGGTGAGATGTTTATCCTGCTGGGCAGTTTGATTTTCCTGCTGAACGTGGGCGGGATGGCCTGCCGCATTGTGCGCGCGCGCATCGTGGTGGTGAAGGAGATGGCGACGACGGACGTGTTGAAACCGGCGGAGGTGAAACCGTGAAGTCCGGCGCGTGGATTTTCCTGGGCGCATTTTGCGCGTTCATGCTTTCGTGGAGCGCGATGGTGCTGTGCCCGCAGATGCAGGTGGGGCGGTTGATGGAGGCGAAGGTCATTGGCTCGGAGTCGCTTTATCCGTCCGGTCGCCCGGGCCTGGCGAGCGAAGGCTTGCAGGTTTATCGCGCCAACGGCTGCGCCCGGTGCCATACGGAACAGGCGCTGCAGTCAGGGTACGCGGCGAATCTCGTGCTGACGGGAGTCGGCACCAATACAGCCGAGATCGTGAAAACGATTGTCAAAGCCGGCGTGCTGCCGCCGGGCGTTCAGCGGGACGAGGTGGTGACCAAACTGCCGCGCACGCTGTTGCATGAAGACATCATTTCGGTGGCCACCACGATGGCGGAACCCCTGCGCAAGGCGGGGGCAAAGGTGGACGTGGAAGTGGTCGCCCTCGGGCCGGACATCGCGCGCGGCTGGGCCAAGCGCCGCTCGGTGGCGGAGGATTATTTGCGGGACGATCCGGCGATGCCGGGGTCGTTGCGGATCGGGCCGGACCTTTCGAACGTAGGCCTGCGTTTGCCGGACATGAACTGGCACTTGCGGCACTTGTACAATCCGAAGGAAGTGGTCCCTGGTTCGGCGATGCCGCCCCATCGGTTTTTGTTTCAGAAGCGCAAGATCGAACAGGCCGCTTCGCCGGAGGCCTTGGTGGTCAAGGATGGCTATGAGATCGTGCCGAAGCGGGAAGCTGTGGCGCTGGCGGCCTACCTTGTGAGTTTGAAGTCGGTGGCTCCGTTGTTTGACGCGCCTTACAGCCCGCCGCCTGAAGCGCCGACCTCGACCAACGCACCCGCAACGACTAACGCGCCGGCGGCGAAATGACGAAGCAGTTGAAAATGACGAAGCATCCCGCTAAGCGGGAGCGAATGACGAAAGCATGACGAAGCACGAAGCCGGAAATAGATTTAGAGCGTAGAACCAAAATGCACCAGCCAGAGAAATTGACGCCAGCAGAGACAGCGAATCCCGCCGAGGAACGGTCTGGGGCTGCGATCGTGCCGGTGTGGCTGGTGGTGCTGTTTTTCGTGGCGGTGTTTGTGGGATTGCTTTATTTCGACCAACGCAGCGGCTGGTTCAGCGCGCAGGTTTACTCGCCCTACCGGAGCTTTCATCAAGTCGAGGAATGGCAGCCGCCTTCCGGCGGACCGGACCAAAAGGTGGACGGCAAGAAAGTTTACAACATGCCGACGTGCGTGGCCTGTCACATGGGTGACGGGAAGGGGACTTCCGGACAATTTCCGCCGCTCGCGGGCTCGGAGTTTTTGAAGGAACCGGAACCGGGCCGGCTGATTCGCATTGTGCTGCATGGCATCAGCGGACCGCTCACGGTGAACGGCGCCCAGTATAACAACGCGATGGTGCCCTGGAAGGGAACCTTGAACGATCAGCAGATCGCGGATGTCCTGACCTACGTGCGGAATGATTGGGGCAACACGGGCACGCCGGTCACCCCGGAACGCGTGAAAGCCGTCCGCGAGGCGACCAAGACGCGGACGCTTCCCTACACGCAGGACGAGATTCTGAAGGTTGCGCCGACGGAGTAACGCGGAAAGCCGGTCTTCGGAGCGCGGACTTTCTTGTCCGCAGCAAAGTTCGAAAATAATCCTCCTCCGAATCCCGGATTTTTCTCCACCGGAACTTGCAAACCCAACTGCCTTTGCTATTACTGGGCGCAGGAGAGCAGAGAGCTCCGGGCAATTAAACCTAGGCCGCGGTGCTCTCGGGAAGGAAGTCTTAACCTGGCATAACGCGTTTTAACGCAGCTGAACTCAATTCGGCAGGGGCTCGAAGATTTCAATGCCGATTTTCTCCGCGGGAGAGAAGGGAGCGGCGCAGTGCTCGCATTGGGCCTGCGTCACGAGCCGGCGCTTGCCGCAGGAAGGGCAGGGCTCAAGGGCGGGCCATTCCTGGACCGCAAGGAAGGTGAGCAGCCCGGGCAGGCCGGTCAGGAGGATGAGAATGGTCCAGCCGATCTGAGCGGTCGAGCTGAACGCGTACCGGCGGGCGAGCCAGATAGCCACGAGGCAGCAGCTGACGCCGATGGCCATTGCGGCCCCAATCAAGCTCATCGGCAGGCGATCGCTCGGATCTGATTCGCCGAAGCGGAGGAAAGCGAGGAAAGCCGGAGGCGCCGCGAAGCAGAGCAGTTTCTCCTGGAGGTCGTGCACCTGAACCTGCTCGATGTGGGGCAACTCGGTGCGGGTGATGCTGGTGCCTTCACCGGCCAGGAGCAGGAATTCGCTGGGCAGTTTCTTGTAGGGTAATGCATTCGCCGGCGCAAAAATCAGGGCGTAGCGGTTTGTCAGCCCGAGGAAGTAGGTTTCAATCTGGTCGTATTTGGGGAAGGCCGGGGTGTAGGGAGTTTTCCAGATGGGATCGCCTTTGGCGGTGAGGAGATGAATGTAATTGCGGGTGGCTACCAGGGCGTTGGGCAGCGGGACGTTCTGGCTCTGGCGCGCGGCGCCGACGCTGTCGCCGGCGGGCGCGTTGAAGATGGGAACCGCGGCGCGTTCTTCCGGGTTCACCCAATAAACGGTGTTGGAAGTGTAGAGGACATGAGTTTGGTTCCAGGGACTGTATTCCTCGGGCGGATCGAAGCGGTCCGGGGCCTGGACGCGATCCGGTTGAAAACCCTGGGGCCCAAGCGAGCCGAGAAACCGGCGGCTTTTCAGATCGTAGGCGGCGAGGCGCCCGGTGGTGTTCCAATAGAACCAAAGGGTGTCCGCCGAGGCGCTCCAGAATTGAAAGAATTCGGAGCTGTCGTGCCGCCAGCTTCGCAGGGGGCCGGGCGCGCCAAATTGAGCCGTCATATGGTAGCTGGGCGCGATCATTTTCTGGAAGTCACTCATCTTCATGGGCTGGCCCGTTTTTTCGTCGAGGACCGGTTTGCCGGCGAGGTCTTTGATTGTGGGATCGGAGTCCGCACTGTAGGTGACCAGCCAGACTTTGCCGTCGTGGGTCACGACATAACGGGAGTACGAGAAGCCGGAAGTGCCGAAGAGGGCGCCGATGAGGATGGCAACGGCAGCGATGACCATCATGCTGCCGGGCAGTAGGGTAAGCGTAAGGGCGAGTCGGCCGGGCAACGGCTGATGGCTATAGTAACCATGACTTTGGAAGGAGCCCCACGCGGAGAAGGCAAGAATTGCCAGGCCAATGACAATAATTAGCAACACCAGCCAGAAGGCCAGGTCCGTGAAAGCCACGGGCACGAGGAGGGCGGCGAGACCGAATCCAAAAGTGCGGCTGCCATACCAGCGGGCCTGGCGAACGGCGGTGAGCATGCCCGCGAAATAAAAACCAGCCCCGAACAACAAATAGATCAGCAGCGGCAGGGTCATGGACCATTCGAAGGGAGCGGCGACGTTGCCGGGGGCGTGTGCCCAGAGGACGAAACAGAGCAGGGGAAGGCCGGCGACCGCGAAGTAGAGGCCGAGGCCGGCGATGACTTTGGCGGAAAAAATGGCCGAGCGGGTGACCGGGCGATGAATGAGGAAGGCCCACAGGTCGCGATGGCGTTCCGCAAAAATTTGCAGGAATCCGAGGACGGCTCCGAGCAACGCGCAAAAACAGCCGATTTGCAGGTGAAACCCGGGCGCCAGCAGCGGTTGCAGCTTTTGGTAGTAATCCCAGACGTTGGTGGATGCGCGCGCGAGCGAACTCTCGGTGACGCTGTAATTATGGGCGGCCAGGGTGAGGATGAACGCCAGGATGATCAGGCCCAGGACGCCGAGTTTGGAGAGTTCGCGGAGCTCCTTGCGAATGATGGTTTTCATGGGTCAGGATTTGGCGGTCTCCACTTTGGCCGGCGCTTCGGTTTCGGAGAGGATGAAGGATTTTTCGCCGCGCTCGCCGAGATAGCTGATGCAGGCGTCCTCGAGGCTCAGCGGGACAGTCTCCAGGGTGGTCGGAGCCAGGGCGCGCAAGGCCTGCTCGGTCGCGGCGTCGTAACGGGCGCAAGTGACGCGCAGTTCGCCGGCGGAGCGCACGGCCTGGAGCACGCCGGGAATTGGAGGCAGGACCGGGGGCGTGCCGGGAAAGCCGAGGCGAACCTGGCGGACGCTTTCGCGGAATTTTTCGACGGAGCAACTGGCGCGCAGCACACTCCGGTCAAGCACGGCGATGTAGTCGGCGACCCGTTCGACGTCCGCGAGATCGTGCGAGGAAAAGAAAATGGTCCGGTCGGCGCGGCGGGTGAGATAGATCATGGACTCGACGAGCGAGCGGCGCGCCACGGGGTCGAGGCCGAGGGCGGGGTCGTCGAGGATGAGGAGTTCGGGTTCGGTCGCAAGCGTCAGGGCAAGGGCGAGGCCGGCGCGTTCGCCACGGGAGAGTTCCTTGACGCGGGCGTCGTCGCCCAGGTTGAAATGACCGATGACGCCCTGGAAGATTTTGTTGCTCCAGTGCGGATAAAAGGCGGATTGAAATTCCCCACATTGGCGGACGGTCATCCAGGGGTAAAGCTGGTGCTCCTCGGTCAGATAGCCGATCCGGGTCCGGGCTTCGGGGGGCAGGGAACGGATATCGTAACCGAGGATGCGACCTTCGCCGCGCGTGGGCGGCAGGAGCCCGAGCAACATGCGAATCGCCGTGGTTTTGCCCGAGCCGTTGCGGCCCAGGAAACCGTACACGCAGCCGCGCGGGACCTGCAGGTTGAGGTCGTAGACGGCGCGTTTGGCGCCGAAATACCGCGTCAGGCCGCGGGTTTCGATTACCAGCTTTTCACTCATGGTCTGCTCCTTTGGCGGGCCGCCACTGTTCGAGTTTTTTGCGCAGCGCCTCGCGCAGTTCCTCGCGGGAGAAGTCCATGGCCAGGGCTTCCCCGATGATCCCGTCCAGCAGCGGTTCCAGCCGGCGCCACCCTTCCTCCCGGGTAAAGACTTTGCGCTTTTTCGTTATGAAAACGCCGCGGCCCGGGCGGGATTCGATTACGCCCTCACGGGTGAGGTCAGTATAGGCGCGGGCGACGGTGTTGGGATTGATGACCAGATCCTCGGCGAGGGCGCGGATGCTGGGGAGTTGATCACCGATGGCGAGACGGCCGGAAGCGACCGCGAGGCGGACTTGATCCGTGATCTGTTTATAGATCGGGCTGTCGGAACCGGTCGTGATGTTGATGGTGAAACTCACTGTCGTTTTCGAACTGTATTAATACAATTAGTACAGTAGGACGCAGAGTGCAAGAAGTTTTTTTAGAAATCATTTGGGGCTGGGTACGGTGGGGCCAATAACGAGGAAACTCCAAGGACCAAGAATCAAGCACCAGATAAACTTCAAACACCAAACTCCAGGGAAGCTTCAGACTAACCGAGCCAAATTTGAGGGACAAACCGAGATTCAAACTGCGGGGTGCGGTAATGGATTAGGAAGGTTCCTTGGGCATCCGTACTCACAAGGAATCCTTTGCAAGGAAAATCCTTGGGCCGAAAAACCAAAAACCACTTTTTTCGCTTTCCACATGAGTTAGTTTCCTTTTAGTTTGACCCCGTAGCCGGTTAAAACACTTACGGCACGTTGTGAATTTGGCGACAGTGATAAGCAACGCGCGCGGGTGGCACGGTCATACAAATGTTAAATGTGAAATCATTTCTTGCCGTTGACTTCGGTGCGGGCACCCTGAAACTCGCGGAGTTTGAAGTCAACGAGACGGGAGGACTGCGGCTCAAGCAGTACGGTTTCAAACCGCTCGGTTCCGAGGGCGCGCAGGACAGTTCACGCGAGGCGGTGATTCAGAAGGCGTTGAAGGATCTCATTGCGGAGAAGGGGATCAAAGCCCGAGAGACCAACGTCTGCGCCCCGGGCTTCCATGTTTTTTCCAAGTTCGTAAAGCTCCCGCCGGTGGACGCGGGCAAGGTGGGCCAGATCATCGAGTACGAGGCGAAGTCGAATGTGCCGTTCCCGCTCGATGAAGTGGTTTGGGATTACCAGATTTTGGGTTCGGCGGGCAGCGGCGAGTTGGAAGTGCTGCTGGTGGCGATCAAGGCGGACGTGGTTGAAGGATTGTTCAAGGCGACCGAGTCGGCGAACCTGCGACTGGAGCTGACGGACGTTTCGCCGGCGGCGCTGTGCAACGCCTTCCGTTACAATTACGGCGAGCTGGAAGATTGCACGATGCTGTTGGACATCGGCGCCAAGACCAGCAACCTGCTTTTCTTCGAGAAGGGCAAGATGTTCTCCCGCAGCATCAACCTGGGCGCCAATTCCATCACGCAGGATTTTGCGAACGAGTCGAAGAAGAAATTCGACGTCGCGGAGAAGACGAAGATTGAAGAGGGGTTTGTCAGCCTGGGCGGCGCCTATGAGGAGCCGGAGAATCCGGACCAGGCGGCGATCTCGAAGATTGCGCGCCAGTTCATGACGCGGCTGCACATCCAGGTGAACCAGACGATGCAGTTCTACCGGGGGCAGCAGGGCGGTTCGGCACCCCAGCGGTTGTTCCTGTCGGGTGGGGCATCGGTCATGCCGTACACGGCGCAGTTCTTTGCGGAGAAGCTGAATGTGCCGGTGGAATATTTCAACCCGCTGCGCAACGTCGCGATCGACCCGGCCATCAACCTGGAGGATTTGCAGCGGGTGGCGCACTCGATGGGTGAGGTGGTGGGGTTGGGGTTGCGCAACCTGGCGCATTGCCCGGTGGAACTGAACCTGATGCCGGAAAGCACGTTGCGCTGGCAGAGTTTCAATCAGAAGAAGCCGTATTTCATTGCGACGGTATTCAGTCTGGTGCTCGTGGTGGCGGCGATGGGGTGGTTGTTTGCCAAGCTCGCCAGCGTCAAGGAAACGTTGCTGGAGGACACGCACCGGATCGTCGTGCCGGACCAGGAAAAACGGGAGAAGTTCAAGAAGGTGCTGGCTGACCAGAAAAAGGCGACCGGGGAGATGGCGCAAATCGTCTCCTGGATGGAGCAGCGGTATTTCTGGGCCGATTTCTTTGCGGAGTTGCGGCAAGTCATGATCCGGGCCGAAGGGCTGACGCGCAGCAAATTGCAGGCGGACACGGGGATCTGGATCGAGAAGTTCACGTCGAGCACGGCGAGGGAAGGGGAGATGGATGCCAACGGACAGCCGAGCGGGGGCCCATCGCAAGCCGAACGCCAAATGTTGGATCCGCGCTATCGTGAAAGGCCGCCGATGCCTCCCCCACCTCCGGCTGATGGCGGAGCGCCCGTAGGAATCACCCCGGCTACGCCATCGGACGGCAGCCAGCCACCGGTCGCCGACGCGGCGGCGGCGGGCGGAATATCCCGACGGCCGAAGACCAATAGCACGAATGAGCTTGCGACTGTGCGCCTCCAGTTCCGGGGAGTGAGCCAGAGCAAGGTTAGCGCCGAGGCGAACAAGGACACGGCGTATGCGGTTTTGCAGGAGTTGAAGAATAGTCCGATGATCGATCCCGATCCGGAAGTGACGAAATTCAGCGGCGTGATCAGCCAGGATGAGCCGCCGGGCACGTTCACGTTTGAGATCACGGTCGGACTCAAGATTCCGCTGAAGCTATAGCGTATGGAGTGGATCAAGCGTAACCTGTGGTTTCTGGTTGGGACGATCTTCGCCCTGATGTTGATGGGCGTGGCGGGGTGGTATCTCTACTCCAACTACAATGCCAACAACGAGCTGGTGGAGAAGCTTCACGCGGAGTATGCGGAGCTGGACTCGCTGACCAAGCAAAGTCCGCATCCGGGCAACGACAAGGTGGACAACATCAAGACGGCGCGGGAGCAGGAGCAGCAGATTCGGGAATTCATCAAACAGTCGCGCAAGTATTTCCAGAAGATTCCGCCGATCCCCGAGGGAGCCAAGATCACGGACCATGACTTCTCAGCGGCGCTGAGCCGGACGATTGATCAACTGCAGCGCGATGCGACCAACGCGAGCGTGGGCCTGCCCCCGACGTATGCGTTTTCGTTCAACGCCGAGAAGCAGGCGTTGTCCTTCCCACCGGGAAGCCTCGCGCCGCTCTCGACGCAACTGGGAGAGGTCAAGGCGATCACGGATATTTTATTTACGGCGAAGGTAAATTACATGGACCGCGTGCGTCGGGAGCGGGTTTCGCCCACCGACGCGGAAGGTTCAGCCAGCGATTACCTGGACCAGAGGTCGGTGACGAATGATCTGGCGGTGCTCACGCCTTATGAGGTTACTTTTCGCGGTTTCAGCCAGGAATTGGCGGGGGTGCTGATGGGCTTTGCCAGCTCGCCGTATGGGTTTATTGTGAAGACGGTCAATGTGGATGTGGTTCCGCCCGCGGCGGCGTCCGAGACCCAGACGATGACCGCCATGGTGCCGCAGTATGTGCAACCCGTGACTGCGCCGCCGGCCAGGCCGATGCGGCCGCCAGGCGGTGAGACAGCGGATGATCGCTACGGCGGGGCGATGCCATCGCGTCCCACTCCCCGTCCGGTGGCGCCGCCGCCGGTTTACGCGCAGACGCCCGCCGTCGCTGCCGCCTCTGCGGCGAGTCGCGGCGGATTGCAGACTGTGCTGGACCAGAAACAGTTGACCGTGACGATGTCCATCCAGCTGGTGAAGCTGCTGAGCCCGGCGGCCAACGCGAAGTAAAATGGAATTCCTCAAGAAAAATTACGAGAAGGTGCTCCTGGGAGTGGTGCTGCTGGGGTTGGGAGCGGCGGCGGCGATGCTGCCCTTCAAGATTGGGAGCGAGCGCGCCGCCCTGGAGGATGAGCGCAGCAGGATCATCAGCCGCCCGGTCAAGGCGCTGTCCAACCTGGACATGACGATTTCCGAAGGGGCGGTCAAGCGCCTGGCCCAGACGGCCTCGCTGGATTTGTCCTCGACCAACCGCTTGTTCAACCCGGTGCCCTGGCAAAGGACCCCCGACGGGCGGCTGTTGAAGTTTGACGAGCGGAACATCGGGCCGAACGCAGTGACGATCCTGAAGACCAGCCCACTGTATCTCACCCTGACGCTGGACTCGGTGAACGTGGCGTCGGATAACGCGGTGAGTTATACGATCGGCGTGCAGCGGGAGGCGGCGGCCAAGTCGAGCGACCGCATTAAAAAACAGACGACCTGCCGGTTGAACGACAAGAAGGACCTCTTCACGCTGGTGGAAGTAAAGGGCAAGCCGGACGAGCCGGCGCAGTTGGTTCTGCAATTGAACGACACGGGTGAACGGGCGCCCGTGACCAAAGAACAGCCGTTCAAACGCATCGACGGGTACCTCGCCGACCTGAAGTACGCACCCGAAAACAAAACGTGGCTCAACCGCCGCAAAGATTCCCTGCCGCTGTTGGCGTTCAATGGTGAAGAGTACAATATCGTTGCAATCCAGCAGAATGAAGTCACACTGCAGGCTAAATCTAATCAGAAGAAATGGACCGTGAAGTCGAGTGCCGCGCCGTGACCGCGCGGACAAGTCAACCACCGCAACCGCACCCATAATGAAAGTCAAAGCCGTTGTTTCCTCCTTTGTCTTGTCCACTTTGCTGGCCAGCCCGGTGGCTTCCTCCGCGCAGGAAAGCGCCGAGCAGACTGCCATCAACCAGGCGGTCTACCGCGAGGCCAACCGCATCCAGTTGCGGCAAAAATTAAACGATGCCGCCGCCGCGGAGGCGCGCCACGAGGTGCCGCTGGCTGCGAAGATTTATGGCGACGCCTGGGACCTGGTGCAAAAGATCGGCATCGAAAACGTGCAAGCCGAAGCCCAGCAGGTGCGCGAGGGAGTGTTCCGGACGCGGATGGCGCTGGCGCAGGCCGCGCAGAGCCGGGGGGATTACAATGAGGCGGACCGCCAGGTGAAGACCGTCCTGAACGTCAACCCGGGCAATCCGGACGCCATGGCATTCAAGCGCAAGAACGACGAACTGCTCGCGGAATCGCTGGGCTCCAAGCCCGACCCCGAGACGCAGGCGGTGATCAAGGACGCGGCTACCGACCATATTTTGGTGAGCACGCTGTTGCAAGACGGCAAGGTGTTGTATGAAGCGGGCAAGCTGGACCAATCGGAAGTCAAATTCCGCCAGGCCCTGCGCAAGGAACCGAACAACCAGGCGGCCTGGTATTACATCAGCTTGATCCAGGAGGCAAAATTCGCCCAGGCGCAGAGCTTCCACCAAGCGGCCAATCGCCAGCAACTGGCGCAGGTGGAGGATGCCTGGAGCACGCCGATCCGGCGTGATCTGCTGCCGGTGCCCAATCCTTATGCGAAGACGAACCTGGTGTTCACCGGCTCGGGACGTCAGGCCATCTATGTGAAGCTGGACCGCATCCGGCTGGACACGGTCAAGTATGTAAACCTGCCACTGTCCGAAGTCGTGGCGAACCTCAATGATGAAGCGAAGAAGCGCGACCCGGAGAAGCGCGGCCTCAATTTCATCATCAATGCCAACGTGGATCCCGGTGCCGGGGCGGCGGGCGGAGCGACCACGGTGGATCCGGCGACGGGCCTGCCCGTGGCGGCGGCGGCGCCGGCCGAATCCATCGATCCGGGTGAGTTGCAGATTAAGATTGATCCGGCGCTGACCGATGTGCGGCTGGAAGACGTGCTGCGGGCAATCGTAATGGTTTCACCGCGGCCGCTGAAGTATTCGGTGGAGGATTATGCGATCGTGTTTTCGCTCAAGGCCCACGAGACGCCGCCACTTTACACGCGGACGTTCAAGGTGGATCCGAACACGTTTTACCAGGGTTTGGAGAGCGTAAGTGCATTTGTGTTTGGCGAAACAGATTCGAGCTCGGGCGGCGGTGGCGGCGGTGGCGGTGGCGGTCGCAGTTCCAGCAGTAGCAGCGGCCAATCCGTACTCGGTGCGATCGTTTCGCGCGTACTTCCCTCACCAGGCGGAGTGAGCGGCGGGCGGAGTGGCGGTGGCGGGTCGAGCCAAAGCGGCGGCGGCCTCAAGTTCTTGACGCATACGAACAGCACCTCGACGGTGAATCTGGCGGCCCGCGAATTCTTCGAGGCGGTCGGCGTGGATCTGGCGCCGCCGAAGGCCGTGTTTTTCAATGACCGCAAAGGCGAGCTGTTCGTGCGTGCCTCGCTGGCGGATCTGGACCTCATTGATTCGGCGATCCAGGTGCTGAATACGCTGCCACCGCAGGTTAATGTGAAGGCGCGTTTCATCGAGGTTTCGCAGATTGACAACAAGGGCCTTGGATTTGACTGGTACCTGGGCAATACGCTGATGAATAACAAGACCATCGGCGCACAGGGCGGAACGGCGCCATCAATGAATGGCACACCCTCGCCGGCAAATCCATTGGGCACCTTCCCGGGCAACGTGTTGGGCGGCACAGCGATCGCGCCTTCCTCCACGGACCAGTTGGTGACCGGTGGCTTGCGAAATCCGCAAAATGCGCTCTTCACCCTCACGGGGATCCTGACCGATCCGCAATTCCGCGTGGTAATCAAGGCCATCGAACAACGCACGGGCGCGGATGAGTTGAGTTCGCCGGAGGTCACGATCATCAGCGGCCGGCAGGCACAGATGAAGGCGACCGATGTCCAGACGATCATCGTGGATTACGACTTCAGCCAGGCGATCGGCAACGTGGGCGGTGGCACCACCACCAGCGATCGCAACGTGAAGCAGGATTTCGTCGAAGTGGACCCGCAGGAAGTGCTGGCGAAAGTGGCGACCCTGCCGATCACGGAATGGAGCTACAAGGCGGAAGCCGGGACGCGTCATATCGGTCCGATGGCCCAGGATTTCCGCGCGGCCTTCAACTTGGGCGCGACGGACAAGCAGATTGCCGTAGTGGACGCCAACGGTATAGCGCTTACGGCGATCAAGGCTTTGAACGAGAAGAATACGAAGCTGGAAGCGCAAGTGAAGCAGACCTCGGCGCAGCTGCAGGCCAAGGACGCCGAACTGGCCGCGATGAAACAGCGGCTGGAAAAACTGGAAGCGGCGCTCAGCAAGCTGGCCAAATAATATTCGAATCCCATCCAAGAAAGGACCGACATGATGAACAACCAACTTTCCACCCTGATGAAGCGCCGTTGGCTGGCGGCTTTGCTGCTGGCCACCCTGGCGATGGCTCCACGCCTGGAGGCGCAGGTCGTGAATAACAACCCGGGCACGCCGTTTGTGTATCCTATTCCGCAGCAGATGGAGCTGGGACCGGTGCTGGACGTGTTGCCGTGCGTGCTCTCGGATGGCTACACCGTGAACCTGACGCTCATTCCGACGCTTACGGAGTTTGTGGGTTATGACCCGGCGCCGGCGAACCTGGCCGTGAACGGCGCGGGATTGCAGGGTGTGGTGGTGGTGCCGACGGTGCTGCCGCGCTTCCGGGTGCGCCAGGTGACGGCGACCGTCAACGTTTGGGACGGCCAGACGGTCGTGCTGGGCGGCCTGATTTCGGACAACACCGCCAGTTCGAAGGATAAAGTGCCGGTGCTGGGCGACCTGCCGGTGGTGGGCCGTTTGTTCCGCAGCGAAATCAAGACGGTGGAAAAGAAGAACCTGATGATTTTTGTGACGCCAACCATCATTGATCCGGCGGGCAACAAGCTTCATGCGCCCGACGAAATGCCTTTTGCCATGACGTCCATTCCGGTGCAGCCGCCGGGGCCGGTGATTTCGAATCCGACTGCGGTGCCCACGACTCCCAACATCAACACAGCGACTCCGTAAATTTCCTCATGACGTCTCGTGGACAAAAGTTTATGCGTCTGCTAACTTAGGCTCGACTTTATGCCGTTGTCTTTCTTCGCGCGGGGAATTCTGGGGGGATGTCTCGTGGCAATCTTGCCCTCCCTAGCTTCAGCTCAATCCAGTTATATAACGAATGGGTTGGAGTATAACCTGGTTGGAATCCTGCCCGGGGACCAGGTCCATCCTCAGCTGCAAATCGCCCCATCCGGAGGCTATGTCGTCTGGGAAGACAACATCACGGATGGCAACGGCTTCGGCATCAGTGCGCGGAAGCTGGACAGCACTTTGTCGGGGACGCTTTCGTCGTTTCGCGTAAATTCGACGGGAACAAACGACCAGGAGCGGCCGCAGGTGGCGCTGTTGAAGAATGGCGCGGCGGCGTTTGTGTGGCAGGGAGGCCGGCAGGGATTTCAGAGTATTTACGCCCGTTTTCTGAATACGAACGGTACGTGGACGACGCCGACGAATGATGTTCGGGTGAACACGTATACGAACAAGTCCAAGGTCAACCCGGCGGTGGCGACGCTCGCCAACGGTAACGTGGCAGTAGTGTGGGGCAGCTTTGGGCAATTCGCGGCGAACAGCTTGCAGGATGTTTATGCCCAATTGCTTTCCCCGACAGGCACGAAGATTGGCAGCGAATTTTTGATCAATCAGTTCACGACTTACAACCAGCGTACGCCGGCCATTGCCGCGTTGAGCACCGGCGGATTTATCGTGGTCTGGGTTTCCGAGGGAGAACAATTCTCCGACCCGAACACGGGTCTAGCTAGCATTGATATTTACGCGCGGCTGTTCACATCGAATGGCGTACCCTCCGGCGGGGAGTTCCGGGTCAATACCGGTACGAACATCTGTGCCAATCCGCACGTCGTGGCGGGCCCGAGCGGAGGATATTTGGTAACTTGGGGTGAGCGGGACATGTCGAGCGTCATCAACGGCTGGGATGTTTTCGCCCGCCCGTATCCGGGGGGAGCCAGCTCCGGAGTGGTGCGACGGATCAATAGCACGATCGCCGGGGACCAGATTGGGCCGAAGGCGGCGGCGAACGGCAACGATTTCATGGTAGTCTGGACGAGTTTTGGCCAGGATGGTTCACGGGAAGGGGTGTACGGGCAGTTCCTGCAGGGCGACGGCTCGTTTTCCGGGACTGAACAACGCATCAATACGACGATATTGAACAGCCAATATCAGCCCACGGTTTCGTGCGATGGGAACGGTCGCTTTCTGACCCTCTGGTGCGGATTTTCGAGCATCGTCAACGGGATGGATTTGTATGCTCAACGCTTCGGGACGGATCTTCAACCGCTGGCGCCTCCGGGCGCGCCATATGTCAATGTTATCAGTTCAAACGCGCTGGCCGTCTCGTGGACGGCAGTGTCCGGATACGCGGTCACGAACTATGAAGTCTACGCCAATGGCTTCCCGACGCCAGTGGGGATCACGACCAATACGTGGTGGACGGCGACCAATTTGGCGGCTTCCACCCCTTATTACTACCAACTGGCTTACGTGCTGGGTAATGGGCGGCGGTCTCCGCTCTCGGCAGCGACCACAAATACGACTTACGGCACGTTGAGCTGGGGCGGCATTCCGTATGAGTGGATGCTCCGGTATTACGGAAGTGATATTTTCGCCTGGCCCGCGCCGATGGCCGATGGCGATGGGGACGGGGCGACGACGCTGGATGAATTCCGCGCCGGGACGAATCCCACGCTCAAGACGAGTGTGCTGGTAGTCAAGCCGCGCCCGACGCCCCAGGGCTTATTCCTGGATTGGAACACCGAGCCGGGCCTGGTTTATCAGCCCCAGATTTCCAGTAATATGACGGTCTGGAGCAACGTCGGGCCGCCGCGTTTTGCTGCGGGAACTGTGGATTCGATGAATGTCGGCGTCGGGGGCCGAGTGGGTTACTACCGGGTAAACCGGCTTCGTTGATGCAAGAGCCTATGTTGCGATTTTTCAAACGATTTCTCTGGGTGGCGTTGTTGGCCGCCGGGCTGCAATCCGGCCGGTCCTGGTCCTTGATGGCGCCGCCGAACACCTCGCTGCCATCCCGCGCGGACAATGCCTTGGCTTGGCAGGTGCCTACGATTGGCTATAACCTGCCCGGTGATATTGGTGGCGTTGGGAACCTTGGCGAAGAGTACAGGTGGAATACGCCCACGATTTATTTTTCGATGGACCAGAGCTTCCTGGATTACTTCGGGTCGAATGGCATGGTTGCCATCCAAAAGGCCTTCACCTTGCTGAACGGGCTTACCAATTTTTCAAAGTACAGCGCGGATCTTTCGGAATTCCCATTGGAATCACAGCGGATCAACCTGCTAGCCCAACAGCTCAGCCTGGTGGACTTGAAATCCGTGGCGTTGAACCCAATTCTGGAAGAGCTGGGTCTGACTGACCCGGAGCGGTACGTCTGGACGTTGCGTTCGCGCGAAACGCAGCCGGGGCGGTCCTTTCCGTTCATGTTTTACACAACCATTCAGAGGAATTTCGACCCGGCCACCTTCGAAGAGACGCCGTATATCAACGGAACACGCTGGACCTATCTCATTCAAGACCGCGGTGCTCCGCCCAATCCGGTGGCAGTAACGATTAATTTCCCGGTTGACCCGCTGGCGCCGGAATACAGTGCGGTGACTTCGATCGGGCCGTACTTACCCGGCACCTACGTCACCTCCCTCAGCCGGGATGATGTGGGCGGTCTGCGGTATCTGTATCAAACGAACAACATGAATGTGGAGTCTATTTCGGACGACAGTTTTGTGTATCAGACCAACACTCTGTCGCAATTGTTGTTTACTTCAAACCTGACCATGTTTGCGCAGCAGGCCCTGACGAACGATCCCGTGACCTTCCAGGCCTTGTATCCGGGGCTGGCTATTCTGTCGGTAACGAATACCTTTTACAATTTCTACGTGACCAACTCCACGGCGTATTTCACCAATTATCCCTGGGATCCGGTGGGAACGCCGGCGCACCTCGTATACGGCACGAACGTCACAGCGTCGGTCGGGACTTATTATTACTACACTTTCGGCAATCTTTACACCTTCAGTAATTCACCGAGTGGGTGGGTCGCGGTGCCGATCATGTCGTTGCCCGCGCCGCGTCCGGTGCCAGTGAAGCTGCAGACGATATCCGTGAACATCAGCAATCCGCCATTCGCCCCAGCGGGGTATACGACCATCGTCACGAACATCAGCACCAAGAGTTATACTTCCAACTATGTGGTCGGGGAGTTCTTCATCCTGCCCACCAACCAATGCGCTCTGCCTATCATCGGCTCGCAGTTGACCAACATCGTCACGGTGACGAACCAGATATTCAGCGTAACCAATTCCACGGCGGCGACGAACGTGGCGGGCACGATTGTCACCTACCAGGTCAACGTGCTGAGTTATTTTACAAACCATGTTTTCCTCACCTACCAGGTGAACTGTACCAGCAATTCCACCGAGTTGCGCCAGGGCATGGACAAGCTGACCTTCGTGCAGGCGAATTATGATTCGTTGCTGGGCCGGTTCTTCCAGCCGATTACAAACGTTTATCATCTGACTTCAGTGATCAATTCACAGGCCATCAAAAAAACCGTGCGGAGAATCGTGACGCAACCGGATTTTCTCTTCGATGCAGCCGACTTGCTTAATACGAGACTGCTCCGTTCAGTAACGTCCGACAATTTCAATACGGCCAACGTGCTGCCGTTGCTGGGCGGTCCCGGCAACATTGAGCCCCACATGTTCATTACCTTTAACAAGATCGGCCTGCAAATAATCAACACGTATGATCCTTTCGTCACGCAGCTGGGGTTGGGCGAGCGGCAAGGGCTTACGAATTTTGTGTTCGCCTCATTCGATGGCAGCACCAATGCGCCGATTGTCTATCCCAATGGCGTGAGCATCATGAACCTGGCGGATCTGGTGTTGTTCCAGATCCTGGCCGGTGCCATGCCGGAGGGCGCAGTTGGGTCCCCGTATGTGGCGCCGCCGTTGCAGGCGGCCGGCGGCATGCCGCCCTACTCCGGTTGGGCTCTCGCCCTGAATACGACCCTGCCGCCAGGTTTGGAGTTGTCATCCGATGGGGTCATCTCAGGAACACCGGTCGCGCCGGGTGACTATAGTTTCTCGGTCACCGTACATGATTCGGTTGGCCGTATTGCCATAACCAGCTTTACCATCAATATCCTTCCTTGAGATCCAAGTTCCCCAACCGAAGTGTTCCGCTCATGAAACGGCTTACGACCCTGATTTTATTTTGTCTGCTGGCCGTGCCGATGGTCCAGGCCACCACGTCCCCTTTCTACATCAACAATGGCGTGGTAAGCATCATTGCTCCGCCGCAGATTGCTCCCGTCATTGACGCGACAACTTTTGTCAACAACGGCCTCTTCAATATTACCAACGCGAACGGCTTCGGGGTTACTGCGCCTCCGCCGTTTGAAACCCAGAACACGCTGAATTATTCGAACCGGAACAGTATGACGGGCTATAGCGGGTGGCGGTTTGATTATTTCGACTCCAACGCGGGGGTCAGCCGCCGGGCGGCCAATTTTGCCAACTTCAACCTCGTAAACGACACCAACTGTAACATTTTCGGTTTCGTTTACCTGTTGGTTGATGCCACCAATATCGTGAACCGCGGTGCCTTGCTGACCAGCCCTTATGGTGTGGTCGGGCTGAATGGTCGTAACGTGGATCTGACACGAAGCTCGCTGGGGACCGTCGGCAACGCGGACAGCCCCATTGCCGGTGTGCTGGATAATTACTGGGGTGTGGCTGTCAACAATTTTGGTCCCTTCTTCGGTTTTGGCGTTGCGCAGAGCGGTTTTCTGGTAGCTACTCAGATTGTGGACGGGCTGTTTTATGAGCCCTCCGTCCCTTTCGTCACGCTGACCAACGGGTTTAATTACTATGAGGAGATCTTCCAGACCGGGATCACCAACTACGAGGTGAATGCGGTGCTGGTAGCCAATACCAATCCCGCAGTCACGACCGAAGTGCGCTTCGATCCTTTCTTTGCCGACACCCGCGTCGTGCAGTTCCAGACCCTCTTCACCAACCGGGCCAATGGATTGATCTATACCAACCAGGTTTACGTGGAGGACACACTCCTGCCGTACCAGTCATTTCTCACCTTCAACAGCAATTCCCTGGTGCAGAGTCCGCAGCCGAATTATCTCGGCAATTGGGCCACCACCTACCACCCGGCGAATATATCCGTGCTGCATACTTATCCGGGTTTTGCCGCACTGGATCTAATGACGAATGTGACCATGGACCCGACCCTTTTTGACGGCACGGGCTTCCCAATTCCTTATGCGCAGACCGCTTATGGAGCGATCCTGACTGCCGCGTCCTTCACTCCAAATCCCTCCATCAACTGGGCGACCTATACGAATGTTCCGGGCCGCGCGGTGGTCACGGCCGACAAGTACTTGAACCTGACGCGGACGCGGATTGACGGTCAGAGTTATTTGCAGATTTCGGCCTCGAATCACTTCGTGGGTAGCAGCAACGCGCAGATTATTTCGCCGGTCAGCGATTTCAATCTTCGTGCGAGCAATGGCACGATGCAGGTGGCCAATCTGATCCTGCCCGTGGTGCCGCGCATGGCGGGCACGCTTGATTGTTACAGCGCGACGTGGACGAACCTTTACCCGAGCATTCCCACTGAGAGCTTGATCAGTTACCGAGTGACGATGATCAATGCCACCATCTCCAACCAGGTTCCGGCGCAGATCCAGGATTGCACGTTGCGGGCTACCAACCTGTACATCAGCGACGAGTTGAACGTGTTCCGGAATTTCCTCATCCCTGACACATTGCGGCTGACGATCACGACCAATCCGCCTTCGATCACCAGCCTGGCCGGGGCGATCAACCTGGAGTCCAGCGACATGTTCTGGAGCGGGAATGCGCCGAAGCTGCAATTTTTCACCAATTTTGGCACGCTTGCCGCGCAGCAGACGCTCTATCTATACGGTGCGCGGACGCCGCCTTGGTTTACCAAGGCGTTCGACGAGCCTTACCAGGATATTGTCAACCACGGCACCATTTCCAGCCAGGGCAATGTGATGTGGGCCAATTATTTCGAATTCTCGGGCAGCAATTACGCTGGTTTCGGGCCGATCAGTCTGACCGCGACCAATGCCGTGTTGACGAACGGCATGTTCCTCGCGCCACAGGCGGACATATCGGTTGCGGTTGGTTCCTTGTTCGTGAGCAACATGGTCTTTCAAGCCGGTCACAGTTTCCTGCTGAGCGTGACGAATTTCCTGGATGACGGGAGCCTCGCCAGCAACAGCGCCGACTCCATTACCAACAAGAATGTGTGGACCATTGGCGATGGAATCCAGTTCCCGATTCTGCCGCCCCAGGCGAGCCTGCTCGGCACGACCATCACCAGCACGATTCCAGCGTACATCAGCGTGGACACCATCTGGGCTGGGCGTGATCTGGGGCCGAATCCGGCCGGGTTCAACAATAACGCCGGCGTGGGGCGCATCGTGTTGAATGGCGGGTTTGACAGCCTGTTCGAGTTCTCGCCCATCGATTTGAGACTTACCTTTGATGACGCGGTGACAAACAAGGTTCCGGCGCAACCGAATTTGGTGAACTCCGGTGTTTACAAGCCGACCAATTATTCCACGAACATGAATATGCCGTCTGTCGGCATACAGCATCCGTACGGCACCAACCTGGCCAAACTCAACGGGGGTTCGCCGGCCGGCACCTGGAATCTGTATGTGAACGAACGCACCAACAGCGGAACGGGCGACAGCGCGCAGTGGTATTGGAGCCTGACGACGGTCACGTCCAACAAGGTTGGCTTGACGACCACGTTTTACACGAATACCTACGTGAGCGACTTCTACTACGTTCCGGATGGCGGTCTGGCGTCGCCGTATCCCGCGCCGATTGTGGTGCCCGCCAACGCCACGGGTTTTGTCGCCAAAGTGACGGCTACGCTGACGAGCCCGAGCCAGACCTTCCCGGAGGATATCGACGTGCTGTTGGTGGCGCCCGGAAACAAGAACGTCATGCTGATGGCGGGGACGGGAACCATCAATACCAATCGGAATGCGCTCTATGTAGATTCACTCGAGTTGGAAAACTGGACCGGGTCGGATATCCCGCTGCCCTCTGGCCATGATGAGGTCAACGGGGTCCAGATCGATCCCAATATGCGGATTTATTACGGCCAGGCGCTGTTGAACGGAGTTTCGGTGGCTGAGAAGCTCAGCGGCCGCAACGGCGGGCGCTTTATCTGGGTGAGCAACTACACCGCCGGCTTCTTCAGTTCGACGAATCTGGTTTATCCGGACAGCACCACGAACCGGTTCAACACGGCGCTGGTGACCAGTTGTACTTTGGATTCGAATGCCAATGGCATCCCCAACTGCACGGATCCGACGCCGATCTTCGTCATGAGCCCCTCGGGGATCGCGCTTTCGGTGACCTTTACGAACAAGCCGACGGCGAGCGCGCTGGTTTCGTGGAACACCATGGCGAAGGCTACCAACACGATTTATTACGCGACGTCCTACCAGTCCACAAACTGGCAGGTGTTGACCAATTTTGTCAGCGGCCCGGCAGGGG
The DNA here is from genome assembly GCA_964448135.1 of uncultured Verrucomicrobiota bacterium. Classification (GTDB taxonomy): domain Bacteria; phylum Verrucomicrobiota; class Verrucomicrobiia; order Limisphaerales; family UBA8199; genus CAYUVH01. The sequence goes on along the minus strand of CAYUVH010000039.1, from coordinate 169,345 downwards.
GCCGAGTGACGATTACTGATCCACTCAAGACGGGGGCGGGTCGGTTCTATCGGGCGCGAGTAATTGCGCCGTAAAAGACAGAAGGGCGGCGGGGATAAGGCCGCAAAGTGGGTAAAAAGGCCCGTGTGCCCGCAAGGCGCGCGGGCGGAAGGTGCGTCATTGAACAAGTTAGTGAAGGTCTGCTGTATGCATATGCTGCTCAAGAGTCTGAACGCCCTGGGCCGGTTCGGTCTGGTCCTTGGTCTGGCCATGATCCCGCTTGCGGGACTGGCACAACCTGCCAACGACAATTTTACCAACGCGACGGTGATTTCCGGTCTGGCCGGGTCGGTGCAGGGGACCAACGTCCTGGCGACGGTTGAACCGGGTGAAGATACCGTTTTGTGGTGCACCACGCCCTTTGGGTGCGGCAGCGGCGGGGCGTCGATCTGGTTTGCCTGGACCGCACCGACCGATGGACAAGTGAATTTCAACACCTTGGGCAGCCAGTTGACGGACACTCTGCTTGGGGCCTATACCGGCACAGATATCGCGAGCCTGCAGGTGGTGGCGGAAAACGACGATATCGACCTCGCCAATGGTAACTATCTCAGCAGCATCACTTTCACGGCTACGGCGGGGACCACTTATTACCTCGCGGTGGATAGCTTCGGGGGCTTCGATCAAGGTGACATCACGTTGACATGGTTGAGCGGGAATTTTTCAGCGGGAGAGTTTCAGTTCACGTCGCCTTTTTATCTGTACAGCGATGAAGAATGGCATTACCCGGTGGTCTCGCCGTATCGCAACGGTATGAGCGGCACGTCGGGCGGGCGGGTGACGGTAACGCGGTTTCTGGGAAGCGCCGGCCGGGTGCAGGTGGGTTACATGGCGACCAACGGCGTTTACACGAATTACGTCCGGACAAATATCAGCATAGCGTACGGGCAGCTGACGAACAGCGACGGGACGTTCACAAACTATTTCGTCACAAACATGGTGGTCCGCGGGTTTTATGAAAACAACGTTTACGGACAGTACGTCTATTTCCCAGAAGTGGTTTCCTACTGGTCGTACGCGTTCAGCAATCTGAACGGAACCGTCACGGAAACGTTCACCAACGAATTCAATGTAGGCACAAACCTGCCTGCGCTGCTGGCCTGCAATAACTTCGCCAACACCAACATTACGATGTCCACGAACGTGCCCCCGTTCCCGTTGACCAACATCACGGTGGCGGTTTGCACCAACTGGATCACCACGAACTACGCCAACGCCGCGCCGTTCTATACCGCCAGAACCGGGTTGTTGATCTTCGACGATTTCCAGATGAGCAAGGACATCCTGGTCACCAATCAGATCCCGGGCTTCACGTTTGACCCGATGAATCCGTACATTGCGAACGTCGTGGTCAATGTGGTGTTGACGAACGCGATGCTGGATCCGCTGGAGTCCCAGGCCATCCCACCGCCAATTCTGCCGACGAATTCCACCGCCCTGGTTTGTTTCTTGAACCAGGATGTACAGTCGCCCTGGTTTTTCCGACAGGGGAACATTTTTGGAGTGACCACCGCCATTTTGGATACGACGCCGAACACCGGGCAATTCGTCACGAACATGATCAATTTCGAGCGTGCGACGCTGCGTTGCGCGCGCGGGATCGGCTCGGCACAGGTTTTCACTTTACGATCAAGCCTGGACTATAGCGGTTCGATTTCCGTGCCTTACCGGATCGATTACCTGTATCCATTCGACAATCGGAACAATCAATTCCGGTTCGCCGGTCCAAACGCACAGGACTCCGAAATTCTCCTGCAAGCCGGTTCCGACTATGCGATTCCGACGGATCCCTATTACTACGGCACTCCACCCGACTTCGATGCGGTGAGCGGCACCGTAAGCTGGGGGGCAAATGACGGGACGGCGAAGCCCATCAACATCCCCATTCACGACAACGGAGACGTCCAGTTCAACAAGGACTTTTTGATGGAGTTGTATTATCCGCCGAATACGCTGTTCGATACCTACCGCCATCTTGGCAACGTGCGTGAAGCGGTCGTGACGATCCTGTTCGACCAGGCGCCGGCCGGCTCAATCGACCGGGCTTACAATCCGGATAATAACGCGAACACAACGCCTCCCTACAATCTTAACCCCGGTGCCAATGACGTGGTGTACAGCCTGGCGACCCAGCCTGACGGCAAGGCGATTTATGGCGGCGCGTTTACCGCCTATAACACGGTGCCCCGGAGCCGCATCGCGCGCGCGAACACCGATGGTTCGGTGGACACCAGCTTCGATCCCGCGGATGGCGCTGATAATTTCGTCGCTGCCGTGGTGATCGACTCCAGCAACCGTCCTTTGATCGGTGGCGCGTTCAGTTCGTACAATCACTATCCACGAAGCCGCATCGCCCGATTGAATAACGACGGATCGTTGGACACGACGTTCTTCCCCGGGTTCGGCGCAAATGGAACCGTTTGGACCGTTTCTGTGGATACGAACAATTTAATCGTGATCGGCGGTGAATTCACCTACTTCAACGGAACCAACCGCAATCACATCGCCCGGCTGACCCAGGACGGGTCGTTGGATCAGTCTTTTGACCCCGGAGTCGGTCCTGACAGCACCGTGCAAGCGGCGTTGCTGCAACCGGATGGCAAAGTGCTTATCGCAGGTAACTTCCAGAATGTGGCCGGAGTCAGCCGTCCGCACATTGCGCGGATGAACGCGGATGGCACGCTGGACACGAGCTTCGACCCGGGGACCGGGACGGACAACGTGGTTTACGGAATGGCGCTGCAGCCTGACGGACGCGTGGTAATTGCCGGCGCGTTCCAGACCGTGGAGGAAGTCGGGCGTGCCCATATCGCCCGGCTGAACGCCGATGGCAGCCTGGATACGTCGTTCGACCCGGGCACCGGTTTTGATGACACGGTTTACAGCGTGATCCTGCAACCGGATGGGACGATCGTGGCAGGCGGTCTCTTCACGATTTATAATCAGACCCGGCGCGTGGGCCTGGCGCGTATTTTCTCCAGTGGCATCATCGACACGAGCTTCATGGATACGGCCTACAACCAGTTCGCCGGTTTGATTAATCACTACTGGAATGTGGCCGTTGAACCCCGGAATTTTGTTTCCGCCATGGCCTTGCAGCCGGACGGAAACATCCTAATTGCCGGCGATTTCGCCCGGGTGGGCGGTGGGTTCCGGCGTGATGATGCCCACAGCTCTCACCATGTGGCGCGTATCATCGGTAATGCCACGCCCGGGCCGGGCAACCTCCAGTTGTCCTATACCACCTACACTGCGGACCAGGCCTACGACACCAATGGCGCTTCCTACTTTGTGGCGATGGAACGCGTCAACGGGCACCTAGGGCCAGCCGCCGTCTCGGTGGGCTTCAGCACGAACGACATCGGCCCCGGCTCGGCGGTGATCGGTGAGGACTTCACCTTTGATTCGCAGACTTACGGAAATCCGACTTGGATCAGCACCTATAACGCGAACAACAATCCCACCTGGCAGTTGCAGGACGGCCTGTATGGCCAGAACCAGGGCAACAGCCAGGGTATTAACGGCGATCATAATCAGCCGGAGAATGATGTCCGGTTGTTGATTCTGGACAATACGAACGCGGCGGAGAATCGCACCTTCAACCTCGAGCTGAGCAATCCCGGTGCGCAGGATCAATTCCTGCTCGGTGGTGAGAACATCCCGCTGGGGGTGGGTTTGGGCCGTTTCGAATCTCCGTTCGTCATTATCGAGCACAATACTTCACCCGGTGTGCTCGGGTTTATGCTGCCCAATTTCGTGGTGGCTGAAGCCGGGGGCACGGCGACCATTTCCATTATTCGCACAAACGGCACCACCGGGCCCGTATCGGTGAGTTACGCGACCGCGAACGGTACGGCGACCAACGGCATCAGCTATAAGGGCGTGGCCGGCTCCCTGAGTTTCCTGCCCGGGCAGACCAGCAATTCCTTCAAGGTGCAGATCATCGATGACAACAAGGTCAATTACGACCACACGGTGTTGTTGAGCCTCGGCACCACGACCGGCGGCGCCGGGCTGGGCCTGACCAATGCGGTGCTGACCATTCTGGACAACGATGTCACCGGGGGTTACTTGGAAATGAGCTCGGCGGTTTATAGCGCCAACGAGAGCGACCCGGTGGCGGTTGTGGCGGTCAATCGCGTCGGAAGCAGCGCCGGTACGCTGACGGCACAGTTCGCCACCACCAACGGGACGGCCACTGCGCTGACCAATTACTTGTCACTCAGCACGAATCTTGTCTGGAACAACGGCGACGTTCAGCCGAAGTACCTGACCATCCCGTTGCTGGATGACGGAGTGGTGCAAACCAACGCGTTGACCGTGAATATGCGCCTGTTCAACGCCACGTTCAATGGCACGAACAACCCGCTGAGCATCGGGTCGATCAGTAATGCGACCCTCTATATCACCAACACCGATTCCTACGGCACGCTGACGTGGAGCACGCCCACTTATCTGGTCAATGAGAACGGTGGGTATGCGGTGGCGACGGTGGTGCGTTCCGGCGGCAGCGTTGGCTCGGTTTCCGTGAACTTTGCCACCAGCGACGGCACAGCCGTGAACGGGGCAAACTATCGCGGCACCAATGGCACCTTGTTCTTCAATCCCGGAGAAGTGGCCAAGAGCTTCGTCATTCCGTTGATCGACGACGGGGTACCGGATTTCTTCAACCCGTTCTTCTTTACGCTGACGCTGTCCAGCCCGGTACCCTCGGGCATTCTGGCGACGCAGGTTGTCTCCATCGTGCAGATTCTGGATGCGCAGTCGTTCAATCAGCCGCCGGGCGGTCAGGACACCAGCGTGGATCCGAGTTTTGGCGTGGACGGGTCGGTGTTTGCGGTGGCGTTGCAAAGCAACAACAAGATGCTGGCCGCCGGTTCATTCACGCACGCAAACGGACTGCCGCGCCAGCGCATGGCGCGGTTTGCGACCAACGGCTCACTGGACACCCAGTTCCTCACCTCTTCCACGAACTCCGGGCCCAACGATACCGTCCTTTCCATGCTGGTGCAGACCGACCAGCGTATTTTGGTCGGCGGGCAATTCTCGAAAATGAACGGCGCGAACCGGAATTACCTGGCCCGCCTGAATACCGACGGAGGAAATGATTCGAGCTTCAACCCGGGGGCGGGACCTGATGGAGTTGTCAATGCCATGGCCGAAGTATTCGTCGGATCGGCACGCAAGCTTCTGATCGGCGGCTCATTCGTCAATTACAATTCAAGCCCGCGAAACTACCTGGGGCGGCTGGATAACAACGGCGGGCTGGACGCGAGCTTCCTGGGGGTGGCGAATGGTCCGAACGGCACCGTGTTCGCCATCGCGCCGCAACCTGACGGCAAAGTGCTCATTGGCGGTGATTTTACCTCCGTCAACGGGGTGGCACGAATGCATATCGCCCGGCTCAACGCCGATGGCCAGGTTGATCTCAACTTCGATCCCGGCACCGGAGCCAACGATTCCGTGCGCGCGATCGGACTCCAATTGGACGGCCGCGTGGTAATCGGCGGATTATTCACCAATTTCAACGGAACGGCCTTTGGGCACGTAGCCCGGTTGAAATCCAATGGCACCATCGACAACACATTCAACCCGGGTGCGGGCGCGGATGACGCGGTTCTGTCCATCACCATTCAGCCAGACACCCGGATCCTGTTGGGCGGGCAATTCTCCCGCTTTAACGGCGTGACGCGCAATCGTATAACCCGGCTGAACAACGACGGGTCGGTCGACACCATGATCAACTTTGGCGCCGGCGCGGACAGTTTTGTAGCGACCACGCTGTTCCAGACCAACAATCTGATTGTTCTGGGCGGCGGGTTTACTCATTACGACAACCTGAGCGCGCCCGGTTTGGTGCGAGTCTACGGCGGGACGGTTGCGGGATCGGGTTCGTTTGAATTCACCTCAGCCGCCTACCAGACCTTGGAAACCAGCACCAATACTACGGTGATGGTGCGGCGGCGCGGGGGCACCAGCGGTGCCCCCTCGGGGAACGTTACGGTTACTTTAAGCACGACCGATGGTACCGCCCACGCCCCGACGAACTATATCAGTGTGATCACCAACCTGAGTTTCCCGCCCGGCGAAGTATTCCAGAGCGTGACGATACCGATTGTTCATGACTTTATTATCACGCCGGATTTGACGGTGAACCTCGCGTTGAGCAATCCGCAACCGCAGCCGCCGCCCCCGCCCGGTGGGCCCGTGCTGGGGAACCAGCCTTCCGCGCTGTTGACGATCATCAATACGGACAGCGGTGTCAGTTTCTCTTCGCCGACGTATACGACACCACAAAACCCGTTGACCGGTTCCGCGGCGATCCAGGTGGTCCGCACCGGCAGCACAAACGGGGTTGCTTCCGTGAGTTTCGCTACCACGACGAATGGCACCGCCGTGGCGGGCTTGGATTATTCGCCGGTTACGAACACGGTTGTCTTCACTCCGGGTGTCGTCAGCGTGTCGGTGGCAATTCCGATCCTGAATAATCCGACCATGCTGAATGACGCCACCGTGAGTCTTCTGCTTTCCAATGCAAATAATTGCCTGCTGTTCAACCCCTTCGTTGCGAGCTTGAAGATCGTTTCCACCAACCGGGTGGGCGGACAATTCCAGTTCTCACAAACCAATTACACGGTGAGCGAAGGTGGCGGGGCGGTCGTGATGACCGTCGTGCGCACGAACGGGCACGCCGGCCAGTCCACGGTGGCCTATGCCACGTTACCGGGCACGGCCATCCCGGGCTTTAACTACACCGCGACCAATGGCGTGCTTTCGTTCGCCGACGGTGAACTGTCCAAGACCATTGTCGTCGGGATGGTGGAGAACGGGCAGGTGCAGGGTGACGTTCAATTCAGCGTGATACTCACGAACACCACCGGTGGCTCGGGGTTGGGGATTCCGTCGGTGGCGACCGTAACCATCACCGATGACGATGTGGGGGTTGGCTTCGCCTCGCCGATCTTCGTGACCACGGAGACCAGCGGCGCGGTGACGATCGCGCTCAGCCGCATCGGGACCAACGGGATTACCAGCGTGAGCTACGCCACCACCAACGGCACCGCTCTGGCTGGCACCAATTACCTTGCGGCGAGTGGCACGCTCACCTTCACGAATGGGGAATTCTTGAAGACCTTCAATGTCGGCGTGTTGCACGATCCGCGGGTCACGGGCGACACCTCCTTCGGCATCACGCTGTTCAATCCCACGAACAGCACGCCGACGCCGGCGCAGATATTTGGCGCCAATCCGGCGACCGTGGTGGTGCAGGATTCGGATCCGGGACTTAGCTTCTCGAATGCGACGTTCGGCGTGTTCAAGAGCGCAACCAACGTATCGATCACGGTGGTGCGCTCCAACGCCAACACCGGCGTGGTCACCGTCAACTATGCCACCACCAACGGCACGGCCATCGCGGGCGTTGATTATCAGGCGGTGAGCGGTCAACTGGTCTTCAGCAACGGGATTGCGGCGCAGACGTTCAGCGTGCCCGTCATCAACAACAAGCTGGTTGAAGGCGATCGCACCTTCACGGTCGGCCTCTTCAACCCCAGCGCCGGGGCGTTGTTGGTTCCGCCCAGCACGGCGTCGGTCACCATTACGGACGACGTATCGGGCCTGAGTTTCTCCGCCCCGACCTACGTGGTGAACGAGAACGGCGTCGCGGCCAATATCACCGTGCTCCGGACGGGTTACACCAGCAATACAGTGTCGGTGATCTATTCGACCACCAACGGCACCGCGGTGGCGGGAGTGAATTACCTGACCGCGACGGGATTGTTGACCTTCACGAACGGTGAGACGGCCAAGAACTTCACGGTGACGGTGATCGATAACAGTGTGCCCGACGGTGATCATACCGTTCTGCTGAATCTGAACTCACCGAGCGGCAATGCCGTGTTGCTGCCGCCGTCCGCTGCCACGCTGACCATCATCGAGACCGATGGCAGTCTGATTGTTCCGGCGGGTGTGGCCCTGGTATCGGAAAGCGGCCCGGTGAACGGGGCGATTGATCCAGGCGAAACCGTCACCGTTCGCTTTGCCTTCCGCAATGCGACCGGCACCAACACCGCCAACTTGGTGGCGACGTTGCTGGCCACGAATGGAGTTACGAATCCGAAGGGTATCAACCCGGCGTATCCCACCAACGTTTACGGCTCCTTGCCGGTGCATGGGCCGGCGGTGTGGCGTCCGTATACCTTCACCGCCAGCGGAACCAACGGCCAGTTGATCACGGCCACGTTCCGGATGCAGGACGGCAACACGATTCTGAGCAACGCCCTCGTGAACTTCTCGCTGGGCACCGTCTCCAATACCTTCGCAAACCCCGGGATCATCGTCATCAACGACGCGACCAATGCGACACCTTATCCCTCTGTCATCAATGTCGCCGGCGTCGGCAACCAGGTCAGCAAAGTGACCGCGACCTTCACCAACCTGACGCATTCATGGCCGTCGGACATCGACGCCCTGTTGGTGGCGCCGTCCGGCCAGAAGACCTACCTCATGGCGAAGTGTGGTGGTTCGACCAGCATCACCCGGCAGACATTGACCTTTGATGATGCGTTTCCGTCGCTCACGGGCAGTCAGATTGTCTCGGGCACGTATCACCCGACGTCGCTGGCCGCCGCGGCTCCGCCTTTCCCGGTGCCGGCCCCGCCGCCGCCTTATTACACCAATCTCTCGCTCTTCAACGGGATCAACCCGAACGGCGCCTGGTCGCTGTATGTGTTCGACGACAGCGCGTTCAACACCGGCGCGATTTCGAACGGCTGGATGCTTAACCTGACCACCTCGGGACAGGTTATCTCCGCGGCCGACATGGGGCTCGGCATGACCGCCTCGCCCACCAACGTCGTGGCCACCAGCAATGTGACCTTTAGTGTCACGGCGACCAACTATGGGCCAGGCACGGCCACCAATATTGTCATCACCGATACGCTGCCCGCGGGGTGCAGCTTTGTTTCCGCTTCCGCGACGGTGGGCAGCACTTCGACTAATGCGCTGGGCCTAATCTGGTCAATCTCCAGCCTCGCCACGAATGCGGGCGGGCGGGTGGACCTTGTGGTGCAGACCAGTGTGCCGGGAGTCGTCTCCAACGTAGCCGCGGTTGTCACGGGCTCGGCTGACTTGAATGCCGATGACGACGTGGCGTCCGCCACGGTCACCGTCATCCCGCCGGTGTCCGATCTGGCGACGATCATGTCTGTTTCGCCAAACCCGGTTTCCCTGGGTAGCAACGCCACCTTCACGGTGACGATCACGAACATCGGTCCGGCCACCGCCATCGCGGTTGGGCTCACCAATACCTTGCCTTCGTCGCTCACGTTTGTTTCCGCGTCGGTTGGTGGTTGGGTTACGAATGGAAGTCTCTTGACCTTCACCAACCTGGGCAACATCAGTGCCGGCGGTCAGCTCACGTTCACTTTTGTGGTGAACGCGCCGACATCCGGAACCTTCACCAATCGCGCGACGTGCTCGTCGTCCGCGACGGATCCGCTCAAGGCAAACAACACCGCGGCTACCTCACTCGCCGTGGTGGCTCCCTCGGCGGACCTGGTCCTGGCCATGGTGGGCCTGCCCAATCCTGTGTTGCTGGGTAACAACGTGACCTACACGCTGACGGTCTCCAACCTCGGACCCGCGACCGCCTCGACGGTGAAACTGACCAATACACTTCCCGCCGGCGTGACCTTGATCTCCGCGAATCCGGTGGGCTACACCCTTGCCGGCAGCGTGCTCACGTTCACCAACCTGGGCAGCATCCTCGGTGGCGCGCAAACCAATGCGACCATCACGATCAAGCCGCTGGCTGTCGGGACGATCACCAACCAGGCTGCGTGCGGTTCGCCGCTGGCCGATCCGGTCGCGGCCAACAATTCGGCCGCGGTGAAGACGGTCGTGCAGCAATTGCAACTGGCGGTGGCGCAGAACGGCAACACGATCAGTGTTTCGTGGCCGGCTGACGCAAGCGGGTACGCTCTGGAATATGCGACCAACATGAAACCCGCGGTGGTGTGGGCCGCCGTGACGAACGTGCCGGTCAACAATGGCGGGATCATGACCGTGACCGTCCCGATCGGGCCGGGCAGTCGTTATTTCCGCCTGCATCAGACACCGTAGTTGCCGGCTGTTCCGTAATCTGCTTTTGGCTATGAAGTTGATCCTCGACCGAATGCCGCAACCAGGGAAACTGGGGCGGGTAGTTATCTGGGCGGCAGTATGTCTCGTGGGCTTTTTGCCAGGGACCGTTCTCGCCAGCGAACCACAGGTGTTTAACAAAGTGATTCCCGTGGCGGCGAAGGGTCTGCCCGCGCTCTCGAATCTGGATCCGGCCAAGCGGCTGAATATCTCTCTCAGCCTGCCCTGGCGAAATCAGGCGGAGTTGGACAACTTCATCCAGGACCTCTCCAATCCCTCCAGCCCCAACTACCGGCACTACCTGACGACCGAGCAGTTCACGGAACGGTTCGGGCCGACGGTGGCGGATTACCAAGCGTTGATGGGTTTTGCCAAGGCGAACGGTTTCGACATCACGGCCCGGCATCCAAACCGTGCGGTGCTCAGTGTCAGCGCCACCGTCGCGCAAATTCAGACGGCGTTTCATGTAACCATGAAACTTTACCAGCATCCGTACGAGTCGCGTGATTTCTACTGTCCGGATGCCGCCCCGATCGCAAACTCGCCGGTGCCATTGCTGCACATCAGCGGGCTCACTGACTATTATCTTCCCAAATCGCGAATCGCCAACAAGTCGTTGGTGAACGCGAACAAGGTGACCCCGATGGCTGGATCCGGTCCTGGCGGGTCATACATGGGTGGTGACTTTCGTGCCGCCTACATCCCGAACACGTCTCTGACCGGTTCCGGGCAGTCGGTTGGTTTGGTGCAGTTTGACGGCTATCTGGCCAGTGATATCACGCAATATGCGCTTACCGCGGGCGTTCCCCAGATCCCCCTGGTCAATGTTTACATTGACGGCTCCACGGGAGCGCCGGGTTTCGGGAATGTCGAGGTGTGCCTCGATATTGAAACGGTGATGTCCATGGCTCCCGGGCTGACCCAGATCTACGTGTACATGGCCCCGAATCCAAGCCCGTGGGTGGATATTCTCAGCCGGATGGCGAATGACAACCTCTCGCGGCAGCTCAGTTGCTCCTGGGGTGGCGGCCCGCCCGACCCGGCAGGCGACCAGATCTTTTTGCAGATGGCCTCCCAGGGACAGTCCTTTTTCAATGCCTCTGGCGATTCAGATGCATTCACCGGGTTCATTCCTTTCCCTGCTGAAAGCCCCTACATCACGCAGGTAGGCGGCACCACCCTCACCACCACCGGCCCGCTGGGATCCTATGTTTCAGAAACCGTCTGGAATTGGGGCGGCGGCGTCGGGAGCTGCGGTGGCATCAGCCCGACCTATTCAATTCCCGTCTGGCAGCAGGGCATTAGCATGACGGCCGCTAACGGCTCGACAATCAAGCGCAACATTCCCGACGTGGCGCTGACGGCGGACAACGTGTTCGTGGTGGCTGACGGGGGCATTCAATACAGCGTTGGCGGTACGAGTGCCGCGACGCCGCTGTGGGCCGCGTTCACCTCACTGGTCAACCAGCAGGGTTCCATTTACGGCCGTCCGCCGGTGGGATTTATCAACCCCGCCATTTACAGCCTCGGCAAAGGTAACAGCCTTATTTACTCGAACGCGATGCATGACATCACCACGGGTGACAACACGAGCCCCTCCAGCCCGAATCTTTTCTTTGCCGTTACAAACTATGATCTGTGCACCGGCATGGGCACACCCTCAGGTTCGAATTTGGTGAATTATCTGGCCCCGACGATTCCTCAGCCCTACCTGGTGACGCTTACCAATGTCGTTCTCGGCGGCAACGGCAACGGGCAGGTGGATCCAAATGAGTGCAATTCGATCTATGTCACCGTCGGCAATATCGGCGCCCTTGGCGCGACAAACATTGTGGCGACACTGACCACGACGACGCCCGGGACCATCGTCACCGTGAAGCAGTCCGGTTATCCCGATCTTCCGCCGGGAGCGTCCGGCACGAACGGCATTGCTTTTCAGCTGAACACGGCGCCGAATTTTGTCTGCGGCACTCCGATCGTGCTTGCCCTGGTTCTCAAGTGCAATCAGGGTTCGTTCAGCAACAGTGTTGTCCTGTCCTCGGGAATTCCGGGCGCGCCAATCCGTTACGACAACTACAATCCGCTGGCGATCCCCGACGCGAACTTGAACGGCACCAACTCCACGGTGCTGGTTTCAAATATTAACAGCGCGATCAAGAAGGTGACCGTGTCCTTTTACACGACCCACACTTTCGACAGTGACCTCAGCTTCCAGTTGATCTCACCTGGCGGGGTCACGAACAATCTCATCGCCAATCGCGGAGCCAACGGATTCAACTTCGGTGTCTCTTGCTCCCCCGATTCCCAGCGCACGACTCTAGACGATGCCGCCGTGCTGACCATTGCTGCCGCCAGCCCGCCGTTTGTGGGTTCCTTCATCCCGGAACGTCCCCTAAGTGTGTACGCCGGTACCGGTGGCACCAATGTTAACGGTGTGTGGACACTGCACATCGTTGATGACCTCGCGCTGGATGTCGGCACGCTCCAATGCTGGTCACTTTTTCTTACGCCAGCGCAGTGCAGCGATGGCGGAGGTGAATGCCCCGGCGCCGATCTGGCGATTGGCCTGACCGCGGTGCCCGAGCCGGTCACCATCGGGAATAATCTGATCTACAACATTTCGGTGACCAACAACGGCCCGCGCACGGCCCGGAACGTTTCGGTCAGCCAGGTGCTGCCGGCCAGCACCATCTTCGTTTCGGCCACTCCTTCGCAGGGCGGCGCCTCTCAATCCGGTGGCGTCGTCACGTGCGGTCTCGGCGCTTTGGGGCCTGGGGAAAAGGCTACGGTCACAGTGGTGGTCCTGCCGACACTGGCGGGAACGATTTCGTCCTCGGCGACCGTTACTTCCGAACAGACGGATTACGACCTGTCCAACAACACCGCGACCGCCGTTTCTCACGTGAATCCTCCGACCGCAGACTTGATCATCGGTTTGAAGGCCGCTCCGAGTCCCACGGTCGTAGGCGCGACGCTCACCTACAGCATCAACGTGACGAACAATGGCCCCAGCTCGGCCTCCGGCGTAACAGTTTCCAACGTGCTGCCAGCTGGGGTCGCCTATATCGGAACCACGGTTTCGCAGGGTTCGGCTTCGTACGGTAGCGGCGTGGTGCTCTGTAGTTTCGGCGGCCTGCCGGCTGGCGGAAGCGCGAGTGCGACCATCCAGGTCATCCCCACCATCGAGGGCACGCTCGTGGATACCGCCACTGCCTCTGCCATTCAGCTTGACCCCGTGACTGGCAATAATTCCGCCACCGTCGCGGTGGTGGTCGGACCGGCGGCGGATCTGCTCGTCACCATGACAGACAATCCCGATCCCGTGGTGGTCGCCAGCAACTACACCTATTCCATCACGGTCAGCAATCTCGGCCCGAGTATCGCCACGGGTGTGGTCATGAATCACCAGTTGCCCGACAACATCACGCTGGTTTCCTCCAACACGAGCCAAGGCTCCTTCTCGCTGAATGGTAACACGCTTTCCTGTGCGATCGGTTCCATGAATCCGGGCACCCGGGTCACGATCGGCGTCGTGGTGGCCAACACCAATTTGGGCACGTTCGGCTCCTCGGCTACGGTTACCGGAACCGAATTGGATCCCAATCTGGCCAACAACACGGCCAGCGTTACGACCACCGTGGCTAATCGTTTTGCCGCCATCGCAGCGGCCGGGGTGACGCTGACGGCCGAGAGCTATGTTCCGCCCAACGGCGCAATTGATATCGGGGAAACCGTCACCATCAATTTCCGGCTGCGCAACATCGGCAATATCACGCTGACCAACGTCACTGCCTCATTGCAGCCAGGCAACGGCGTGGCGCCCATCCCGCCCACGAACCAAACTTACGGTGTTCTGGCCGTGAGCGGATTCCCGGTTGGCAAATCATTCAGCTTCGTAGCCAGCGGTACTAACGGGGGCACCGTCATCGCGACCTTGCACATCAAGGAGGGTCCGAACGATCTGACGAATCTGAGCTTCAGCTTCCCGCTGCCCGTGCTCGCCACCTACACCAGCACTAACGCAATCACTATTCGCGACAATACCAACGGCCTGCCTTATCCCTCGGTTATCAATGTTTCCGGTCTCACCGGTATAGTGAGCAAGGTGACGGCGACTTTGTCGAATTTCGCTCACACCTACCCGCCGGATGTTGACGCCTTGGTTACCGGACCCGTGGGCCAGAGCTCCATACTCATGTCCGGTGCCGGCGGGAACTTCCCGGTTTCGAATGCAACACTGACGTTTGATGACGCGGCGTCGAATTCCGTTCCCGAAAGCACCCAGATTTTTGATGGATCCTATAAGCCTGCGGACTATACCGGGGTTGATCTGCCGCCCAGTGCACCCGTTGGTCCGTATAACGCGGCCATGGCTGCGTTGACGGGGTCGGGGCCGAATGGTGCGTGGTCGTTGTATATAGCCGATCATGCCGCGGGGGATGTGGGTGTCATCTCGAATGGCTGGAGCCTTGCGCTCACCCTGATCGCGCCGGTCAACCAGGTCGCGGACCTCGCGTTGAGCGGCATCAGTTCGCCCAACCCGGTCGTGGCGGGGGACTACCTGACCTACACGTTCTCAGTCACCAATAATGGTCCGAACCTCGCGAACGTCGTGGGCTTTACGAATGCGCTCCCGTCCTCCGTGATTTTGGTATCGGCGGCGTGCTCGCAGGGCGTCGTGTTCACTAATGGCAACTCGGTGTCGGCAAATCTAGGTTCGATCGCCTCTGGCTCGGTCGCGACCATCAGTGTGGTTGTGCAGGTTGGCGCGGCGGCGGCCGGCACGCTGTTCAATACGGCGATGGTTTCCGCAAACGAAACGGATGTGAATCCGTTGAACAATCAAACTACCGTCGCAACCACGGTGACTCTGCCTTATGCCGAGCTTGCGGTCAGCCAGTTGGCTGCGCCCAGCCCGGTGTTTGTGGGCAGCAACCTGACCTATACCCTTACCGTGACCAACCGTGGTCCGGGAGCGGCTCTCGATGTGGTGCTGACCAATCCGCTTCCAGCCGGAGTCGTCGTAACGTGGACGAATACCACGCAGGGCACGTTTGCGAATGTCGCCGGAAAGGTCATTTGCCAGATCGGTGGTCTGGCTTCCAACGCCACCGCCACTGTGACCCTACTCGCCGTGCCTTCGTTGGCCGGACAGTTGACTAATATCGCCTATGTCGCCACGGCTTCGCAGGACACGAATACCGTCAACAACTCCGCTTCGACGGTGGTGCCGGTGATCGGACCTTCGCCGGTCATTGTGGCTGCCGGCGCGGCGCTCACGTTTGAAAGCGGACCGGTGAATGGTGCCGTGGATCCGACCGAGACGGTGACACTGAATCTGTCACTCCAAAACACGGGCACAGCCAATACCACGAATCTTACCGCCACGCTTTTGGCCACCGGCGGCGTCACGAGCCCAACGGGGCCGAAGAATTATGGTGTCCTGGTGGGCGGTGGCGGCGCGGTGGCGCGCTCGTTTGGTTTCACCGCTTCCGGGGTCTATGGCGGCATCGTGACGGCGACACTGCAATTGCAGGATGGCGCGAACAATCTCGGCACGGTGACGTTTACGTTCAATCTGCCGGTGGTAAGTGGGATGGCGAATGCCAATGCGATTTCGATTCCCGACCATGGCCCGGGGAGCATTTATCCGCTGGTGATAAATGTCTCGGGTTTGAGCGGCATTGTCAGCAAGGCCGTCGTCAATCTCAACGGCCTGACCCACAGCTTCCCGCACGACGTCAATGTGCTGCTCGTCAGCCCGGCGGGAAACAATGTCCTGCTGATGTCGCACGCGGGTGCCGGCTATTCGGTCACCAACGTCAATCTGACCTTTGATGACACGGTTGGCGCGCTTCTGCCTTTGACCAGCAAACTCACCAACGGCACTTACCATGCGGGCGCTTATACCCCTGCGGTGGCGTTCCCGGGACCAGCCCCCACCGGACCTTTCGGCGCGGACCTCTCGTCGGTCAAATGGATCAATCCGAACGGCAACTGGTCCTTGTATGTCTTCGACGATACGATTGGCGACGCGGGCAACCTGAATGGCGGTTGGACGCTGACGCTGACCACGGTCACAACCGTCAATCCGATTGTGGATCTGGCTGCGGGTCTGATCAGCACGCCGGTTTCAGTGATCCTGGGCGGGACCGTGACGAACACCATCACCATCACCAACAATGGCCCGAACTCGGCGACGAGCGTCATCGTGAATCAGACGCTGCCGGCTGGAGTGGGCATCGTCTCCGTGGTGCCTTCGCAGGGCAGTTACACGGGTGTCTCGGGCGGATTGATTGGCTGCAACCTTGGTACATTGTCCGCCGGGGCGAACGCGTCGGTGAAGATCGTGACCCTGCCTTCGGCCAGTGGCGGCGTGCTCTTTACCGCCAGCGCGTCGTGCAACGAAGAGGAGTTGAACACTACGAATAACACGGCGCAGTACTCCATCAACGTAATCGAGCCGGGACGTCCGCGGCTCTCCGGCAGCATTTCGAATCATCAGTTCCACCTGACCGTGCTGGGTCAGGCGGGCGTCACTTACGTGATTCAGGGCTCGACCAACGCGACTTCCTGGACCTCGCTCTCGACGAACGCGGCCGCCGGCGACGGCTCGGTGCACTACACCGATCCCACGCCGGGCCTGCGGTTGCGTTACTACCGCACGACGAATTAACCCTTCCGTGCGGCGCCGTCCGGTTTGGCATCCTGCTTCGAGCGTGACGAAATCACGCCGGCGCGGGATGCTGTTTTTATGAAGGTCATCGGTCTCACCGGGGGCATAGGCATGGGAAAATCCACCGCGGCAGACATGCTGCGACGGCGGAACGTGCCTGTGGTGGATACCGATGACCTTGCCCGCGATGTTGTGGCGCCAGGGCAGCCCGCCTTGGCGGAGGTGGTGGCGGTGTTTGGTCGTGACGTTCTGGATCCGAGCGGGGCCCTGAGGCGCGACGAGCTGGCGCGACGTGTCTTCAACAATCCTGCAGCCCGCAAACAGCTTGAAGGAATCCTTCACCCGCGCATCCGTGAGCTTTGGAAGGCCCGGGTCAAGGCATGGGAAAAGGAAGGTCATGAACTGGCCGTCGTGGTCATTCCCTTGTTGTTTGAGACTCGTGCGGAAGCCGAGCTGGATGTAACGGTTTGTCTTGCGTGTACCCATGCTTCCCAGCTCAAGCGTTTGCTGGCACGCGGTTGGTCTTCCGAACAGATCGAGGGCCGACTGGCGGCCCAAATGTCCACTGAGGAAAAGATGAACCGGGCCGGCTTTGTCGTCTGGACCGAAGGCGATCAGACCATCACCGAAATGCAACTCACCCGGGTGCTGGGTTCCTTTACTTCTTCCGCCACCAAAGGATGAGCTCGAGCCCGGTGCGGTTCGGGTAGGAACGCGGGACCCATTCGGCTTGAAGGTCGAAGTAAGGCGAGAAGTGCCGGTGGATTTCGCGGCGGGTGGTGCCAAAGGGCGGGCCGTCCTTGTCCGGGATCATATAATGCACCGCGACAAATTCGCCCGACGGTTTGAGCCAGCGGCGGACCGCTTTGACGTAAGCTTCACGCAGCGACGGATCAATGGCACAGAAAAGGGTGTGTTCAAACAGGTAATCGAACTTTCGTGGCGGAGCGCTCTTCAGAAAATCGCGCAGCTCGAATTTCGCTTTGAGGCCGGCGGCTTTGGTTCGAGCTTTGGAGAGGCGGATGGCGCTGGGAGCGAGGTCGAAACCGAAAGCGTCAAAGCCGGCCTTCGCCCAGGCGCGGACGTCGTGGCCGGTGCCACAGCCGGGGACTGCCACGGTGCCGCGGGGCAGGTCGGGGTTGGCTTTGAGGAAATCCACCAGGCCAGGGGAGGCTGCGCCCTTTTCCCAAGGCATGTCACCGCTTTGGTAACGTTCCTCCCAATCAGGCGCGCTCATGTGGTTTTGGCGAATTGGCCGTCCACCAGTTCCAGCACTCGTGGGGCGCGGGCGGCGACTTTGGCGTCGTGGGTGGCGATGACCAGGGTGGTTTGCTTTTCAGTCCGCAACGACCACAGGAGCTCAATGATTTCCCCGCCCGTATGCGAATCGAGATTGCCGGTGGGCTCGTCGGCAAGAATGACATCCGGCTCGTTCATCAGCGCGCGGGCGATGGCGACGCGCTGTTGTTCGCCGCCGGAGAGTTCGTAGGGCTTGTGTTCGACGCGTTCGGTCAGGCCGACGCGTGCGAGCAAGTCGCGGCCGCGTTTCTCGGCGACGTCGGCCGGCACGCGGGCCATGCGCGCGGGGAGGCAGACGTTTTCAAGGGCGTCCAACTCGGGCACCAGGTGATACGCCTGGAAAATCAATCCGATCCGCCGATTGCGGACTTGAGCGAGTTCGGAGCCGGACAGTGCCCTTAGGTTGCGGCCGCCGAGACGGATCTCACCCTGGGTGGGTGTATCGAGGCCGCCCAAGAGGTTTAACAGTGTGCTTTTTCCAGAACCTGACGCGCCGCGCAACGCCAGGAAATCTCCGCGCTCCACTTCCAGGTCCACGCCACGCAAAACTTCCAGCGTCCGCTTGCCGAGCAGGTACGTCTTGTGAATGCCACGGGCGATAAGTAGGGGCTCACTCATAACGCAAGGCCTCCACGGGTTTCAATCGTCCGGCCCGCCACGCCGGAATGACACCGCCCAGCAGGCACATGATCAGTGCGCTGCCGCACACCAGCATGACGTCGCGCGGCGACGTCTGGGCCGGCAAACGCCCGAAACCGTAGATATCCTCGGGAAACAATGAAAACCCGGTAACGCGGTTCATGAAATCCAGGAAGTTGTTGCGATAAGCCAGGGCGAGCATTCCAATTCCCAGACCGGCCAGGTTGCCCGCCACGCCGACGAATCCGCCCTGGCTCAGAAAGAGGCCCGCCACCTGCCAATCCGTGGCCCCCAACGCCTTGAGCATCCCGATCTCACGCGTCTTTTGAATGACGAACGTGATCAAGGCGCTCAGGATGCAAAGGGCTGCGACAATGACGATGAAGAAGAGCAGGTAGAACATCATGTTCTTCTCGACGACCAGGGCGCCCAGCAGGCTGGAGTTTTCCTGCATCCAGGTGCTGATGCGGTAGTCGGGGCCCAGCGTGGCCTGCAGCTCTTTCGCGACGGCGGGAGCCTGTTCCGGATCATTAATCATGACGACCAGGCCGTGGACGGAATTGCCCAGGTCGTACATTTCCTGCGCGTCTTCGAGCGAGGCCAGGACAAACGACACGTCGTATTCGTAATAGCCGACTTCGAAAATCCCGCGCACTTCGTACTCCGGCGGCACCGGTTTTTTGCCGCCTTCGCTTTCGCGCCACTTGCGCAGATCGCTCGGGGAGTAAACCATGACGCGGTCGCCGACGGTTACGTTCAAATGGTTCGCAAAGTGGCTGCCCAGGACGAGCCCACGGTCGCTCACATCGAATTTTCCGGCGATGATGGATTTCGGCAGGACGGTGATGTTGGACTCGAGGTTGGGGACGATGCCGCGAACCCAGGGCACGCCGGTGCGGGATTGGCCGGCGGGGGGTTCGGTTTCGATCAGCACCTGTTCCATCACCCAGGGTGAAACCGCCTTCACGTTGCGATTGGAACTCACCACCTTCATGAGCTGCTCGTAGTTGGTGAGGGATTTGGGTTCGCTTGAGAAGATGCGCAGGTGGGTATTGAAACCCAGGATGCGGTCGCGAAGTTGCCGGTCAAAGCCGCTCATGACGCTGATCACGATGATTAGGACGGCGACGCCGAGGGCGACGCCGAGCACGGAAATCAGCGTAATCACGGACACAAACGTCCGTCGCGGCCGCAGGTAGCGGAGCGCCAGGAGCACCTCGAATGGCAAACGAGACATCGGCGATAGACTAGGTGCGGCGCCATGCAGTGTCAACGAGGCCACGGTATCAGGGGGAAGGGGGCATACAGGGGTATATATACTCGTAGAACCCGTACCACCCGTACCAAGGCCCGTAAACATTGGGCGAAACCCGTACCAAAGACCCGTACCAAACCTGTAACAACCCGTACCAGACCCACGCGTGAAACCGGAATTCAGGTTCCGGGAGCAATACGTCTCCACCTGAATTTAGATGCTTCCGCCTGCCGGGAGCGCACTCATCTGTTGACTCTGTCCACGCATCATCCCATTCTGAATCCACGACCAACATGAACGGCAAAAGCGAGTTTTGGATTCTCAACATCGTGGGGGGGATTTGTGCGGTGCTCATTATTGCGGTAGTGATCGTGACGCGTTCCAACACGCAAATGACGCGGGAGGTGAGCCAGACCCAAAATCAGTTCGGGCAGGCGCAGCAGCTTCAGGAGACGGCGCGCAATCTCATCATGCGGATTGCCGATGCCGGGCAGAGGGAGGCCGCTTTGAACCAGTTGCTGGTGCGCCATAATTTTCAGGTCAATACCGGAGCCAATGCCTCGGCCAAACCAGCACCATGAACCCGGCGAAAGACAAGGGTGGCCGGGACAAAGAGAACTGGTCGCTGGCATATTTCTGGCCCTGCCTGATCGTCTTCGTCTGCCTTGCCGTGGATTATGGCTTTCGGTTGTCCGAGCAACTTGAGCAACGAACGCAGCTCACCAACGCCCGGTTGATGCAGGCCCAGAACCAGGGCGCGCTGGCGCAGGTGCAGCAACTCAACACCCGGCTGGAAGCGCTTTCCCTCGATCTGATCGCCCTGGCGCAAACCAACGCGGCCGCCCGGCAAATTGTTCAGGAATTCAATATCCGCTGGAACCCCGGTCCGGGCGCCACCAGCAACCCTCCAGCCCAATCCAATCCAACTCCGACCACGCCAAAGTAATTCCTCTCCTTTCGCCCATGGCTATGAACTTTCTTCCTCGATCCTTCTCCGCGGCGATCGCCGCGTTCGCGCTCGCCATCGCCGGCCTGGCTCAACCCATTCGCGCGGCGGAGACCGCGGCTCCCGCAGCCGTGCCCGCCCGTGCGGATGAAACCAGCAACCAGGATATCATGCGCGCGTATCTCCAGGTGCAGGAGCAGTTGCGCGCGACGCAGCTCGCCTTGGAGAAAAACCGGCGCGACACTGATGAGTCTGCCACGCGCAATGCGCAGGCGCTGCTGACTCGCATGCAGGCCATCGAGCAGTCGCTCGTCGCGCAACGCACCCAGGAGTTGGAGACCGTGCAGAGCTCCTACCGCTTATTGATGGTGGCTTCGGTCGCCTTTGCCTCCGTCGGTTTTCTGGCGCTCTTGTTGACGGCTTACTTCCAGGGTCGCACCGCCAACCGGCTGGCGGCGATTGCTTCGGCGTTGCCGGCGATGCAGGGCTACAATCTGGCGCCGGCGGTGGGAGCCCTCGGGCCGGTTGAGCCTTCCAGCACGAGATTGCTGGGCGCAATTCACCGGTTGGAGAAGCGGATCTACGAATTGGAACACACCAGCCGGCCGCCCCTCGCCGGGCCGGCGTCCTCGCCGCACCTCCGCGATGGAGTTGAAGCGGGATCCAATGGTGGGGATGCCAACTCAGGGAATCGCATCGGATTGTTGCTGGCCAAGGGCCAATCGCTGCTCAGCCTCGACAAGCCCGAAGAGGCCCTGGCGTGTTTCGACGAGGTACTGGAGCTCGAACAAGGCAATACGGACGCACTGCTCAAAAAAGGGGAAGCCCTGGAGCGGTTGCGCAAACTGGAACAGGCCATCGAGTGCTACAACCGTGCGATCGCCATGGACAGCTCCCTGACCATCGCCTACCTCCACAAGGGAGGATTATACAACCGCCTGGAAAAATTTGACGAAGCAGTGGAGTGCTATGAACAGGCGTTGAGGACGCAGGAAAAACGCGCCGCCGAAGCCGAGGCCGGTTTGAGCAAGCACGAGTGAAGTAATCCGGGCCCCGGCCGAAGGGTTGAACCTACTCGTGCTTGGTCGTTTCGCCCGTGGTTTCAAAGGGCAGGGAGATCCGCACCACGCCGGAATGGCCGGTGGCGGGCGGGATTATCTCCAACTTGCCGTGATGGGTTTCGATGATCTTGCGGGTAACCGTCAGGCCGAGACCCAGCCCGACATTGCGAGTGGTAAAGAAAGGAGCGGGACCTTTCTGCGCGCTTTCGGGAGTGAAGCCGTCGCCGTTGTCCTGGACCTCGATTTGCAAGCTATGGAAACCATTGCCGTTCGCGTTCGGCCGCAGGCGGACGTCAATTTTGGGCTCAGCCGGGTTGGCTTGAAGGGCATTGAGCATGACCTCGGCCAGGGCGTGCTTGAGGGCGGCGCGGTCGCCCGTGACGACGATCGGTTCCTTGATCTTGTCGTACTTTAGCTGGGCTGACTTCACGGGCTGATATTTGCGGGCTTCCTGATACGCCTCCTCGATGAGTGGCGTGAGAGGGAAGGACTCGGTCGAAAGGAGGCTGTCGCGCGCCAGGAATCGCATCTGGTTGACCAGGCGCGTTACACGTTTGACCCCGTCCGCCAGTGCGAGATCCAGCGAATTCCGGAATTCTGCGTCCTTCCAGCGATCGGCCAGCAATTGCTGGTGCGTGGAGAGGGGGACCATCGCGTTGCCGATTTCATGCGTGAGCCGGTCGGCCATGCTCTTGACGAGGCGCAGATTCGCGGCCTCTATTTCCAATCGCTGCAACTGATCGACCTGCGTGCGGTCCTCGACGAGCATCATCGCCGAAGCCGGCATGCCGGTGGCCGGCCGCTGGAACGGGACGATGGTGACGTCGTAGATGGTGCCTGGAGAATCTTCCGGATGGTATTTGAAGCTGGAAACCGGCGAACCCGTCTTGAGCACCTGGTAAACCTTGGCGCCGATGGCGGGCGGGAGATCGGTGAAACGGAAATCCTCCCCCCGGCGGTCGCCGGGAGAAAAGTATTTGCGCGCGGTGCGATTCGCATGCAGGACGGCCAGATCGCGGCTCACCACGACGCACGCGCTGCTTAATTCACGCAGGATTTCAGCCAGCAGTTCGTGACCGGAGGAAAGCTGCTCGTGGAGCCAGATATTCTTGATGGCGAGCGCGAGTTGCTCGAGGAAGTGGAAAATCAGTTCGAGCTCCGGATTGGTCAGGGGTTCGCCGGTGATGCGGCGGTCAAAGACGGCTATACCGAGGAGATTTTCGCGATCGAGAATCGGCACGGCGACCTGCACGCCCAGGAGTTCAAATTCCTTTTGCGTTTCGACGTCGCCCCGCGCTTCCTCGCTTTGGCGGCGGAGCACGCGACCGCTCCGGTAGAGATGGCCGCCGATGCCGGCGTTGAAAGACAGCTCGAGATGCTGGAGCAGGCCGGGAGCGAGCCCGATGGCCGAGGCCGAGCGGAGGAGCGACGCGGCCGGGGCAGGGGAGTCGGTGCTGAAGGAGGCGGGCGTAAACGGCTGGCGCAGGAAAATCGCGGAGCGATTGACGCTGAAGATTTCGCGGAGGAACAAGAGGAACTGGTTCAGCATCGCGTCCGCGTTCAGCGAGTGCGTGAGAATGCCGGAAAAATCGCGCAACAGCGTAAGCGCCGGTTGCTGCGAGGAATTCCCGTTGACCACCGGCAACTCGCGGCTCGGCGGGGGCTCGGGCGCGAGGTCAGGGAGCGCCGCGCCCGCCCCGGGGGCGGGCGCGGCCGTTCCTTGCCAAATTCGATCCAGGAGTGAATTGAGCATGCGGGCGCGCACGGGCTTGTTGAGCACGTAACTCACTCCCTGCAGGTAGGCAGCTTCCTCCCATTCCCACTGCCGGGCATCGGCGTAGACAATGATGGGACAGCGCGAAGTGAAGCGGCGCAGCTTTTCAAGAACCCAAACCCCCTGGACGCCGGTCAGCTCGACATCCAGCACACAGGCATCCGCGAGGCCGTGCGCCAGCAGCGGCTCGGCATCTTCCAGCAGCGCGCGATGAACCACCCGGTATTGCTCGGGGCTGAGTTCGGCACGCAGGGCCTCTGCGAGGCCCGGATGCTGCGCTAGAACCAACAGTGTCTTCATGCAAAGGTTGCTCGACCGGGACAGCCAGACCAGTCACGACCGTCTCCCTTCGCCCCGGACGGCGAGCCGCCGGACCATATGACTGGCCTCGTCGGCAAGACTGCTGCCCTGGGCTTGACGAAAGAAACTCGGCCCGGCCCCGGACATCGTAACTGGATACTCCGCAACCCCCGCGTGTGGGTCAACTCATTCCTGAAACGTAGCCTAACCAATCCAACCCGCCTGAGACAATAACGATGAATACCGATATTCGCGAGGGATTGTTGCGGATGCAGGTCCCGGGGGTTTCCCGGGCGGCACGCGGATTTGGCGAGGGGGGAGGCAAGAAAAGAGGGGACGAAAAGACCGAAGCGACACAATAGGCCGGCAAACTCAGGCATGCTGGCTTGATTGGCGTTGGGCGAGTTGGAGAATCCAGCGGCCATAGAAATAGATCATGATGGCGGAAAGGACACCGACCGCGGCAAAAACGTACCAGGTCATTCCGACATTGTGTGAATGATACAATTGCTGGGTCAGCCGTTCGGGGGCTTCGCCGGTGTATTTGACCAATTGCGCGAAGGCTTCGCCGATGGGGATTTTCTCGGGCGTAACGGCATCCGGCGACATGCCCCGTTGGACGAGCAGATCGCGGGCGAACTGGTCTTTCGAAGAGAAGATGCCGTAGAGGTGCGGTCCGAGCTTCCCTTCAATGGTCCATCCAATCAGCATGGGGGCCTGGGAGAAACCGATCCACATGGCCTTTTTGTCCGGTGGCGCGATATTGCCGAGAAATTCGCTGTACTTCGGGCTGGCCAGCATCTCGCCCATGCTGAACACGAGAATCGCGACCACCGCGAACCCGACATAATTGGTGGCGCCATAAATCACCAGCGAGGCCGTGATGAGGATGGTGCCGACCATCAGCGCGGTGGTGGCGCGCCAGCGGGCGCCCAGCGCGGCGAACAAAAAGCAGGTGAGCATGATCATCCCGGCGTTGATGTTCACGATTCCCTCCGGCTCGATGCGCAAACCGCTTTTGTCCATTCCCAGGAAGAAGTGCCAGAATTTGTTTTGCGTGCCGGCTTCGCCGAAGAAGAACTTCACCAGCGGAGCGGTATCCACCCAGTCGTCCACGTATTTCGGCAGGACATCCCAGAGCATGGGAAACATCAGCCACCAAACGGAGAAAATCAGGAGGTAAACGAGGAGGTGCGGCTTGGCCAGCTCCTCCAAGGCTTCGACGAGCAGGTTGGGATGTTCCCGGCCGCTTTCCGCAATGCGCCGGTTGCGTTCCAGCCGCTCTTCGATCCCGGGTTCCCGGTAAGTAAGCAACAGCAGAAAATTCAGGCAGATGAAGCCGGCGTTGGTATAGAAAACGTACTTCCATTCCAGGTGGCGCATCTGGAGCGCGATGAGCGGGCCGATCCAACCGCCGATGTTCACAGTTTGATAGAAGACTCCCCAGGCCATGGAACTGTTCCGCCGATTGGAGGCCCGGATCAGAGTTCCTTGGATACCGGGCTTGAAAACGGCGGTGCCGATCGCCAGGAAAATGGCTCCCATGAAAAAGCCGGCGTAACTGTGGAACCACGCCATGATCAGGTAGCCGAGAATCTTCAGAATCGTGGAGACAAAAATCGTCTGCTTGTATCCATACCGATCCGAAAGTCCGCCGGTGGCAATGGGGACGAGGGATTGAACGAGGTTCCAGCAAAGAAAAATGGTGCCGTAGGCGGACATGGTGACACCCAGCGCTCCTTCTGAGACGGGGCGGGTGGCGTAGAGGGTGGCCACGGCGCGGACGCCGTAGTACGCGAGGCGCTCGACCATTTCCATCCCGCCGACGATCCAGAAGACGTAGCTGAGGCTGGCGAGGGCGGCCCAAAGGCCCAACTGTTTCACGTCCGCCAGCGTGGTTTCGTCACGTGGCGGTTCGGGAGCGTTGGTCATGTTTCCCGCAGATTGCCGGAGTTGGGCGGGGGATGCAATGGCGACGGAAGGGGAAAGCTGCGAGGACCAAGGACCAGTGAAGCTCCCAGAACCAAACTTCGACTCAGAGAGCCTGGCAATTCAGGGAAACAAAAATGCCGCCGGCGTTTGGGCGCGGGCGGCATGGGAAAGGAGAAATGCGAGTTTTACTCGGATTTGGCGCGGGCGGGCTTTTCGGCGCGGGGAGCGCGCGCGGGACGGGCGGCTTTGTCGCCCTTGCCAGCAGGCGCGGCGGCTTCAGCTTCGGTGCGGCGGCCGCGCTTCTCGGTCTTCTGATGGTCGCCTTTATCGTCGGCGGCGGTTGGGGCCGGGAGCGGGGTGGAGCTCTCCACGCGGACTTTGATCGTGGATTTCACTTCGTGATGGAGGTGCAGCTCGACTTCATGCTCGCCGAGGGTGCGGAGGGGGTGCTCGAGATGGATCTTCCGCTTGTCGAGGGTGATGTCGAACTGGGTCTTGAGCTGGTCGGCGATCATGCCCGAGGTGACGGTGCCGAACATCTTACCGTCCTCGCCGGTCTTGACGGTGATGACGCAGATGAGCTTCGAGACGCCCTTGGCGAGCTCGGTCATGGTGTTGAACTCATGAGCCTCGCGTTCGGCGCGGCGCTGGCGCAGCGCTTCGAGGCGGCGCTTGTTGGCGCCGGTCAGGGGGATGGCCAGGCCTTGCGGGTAAAGATAGTTGCGCGCGTAGCCGGCGGCGACTTTGACCTGGTCCGACTCAGCGCCGAGACCAACGATGTTGTGCGTCAGGATGACTTCGATTTTGGGCATGGTGAAAGGGGGTAAAGCGTGAATTACTTGAATAAGTTAATTAAAACGGGACGTCGTCGTCTTCCGGGGGCGGAGCGCTGCCGCCGCCGTTATCCGTTGGAGCAGAAGGGGTTGCAGCGGGACGGGGGCGGGGCTTTTCGCCGCCACCGCCAGCACCACCTTCACCGCCAGCGCGGGAATCAATGAAAGAAAAACTTTCGAGGACGACCTTGAGCTTGCTCTGCTTTTGCTTGGTGTTTTTGTCTTCCCAAGTATCCAGCTTGAGGCGGCCTTCGACGAGCAGGGGGCGGCCCTTTTTCATGTACTGGGCGAGAGTTTCGCCCTGACGACCCCACGCTTCGACGTCAATGAAGGTGACTTCCTCCTTTTTCTCGCCGCTTTCGGTGGAGTAAACGCGGTTGACCGCGAGACCGATTTTGCAAACCGCCGTGCCCTTGGGAGTGTATTTCAACTCCGGGTCCCGGGTGAGGTTGCCGGCGATAATGACGCGATTGAAGCTGGCCATGGGCCCTCCGGAAATCAGGCTTTGGCGGGCTTGGCGGCGGGCGCGTCGGTGAACAGGACGCGGAACACGTCCTCGCTCATGGAGAAGCGCTTGCGCAACTGGGCGACCAGGGCGGCGGAGCCTTCGAAAATGATGTTCACGTAGAAACCGGAGCTGCGGTTCTTGTTCGCGACGCGGCTGAAGGGGCGCTTGTCCATCTTCTGCACGGTTTCGATCTTGCCGCCGAGCGAGGTGATCTCGCCGGAAATCTTGTCGATGGTGTCCTTCAGGGCCTCTTCCTTGCCCGCGGTATCCAAAATAAACAGACCTTCGTATTTTTTCACTGCGCTTTGCTTTCGTTGGCGGTGTCTTTGACCACGCCGTTAAACAGGTTCATCGCTTTCTGTATGCCGCTGTCCATCCAGGTTTCCGCCTGGGCGGCAGCCGCAACGAGCACTTTATCCAGCACTGCTGCTTCGGTCGAACTAAATTTCCCGAGCACGTGGCCCACTATCTGCCGGGCCGCGTTCTGCCGGCCGATACCCACCCGGAGGCGGGCAAATTCCTTCGTGCCGAGGTGCGACTCGATCGATTCGAGGCCGTGGTGCCCGCCGGTGCCGCCACCGGGGCGCATCCGCAGCTCACCGAGCGGCAGGTCCGCATCGTCCACGATCACCAGCAACCGGCCCGCGGGCAGCCCGAAAAACCGCATCACTTCGCCCACCGCCTCGCCGCTCGAGTTCATAAACGTCTGCGGCTGGCAGAGCAGGGCCCGCTGCCCGGCGCGTTCCGCGCGAGCGACGCGCGCCTGAAATTTCTTTTCGAGGCTCCAAGCCGCCCGCCAGCGTTCCGCCAGCCGGTCCGTGACCAGAAACCCGGCGTTGTGGCGCGTTTTGGCGTACTCGGAGCCGGGATTGCCCAGGCCCACGATGAGATGCGCGTTCTCCATGCGCGGGCGCTCGTCGGCAGGCCCGCGCAGGCGGGCCAGCCGTTACCGTTACTTCTTCTTCTCGGCCGGCGCGGCTTTTTTGTCGCCGGCAGCCGGGGCGGCCTTTTTGTCGCCCGCCGGAGCGGCTTTGTCGCCGGCTTTGGCAGCGCCCTTGTCGCCAGCCTTGGCGGGAGCGGCGCCTTCGCCTTCTTCCTTCTTTTCCTTGATCATCTCGACCTCGCCCGGCGTGGCGGCGGCGGCCTCGGCGGCTTCCGCGGCTTCCTCTTCCTCGGTGCGCGGCGCGGCGACGGCGATTACAGAAATGTTCTTGTCACCGATCAGCGAGACGCCTTCGGGCGCCTTGATGTCGCCGATGTGAATGGACTGGCCGATCTCGAGGTGGCTGACGTCCACGACGATCTGCTCGGGCAGATCCTTGGGCAGCGCGCGGACCTTGACCTTGAAACGGACGTGTTCGAGCGTGCCGCCACCGGTCTTGACGCCGACGGCTTCGCCGATGGTTTCGAGGGGCACCATGACGGTGACGTGCTCGTTCTCGGCGACTTCATGAAAATCAACGTGGAGCACCTTGCCACTCAGGGGATGATGCTGGACTTCCTGCACCAGGGCGAGGCGCTTGGCGCGGGCGTCATCGGAGACCGCGAGGTCCACGAGCAGGTTTTCGGAGACGGAGTGATGGATGAGGTCTTCGAGTTCCTTGGCGCTGACTTCGAGGCTCTGCGGCTTGGCCTGGCGGCCGTAGATAACGGCAGGGATGCGGCCGTCGGTGCGGAGGCGCTTGGCGCCGGCGCGGCGGGCGAGAGTCCGGGGAAATGCTTTCAGTGCTACCGATTTCATATCTTAAAATGTTTTTTGGCGCGACGACTTTACGCGTGGCCGCGCCAGGTTTTCTAACTCGTTCGACCGCCCTTAAATTCGAAGAGCGAATTGACCGACGAATTGCTGTGAATCCGCTTGATGGCTTCGCCCAACAGGCTGGCTACCGACAGCGTAGTAATCTTTACCCCGCTTATTGCCGGGCGAAGGA
Source organism: uncultured Verrucomicrobiota bacterium (assembly GCA_964448135.1). Classification (GTDB taxonomy): domain Bacteria; phylum Verrucomicrobiota; class Verrucomicrobiia; order Limisphaerales; family UBA8199; genus CAYUVH01. The sequence continues at coordinate 140,012 of CAYUVH010000039.1, read as the reverse complement.
CTGTATCAGTTGTGATCAACTCGTCAATAGCCGATTTACGCAATCTTTCGACGCCCACTTCATTCAAAATGGCGTGGGAAACGCAGGCAATGATGCTCCGGGCGCCCTTGCTCTTAAGTAGCTGAGCTGCAGTGGTTAACGTGCCGGCGGTTTCCGTGAGATCATCCACCAGCAACACCGATTTGCCACGGATTTCGCCGATGACCGCCATGGACTCGACTTCGGTGGCGGATTTGCGGCGTTTGGCGACGATGGCGAGACTGGCTTCGAGCGTTTGCGAATACGCGTAAGCCATCTTTAAACCGCCTACGTCGGGGCTGACGACAACGAGATTCTTGAGCTTCTTCTTGCGCAGGTATTTGTACATCACCGGCGCGGCATACAGATGATCGACGGGGATGTCGAAGAATCCCTGTATCTGTTGCGCATGGAGGTCCATGGCCAGGATGCGGTTCGCCCCGGCGGCGACGATCAGGTTGGCGACGAGCTTGGCGGTGATGGGAACGCGGGGCTGATCTTTGCGATCCTGCCGGGCGTAGCCATAGAACGGCAGCACGGCGGTGATGCGGTTCGCGCTCGCGCGGCGCAAGGCATCGATCATGATGAACATTTCCATCAAGTGATGGTTCGTCGGCGGCGAAGTGGACTGGATGATGAAAACGTCCTCACCGCGGACATTCTCCTCGATCTTCACAAACGTCTCGCCGTCGGGAAACGGTTTGATGGTGGATTTGCCGAGCTCGATGCCAATGTAATCGCAGATGGCGCGGGCGAGAGGGCCGTTGGAAGTGCCGCTGAAAATCTTCACGTTGGATCGGTATTACGGTTAAAAGCAAAATCCGCCGAAACGGCGGATAAAGAGCGGCGTGAATCTAGCAGCGGCTTGCGAACGCGCAAGCTGAATATGGGTGACGAAGAGTTGAGGGTTGAAGGTTGAAAGTTGAGGGTGGTCAGGCGGAGCGCCATTGGAGCATCAGGGCGCCCATGAGAGTGATGAGCAAGCCGAGGCCGAGGACGGAGGCGCCGAGGGGCCGGTTGGGGGAGATGGGGCGGAAGGCGGGCAGGGCGTTCTGCAGGATCTCGACCTGGCTGGTTTTCGGGATGCGGGCGTCCACTTCTCCGCCGGCGATTTTGCCGGCGAGCACGTCGTGGAAGCGCTCGTAGTATTCGAGGTCCCGCTTCTTCTCGAAGTACGGGCGAGCCTGATCGGCTTTCGCGCGGGCCTCGCTCTCGGCCGACTGGATTTCCTTTTCCTGTTTCATCAGCGCCGTTTTCAGGGAGGAAACTTTCACCTGCAGTCCGGCGAGGATGCCCTGGGCGCGCTCGTTGATGCGTTTGCGAAGATCCGCGAGTTGCTCCTGGGCGGCCTGCAGGTCCGGATGTCCGGGGGCGTAGTCCTTGCGCGCAGCGATTAATTTTTGCTCGGCCAGCAGCTCTTGCTGCAGCAAGGTGGTGAGCAAAGTGTCGGGCACGGCGCCGGGCAGGGCGGTCAGGAGGTCCGGGGGAGACAAGCGTTGCAGGCTGTTGAGCAGGCTTTCCTGGCGGACCAGGTCCGATTCGGTGGCGATTTTGACGGCCAGATATTTCCGGCGGGCGTCGTCCACACTCCCAGCGCGGAGGGATTCGAGGGTGGCGGCTGGGGGCAGGTTCAATTCCCTCTGCATACGGTCCACTTCGTTTCTCGCCTCGCGGAGTTTTGCGCTGTTCTCTTCGTCGAGCTGTTTCAAAGAGGTCATGGTGCCTTCGACAACGATGCGCTGGTGGGCAACAGACCAGTCGTGATAGGTCTCGGCGATGGTATTGGCGAGGGTCGCGGCTTCGGCCGGGACTTCGCTGCTCGTGTTGATGTCGAGGATGGAGCTGTTGCGGACGGGCCGGATCTCGAGGCGGGCGGTGAGGAGCGCGCGGGCGGAACCGAAGTCCATCGCCCCGCCATAGCGGTTGCTCCATTGGGTTTGGAGATCGAGTTTGCGAATGACCTCATCAAGGATCGCGGGCGATTGCAGCACGGCGATTTCAGTCTGCACACGATAGGGATCGTAAGCGCCGATGGCGGCCTGGGTGCCGGGCCTGGCGTTGGCCGGCGGCGGCGGGTCGGCGAGTCGGATGCGAGCGTAAGAGGAATAGGTGGGCCGGCCCAGCAGGAGGGAACAGCCGATGACGATGAGCGCCAAGCCGAGTCCCAGGAATGCGAGGCTGGCGAGTCCGCGGCGGCCGATGCCGGAGGAACCGCTGTCGTCGGCGCCGAGCAGACGGCGAATGCGGGCGAGGAGCGAGCCGCCATTGGCGGCGAAGGCGAGTTCGCCGAGTGCCGCGCGGCGTTCTTCGAGGGTGGCCAGTGCGCGCGCGTAACCGAGGCGGTCGCCACAGTGGTGGATGACGAGGTCGTCGCAGCAGTTCTCGCGTTCTTCGCGGATGTTGCGGGAAATCCACCAGACGGCGGGATGATAGAAGAAGAGCGTTTCCAGGACGCATTGCGCAGCGTTGACGAGGTAATCGAGGCGGCGGATGTGGGCGAGTTCGTGGGCGAGGACGCCCTGGACTTGCTCGGGCGTGAGGCCGGCGAGCCCGGCGACGGGAAGGAGAATCACCGGGCGCAGCCAGCCAATGACAGTGGGGACTTCGATTAAGGTGGAATGCAGAAGGCGGACTGGTCGCGAGATTTCCAGGCGGCAGCACAGGTCGTTGAGCATTTCGAGCAGAGCGGGATCGGGGCTCGACGTTTGCCTGCGCGTGACCGTTTGGGTCCAATTCCAACTGCGGGCGAGGCGAAGGGAAAAAATCAGGAAGCCGGCGAACCATGCGAGGCCCAGGACAGGCGCGCAGCGACCGGGGAAGCCGACGACGCGCGACATGGACGAGCCCCAGCCGTGGCCGGAGAGAATTTCCGGTGGTGCGGGGAATTCGGCGAGGCTGGAAGGGGAGGTCAAGCGGGCGGCCTGGTCGGTGGCTGCATGAGTGTTTTTTAGCGCGGGTGCGGACATGCGCAGGGTGGTGAGGATTGGGGCCAGGCAGAGGAGGAGGAGGGCGATGCACCCGGCGAGGTAACGCGACTCGGCGGAGTTGCGGCGCAGAGCCATGCGCACGAGGGCGAAGCCGACGGCGATGAGCGCGGCCTGCCAGAGCGAGTGCAAGACGATCCAGCCGATGCGGTGGGTGAGCGCGTGATGCAGAAGGTTCGCAAGGAGGCTCATGGTTGGTTTCCTTCCATTTCGTCGAGGAGTTTGCGGATTTCGGCGAGCTCGGCGGGCGAGGCTTTTTTTACCGAGAGGGCTTGGAGGACAAGTTGCCGGGCGGAACCGCCGAACATGCGATCGAGCAGATGGCTGACGGCCTGCCGTTGGGTGAGGTCGGCGCTCAGGGCGGCGGCGTAGACGTGTGAGCGCGCGGAGTCGTCGCGTTTGAGCAGGCCTTTTTCATGCATGATTTGCATGAATTTCAGCGTCGTGGTGTAGCCGGTGCGCGGGGTGGAACTGAGGCGTTCCCAGACTTCGCGCACGGTGCTGGGGCCGCGCTCCCAGAGGACGCGCAGGATGGCCAGCTCGGCTTCCGTCGGTTTGGGCACTGCGGGTTTCTTCATGGTCAGAGGGTTTGACCTGCATCTTACGAAAACGTTCGTACTTATTTCAAGAAAACATTTTTGGTGGAAGGAGCGGTATGCTCGCCGGCCGTACTGGAAGATGGGGGAGCGACAAGTCGCCAGGGAATGACAGGGGCTGGGACGTCTCGTCCCCGGTAACTGGTTTGCGTGGCAATGCAGCCGACATGCCTGTGGCTGCTGGAAGGAAAGGTCAAAGCTTAACTTGCCAGCCTCCTCCAGTGGGAGGAAAAAACCGGGGACGAGACGTCCCCGCCCCTAGCATTCTCTGACAACCATAGCGGTACTTTATTTGGTTGGGTTCTGCGGTTGGTCGGAGGACCGACACAGCCGCCGTCCGTTGCGGATGGCTACGTAGCGAGACGTTTGATGGCTATACGCGTTCGTTCCGTCTGCTCGACGCGCGCGCGGTGGTCGCAGCCCCGAAAGCTTTCGGGGCGAGCGCGACCACCCTACCTCAGGGCTGGCGGAGGCGGTAGAAGCGGGCGTGTTCGTTGACGTTGATGTTGAGGAGGACGGACTTGTAGGTGCCGCTGTTGGCGACGGAGTTCGTGATGGAGGACCAGACAATGACCGGATTGAGGTTTGTGGTCGTCTCGAGAGCGAACGTTCCGGGCGTGGCACTGGGCCAGCTCAGGAGGAGTTGCGTGCCGTTGGTCAGGATTCCAGAGAGTGGCGGGGGAGCGATGCCATTTACGGTGACGGTCACCGAGGAATTGTTGTTGGCGGAGTTGAGGTCGGTTTGATTGGCGGCGGCAACGGCGGTGTTGGTGATACTGCCAGCGGTGGTCATGGTGACGGTGATGCTGGCGCTAGCCCCGGCGCCGAGGCCGAGGTTGCCGATGGAAGCGGTGACGGTGCCGCTGGCGTTGCTGATGGTGCCGGCGGTCACGCTCGAGCTTACGTAGGTCACGCCGGCGGGCAGGATGTCCGTGAGCGTTACGCCGGTCGCGGCGAGGTTGCCGCTGTTGGTGACGGTCAGCGTGTAGGTGACGTTGCTGTTCTGGCCGACCGTCAGTGTCGAGGCGCTCTTAATGACGACGAGGTCCACGCCGGTGGAAACCAGGCCGGAGTTCCAGACGAAAATATCCGGGCTCGAATTGGCATCCATGGCGGTAAGATCGGAGGCGAAGCTGGAGAAGGCGATCACGGCGCCGTTGGAACTGACCGATTGCATTTGGGAATCGTTGTTGCCCCCACCGGTCAGGCTGAGGTTGGGGCTGACGAGGATGGTCTGGCCGGTCTGCAGGTCGCGGCGATAGACATTCAAACGACCGAAGCTGAAGACGCCGGGGACCAGGTCGGTGGCGTAGCTTACAAAGGTGACATAACGGCCGTCGGCACTGATCAACGGCTGGTATGAGCCCTCATTGGCCGTGCCGGTGCCGGAACAATTTACCGAGACCAGCGTGATGGTGTTCGCGACGAGGTCACGGACAAAAACATCCTCGAAGTCCGCGTTGAGGTCGTTGGCCACGAGGTTGGTCGCGACGCTTTGGAAGGCCACGTAGCGGCCATCCGCGCTCATGGAGGGAGTGTCCGAATCACCGTTGCCCGCCACGCCCGAAGCCGAGCGGCTCACGAGCCGGTTGGTGCGAGCGGCCACGTCGAAGGCGTACAACTGATTCACTCCGTTGGTGACGGCGGTGGAGAGAAGATTGGCGGCGTAGCTGTTGTAGACCACCGTCGTGCCGTTGGCGCTGATCAGCGGGGAAGAGGAATCCAAATCTCCGCTGTTATTGCCGGCAAAGTTAGGGCTGCAGAGGATGTTCGAGCCAGCCTGGCGATCGCGCAGGTACACGTCGTAAAGGGAATTGCCATCCACCGGGCCAAAGTTGTTGCCGTAGGATTCGAACGTGACATAGCGGCCGTTCGCACTGATGGAGGGATTATAGCTGTCGCCATTGGCGGAGCCGGTGCCGGCTGCGTTGACGGAGATGAGTTCGACGTTTCGGTTGGTGCGACTGCGAATAAAAACGTCGGAGGTGGTGCCGTTGACGTCATTGGTGACGAGGTTGCTGGAGTAACTGTCAAAGACCACAAACAGCCCGTCGGGAGTCACGTGGACGACGTAGGAATCGGAATTGCCGCCGATGATGCCCCCGGAACTTACGCTCGCCAGCAAGGTCGTGCCCGCCACGGTGTCGCGCAGGTAAACCTGATTGCCGCCCGTGATCACATTGGTGGTGAGATCCTCGGCGGTGCTCAGGAAGCTGATGTAGCGTCCGTCGGCGCTGATTTCGGGCGATTGCGAATCACCGGAGGCAACGCTGGTGCCGGAGAGATTGACCGTGACTAATGTGACGGGCCCGCCCGCGACGTCCCGGTAATAAATGTCGTAGTTGGCCTTGGAGTCGTTGGTGACCAGGTTGCCCGCGCCGCTGAGGAAGACGACCCGCGCGCCGTTGGCGCTGATGCGCGGCGCGTCCGAGGAAGAATTGCCGGTCAGGCCCTGGGCGACACTGACCAGCGTGGTATTGGTGTCGCCGGGGGCGCGCACAAACACATCCAATCCATTGTTGCCATCAATCTGGGCGATGTCCGAGGCGAAGCTGGGGAAGACGGTTACGCCGTTGCTGGAGACGCCGGCGTCATAGACACTGTCGTTCGCGCCATTGGAAGTACCGAAGCGGGTGGCGAAGAGGGTGGTCTGGCTGGAGACCAGGTCGCGTTGATAAATATTGTAAGCAGAGTTGGGGAACGCGGAGCCGGTGACGAGATTGGTCGACTGGCTGTTGAAAACGGCGTAGCGACCGTTGCCGCTGAGCCCGAGACCGTTCGAATTTCCGTCGCCGGGCCCATTGCCGCTGGTATTGATGCTGACCAACCGGGTGGTTCCGCTCACGACATCGCGGACGTAGACGTCTTGAATATAGGTGTTGTCGTTGGTGGAAAGGTTGGGGGCATCGGTGTCGAACAGCACGTAGCGTCCGTCGCTGCTCATGCCGCGGCAATAGGTGTAACCCTGCGCGCCCTGGCCAGCATCGCTTTGGCTGATCAGGACGGTGGTGCCGGTCTGCATGTCGCGGCGGTAGGTCTGACGGTAGAACAGCGGGGTGCTGGGAACGAGGTCGGTGTCGTAACTGCTGAAAGCGATGTAGCGTCCGTCCGGGCTAACAAAGATTTCGTTGCCGCAGGAACTGTTGCCGGCGTTGCCGACGGTGTTGACGCTGACCAGTTCGGTGATGTTGGACCAGGTGTCGCGGCGATAAATATCGAAGCGATGATTTTGATCCGACGGCAGCAGGTTGGCGGCGTAGCTCCCAAAGACGACGTAGCGGCCATTGGCGCTGACGATGGCAGGATAGGACGAATCATCGCCCAGCGTGGCGCCGTTGCTGCTGACGCTCACCGGCACGTTGGTGTTGGTGGTGAGATCCCGGTAAAAAATATTGTAACTTCCATTGGTGTTTGCGAGAGCGGAAACCAGGTCGCCGCCGGTGGAGGAATAAGCGACTGCGAGGCCATTGCTGCTGATGGTGAAGTTATAAAGATACCCGCTGGAGGCCGCGCCGTTCGTGGTGGTGGTGACGAGTTGATTGCCGCCGCTCAACAGATCGCGGACGAAGCAGCCGATGTTGAAGCCCTGATAGCTATTGGCAGTCAGATCGGTCGCGTAACTCATGAAGCCGACGCGCCGGCCGCTTCCGCTGATGTGCGGTTGAATGGAAGTGTTGTTCGCCGGCCCGGTGCCGGAAGAATTGAGGCTGACCAGGGAATTGGATCCCGTCTGGCGGTCAAAAATGAAAACATCGGAGTAGTAACCAGCATCAAAGACCGTGGTCAGGTTGTTCGCGGAACTCAGGAAGGCAACGTAGCGTCCATCATCGCTGACGGAAGGCTCAGAGGAATAATTGTTGCCGGTGGACTGGGCATTTGTGAGCGCCAGGGACAAGGCTTTCACGGTGCCGGCGGGCGTAAGTTCGTTGTCGAAAATCTCCAGGGTCGCGTTGGTCATCCCGAGCAGGACCACGCCGCCCGTCGGGCTGTAGAGGCGCAGGGACAGCTCCTCGTTACACTCCGGTGTCAGATCATCAATGATGGCGACGTGGAAGGTCTTGAGCGCTTCGCCGTTCGTGAAAACCAGGAGGCCATTGGTGGGCATGTAATCGCTGCCGCCGGTCGCGGAGATGTCCGCCGTGGCGAACGAGGCCGCAACCGTGCCCACAGCGCCGCCGGTGCGCACGACTGAGATGGTGGCCTGCACGGCATTTTCCGCGACGCCGTATTGGGTGGCAGTGAATTGCAGAATACCGGGACCAGGCTGGACGACGGTTGTTTCGACGGCATTGTTGTTGCCGTTGTTTGGATCGTAATCCGTCCAATACGAATAGGCATTGATGGAGTTGGTCCCAAGTTGAGTGGGCAGTCCCGAAACCGTGGCCGTGGCCGAACCGTGCGCCGGCAGCGCGCCCGCGCTGAAATCAAGGTAATTGCCATAACCGGTGAGCGTGCCCTGGGAATGCGTCGTGCCCGTGATACTGAAGCCCGGGTCCAGAAAAATGCTCACGCCGACGAGGCTGGTGGGGTCCGGCCCGGCATTGGTCAGCGTGAAGGTGTAGGTGACTGGTTGTCCGGCGACCACCGGATCCACACTGTCGCTGATGCTGACGCCGATATCGGCGATGCCGATCGCGGTGCTCTCGGCGGCGCTGTTGTTGCCGAGGTCGTTGTCGGACTGGCTGGCGGTGACGGTGGCCACGTTGGTGACCGTGGCGTTGGCGGAAGCGGCCACCCAGAGTTGCAGGCCGGCGCCCGAGCCGGCGCCCAGCGAACCGATGGTCCAGGTGACGAGGCTGCCCGAATTGGTCGCCGCACCTTGCGATGCCGTGGCGCTCACAAAGGAAAGCCCGGCGGGCAGGGCGTCAGTCACGACGACACCCGAAGCGGCTGCGGGACCGAAGTTCGTGACGGTGACGGTATAAAAGAAATTCGTGGAGCGGGGCGTTGGATCCGCAGAATCCGTCATGGCAATCGCCAGATCAATGGAATCGGGCGACACGACTTGTCGAGCGTACGAAAACTCACTGGTATCGCTCTCCGGATCCGTGGCGGTGGCGGTGATGAAGTGGCCGAAAGGCAGAGCGACCGGATTCGTGTAGGCAAAGGCCACATTGCCGCTGCCATCGGTCGTGACGGAGAGGTAAGCGAGATGTGTCTGGCCCTGGCCGTAGAGGTTGGGACCGCGGGAGACGTTGTCGAAGAGTTCGACGAGGAAGGTGTTGCTTGGCGTGCTGTTCAGGTTGCCGATCACGACGACGCTGTTGGAATAGCCGAGCGCCGCCGAGAGGACGGGATAGTTCTGCAGATAGTTCGCGCCCATGTCGGAATCGCCTTCGTCGTTGAGCGTTACACCATCACCGTAGAGGTCGATGCCGAGGAAAGAATTGGAGTAGATGGAGTTGCCAAGCATGGCGACGCCGGTGGAGCTGTAGCCGTTGAGGGTGATGCCCGAATTGCTGTTGTTGGCGATGACGTTGCCTTCGTTGGTGTTGGTTCCGCCGATGCTGGTGTAGGAAGAGTAAAGGTTTATACCGTCCCCGCCGTTGCCGAGGGCGCGGGTGGAGGCGCTGACGCCGATGTAATTGCCAACGATGAGATTGCTGATGACGCCGCAACAACCCAGGTAGATGCCGTGGTATTGGTTGCCGGAGATCACATTGCGCTCGCCCGAGCCGGAGCCGCCGATCAGGTGGCCGCCATAATTCTGGATACTGATGCCGTCGTTCAGGTTGGAAATGGAAAGTTCGCCGGTGACATCGGTGCCGATCAGATTATTCTGAATCAGCACGCCGTATTCGGAGGGCGGGCTGAGGGAGAGCTTGACGCCGGATTTGGATTCACCGCCGCCACCGAGATTGATGCCGTTGACGTTGTTGCCGCTGATGAGATTTCCGCCGCCGGGCAGCGAACTGCCGATGGAATGAGTGCCGGAATTATAGAGGATGTTGACGCCGTGCTGGCCGTTGGCGATCGCGTACGTGCCGGTCGCGTCCACGCCGATGTAGTTGCCGCAGATGGTGTTTGAGCGGCAGCCGGCGAAGGTGACGCCGTCCGCGCCATAGTAGTATTGGCCCTCGCCGTTGCCGGAAATCAGGTTGCGGTCGCCGCTGTTGGTTCCGCCGATGGTGTTGTAAGCGGCGTAGTAATCGGAAATGTAAATGCCGCTGTTGGTGTTGCCGGCGTCGAAGGCGCCGGTGGCGTCGGTGCCGATGCGGTTGCCGCTGATGAGGTTCCCCGAAGATTCCTGGATGTAGATGCCGAAATAATTTCCCGAGATCAGATTGTGCTTTGAGGTGAGCGTTCCGCCGATGGTATTCGAGCCGGAGTTCTCGCCGAAGATGCTGACCCCGGCGAAGGCGTTGCCCAAGTGCGTGAATCCGTCGGTTGCCAGGCCGATATAGCACGCCTCCACGCGGCTGCCGAAGCCATTGGTGATGGAGACACCGGAGTTGTTGAAGCTGTTGATGGCGAGACCGCGAATGACGCAATCATTCGTGGCAATGCGAAAACCGGTCACCGGATTTCCGCTCGCGACCGCGCCACTGAGTTGAATGATCGGGATGCCGCTGTAGCCTGGCTGCGTGGTGGCATCAATGGTGACCGAATCGGTGAGCGCCGGAAGTTCGTTCGTCGGACTGATGGTCGTGCCGCCGCTGAGATTGAAGGCGATGGTGTCGGCGCCGGCGGCGGCATTGGCGTCGAGGATCGCCTGGCGCAGGGTGCCGGGGCCGGAGGCGGCGTTGTTGGTGACAGTGAAGGTGGCGGCGCCGAGGGAAATCGGCAACGCCAGTGAAAGCAAAACCGCGACGGAAACAAAAATTTTCATAAGTCGTGAACGAAAATGCAAAGCACCCTACTTTTGCATGAGGACTGATGGGGTGTTTTTTAGCATAACCGGATACCTCCCGCCACTTTTTTTGGCATTCGATCAGCAATGGAAGGAGGATGCTTGACGCTCTGGTGCGGTGAGCGACAATTTCCCTGCGATGTTGCGAATACCCCTATGAAACGCACGCTGGCAATAGGCGATATTCACGGGTGCAATATCGCCCTGACGACGCTGTTGGCGCGGGTGAGTCCGCAGGCGGAGGACGTGCTGGTTTTTCTGGGCGACTATATCGATCGGGGTCCGGCTTCGAAGCAAGTCCTGGATTCACTGCTGGCTTTGCAATCACGGTGCTCAACAGTTTTCCTTCGCGGCAACCATGAGGTGATGATTCTGGACGGGCGCGAAGATCCCTTGAAGGCGGCGAACTGGATGACTTATGGAGGCTTCGAGGCTTTGATTTCCTACGGCGCGGAGTACGAAAAGAATTGGGCGGCGGCGATCCCGCAACCACACTGGGATTTCCTCGCGGGCACGCACCGGTACTTCGAGACGGAAACGCACATCTTCGTGCACGCGTGCCTTGATCCGGAATTGCCATTGGCGGAGCAGCCGGATTGGTTTCTGTTTTGGGAGAGCTTCCAGCGGATCAAACCGCACTGTAGCGGGAAGCAAATTATCTGCGGCCATACGCCGTTGGAAGAGGTTCCGGTCCGGAATCAAGGGTTCGCAGTTTGCATTGATACGCGGGCCGTTACTGGAGGATGGTTGACCGGTCTCGACGTCCATTCGGGAAAGTATTGGCAGGCGGACGAGGACGGAAACGAGCGGGAAGGCGCGCTGGAATGACCGTGACAGCCTACCGAGTGATCCACCCACCGCCCACCACGAGATCGTCCTGGTAAAACACCGCAGCCTGTCCGGGGGTGATGGCCCGCTGGGGCTCGTGCAATTTTATCTTCGCGCGGCCGGCTGGGAGCGGAGTAATGGTGGCGGGAGTGCCCGGGTGATTGTAGCGAATTTTCACCGTGGCTTCGATGCTCTCTGGCGGATTCTCGAACGGAATCCAATTGCAGCGATCCACGGTAAATTCATCGCGGTCGAGCGCGGTGTCGTCGCCGACCACCACTTGATTCCGGTCTGCGTCGAGCGCCACAACATACAGCGGCTTGGGCGAGGAGAGACCGAGGCCTTTGCGCTGGCCGATGGTGTAGAATTCGATGCCGTCGTGCTGGCCGAGCACCTGGCCGTGCAGGTTTACGATGTCACCGCGATGACGGCTGGCGAGGTTCGCTTTTTCGAGGAAACCGCCGTAGTCGTTGTCGGGCACGAAGCAAATTTCCATGCTCTCTTCCTTGTCGGCGGTCTTGAGATTGCAATGGCGCGCGACCTCGCGGGTGTCGCTCTTGGTTTTTTCGCCGAGCGGAAACATGGCGCGGGACAATTGGTCCTGGCGAAGGGAGAAAAGAAAATAGCTCTGGTCCTTGCGCGGGTCGCGTCCGCGGCGGAGCAGGGTGCGGCCGACGTTGGCGGGATCGGTACTTTTTTCGAGGCGCGCGAAATGGCCGGTGGCGATGTATTGAGCGCCGAGTTGGTCGGCGCGTTCGAGCAGACGGCCGAATTTGAGGTTTTGATTGCACATCACGCACGGATTCGGCGTGCGCCCGGCTTTGTATTCGCTGGCAAAGTATTGGATGACCTTCTTCTGAAATTCAGCGGCCTCGTCGATGAGGTAATAGGGGATGCCAAGCTGATGGCACACCGCGCGGGCGTCCGAGACGGCCTGCGGCCCGCAGCATTTGTCCTCGGCGCGGGAGACGCAGTCCTGCGGCCAAAGTTTCAGGGTGATGCCGACGACGTCGTAACCCTGTTCAAGCAAAAGCGCGGCCGTGGCGGAGGAATCCACTCCACCGCTCATGCCGACGATGACCCGCGTCTTTTGGGCGCTGCTTACCACCCAAATATAATACTTTGACGCGGGCTGAGGCGAAAGTTCGAATCTGGGTGCCGGTTGACGGTTTGCTCCTGAACCGCTAGCCTCTATTAATGCCGGATTCGAGCAAAAAGAAATCGCCGCCAAAAAAGGTCCTGCTCGGCCTGGGCCTTGATTCGGACGGCCACAAGCGCGTCACGAAGGGCGAGAATTTCCTTCTGGCCGGCGGCACGGAAGAGACGCACGAGTTGATGACGGAAAAGGCCATCAAGATCAATGAGAAGCTCGCCGCGCGCGGCAAGAATCTGGACCAGGTGAGCAACGAGGAATTCGATGACATCGCGCATTCCGTGGGATTGAATCGCCAGCCGTCCAAGAATTGACACTATGACGCACCCCCCCGGCCCTTATCTCGTGATCCTGGTGCTGCTCGTCGGCGCAGTGGCTTTTTCGCTCGCTCCGCTGGCGGCGGCCTGGCTTTGGGCGAAGAAATATTCGCCGCGCAAGCCCGGCAAGGACAAGAATGCGATTTACGAGTGCGGATTGGAGTCCAAAGGCGACGCGTGGGTGCAATTTCGTTCCGAGTATTATCTCTACGGCATCATCTTCCTGATTTTCGACGTGGAAGCAATTTTTCTGCTGCCGTTTGCCGTCGCCTTCACCGGGCTGCCGGTGGGGGCATTTGTGGCCATGCTGGGCTTTCTCCTGCTGCTGGTGGAAGGGCTGGTTTGGGCCTGGCAGAAAGGCGTTTTGGAATGGCAGTGAAAAATTCCGCGCCGCATTACTCACTCCCGGCTGGTGTAGCCGGAAAATCCGCGTAAGCTGTCTCGCATGGACGAAGGCTTGAGAAGCGAACTGCAACGGCAGGGCGTCTTCACCACCACACTCGAAGAGCTGTATAACTGGGGCCGGAAGAACTCCGTCTGGCCGCTGGGCTTCGGGTTGGCGTGCTGTGCGATCGAGATGATCGCCACTTCGATGGCGCGCTACGACCTGGCAAGATTCGGAGCGGAAGTCTTTCGTCCTTCGCCGCGGCAGGCCGACCTCATGATCGTCGCGGGCACCGTCACCAAGAAAATGGCGCCGCAGGTGGTCAGGCTCTACAACCAGATGCCGGAACCCAAATATGTGATTGCGATGGGCGCCTGCGCGATTTCGGGCGGGCCGTTCAAGCAGGGCTACAATGTCCTCAAGGGGATCGATCGTTATATTCCAGTGGATGTGCATATTCCTGGTTGTCCGCCGCGGCCGGAAGCGCTGCTCCATGCGTTCATGACTTTGCAACAGCGGATTGATGAACAGGCGCTCACCGGCAAGAACCGCCCGCGGCACTTGGATGCGAATCAACCGGGTGAGTTTCCGGTGCCGCAGTTTGGCGAACACGACCTGGTGCCCTCCAGCAATCCCAAGGTCTGGCATCCGCCCGAGATGGCAAGGGAAGGGGCCTGAAGCGTGGAAACCTTGGAACAAATCAAGACGCGCCTTGAGGCCGCCGTGCCAGGAGTGCAGTTGCAGGTGATCTCCAATGGCAGCCCGTCGGCCCAGCATTCGCTGTTGGTGGACAATGATCATGCGGTGGCCGTGGCAACTTTCCTGCGGGACGATCTCGCGTTGCGGCTCGATTTCGCCTCCAATGTCACCGGCGTGGATTGGCTCGACACGGTAGTCAAGGAAACCGTGAAAGTGAAGCAGGTTGTGGAGGGCGTGGAGAAGGAAGTGGATCAGACGACCGAGAAGAAAAAGCCCGGCTACTTGGAGGCCGTGTATCATTTATATTCGATGGAGCTCAAACACGGGCCCGTGATTCTGCGGCTGCGAACGGGCAATCGCGCCGACCAGGCGCAAGTGCCCTCGTTGACTTCCGTGTGGCGCGCGGCGGAGTTTCAGGAGCGCGAGGCGTTTGATTTGTATGGCATCGTTTTTACGGGGCATCCCGACCTGCGGCGGATCCTGATGTGGGATGAGTTCAAGGATTTTCCGATGCGCAAGGATTACGTGGAGCCGGACGATTACGAGTACGAGCCGACGCCGCACGATGAGGTGGCGGACAAGGCGAAACAACATCGCGCCGCGGAGGCTGGCTCGTGAGCAACCTGGATTCACTTGGCATGGACTCCACGTTGCCGGCTCTGGGCGCGCTGAAACCGCGGGAATTCGAGTTGCGCCGCGGCGAGGTCTCCAGCCAGGGGCTCGGCAGTGATTTGCTGGAAATCTCCATGGGACCGCAGCACCCGTCCACGCACGGTGTGTTCCGGATGGATGTCGTGGTGGACGGCGAGCGCGTGGTGAAGTTGAAACCGATTTTCGGCTACCTGCATCGCAATCACGAGAAGATCGCCGAGAATGCATCGTATCTGGCGGCGATTCCTTACACGGACCGCCTGGATTACTTTTGTTCGCTCACGAACAACTGGGCGTACTGCCTCGCGGTGGAAAAGCTCGCTGGCCTCGCGGTGCCGGAGCGGGCGGAATATATTCGCGTCATCACCGCCGAGCTTACGCGCCTGCAGAACCATGCCTGTCTCGCGGGCTTTCTTTTGCAGGACATGGGCGCCCTGGGCACGCCGCTGATGTACGCCTTCCGCGAACGCGAACGGATTTTGGATTTGTTTGAGTCGCTCACGGGCGCGCGGATGATGTGCAATTACATGCGCTTCGGAGGATGTCGTTGCGATCTGCCTCCGGGTTGGATCGAACAGGCGGCGAAGGTGGTCGACGAGTTTCCCCGGTTTCTGGATGAGTTCGAGGCGCTGTTGAGCGGCAACGAGATCCTGATGTCGCGCACGCAGGGGGTGGGTGTTGTGAAGCCCGCGCTGGCGGTCAATGCGGGGCTGACGGGGCCGATGCTGCGCGCCAGCGGAGTGAATTACGACCTCCGCAAGGTGGATCACTACGGCATCTACGACCGGTTTAAGTTTCGCATTCCCTTGGGCGACCACGGCGATGTCTATGATCGTTATATGGTGCGCGTCCTGGAAATGCGCGAGTCGGTGGAAATCTTGCGGCAGGCGATCCAGGCGCTTCCGGCGGGGCCAATCGTGGATCCCAAAGCCAGGCTGCGCGGTTTTCGACCGAAGGCCGGCGAAGCGTACGGTCGCATTGAAGGGCCGAAAGGGGAGTTGGGCTTTTATTTGATCAGCGATGGCACGGCGAATCCGTACCGCTATCGGGTGCGCCCGCCAAGCTTCATCAACCTGACCATCCTGGAAGACATGTGCCTGGGGCAGCAGATCGCCGACGTGGTGATCATCCTGGGCAGCGTGGACATCGTCCTCGGCGAGGTGGACCGGTAAATTTATGCTGGGCGAAGGCATCATTAGAGGCATGGCGGAGACGGCGCGGAACTTCGCCGGCAGTTACGTCAGCAAGGACCGCCTCACGACCGTTCAATACCCCGAGGAGCATCTGCCGCAGAAGGAAGCGGCGCGCAATTTTCCCTTCCTGGTTTACGACGGCGATGATTGGCAGAAGGGCCTGCGCTGCGTCGCGTGCAAGATTTGCGAAGTCGAATGCCCGCCCAAGTGCATTTACATCATCAAGGACAACACCAAGAAGCCGGACCACGCCGGCAAGCTGCAATTCCAGCCCAAGGTATTTGATATTGATGTTTCGGTTTGTATGAGCTGCCAGATTTGCGTGGAGGTGTGCCCCTTCGATGCGATCAAGATGGACGTGGAGTTCGAGTTGAGCACGGGCAACCGCTTTGACGGCCTGCTCATCAGCAAGGACAAGCTGGCCAGGCCGAACGAGTACTACCGAAAAATTCATCCCACCGAAGCCGGCGAAGTGGACGCCCGCCTCGCGGCCGATCGCGCTAAGGCCCTGGCCAAGGCGGCTCCGAAACCCGCGGCTCCGGCTGCTCCCGTTTCTTCACCCGCTCCAACTGCGGCCACCGCGACCGCCGCGCCGAAACCGCCCGCGTAACCTCGCTCACCCCCCAGCCATGTCATCGCGATTCGCGTTGCTTGCGGTTGTCGTGGCTCTGAGTTGTTCGTGCGCGGTTGGTGCGCAACGTCGTGAGACCAATCAGGATGAGAGCAAGGTCGGCGATTACCAATTGCCTGATCCGTTGGTGTGCCAGGATGGAACGCAAGTAACGAATGCAGCGGCGTGGCAATCACGTCGCCGGCCCGAGATTTTGCGGGTGTTTGAAACCCAGGTACAAGGGCGTGCGCCGGCCGGTCCGGTAAAGCTTCTGTTCGAAGTGACGCGCACGGACACGAATGCGCTCGCTGGTCGTGCCACGTGCAAGGAAGTCGCCATTTATCCGACCGGAAGCAAAAGCGATCCGCGCATGGACTTGTTGCTGTATGTGCCGCGCTCAGCCAAACCGGTGCCGGCATTTCTCGGCTGCAACTTCAACGGCAACCACGCCATCCAGCCGGATCCAAAAATAACGTTGAGCGCCCGTTGGATGCGGGAGCGCCCGAATTCCAAAGCAGTGGTGGATCAACGCGCGACTGAAGCCACGCGCGGCTCGGAAGCAGCGCGCTGGCCGGTCGAAAAAATCCTCGATCACGGATATGCGGTTGCGACCTTCTACTATGGCGACATCGAGCCGGATCATCCGGAAGGCTGGAAGGAAGGCATCCGCGCGGCCATGTCTCCGGAAGGAAAGGAAACGAAATTCGCGCCCGATGCCTGGGGCGCGATCGCTGCGTGGGCTTGGGGGTTGAGTCGCGCGTTGGACTACCTGGCGCAAGATCCGGCGATTGATTCCGGGAAGGTGGCGGTGATCGGTCACTCACGGCTGGGCAAAACGTCCCTTTGGGCGGGTGCCAGTGACGAGCGTTTCGCGCTTGTCATCTCGAACGATTCCGGCGAAGGCGGCGCCGCGCTTTCCCGGCGGAATTTCGGCGAGACCGTGGCGCTGGTTAATCGCAATTTCCCCCATTGGTTTTGCGGGAACTACAAACTTTACAGCACCAACGTCGCGGCGCTCCCGGTTGACAGCCACGAACTGATCGCCCTCGTCGCGCCCCGGCCGGTTTATGTGGCCAGCGCGTCGGAGGATTTGTGGGCGGATCCGAAGGGCGAGTTCCTTGCCGCCAAAAATGCGGAGCCCGTGTATAAGCTGTTTGGAGAGGCTGGTCTGGGCGTTTCCGATATGCCGGGCACCAATCAACCGTGCGGCGATTTTATCGGCTACCATCTTCGCGCCGGCAAGCACGACATCACGGATTACGATTGGGACCAGTATCTCCATTTCGCGGACAAGCATTTAAGGAAGCAAAAGTAAATCCGCCGGTGTCCGCAGGGCCTCCCGACACAATTTTTGGTATTAATCGGCCAATCGAGGGCAAGTCGAAACGGAGGAATCGTGGTAATGGTCGCCCCGGCAATGGACTTTATCCAGTCCGCGCTGGACAAGATTCGTTGTTTTCGGTCTGCTATTTCCAGTAGATGAACGAACAATTCGACCAGTTATTTGTGAACGCAAAGAACTGGTTGGTGGGCTTCGCGCCGGAAGCTTGGCAGCCGCTGCTCTCCGCGATCCTCATTGTGGCCGCCATCATCGGCGCTTTTGCCACGCTTTTTGCGGTTTCAACCATCCTCGAACGCAAGGGGCTCGGTCGGATTCAGAACCGGTATGGTCCCAATCGCGTCGGGCCCTTCGGCCTGCTCCAGCCCGCCGCCGACGGTCTCAAGTCCTTGACCAAGGAGGATATCGTCCCCGCCGCGGCGGATCGCGTGGTGCATTTCCTCGCGCCCCTGGTATTGGTGACGCCGGTTTTTCTGGCGCTGGCCGTGCTGCCTGTGGGCCGCAACATGATCGCGGCGGATTTGGATGCGGGTGTGTTGTTCTTTTTCGCCGTGGGGGCTGCCACGGAGTTGTCCGTGTTCATGGCCGGCTGGTCCAGTCGCAACAAGTATTCGTTGCTCGGCGCGATGCGCGCCATGGCGCAAATGATCAGTTACGAAGTTCCGCTGATTCTTTCCACCGTCGGCGTCATCATGATCACCGGGTCACTTTCCACGGTTCGCATTGTCGAGGCGCAATCCGGCTTTACCGGCTGGTTGCCGCATTGGTTTGTGTTCACCCCCTGGGGATTCGCGGGCTTTGTGCTGTTCATGATCGCCGCCGCCGCCGAAGCCAACCGCTCGCCCTTCGATTTGCCGGAAGGTGAGTCGGAGATCATTGCCGGCTATTACATCGAATATTCCGGCTTCAAGTTTGCCCTCTTCTTTCTCGGGGAATATGTCGGGCTTTTCGCCGCCAGTGGCCTGGCCATAACGCTCTTCCTGGGCGGATGGAACGCGCCGTTGTCCTTCCTCGATTGCGTGCCCTCCTACATCTGGTTTTTCTCGAAGCTCATCGCCTTGATTTGCGGCTTCATCTGGGTGCGCGGCACCGTGCCGCGCGTGCGCATGGATCAGCTCATGAAATTCGCCTGGAAATTCATGCTGCCTCTCGCGCTGGCGAATATCCTGGCCGCCGCCGTGTGGCATTATACGCCGCCGGGCCTTTCGCGGTGGGTGACGTCCGCGGTGCTGGTGGTGGGGCCGTATGTGCTGCTGGGCCGGTTGTTGTTTGGCGGACACGAGTGGGGCAAGCGGACCTACCGGTTTGCCGAGTGACGTTTGCACGATGACGCTGCCTTTTATCATTCTTGCGCTGCTGATCCTCGGAAGTGGCATCGCGGCGATCACGTTGCGGAACCTCGTGCATTGCGCGCTGTGTCTCTCGCTTTCGTTCCTCGGTCTCGCCGGCGCTTACCTCTTGCTGAATGCCCAGTTCGCCGGCTTCGCCCAAATCCTCGTGTATGTGGGCGCGGTGGCGATCTTGATCGTCTTTGCCATCCTGCTCACGCGCGGCTCGGAACCGGCGGGGCAAGCCGGATTTTCCCCCCAGTGGCTTGCCGCGCTCGCCAGTGCGGTGGCAGTAGTGCTCGTTCTGGGCGGGGCAATTCTTTCCAGTCACGCCTTGCCGGCCGGTGCTCCCGCGACGCCGGACGCGACCGTTCGGAAAATCGGCGAGGAACTGATGGGCCGCTATGTGTTGCCGCTGGAAGTCCTCGGCCTCCTGCTTACAGCCGCGTTAATCGGCGCGGTCATCGTCGCTTTGCGCGAAAGGAGCGGCCGGTGACGCCCCTCTCCGCCTGGCTTCTACTCTCCACGCTTTTGTTCGCCGTCGGCCTGGCGGGCGCGCTGATTCGTCGCAACGCCATCATCGTCCTCATTGGCATCGAACTCATGCTCAATGCCGCCAACCTGAACTTCATCGCGTTCTGGCGCTATGGCGCGCATCCCGAGGCGCTGACCGGAATTGTTTTCGTGCTGTTTTCCATCGGTGTGGCGGCCGCCGAGGCCGCCGTGGGCCTTGCGTTGGTCATCGCGATTTATCGCCATTACCGCACGGCGAACGTGGATGAAGTCGGTCCCATGCCCGAATAGCGGGCCGTAAATTCAGAAGGCTTTTGAACTGGATAGTAAAATATCTGTGGCTGATTCCCGCGCTGCCGCTCCTGTCGGCGGCGGCGAGTTCCATTGCGCCCCAGTCGTGCCGGAAGTTTTCCTTCCGGCTGGCTGCCGGTTCGATGGGCGCGGCGTTGGTCCTTGCCGTCATTGCGCTGGTTCACTGCATTCAGGGCGCCGGTGATCATGGTGGCTCGCGCGAAGTATTTAATTTCGCCTGGTTCGAGGTCGGCGATACGTGGCTGAAGCTGGGCTGGGTGCTGGATCCGCTCACGGCAGTGATGCTTGTCATGGTCACGCTCGTGGGACTGCTCATCTTTATATTCAGCTCCGGCTACATGGAGCACGACCATAATTACACGCGCTTTTTCACCTTCCTGTCGCTGTTTGCCGCCGCGATGCTCGGCCTCCTCATCGCGAACAGCCTGCTCATGCTTTTCATGTGCTGGGAGTTGGTCGGCCTGACTTCATATCTCCTGATCGGTTTCTGGTATCACAAGCCGAGCGCGGCCGCGGCGGCGAAGAAGGCCTTCATCGTCACGCGCATCGGCGACCTTGCCTTCCTCCTTGGCATGGTCTGGCTCTACGCGGAAACCGGCACGCTGCTTTTTTACGACGACGGCAAAGGCTGCCTCGAGCAAAGCAGCCTGACCGCATTGCTCGCGCAGACCACCAGCCTTGGCATCGCGGCCTCGACTGGCATAGGTTTGCTGATTTTCTGCGGTGCCATCGGCAAGTCCGGCCAGGTGCCGCTCCACGTCTGGCTTCCCGACGCCATGGAAGGTCCCACGCCCGTCAGCGCACTGATCCACGCCGCGACCATGGTCGCCGCCGGCGTCTTTCTGGTGGCGCGCGTGTATCCGCTCATGGAACTGGCGCCCGAGCACACCATTTCCGCGACCCTTCAAGTGATCTCGTGGGTCGGCGCCATCACCGCCATCTTCGCGGCCTCCATCGCTGTAGCTCAAAACGACATCAAACGCATTCTCGCGTACTCCACCGTTTCCCAACTGGGTTTCATGATGCTGGGACTGGGCGTCGGCGGCGTCGCTGTCGGAATGTTTCACCTGATCGCCCACGCGTTCTTCAAGGCTTTGCTCTTCCTCGGCGCTGGTTCCGTCATCCACGGCTGCCACGAAGAGCAGGACATCCGCAAAATGGGCGGCCTCCGCAAATGGATGCCGGTGACGTTCGCGACGTATGCGATCGGCATGATGGCCCTGAGCGGCGTGCCCATTCTTTTCTCCGGATTCTGGAGCAAGGATTCCATCCTGCACGCCGCTTATCTGTGGAAACCCTCGCAGTGGCCGTTCCATATCGGGATCGTTGCCGCGTTTTGCACTGCCTTCTACATGACACGGCAGATGGCCTTCGTCTTCTTCGGCGAGCCCAGGACGAAAGAGGTCCACGAAAGTCCCAAAGTCATGACGGTGCCGCTCGTGGTCCTCGCCGTGTTCGCGATGGCGATCGGCCTCATCGGCACGCCGTTCTGGCCGTGGATGCAGACGTTCCTCGGCGCGCCGGCCGGGCACGGGCATCACTCAACCGCCGGCGTGGTCGGAATCATGTGTCTTTCGGTCGTTGCCGCTTTCACGGGCATTGGCTTGAGCTGGGCGATGTATCGCAAGCATTCCGCTGAAGCCACCGACCCGCTCGAACGCCTGCAGCCCGACATCTTCGAATTGCTGCGTCGCAAATACTACGTGGACGAGGCGTACCAATGGCTGGTGGTTCGCTTCAATGCCTGGTTCGCCAACCTTTGCGACCTGCTCGATGCCCTCTTGTGGAATGGAGTGGTATTCATTGTCGCCTATGCCGTCGTGGGCATTTCCTGGGTGGACAGTTTCTTCGACAAATATGTGCTCAATTCGGGCTTCGATCAAACATGTGAACGCCTTTCGCAGGGTGGGTGGAGGCTCTCGCTGTTGCAACGTGGCCGGATTCAATCTTCGCTTCGCATCATCGGCCTGGCACTGGTTGTCCTGACGTTGCTTTTGCTGTGGGGTTGTCACGCTTCATGAACGGTTTCCCCGCCATCACCGTTCTGACGCTTCTGCCGCTCCTCGGCGGGATCATTGTGATCGGCCTGAATCCCTCGCGGCCGCGATTGGCGCGTGGGCTGGCTTTTCTCTGCAGCCTGGCTGCGCTCGCCTTTGCGCTCGGGCTTTGGTTTTCCTTCGACCGTTCCTCGGGCGCGTTTCAATTCGGTGAACAGCACGAATGGATTACCTCGCTCGCCGTACAGTATCGCGTCGGCGTGGACGGTCTCGGTGTCTTGATGCTGCTGCTGACTGCGCTGGTCGTGCCGATGGCCATGCTCGCGTCCTGGAACGTCTCGGAGCGCGCCTCCATTTACTTTGCGCTGGTGCTGTTTCTTGAGGCCGGATTGTTCGGCACCTTCACCGCGCTGAATTTCTTCCACTGGTTTCTTTATTGGGAACTGAGCATCGTCCCCGCGTTTTTCCTGATTCGCCTTTGGGGCGGCGCGGGCCGCGTGGCGGCGGCAAACCAGTTCTTCATCTACACGATGGTCGGCAGCATTGCGCTGCTGCTTTCGTTCCTGGCGATTCGGCTGGCCACGGACAGCTTTGATTTTCCGGCGCTGGCCGCCATGGCGCGCGATGGCTCGCTCAATTCGAAAATGGCGAACTATCTCGGTTGGAAGGACCTCACCTCCAAACAATTTGTCGTCGTTATCTTTGTCGGCGCGTTTCTGGGCTTCGCCGTGAAAACGCCGCTCGTCCCGTTTCACACCTGGCTGCCCGCCGCTTATTCCGAAGCTCCCGCCGGCACGACCATGCTGCTCACCGGCCTCATGTCGAAAATGGGCGTCTACGGTTTCGTGCGCATCCTGCTGCCGCTCTTCCGCGAGCAAATCAACTGGCTCATGACCCCGCTGCTCTGGCTGGCGGTCATCACCATCGTTTACTCCGCCAGCGCCGCCTTCGCCCAACGCGACCTACGCCGCATCCTCGCGTATTCGTCCATCAACCATCTGGGCTATTGCTTTCTCGCGATTCTCGCTGCCGCCCGCTTCGTGCAGCCTGATGCGGGAGCCAATGCCGCCAAGGCCGCCGCGCTCGACGGTGTGTTTCTCCAGATGTTCAACCACGGTCTCACCGCCGCGCTGTTGTTCTGGTTCGTCGACTGGCTGGAAAATCGGAGCGGCGGCTTGCGTGGGCTCTATGACTTCGGCGGACTGCGCAAGGTGGTCCCGATCTACTGCGGCTTCACCGGTATCGCGCTCTTTGCCTCGCTGGGATTGCCTGGCCTCAACGGCTTCATCGGTGAATTCCTCATCTTCCGCGGCGCGTTCCCGCTCGTAACGTGGGCGTCGGCGCTTTCCGTCCTGGGTCTCCTGTTGACGGCCGTCTTTATTCTCACACTCCTGCAGCGTGTGTTTTTCGGTCCGCTGAATCAAAAGTGGTCGCAAATGCCCGACCTGAGCTTCGGTGAGGTGATCCTCTTTCTGCCGGGCATGGCACTGCTCTTTTTGCTCGGCCTCTATCCCCAGGCAATCCTCGGCGTGGTCAATTCCACGGCGAAGTACATGGTCCAACAATTCGGCCCCTGACCACCATGCTCGCCTGGACCATCTATAGTTCGTTTATCGGAGCAGGGGCGCTCCTGTTGCTGCCGCGCAATAACGCCTCTGCCGCGCGCAAGATCGCGCTGGGCACGGCCATCATCGGCCTGTTCTGCGCCATCGGTGGTTTTGTGCACGCCGAACCGGGCGCCATCCAGGAGATCGTGGACCTCGACTGGATCCCCGGCCTCCATATCAAATATCACCTCGCCGCCGACGGCATCAGCCTCACGCTCGTGTTGCTCACGGCGCTCGCTGCAATTGCCGGCATCCTGTTTTCCTGGAACATCGAGCATCGCGCGAAGGAATTCTTCGCCCTCTACCTCGCGCTTATCGGCGGCGTTTACGGCGTGTTCCTCAGCTTCGATTTGTTCCTGCTCTTCGTATTCTATGAACTGGCCATCATTCCCAAATATTTCCTGATCGCCATCTGGGGTTCGACCCGCCGCGAATACGGGGCGATGAAACTGGCGCTGTATTCGTTCGTCGGCAGCGCCATGGTGCTCGCCGGGTTGGCGGCGGCGTTTGTCGTAGCCGGGGGAAAATCCATGAGCCTGATGGAACTGGCCGCCTATCCGTTCCCGCAGTCATTCCAAATGTGGGCTTTCCCGCTGGTGTTTACCGGCTTCGCGATCCTTGCGGGCATGTGGCCGTTTCACACCTGGGCGCCGACCGGCCACGTCGCCGCCCCCACCGCCGCTTCCATGCTCCTCGCTGGCGTCGTGATGAAGCTCGGCGCCTACGGCTGCCTGCGCGTCGCGCTCACACTTTTCCCGCACGGGCTTGATCCGTGGACATCCTCGTTCCTTGGGCTCTCCTCCTGGCGCGATGTCTTCGCGATACTCGCCGTCATCGGCATCGTTTACGGCGCCTGCGTCGCGCTGGTGCAGTCGGACTTCAAATTCGTCATCGGCTACTCCAGCGTCAGCCACATGGGGTTCGTCCTGTTGGGCTTGATGACGCTCAACCAAACCGGCATCAGCGGCGCGGTCCTCCAAATGTTCTCGCACGGCATCATCGCCGGGCTGCTGTTCGCGGTCGTCGGGCGCATGATCTACGAGCGCACGCACACCCGCGACCTCGCCGTACTCGAAACGATGAATCTCGGGCGGTTGCTCCCGTTTGCCGCGGTGACATTCACGCTGGCCGGCTTCGCTTCAATGGGCTTGCCCGGATTCAGCGGATTCGTCGCCGAACTTCAAATCCTCCTCGGTGCCTGGAGTGCGTTCCCGACATTTGCCGCGATCGCAGGTGTGGGTGTCTTGGTCGGCGTGGCTTACACGCTGCGCGTCATTCAGCGCGCATTTTTCGCCAATCCCGACCCCGCCGCGAAAAAAGCGGCGAAAGCCCATGAAATCCCCGCGCACTTGGATCCCATCTCCACACCCGAACGCATCGGAGCGGCGATGCTTCTCGGAGTGTCTTTGGTGATCGGGCTGTTTCCGAGCCTGCTCTTAAAATGGATCATCCCCAGCTTGTCCTCGCCGCTTTTTAGCGGGTGGATCGGGAAGGGGGCGGGACCGTGAGTTACCTGGAGATACTCAAAGCCGCCGCACCGGAAACGATCGTGGTCCTCACGGCGATCGCGGTCCTGATGGCCGATGGCCTGGCTCTGCGCGGGTTGGATTTACGGGCGCGCTTGATGATTGGCGCGATGATCGCTGTGGCCGGTTGTGCGTTGGCTACCGGGTGGTTGATCGTGCTTCCCCTCGGACTCGGCGATGCGGGTGGTTTGCTCGCCTCCGATTTGCTGACGCGCTGGGTAAGGATCAGCCTGCTCGTGCTCACGATTTTCACACTGCTGCTTTCCGTGGATAGCGATTTCACCCCGCACATCGGCGAATACCTCGCCCTGATCCTGCTGGCGGCGGTCGGTATGATGTTGCTCGTCGCCTCGCGCGACATCCTGATGATTTTCCTTTCCCTCGAACTCACCAGCCTCTCGCTTTACATCCTCACCGCCTTCGACAAGCGCAACCGCGAGTCGATTGAAGCCGCGCTCAAATACTTTCTCTTCGGCGGCATCTCCGCCGCGTTCACGCTCTTGGGCCTCAGTTTTCTCTACGGCCTTTCCGGTTCGACCAGCCTGGAGCAGATCGCGGCTGCCATCCAGGGCCCTAAACTCGATCTGCTCCTCGTCGCCGCGCTCGTGCTCACCGTGATTGGGCTCGGTTTCAAGGTCGCCGCCGCGCCGTTTCATCTTTGGGCGCCCGATGCCTATCAGGGCGCACCGGTGCCGAGCGCGGCGTTCATCGCCTCCGGGTCGAAAGTCGCCGGCTTCATTGTGCTGGCGAAAGTGATGTCCATCGGCTTCCACGGCGCCGAAGGCAGTGCGACGCCGGGCGGTGGGCAACCGGGCTGGCTGCCGCTCATCGCGATTCTCGCCGTGCTCTCGATGGTCATCGGCAATCTCGCCGCCATCGCCCAAACCAGCGTCCGCCGCCTGCTCGCGTATTCCGCGATTGCCCACGCCGGTTACGCGCTGCTCGGGGTCATGGCCCACAGCGTCGAAGGCGATGCCGCGCTCGCTTACTATGTCGTCACGTACGGTTTTACCACGATTGGCGCATTTGGCGTCGTCGCGGCGGTGGAGAAAATGAGCGGCGGTTCCCGCCTTTCCGATTTCGCCGGCCTGTCCCGGCGCGCGCCGCTCGTTTCTGCTTGCATGCTGGTCTTCATGCTCTCGCTCGCCGGCATCCCGCCGCTCGCCGGGTTCTTCGGAAAGTTCTACGTCTTTGTGGCCGCGCTGCATTCCGGGAAGGACAATCTCAGCCTGCTCTGGCTGGTCGGCCTGGCCTTGGCCACCAGCGCCATCTCGCTCTACTACTATCTGAAAGTGCTGAAGCAGATTTACGTGGCGCAACCACCAGACAGTGCCCCGCTCGCGAAACCATCGGCTCTGCTTCAAGTCACCCTCGCCCTGCTGGCGCTCGCCGTGGTTCTCCTCGGTTGTTTCCCCAATCTCTTCCTCGGCCGCCTCATTGGGCACGAGTGAAATTCAAGTCCCGGAGGGACGACAGGTAATAGCCCAGCGATTTATCGCTGGGTTGAGATCGGCAAACGGCAAAGTCCCGCAGGGACTAAAGAAAACGTCCGATTCTTCCGTCACGTTGGAACTAGAACTTTGCCGTCGCGAGCCGGTGAATCGCCATCACGTTCAATAACGCCTTCGGCACGATTCGGCTGAGCTTCAAATACTCGGGCACTTTGGAACCATCCGCGCTACGCTCCGAGCAATGATCGTTGTCGCCCCACGATCCCAATCCATCCATGGTCGGCACGGCATCCCAAATATGGTTGCCATCGCTCAGCCCGCCGCGCTCTTCCTGCCCGGTTGGTAGGCCGAGTTTGTCGCCGGTTTCCTTCCAGATTTGCAGCAGCCGATCCGTGCCCGGATTGCGCGGCCAGGGCCGCACCTCGGTCATGATCTCAACCTTGATCTGGCAGGCATACCCTTCCATCACGCTCTTGACCGAGCCCGGCCCTTCGAGCGACTTCAACACGCTGAGACCGTGATTGTAAGCTTCGGTCGTGAAGGCGCGGAATTCGCCGGCGACCACCGCCTCATGCGGAACACGATTCGCCACCGTGCCGCCGGAAATCATGCCGACGTTGAACGTGAGGTTCTTCGCGTAATCCGTTGCCGCCGCGAGCCGCTGGACAATTTCGCCGGCCTGAACAATGGCGTTCGCGCCTTGCTTGTGCTTGCCGCCGGCGTGAGCCGCGCGGCCGGACACATGGACCTTCCACGTAGCGCGCCCTTTGCGACAGGCGACGAGATAGTGCTCGGCGCCGTTGCCGCCCTCGGCTTCGAACACCAACGCGGCAATCGTGTCCGGCGTAAAGTGGGCGCGGCACACATCACCGAAGTCAGGCGAGTAACATTCCTCTGAACTGTTCCACAGCAACTTCCACGTGATGTCTTCGAAGACCTCCGGCGCGTGCTGGCGAAGCGCCTGCAACACCAACCACATCTGTGTCGTGCCGCCTTTGATGTCCTGGGTGCCGGGGCCGTAAAGGCGGTCGCCGTCGGGCTGCCAGTGGAAGTTGTTGCGCTCCTCTTCCTCGGGCGGGAAAACGGTGTCGAGGTGGGAAATCAGGGCGATGCTGCGTTTGGTTTTGCCCGGGCGGGTGAGGACGAGATGATTTGCGTACGCCGGATACGCCGACGCCGGATATTCCGCGGTGAAACCGAGCGGCGCGAAACATTCCGCAGTGTAGCGCGCGAGGCGGGCCACGCCTTCGCGGTTGGTGGTGAAACTGTTGATGTTCACCATCTGGCGAAGGAGGTCCAGCGTGGCGGGGAGTTGCGCTTCGAGGTAGGACTTCAGTTGTTCGGTTTGCAGCACGGCGGGAGGATGCAGAACCGGGTCGGATGGGTCAATGGCAGGAGGGGTAGGGGATACACCTTGGGAAAAGCCGTCCCACCCGTCCCACTCGTCCCAATGCCCGTGAACATTGAGCGGAATGAAGGTGCTGAGCCGTCCCAGAAGGGTTGAGGGTCAGGGCAAACGCAGCAAAAAGTGGCGGGAAATGCGAGCTGTAGATCGTAGCGCAGGCTTCCCAGCCTGCTGTATCGCGGATTTTCAATCCGCAGGCCTGGCAATGGCTCTGGATCGAAGGGGTTTTCGGACCGCCAGCCGACTGGAAGTCGGCGACACAGTCCCGCCGCGGCGGGAGGAAGCCTGCGCGACAAATTTAGCTGCGTTTGCCCTGCGTTGAGGGCGAGACCGCTTGACAACCGTGGTCAGGGGCGGAAGCTGGAGGGATGAATATGCGCTTCAATAGCTTCTGGTGTGGTTTAGTGGCTGGATTGGTCGCGGTTTCGGGTTTTGCGGCGGACACGGCTCCGACCGACGCGGCGAAGCCGGTCGCGGGGAAGTCGTATCAGATCAAGAACAAGAAGTTCGGCGACCTTCTGCGCCCCGAGGATGCGAAGCGGGCGGATGGCACGCCGATCGTGCTGTATCCCGCGCAATCGTGGAAGTGCATGACGTGGAAGGTCAGCGAGGCGGGCGATGCGAAGTTCGCGCTGCAGAATCATTTTACGTCCAAGTCGTTTGCGGCGAAAGCGATTGGCGATCAAGCGGCTTCGGTGGCCGTGGTGCAGGTGCCATTTGGAAAGACGGCGGAGGGTCGGCCGGTTTGGGAAATCACGAAGCTGAAGGACGGGACCTACAAGATTGTGGAAGCGAAGACGGGGAAGGCGTTGACGGCGCAGAAGGGAGCGGGTGACTCAGAGGTGAAGATCGTATTGGCAGCGTGGAATGACGGCGACGAGCAGAAGTGGGAATTGCAGGAGATCGACCCGGCGAAACTCACCATGTGAGGGACGCTCAAGACGCGAAGAAAACAACCGCGAATAAACGCCAATAGACGCGAATGGAAGGATGAATCGGAGAAGGGAATTTCTCCCGCGGTTGATTGCTTTGCTGGGTTGCGTGAGCGGGTGGCTGCCGAAGGACGCTCCCGGTACGGAGACGAATGCGCCGTACAAGATTGAAATCGGGCAGTTGCTGGGAGAAAGAGAGCGGTGGCAATCCAACCGGGTCGAATTGCGTGGGTTTTGCTCACGACTTTTTGAGGAAGGCGTTGTGAAGGAGGCGGTCCTGGCCGAACAGCCGGAGCGTATTAGAGACTTTGCCCTCTGGATAGACTTCTTAAATTCTCCGAAGATCGCAAATCCGGCCAATCCTGCCATGGGCGGTTGGGTGCGAGTCGTGGGGACGATTCGCACCTCGGGGACGCGTTACTTTGGCCACGTGAGCAAATGCAGGGCCGAGATAACGGACATCGAACTGTACGAACCCATTTCCGGGCCGGTGAAAGCTGGTGAATCGGCTTGGTCTGGGGAACTGCAAGCCGGGAAAGAACTTCAGGCGCGCTCGTTTAAGATTCAGTTTGAGAGGTTTTATGTAGCGCTCGATACGGAGGCACATACGCAGGAAAGGATAGACAAAGCGATCGAAGCGAGATTCACACCCCAAGGGACCAACGGTATGCGGTTTCTCCATGGGGACTACAGCACCCGGATTATTATTGGCGCGATGCGGGATGTGGTGGAAGCACATACAGGCGTAACTCTAGAACCGCCTGCCTGCGTCTTTTTCAATGATCGCCTTCAGCAGGTATCTGTTCGCGGCACCCCGGAGCAGTGTGAGGCAGTGAAACGGTGCCTTGAGGAGTTGGGTTGTAAACCGGAGGAGGTGCCCCTCAAAAAGACCGCGCAGTAGAAGGGCGAGCTGACACGAATTTAACGAATTGCCACAAATTCACTTCAGCTAAAACAGCATACCCGTTTGGGGAATCATTCGTTTGGCGGCTTCAACTTGAAAGGGGATCGCGCAATGCGGGCACCAGAGGTGGTATTCGTAATAATACTCCGCTTTGGGCTTGGATTTGGACGGTTGCTTGATGACGGGGGTTGAGCATTTCCGGCAGGGGTCGCCCTCCTGAAGTTCGCGGGGCGGGGCGGGGGCGGCGACTACCGCGGTTGTAGCGGCGGCTTCGCTTTGGGATTTGTTTTCGTAGCCGGTATCCGCCGGGAGATTGGCGCCCCGCAGGGCGGCCATGGCGAGTTGATCGCAGCGTTCGTTTTCGACGTTGCCGGCGTGGCCGCGGACCCAGCGGAATTCGACCTGATGTTTTGCGCACAGGGCGAGCACTCGCTCCCAGAGGTCATAATTCGCCGCCCGTTCGTCTTTCGTCCGCCAGCCGTTCTTCCTTTGCCAGGATTTCGCCCAGCCTTTGGTCATGGCGTTCACGACATATTGCGAATCGCTGTAGAGGGTGACGCGCGAGGGTTCCTTCAACAATTCGAGCCCGGCGATGGCGGCGTAAATCTCCATCCGGTTATTCGTGGTGGAACGAAATCCACCGCTGGTTTCCATGCGCTGCGCGGGATGCAACACCACCACGCCGAACCCGCCCTTTCCGGGATTCGGCTCGCAGCCGCCGTCAGTGTAGATTTGGACGTGAGGTCTTTCGGGCATTGTCTGCCAGGGTGCGGGGGTCATTCGGCGAGCATTTTGGCCACGCGCGCCCCCAGGGCGGGATCGGCCTTGATCGCCGCTTTGACGGTGGTGCGGCTGTGTTGCGCGATGTCTTCCCGCAACGTCTGCTGATCGGCCTTCACGTGCGGTACGGCGATCAGGCTGATGCTGCCCATTTCGTCCTTCGACTCCTCGCCCCACGTCACGCGAATCGGCGGCGACGAGCGATTGTGCGGATTCGCCGCCGAATTGTCCCAATGGATCTCCGCCTCCAGTTTCGTTCCGGCGGGCAGCGTCACCAGGTCCTTGAAATAATACCGGTCCTGCCACGCGAAATCCCAGTCCTTGATCGAGAGCAGTGTCTTCACCTCGCTGTTGGGCAGCGTCGCGGTCATCTTCATTTTCGTCGCGAGGTAATGCGCGTGCGCGCCGATGCCCACGCCGTCCACCGCCGCCGGTAGCGTATAGGAATCGCGCAGGACAAAATCCTTCTCGCCGGCCGGGATATCGAGGCCGGAAAAGAGCGAGTAATGCGGGGGCAATTGCACGCGCAGGATGCGGCGGGCCGGCGGCTTCTTGGCGAAGTACAGGCCGATCACCGATTTCTCGGCCTCCGGTTTGCCCGAGGGATGGAAGTGATACTGGATGACGAGGTCGGAACCTTTCGGCACCGGCAGCGCGAAACCCTCCGGAAGAAACTGCGGTTGCGCGCCGACCGCCCAGCCGCCCAGCGGCACGGACGCGCCGCTGCGCATGCCGCCGAATCCCGGCTCCGCGCCCGCCTGCGATTTCTCGTGCGCCAGGCCCTTGGGATCGGCGAAATACAGCACGTGATGCACCGCCGGCCGCGCGGTGGGATGCATGTCAATCGCGGTGACCCACTTTTCCTCGGTGAGCCCCAGCGGCACCGCGATATTGCGATAAATGTCCGGGCCGTCCGCGGGCACATGATACGCCGCCGGCAGTTCCACCACCAAATCCGGTTCGCCCAGCCGCCAGCCGCCGGGAAACTTGGGCGGTTCGGGTTTGTCGGCCGCGGCGCCTTCCGGCATCCCCTGCGCCACCCAGGTTTGGATCAGCGCGATCTGCGCGTCCGTCAGCCGTCGTTCGTCGCGATACGGGTAAGAAGCCGGTTCGGCCTTCCACGGTGGCATGACGCGCGCCGCGGTCGCCTGCGCGATCGTCTTACCCTTTCGCGTCGCGTCGTGATACGACAACAGCGAAAACGGCGCCGCCTCGCCCGGCCGATGGCAGGGCGTGCAATTCTGATAAAGAATGGGCGCAATCTGCCGGTTGAAGGTGACCGTTGCGTCGGCGGCTGCGGCGGCGAGAGGCAATGTCAGTGACAGCGCAATAAGAATCCCGGCCAGGTAGGGCCGCGCTGCCGCGCGGCCTCGGACGACCAGCAGGTCGTCCCTACCACCCAAAGTGGTCCATCGTCCAAAATAATTCCCAACCCCCTGCGTCTTCATTGTATCTTGCAACCGATCGCTTTTGTTTCCGTCTTTTTGAGTGCTTTTCCCGCCGCCAGGCCATCCAATGCCTCGCTCAAATCGTGCTCCGTGACGACCGCGCGCTTCTTCCCGAACGCCGCATAATTATCGTCAATCCGCCCGCGATACACCACCTCCCCGCGCCTCCCGATCACCACCGCCTCCGGCGTGACCGTCGCCTGGGCGAACGCCACCAATTCATGCTTCGGATCCAGCACCACGCACGGCCGCAGGTCGAACCTCCGCGCATGTTCCCGGGCCGCGTCACGCGTCAACTCCGGGTCCACCTGCACAATATAAAACGCAAAATTCGTATGGCTCGCCGCAATGCGATTCAATTCCGGCACGTAACCGTTCGATACCGGACAATCCTGCCAGAAAAATATCAACACCGAACCCACCTTGTCCCCCGCCTCCAGCGGACAATGCGCCATATCATCCAGGTCCCGGAAAATCATTTTCCCCGCCGCCTCCGGCGCGGGTCCGGCCCAGGCGAGGCTGGCCGCCATCAAAGCAATGGCAGAAACAAATCGGATGGCAAATGGCAGGCAAGACACCACGAAACATTAATTTGATACGTGGGGTTCAGCGAGGGAAAAACGGGACGCAGCAGCTTGAGGTCGGAACGTCACTGTCTTAGTCCCGCAGGGACACCCGAAAAAAGCCCAGCGATTCATCGCTGGGTGGAAGCATCGCGCATCACCCGAGCCCCGGCAGGGGCGACAGAAAATGGACGAACAGCACGGCATTCTTCGTCTCTGCAGGGACTTAACATAAGTGGTGAGGCCATTGCCCCAGCGATGAATCGTTGGGCTTATTTTCTTTCATCCCTTTGGGAGTGAGGACGTTAAAATCGTGGCCGGAGAATAAAGATGAAGACCACGAGGGTCCTCGGCGAGATGCGGTTTCCCTTGAAAGAAATTCCTCGCGGTGGGCGTTGCAGGATAGATTAAGTCTGGTATTATGAGTGCGGTGAGGAGGAGGATACATCTTGAAAGGACGGGGCCGCTGCTTCGAAAGCTATTCAAAGCGCATGAACCGCTGATTCAACCGGCGCTCCCTGAGGCGATCCGGGTAAATCCGGCTAGCTCCGGCCTAATCCGGGTAAATCCGGCCGAAAAAATTCCGGAAAGCAGGACGCGCCGAGTTGCGGATCAATCCTCCAACAGTCCCATGGGCGGCCGCAGCCAAGCCTGCCGTCAAAGTAACCGTCAAACTATGAAGGTATGGTCAAAGTAAGGCCGAAGCATCGTCAACGTATCTGTCAAAGTAAAAACCCCAGCAATCAAGGTTCATCCAAGTATATCCAAGTTGAAAAAAAGGGGCCCCATGAGTGATGAGTCGCAGCGGATTCAAGGCGGGAAAGCGCATGAATCGGTGATTGAACCGATTTTGCCAGAGCCGATCCGGGTAAACCGGCCCAATACGCGTAAATCCTACCAAAAAATACGGAAAATCGTGCCTGCCGCGTTGGCGGCCAAAACGTCATCAGGGCCGCGAGCGGCGGCAAGTCCGCTCGCCGTCAAGGTATGTCAAAGTATGTCAAAGTAAAAAAGGGGCCCCATGCTCGGCGGAGTGGAGCATTTATGAGATGGGTTCGAGGAGCAGGATGAGGAGTGCGATTATGAACCGGAGCCGGGCGTGGCTTTCGCCATCATTTGCCGCGGATCTGGCTGGTGATGGAGGTGTCTTTGATTTTTGTGTCGTCGGCGAGAAGGAAGGCTTTGCTGAGGATGACGGAGAGGGTGCGGTCCCCTTCGAAGGGGAGGAGGACGGCGTCCTGCGGATCGCCTTGTTTGGGGACGATGCAGAGGTACTGGTCGTTGGGCTGCATGAGGATGTTGCCACTGCCGAGATGGATCTTGTAGGTGCGGATCTGGCCGCGGACGACGAGGAATTTGTCCTCGAACGAACATTTGGCGGCGATCTTCAGCCGGGGCAACAGGCGCTGGAGGACTTCCTTGCGGGTTTTGGCGGAGGCATTGAGGTCGCCGAAGGAGTAGCTCTGCCAGTATTCGCGGTAGCGGCCCTCGGGCCCGCCGTCGTTCCAAGTGGGGTCGTTGCCGACGCTGGCGACGCCGACGAACATGTCCGCATCGCGCATGACTTCGGAAAAGACGAGCGGTGGGATTTCTGCGAGGGGCAGGGGCTCGGCGCCGGGGTAGCCCCGGTTGGGAGCATAACCGCCGCCGTAGGCGTGGGCCGCGCGTTGGGCGGCATCGAGGCTGTAGAACCGGACCTGGTCGGTGGAGAGGCGGAGAAAGACCCCGCTTTCGTTGGTGTCGCTGCCGTAGTCCTGGCCGATGCCTTCCACCCAGAATTCGGCGCGGAGTTCCCACTTGGGAAGGTAAAGGGTCGGCGGCAGATATTCGGCGTCCACCATGAGGCGGAGCTGGTTCTTCCAGCCGCGCAGGGCGCAGAGGGCGTTGAACTGGTGTTGCTTGAGAATGTGCGCGGCGTAGCGATTCGAGTAAGTATTGGTGTTACGCTCGGCGTCGGTGAGGACGTAGATCTCGCGATGGGCCTGCTTGAAGGGTTGTTGGATTTGCTGGGCGTCGAGCCAGCCGCGCCAGGCGAGAATTTCCTCGGTGGATTTGCCGATGGGATGCCAAAGCGCGACGGTGGTTTTAGATTCGTCGAGTTTGAGGGGCTGGAGGTCAACGTCCACGAGCTGGCCATTGAACCAGATGCCGGTGGCGCTACGGTCGCCGGTTTTGAAATCCCAGAGAATGCGGCGGGCCAGGGTGCCGATGAGCGGATGATCCAGGTAGCGTTCGCGCCAGAGGGCGAGGGGCCAGGTCTTTTGCGCGAGAAAGAGTCCATCAATGCGCTCGCGCTGGGCGGGCAGCATGGCTTGGATATCTTTTGCGGCCGCCTGGAGTTCTTTGAGGTCGTCCTTGTGCTTTTCTTTGACGGAAGCGGGGACCGCTCGTTGGGTTTTTCCGTCCGGCTTGATCCATTCGATCTCGGTGCTGGTGGTGCCGGTGACGGTGAGGCGGGCGGTGAAATCGCCCAGTTGCTCTTCGCACACGCCGACATCGGTGAGACCGTAGGAGGGGATGGACATTTCCTCAATTTCGTCACGCGGCAGGCCGGAGCGTTCGGCGGCGGCGGTGAAGGCTTTCTCAATCTCCTTTTGAGCGGAGCCGAATTTGACCTTCACTTTAAGAAGCGCGAGTTGGCCGAGGGCGGCGGGGTCTTCGATCTGGCTGAGAGCATAAACGCCGGCGTTGCCAACTTTGACCGCGCGGGGGCCGATGCCGGGAAGTTTACGATAGCAGGAGACGGTGAGGGCGCCGAGGGCGCGGATCAAATCGGGAGAGGCGACCGAAGGGGCCAACCAGGCGAGGCCGCGGAGACAGTTGGCGTTGTCGGCGTGGATAATGCCCTCGGAGCCCGAGCTGTCCCAACTGCTTGCGAGCAGGCGAAGGGTGCGTGGCGCGTTGACCAGCGGGAACCAGCGCTGCAAGCCTTTCGCGAAGGCCTCGCCGGGAATGGCTTTGCGAAGGAGTGCGGCGCTTTTGACCCATTTGGCCGAGGGCCGCGCGGCGGTGGCCGTGGCGGCGTGCTGAAGCAGCAGGACCCAGGATTCGCGTTGAGCCGGCAGCATCGCCGTGAGATCGGTGTTCACCGCGTCACTCCACGCTTCGCCGGGGACGAGCGCGATAAAAAGGTCGTCGCCGAGCAGCTGATTGAGGCGTTTCAGATCGTTGGTCAGCAAGCCGAACGGGCTGGTCGTGACCATCCGACAGCGCGCGCGGTAGAGGGCGTGGCGCTCGCCGGGCGTGAGCGGAGATTCGTTCTTGAAGCGCTCGGCTTCGGCAAGGATACCGGAAGTAGCCCGGAAACAGGAGCCGAGATTGTAATTATCCCAGGCGGAGAGAAAGAGAATGAGGTCGAAGAGTCCGTGGCGATCGAGTTTGAGCCCGGAAGCCAGGAGCGAAAAGAACGCGGACCGGATCGCGTAATGAGACCGCAAGGCGCCATGGCCGACCAGCCCGGCGCGAAGTGCGAGGCTGGCGTTCGCGCAGCGTTCCGCGAGGGCGAGGGTGAGGCGGCCGCGGGTGGCGGGATCGCTTTCCAGCATGAGGCGGCCGGTTTTGAAATCGTTCAGGTCGGGGCTGTAGTATTCGCGAGTCCCATCAACCTCAGGAAGGAATTGCGAGATGAGTTCGTGTTCCTTGACGAGCGGGGAATCGGGGCGCAGCGGGAAATGGTCGTGGCCGGTCTCGGTGGAGACGGGAGGCAGTCCGGTGGCCGTGGACGGGTCGGCCGCGGGCAGGAGGCCGAGATAATCCTTGAGCGCGATCAGGACACGGGGGGAGCCGGCTGGCGCGGGGATGCTCGGATCAGGTCCGGTGAATTTTGTGGGCGAGGGCGTAGGGGCTTCCGCGGGCGCGGAGGACGGCAGCAGGACCTCGATTTGTTGCGCGAGTTTCGCGAGGTCCTTTTGCTGCGTGTCGCGCATGGCTTGCGCGGCACGCGCGAGCGCGTCGCCCAGCGCGATTTCGCCCACCGGCACGGGGCCGTAATGTTCAACCGCCTTGGCCAGCGCCTTGAGCGGAAGCATATAATCATTGAGCCAATCAGAATCAGAAATCCAATCCGCGAGACTGATGAAGTGTTCCGGGCCGAAAGGCAGCTTGCGGCGCATGATGCGCCGAATGGCCTGGGCCGAAATCTGGCGGAGGGGCCAGATCTCTGCCCACTCCGGACAAGTGTGGTGCCAGTTGAGGCGCTCCATTTCTCCGGTCAAGCTGGCGCGGGCTTTCTTGCCGAGAGCATCGTAATGCGCCGCGTGACGCGTGAGGGCGAGAACAAGGCGGGCGGACGCATCGGCGTCGGCCTTGAGCATCGTGGTGCCCGCTTCGGTCACGTCGAGGTTGATATCGTTATAGAAGGCGCGGTTGTCTTTGGTGGATTGCTTTACGAGCTCGCTGATCAATGCGAATTCGCGAGCCAACGGGTCGTTGGGCTCCCAAGTAAAGGGTTCCACGGGAAGCGGGGTGCGAGCGGGGCTGGTCATTGGACTAAAAGCTGGTCAATGGTCTGCTTGGTGCGGCGACGGGCGGCGTCGTCGAAATCGTCGGGATGGGAAAGCGCCTCCTTCAGGGTCTCCAGCGCCTCCCGCAAGCCATCGGAAAGGTTGCCAGCCTCCTTGAATTTTCCGGCGATGCGGACGAGGGACTGGAAATCCCTTTCGAAATTCCGGGTGCCGGTTTTCTTGATCAAATCCGCCACACGGTTGATCAACTCCGCCGCCTGGTCCGGGAATGCACAAGGGTTGCGGCGATACAGCAGGGAACTGAGATTCGCGAGCATGTCGCGGAACTCACAAACCGTCACCTCCATCGAGCCTTTCTTTTCGAAACTCCATTCCTGCCAGATGCGGCGGGCCAGCACCGCCTCGATGGCGAGGTATTGGTCGGGGAGATCCAGAATCTTCCGGCCCCCGGGAGTTTGCGCCGGCTTTACAAAGCGCGCGAATCTCGGTCCCGGGATAGTGGCGTGGAATTCATTGATCAGCAGTTGCAACTGGTAGTCCGGAGCGGACGGGTCGAGCGGAAATTCGTCCGGCTGGCTGAGTTGGGGAGGATTCGGTGAGGTGCCCATTGGGAGAACGCGGTAATTTAGCGAGTGTTGATTTGGCTGAGAATGGTCGGGTCTTTGATTTTGTCGTCCTCGGCGAGCAGGAAGGCTTTGCTCAAAATGAGCGCCAGCGTGTTGTCGCCCTCGAAGGGCAGAAAGACATCTTGTCCGGACTTCCCGGCGGACGATTTCCGGTCCGCGACGATGCAGAGATATTGGTTGTTGGGTTCCATCATGATATTCGCGCTGCCCAGATGGATTTTGTAAGTGCGCAGCCTGCCGCGCACGACAAGGAAGCGGTCGTCGAGCGAGCATTGGCCGGCGATTTTCAACTTGGGCAACAAGCGCTCCAGAATTTCGCGGCGGGTGGCGGCGGAAGCGCCCAGCTCGCCGAAGGAGACCCGCTCCCAATATTCGCGGGAACCGGTTTCACCCGAGTCGGTCCAGGTCGGATCATTGCCGACGCTGCAGACCGAGACGAAAAGGTCCACGTCCCGCATCACTTCGCTGAAGACGAGAGGTGGAACGTCGGCGAGAGCGAGCTGCGTGCCGTCGGGACGGGTAAAGCGAACCTGATCGGTGGCCACGTGGAGGGACACGCCGGAAGCGGCCTCCTCACTGTCGGTGTGATCAATCCAAAATTCGGCGCGCAAATCCCAGCCCGGGAGATTGCGGATCGCGTTTGTGTCGGGTTGGTCCCAATTGCCTACGAATCCATAGTGCCAGCCGCGCTGGTCGCACAGCGCCTTGAACTGGTGCTGCCGGAGAATGTGAGCCGCGAAGCGGTTGGAGTAGCTGGCCGTCTGGCGCTCGGCTTCGGTGAGGACGTAAATCTCGCGATGGGCTTGCTTGAAGGGTTGGGTGACCTCGAATTCTTCCAGCCAGCGGCGCCAGGCAAGAACTTTGGAGCTCTCGACGCCCATCGGATGCCACAATCTGACTTCAGCCTCGGGACCGGCGAGCGGGGCGGTTTTGCCGTTGGCCTGGACGAACGCGCCATTATGCCAGATGGCGCTCTCCGACCGGTCGCCGCAACTGAATTGCCAGATCAGCCGCCGCGAAATGTGCGCGAGAAGCGGTTGCTCGAAGTAGCGGGCGCGCCAGTTGGCAAAGGTCCACGAGCGGTCGCGGTCGAGAAAATTCTCGATGCGATCCCGCTGCGCGCCGAGCATTTTCTCGATATCGCGCCCGAGTTGCTTGAGGGATTTTTCCTCGGCGGCGAGTTCCTTGGGCAGGGCTGGTTTTTCCGCGAGCGGTTTGCCAGCGGCATCGAACCAGTTGATGGAAACGTCCTGTGTGCCGGAGATACGCAATTCGGCGCTGTGCTTGCCAATGGACTGGCGCAGGACGCCGTCCTTATCGAACCCGAAGCCGGGAACGGAGACTTCTTCCACTTCGGCACGCGAAATGCCCGAGCGTTCGACGGCAGTGTTGAAGGACTTCTCGATCTCTTCAAGTCCCCACGGACTCTTGACGCGGTGTTTGAGACGGGAAAGTTGCGCGAGCGGTTCCAGGCCCGGCATGGATTCGAGCGCGCTGATGCAGGCTTTGGAGATGCTGCTGGCGTAGAGACCGCCGGCGGCGATTTTGCGGAGGCCGCCCTCGACGGCGTTGGCGAGCGCGCGGCAGATGGTTTCGCCAGTGAGCAGGCTGGCGTACCAGATCAGCGAACGCAGCAGCGTCGCATTGCGGGGCTGGATGCGTTCCTTCGCCTTGGCGCCGACGAGCGCAAACCAGTATTCGATCTGGCGCGCGAATTCTTCTTTGCCGACAGTGGAGAGCAAATCGTCGGCGTCCTCTTTCCATTTGGCAGTGGGTTTGGCGCTGGTGCCTTTGGGTGCATTTTGCAGCAACGCCTCCCAATGTTTGCGCCGCGCGGCCGGCATTTGTTTGATGTCCGACTGGATGGCCTCTGCCCAAGCCTCGCCACTGTCGGGTATGCCCGCTCTTTTCTGGGCGACGAGGGCTTCGAGACGCTGGACGAATTTTTTGTTGCCGCCCCAGAATTCCATCGGCTTCAGCGCCGCATGCAAATTCTGGAGTTGCTCGAGGATGTCGGCAGACAGCGGCTTTTCTCGTGCGGCGGCGTCGGCGTAGTCAAGCAGGGCGGGGACGATTCCGGGAATGGGAGAGTCCAACTCGTCCATCTGGACATGCGCGGGATCCTTGGGCGCAAGGATTACAGCGGCGCAGCGGGTGTTCCAAAGGAGGGTTTCGCCCGACCAAGGCAACTTGCGGCCGGCGGCTTTCTTGATCAGGTCGGAAAGGGCGCGGTTGACCTGCGAGTTCCTCTTTTGGAACTCGACGAGTTCCATGGCGGCGCACAGGAGGGCGAGTTGCGCGGGCTTTTCAAATTTGGCGCTGTCGGCAGCGAGAGTGGACTTCGCGGGCGCGGCGAGAAATTCCGCGAGGAGCGCGTGCTCGCGTTGGTACGGATGCCCGGCGGAGGGAACAAAGCTCGCTGCCTTTTGGTTCTTTTTCATTTCCTGTGCCCTCTAACGAGTCTTGATTTGGGAGAGGATGCTTTGATCTTTGATCTTGTTGTCCTCGGCGAGGAGGAAGGCCTTGCTCAGAATGATCGAGAGCGTACGGTCGCCTTCGAAGGGGAGGAAAAATGGATTGCCGCCCTTGGCCGAGCCGACGCGGTCGGGCACGATACAAAGATACTGATCGTTGGGCAGCATCTGGATGTTGCTGCTGCCCAGGTGGATTTTGTAGGTCCGCAACTGCCCGCGAACAACCAGGAAACGCTTTTCCAGAGAGCATTGGGCGGCGATTTTGAGTTTCGGCAGCAGTCGCTCCAGAACTTCGCGGCGCGTTTCGGCGGACGCATTCAGGTCGCCGAAGGAAAAGTTCTGCCAATAATCATTCGCACCCGCGATTTCGCCCTGGTCGCGCCAGGCGGGATCATTGCCGATGCTGCCCACGCCGACGAACAGGTCAACATCACGCATGACTTCGGAGAAGACTATGGCGGGCACATCGGACAGCAACAGAGGTTGTTCATTGCGGACAAAGCGGACCTGATCGGTGGCGAGGTGCGTGGCGACGCCAGAGTCGGCGAGTTCTCCGGCGGGATCCACCCAGAATTCGGCGGACATGTTCCAGGCGGGCAGGGCAAGGGTGGGCACCGACTGCGAATCGAAGCCGCCCATGAAAGCGTATTTCCAGGCGCGCTGGCCGCAGAGCGCGGCGAATTGGTGCTGGCCGAGAATATGGGCGGCGAAACGATTGGAGTAATTGCGCGTGCGGATTTCGGCGTCGGTGAGGACGTAGATTTCGCGATGTGCCTGTTTGAAAGGCTGGCAGATTTCGTGTTCGGAAAGAAACTCGCGCCAGGCCGCGACGGTAGCCGCAGGAAAACCGATGGGATGCCACAGCCGCACGCGCGTTTCGGGCGCGAGCCAGTCGAGCGGGCGGCCTTTGACGTCCGCGATTTTGCCGTTGAGCCAGATGCCGAGGGCGGACTGGTTGCCGAGCTGGAAATGCCAGATCAACCGGCGACTGAGACCGGCAAGGAGCAGATGATTAAGATAGCGCTGGCGCCAGGATTCGAAGTCCCAGGATCGTTCGGTCATCAGCAGGCGCTCGATGCGGATGCGTTGGGCGGCCAGCATTTTTTCGACGTCCTTGGCAAGCTTTTGGAATTGCTTCAGTTCGGCCGCGCAGGAGCGCTTTACATCGGCGGGGACGGATTTGATGGCTTTGCCGTCCTGCTTCGACCACTCGATTTCGACGTCGCGCGACTGGATCACTCGCAACGTAGCCGTGAATTCGCCGAAGTGACGGACGAGAGTTCCTTCGGCGCTCAAATCGAAACTGGGAACGGATTTTTCCTCCAAATCTTCGCGAGTCTGGCCGGTGAGCGAAGCGGCGGTGTCGAGGGATTTGCCAATGCGCTTTTTAGCGGTGGGCTGCTTGACCGTGGAATCGAGCCGGCTGAGTTGGGCGGCGGCGGCCTCGGAGGTCGTGGTGCTGAGGCTATGGAGGCAGGCGTTGCCGACCCGCGGGCAACGCGGGCCGAGCCAGCGGACTTTCTTAAAACAAACCTCGGCAAGCGCAGAG
The DNA here is from genome assembly GCA_964448135.1 of uncultured Verrucomicrobiota bacterium. Classification (GTDB taxonomy): domain Bacteria; phylum Verrucomicrobiota; class Verrucomicrobiia; order Limisphaerales; family UBA8199; genus CAYUVH01. Next base: position 98,511 of record CAYUVH010000039.1, on the reverse strand, counting down.
AGGGCGGAACTGACCTCCGCGTCTGCCCAGCCGGCCAGGCACCACGCGAGACCGCGGAGGATGGTGGCGTTTTCCTCGCAGATCAGCAGATTGGGGTCGGGACTGTACGTCTGGGTCTTTGGATCGAAATCTATTTGAGCCGTGCGCGGCAGGGCGACGAGTTCGAACCAGCGCAGCGCGCGCTCCTTGAATTTCGCGCGGCCGATTTTATCCATGAATTCACCGGCTTCGCTAATCCATTTTTTCGCCGGCTTGGAGGCTTCGGCAGTTTTGCAATGCGCGAGCAACGCCTGCCAGCCATCGGCTTCCGTGGCTGGCATCTGATTCAACTCCGCCAGAACGGCATCGCTCCAGGCCTCGCCGGGCTTCACCGGCTCCGGCCTGGCCTTGCCGAGCAGCGCGCGGAGGCCCTCCATGACTTTGCGATCCTCGGTACGGTTGCGAAAATACTCCGTCGTGAAATAGTGTTCCAATTCCTCGAGCTGTTTTTTGACAGCCGCGGGAGGCGCGCTGTCCGGCCAGGAGGTCTGAGCGATGCGGATAAGGCCCTTGGGCTCCACGAGGAAGAGCAGTTCACGCTGGGGCGGTTCGGCGAGGGCGGTCATCAGAATCATGAACTCCTCTACGGAAAAAGGCGGCGGCGAGCGCATGAGCGCGGTGAGCAATCGGCCGAGCTTCCAGCGCCAGGCGCAATCGGGAACACGGAAACCACGCAGGTCGCCAAGATTCGCAATTTCAACCGCCGTTTTCCAAAACCAGGGATACCGTTCCGCAATGGCGAGGATCACGCGGGTTTTGGCGGGCTTATCGAGATTCAGGATCGCCCGGCCGGAGGGAAAGTCCTTGGCCTCGAGTTTGAAATCTTCGCTTTTCCAAGTCTCGGCAATGAATGCAGTGAGGAGGGCGTGCTCGGCGCGGCGGGGATTGTCCGCATATATGGGAAAGCCGTCTGGACCGGATTCCGCCGGCTTCTGTTTGGCAAGGTGGCGCTTCCAGGTTTCGGTTAGAAGTGCGGGAACAAAGCCAGACGGGTACGGTTCTGTAGAAGTCCAAGTGCTCATGGAAAACCCGGAAAGACCGAATCAACCGCCAACGAGGGGGACGAGTTTCACGAAGCTGACTTCCGTCTCCAGCTTGACGTCGAATTGTTCTTCAAGGGATTCGGCCTGATGGTCGCCCACGAGCACAAAGAAGCCGTTGCGATCGAAAGCCTCGAGGGCGCGCTTGAATTGTTCCTCCCAATCAATCTTCCGCTTGGCCTTGAGTTTGTATCCGTTTAGCACCCGCTCCGCTTGCGCGGGCTCGACGAGCCCGCGGAAATATTCCGGTTCCCGCTGGTTGTAATCCTGGACTTCCTGGTAGATGCGGGCGCGGATCAACTCGCGCACGGTCATTCGCTCCGTGAGGCAATCCAGCGTGAAGGTGTTGGTTTTTTTGCCGGTGGCCGTTTCGTCATGAATGGTGAGCGTAGCGGGCATAAATCTTGGATTGATTGTATAGCGTTTCCAATTATTCCGGTCAACGCGCGTGCTGCTGTGGGCAGACTATCAAAACCGCGCCTGCCGGTGGGCGTATAAAAATCCGCGACGCTTGTAATTGAGCCTGCCAGGGCACACTGATAGGCTCACCTGAATAAATGAGCGATCAAAACCCCACTCACAGCAAGGTGGTTGGCTACATACTATGGATTTTCGGCTTTACGGGATCCCACCGGTTCTATTTTGGCAAGCCGCTGACCGGGGTCCTCTGGTTTTTCACTGGCGGGGTGTTCCTGATCGGCTGGATCGTTGACGTGTTTCTCATTCCGTCCATGGCGCGGGAAGCGGACGAACGCTTTGTCACGGGCCCTCTGGATTACTCGGTTGCATGGATTTTGCTGCTGCTGATCGGCGCCTTTGGCATCCACCGCTTTTATCAAGGCAAATGGGGCACCGGCTTGCTTTACCTCTTCACCGCCGGGCTGTTTGGCTTTGGCCTCATCTACGATATTTGCACCTTGAACTCGCAGATAAGCGAACGAAACCTGCAAGCAAGGGGGTAAGCTTTTTTCAGAAAGCGGCGGGGCGGAAGAAATCTCGGTGGAATTGCGCCCGAAGCTGCTGCGCGGTGAACCAATACCCCCGAAAGTCATTGCACAACGCGTGAAGCGCTCTGCCCTTTCGTGCAGGTGCGATAAAGACTGGTTCCCGGTGGAGGACGTTTTGAGCAATGTTTATGCGGTCGGTGTCGCGCGTTGGAGTTTTGCGCGCGGAGGCTTTCCGCCCGGCGATTTGTAACAAGCTTTAGGCTTGCAGCCCTTGCAGGGGCCATTAGGATACTACCGTGCCCTATAAGTTCAGGTTGTATGCACCTGCCGACTTGGGGCTGGCTGACTGATGACGATGGCTGTGTCAGAAAAATTGGAGGCGACGCTCACTCCTGAGGTGTCGCTGCCCCGCAAGCGCAACACCCTCCTGGTCGTGGACGATGAGTCCGGCCCGCGCGAATCACTGCGCATCATCTTCGAAGATGATTACGAAGTGTTGATGGCCGAGAACGGCCCCGCCGCCATCGAATTTGCCCAAACGAGAAGAATCGACGTCGCCGTGCTCGACATCCGCATGGCCGGCATGTCGGGCATCGAAGTGCTGGAGCGGTTGAAGTATGTGAATCCGGCCATCGAGGTCATCATGATGACGGCCTTCGAGACCACGGACACCATGCGTCAGGCGATGCGATTGCGCGCGTGTGATTACCTCAACAAGCCGTTCGATGTCTCCACCATGCGCGCTGCGGTACAGAACGCGATGCAGCGGCGCACGCTCGAAACGGAAATCCACACGAACGCCGAAAAGCTTCAGGAACTTTTCGCCGAACTGCAGAACCAGAAGATTGAGGAGCAGATGTCGCAAACGCGCGGCGAGATTTACGCCAGCATTATTCACGACATCAACGGCCCGCTCACGGTAATCTCCGGTTTCATCCAGCTGATGAGCCAGCGGATCGGCTCGTCGAACCGTCTGGAGATGGATGACCTGGAGTTCATCAAGGACCGGTTGCGCACCATCACCCGCCAGGTGACCAACTGCATCGAGATTTCGCGCCGGTATTTGAGCTTCCTGCGCAAGCAGGCGGATGAGACCCCGCGCGTGGGCGTGAACCAGCTTTTGACCGACCTGAGCCACCTCGTCTGGGTGCATCCCAGCCGGCATCAACATGAATTTACCGTGCGCCCGCTCGTCGAAGACATCGCGGCGCAGGTGAATGGCACGGACGTAATCCAGATGCTGTTGAACTTGACGGTGAACGGTTTCCAATGTTCTCCGCAGGCGCATTCGGTGGAAATCGAGGCGCAGGCGATGAAAGAGCCGCTGGATTTGCGGTCGTTCAAAGATGGACCCGAAGACCGGCTGCTGAATGTGGAAGGGTTTGACAACATTGCGCCGCTGGTGCGTTTTAGAGTGCGAGATAACGGTCCGGGCATTCCGCCGGAGATTCTGCCCAAAGTACTTGAACCTTACTTTACGACGAAAGGCCCGCAGCGCGGAACCGGCCTGGGCCTGAATATTGTGCAGCGCCTGGTGCGCCAGGCCAAGGGCGCGTTGCACGTAAACACGCGTGTGGGGCAGGGGACTACTTTCACGGTCTATCTTCCAGCGGTTTCGATGGTGCCGGACTAACCCAGGAAAATTGGCTCGCGAGGCGCGCGCGGCAGCGGTATAAGACCGCGCATGTCAAAACACCGAATCGGCATCATCGGCGGCAGCGGGCTTTATCACATCGAGGGTTTTATCCGCCAGAAATGGGTCAAGGTAAAGACGCCGTTCGGCGCGCCTTCCGATGACTTGCTCACGGGCGAACTTTGCGGGCGGGAGGTGGTGTTTCTTCCTCGGCACGGGCGCGGCCATCGGGTGCTGCCCAGCGAACTGAATCATCGGGCCAATATTTGGGCGATGAAGAAACTCGGTGTAGCATGGATCATCAGTGTGAGCGCCGTGGGCTCTTTGCAGGGGAAGTACCGGCCGTGCGACATCGTGTTGATTGACCAGTTTTTGGACCGGACCAAGCAAAACTTCGCGCATACCTATTTCGGAGAGGGAATCGTGGGGCACATTGCGTTTGCCGAGCCGATCTGCGAGGAGTTGCGCAAGCTGCTGGTGAAGTCCGCGAAGGCGGAAGGGGCGCGGGCGCATGATGGCGGCACGTATGTGAACATGGAGGGGCCGGCCTTCAGCACGCGCGCGGAGTCGCTGACGAACCATCGCCTGAAGTACGACGTGATTGGCATGACCAATCTGGGCGAGGCGAAGTGCGCGCGCGAGGCCGAGATCGCCTACGCCACGATGGCGATGATCACTGACTACGATTGCTGGAAGGTGGACGAAGCCCATGTGACGGTGGAGATGGTAATCGCCAATCTGAATCGGAATGCCGCCATGGCGAAGGCCATCGTCAAGCGGGTGATCCCGCAGATTCCGGGCAAGCCGAACTGGCCGTGTCATGATGCGCTGAAGAACGCTATCATGACGGACCGGAAGGTGTGGCCATTGAAGACGATCAAGAAGCTGGGGCCGGTCATTGAGAAATACCTTTGAAAAAAGCTCCCAGGACCAGGCACCAGAGAAGCTTCAAGATTGTGGCCGGGCAGCCCATTCGTTGAGGCTGCGTTCCTCGCGGGCGGGGCGGGATTTTTCCAGAAGTTCCAGCGCTTCGCCAACGAGGTAGAGGGAACCGGTAACGACGACGAAAGGCTCGCTGGAGAGTGCATCCAGCGCAGCGGCAAGGGATTTGCAGGCCTCAATGCGAGCGGAGGAATTTGCCTCGCGGCACGCGGCAAGCAGCTCGGCTGGGTTGGCCGTGCGGTCGCTCGGGGCGGGCACGAGAACAATCCGCTTGGCGCAAGGAGCGAGAACATTGCAGATGCTCCGCCAGTCTTTGTCTTGTAAAACTCCCAGAATCAAAGCGGGTGGAGTTGCAGGCAGAATCTCCGGCAGCGATTCGACGAGCGTTTTGGCGCCCGCGTCATTGTGGGCTCCATCCAGCAGGATTTTTCGGCCGGAAGGTTCAGTTACCAACTGCAGACGTCCGGGCCAGTTTACGGTGGCAAGTCCTCGCTCCAAGGCCTCTTCCGAAACGGGGATTTTCCCAGCGAGGGCATGCACGACGGCGGTAGCCAGAGCGGCATTTAGTCTTTGATGCCGGCCAGGGAGAGGCAGTTTTGGTTCCAAAGCGGGAGTCTGTTTAGCATCCCGGACAGGAGCAGCCACGATGGTGAGTGGTGCGTTTGTTTTTCGAGCGGTATCGCCTATGACGCGCAGTGCTTCGGCGTCGTCGGCAGCGGTGAGGATCGAGACGTCGGGCTTGATGATGCCGGCTTTTTCAGAAGCGATGGCGGTCAGGGTGTCGCCAAGCCACTGCTGGTGATCGAATTGGACATTCGTGATGACCGAGGCGAGGGGAGTGACGATGTTGGTGGCATCCAACCTGCCGCCCAAACCGGTTTCCCAAATCACCAGATCGCATTTCTGTTCCTGGAAGTAGAGCAACGCCATCACTGTAACGACTTCGAAAAAGGTGGGAGGCTGCGTGCCATTGGGCCAGCGTTCGGCAAGGAGCCGTTGCATTTTACCAACCAGACGCACGATGTCCGGCTCGCTGATCAGCTCGCGATTGACCTGAATTCGCTCGCCAAATTTGACGAGGTGAGGAGAGGTAAACAGGCCGACCCGCAATCCTGCCGAGCGATAAATGCTTTCCAGCATCGCGCAGACGGAACCTTTGCCGTTGGTGCCGGCAACATGAATGAACCGGAGGCGGTGCTGGGGATTCCCGGCCAGTCCGGCGAGGCGAAACGTGTTCTCGAGGCCGAACTTGGCGCCGAAGAGGCGCAAATCGTACAGGAACTGAATGGCGTCCGGATACGTCACGGCTAAGACGCCCCGAAGGCAAAACTACCAGAAGGCGTAATAGAGCTGGTAGGAGGAGGCGTATCGCTGGCGCCACTTTGCTCTTTTCACCCAGGAAACCGATCCGTCCAAGAGCCCGAGGTTGCCGCCTTCCCCGCCCACGGTTTCGGGCGTTTCCGATCCGGCGGTGTTGATAAAAGTCACGCCGTTCCGAAGCCACGGTCCGGTCGAACGATGCGGGGCCGCCAGCAGACTGCCGCCAAACGTATTTGCGTCCGCAATGATGTAATTGGTCGGAGAGTCGGTGTTCTTTTTCGCCGAATACCAGTAGTAGGGACTCGTCGTCTGCCAAGCGCCCATGTTGGCGTAGCCGAGATAGCAATTTCCGATGAGGTAACCGTAGGTGTCGCTGTAACGGTTGAAGGCACCGTAATTGAAGTTCGGACAATCCATGAAATTGGTCCGATTGATGTAACGCAGCATGTTCGTGTACGTGACGTACTTGATGCGGATGGCATGCCATTCGTTGTTGTTGTCGCGGCCATCGGGGAGGAAGTCCAGGTAATCGTTGGCGTACATGTGGACGGTCAGCAAAGCCTGCCGCATGACATTTTTGCAAGCAACGCGCTTCGCTTTTTCGCGGGCGGTGGCCATGGCCGGCAACAGCATGGCGGCGAGAATCGCGATGATGGCGATGACCACAAGCAACTCAATAAGAGTGAAAGCGCGCCGTTTTACCTGGTGCGCTGCCGGGACCCATGAGCAGCAAAGTTGCCGGCGCAACTGCTGGAACAAACGGCTAGAAGGCACGGTTTTTGTCTAAGTCATTCGCGAGCCAAAAGCAAGGCAAAATGCAATAAAAGCTCCAGTACCAACAACTAAGCTCAAAAAATCCTCCTGTCCGAACCCGAGCGATTCTTTTCGATCAAGATCTCAAGGAAGCAGGAGGACCCGGTAAAAACGCTGTGTTTCAATGACCGTGTCGGTTGCGAATGCGGTGGTATCGGCAGCGATGATGTCAGGCGGCACGTCCACCCAGGAAGCGCTGCCCACGTTGGTCTTGTACTGAAGGCGGTACGTCCGGCCGATGACGGAACTGAACGACAGCGTAGCCACCGAATTGGAGATTTGCAGGGATTGGATGACCGGCACCGGTGGCGGATTGGTGTCGGCGTTGACGTTCAGGATGACCCAGGCGGTGCCCAGGTTTGTCGAACCATGGCTGGCCTGATAAATAAACGCGTCGGTGCCGATGTAGTCCTGATCCGGCGTGTAACTGAAGCTTCCATCGGAGGACAAAAGCAGAAAACCGTGCTCGGGACTGCTGACTACGGCGGCTTGCAACGTGCCGGGGAATGCCTCTGAATCATTGGCCAGCACGCCTGGGGCGCTGACGTTCAAGGTGGTGTTCACCAGGAGGCTGTATTGATCTTCGGCGGCAAGCGGGGTGATATTGAAATAATCCGCCGCCATGACGTAAGGCGCGTCGTCGGTCCACATATCAAACGAGATGCCTCCCTGAGTGTAATCCGAATCAATGGCGCTGAGCTTCTGGACGCCATCGAGAGCCACGGAAATCTGACTGCCTTGGAAGCCCAGGTCGATCACGTGCCAGTTCGTTCCCACACTCGCCACACTGGCGGACTGCAGCAGTGTCCACGTGGTCCAATTGGAGAACTTGATCAGCTTGATGGTCAACGCCCCACCAATGGAACCTTCGGGATAGAGCCAGACCGAGTAATGTTTGCCGCTCACCGGATCGAGTCGGCCACCGATGCCGCCGCCGAAAGCCCCGGCCGGAAACCGGATGCGGCCTTCCACCTGGTAATCCAGCCAACTGCCGGTCAGATAGACATTGGCGTACGTGTGGAGCGTGTTGGTGGCCGTGCGCAGTTCACCTGAGGTCACCGTCCAATTGCCCGCGCGCACGATCCACGGCGCGAGGGAACCCGGGTCGGTGCCGCGTATAAAGTCGTCGCTGAAGACCGCCGGATTTGCGTTGGTGAGGAGCACAGAGGCGGGAGCACTGTTGGTGACACCATCACTGACGCGATACGTGAAACTATCCACGGTGACGGTCTGGTCATCCGGAATGTAAGTAAAGCTGCCGTTAGTGTTCATCGTCACCGAACCATTGGTGGGTGGTGTTACGACAAAGGCGCTGAGGCTGGAGCCGCCGGCGCCGCCCACGTCGTTTGCGATCACACCTGGGGCCGGCACGGAAAGCAGGGGACCGGAGGCAAAGGCGAAGGCGTCGTCGCGGGCCTGTGGCGCAAGGATGTAACGGACTTCCGCATTGGTGACGGTATTGCCGACCAACACCTTTAAAAGCTGGCCGTTGGTGCGCCACGAACTGCTGCCCGCGGCGACGCCGTTGGTGAAAACCTGGAGGCCAAGCACGGTATCCGTGCCGGGCAGCAGCAATTCGACGGCGGTATTGGTGGCGGTGGCGCCGGTGATGTTGAATTTTGTGATCGTGCTGTCGCTGCCGCCGCTTTGGTAGTTTACAGTGATTTGCGCGTTCGAGCGCTGGAGCCACCAATTGTAAAGGTCCACGCAATTCACCGGCCAGATACGCGGATGCAAATTGGTGTTGCCCGCATAGCCGACGTAATCGGTGGCCAAGGCTCCCACCTGGCCGAGACCGGTGGACAGGGTGTGACTGTAAAAGTTTACAAGCAGTCCCTGGCTGTAATAATAGTCCACCCCTGCGTGCAGGGAATTCGTGGTGTGGCCGGCTTCCATCGCCTGGGCGACGGTATTGCCAACGAACCAGTCGCTCACTGGAATGCTGAGGAAGGGATAGCGTTTGCCGGAAGTGCCGGTGGACACAGTCCAATGGGGGAAGGACGTGAGCTTTTGATCCCCGGCGACCTTCACGCCCAGTTGCGCTTGAATGTCGTACGAATCCTCGCGGGTGGAATTGAAATAGGGCGCGACCCAGACGCGCATGTCGCTGGTCATCTGGCCGGGCAACCAGCCTTCGATGTCCACGAACGCGTTGGAAACGGAAGCGAGCGCGTAAGCCTTGCCGCTATCGTAGCCTGCGGGCGTGACGTTGAGCGCCTCATCCGGTCCCCAATGCCAGTAATCGTAGTCCGTCATTGAAAGAGCAGGGGAGTTGTTGGGATTGCGCAGGCCGCCGTTGTGCGGGCCGATCACGGCGTTGTAATTGGAGATGGCGCGGCGCAGGCTTTGAATGACGGTGTTGGTATTATACGACGGAAACATCTCGTCGCGCAGGGTGCCCGTGCAGAAATAGTATTCACCTTTCAGGCCGTTGGCGGCTTCAATCTGCGCGGAGGCTTCGATGGCGGCGATTTCCTGACGATAATTCTCCAGGTCGTGCCGGACCATCACTGCCGTGTTGTATTCAAACGGCCACGGACTGATTTTGGGGAGTGGACGGCGCGACGTGTCAAAGGCCCACTCGATGGATTTTCGGAAAATGAGGTAGGCGGCGGTGCCTGGTGCCCAGCCGCCATGACCGATCAGTGGCTGCATCGAGGCGTCGTAGATGAACTGGCCGTTGCCGAAGCTTTTTGTCAGGAGGCACGGCGATGCTTCACCGGCGATTAGGGACGTCGCGTTCGAGGTGGTTACGCGCCACACGAGGTTGGAGGGGTATGGGTTGGAGGGATGCGGATATGAGCCCCAGGAAATCTCGTCTCCGTTGTTGGCCATTTCCCAATACATCAGTCCGCTCGGCAAGTGGGCTACAATGCGATGGTCGTTCTGTTTGACGAAGACTTGGTTTGCCCGCCAGTTCGTAAGGCCCGGGGTCGCGCAATGGACTCCCATCGCATTACCAATCGCAAAATCTCCTCGAGCGGTGCCGTTGGTGTTGCGCGTGAACGACGAGGAGCCGACGAAGAGAAAACCGCCGGCGGCAACGTAATTGGTGAGCGGCGCGATTTCATCATCCCGCACCGCTTCCGAAGCGAGGCTGATCATGATCGGGTAACGGGGATGGCCGTTGGTGTCCATCAGCTTCCCGGCGGCGATGTCGGCGTCGCTCACTATTTCGAAGGCAGTGCCGTCCGAGCGCAGGGCTTCCTTGAGCGATTCAGGCATGACGAAATAATGCCAGTTAGTCTGCCACCATTCCTTCCCGGACGTCCCAGCCCCGTTGGGAGTGGGCGGGGTGGCCGTCATTTGTTCGAGGGCGCGGGTGAGTTCCGAATCGTGAATGGCCACGATGGCACCCCCGGATTGCGCGGGCGGCGCGATGACGGTAACAAGCGGGCTGACGCTCGCCGGCATGGCCGTGTGAGTGACGTTGGATGCGGTGATGGTAAGATTTGTGCCGGGAGTCTGAAAAGTGAACGAGAAACTGCGCGTGCCGATGGCGAGCGGGGCGTTCGCGGGCAACACTGCGGAAGGATCGCTGGAAACGATGCGAACGATGTCGTTGGTGCTGTACACGTTCCAGTTCGCGTCCACGGAGTTAACCGTGATGTTGAAGGGCACGCTCACGTTCTGGCTCAACGGGGTGCCGGTTTTTCCAGTTGTGGTTCCGGGCGCGGCGGTTTCGCCCGGCACCAGCAACTGTAATTTGGCAATTGCACCGGCAACGACCAGGGTGGCAGTGCCGGTGTTGGTCTTCGTGAGATCAGAAGCATCCGTGGCGCTGATGGTTTCCAGACCAGCCGTTTTGAAGGTGGCCGAAAAATTGTTTTTCGTGCCCGAGGTCCCCAGAGCCGTGTTTGCAGGCAGGGTGGCGTTCGGATCACTGCTGGTAATGGCGACAGTGACGTTGGTCGGAACGACATTCCAATTCGTGTCAACCGCGCTGACGGTCAGCGTGGTGAACGCCGTGCCCGCAGTGCGCGCTGTTGGCGCGCCAGTCTTTCCGTTGACGGTGCCGGGCGCGGCGGTTTCTCCGGGCATCAGGACCTGCAATCGCGCGTACGCAGCCGGATTGATGGCGACGGCTGAACTGGTTCCGCCGCCGATGGTGGCATGAGTTATGTTCGAAGCGGTAACTGTCCGACTGCCGGCGCTCTTCAGTGTCAGACTGAAGGTCTGTGCCCCGGCGATGAGCGCCGCGTTGGCGGGCAGCACCGCATTTGTGTCGCTGGCAAAGATGCGTACGGTGTCGTTCGTCGAAATCAGGTTCCAATTGGCGTCCACCGAGTTAACCGTCACTGCAAACGGCGTTCCGGCGGTTTGTGTAGCTGGCGTGCCCGTCTTGCCGGTGGAACTTCCGGGCACCGCGGTTTCGCCGGGAAGCAGAGTCTGAAGTTTCGTGAAGCTTCCCACATTCGCAGTGATGGGTGGACTTGTGCTCGAAGTCTTGGTGCCGTCGTCCACGTCCGATGCGGTGATGGTCCATGAACCCGCGCGGCGAAGCGTCACACTCATTGTCACTGTACCCGAGGCGAGATTGGCATCGGCGGCGAAGGTGGCGTTGGTGTCGGTGCTCGCCAGGTGCATGGTGAAACTGGCGCCGCTGAGAGAGGTGACTGTGTTCCAAAAGGAGTCCACGCCGTTCACGGTGGTATTGAACGCTATGCCGGCGGTTTGCGTTGTAGGCGCACCGGTTTTTCCATTCGCAGTGTTGGGTGCCGCGGTTTCGCCGGGGACCAGCAAGAGTAGTTTCACAAACGCCCCGGCCGACACACTGATAGTATTGGTCGCGGGAGTGCGGGCTCCGTTGGTCAGATCGGTGGCAATGACATTCTGGCTGCCGGCGCTTTTGAACGTGATGCCGTAAGTATTCGTGCCATTCACGAGCGGCGCGCTGCCGGGCAGGATCGCGAACGCGTCGGCGCTGGTGATGCCGACGTTATCGCTCACGCCTGCGATTGGATTGAAATAGGCGTCGGTGGCCAGGACGCGGACCAGTGTGTTGCTGCCGGCGATGGCTGCGGAGCTGCCGCTGCGGCCCGTGACAGTGCCTGGGGCGTTCGTTTCGCCCGGCAACAAAGCGAGCAGCCGCGCGAACGGGCCCGAGGTCACCGTGACCACACTCGAAGTCGCCGCCGTCAGCGAACCGCTGGTGAAACGGATCGTGATGTTGGTCGCCACCGAATGGGCCAGATTTGTATACGTCGCAATACCGCCAACCGCGTTGAGGTTGGTGGTTCCGAGCAGGTTGCCGACGCCGCTCAAGCGCGTTGCGATAATGGCCGTCGTATCGTTGATGCGCGTGTTGCCGTAGGCATCCTGGATCAACACAGCGGGCTGTTGCGCGAAGGGGACACCGGCTGTCGCGGTGGCGGACGGTTGGGTGATCACGATCAATTTCGTCGCCGCGCCCGGGCCCACCTGGACGGGGGTGGTTGTGTCGGGAGCTTTGCTTCCGTCCAAAGTATCCGTGGCCGTGATGGTCTGGATGCCGGCGGTCTGAAGGGTGACTGAAAGAGTCTTTGTGCCGCCAGCCAACGCCGTGAGGCCGGGCAGCGTTGCCGCCGGATCGGTGCTGGAGAACGAAATCAGATTCAGAATTGTGGTGACCGGATTCCAAAAGGCGTCCACGGCGTTGACGGTCACGTTGAAGGCCGTGCCGGCAATGGGAGTGTTCGGCGTACCGCTCCGGCCCGACACTGTTCCGGGAGCCGGGGTTTCGCCAGGCAAAAGCAGCTGCAAACGATTGTAGGCGCCGGCCACAGTGGAAACGTTGCCGAAGTTGCTGCCGGTTGAACCATCGGAAGACGTTGTTATCCCGCTAATGCTTGCGGTGCCGGGATTGGAGGCGGAACGGTACAAATGCTTTCCGGTTGAAAGCGGCCCGCCGAATGTGGGGCGGATCTGAAGGCCGGTCGCGCCGACGGTCAGCACGTCATTCTTCTTATTGTCGGCCACTGAAATTGACACGGTGAGTGTCGCGGGGCTCGAGATAGACGCGCTGGCGGACGTAATGTCCATGGCGGCGCTGAAGGTGGCGCTGGGTGTCAGCGCCGTGTTGAATTCAAATCCCGCGGGCGCGGTGATGATCAAGGTCACGTTGCCCGGATCAATGTCCATCTTGTTGCCCTCGGTGAGCGTGATGGCGCCGAGCGTGGTCCACGCGCCGGTGCCACCGCTGCCGGCGGTGTCCGCGGAGATCCCCGTGCCGTTTGTGGCGGCGCTGATGGAGACGGAGGCCCGCGCGAAAACTTCGGCTGCGAATAGGATGGCGAGGACGGCTGATGACTTTCTGATAAACATCTAAAAATTCAGTGCCCAGGCCCGGCGGCAGCGCCGGACGATTCTCGGTTCAAGTACCGAGTGCCGGGCTGCGGGCACACTACATATCATCTCAGGAGATTTCGGGATTTCAACGGGGTTGGTCACGGAATCGCCGTGCCGTAGTTTTGCGGACGCAAAATTCAGGGATGATTCGGAAGAAACGCCACGCGCCGGGAAAATGCATTTTGCAATGGGAGCAAAATGTACGGTTGGTCTCTGATTATTGGCGTTTCCATTGGCCCGAAAATCCTTGATTTCATCACACTCGGGAGGGAAGGAGCAGGAAAACTGCCAGAAATCGGTGAAGGCGCCCGCGGTAGATCATGATGACGAAGAGTGTGTTAAAACGCGTTAAGCGGTGTGTCCCCTGTCCCAAATTTGAAATCGGAGTCGCTCAGGCGGCATTTGCGGCCTGGCTCGCACTAATTCATGTCAAAGAGCATATCGGCGATTTACTCGCCGTGGGTGGGTTCGATCCTCACACCCGCCCGCATTATAGCACAGAATGGAAAAAAAATTCTTCTGCGATGGAGAATTATTTGGATCGGATACTGTGTCGAAAGCCGACGGTAGTTGGACGCGAGAGGTTCTCGCGCGTCACTGTGGGCAGGAATGCCCGCGCTCCGGGACGGTTTACGGAAAGACTCTGGCGCGGGGTCAAGGAAGCCGGAGGATTTCGGTGCGTAGTATGCCGACGACGAGGCTCGGCTGGCGGGCATCAATGGAACCGGGTGTGTAGCTCTCCTGCGCCACGTGGCCATCGCAGAAGGCCACGTTGGCTTTTCGGTTGTGGCGGAAGTGGCCGTTGGGGTACGCGGTGTTGTCGTCCACGTAATACCATTCTTCGATCATGGGATTTGCGGGCGAGGCTGGGGACTGGAAGTCGTTGATTTGCGCGGCATCGGCGAAGAGTGCGGTGCCGGTTGGGCGTGCAAGACTCGTGCTTTTGATTGGGGGAAGGCTGACGTTGGCGGAAAGAAAGCGGTTGTAGCCGTAGCCGCAGGTGGAGACGGTGGCTTTGAGTTTGAATTGCGAAATCGTGTAATCAAAGGAAGGGCAGAGCTCGACGCCACGGCCTTTGAAGTATGGATAGAGGACGCCCTGGGTGACATCGAAGGGGCGCTGGCCTTCCGCCCCGGGACCAATCAGGCCGAACCAGTAGAGCAGGCCGTTGGTCGCGGCAGTGGGGCCAACGCGGAAGCAGTTGCCGGCGTTGTCGTCCCAATAAAGGTGGGTGGCGAGTTCGAGTTGGTGGAGATTACTGACGCAGCGGATGTTTTTGGCGGAGCGTTGGCTGCGGGAAAGGGCAGGGAGGAGCAGCGCGGCGAGGATTGCGATGATCGCGATGACCACCAAGAGTTCGATTAAGGTGAAGGCGGGGGAATTTGGAGTGTTGTCGGCCTGGGAGCCAGAGCGCGCGTCTCTGAACGGGCGCGCTAGCGCATGCCTACCCCAACGCGTCCGTTCAGAGACGGGCGCTTCGCGGCGGCGAGGAACGCCGACTCCCGCTCCTCCGCGTGCGCAAAGGAGCGGGACCGGGTTTCTATCCTGTTGGACGGTTTCCATCAAACATGGCTCCGTAAAGGGGAATGCTTTTTCCTTTCCCGTCCAACAGGCAATTTCATTGCGGCGTCGCCGAAACGCGATAAAACGCTTTTCCGGCGGGCGGATTCGAGTCCGTGAGCGTGATGGCTTCGTCGTTCCCGGCCGCGGAAGGCGGCACCGGGATCCAATCCACGAAGTTCGTCGAGACTTCGAGAGTATAGGTCCAGTTGCTGTGGCTGTGGAACTCGGTTTGCCAGACACCGCCGGACATGGCGCCGCGAAGATTGCTGACGGGCGGCGGGAGCGTCACGACGAGATTGTCTACGGTGCCGTGCGCGAGGATGGAGCCGCCGTAGGGGGCGAACTGGCCGGCATCGCTGTAGCTGGGAATCGCCAGGCGATCCAGGCGGAAGTCGCCGCACAAAGCGCCCCGTTTGGCGGCGCTGACCGCGCTATAGGGATTGCCATCTTCGGTGATGGTGGTGTTCAGCGTGTGGTTCAGTCCGGTGAAACTCAGGACCACATGGTAAACCGGACCGTTGGCCAATCCCGCGGGCGCAAAGCCGCCGGCTGAAAAATGATCGTAGGAGGAGCCGTTGGTGTCGCAATACGTGGTGATCAGTGACGGCCCGTAAATCCAATCGCCGCCCGGATCCGGGAAGTAGCAGAACTCCAGCAGGTCCGGCGTGCTGTAGCCGCTGCCGCGGTCGTAGCCAGGCTGCACGGCCTTCACGGAATTCAGCAGGCCCACTGAAAGCTGGAAGGGATAAGTTTCGCCGGGCGTTATGCCAGAGGCAGCATCCGTCAGACGCAGGTCGAACTCGAGGCTGAACTGGTCGTCGCTGTTGAACCTCATTCCCAGCGGCAGCCAGAAATAGCTGTTCGACTTGGTCGAATCCCAGGTCACTTCGAGATTCTGGTTGGTGGAATTCCAATGGAAGAGGTTCGTGTCGCCGAACGTGGTCCAGCCGCGAGTGGCGGGATCGGTGGCGAAATCCTCGGTGATGGTGGCGGCGTGGACGCGCGGAGCGAGGGACAGGGACAGGCTGGCGATGGCCAGTGCGAACAAACGGGTCGGTTTCATGGGCTGATCTTTCATTGGTCCCGCGCGAACGCGGGACCGGTTTACGGTTGAGAGACCAGCGCGAAGGAAGGAGGCAGTTGGGCGGGGCGGGGCTCCTGCTGAGCCGGCCGCCAAAAAACAAAAGCCTTCATCCTCCGGCAAATTCGGGGAATGAAGGCATCCAACGGATTCCCAATCCGCACGAGCGGTTGGGCTGGCCTCATCCTTCTCATTGTCGGAGAAGTCGGCCCCGCACAGCGGGACCGTGACGAGCACAACCAGACCGGTATCCTGACTTCAGGCTTTAGACCTCACTCCCGCCTTCCCGGACTCGGTTTCCCGGCTCCAGTGGCATTGGAAGTTTGTAACCTGTTACAGTGGCGCAACCGTCCCCGACTTTCACGGGGTTCCCTGACGCCTGGCTATGTTACGGCGGATAAACAAGTTGTTTACCCGTTTCAAAGAACATCTTCTTGATAAGGGAAAGAATCTGGCGGGTCAAGAAAGGAGTGTGATGGCGCCCCATGCAGAAGCATTCGCACGGCACGTGGAACGCAACGAGTGCAGGCCGGTTGGATGCCGCCATGGTCAGGCGCCTTGGTCGTCCTTCCGCAAATGCCGGGTCAAAAGCGGCGCGGTGAGGCCCGCACCAAACGTCACAATGGTCGTCCATAGCCAGATGGATTCCCACTGCGCGCGACCCGTATTGGGATAGCCCGTCCAGGCGCGAACCAGATGCAGGCACATCGCGGCGACGGGAAGATAAAACAGGGCGGCGGCAATCGCGGCGCGGAGGACGCCGCGAAATGATCCGAAGTAAGCGGAGACGAGAGCTCCACCAATGCCGATCAAGTATCCACCCGCAAAATTTGGACCCGAAGGCATCGCGCCGAGCCCCACCAAGACATGAACGATCCACATTAAAACCGCCGTCGCGCTTCCCAGTCCAAGTGCGATGAAGATGAACATGATGCGTGAATTTAACTATGGACCGTCCGGCCCTACCGGAGGTTCGGGCGCGGTTTTCGGAAGTAATGCGTCTCTGGTCTCACGTGAAACAAGAATCTTGCTGCCGTCTGGAATGTCCTCTCAACCGTTATCAATGCGACGCGCTCCATAGTGGCCTAAAGGCAGGATTACCGATCAGCGGCAGGCTCCGCCACCCAAATCGCAACCAGATGTCCATGCTGCTCATCCGGCGCAGCATATCGTTCGCTCTTCCGGCAGCCCACCCTGCCGCGCCGTTTCGAGTCGAGAGCGGAAGCGGGCGCCGCATCTTACAGCCACGAATTGAGCTTCCGGGTCGCGCTCCTACCGCGCGGCGCAGCCGGGGAGAATCAAATGGCTCACTGGGAGGCCGGCGGCAGGCTGGCGACCAGGCCATGCTTGCTCAGTACCGTCTTGAGCTTGTCGAGATCGGGCGGGCCCCCGGCGTTCAGGACCGCGGCCATTTCCCGGAAGAAATCCGGGCCCAGCAGCCCCGGGGTGATGATGGCCAGCGCTATGACATTTGTTTGCCCCAGGTTTTTGAAACCGTGAACCGCCCCGCGCGGCACAAAACAGGACTGCCCGGGGCCAATTTCCATCGCCTTGCCCTCCACCGTAAAGGTCAGCACGCCTTCCACGCCGTAAACGGTCTCGTCGTAATGTTTGTGATAATGCGGCAGGGGTACCTTCCCGCCCACCGGCACGGTGAACTCAAACATCGCCAGCGAACCGTTCGTGTCCGAGGCTTCCTGCAGGAACCTGATCCCGACCTGTCCGATCTGAATGATTTCGCCTTTCATGCGTTTACCCGAATTTCCATCCACGGCGCAACATCCCCGTTGCGGCGCACTTGATGTTCCTTTCATGGAGCCAACACTAGCGAAAAAATAACGGCGATGACTGGTAAGAGCCGCCTGATTTTCCGTGGATCATAATGTCCACGACCAAGTTTGACGAGTACTCCCGAATCGTTCAACCGTTAGCTCCATGTGCGTTATTCGTCGCCCCGTGTGAAAGTCGTGTTGTCGCCAACAAAGACGAGCCCACCGGTACCGAAAAAGAAGATCACTTTCTGCCCGAGCCTCGACGTGAAGAGATAGCACTGTTTCTGACCTGGAAACTCGTTGGGCAGGACCTCGACCTCTCCGTGCTCAGCAAGCCAGTGCAAAGTCTCAGCGTTCGTCTTGTCATGAAGTCGCTTCCGGATTGCTCCCGCCTGGGACACGAGATCGATCAAGTGGAAATCGGCGCTCATGTGTTGTCCGAACGGCCAAGATCGCCAGTGAGCGGCACGCACCGCCGCCCAAACAGGAGACACATTTCAGGGCCGCTTATTCGGCGCATCGCCTCGTTGGTCCTTGCGGCCGTCATCTAGTAAACCATTCGGAAAGAAGCCCTAAAATCGTGCCGAGAACCAGCAGCAGGACCAGACCCCGGCGCGACGCCGTGCCCGTGAGAAACCGACCCCAAGGCCAGAATGGTGGCAGCCAATTCCAGACTCTGGAATGAGCCCCATCGGCGAACCACATCCAGCTCAGCATAAGCAGGCAGCCAATTGCGCCCAGTATCTTGCCCGCGATCTCAATCGGCCGACGGTTATCCGTGCTGGCGGACAAGAGCAGAAATGGCAGAACTGCCGCGCAAATGACCAGCGCCACCATGAACCAATCCATCATCCCCAGCGGTCGGGGTTCATTTGGTTGATTACGCATTCGGCTCCAAAACTCAGGACCTAAACTTCACAACTCGGCATACGGGACAAGTGGATTGTAACTGGAGCGCGCGAGCCGGGTCCATGGCAGCGCATTGGGTAAGGCCACACAGTTATCATTTCCTCAACGTGTAATATCCGGAATCCCAATCCCGGATCAGCATGTCTGCTCCCCAGCGGTAAATCAAATCGGACACCTCGCTCGGCTGAACCAGCGCCCCATTCTATTCCTCGCTGTACAAGTGCGTCTGCGTCGAGCGACTCAGGCAACAAAGAACCGCTGGCGATGCGCCCCGTGACTGTCTTCGGCGTCCACATGGCTGGCCGCCTAGAAGTATAATCAGGAGAAACTCATGTTTGGAAGGATAAAGTCAATAAACTGAACGCGACGCAAGCACTCCACTACTTCCACTTCTTGCCGATCTCATCCAGGCCGGCTTTGGCGAGGTCCTCGGCGGTCATGAGGATTTTGACGCACACCTGCGCGTCGAAGGTGAGAAACCACGGTTCGACGAGGGCGGGGATTTTGGAGGCTTCCGGCAGTTCCACGATCAGGATCGCGCAGCGCAAGCCGTCGGTGTCGGTGAAGTAGGCCGCCTCGGGTTTCGTGGCCTCCAGGCACGCCTTCATTTTCTGGCCGGCGGTGCCCGCCTTGACGAGATCATTGAAGGGATGAAGGGGGAATTTGAATGTGAGTAGGACTTTCATGGTATTCGGTTTGGTTTTGGAACAATGATTTCCCGCTGCATGGGTAGAATGAAACGATTGGCCGGGCAACGTCCACTCCATTAATTGCTTTTGGGAGGGGCAAGAAGGGGAAAGCACGTGGGCTCGAAAAGCAGGATTTCAACTTTGGGATTTGAAATTTGAAGGAAGGACTCGTGGTGGCTTGGTGAAATGCGGCGCGGGGAATGAAGCGCGGCATGAATGCGGTGAGGAATTGTCGCGTCTGACAATTGCAACGCTTCCCAATCGGTTGGGGGGTTGCCATCATCACCTATGCCTTATTTTGGAAGAACGTTGGCGGTAGCGGCCGGAGTGTTGTTCGCGATGTCCATGCAGGCCGCGACGATCGTGGATTCCGCGGACGTGAAACGAATTGCGGAGATGCTGCCGGCGAAGCCGCTGGGCGTGGGAGCGCCAGTCACTGACCGCGCAGCGTGGGAGCGGGTGGCGGCGACAGGGAATTTCAAGGGCATCGTCGGCGAGGCCGAGTCCCTGGCGAGGACGCAACCGCCGGAGGTGACCGACGATCTTTACCTGGATTACTCGCGCACGGGGAATCGCGATCACGGCCAGCAGGCGCAGAATGCGTGGACGCGGCGAGTCACGAGCTTTGCGCTGGCGGAATGCCTGGAGAACAAGGGGCGCTTCATCGTGCCGCTCCAGGAAACCGTGGCCGGCATCTGCCGGGAGAAATCATGGACCATGCCGGCGCACGACGGCAGCCTCGCGGTCTTTAACGGCAAGACGATGGATATGGATTTGCGGGCGACCGCCGTGGCGTGGCAACTGGCGACGGCGGACTGGCTGCTGGGCAGCAAGCTGGATGCGGCCACCCGAAAACTTATTCACGACGAAGTTGAACGGCGTGTGCTGCGGCCGTATCGCGACGCGGTGGAGGGGAAGCGCAAGGAGATTCATTGGACGAAGGCGGACCACAACTGGAATGCGGTGTGTCACGCGGGCGTGGTGGGCGCGGCCCTGGCGTTGGAAGAATCGCGGGAGGATCGCGCGCTTTACATCGCGGCGGCGCAACATTACCTCCGGACCTTTCTGAAGGGGTTCACGCCGGACGGCTACTGCAGCGAGGGACTGGGATATTGGAACTATGGTTTTGGGAATTTCCTGCAACTGGGCGAAACGATCCGCCAATCGACGGGCGGAAAAATTGACATGCTGGCCGATCCATTGGCGCTCGAGCCGGCGCTGTTTCCGGAGCGTGACCAGATCATCAACGGCCTCTGTCCGAGCATCGCCGATTGTCATCCGGGCACGCGGCCGGCCACGGAGTATGTGCGCTTCATCGGCGAACGTTTGGGGATGGACCTGGCGGCGGGGCACGGAGCGGAGTTCGTGCGGCCCATGGGAGAGCTGCCGTCCACGGTGCTGTTTTCCTTTTTGCCTTCGCCATTGCCGGTGATTTCGCATGAGAAGGTCCCGACACCGTCGCCGTTGCGGACGTGGTTCAAGGACGGGGGAGTGCTGATTTGCCGGCCCGCGGTGGGAAGCACCAACGCTTTCGCAGCCGTCCTCAAGGGCGGCAACAATGCCGAGCACCACAATCACAACGACGTGGGCAGCTTCAGCGTGGTGCTGGGTCGCGAGATGGTGATCTGCGATCCGGGCGGGGAGGTTTACACCAAGCGGACGTTCAGTCCGCAGCGTTATGACAGCAAGGTGCTTAATTCCTTTGGACATGCGGTCCCCGTGGTGGCCGGAAAGTTGCAGCGGACCGGGGCAGCGGCGCACGCGGTGGTGTTGAAGACGGATTTTACCGAGCCGGCGGACACGCTCTCGTTGGACATCAAATCGGCGTACGAGGTGCCGCAGTTGCAGAAGCTGAATCGCACTTTTGTTTTTCGTCGCGATGGAGCCGGCGAGCTGGTTATACGAGACGAGGTGGCTTTCAGCGAGGCGCAGACTTTTGAGAGTGCGCTGATCACGTGGGGCGATTGGGAGCAGATTGGAGCCGATGAATTGCGAATCACGGATCATGGCAGCTCGGCGCGGGTGAAGATTGATGCGGGGGGGAAGGCTTTCAAGATCAACGCCGAACGCATCCAGGAAAATGTGCCGATGCCGACGAAGCCTTTACGGCTGGGTATTGCGCTGGAGGCGCCGGTTCGGGAGGCGAAGGTGACGCTGACGGTTACACCGGAGGCGGAAGGAAAGGCGAGCGCGGCCAAGAAGCGCAGCGCCCGGAAGTAGACGGGCCGCCGGGACGCCCGCCACCACGATTGAAGTCAAAAAGGCGACGGCGCGCCGGAGACCACCCGGCGCGCCGTTCGCGTGAGAGAACTGAACTGATTTACTGCTGCGGTACCAATTTTGCCCGGTAGAACTTGAAGTCTCCGGAGATCGGTTGGGCGAACGCCGCAGCGCCGTCCGTCAGGGTCATCGTGCTGGTCTCAGTCCACGTGTTCATGTCGGTGGAAGCTTCCACTGTGCAGCCGCGACCGGAGGGGCCGACCACGGTGAAGTTCAGGTTGCCGTTTTTCATGAACGGGGGCAGAATGCTGAGGCTTTCCACCACCGCCGCCGGCGACTGGACCGCGCCCGGGGCGACCGGTCGGCATTTGCCGCCGCGGCCGGCCTGATAGATGGCGAGGACTTCCGCGTCGGTCAACGGCCGGTTGTAGAGGGACACCTCATCCAACGCGCCCTGGAGTTTGCGATCATAGTAGGATTGGCCCGACGTGCCGAAGTAGAGCGGCAAAGTGCCGTAATCCTGAGGGAAGTTGACGCTCGCCTGAGCCTCAAGGTGGCCGTTCAGGTAGAGCTTCACGTAGTCTGGCCCGCGAACGCCCGCCAAGTGATACCAGGTGCCCGTCACCACGGTGTTTACCGAGTCAATGCGCACCAAGACGTGCGAGGCCGAAGCGACTTCCCAGAGGATGACGTTGCCCTGCGGGTCGTTGTCCTTGGTGAGGGCGAAACCTTCGAACTCGTAGGTCTGCGAGGTTTGCTTGAACACGCAATATTGCTGATAAGGATACAGGCTGGTGCCCGGAGTTTGATAGGCATCGAACCGGACCCAGCATTCGACGGTGAGCTGGGCGGGGTGGAACACCGGGGAATCCGGAATGCTCACGTAGCTGCTCGTGCCGTTGAAGAGGAAGGCGTTGTTGCCGACGTAACCCGGCGTGGTGGCGATGGCTCCGCCTTGCAGGGTGCCGTTGTTGCCGCCGATGATGTCGTTGGCGTTGCCCTCACCCGGCCACCAGCCGACGAGGCCGGAGGGCGGTGCAATGCAACCTCCCGGGAACGCCAGCACCGCCGAGGCGCTGGCCGTGCCGGCCAGGTTGCTGACCGTGACCGAGTAGTTGCCGCCGTTGCCGGTGGTGAGACCAGTGATGGTCAGATTGGTGGTGGTGACACCGCTGAACTGGCCGCCATTCGCGAGCGGGTTGCCGTTGAAATACCATTGGTAACCGAGCGGGGCGGTGCCAGTCGCTGCCGCCGTGAAGCTGGCGCTGCCGCCGGCCGTACCGTTCACGCCCGTAGGCGGCGTGGTGATGGACGGCGGGATGTTCACTGTCAGCGAGGCCACCTGGCTGGTGGCGCCGCCGGCGGCGTTGGTGACGACCGCAAAATAATTCGCGGCGTCGGCTGCCGTGACGCTCGACAGGGCGAGGGCGGAACTGGTCGCGCCGGATACGTTGCCGCCGTTGCTGAGGGCCGAGGTATTCTTCCACCAGCGATAACTGAGCGGGGCCGTGCCGGTGGCGGTGACGGTGAAGGTCACGTTGGTGCCTGCCTTGACGGTCTGGCTCACCGGGTCAACGGTGATGTTCGGCGCCACGGGCGCCGGTGTGACGGTGAGAACGGCGACGGAGCTGGTGACGGAGCCGGTGGAGTTCGTGACGACGACCGAGTAGTTGCCCTGGTCGCCAGGCTGGACGCCGGTGATGCTCAGCGCGGAACTGGTGGCTCCGCCGATGCTGCCGCCGTTCGAGAGCGGCGTGCTGCCGAAGTACCATTGATAGCTGAACGGCGCCACGCCCGTGACTCCGACGGTAAAGAGTGCGTTGCTGTTGACGATGACGCTCTGGCTTTGCGGCTGGGAATTGATGGCCAGGCCGCTCGAGACTTTGCACTTTCCGCCGTTGCCCGCGGTGTAGATCGCGTTGATTTCGGAAGCGTTGAGGTCGCGCTTGTAAAAGGTCACTTCATCGAGGTTGCCCTTGAACTTGCGATCCCAGGAGGCATAGCCCGAGGTGCCGAGGAACAAAGGATTGCTCCCGTAATCCTGCGCGAAGGTGACCGACGCCTGATTCTGGAGCTGGCCGTTCACGTAGATTTGCAACGTGCTCGGCCCGCGGACGCCGGCCACATGATACCAGACCCCGGCGCTGATGGCGGTGGTCGAGTTGACCGCGACCGTCGCCCCCGCCGAGGAGGAAACCTGGAAGGTGAAGTAGTCCGCGCCGGAGACGCGGGTCTTCGTGAGCGCAAAGCCTTCGAAGAAGCTGTTGCGGGTGTTCTGGCGGAAAATGATGTATTGCTGGCCGGCCTGGGCGTTACCCGCCGAATCAAGACCGCTGAACCTCACCCACGCTTCGACCGTTAGATTGGTGGGGCGGAACGCGGTCGAATCCGGAATCTGCACGTAAGCGTTTGTTCCGTCGAAGGTGAAGGTCTGGCCGACTTCGCCAGCCGCGGTCGCCGAGGCGCCGCCAACCAACAGACCGTTGTTGGTGCCGACGAGGGTCGTGGCATCGCCGTCAGCGGGCCACCAACCGAGGATGCCCGAAGGCGGCGGGGAGCAGCTGCCGGGCTGGTTCACGGTCAGGGTGGCGACGGAGCTGGTCACGCTGCCGACGCTGTTGCCGACGATGACCTGATAGTTGCCTTGATTGCCGGATTGCACGTTGTTCAGCGAGAGCGCCGAGCTGGACGCACCGCTGACCTGGCCGCCATCAGACAAGGGCCCGCCATTAAAGGTCCACAAGTAGCTGAGCGGCGCAGTGCCGGAGGCGTTCGCCGTGAAACCGACGTTGGCTCCCGCGAGGACACTCTGGCCGGCGGGTGAAACGGTAACGGAAGGCCCAACGAGCACGGTGAGCGTGGCGACCGCGCTGGTGGCTTGGCCGACGGCGTTGCTGGCAATGAGCGTGTAGTTGCCCGAGTCGGCCAAAGTCAGGCCGGTGA
This sequence comes from uncultured Verrucomicrobiota bacterium, assembly GCA_964448135.1. Classification (GTDB taxonomy): domain Bacteria; phylum Verrucomicrobiota; class Verrucomicrobiia; order Limisphaerales; family UBA8199; genus CAYUVH01. Next base: position 74,273 of record CAYUVH010000039.1, on the reverse strand, counting down.
TGCTGACAGCAGTGGAGGTGGCGCCGCTGATGCGGCCGCCGTTGGAAAGCGCGGTGCCATTGAGGCGCCATTGGTAACCGAGCGGCGCACTCCCGCTGGCGGTGCTGGTGAAACCCACCGAGGTGCCGGCGGCATTGGTGGAGCTTTGCGGATCGCTCGTGATCTGCGGCGGGTTCATCACCGTGAGCACGGCGACGCTGCTGGTTACCGACGCGGTGCTGTTCGAGACGACGGCGGTGTAATTACCCGCGTCGCCCAGTTGGACATTCGACAGCGCGAGGCTGGTGCCGGTCTGGCCGGGGATGAACGCGCCATTATACTGCCACTGGTAACCAAGCGTCGGCGGACCCGAAGCGGCGACGGTGAAATTGACATTGGCGCCCACAGCGACCGTCTGGCTTTGCGGCTGGGTGCCGATGGTGATGCCCCCGGTAGTCTTGCATTTGCCCGCCGCGCCCGCCACGTAGATGGCGGCGACTTCGTTCGACGTCAGCGCGCGATTGTAGAGCGAAACTTCATCGAGGGTGCCCTTGAACTTACGATCCCAGTAGGATTGGCCGGAGGTGCCGAGGAAGAGCGGCTGTGTGCCGTAGTCCTGAGCGAAACTCACCGCTGCGGAAGCCTGGAGCGCGCCGTTCACATAGAGCTGAATGGTTGAGGGACCGCGCACGGCGGCCACGTGATACCAAGTGCCCACAGTGATGGCGGTGGTCGAAGTGACTTCCGCGGCCGCACCGGCCGAAGAGGAAACCTGGAAGTCAAAACGATCCGAACCGGAGACCCGGGTCTTCGTCAGCGCGTAGCCTTCGAAGAATCCGCTGCGGGTGTTTTGCTTGAAGACGATGTATTGCTGTCCCGCGCCGGCATTGCCGGCGGAGTCCAGGCCGCTGAATCGCACCCAGGCCTCGATCGTCAGGTTCGCGGGCTTGAGCGCCGCGTTGTCGGGAATTTGCACGTACCCATTCGTGCCGTCGAAAGTGAAAGCCTGCCCCACCTGACCAGCGGCGGTGGCGGTGGCTCCGCCGACCAGTGTGCCGTTGTAGGTACCGGCGATGTCGTTGGCGTTTCCATCGCCCGCCCACCAGCCGATGATTCCCGTCGGCGCCGTCTGGCAGCTTGCCGCGGAGGTTTGGAATACGGAAGCGGCTGCGAAGAGCAGAGCTAAAACCGCATAGAGTTGAATGAGAGGGTGGGAACAACTTTGGAGACGAACACTCCTTGAGGCTTCTGATCTGATCATACTTTTCCAGCTCGTTTCGGCATCGCTAATCCCCTGCGCCACAGTGAATGCCAAAACGCCCTTTGGCACTCATGCCACTAGAGCATGAGCGATCTAAAACTTGTTTCTGTTTTCGGACTCGATTTTCTCCACCGCCTGATGGGGAAATGAATCTATCCGCTTGTCATGGTTACCGCGCTTGTCGAGGAAGAGTATTGCTTCACTCAACGCGTAGGTCAAGGAATTGAAGCAAAAAATGGTTGGGACCGACCCTCATTTCACCCAATGAAATCAGGGGTAAAATGATGGCCGTATAAGTACGGACGAATCCGCATTTTGCATGAAAAATCCGTTTCCACAATTAATTGTGGTGGTTTGCTGTCCTTATACATCAGGTCGGGGCCAGGCGCGTTGAACCGCTTGCCAAGCGATTTGGTTCCGCTAAGAATTGCGCCATGCTAACTGTAACCGCCAATCAGATTCTACCCTGCACGATCACCGGTTCCTGGCCGCGCCCGCGGTGGTTCGACATGAGCATGATGGGAAAACCGCTCGACACCTGCATGATGGATACGCGATACCGCGAGCGTTTTGGCGATGCGTTGTCCACGGTGTTAAGTGACCAGGACCGCGCGGGCATTGATATTTTGACGCACGGGGATTTGCATTGCGACGACGATATGGCGGGCCGTTCGTGGCATCATTATCCGTTGCAACGCTGGGCGGGATTTGAGGGCGACTATCTTCAATCGGAGCAGACACGTTCGCCCTGGCTGCGTTATCCGCCAGGCACGCTGTTGAATGAAATCTACACGGGCTGGCGCTGGCCGCGCGTGGTGGACAAGATCGAACACCGCCCGCTCGACTACGCGAAGATCTGGCGCATGGCGCAGGCGCGCGCGGACAAGCCGGTGCGTTTCGGTACGTGCTGCTCGCAGGTGATGGGACTGTTCCTCGATCTGCATACCAAGAAGTACAAGGACCAGCGCGAAGTCATTTGGGACATGGCGGTGGCGATGAACAAGGAATTGCTCGCGTTGCGGGACGCAGGTTGCAAGTGCATTCAAATTGAGGAACCAACGCTGCATTTCTGGGCGAACACCTACGGCAAGGATCACGACAATGTGAAGTTCATGATCGAATGCTATAACCGCGAGGTGCAGGGGCTCGACGATGTCGAATTGTGGATCCACACCTGCTGGGGCAATCCCAACATGCAGCGCGTGATCGAGAACGACAGCTATAAGGAATCATTCCAGCTTTATCTCGAGGCCTGTCGTGGGGACGTGTGGACCATCGAGACGAAGGATCGCAATCTTCGGGAAATCGAGTTGTTCGCGCCGTTCAAGGGGCAGCTCAAGAAGAAGATTTGCATCGGCGTGGTGAGCCATCGCCGGTTGCAAGTGGAAGGCGCCGAGGATGTGGCCTCGACCATTCGCCAGGCATTGAAGCACATTGCGCCCGAGCAATTGATCATTTCCAGCGATTGCGGTTTCGGCCGGCAGGGTTGCAACCGGGACATTGCATTTTTCAAAACGACGTCCATCTCGCAGGGGACAAATATCGTGCGCAAAGAACTGGGCCTGCCCGAGACGCCGGTTCGTGCCGCAAATCCGCGTTTGCAGACCGATATTGTGCCGAAGGTGGCGGATCGGTGATGCGCTCCGCCGGTCGAGCCGCTCGACAGGCGCGAAAAGCGCCTTTATCTTGGTAGCATGCCTGCGACAGAAACGCCGGGAATCAAGCCGGGGACGATTGTTCTCCCGAAGGACGATCCGACCTCGGAACGCGATCACGGATTCGTGGTTATTTGCTGGAATGATCCGGTGAACTACATGGACTACGTGACCCATGTGTTTCAGAAGGTCTTCGGCTGGCCGCGTAAGAAGGCGGAATTTCATATGCGGCAGGTCCACGAACAGGGGAAGAGCCTCCTGGTGCGGGAGAGCCTGGAGAAGGCGGAGGCCTACGTCCATCAGCTCCAACGATACACGCTCCACGCCACCATGGAACCGGCAGCATGAAAATCAGACGCTCAAAAGAACACCTGGTTTTTGACTTCGGTCCGCGCGAAGGCCGCATCGTGCTGGATATTTTGAAGCTCTATCCCCGCATGCCGGTTTCGCACCATCAACTCAGCAAATCAAATAAAGTGCCCGACCGTCTGGCCTCCCAAAAGCTGCTGGAGGATGCGGTGCGGGAGCAGCGGGAGGTGAACCGCCGGGAACTGGAAAACCTGCTCAATGATCCCGCGCGCTTTGCGTCCTCCAAGTCCGGCACTCGTTTGACCCTGACCGCCGGGGAGATTGAATGGCTGTTGCAGGTGCTGAACGACATCCGCGTCGGCTCCTGGGTTCTGCTTGGGTCGCCCGATCCAAAACTCGAGCCCGATGAAGCGACTCCGGAGGAAGCCCGCCTGTATTTGGAAATGGAGCTGGCGGGCGTTATGGAGATGCACCTGCTCGCCGCGATGGATGGCGGGGCTTGATATGCGCGGTCTGCCGCGGACCCGACTGACATGTCTGTTCCGGTTCTGAATCGCCAGCTTCGTTTTCCGGATCCGCGCGACGCGGACATGGAAGGGCTGGTCGCCATCGGCGGCGATATGTCGGTCGAGCGGCTGCTCCTGGCTTACCGCAGCGGCATCTTTCCCTGGACGGTGGACCCGGTGAGTTGGTGGTCGCCGGACCCGCGGGCGGTGATGGAGTTGGATGGTTTTCACGTTTCGCGCAGCCTCGCGCGCGTCCTGCGCCAGCAGAGATTCCGCCCGACGACGGATGAGGCATTTCGCGAGGTGATGGAAGGCTGTGCCCACCCTGCGCCTGGACGGCGCAAGACCTGGATCACCCCGGAATTCATCGCGGCCTACACCCGGCTGCACGCGCAAGGCAAGGCGCACAGCCTGGAATGCTGGAAGGATGACCGGTTGGTGGGCGGGGTGTATGGTGTTGCGATTGGCGGATTCTTCGCTGGCGAATCGATGTTTCACCGCGAGACGGACGCTTCCAAGGCGGCGCTGTACTATTTGGTCGAACACTTGCGCGCGAAGGGCTTTCAACTCTTCGATATCCAAATGCTGACGCCCATCACGACGCAATTGGGAGGCGTCCAAATTCCGCGCGAGGAATACTTGGCGAGATTGGCAAAGGCGGTGGAAGTGAATTGCGAATTTTGATTTGGCATCCTTGCGCCCTCCGTTAGTGGACCCTAGTTTACTCCGGTTAAATGAAAGCCGCCTTTATCAACCAAACCGGTCCCCCGGAAGTAATTCAATACAGCGATTTGCCGGAGCCCAAGGTTGGGCCGACCCAGTGCCTGATCAAAGTGGCCGCGGTGGATGTGAATCCGATCGACGTCTATATCCGCAGCGGCGCGGTTGGCGGTGCAATGACTTTTCCGGCGGTGTTGGGACGTGATGCGGCGGGGGTGGTGGTCGAGACTGGTGCGCAGGTGAAGCAGTTTAAGCAGGGGCAGCGGGTGTGGGCGTCGAACCACGGATTCGCCGGCCGGCCGGGAACCTTTGCGGAGTTGATTGCAGTGGAGGAGCGCTGGCTGCATCCGACACCGGAGGGTGTGAGCGATGAGGACGTGGTGGCGGTGTCGTTGACGGGTATCACCGCGCATCTTGGTTTGATACGCGATGCGAAGTTGAAGGCCCGCGAGATTCTCTTTGTGAATGGCGGCTCGGGTGGAGTGGGTTCGTGTGTCGTGCAAATGGTGAAGGCTTTGGGTGGCCGGGTCATCACGACGGCGGGCAGCGCGGAGAAGGTGGAGGCCTGCCGGCAAATGGGTGCGGATCTGGCGATCAATTACAAGACGGCGGATGTGGATGCGGAAATCAGGAAGTTCGCGCCGGAGGGGGTCAATGTATGGTGGGAGACGCTGCGTGAGCCGAACTTTGAACGAATCGTGCCGTTGATGGCCCGGCGGAGTCGTATCATCATCATGGCGGGACGCGACGCGCGGCCAATTTTCCCGGTCGGACCATTTTACACTCGCGATTGCAGCGTGCATGGTTTCGCGATGTTCAATTCCTCGGCGGACGAACAGCGATCGGCGGGGGAGGACATCAATCGTTGGATGAGGGAAGGAAAGCTCAAGCCCCGGATTGACCGGGTGCTGCCGTTGTCCAAAGCCGCTGAAGCTCACCGGCTGCAAGAGGAGAGCACGCTGGGAAAGAGCGGGACGCTGGCGGGGAAAATTGTGCTGAAGCCGGACGCTTGATGAAGTCTGCGGCGGGCCGGCCGTCGTGCCAGAGCGGGTGCAAATAATAGACCCACAGGGCCGCTACTTCGCGGGCCATGAAGACCGGCATTCGACCCAGGAGATAGGTTTCCTTCGCCGGGACGGTGTAGACCTCGCGGCCTTGTTGTTGGAAGGCGAGCTTTACGCGGGGCAGATGGTAGGCGTGGCTCACGACCAGGACACGCGATGCACCTATTTTCTTCAACTTTGCTTCGCAGTTGACGGCGGTGGCGCGCGTGTTCAAACCGGCTTCATCCAGGATGATATCGTCGGCCCGGACTCCCAGTTGAATCGCGCGGCGTTTCATGGCGGTAGGTTCGGAGATTTCGCCATCGCCGGGTCCGCCGGAGAATATTAATCGGTGGACGTAGCCATCACGATAAAGCTGGCAGGCAGTTTTCACGCGGTCGGAGAGGGCGTCCGAAAGCCGGCCATCCTGGTAAACGTGCGCGCCCAGCACGATGGCGACATCCGCCTGCCGACGGTAATCGGTCTTGCCGAAGCAGAGCATTTGCGCCACGGGGAAAATTCCGAGACAGGCGAGCGTTGTCAGTCCGATCCAGGCTGGATGCGCCGGTGGGGCGGGGTTTTGCCGGGAGCGACACACCGCGCGCATCATCAGTACAAGCATCCCGGTCAGCAGAAGCGAAAACGAAATGGGAAGCGACGAGGCCACCGAATGGCTGGCCAGGAGGACATAAAAGCGGAAGGCATTGACACCACCGGCCACGGCCAGGAGACCCAGGCAAAAAAGTGTGAGCCAATAGCGGACGTGGGCGCGGGGCGGGCGCCACGCGTAAGCCAACATCGCAATCGCGGAAATAAGCAAAAGAATGTTTGCCAGCCCATGGGGCAGAGAGCGCAAGTCTATCCACCACAGGTTGGAGTTGAAGTTGTCGCGCAGTTGACCGCCGAGGAGGTTCAGCAGGCAGAAGGCGCCGAGAAATAACGCCACACCGCGCGGCAAGGCCGGTCCGAGCGCGCGGTAAATCCTTTGGAGCGATTGTTTCATCATTGCCACCCGCAACAGGTTTTCGGTCAAGTTCGGGATAATGTCAACTCTTCACGATTCCGATTTTTTTGCGGGTGGTGAGTGATGCTGTTTGCCGGCTGACAGGGACGCAGCCATTGCTGTGTAGTCGGGGGTTGACGGGGCCCCAATTTTTTTTGGTTTGACTGGGCTTGACGAGGGTTGATTGCTGGGGTTTTTGGGTTGACTGGGGGTTGACTGGGGGTTGACTGGGGGGTTGACCGGGGTTGACCGGGGTTGACTCGGGGGTTTGACCGGGTTGACCGGGTTGGCGATGCCAAGTTGGATTCAAAGCAAAAAAGCCGCTTCATCGCCAAGACGGTAGCTGGAGCACTTGGACAACGGCCGTCCAGGTGAAAAAACTGCCTCTACAAAGTATCGCCCGGAATGGTGGCGTGATCGCCGGCCGCGGCGGCCTTGCGGGAGCGGAATAGACCGGAGCCGATGCCGTGGTAGGACCACAGGAAATAAGCCATCACGACCGCGACGGCCACGGTAAGGCCGCTCCAGAATTGGGGCCAGGGGCGGGTGGCGCCATTGTGGCTGCAAAGCAGAAACCACCAGCCAGTACCCAAATAACCCAGCAGGTTGCCGACGCCGCTGATCATCAAGGTCAGCAAGGCCTGCGCCCGGGCGCGCCAGGCGGCCGGGACGCGCTGGTCCAGGTAAATCTGGGCGGTGATCTGCACGAGCGTGAACGATGCGCCGTGCAAAAAGATGCCGACCAGCAGGCCGATGCGGGTGTCGAAAGCGCTCAGGGCGAAGCGGGCGAGGCCGATGGCCAGGCCGCAGGTGAGAATCCATTTCACGCGCCATTTGGTGAGGAGTGCGCCGAGGTACATCATGCCGAAGACCTCGGTTACCTGGCCCAGGCTCATCCAGGCGGTGGTGTGGGTGAGGCCGAGGTCACGCAGGTGCGGCGGGGCGTAGGGGTAGAAACCGGCAAGGGGGATGTTAAAAAGCGCGACGGTGATGAACACGACGCGGTGGTCGGAGTTTTTGAGGAGCTTCAGCGCGTCCAACCCCATGCGCTCATGCCACGAAAGCTTTTCGGCCGATTTGGGAGTTTCGAGTTTGGGCAGGAAGTAGGTGAAGATCGCGGTGAGGATCCAAAGCACGCCGGCGCTGTAGCCCGCCCAAGAGGAGGTGTCAGCGCCGATGAGGCTGATGAAGCAGCAGCCGACCATCCACCCGGTGGTGGCCATGGCGCGCAGGGGACCGAACTCTCGTTTGGCGTCCGCGAGGCGCGCGAAGATGATGGCCGAGGAGATGCTGAAGGCCGGCGATACGCAGAAGGCGTACATTTGAATAAGGCCGATGACGAGCCATGGATTCCAACCCAGAGCAATGCCGGACGTGGCCAGGGTGATCGTGAAGGCGGTGGCGATGGACAATCCACGGAGGACTTTGACGGGTGAGGCATGGCGGTCGGCCATGGCGCCGAACAGCAGCGGGGAGACGAAGGCGGCGAGGGCGCCGGTGGCGAAAGCATAGGGGCGGATGGCGTTCAGGCCGTGAGCAGCGAGGACGGTACTGAGCGGGACGGTCCACATGCCCAGCGCCGCTCCCTGGAGGAAGAACAGCGCCGCAAGTTCGGCGTATTCCGCTTTTCTGATCGTCCGCAGCACCCGGATAGCACACACGGTTGTGGGGGAAATTCAAGCGTGGAGGAAGAAAGGACCAAGGACCAAGCACCAAGCTCCAGATAAACTTCAAGCTCCAAATCACAATGAAGCTTCCTTCTTCGGCGGAACCGTGTGTGTTTTTTAGGACGCTTTTCCAGTCTTCGCGACCGGGTGGGAAAACCGGCAGCTACTTTGCCGCCGGTTTTGTTTTTTGCGTTTCATCGGTAGTTTCGATTCCGAGAGACTCAGGTGCAAGGGCCTCAGTCTTTGGATCCGGCTTTTCCGCAGGCGGTGAGCGGAAGGCGATGATGCTGAGCGGAGGGAGGATGAATTCGGCGGAGGCGGGAAGGCCGTGGCAGGTCTGGGCCGTGGCGGTGACGCCGCCCATGTTGCCCATGTTGCTGCCGCCGTAAGCGCCGGCGTCGGTGTTGAGGATCTCCCGCCAGGCGCCGGCACGCGGCAGGCCGATACGGTAGCGATTACGAGGGACCGGCGTGAGGTTCAGGATGACGGCGATTTCGTTTTCGCCCTGGGCATCGCGACGAAGGAAAGACAGGACGCTTTGCTGGCTGTCCTGGGCATCGATCCAGGCGAAGCCGATGTTTTCGAAATCGGCTTCCCAGAGGGCAGACTCGGCTTGATAGAGCTTGTTCAGGTCCTGCACCAAATGTTGGACGCCGACGTGATAGGGGCCGGTTTCGAGCAGTTTCCATTCGAGTTCGGCATTCGCATTCCACTCGGTTCGCTGGCCGAATTCCCCGCCCATGAACAACAGCATCTTGCCGGGGAACAGCCATTGGTAGCCGAGCAGGGCGCGGAGATTGGCGAATTTCTGCCAATCATCGCCCGGCATGCGCTTGAAGAGCGAGCCTTTGCCGTGGACGACTTCGTCGTGCGACAAGGGCAGCATGAAATTCTCGTGATAGTGGTAAAGCATCGCGAACGTCAGATCGTTCTGGTGATGCCGGCGATGGACGGGATTGCGCGAGAAGTAGCCGAGCGTGTCGTGCATCCAGCCCATGTTCCATTTGAAGGTGAACCCGAGGCCGCCGAGGTACGGCGGGCGGGTAACTTGCGGCCAGGCGGTGGATTCCTCAGCAATGGTCACCACGCCAGGGTATTCGGTTTGGACGAGGTGGTTGAACTGCCGCAGGAAATCGATCGCTTCCAGGTTTTCGCGGCCGCCGTATTGGTTGGGAATCCACTGGCCGGGTTTGCGCGAGTAGTCGAGGTAGAGCATCGAGGCGACCGCGTCCACGCGCAGTCCGTCAATGTGGTAGCGCTCGCACCAGAACAAAGCGTTCGCGAGGAGGAAATTGCAAACCTCGTGCCGTCCGTAATTGAAAATCAGCGTGCCCCAGTCCTGGTGCGCGCCCTTGCGCGGGTCGGCGTGCTCGTAGAGGGCGGTGCCGTCGAATTGCGCGAGAGCCCAGTCGTCGCGGGGGAAATGCGCGGGCACCCAGTCGAGGATGACGCCGATGTTGGCCTCGTGGAGGGCGTTGATCAGGAACTGAAGCTCTTCCGGAGTTCCGTAGCGACTCGTCGGCGCGAAGAATCCCGTGACCTGGTAACCCCAGGAAGGATAATACGCGTGCTCGGCGAGGGGCATGAATTCGACGTGCGTGAAGCCCATCTTCTGCACGTACTCGATCAGCGGCGCGGCGATTTCCTTGTAGCCGGGCGATTGTCCCGCGGCTTTCTTGCGCCAGGAGCCCATGTGCACTTCGTACACACTGGCGGGCTCTTTCAACGGCTTGCTGTTCTTCCGCATTTCCAACCATTTATCGTCGGTCCACTTGAACTTGCGGGTGTTCCAGATGATTGCGGCATTTTTTGGCGGCACTTCGAAGAAAGCGCCGTAGGGATCGGTTTTCAGGCGCACGTGGCCGCGGGCGTCCTTGACCTCAAATTTGTAATGCGCGCCTTCCTTCGCTTCGGGAATGAATAATTCCCACACACCTGAGGAACCCAGCAGCCGCATTTGATGAACGCGCCCGTCCCATTTGTTGAAGTCGCCCACCACGCTGACCGCCTGGGCATTCGGGGCCCAGACGGCAAAACTGGCGCCGGACACGCCGTTCACTTTCCGCAAATGCGCGCCGAGCTTGTCGTAAATTTTTCGTTCGTCGCCCTTGCCGAATAAATACAAATCCTCCTCCCCCAGCGTCGGCAGGAACGAATAGGGGTCGCGGGCGCGATACACCTGGCCGGCCTGGTCGGTGATGGCCAATTCGTAGGGAAAGACTACTTTTGTTTCCGTGGAGCTGCCCTCAAAGACGTCCGTGTTCGGAACCCGGTGCAGTTCGAAGAGCGCCGGCAGGTCTCCGTTCAAGGGCTGGAGCATCACTTTCGTCGCCCCAGGCACGAGGGCACGGCCGACGACTCCGTTGCCATCGGGCAGGGGATGAAGTCCCAGCAATTGGTGCGGAGCGCGGCACCGTGCTTTCATGAGGCTTTGCAAGTCGTCGCGGGTCAGAGCCATGTTGCGCTCAACCTAGCAGACCCGACGGCGCTTGTCCTCAATCTTGTTTTTCGACCGCCCCTGGAGTAACCGGCCTTTTATTTCGATATGAAATAATGTATGCCTTCGGAATCGCGGGTGAGATACACGCGGCATGGGCAGCGACACCATAGTTGAAAGATATGAAGCACTCGGATCAACGGTTCAAAGTGGGCGTATTATTTCTAGGCCGACGCCGGCCCGGTTTCGACATGGAATGGGGACGAGGACTCGAGGAGCGTGTGCGCGCGTGGCTCGGGAAGTCGGGCTTCGAAATCTTCGAGCCCGTCGAGAAAGCCGTGGATGATGCATCCATGCGCAAGTCCGTCGCCGCCTGCGAAGCGGAGAAGGTCAACGCCATTGTGGTGCTGCAAACCACCATGGGCGACGGAAGGCTGGCGCCGACGCTGGCGCAACTCTGGCCTGATCCAGTGATTTTATGGGGGACTCCTGAAAAACCGGATGGTGACATGATCAGTTCGTGTTCTCTGGTGGGCACGCACTGTTGGGCGTCCGTCTTTCGCCAGATGCATCACAGTTTCGAACTGGTTTACGGCGACCCCGACGATGCGGCGACCCGGCAGCGTTTCAGCGAGGCCGTGCGGATGGCGGCGACGGTGCGGCGGTTGCGAACGGTGCGGGTGGGGATGATCGGGGGACATGCGCCGGGCTTTTTTGTCATGGGCGCCGATCCGTTTTCGGTGCACCAGGGTTTGGGCGCGCAGGTTCAGAGTTATACGCTCGTGGATTTTTCAAATGCTGCGAACGAGCAGCGCGACGATGCCATCGCGGCCGACGTGGCGGCGTTCAAGGCGCTCGGCCTGCCACACAAGGACACCAAGGACGAAGATCTGCCGACCGCCTCGCGACTTTACCTGGCGCTGCGTTCGTTCATGGACGTGGAAAACCTGGATACGTTGACGATTCGTGAGTGGCCAGAGTTGCCGAACACACTAGGCCAATGGCCTTATCTGGGCATCGCCCGACTGACGGACGAAGGACGCGCGGTTGGAATCGAAGGTGATGTGGATGGCAGCCTGGGCGCGTGGATTGTCGAGAGCCTGGGGCTGGGTCGTTGCTATTTGACGGACTGGCTGGAGCATGATCGCGACACGATCACGCTGTGGCACGGCGGGGCGGCGCCGATGTCCATGTGCGAAGCCGTCGGGACGCCCGGCGGTCCGCGAGTGGCGAAACATTTCAATACGAAGAAGCCCGCCGTGGTCGAAGCGACGTTGCGGGCGGGGATGCCGATCACGGTCTATCGATTCTGGCGGCTGGACGGGAAGTATTTCCTTACTGCGCGGGAAGGCGAAACGATCAAGCCGCGCCGGCATCTGATGGCGACGAATGGATTGGCGCGGATGAAGGAAAGCCCCGGCGAATGGTTCGAGGAATTGTGTCACGCGGGCATGCCGCATCACGTTGCGGTCGTCGAAGGGCATCACGCGGCGCTGTTGAAGCGTTTCGCGAGGGTCATGAAGATGACGATTGTTTGAAGAAGTCTCCTTTTCTCGAATGCTGCCATGAGCAAGGTGTGGAATGCGGCGACGTATGATGTAGAGCGCCGGAGGTTGGTGCCGTGCTTCGATGAGTTTTACGGTACGGCGGCGGAATTGGTGGCGCGGAGTTGTTCGTCGTCGCCGCGGATCCTGGATCTCGGGGCGGGGACGGGAATCCTATCCGGGGTGATATGCGATCGCGTGCGACCGGGACGTCTCGTTCTCCTGGATGAGTCGGAGCAAATGCTTCAGCGCGCGGAAATACGGCTGGCGAAGTTTCAACCGGAATTGGTGGTGCAATTGCTGACGGACGTACTGCCGAAGGGGCCGTTCGAGGGGGTGGTCTCGGCAATGGCCATTCATCATCTGAAGGACGAAGAGAAGCGGGATTTGTATCGGAGGATTTTGGGGGTGTTGACGCCGGGTGGGATTTTCATCAACGCGGAACAGGTGCAGGCTGCGAGTGAGCGGTTGCAGGGATTGTTTGAGGCGACGCATTTGGACGGGGCGCGCAGGCTGGGAAGCTCGGAGGCGGAGATTAGTGGCGCGGTCGAGCGGATGAAGCACGACCGGTGTAACACTGTGGAGGAGCAGTTGGTTTGGTTGAAGGAGGCGGGGTATCAGGACGTGGAGTGTTTTTTTCGGTGGTTCCGGTTTGCGGTTTTTGGCGGGTGGAAGGCAGGGTGATTGGGGGTGGCACCCTTATCGGGTGCAGATGATTTTCGAAATTGTTTACCGGTGGTCGTTGCTGGTTGGGAGCTCGCAACGACGCACCGTAATGTCTTCCATGCCTTCGGCATGGGATAAATATCTGGTTTAACGCTTACGGCGCCACTGGCTGAAACTGCAGCCGCTGCCAGCGGGGGCGTCGAAGTTGGTGGGACGCGGTGCGCCGGGGGCGGCCATGCAGAAGCAGGCTTCGTCGCCGGACCATTTGAACACGCCAAGTTGGACGGCGCCTTTCGTCATGCCACCTAGGTTGTAGTAGTCAACATGCATGAGATCACTCGGTTCGCCGAGTTTTACGAGGGCGTGGATAATGAGCGAGCCGCCGACGGAAATGTGGACTTCGTTTTTCGTCATGGAACGACTGGCGGTACGCAGCATTATGCCGGGGAGATTCATACCGTCGCGAATGATTTTTGTAGCGATCCACTCGCCTTGCAGTTTGGTCAGGGTGGGGGATTCGACGTACCCGAAATCACTGGCGGACGCCATGGAAGCTGGCGGCGGTGGAGGGGTCCCGCCGGAGACGTTTTCCGGTCGTGCGCGCTGGGTGCGCACGAGGACTTCATGTGCATGACCGCTGCCGGGTGAGGTGACAAACTTCTTGGGTCGCGGCTTGCCGTTGAGGTCGAGGCAGAGTTCGAACCGATCGCCGTCCACTTTGAAGATACCATAGTTCCAGTTTCCCGCCTCGGGGCCGGCAATGAATTCAATGTCTATTTCGTGAGGGTTGGCTTCGACGTTGATATTGAAGACGCCTTCGTAAGTGGCCTCGGGTGAGTCGGTGCGGAAACGGTCGCCATCGATCAGCACGCGCGAAGCGCCGAGCGCGGTTGCCGGCATCCGGTTGCCGTCCACAGCCAGACTTTCGAACGACCAGGTGCCTTCCATCGCGCGGAGTTGTTCCACGTGTCGGGCAAGATGCGGCCACGCGGCGAAGCCGCTTTTGCGGGCGATGGCCGACTGGGCGTCGGCAAGGCGAAACTGGGTTTTGGCGATTTCGGCTGCGGTGAGTTTTTTGGCGGCGGGGAGGTTTTCCCGGATGGTGGCGATGGCGTCAGGGTTTCCCGAGGCCAGATCGGCGAGCAAGGTCTTGGCCTGGCGGCGGAGGTGATCGAGGTTGGGACGCGGCGGAAGGGTCTTTTGCATATGGTTCTTCGCTTTCTGGCCCGGATCCGCAGACGGGCATGTGCACGAAGAACGTGCGTTTACTTTTTGGTTTGAAGCCGGGTTAAACCCTTCCCGCGGATCCGGTGGCTCACTTCCAGCCGGAGGTAAGTATACCAAGGGGGGTGAGAGGTTCCAGAGAAAAGGGGTGCGAACGGAAAGACGGCAGAGAGGGGAGGGAATGACGAAGCACGAATGTCCAATGACGAAAGAAGCTCGAAATCCGAAGGGGCGAAAGGTATCGCGGGATCGCAATGAACCGCCGGATTAAATTGCGGGCATTCGCTTACGGGAAAGTGACGTCGTCAGACCGGGGGCGCGCAGGGCTTTTCGGCGGTAGAGCTTTTGTTGGGCCGTGCGCAGGGGTTTGGCCTGGAAGATGGCGAACATCAGACCGTCGTGAGCTTTGCCATTCAGCTTGAGCTTCTGGTTCAGGACGCCTTCGAAGGTGGCGCCGGCTTTTTGGGCCACGCGCTGGCTGGCGAGGTTGCCTTCGGGGACAAGCACTTCGATGCGCTTGAGGGAAAGGGTGTGCAATCCGTAGCGGGCGACCAGGCGCAACGCGCGCGAGGCGATGCCGCGTCCGGCCTGGCTTTGGCGCACCCAATAGCCGACGTTGGCGACGCGGTGGGCGCGGTTGATGCGGTTGAGGGAAATGCTGCCGCAGACTTCGCCGGTCTTTACATCCACGATGGCGAAATTGTAGCTCGCTTCGGAGTCCCAATCCTTCACGGAGCGCGTGAGGAAATTGCGGCAATCTTCGAGAGAATAATCAGGGTGGCACCAGAGCATCCACTCGCAGAGGCTGCCGATCGTCTCGCGAGTGGCGGAGTAGAGATCGAAAACATCCTGGGCGGCAAACGGTCGGAGGTGAATGATATCGTCGCGGAGGACTGTCCTCATTTCATATTCGGGCGGGGAGAGTTGGCCACGGGAGTTCATAACGGGGCCCGCCTCGTACACGAGGTAGCTGCGCAACGGGTGCGCCCATTCCGGAATACAGTTCGTGGTGCGGTTCTGTAATGGGACGAACTTAATTTCAAATTGTGCCGCGTCAAATTGCCTGGTGGAAATAATTGGTTAAATCTTCCCGGGAAGTTCCTAGCAGTTGGAATGCCGTCGGGGAAATGTGGGAATTCGGCCAGTATTGCGCGGGAGCTGTCCGGGAATTGTGCAGAATGCAATCACGTTTTTGAGCAAATTGCAAAAAAATAGCCAGCGGTGCTCAATGACGAAGCACGAATTTCGAGTCCGCTTTCGCGAGAACGCTACGTCGCGATACGTGACGAAAGAAACCCGAAATCCGAATTTATTTTGGCTGGGCTGGTTTGGGATCGTCTTCGAGTTTGAGGCCGGCGTTGGCGATATTGGAGGATTTGAGGCGGATGTCGCCGGAACTTGAGCGCAGAGAGAGGGTGGGGCCGCCGCCATTGATCTTACCGCGGAGGGTGCCGTTGCCTTTGCTGGAGCCGCCTTCAATGGTGAGGGGGAGTTCGCTGCTGGCGTCGCCCCCACTGGCGCGGGCGTCGAGGTCCACGGCGGCCCACTTCGGAAGGGTCAGGGTGATGCCGCCGCCGGAGGATTGGAGGGAGCAGTTTTCTTTGGGCTGGGTCACGAGGTTGGCGGTGATGTCGCCGCTGGAGGTGCTGGCCTGGAGGGAGGAGAAGGCTTCCTTGATTTCGATACTGCCGCCGGAGTCGGTTAGATTGGCGGCGCCTTTGGCGGAGCCGATGCGGATGGACCCGCTGGAGGTGCGGGCGGTGATTTGCTTTTCGGCGCTGCCGATGCCGATGTCGCCGCCGGAGTTTTTAGCGTCCACATTGCCGCCCGCGGAGCGGATTTTGATCGAGCCGCTGGAGGATTGGGCTTCGACGGCGCCGCTGACGTCGCCGAGGGTGATGTCGCCGCCGGAGTTTTTCGCCTGCACGTCGCCTTTGGCGGTTTTCAGTTTGATGGAGCCGCTGGAGGTCTGGATGGAAACATCGCCATCGGCGGATTCGATGCCGACATCGCCGCCGGCATTTTTGATTTGGTTGGATTTACCCTGGAGTTGGCCAAAGCCAATGGAACCGCTGGAGGTGGAGGCGGTCACGTTGCCGCCGATGGTTTCACCGTAGATGTCGCCGCCGGCGTTTTGTGCGGTCAGGTCGCCTTTGACGGTCTTGAGGCGGATCGAGCCGCTGGAGGTGCGGGCGGAAACGGGGCCGTCAGCTTCGGCGACGTGGACGTCACCGCCAGCGCTCGAAAGATCGGCTTTGCCGGAGACTTTGCGGACTTTTACGGAGCCGGAGGAGGTGCTGGCGAAGAGGTTCGCTCCTGCTTCGCCGATGAGGACATCGCCCCCGGCGTCGGCGGCATGGACGTCGCCGCTGGCCTTCTGCAAATGGATGGAGCCGCTGGTGGTGCGGGCCTTGAGTTTGCCGTCGATTTCTCCGACGCGGACGTCGCCGCCGGCGGTGCCGAGGTCGGCGTCGAATTTCTTCGGGACGGAGATGTAGTAATGGACTTCGAGGGACGGCCGGCTGCTGAGGTTGAGGATGTTGCCGCCCTTTTTGTTTTTGGCGGTGACGGTGATGGTGTTGCCTTCCTGGGTGAAGTTGACTTCGTGATTGTCGAAGAGGGCCTCAGCTTCCTTCTGGCTGGCGTGTTTGGCGGCGCGGGTGACGCGGATTTTGACTTCGTTGCCGTCGGTGGAGTTGAGGTCGCAGGCGCCCATGTTGGCGTCGAGGACGAACTTGCCGCCGGGGGTAACCGTGAACGATTTTTCGAGATTGCTGCTGGGATCTTCGGCGAGGAGCGGCAGCGCGGTCAAAAGCAGGAGGACGGGCGCGATGAGAAATTGGGTCGGTTTCATAATTGGGCCTCGGTGTTTAGTGGCTCCGGGTTTGGCAGCCACGAGGGTGAGAATAGGGCGAGGGTGGGGGAGTTGGCGATTCCAAAAGGGAGCGGGTTTTGGAATGGGGGATGGGCGTGCGATAAAATGTGTTAGGAAGGGTTGGGTGATCGTGACGATTGGGGGTGACAGAGGAAAAAGGCATTATGTCAGAAAAATTTTGTGACAGAAAAATGGGAGGGGAAGGAAAGGGCTGGGAGGCAGGGAAATGAGGCGCAAAATAATTTTTGGTCGTTTTGGGTTTGCATAGGGGTGTTTGCTGGGGTTTTTGGTTTGCCAGCAGGCTTGCGGCAGGCTTGCGGCGGGTTTGCTTTTGGCTGGCCATGGGTTTGCGGGAGGATGCTCGGAGGATTGCTCGGTTCCACTGGGAGCGGGAAGCGGCGGGGCTCGCAGCGATGCGGTCCTGGAGTTCAGGCGTGGGATTGAGTGAGCGGATGAGGACGTCGGACGGGTGAGATAGGTCCGGAGGCTGGGCGCGTGGCGAAGGAGATTTGCCGTGGAGGCCGGAGGCTTTGGCGATCGGTGTCATGGAGGAGTTTTCTTTTTTTCACCAAGGATATCCAATCGGTGGGAAAAATAATCTCCCCCGGTGGGAGTTTCTCCCGTGACAGAAATGACAGAAATCCAACCGCCGAAAACGCACGGAAAGCCCTGCTACGAGCCCAAAAACAACACATGGGAGGACGGACTGGAGGACGAAAAATATTTTTAACTACGGCTGGGGAGATGAGTTCCTGCGAGTCATCAGAGCGGGGGCCTGTTATTGGGTTGGGGGTTTCCAGATGTAGTCGCGGACTTGTTTGGCGAGGAGGTAGCGCAGGAGGACGGCGGTGACGGCGATTTGGAGGACGGCGATGAGGCACAGGAGGGTGTTGGGCCAGTCGGAGAGGAGATTTCCCTGCAGGGCAATGGTCAGCAAGTGCATCCAGAGGGTGATCAGGCCGAGGGTGGGCAGCAGGGCGAAGCCGATCAGGCCGGCGTAGCTCCAGCGGCTGCGGTTGTATAGGCAAGCGCCGTTGAGGAAGAACCAAATGCCGAGGAGGGCGCCGGTCAGGAAGGCTCTGCCGATGGAGAGATGATTTGCGTAGGCGCGCGCAAGGACGCGGAGGAAAGAGACCAGGCCGAGGGCCATCGCGAACATCGCGGCGCGTTGCACCTGCTGCGGGATATTTTTGAGTTCGGCGAGGCGGGCTTGTTTTTCTTCTTCCGTCACGGGTGGTGGCGATATGGAACGCGTTTTTCAGCATCAGCACAATTTCCTAAATTCGGAATCCGAGGCCGTTGCACGCCGGCAACAAAATCCGAAATTCAAAGGGGAAAAACGGAGATGGTGCCCACAGAACACACGGAACACGCGGAAGGGGAAGAGGAAGAGCGTGAATTGAATGTGGGGGTGGAGATTTCGGCGGTTGGGGCGGGTTGAGGGTTTGGCCGCCGGGCGGGACGCCCGGCTCTACGGCAGACGGGACGTCTGCCGCCACGAAAAAAGGAAGGCTCGCAAGTGGTGGGGATTTTGGTAGGCTGGTATTTCGCCGGGGACATGCCCGGTGAGAGTTGTTTGATGAATCTTGAAGCAGAAACGAAGCAGCGACGGACGTTTGCGATTATTTCGCATCCGGACGCGGGCAAGACCACGTTGACGGAGAAATTCCTGCTGTACGGCGGTGCGCTGCATTTGGCGGGGTCGGTGACGGCGCGGAAGAACCAGGCGGCGACGACGAGCGATTGGATGGAGTTGGAAAAGAAGCGCGGGATTTCGATCAGCTCGACGGTGCTGCAATTCAAGTATCGCGGGTATTCGGTGAACCTGCTGGACACTCCCGGTCACAAGGATTTTTCCGAGGACACGTATCGCGTGCTGGCGGCGGTGGATGCGGCGGTGATGGTGATTGATGCGGGCAAGGGTATCGAGACGCAGACGCGGAAGTTGTTTGAGGTTTGCCGGCAGCGGGGGATTCCGATTTTCACGTTCATGAACAAGCTGGACCGGCCGGCGCGTGATCCACTGGCGTTGCTGGATGAACTGGAGCGCGTTCTGGGCATCCATGCGTATCCGGTGAACTGGCCGCTGGGTGATGGGCAGGATTTCCGGGGTTTGTTTGATCGGCGGTCGCAGCAGGTGCATTTTTTTGAGCGCGTGCCGGGCGGGGGATATCGCGCGCCGGTGACCGTGCACGGCCTGGGTGATCCGGTCGTTCGTGAGACGATGACGCCCGAGGTGTATGCGCGCGTGGTGGATGAACTGGCCACGCTGGAAGGCGCGGGGGCGACGTTTGATCATGACCGGGTGCTGGCGGGGGAATTGACGCCGGTGTTCTTCGGCAGCGCGGTGAATAACTTTGGCGTGCAGCTTTTGCTGGACGCGTTTTTGGATCTCGCGCCGGGGCCGCAGGCCCGCGTGGTGAACGGGCGGACGCTCGAACCCGCGACCGACGGTTTCTCCGGTTTCATTTTCAAGATGCAGGCGAACATGGATCCGCGGCATCGCGACCGGCTGGCGTTCGTGCGGATTTGTTCGGGGCGTTTTGAGCGCGACATGACGGTGATTCACACGCGGACGGGCAAGAAGCTGCGGCTGTCGAGTTCGCACAAGCTGTTCGGGCGCGAGCGCGAGACGGTGGACGAGGCGTTTGCGGGCGACGTGGTGGGATTGGTCGGTCACAGTGACTTTCGCATTGGGGACACGTTGGCGGAAGATCCGACGCTGGTGTTCGATGCGATCCCGCGGTTTGCGCCGGAATGTTTTGCGTGGATTCACAGCGCGAGCACGGCGCAGTTCAAACGTTTTCGCGAGGGGCTGGATCAATTGCTCCAGGAAGGCGTGGTGCAATCGTTTTTGGAACAGAACACGATGCGCCGGGTTCCGTTGCTGGGCGCGGTTGGTCCACTGCAATTTGAAGTGGTGCAGTATAGGTTGCAGACGGAGTATGGCGCGGAAGCGCGATTGGAGTCGGGGCCGTGGAAGCTGATGCGCTGGGTGATTTCGGGCACGGTGGACGAGGCTAAGCTGCCGTCGGGTGCGCGACTCGCGACGGACGTGGCGGGGCAGACGGTGATTCTGTTTCTGGAGGAGTGGTCGTGCAACTTTTTCACTGAACGAAATCCGGACGTGACGCTGGCTACTTTGCCCAGCCAGTCCGCGCTGGTGGCCGCGCCGGGTCCGTCGCGGCGGAGAAACGAATAGTGAACGAAAGACAAAGTATTCCCTGCAAAGAATTTGCTGAGGGATGTGGCGGACGCGCGGCAGCGCGTCCCTACCAGAAGATGAATCGCAACAAATCGTGAGCAGACCCATTATTCCCAGTTCGCATCACCGGAGTTTCTCCGGTGGGCAATCCCAACGTCGCAAAGGGCGGCGTGACTTTACCAGCGCATCCGGCGGAGGGTCGCGTCCTGGTGGGGGGTCGCGCCCTGGCGGGGGGCCTCGTCCAGGTGGAGGGCAGCGCCCAGGTGGAGGGCCACGGCCTGGCGGAGGGCCACGGCGCGAGGGGGGGCGCGACGTTGGTAATGCGCCTAGCGGACGCGCGGCAGCGCGTCCCTACCGGAAGGTGGATCGCCCGGGGCGGCGGGACTTTGGCGGCGGGCCGCGTGAAACGCGGGGCTTCGCGCAGAACCTGCCGGAGCAGGTGTCGGCGGTGTTGGGACGCGAGAATTATGTGCCGGCGAATGTGCCGGAGCTGCTGCAGTTGCTGAGGTTGCCGCCGAATGCGCAACAGGAATTGCAGAACGTGCTGCGTTCAATGGAACAGGCCGGGCGGATTGCGCGGATCAAAGGAAATCGTTATATCCTGCCGCCCGAGGCGGACTTGATTCCGGGACGGATTCGCCTGACGCGCTCGGGCGCGGGCTATCTGCAGCCGGACGATCCGGCGCTCGACGAGATCGCCATCGCGGGAAATGCCACGGGCACGGCCATGAATGAGGATCGCGTGCTGGCGCGGCGAAACGTGCGGGGCAGGGGATTGCGCCCGGGCGGGAACGAGGCGGCCAGCGGCACGGTGGTGCGGATTTTGGAGCGGCGCCGGACGCAGATCGTCGGGACGTTGCAACGCGGGAAGCAGTTTCTCTACGTGGTACCCGATGATCCGCGTTTTCCGCATGATGTGTACGTGCCGGAGCCGCGCGACGTGGGACGTCCGGCCCACACCGGCGACAAGGTGGTGGTGGAATTGGGCGAGTGGCAATCGCGGAACACGAATCCCGAGGGCGAAATCATCGAAGTCCTGGGCGCGCCCGATGAAGAAGGCGTGGACATGCTGTCGGTGCTGCGGCAGTACGATTTGCCGCTGCACTTTCCGAAGCCGGTGTTGCAGGAGGCGCAGAGTATCGGGTCCACGGTGAACTCCGGCGATTTTACCGGGCGCGTGGATTGTCGAGGTCACCAGGTCATCACGATCGATCCGGATGACGCGAAGGATTTTGATGATGCGATCTGTCTCGAGCCGGCGGAGCGCGGGCAATGGCGGTTGTGGGTGCACATTGCGGATGTCTCGCATTACGTGAAGCCGGGGACGGCGCTGGATGTGGAGGCGCGCAAGCGCGGCAATTCGACTTACCTGGTGGACCGCGTCATTCCGATGTTGCCGGAGGCGTTGAGCAACGAGCTTTGTTCGTTGAAGCCGAATGTGGACCGGCTGACGAAGTGCGTGGAGTTTTTGATCGCGGATGATGGCCGGGTGCTGAGCACGAAGTTTTACGCGGCGGTGATTCATTCCAAGCGGCGCTTCAGCTACCAGGAAGCGCTGGCGATTCTACAGCGCGAGCCCACGGACGATTCGATCGAGCAGATGTTGCACAATGTGCACCAATTAGCACAAAAGATCCGCCGGTTGCGCTTCAAGGCCGGATCTTTGGACCTGGATTTTCCCGAGTCGAAAATCCGGCTCGATGAGCAGGGGCGCATTTTGCGGATCGAGAGGACGGAGAACGATGTTTCGCATCAGTTGATCGAGGAGTGCATGCTGCTGGCGAACGAGGCGGTGGCAGCCCGGTTGATGCAAATGAACCGGCCGGCGGTGTATCGCGTGCACGAGCAGCCGGACGAGCGGCGGTTGCGGGAGTATCGCGAAGATTTGCTGAGCCACAATGTGCCGTGCGGCAACCTGAGCCACCCGGGCGAGGTGCAAAAGCTGTTGGCCCGGCTGAATACGCTGCCGATCGGGCCCGCGCTGAAGATTGGTTTTTTGCGGTCGCTGATGCGCGCGCGGTATGCGGTCGAGCCGTTGGGGCATTACGGGTTGGCAAAGAAGAAGTATACGCATTTTACGTCGCCGATCCGGCGGTACTCGGATTTGATCGTGCATCGGGCGTTGTTCGATGCGCAGGCGGGTTCGACGCCGGCGTTGAAGGAGGCGGCGGATCATATCTCGGCGACGGAACGCAATTCGGCGGATGCGGAGCGGGACAGCAAGGATGTGAAGCTGTTCGCGTTTTTGCGGGCGCAATTGAAGTCGGGGAACCCGGAGAAGTATCCGGCGTTGGTGACGGACGTGCGGAATTTCGGGTTCTTCGTGGATGTGCCGGGGCTGGCGATGAGTGGGTTGGTGCCGTTGTCCACGGTGGAGGATGATTTTTTTGTATTTGAGCCGACGCGAAGTCAGTTGGTGGGGAGAAGAACGCGGCGGGTGATCCGGCTGGGGGACAAAGTCACGGTGCAAGTGGCGAAGGTGGATGGATTTAAGAAGCAGGTGGATTTTCGGTTGGCGGATGGAAGGCGTGCGGTGGGAGGGGAAAAGTCTGAACCACAGAGACACAGAGGCACGGAGGGAAGAGGCCGGGGAAATGTGAATGCCGCGGCCGTGACATGGGGTCCGCGAAATCCAGGCCGTCGCCAAGCTCATGGCGGGCAGGCGAAACAAAATCGAAATACAAAATTCAAAAGAAGATAAGACGGGTCAGCCGCGAAGAGGCAAAAAGGGGCACAAAAAGGGGTCAACCGGAGGAAGGCGCCAGGACGTCGCGGCCGCGCAGCAGCGCGGCCCTACCGTTAATGCGGCCACAGTTTTATTGAGACTGCTCTAGTAATTCAGAAAGAGATTGTTCAAGGCTACCACCGTACGCTCGAACATGGAATCGCGGACGGACGGCTTGATGACATTCAGGCCCAGGGCCGGGTCGTAAACGGTGTCGTAGACGGTCCCCCCGGGATTGCTGTAAGCGGGGGCCGGATATTCGATGATGGCCGCCGGGATCTTTTTGACCAGATTGGCCCAGGTGGCAAACATGTCCAGGGTCATGGTTTTGACGCTGTGAAAGGTGGTGCCGTTGGCGGTGCCCCAATCGATGCTTCCGTCCGCGTTCACATAACCGTATTTCGAAGGCTTGCCGGTGTAACTGGCATTGAACGAATCCACAAAGAATTTGCCGACGTTCGTTCCGGCATTGGTGGCGTAGTAGCAATTACACCAGCCGTGGAAGTCGAGAATGATGGTGGGAGAAATGTTCGTGACCAGAGTGGCGAGCTTCAATTGTTCGACCGAGGTGTTTTGGGAAAAGTTTCGGTTGATGTCGCGTCCGTTGGAGGTGCAACGGCCAAACGGAACGGTGGAGGGTGGCGATTCGCGGGTGTTGTTGTTGCCGTAGATCTCACCGTCCGGATTGGCGCTGGGGTTGAGGTAGATGGTCCAGCCGTTGAGGGCGGCCGGATTGGTCAGGTAGTAGCCCTTCACCAGATTGGCGATGGCGGTGAGGGCGTAACCGTCGCGGTACCAGGCATCCTCAAAGCCATGAGATTCGTAGTTCAGCAGGGCTCTCCGGCCATTGGTGCTGGCGGGAGTGATCTGATAACCGACGAGGTTTTGGCCCATTTTGCTGGTGCCGTAGTTGTACTGCTGGCAGGTCACTGGTTGCACAAGCGCGCGGTACCAGCAGCCGATACCGGCAGGCGGGTTGGGGTCGCTCCAGAGCTGCGGGTTATTGGTGAGGGGGAGGGTAGTCAGGGTGAGCCACGTGTTCTGCGCGGGATTGGTGCGACACTGGATAGTGCACACGGAGCCCACGGCTCCGGTAATGCTCAAGCCAAAATGCCCGGCGGACGGGCGGGCGCCGAGCTGAACTGGACTTTGCGCCCAAGCCGAAAATGCGAGGACCACAGAGAGGAACGCAGACAGGCTGAACAACAAGCGTGGCACTACGCGCGGAAGGTGCGGAGGCAGATGAACGTGAGGCCGCGTGGTCTTTTTCCTCATTTCCAGAGACTCACAGACGTGCTGGCATTTCGGAGGAATGTGGCGCGCGCAATCATGCCGGACAATACTCCGCAGCAAGGGAGGGGCAACCGGAAAATGGCTGGGAGAAGCGGTTTCAAGCGGGTTCGTTATCGGGCTGCACCTCAGTGAATCGGGGTGTCTATGAGAGAAGAATTGTGGTGGACGGATTGACGATTCGAGACTTGGGAGTGGTGATTTTGGCCTGAAAGCATTGGGGAAGGCCGGAATTTTGCATGGGGAGCGAAAAAAGTTAAAAAAGGTATTGCACGGAGAAATCTCCCTGTTATATTTCGCGTTCCGATTGGCCAAGTGGCCTTCGGACAGCATAACTGCGGAACCGATAACTGACTCCCATCCGGGACAGGATTGATGGCTCCGCTCTCCAAGCAGCTGACTTGGGCATGTTATTGTTTTATGCCAGTAAAGACATTTAGACCGCTGACACCGTCTACGCGATACGTCTCGTTTTCGGATTACAGCGACATAACGAAGACGCGGCCGGAGAAGAGCCTCGTGGAAATCCGGAAGAAGACCGGCGGCCGTAACATGTACGGCCGGATGACGGCGCGCGGTATCGGCGGCGGGCACAAGCAGAAGATCCGGTTGGTCGATTTCAAGCGGCAGAAGCACGGCGTGGAAGCGACGGTGGCGGCGATCGAATACGATCCGGGTCGCTCGGCGCGGATCGCGTTGCTCCAATATACCGACGGCGAGAAGACGTACATCGTCGCCCCGGCGGGATTGAAGGTCGGCACAAAGGTGATGAGCGGTCCGACGGCGGCGGCGGAAATCGGCAATTGCATCCCGCTGCAAAAGGTGCCGGTGGGCCTGCCGATTCATAATATCGAACTGACGCCCGGTCGCGGCGGCCAGATGGTGCGCAGCGCCGGCGGCGCGGCGAGCCTGATGTCGATTGACGAGGGTTACGCGCAGGTGCGTTTGCCTTCGGGTGAAATCCGGCGCATCAACGAGAATTGCTACGCGACGATCGGCCAGGTGGGCAACTCGGAGCACGAGAAAGTGATTCTCGGCAAAGCGGGCCGTTCGCGGCATCGCGGCATCCGCCCGATCAACCGCGGTGTTTCGCGGAATCCGGTGGACCATCCGAACGGTGGTGGCGCAGGCAAGTCGAAGTCCGGCGGTGGCTGGCAGCAGCTGACGTCGCCGTGGGGTTTGCTGGCGAAGGGGTATCGCACCCGCAGCAAGAAGAAGTACTCGAACCGATTTATTGTCGTCCGCCGCGATGGCCGGCCGATGAAGCGTGATTAATTACCGATATGGGACGCTCGATTAAAAAAGGCCCGTTCATTGACGGGCACCTGATGGAGAAAATCATCAAGGCCAAGGAAGCGAAGTCGAAGTCGCCGATCAAGACCTGGTCGCGGCGCTCGATGATCACGCCCGATTTTGTGGGGCTGACGTTCGCGGTGCACAATGGCAAGGTTTTCAATCCGGTGTTCGTGACGGAAAACATGGTGGGCCACCGGCTGGGTGAATTTTCGCTGACGCGCACGTTCAAGAAGCACGGCGCGCACACGGCGAAGGCGGAGGCGAAGTAGCATATGGAAGTCCAGGCCATTACCAAAAACATCGGCATGTCCGCGCAGAAGATGCGCGAGGTCGTGCGGCAGGTGCAGGGTCTGCCCGCGGGGCAGGCTGTCGCAGTGCTCGCCGTGGTGCCGCGCAAGGGCGCGCGCGTGCTGGAGAAGACGTTGAAGTCAGCGATCGCCAACGCGGAAGATTTGAAGGCGAACAATTCGCGCTACAGCAGCCTGCGCACCGATCAATTGATCGTGCGCGAAGCGGTGGCGCAGACGGCGGGGCTCCGCCGCGGTTATATCCCGAAGGCGCGTGGTTCGGCCGGACCGCTGATCATGCGCCGTTGCCACGTCCGAGTCGTCCTTACCGATCAACAGTAATATGGGCCAAAAGACAAACCCAATTGGATTGCGCATCGCGGTTAACCGCGAATGGCGCTCGAAGTGGTACGCCGGCAAGAAGGAATTCGGCAAGCTGCTGACCGAGGACCGCAAGATTCGCGAGCTGCTGAAGAAGAAGCTCGAGACGGCGTCGGTGCCGCAGATCCTGATCGAGCGCGCCGCGAGCCGCTGCCGCATCACGATTTTGACCGCCCGCCCGGGCATTGTCATCGGCCGCAAGGGCGCCGAGATCGACAAGATCAAGGAAGAGCTGAGCAAGATGACGGGCAAGGAGATTTACGTGGATATCGTCGAGATCAAGCATCCCGAGATTGACGCGCAGCTCGTGGCGGAAAACATCGCGCTCCAGCTGGAGCGCCGCGTGTCGTTCCGTCGCGCGATGAAGAAGGCTTTGCAGACGGTGCGCGATTTCCGGGCCGACGATGTGAAGGCCGAAGGCATCAAGATTCGTTGTGCCGGCCGTCTGGGCGGCGCGGAACTGGCGCGCGTGGAGCAATACCACTGGGGCCGGGTGCCGCTACACACGTTGCGCGCGCAGATTGATTACGGGTTTGCCGAGGCGTTGACCGTCTATGGCAAGCTGGGCGTGAAGTGCTGGATTTGCAAGGGCGAGGGCCAGCGCAAGGCGGCGCCGAAGTCGCCGACGGCGGAAGCCAAGCCGGTGGAAGCATTTGTCAGCTAAGATTAGTTCAGGAGAGAACCGAATATGCCGCTGATTCCAGATAGAGTAAAATACCGCAAGATGCACCGCGGTAATCGCGCCGGCCTGGCGCGGCGCGGGCACACGGTGGCCTTTGGCGAGTATGGGTTGATGGCGCTGGAGCGCTGCTGGATGGACACGAAGCAGCTGGAAGCGGCGCGCGTGGCCATCGCGCGCAACATGAAACGCCACGGCAAGCTGTGGATCCGGGTGTTCCCGCAGAAGTCCTATACGAAGAAGCCCTTGGAAACGCGAATGGGCAAGGGCAAGGGGCCGCTGGAATCCTGGGTGGCGGTGATCCGGCCGGCGAACGTGCTGTTCGAAGTGGACGGCGTGACCGAGGCGATTGCGCGCGAATCATTGCGCCTGGCGGCGACGAAGCTGCCGATCAAGACGAAGTTTATTTCCCGTCACAAGATGGGCTAATTTCCGCGAGCCATGAACAAGACGAAGCGCAAAGAATTGAAGGAAAAGACGATGCAGGAGCTGCTGGCGGAGAGCCAGAAGCTGCGGCATGACATTTTCAACCTGCGGTTGCAGCAGGCGAGCGCGCAGCTGGAGAAGCCGGCGCGGCTGAACACGCTGCGGAAGGACATTGCCCGCATCGAAACCCAGATTTCCGCCCTGCGCATCAAAGCGACGGCAAAGGCTTAACGAATCAACATGAGCGAGACCACAACCACCACCACCAACGCACCGGCCGCGCGGGCGAACCGCAAAGAGCGCGTGGGCGAGGTGATTTCCAACAAGATGGCCAAGACGATCGTCGTCCAGGTGACGCGCCGGTTTGCGCATCCGAAGTTCAAGAAGGTCGTGACGGGCTACAAGAAGTTTTACGCGCACGACGAGACCGGCGACGCGAAGGTGGGTGACACCGTGCGGATCGAGGAGACGCGGCCGATTTCGAAGATGAAGCGGTGGCGCCTGGTGGAAGTCGTGGAGCGCTCTTCGGGCGTGACCCCGGTGGCGGCGTAAGCGGCGAAGAGGAAAATTTATGTTACAAATTCGTTCCATCCTGGATGTGGCGGACAACACGGGCGCGAAGCGCGCCGCCGCGATCGGCGTGCTGGGACGCAACCAGCGTTATGCCCGCATTGGCGACGTGATCAAGGCGCACATCAAGGAAGCGGCGCCGGACGGCACCGTGAAAAAAGGGGAAGTGGTGGACGCGGTGGTGGTGCGCACGCGCCAGGCCATCCGCCGGAACGACGGTTCGTATCTGCGTTTCGACAGCAATGCGATCGTGATCATCGACAAGGAATTAAACCCGCGCGGGACGCGGATCTTCGGACCGGTGGCGCGCGAGTTGCGCGACAAGAAGTTCATGAAGATCGTCTCGCTCGCGCCGGAGGTGCTCTGAGGTTATGCAACGATTTCATGTAAAGAAGAACGACGTGGTGGTGGTCATCGCCGGCTCGGAAAAGGGCAAGCGCGGCAAGGTCATCGCGGTGGTGGCGAAGAAGGAACGGGTGATTGTGGAAGGCACGCGCATGATGAAGAAGCACATGCGCAAGAGCCAGCAGTATCCGCAGGGCAAGATTGTGGAGCGCGAAGGCAGCGTGCACATCTCGAACGTGATGCTGGCCGATAAATTTGACGCCCGCGCGGCGAAGCGCGCCCCGGCAGCGGCCAAAGCCTGACAGGAATAGAGCGACATGAAAGCGAGACTTTACGAAAAGTACCAGAAGGAAGTGGCACCGGCGCTGAAGGAAAAGCGCAAGTACACGAACGTGCACCAGATCCCCCGGCTCGAGAAGATCGTGGTGAACATGGGCGTGAGCGCGTCACTCGAAAAGGGAGCGATTGAAGACGCCGCCAAGGACCTGACGTTGATCACGGGCCGGAAGCCGGCGATCAGCAAGTCGCGGCACAGCATCGCAAATTTCAAGCTGCGCGAGAACCAGCCGATCGGCTGCCGGGTCACGCTGCGGCGCGACGCGATGTATGAGTTTTTTGACCGCCTGGTGGCGGCGGCGCTGCCGCGCATCCGCGATTTTCGCGGCGTGTCCAGCCGTTCGTTCGATGGCCGGGGCAATTATTCGCTCGGCGTGAACGACCAGACCATTTTTCCGGAGATCGAACTGGACAAGATCAAGCGGACGCAGGGCATGGACATCACCATTGTGACCTCGGCGGAGACCAATGAGGAAGCGCACGAGCTGCTGAAGCTGATGGGGATGCCGTTCGCGGAAAACCGCTAAACTGGAAAAGTAGAAATAGATAAACCGATTTTATGGCCAAGACGTCTTGGATTGAACGAAACAACCGGAAAGCCGCGACGGTGAAGAAGTTTGCGGCGCTGCGCGCGGAACTCAAGGCGAAGCGCGATTACGCCGGCCTGTCGAAGCTGCCGCGCAACGCGAGCCCGACGCGGGTGGTGAACCGCTGCTCGATGAGCGGTCGCCGGCATGGTTACCTGCGGAAGTTCGGCTGCTCCCGTCTCACGTTCCGTGAGGGCGCGCTGAACGGCCTGATCCCGGGTGTGACGAAAGCGAGCTGGTAAGCAAGATTATGAACGATCCGATTTCCGACATGCTGACGCGCATCCGCAACGCGGGCAACGCGCTGCTGCCGCAGGTGGCCATCCCGCATTCGCGGATGAAAGAGAGCATCGCGAACATCATGAAGCGCGAAGGTTACATCAGCGAAGTGGCCGTGGAAGGCAAGATGCCCAAGACGCTGAAACTGCGCCTGAAATACCAGGGCAAGAAGAGCGTGTTCGAAGGATTGAAGCGCATCAGCTCGCCGGGTTTGCGCCGTTATGTCGGCTCGGACGAGATTCCCCGCGTGCGCGGCGGACTGGGCGTGGCGGTGGTGTCCACGTCGGAAGGCTTGATGACCGGCGCCGAGGCGAAGAAGAAGAACCTGGGTGGGGAGTTGCTCTGCTACCTGTGGTAAGCGCGGCAAATTTGGACGAAGCGACAGTAAACCATTAACGAAATTTCGAGTCATGTCCCGCATTGGAAAACAACCGATTGAGATTCCGCCGAAGGTCAAGGTGGAAGTCAAAGGCCAGAAGGTCCACGTCGAGGGGCCGAAGGGCAAATTGAACTGGGACCTGCCGAAACGCACGAGCCTGAAGGTGGAGGGCGGCAAGGTGGTCATCAGCCGCGAGGGCGACGATGCGCAGGCCAAGGCGCTGCACGGCCTGAGCCGCGCGCTGGTGAACAACATGGTCAAGGGCGTGACGGATGGCTTCGTCAAGAAGCTGGAAATCCAGGGCGTCGGTTTCAAGGCGGCCGTCCAGGGGAAGAACGTGACGATGAACCTCGGGTTCTCGCATCAGATTGTTTACGTGATACCCGACCAAATCAAAGTGACGGTCGAGGAAAACACGAAGCTGACGATTGAAGGCCCGGACCGCCAGGTGGTGGGATTGGTCGCGGCCGAGTTGCGCAGCTTTTATCCGCCGGAGCCCTACAAGGGCAAGGGCGTGCGGTACGTTGACGAACGCGTCGTCCGCAAGGAAGGCAAGACGGTCCAATAAACTGCCGGTCTTCGGACCGGATGATTTCGATGAGAACGCAAAAGAAGCAAGATTTGGCGAAGCGCCGGCACTGGCGTGTCCGGAAGAAAGTCAGCGGGACTGCGGAACGTCCTCGCATGGCCGTGTGTTTCAGCAACATGCACATCCATGTGCAGTTCGTGGACGACGATGCCGGCAAGACGCTGGCCGCGGCCTCGACGCTGAGCAAGGCAACGCCCGACCGCGAGAAGCTGCGGGCGAATGCGGCCAGTGCCAAAACCATCGGCACGCTCGCCGCGCAAGCGGCGATCGGCAAGGGCATCAAGGCCGTGGTGTTTGACCGCGGCGGTGCGCGGTATCATGGCAAGGTAAAAGCCCTGGCGGAAGCGGCGCGCGAAGCGGGCCTGAAGTTTTAACCCTGAACGGAGAAGCAAAACGTGGCTGAGCCAACATTAGATACAAGCAGCATCCAGAACC
The DNA here is from genome assembly GCA_964448135.1 of uncultured Verrucomicrobiota bacterium. Lineage (GTDB taxonomy): Bacteria > Verrucomicrobiota > Verrucomicrobiia > Limisphaerales > UBA8199 > CAYUVH01. Next base: position 43,575 of record CAYUVH010000039.1, on the reverse strand, counting down.
CTGAGGCGCAACCGGCGCAGCCGGCACCCCCGGCGCAACAGGCGAAGCCGCCGCAGCATTCGCAGCATTCGCAGCAACAGCGGGGGCCCCGGCAGCGGCGCAACCGGCCTGGTCCCGATTCGCAGGACGGCGGCGACGGGCAGGATCTCATGGAGAAGGTCGTGTTCATCAATCGCTCGGCGAAGGTGGTGAAAGGCGGCCGTCGGTTTAATTTCAGCGCGCTGGTGGTCGTGGGCGACCGCAAGGGCAAAGTGGGTGTGGGCCTGGGCAAAGCCGGCGAAGTGGCCGATGCCATTCGCAAGGGCGGGGAACTCGCGCGTTCGGCAATGGTGTCGGTTTCGTTGCGCGAAGCCACGATTCCGCATGAAGTGCTCTCGCGCTATTGCGGAGCGAAGGTGCTTATGCGTCCGGCGTCGCCGGGAACGGGAATCATCGCGGGCAAGACCGTCCGCGCGGTGTTGGAATCCGCGGGCGTGAAGGACATCCTGACCAAGTCGATGGGGTCGAACAACGCGGCGAACGTGGTGAAGGCCACGTTGGAAGGCTTGTTGAAGCTGCGCTTGGCGGAAGATATTTACAAGGGTCGCGGAATGCAGCTGAAGAAGCGGCCGGAAGCCGGGGCGGCGGCGGCGCCGGCGGTTATGGCGGCGAGCAACTGATTTTTATGCGTTTACATGATTTGAAGCCCCGTCCGGGCGCCAAGCACCGGCGGAAGCGTCTCGGCCAGGGTGAATCCAGCGGTCGGGGCAAGACGAGCGGTCGCGGCGGCAAGGGCCAGACGGCCCGCAGCGGCAGCTCGATTCGGATCGGTTTCGAAGGCGGCCAGATGCCGCTGATCCGCCGCATTCCCAAGCGCGGTTTCAACAACAAGCGCCATGAAACCCGGTATGTGCCGGTAAACCTGGAAGCGCTCAATCAATTTGACGAAGGGGCGCGCGTGGACGCGGAAGCCCTGCGCAAGGCCGGCCTGGCCAACGGCCGGACGCTGCTGATCAAGGTCCTCGGCACCGGCGAATTGAGCCGGAAGCTGACGGTGAGCGCGCATGCGTTCAGCGCGTCGGCGAAGACAAAGATCGAGGCCAAGGGGGGCGTTTGCGAAGTCATCGCCCCGGCGCAACCCGCCGCCGCCAAGGCGTAAGGTTGCGGGCATCGTTGCCGTTACCCCCCATGATTTCAGGCTGTTGCCCAACCAACACGGACGTTGACTGACCATGCTCGCTGCCATTGCCAACACGTTCAGCAATTGCTTCAAGATCCCTGAGCTCAAGTCGCGGATTATTTTCACGCTGGTCGTGCTGGCCATTTGCCGGCTCGAAGCGGTGGTGAGGATTCCGGGGCTCGACGGCCAGGCCCTGGCCGATTTCTTCAACACCAAGGCGAAGGAAGGCGGCGGCCTGCTCGGCATGTACAGTCTGTTTACGGGCGGGGCGTTGGAGCATTGCGCCATCGGCGCGCTGGGCATCATGCCCTACATCAGCGCGACGATCATCATTCAGTTGCTGACGGCAGTCATCCCGACGTTGAGCAAGCTCGCGCGGGAGGAAGGCGGCCGGGCGAAGTTGATTCAATACGGGCGCTACCTGACCGTGCTGCTGTGTCTCGGCCAGGGTCTCGTGATGGCGATCGGCTGGGAAAATCCGGGGAGCCTGTTCAGCGGCTTCACGGGAAACCTGGTCCTCTACAGCGACAGCCATATCTGGTTTTACCGTCTGCAAACCACGCTGGTGCTGACCACGGGCACGATGTTGCTCATGTGGCTGGGTGAGCAGATCACCGAGCGCGGCATTGGCAACGGTGTGTCATTGATCATCACCATCGGCATTCTCGCGCGCCTGCCCAAGGCGGCGGTGGCGCTCAAAGACATGTTCTTCCCGGGAGGCGGCGTGGAAGCGCGGTTCAACATCGGCCACGCGATGCTGATGATTGCGCTGCTGGTGCTGGTGATCGGCGGCATCATCGCGATCACGCAGGCGCAGCGAAAAGTTCCGGTGCAGTATGCCCAGCGCGCGGTGGGACGAAAGGTGTTTGCGGGCGGCACGTCGTTCATGCCGTTGCGGGTCAATTACGCGGGCGTCATGCCGATCATCTTCGCCGGCGCGATCCTGATGTTCCCGCAGAAGATACTCTTTTTCCTGGGCGGCCATTACAAGATCCCGCTGTTCAATCAGATGGCCAATTTCATCAATGAAGGCAGTGTCGCCTACCTGGTGCTCTACGGCTTGATGATTCTGTTCTTCTCGTATTTCTGGGTGGCGACACAGTTCAACGAGCTGCAGATCGCGGACGATTTGAAGAAGAATGGCGGCTACATTCCGGGCGTGCGTCCGGGGCAGGCGACCAGTGATTATCTGCACAACGCCATGAGCCGCATCACGCTGGCGGGCGCGGTGTTCCTGACGGTGATCGCGATCATCCCGATCGTGATGTCGCGCGTGGTGAACCCGCCGATACCGTATGACGTGGCGAGTTTCTTCGGCGGCACCAGCATGTTGATCATGGTGGGTGTGATGCTGGACACCATGCGCCAGATGGAAACGCATTTGCTGATGCGGCACTACGACGGCTTCCTTAAGAAAGGGCGCTTGCGCGGACGCTTGTAGTTTCCGCCCAGCGCGGCCGGCAACGGCGGCGCCAGGATGAATTCCCGGAAAGGCAAAGCCAGTCGGATGATCATTCTCAAGAGCGAGCGCGATTTGGAAGCAATGCGTCCCGCGTGCCAGGTGGCGCGCCGTGTATTGGACGACGTCTCCGCGTTCATCCAGCCGGGTTTGACGACGGGCGAGGTGGATGATTTTGCGGCGAAGCGGATGAAGGAATACGGCGCGAAGAGCGCGTTCCTGGGTTACCGCAAGTATCCGTGCCATACGTGCATCTCGGTGAATGAACAGGTGGTGCACGGGCTGGCGGGCACGCGGCAGTTGCGTTTCGGCGATATCGTGAGCCTGGACGTGGGTGTGATTTACAACGGGTTCGTGGGTGACACGGCCCGGACGGTGGCAGTGGGCGGTTGCAGCGTGGCGGCGCAGCGGTTGATGGATGTGACCGAGAAGGCGCTCCAGGCGGGGATCGCGCAGGCGACGGCGGACCACCGGGTGGTGGACATTTCGCGGGCCATTCAGAAGTACGTGGAAGACAACGGCTTCAGCGTGGTCCGGGAGTTTGTGGGCCACGGGGTCGGGCGCTCGATGCACGAAGAGCCGCAGGTGCCGAATTTCGTGGAAAACCGGCGTTCCGAGCGGCTGCGGCCGGGAATGACGATCGCCATTGAACCCATGGTAAATGCGGGTTTGCCGGGCGTAAAAGTGTTGAATGATGGCTGGACAGTGGTTACAGTTGATGGTTCACTGTCCGCTCATTTTGAGCATACGGTGCTCATAACGGAATCTGAGCCGGAAATTTTGACGTGCCGGGAGCGGAAACCATCTTTGTTGAAGGCCGTGTGATGGAAGCGCTGCCGAACCGGACCTACCGGGTGGAGCTGGCCAACGGACATCGTCTGTTGGCTTTTGTGGCCGGCAGGAAGCGCGCAGCGGAAGTGACGCTGGCGCCTGGCGAGACCGTCCGGCTGGCCTTGTCGCCTTTCGATTTATCGGAAGGCCGGATTATTTTGGAAAAACAGAACAGTTAGAATTCGAGTATGAAAGTTCGCGCGTCAGTAAAAAAACTTTGCGAAAATTGCAAGATCATCCGCCGCAAGGGCGTCATCCGCGTCATTTGCACCAACGCCCGCCACAAGCAGCGGCAGGGCTAGAGCGCGGCGCACAACCATTTGAATTAACGAACTACTATGGCACGCATCATCGGAGTGGAAGTCCCGCCCAACAAGCGCATTGATATCGCCTTGCGCTACATCTACGGCATCGGCCCCAAGAACGCGGTGGACATCCTCGAGCACGCGAAGATCGATCCGTCCATCCGCGCGAAGGACCTGACCGAGGCGCAGCTTTCGCAGATCGTGCACGCCATCCAGGACGGCAAGTATGTGATCGAGGGCGACCTGCGCCGCGAGATCGGCATGAATTTGAAGCGCCTGCAGGGCATCAAGTGTTACCGGGGCGTCCGCCACCTGCGCGGATTGCCGGTGCGCGGCCAGCGCACGCAGACGAATGCGCGCACGCGCAAGGGACCGCGCAAGACGGTCGGCGTGGTGCGCAGCCCAACCGCGAAGGCCGGCATCCATTAACCTGTTGAACTTTAGATACTGATTTTTATGGCTGACGAAACGAAGAAGAAGTCCGCGCCGAAGAAGGAAGGCAAACCGGAGGCGAAGGCCGCCGGGGAAGCGGCCGCCGGCGCTCCCGCACCCAAGGCGAAGAAGAGCGCCGCCCCCGCCGCCGGGGAAGCCCCCGCCGCCGCGCCGGCCGCTGCCGCCCCGGCTGACGGCGCCGCCGCCGCCGTGCCGGCCGCGGTTCATGCTCCCACCGCCGCGGATTTGCTTGCCGACGAACTGGCCGGCAAGAAAATCGTCAAGGCCAAGGGCGCGAAGAACATCGTCGCCGGGATCGCCAACATTCTGGCCACGTTCAACAACACGCACGTGAGCATCACGGACATGCAGGGCCATGTCATTGGCTGGTCCACCGCCGGCCGCGTGGGCTTCAAGGGCTCCCGCAAGAGCACGGCTTACGCCGCGCAGCAGGTCGCCCAGGACGCCGCACGCCAGGCGATGTCGCACGGCATGAAGGAAGTCGAAGTGCGCGTGAAGGGTCCCGGCTCCGGCCGCGAATCCGCCATCCGCGCTTTGCAGGCGATCGGCATGGAGATCACGGTGATCAAGGACGTGACGCCGGTGCCGCACAACGGCTGCCGTCCCCGGAAGAAGCGCCGCGTGTAGTCCGCCACAGTTTCAACCTTAAATTACTCAGCACACATGGCTCGTTATACTGGTCCCCGCGTTCGCATCAGCCGCCGTTTTGGCGTTCCCATCTTTGGCCCCTCGAAGTACCTCGAGCGCCGCAATTACGGTCCCGGCGTGCATGGCCCGAAGTCGCGCCGCAAGCACACCGAGTACGGGCTTGGCCTGATCGAGAAGCAGAAGCTGCGGTATTACTACGGGCTGATGGAGCGGCAGTTTCGCGGTGTGTACGAGCGCGCCCTGCGCCGCCGCGGTGTCACCGGCGAGCAGATGCTGCAGATTCTCGAAACGCGCCTGGACAACGTTTGCTACCACCTTGGCTTTGCGAACACCCGGGCCGCGGCCCGGCAGCTCGTGGCGCATGGCCACGTGCGCGTGAACGGCCGCAAGGTCAACGTGCCTTCGCGCGCGCTGAAGGTCGGCGAGACGATCGAGATCAAGAATTCCAACGCGGCGCGCCAATTGGCGGCCAAGAACCTTGAAGCGGCGGCGAGCCGCGCGGTTCCCGATTGGATGACGCTGGACAAGGAAGCGCTCAAGGGCGTGATCATGCGCATTCCGACGCGCGACGAGATCCAGCCCATCGCCAACGAGCAGGCGGTCGTCGAATTTTATTCCCGCTAATCGCAGCAACCAAACAGAAAAACAATTATACGGGCCCGGCCGGCCGGCGGGAATAATCGCCGGGCGGGCCAGATTAAAATTGTTGAAAGGATAATATGCCAGTTCGTCTCGGACGTTTCGAAATGCCCAAGCGGTTGGAGAAGGAAGAATCCTCCTCCACGGAAACCTACGCCAAGTTTATCGCCGAACCCTTTGAAACCGGTTACGGCCACACCATCGGCAACTCCCTGCGCCGGGTGCTGCTCTCCTCGCTGGAAGGCGCGGCGATCACCTCGATCAAGATCGACGGCGCGATGCACGAGTTTGCCACGGTGGAGGGTGTCGTCGAAGACGTCACCGAAATCGTGCTGAACCTGAAGAAGATTCTATTCAAGGCGCACAGCCGCGAAACGCAGACGCTGTATTTGACGGTCAACAAGGAAGGCGAAGTCACCGCCGCCGACATCACGGTCAACCAGAACGTGGAAGTCGTGAACCCGACGCAGCACATCTGCACGCTGGACAAGAAAAAGAAGTTCGAGATGGAACTCGAAGTCCAGACCGGCCGTGGATTTTTGCCCGGCGACGAAAATAAGAAACCCGGCCAGGCCATCGGCGTGATCGCGATTGATTCGCTGTTCAGCCCGGTGACCCGGGTGCGTTACAGCGTGGAAGCCGCGCGCGTGGGCCAGCGCACCGACTACGACCGTCTGGTCATGGAGATCTGGACGGACGGACGCATTTCGCCCGACGACGCGCTGACGCAGGCCTCGGCGATTCTGCAGCATCATCTGGACGTGTTCGTCGGCTACGACAAGAACGCGGTGGAATTTGAAGAAGTCGAAAACAAGCAGGACGAGGAGAAGACGAAGCTCAAGAAGCTGCTCAACATGAGCGTGAACGAGATCGAGCTGAGCGTCCGCGCCGCGAACTGCCTGAACAACGCGAATATCACCACGGTCGGCCAGCTCGCGATGAAGAGCGAGCAGGAGATGCTGAAGTATCGGAATTTCGGCAAGAAGTCCCTGAACGAAATCAAGGAGAAGCTCGCGAGCCTGGGGCTGACCCTCGGCATGACGTTCGAGCCCGACCTGCTCGAAGCTCCGAAGGAAGACGCCTCGGCCCTGGCGCGCTAAGCGACGCCGCGGAGAAAGAATTATGCGACACCTTAAACGAACGGCCAAGCTGGGCCGCACAGGCGAGCATCGCAACGCGATGCTCCGGAACCTGGTTTGCAGTCTGATCTATGAGAACCGGGTGACCACGACCCTGGCGAAGGCCAAGGCCGCGCGCTCGGTTGCGGAAAAGATGGTCACTTTGGGCAAGCTGGGCGGGATTCACAACCGCCGTCTGGCGGTGTCCCGGCTGCACCAGGAAGACGCGGTGAAGATTCTCTTCACCCAGATCGCTCCGGCCCACAAGGACCGGAAGGGCGGCTACACCCGCATCGTCCGGTTGAATCAGCGGCAGGGCGATTCCGCCCAGCGCGCGATCCTGGAATGGGTGGAATTGCCGGTCGACGCCACGCCGGCTCCCACGGAAGCCAAGACGGAGAAGGAAGCCGCCAAGGCCTAGGCGAAAGCCAAAAGATTTGCCGCGCGCGTTTAAGCCTGCGCGGCGCAGAGAGCCTCTGGAAACAGAGGCTCTTTTTTTGCCTGGGGGCGCAGGAGTTGTTGATTCCATTTGTGCTTTTGCCCGGAGGCGTTTCTTCCAATACTGGCGCAACCAAGCACCGTCCATGCGCGAAGCAACGCCTCTACAGCCCAAGCAAAAGTTTGGCGCCGGCCGATTTACACTGCTGCGCCCGCTTGGGTGCGGAGGGATGGGCGAGGTGTGGTTGGCGACGGATGAACGACTGGGCGAGCAGGTGTCGCTGAAGTTTCTGCCGCCGGAAGTGCGGGCGGACCCCGTGGCCCTGGATGATCTGCGGCGGGAAACCGCCAAAAGCCATAAACTGGCCCATCCGAACATTGTTCGGATACACGATCTGCATGAGGAACGCGGAGGCATCGCGTTCATTGCGATGGAATTCGTCAATGGTGTGACGCTGGCCGAGGCGCTCCGGCAGCGGCCTGACCACCGGATGAGCTGGAGCGAGGCGCAGCCGCTGATCAAGCAGTTGTGCGCCGTTTTGGATTACGCCCATCGGGAAGGGTTTGTCCACCGCGCCCTCCAACCGGGCAATCTTTTGGTGGACGATCAGGGGAGGCTGAAGCTGGCGGATTTTGGAATTGCGGGAACAGCCGGTGATTCCGTAAGCCGGATGTCCAGCCATCAACCGACGGGCGGCGGATTGCTTTACCTGAGTCCCCAGCAGCTCGCGGGAAAGCGGCCACAGTTTGCGGACGATGTCTACGGTTTCGGAGCGACACTTTACGAATTGCTCAGCGGAGCGCCGCCGTATTCGGGCGGGGATGCCACGCAACGTATTCTCCACGAGCCGCCCCAATCCCTGACAGAGCGGAGGGCCTCGCTGGGGGCGAACGATCCCATTCCGGTTGAAGTGAGCGCGGTGGTGATGGCCAGCCTGGCGAAGGATCCGGCGGCCAGGCCACAGAGCTTCAGGGTGATCTCGGAGTGGCTCGCGCTCGGGCCGGCAGGGGATTCTGGCTGGGCTGCGCAGTCCCGGTCGGGGTCACAGGCGGGGAGTTTCATAACGGCAGGGCGATCTGCGAGAGCCCGTGTCCGAAGCGGAAGTTTGATGATCGCTGGCGCAGCCATTCTGGTAATGCTTGCCGGGATCGCTGGCTATTACGCCATTCGCCGACCCGCAGGTGCCGCTGCGGCGAACGCTTCGTCACAAAACGCAAGCTCTCCGGAGCAGCGAATCCCTGCAGGAAACAAGCCGTCGCTGCCGGCAGTAGAGCTGAGAACCAAACCGGCGTCGGCTTTGCCCACCAAACTGGAGAATACGAACGAGCTCTTGCGGATTGGCTTCGAAGAGAGCGAAGGCTACGTCGTGGCCCAGTCCCTCATCGGTGTGCGCGGCTGGCGCCGCGGAGGTTGGTCAGAACAGTTCACGGAGTTTGGGCAAGGCATTGGTTCCAATTTGATTTCCGGTTCACCCCAGCAGGCATTTGTGGGAGGCCACCCAGGCGCCACAAAGTCCGGCACCTATATAGGCGTTGACCGGTCGCTGCATTTTTCTCCGTCGGAGGAGCGGGGACAACTTAATTTTTCGTGGCGCCAGATGATCACGGATTCGCGGGGCAGCCCGCGAAACCGGTTCGAATGGCTTTTCTATAATCGGCAGGGACGGTTGCTCCTGGGATTGCTTTTTGACAATGACGATCTCACGATCTGTCGCCGCCAGGCTGATAACAGCGTTCACAAAAGCCCGCTTACCTTCAAGCGTGGCCAGACATACGACGTGGTGCTAAAGATCAACTTTTACCTCGATTGGTGGAGTGCGACGGTGGGAGGCAAGAGCATGCGGCCGGAGCGGATGGTGACCGGCGACCGGTCGGCTAACCTGGGGGCATTTTCAGTGACGTGGTGGGGGGGCAACGCTCTTGCAGGATCGCCGCAGGGACCATTCGCTGGAAATAATCTGATGGCATTTGACGATTTGACCGTGACCGTCCGCCCGGCGAGGGAAAAGCCAGTGGAGCTGCGTGCGGAAGGAACCGACCGCGAAGACAAGCCGGACTCCACGGTAGGAGAACCGAAATAAGGCGATGGCTGGCGGAATCGAGTCGCTGCAGTTCGGGGTAAAACTGGCTGCCGGACGGTATCTGCTGATGAAGTCGCTGGGGCGGGGCGGCATGGGCGAGGTCTGGATGGCTCGCGACCAGCGCCTGGACGAGCTGGTGGCGCTGAAGTTTCTCGCGGCGGAATTGCGGGCGGACACGCGGGCGCTGGAGGATCTCCGGCGGGAATCCGCGCGTTGCCGCGCGCTGGCGCATCCCAATATCGTGCGGATTTTCGATCTGCATGAGGATGAATCAGGATTGACGTTTCTGGCGATGGAATATGTGGATGCGGGAACGCTGGCGTCGTTCCGGCTGAGGGCTCCGAACCGGGTGCTGGGATGGGGGCGGCTGGCGCCGTTGACTGCACAACTCTGCACAGCGCTGCAATATGCGCATGAAGAGGGCGTAGTGCATCGTGATCTCAAGCCGGCAAACGTGATGGTGACGAAGGAAAACCGGCTCAAGCTGGCGGATTTTGGCATTGCCGTTCGTGCCGGGCCGGAAGGGGGCACTTTCGGGGCCAGCGGGACGTTGCCCTACATGAGTCCGCAACAGTTGCGGGGGTTGCGACCAACGCCGGCGGACGATATCTATTCGCTGGGGGTCACGCTGTATGAATTGCTGACCGGTGGACTACCTTTTTCCTCGGGGGACATCACCCACCAGATACTGAACGAGCCGGTTGAGCCTTTGGCGGAACGGCTGGCGGCGGTGGGCATTCAAAATCCGGTTCCGCAGGAAGTGATTTCAGTGATCATGGCCTGCATGGAAAAAAATCCGGAACAACGCCCCCCGTCCGTCCGCGCGGTCGCGGAAAGCCTGGGGCTGGATGAAGCGGGGATCACTCCGGCGGCTGGTTTGACGGAGCAATTGGCGGCCGGGTCACCGGCGGCCGCGCCAGCAATGCTGACCAAAACGGTGGTCAGTCCTGCGGTTCAGCAACAATATTTGCGACGCCCAAGCCGGAGAAAGCGGAGCATACCCTGGTTTTCGCTGGCGGCGGTTATCGTGGCGGGGCTGTGTATTGCCAGGGCCTTTTGGTTGTATGGGCAAAAAGATCGCGAGGCGTTTGCCCAATGGGATTTTAATGGAAATCTTTCGTCGGCGAGGGGAGGCCTGGCAGCGATTGCCGATCGTTGCGCTCCGGCTTATGCGCCGAAGTTTGCTTTTGTACAGTCGGAAATCGCGGGAAAGCCGGCCGAAGTGGTCGCGTTTGGCCGAGGCACGTGTTTCCGCTTGCAGCATGGGCTCGGGGGCACAAACCACGTTTATCTGAATCAATACACCCTGATCATGGATGTGATGTTCACGAACCGTCCCGGGGCCACGGCGCTGATGTCCACGCATTCGAAGAACCGGAAGGATGCCGACTGGTTCATCAATCCGGCGGGAGAGGTTGGAGTTCCGCAGGTGTATGGCGGCAAGGTGGAGTTGGGGAATTGGTACCGGCTGGCGATGGTGGTGGATTCCAAAAAGGAAACGCTCACGAGTTATATCAATGGGCGGCAAGTCCAGGCCAATGCTGGAGCCGAACGGGATGGGAGATGGAGCATGGGCTCGACGGTGTTGATCTTCGCCGATGATAACGAAGAGAATGCCGGCGGATTTTTGAACAGTTTGCAGATACGGCCTTATCCGATGCCGGCAAAAGAGGTCAGCGAGTTGGGGGGGCCGGCAGCCAGTGGGATCCCGGCTCCGACGAAGTGAAAGGGGTGAGCGTGCCGACGAAAATCGCGGCACTCCGGCCGGCGAAAGGTTTGATTGAAGGGCCGGGCAGATGAGAATTAAACTTGGGCATGGCCATTCGGGTGACATTGAAGTTTCAAGGCACGGAGAGCGTCCGGGAATTCACGGGGGACAGTGTCGTGATCGGGCGAATCGGCGCGAGTGCCGGCGGGCTGGACTTGTCCAATGATCCCATGGTTTCACGGCAGCATGCGCTGCTACAAGTGAAGAACGGTGTTTGCTGGTTGACGGATACCGGCAGCAAATTTGGGACGCGGGTCAACGGCCGGGAGATCCGCTCCGCGGGCGAATGCCAGATTGGTCCGGAAGATGCCATCAATGTCGGCGATACCGTGTTGCAAATCGCCTGCACGCCAGCGACGGGCAAAGGGGGAGGCCTCGCCGATGGGGAACTACCGGATTGGGCGAGGCCGTTGCAGGCTTTGGCGGAACTTCCCCCTGCCTCCGAGTCCACCTCGGTTCCGGATGTGTGCATTCTCAAGGCGATGGACACGCGGCGGGGGGCGGCCGGAGAGGCGGGCACGGAAGGGCCGGTGACGGATCAGCGGCTGGCTTTGCTGCTGAATCTGCCAGGACAATTCGGCGCCAAAAAAGGGGTGAACGAATTACTGGAGGAGGTGATGACGCGAAGCATGGCGATCGTTCCTTCCGCGAAGCGAGGCGCTCTGCTGTTGCGCGATCCCGCCCGGGATACTTTCCTGCTCAAGGCTTACGTTTCAGGTGGAGAGCCGGCGGTCAGCCAGACCCTGGCGCGGCGCGCGCTGAGCGAAAAGCAGGGCTTCATCTGGCGGGCCGGCAAGCCCGGCGACACCAGCCGCAGCATGCGGGAGCATCAAATGGCCACGGGCATGTGCGCACCCTTGCAATGGCGCGAGCATGCGTTCGGGGTCATCCTGGTGGACAGTCCTTACCCCGCCGACAATTTCGAGGAGAGCGAGCTCGAATTGCTGATGGCGATCGGGCAGTACGTCGGCATGGCGCTGGCGGAGGAGCAATATCGAGCCGAATTGAGCCGCAATACCAAACTGGTGGACCGGTTGCTGACCAACTTTTCGCCGAAGGTCCGGGCGGTGCTGGTGGAGCAGGCCCGGCTGGGGAAGCTGCGGCCGGGAGGCGTGAAGTCCGAAGTGAGCGTGCTGTTCGCGGACATTTGTGGGTTTACGAAGCAGGCGGCGCAGACCGACGCGCAGGACCTGGTGGACATGCTCAACCAGTATTTTCAACCCATTGTGGAAGTGATTTTTCGCCACGACGGGACGGTGGACAAGTTCGTGGGCGACGCGGTGCTCGCAGTGTTTGGGAGCCCGGAACCGGATCTCCAGCATCACGAGAAGGCCGTGCGCGCGGCGCTGGCCATCCAGGAAGCGGTGCGGGCCACGAGCAAATCGCGGGCGGCGCGTGGCGAGCCGACGTGCACCATGCGGCTGGGACTGCATTCGGGAGAGGTGTTCCACGGGTTCATCGGCGGCGCCGATCGCATTGAATACACGGTGATCGGTGACGCGGTGAACCGGGCGTGCCGGTTTTGCGAGGCGGCGGGCGAGGGGGAAATCGTGATCAGCCAGCAGGTGTTCGAGCGGGTGTTCAACCTGGTGAAGGCGGACAAAAGACAGATACGCACGCCCGAGGGCGAGGTCACGGCTTTTGGTCTTTCCGGCTTGCGGGGTTAGGAATTGGGCGGTAGCCCACCCCGGCGGCGGAAGGAGGTTCCCAGGCGGACGGATAAAAGTTGACGGGCTAAAGTCAGTTTGTTACGTTATTTCTGAAAGGACAGAAATAACGAAATATGTGCCAGGGTTGGCCACCAGCAGAGCCGCTCTTTTACGCGGACTGGGAAAGGGCGCTGATGATCCACTTCGCGGTGGAGGCGGGGGAGTTGCAGCGGGATGTTCCTTACGAACTGGACCTCTGGAGCGGCGAGGCGCGGGTCAGTTTGGTGGCGTTCACGATCAAGGACATGCGGCCGCGTTTTGGCGGGCGGCTGGGCGCGGCGTTGTTCCGGCCAATTGCCAGCCATCATTTTCTGAACGTGCGGACGTATGTGCGGCAGGGAGGAGAGCCGGGTGTTTACTTCCTGACGGAGTGGCTGGCGAACCGGTTGAGCGTGCTGCTCGGGCCGGTGGCTTTCGGACTGCCGTATCGGTATGGGCGGATTGATTACCGGCACGATGGGAAATCCGGGTTGGTGGCTGGGTGTGTGACGGATCCCGGGACGGGTGCCCGTTTCAAGTATCACGGTGAGATCGATCCCAAGGCAAATTTCGCGGCGTGCACGGCGAGTTCAGAGGCCGAGTGGTTGATGGAGCGTTACGTTGCGTTCACGTCGCATGGCCGGAATCGGAGATACTTTCGCGTCTGGCATGAGCCGTGGCGGCAGACGGTGGCGCGGGTAGAACTGGATGATTTGAGCCTGCTGGAGAAGCGGTGGGAGTGGTTCAGGGGCGCGCGCGTTGGCGGAGCAAACTTTTCGCCTGGGGCATACGGAGTGCGGATGGGCTGGCCGCATCGAGTGAAAGACGGCCCAGCTTCGTTCCGTAATCGCCAGCCGCGGCCGCAGGGAAACGCGATGGGTGACCTGGCTCCAGGCCGCTGACGGGGCTGTGAGTCTGTCCGGGCCGAGGATGGCTGCTAGTCTTCCGGGAGCGGTTGGCCCTTGGTTTCCGGTGCCCAAATCAATGCGACCAGGCCGATGAGATAGATCGCGCACATGGCCATGGCGACGTGCCGGAAGGGGAACATGCCACTGAGCGCGGCGAGCATATAGGGGAATGGAGCCGCGGCATAACGCACGGTGTTGTAGCAGAAGGCCACGCCAGTGCCACGCAGCCGGGTCGGAAACAGTTCGGGAAAATAAATGGAATAGCCGGCAAAAACGGAAAGCGTTGCGAAGCCCATCAGTGGCAACATCCAATAGACGTCGGCGGCGGTCTTCAACGAAAAGAAAACGTACGAAACCACGCAGATACACAATGTAAACGCCAGGCCAAAGGCGGCCCGACGGCTCAGGTAACTGGCCACCAGCGTGAAGCAAAACATGCCGGCCAGCGCGCCGACGTCCTGCAACATGGTGCCGCGACTCCGGGTTTGGTCGGTGGTCTTTTGAAGTTCGGTGATGGTGCCGGGCAGGGATTGTTCGACGAGCTGACGATTCAAACTGGTGATGTCGGAGCGCTGTTGAGTTTTCTGCACGCGCTGAGCCAGGTTTTGGGTGGCCTTGTGGAGCTTCATCGATTGAAAGGCCCCGGATGCAAAGAGATTGTCATTCTGAATGATCCGATTCAGATCCACGCGCAAGGCTTCCACGGCAGCGCTGGAGGGAGCCTGGCCGGTGGGTAGTTGCACGATCTGGGCGCGGACCGCCGGATCCAGTTTTTCGCGCAGTTCCGCCGCGGGAGGATTGGCCGGTTGAGCCAACGCCTGGAAGAGCGCGGTGGTCTTCATCTCCTCGGTTTGAATGGGGCGGTTCTTGAAAGCGGTGGTGATGAGTTCCGGTGAGAAAAACGCGATGCCCCAAAGCCCGACCATGCCGGCCACGCCCAGGCAGATGCCGACGAAGGTGTTCCGGCGCCAGCGCGGATGATTAAACAAGTCGCTGAAGGAGCCCACCCGGCCCTTGCCTTCGCGCGCGTCGGCCTTGGCGCGCCGCCAGGCTTCGGGCTCCTTTAAGATCAGGATCATGGGCACGGCAAAAATGGCGGGCACTACGCCAGCGAAGGACAGCACCTGCCAGCCGCTGAAGTGTCCCCAAAAATTCTCCTGTCCCGGGATGATTTTCAGGCTGAGGGCGGAAGCGGTAATGTTTCCGACCGCCGACAAGGTCTGCATCGAACCCAAGGCGATGGCACGAAAACGCTTCGGGACGCTTTCGGCGAGCAATGTCGTGGCGGCGCCGAACATACCGCCAACGCCCAGACCAAACAGGAAGCGATAAATCAGGAACTCGGTTCCGGTGTGGGCGAAGCCGGCGAGGCCCGAGAAAAATGTGTAGGCGAGCAGGGTGCCCACCATCGCTTTCACGCGGCCATAACGGTCGCTGAAGCTGCCAAAGATGATTCCGCCGGTGGCCCACCCGACCATCATCAAGAGCGTGGCGATGCCGCCCCAGTATTTGACCTGGGCGTCGGTGGCCTGGGCGCCGAGGAGTTCCCGGAAGGCGGGCTCGCGCGAGAGCACGAAAATGCGCTGGCCCATGCAGTCGAACATCCAGCCGGCAGCCGCCAGCAGAAAGACCATCCAATGATAGAAAGTGATGGGTTCGGAAGTTTGCGCGGACGAAACCGCAGGTGGCACAGGGGCCGCCGCTGCCCGAGTGTCCGATGACGGTTGCATTGTTACACGCATCTTCCTTGCGTAAAGGATTCGATGTCAAGCAGCTGATGAGGATTTTCAAACAATTTCGATTGCGGTAAAATCAGAACATGCGAACTCGAAGTATTACCGCGGCATTTTTGTGCGCCCTCTTTTGTACGGTGGGACGGCTTTGCGCAGCAGACGCCAAACCGGAGGAAGTGAAATGGGTGGACGTGCGCGAGCTGGGCGTCGAGGGGCGCGGGTGGACGGACACCAAGGCGTTCTATGACCGGCTGCCGGCGAAGGCGGAGAAGGTGGTGCGCGAGCCGGTTTGGAATTTGAGCCGCAACTCCGCGGGGATGCTGGTGCGGTTCGTGACGGATGCGACGAATATCCATGCGCGGTGGGTGCTGTCCTCGTCGAACCTCGCGATGCCGCACATGGCGGCGACGGGGGTGAGCGGATTGGATTTGTACGCGCGGCAGCCTTCGGGGGCGTGGCATTGGCTCGCGGTGGGCAAGCCGACGCATCAAACAAACGAAGTGAAACTGGCGTCGGGATTGGCGCCGGGGAAACGGGAGTATTTGCTGTATCTGCCGCTGTATAATGGCGTGAAGGAACTGGAAGTGGGCTTTCCCAAGGGAACGACTTATGAGAAGTCGGGGCCGTGGGGCAAGGGCGAGCGAAAGCCGATCGTGTTTTACGGCACCTCGATTTTGCAGGGCGGGTGCGCGTCAAGGCCGGGCATGGTGCACAGCGCGATCCTGGGCCGGCGTTTCGACTGGTCCACAATCAACCTGGGATTTTCCGGCAATGGAAAGATGGAGCCGGAACTGGCGAGCCTGCTCGCGGAATTGGACCCGGCGGTCTACGTGCTCGATTGCCTGCCGAACATGAACTCCACGATGGTGAAGGAGCGGGTGGAGCCGTTCGTGCGCAAGTTGCGCGAGGCGCATCCGAAGACGCCCATCGTGCTGGTGGAGGATCGCAATTACAGCGACGATTTTTTAGTTCCCAGCAAAGCGAACGGAAACGCGGCGAACCATGCGGCATTGAAGGCGGCGTATGAAAACCTGAAAAAGGAGGGAGTGAAGGGGTTGTATTATCTGCCGGGTGAACATTTGCTGGGCGACGATGGCGAGGGGACCGTGGATAGTTCGCATCCGACGGATCTCGGATTCATGCGGCAGGCGGATGCGTTTGCCAAGGTCTTGAAACCTTTGTTGAAACCATGAAACGCTGTGGCTGGGCTCAGAGCAGGCTTTCGATCGAGTACCACGACCAAGAGTGGGGCGTGCCGGTGCATGATGACCGGCTGCTGTTTGAGTTTTTGATTCTGGAGGGCGCGCAGGCCGGCTTGAGTTGGTCCACTATCTTGAATAAGCGGGCGAGGTATCGCGAGGTGTTCGATAATTTTGACGCGCGGAAGGTGGCGCGCTACGACGCGAAGAAGGTGAAGGAGCTGCTGGCGGACGCGGGGATCGTGAGGAACCGGCTCAAGATCGCCGCTGCGATTCAGAATGCGAAATGCTTTCTCGAGGTGCAGCAGGAGTTTGGCAGTTTCGACAAGTACTTGTGGAGTTTTGTCGGTGGCAAACCGATTCGGAACGCGCGCAAGAGCATGAGCGAAGTGCCGGCAAAGACGGCGGAGTCGGATGCGTTGAGCAAGGATTTACAGAAGCGCGGATTCAAATTTGTGGGTTCAACGATTTGTTACGCTATGATGCAGGCCGTGGGAATGGTGAATGATCACACAGTGGATTGTTTCCGGTACCGGGAAATTAAGAACTAAAGAGCAGAAGGAATCGGGCCGGATTGCGTGATCGGAGCGCCCGTATCTGAACGGGCGAGGTGCCGACGAGATTCATAAACTCGCCCGTTCAGAGACGGGCGCTACAAACGCTACGCTTCCGGGGTGGTGCCAAGGATGATGTCAAAGCGGGCGGAGAGTTCGCCGGCACGGGAGGCTTTGAGCGGGGCGAAGTCGGCTGAGACGGATTTCTTCGCGGCATCGGGCACGCGGTTGTAGATGTTGTCGCGCGCGTTGCCGGGGTCGCCTTTGATGAAGAGTTGCGTGGTCCATTTGTCGCGGCCTTTCTGTTTGATCGCGAAATGGATGTGCGGGGCGGGGCGGCCGGTGTAGGCGACGGGCTTGATGGTGCGGAAATAGTATTCGCCGGTCGAGCCGGTGAAGAAGCGGCCAAAGCCCTGGAAGTTGGGGTCGTAGCCGCCCGATTGCGGGCCATGTCCTGCAAGGTAAACGCCATTGTGATCCGCCTGCCAGATTTCCACGATGACGTTGCGGAGCGGATCGCCTTTGGCGTCGAGGAGCCGGCCGGTCAGGTGCGTGATTTCGCCGGTCGCCGGAGTGAGGGAGTCGTTGACGATGAGGAGGTCGTTGTCGGTGTCGAGTGGCAGATGGGTCGGGTAGAAGGGGCCTTCTTCGACTTTCGCCGTCCGCTGGAGTTCCTCGGCTAAGACGCCGGGAACGAACAGGCCGGCGGCGGTGAGGGAGAGGGCGCTGAGGAAGCTGCGCCGGGGCAAAGCAAGCGGCCGCAAGACGGGTTTCACAGGGACACAATCGCCTGTTTCGGCGGGGCGTCAATGAGGTTCTGCGTCGCGTTGGAGATCGAGGCGTGCGAGTCAGGAAATGACGAAGCTCGAATGACGATTGACGAAAGAAGTCCGAAGCCCCAGTGCCGAAATCGGGAATCGGAACTGCGCGATTAGAGCCGGAGAAACAAATTACGTTTGTACAGGAACCGCACGAAGCAGAACGCGAGGAACAGGCCGGTGAGCGAGATCATCAGGCTGCCAAATCCTTTGGCAACGTGGTTGTCGAAAAAGGCCTGGATGTCGCCGCCGACAAAGCGTTCGGCCAGCGGGCGGAAGCCGCCGATGATATTACTGGCGAGGTAAACCGTGATCGAATTCATGCCCATCCAGACAAACGGCTGGCACCAGGCGCGATACTTCCAGACGTCCACAACCTGATAGAAAGCCGCGAGAAGGATTGCACTATAACCGCCTGCGACCAGGACGAAGGAGGAGGTCCAGATTTTTTTCACGACCGGAAACTGAAGCCCCCAAAAGAACCCAACAAATACCGCCAGGATCCCGAACGCGAGCAGGTATTTGACACGTTCTCCATCGCTGACGGCCGGGTTGCGGAGCAGCAGTCCGGCAAAGATTCCGAGCAGGGCGGTGGCGACGGCGGGGATGGTGCTGAGGAAACCTTCGGGGTCGAAGAAGTTGTCGTACTTGCGGCCGGGCAGGCAGCGGAAATCGATCTGGTCGCAGAGGTTGAAGCCGCGGCCGAACTTGCCGGTGACGTAGTTGGTGGTGGAGTAGAAAAGAGTTTCGGCGGCGGCCCAGGTGGGGCTGTTCTTGATGCCGGAAGGGTTGCCTTCGGCTTCGAAGAGCGCGGCCATTTTTTCGTCGCCGCGTTCGCGCGCGACGGCGGCGAGGGTGGGTTTGGTTAATTGGATATCGCGGATCGGCACCAGTGCCATGAGCGCCCAATAACCGAGCAGCAGGCCGGCGGCGATGCCGACGAGGGCGCGCGGTTTAAAAAAGATGAAAAGGAGTCCGCCGAAGAGATAGGCCAGGGCGATGCGATTGAGGACGCCCATGAGTCGCATGTCCGGCCACGCATGGCGGAAACCGCCGGAGTAAAAAATGCCCACGGCAAAGATGAGAATCGCGCGCGGGATGAGGCGCTGCAAGGCGCCGGCGCGGCCTTCCTTTTCGATCAGGCGCGAAAGCGAAAAAACGGTGGAGACGCCAACGAGGAAAACGAAGAGCGGAAAAATCAGATCGTAGAAATGGAAGCCGGCCCATTCGGCATGATCCAGCTGGTCCGCCAGGAATTCGGTCGGCTTGGATTTGCTCAGGCGATTGAGCGCGTAGACCAGCGAGTCTGCGCCGATAATCCAGAACATGTCGAAGCCGCGCAACGCGTCCACGGACATCAGGCGGGCGGACGGCGGGGTGCGGTGGGATGAAGTGCCCGGGTCGGAGGTAGCAGCAGCGTTGGCCATGAGCGTGGACGTATTGGTAGGGCAGGGCGGGGGTTGGCTCAAGCGGAAAGCGAAGGGGCGGAAAGCGAAGGGGCTGGCTGGGTATGCCGGGATGTCGTGGAGCGATAGGCGAAGCGATTTTGGACGTTTCCGCAGGATGGGAGGTTGACTCCGAAATAGTACGGAGGGAGGTGCAGTGTTAATACGGACGGACCAAATCTGGACAATCGGATAGGTTGCCTTAGTGTCGGGCTCGGATGTCTCAGCCTCGGGTTAGGATGCGTCCTGGCTTTTTCGTCCTTGGATTATTTAAGCGCATTCAGGTTATTTGTTCATGTTAAAGCCATTTCGCAGTTTGGTGCTGTTGAGTGTATTAGTCGCGGAGACGGTGCTTCCAGTGGCGGCTGCAACCATCACAAATTCGGCCGCCATTGCAATTCCCGGCATCGGTTCGGCCACGCCCTATCCCTCGAGTATCACGGTGTCCGGCGCGACGGGATTGGTGAGCAAGGTGACGGTGCAACTCACGGGCGTGAGCCATACTTATCCGGACGATATTGATGTGCTGCTGGTGGGGCCAGGCGGGCAGAGTGTGATTTTGATGTCGGACGTGGGCGGGGGGGTGGCATTGAACAACGCGACGCTGACCTTCGATGACGCGGCTTCGGCATCGCTGCCGGATGCCACGCAAATCAGCACCGGGACTTACAAGCCGACGAACATCGGTACGGGCGATACGTTTGCGTCGCCAGCTCCGTCGGGTAATTACAGCAATACGCTTTCGGTTTTCAATGGTGGCGGCGGCAACGGGGTGTGGTCGCTGTACGTGGTGGATGATGAGGCGAACGACCAGGGAAGCATCGCCGGCGGCTGGACGCTGACGCTAACGACCGGTGGCAATACGCCGCCGACGATCAGCAGCATTGGCGCGCAATCCACGCCGACGAATACTCCGACGGCGGCGATCCCGTTTACGGTGGGCGATCTGGAAACTGCGGTGACGAGTCTGGTGGTGACGGCCCAGTCTTCGAATCCGGCGCTGGCGCCGACGAACAATATTGTGTTCGGCGGCAGCGGTGCGAACCGAACCGTAACGGTCACGCCGGTGGCGGGGCAGGGCGGGAGCGCGACGATCACGCTGACGGTGACGGATACGAGCGGCGCCACGGCGAGCACGAGTTTTCAACTGACGGTGACCAGTCCCGGCAACTTCGCAAACAACGCCGCGATCACGATACCAAGTGCTGGCATCGGGTCGCCGTATCCCTCGGTGATCAATGTAGCGGGGGTTGCAGGGACGGTCGGCAAGGTGACGGTGAAGTTGAATTCAATCACGCACACCTACTCGGACGACATCGATATCATGCTTGTGGGACCGGGTGGACAGAAGGCGATGTTGATGTCCGACGCGGGCGGCGCGAGCAAGCTGAATAACGTGTCGCTCACGTTTGATGACGCGGCCGCGGCGGCGTTGTCGGATAGTGGCTCGATTGCGACGGGGACTTTCAAGCCGACCGATTATGAGACGGGGGAGACGTTCACTGCGCCGGCACCGGCGGGGCCGTACCCGGCGGCGCTGTCGGTGTTCGCTGGCGGACCGGTGAACGGCGCGTGGTCGCTCTACGTGATGGACGATACGGACACGGACTCGGGGAGTATCGCGGGGGGGTGGAGCTTGACGATCACTCCGAACGCGCCGACCAATACGGCGCCCAGCATCATGATGGGGCCAGCGAACCTGACGGTCGCGGTGGGGGCGAATCCGAGTCTTACGGTGGTGGCGTCAGGCACGGGACCACTTTCGTATCAGTGGCGCAAGAACGGCGCCGACCTGGGCAATGGCGGAAATATTTCGGGTGCGACCAGTTCCGCATTGTCGCTGGCGAGCGTGCAGACCAACGACACGGGGAACTATCAAGTCGTGGTGACCAATGTCACGGGCGCGGTGACGAGTTCGGTGGCGGTGCTGACGGTGCTGGTGCCGCCGACGATAACGGGGCAACCGCAGAGCACGGCGGCGCTTGCGGGGTTGATCGCCACCTTTTCGGCCGCTGCGGATGGGTCGCTGCCACTGGGATAT
Source organism: uncultured Verrucomicrobiota bacterium (assembly GCA_964448135.1). GTDB lineage: Bacteria > Verrucomicrobiota > Verrucomicrobiia > Limisphaerales > UBA8199 > CAYUVH01. Next base: position 22,290 of record CAYUVH010000039.1, on the reverse strand, counting down.
TCATGGCGGTTGAACGGGACAGCATTAATCGATGGGTTGCGCATCACTGGCGCGACGACGAGCCAGCTTTCGATTTTTAATCTGCAGATCGGCGACGCCGGAAACTATACGCTGGTGGTGACCAATGCGGTGGGCGTGGTCACCAGTTCGGTGGCCGTCCTGACGGTGAATACGCCGCCCGGCATCAGTAACCAACCGACGCCGCAGACGGTTGCGGTCGGAACAGGCGCAAGTTTCAGCGTGGCGGCATCGGGGACTGCGCCGCTGAGCTATCAATGGCGGTTCAATGGACTGGATCTCAGCAACGGGGGTAATGTTTCCGGAGCGACGAGTTCGGCACTTTCGCTTTCGAACGTCCAGACCAACAACGCGGGGGGTTACCAGGTGGTGGTGGCAAACGTTGCCGGTTCGGTGACGAGCGGCGTGGCGCCTTTGACTGTGCTGGTGCCGCCGACGATCACGTCGCAGCCGCAAAGCGTCACGAACAATGTTGGCGGAACGGCGGGGTTCAGCGCGACAGCGGGTGGTTCTCCGACGCTGGGCTATGCCTGGCGGTTCAATGGCAGCGCGGTGGCAAATGGTGGGCGGATCAGCGGAGCGACGACGGGCAATCTCACGATTACGAATCTGCAACCTACCGACGCGGGCAACTATACGCTGGTGGTGACTAATTCGGTCGGCGCGGTGACCAGCGCCGTCGCGGTGCTGACGGTGAACGGGCCGCCGAGTATTTCCTCCCAACCCTCGCCGCAGACGATCGTGGCTGGGACTGGTGCCGGATTCAACGTAACGGCATCGGGGACGGCGCCGCTGAATTATCAGTGGCGGCTTAACGGCGTGAATGTGGCCAATGGCGCAAATGTTACGGGGGCGACAAGCTCGGCGCTGGCGCTGTCGAATGTGCAGACGAACAGCGCGGGTAATTACCAGGTGGTAATCACGAATGTGGCGGGTTCAGTAACCAGCGCGGTGGCGGCATTGACGGTGATTGTGCCGCCGTCATTTACTTCACAGCCGCTGAGTGCCACCAATCCGGCAGGCGCGACGGCCGTGTTTTCGGCGAATGCAAACGGAACCGCACCGCTGGCGTTTCGCTGGCAATTCAACGGCAGCGCGCTTTCCGACAATGGCCACTACTCAGGCGCGGCGGCAAGTTCGCTGAGTGTTTCCAATGTCCAGGCAGGCGACGCAGGCGGCTATTCGCTCGTGGTGTCGAACGCGGGAGGTGCGATCACCAGCTCCGTGGCGGTGCTGACTGTGCTGAGCGCGCCGCAGATCACGGGGCAGCCGGCGAGCCAGAGTGTGCCGAGCGGGAGCAATGTGAACTTCAGCGTCGCCGCCTCCGGGACGGCGCCGTTGGGCTATCAGTGGCGCAAGGGCGGAGTCAATTTGTCAAATGGCGGGAACGTGTCAGGGGTGACCACCGCGACGCTCGGGTTGCTGAACGTGCAGTCCAATGACGCGGGGAGTTTTTCAGTGGTGGTCAGCAACGTCGCGGGTTCGGCCACGAGTTCGGTGGCGGCGCTTACGGTGACGACTCCCGGAAGTTGTTTGATTCCGGGTATCCTGGCCTGGTGGCCGGGAGCCGGGAATGCCAATGACAGTGTCGGCTCCGCCAACGGTGTACTGCAAGGAGGCGCTACTGCCACGGCGCCGGGGGTGGTGGGACAGGCATTCGGTTTCGACGGGACGAACAGCTACGTCGCGATTCCGGATTCGCCGGCTTTGCGTCCCACGAACCTGACCGTGGAAGGCTGGGTGAAGTTCAATTCGCTGGACTCGCCGGGCTCGGCCGCGGCGGGCCAGCAGTATCTGGTATTCAAACAGAACACGCGGACGGTATCGTATTTTGAGGGTTACGCCTTATATAAAGCGCGGTATTCGCCAAATGATTATTTTGAGTTCGGCGTAAGTTCTCCCTCCGCCCAATACGTGGCGGTGGATTCCGTGACGACCGTCCGGACGGGCGTGTGGTATCACGTGGCGGCCATCCGCGGTTCGAACTATCTCCAGATCTGCGTGAATGGCCGCATGGAGGCGCAAAAGGATATAACCTTCGCGCAGGATTACGGGAATTTCCCGCTGTATTTCGGCTCCTCGGGCGAGGCATTCTGGGATCGGAAACTCAATGGTACCCTGGATGAAGTCTCGCTGTACAACCGCGCGCTGAGCACGAATGAGATCGCCGCGATCTACGCGAAGGGCAGCGCCGGCAAGTGCAACGGTCCCGCGGCGCCGGTCATCATCGTGCAGCCTGCGAACCAGACGTTGCAACCAGGAGGCAGCACGAGCTTCAGTGTGCAGGCCATCGGCAGCGCGCCGCTGAGTTTTCTGTGGTACAAGGATGGTGCGCCGTTGATCGCCAACGGGCGCATTTCGGGCGTCACGAATGCCACGCTTTCGATCACCGGCTTGCAGATTACCGACACGGGGAATTACCAGGTGGTGCTGAGCAATTCGGTGGGGACGGCCCTCAGCCGGCTGGCGTTGTTGAGCACAGGCTTGCCACCGACGAACGACAATTTTGCCTCGGCGTTTGCGATCAGCGGGAGCACCGGCAGCGCGGTGGGGAATAATCTGAACGGCACCAAGCAATCTGGTGAGCCGAACCATGCGGGCAACGTCGGCGGCGATTCGGTGTGGTTCAACTGGACGGCGCCGTCCACGAGCCCGGTGACTTTTGATACGGCGATCAGCGCCTTTGACACCTTGCTGGCGGTTTACACCGGCAGCTCGGTAAGCGGTCTGACGTTGATTGCGAGCAATGACAATTTGAGCACGAACTGCTCGCGCAGCCGGGTGACGTTTACGCCGGTTTCGGGAACAACATATCGGATCGCGGTGGACGGATTCAACAAGGCGTTCGGCAACTTCACGCTGCGCTGGTCGCAGGCCAACACCGCCCTGCCGGATTTGAGCGTGGTGGGCGCGGCGTTGAATCCGCGCATCACGACGGAGACTTTTGACGGGACCAGTTGCGGCGTGATGGAAGGCTTGATTCAGGCGGGCACGCGACGGCTGATTCGTTTCGACACCGAGACGGAAAACAGCGGCACGGCCGACCTGGTGTTTGGTGATCCGAGCGCCAATCCCATGTTTGTATGGGCGCCGTGCCATGCCCACTATCATTTCCAGAATTACATGGCCTACCGGTTGCGCTATTCGAACGGCCAGATTGCGGCCACGGGACTGAAAGTGGGCTTCTGCGTGCTCGACGTGTTCCGCTGGAGTTCGGGCGGCTCGGGTTCGGCAAAATACACCTGCAACAACCAGGGCATCCAAAAAGGGTGGGGTGACCTTTATGATTCCACGCTGGACGGGCAGTGGATTGACATCACCGGGCTGCCGGACGGCAATTATGTGATCGAGGTGGAGGCGAATCCGCAGGGGATCATCCAGGAGACGAGCTATGCCAACAATCTGACACAGATTCCCATCACGATCGGAAATGCCTCCTCGCCGCCGATGAACGACAACTTTGCCTCCACGCAGCCGTTGCTGGGGACGTTCGTTAATGTCTCGGGCCTGAACCAGAATGCGACGAAACAGGCGGGTGAGCCGAATCACGCGGGCAACGCCGGCGGCAAATCGCTGTGGTATCAGTGGACGGCGATCGATACCAAGCCGGTGACGATTGACACGATTGGCAGCAGCTTCAATACGCTGCTGGCGGTTTATACGGGCACATCGCTGGGGACGCTGAGTCTTGTTGCGAGCAATGATGATATCGGACCCGGCACTCCGCAGAGCAGTGTGACCTTCAACGCAACGGCAGGGACGGTGTATCAGATCGCGGTGGACGGTTTTAACGGCGCGTCGGGCAATTTGATTCTCACGCTGAACCAGACGATTCAGAACGATAATTTCGCGAACCCGCAATACATCGGCGGCACGATCGGCACGGTGTATGGCAGCAACGCGGGCGCGACGCGTGAGGGCAGCGAGCCGTTGCACGCGGGGAACGCCGGCGGCGCTTCGATTTGGTACGCCTGGACCGCGCCGATCGGCGGGACCGCCACATTTGACACGACCGGGAGCACGTTCAACACGGTGCTCGGGGCTTACACAGGGCTCTCGATAGATAATCTCACGACCGTGGCAGGGAATGACGACATCGGCGGCGGGGTGACGCAGAGCCGGGTCACTTTTACCGCCACCGGCCTGGCGCGATATTGGATTGCGATCGACGGTTTCAACGGGGCGACGGGGGACACGAAGTTGAATTGGAACCTGACCGCCGTCGGTTCTTCTGCGATTGCGGGTACGGCGACGCTGGGACCGACACCGGCGGCATTGAACTTCTACATTTTGAAGGAAGGCGAACTGCAGCTGACCATCGCAGGCGCGCCGGGGCAGAAGTATCGCATCGAGCGGTCGTGCGACCTGGAGCATTGGTCGCCGTTGATCACGACGCTGGCGGACACCACGGGCATGGCGTACTTCGTGGACAAGGCCACGATGCATATGGACCGGCAGAGCGCCACGGGCGATCCGGTCTGCGGGACGGGGCAGATTTCGGGAACGGCATACGCGCCCGGGACGATGCGGTTTTACCGGGCCACGGCAATGGGCGTGGAATAGTTCCAAAGAAACTATTGCAAAAAGCGGAAGGTGGGTTAAGGCTTGGTGGCTAACCTAACCAAGCAGCTAAAAACTTATGGCCCATATCGTTACGTCCAAATGTTTGGGGTGCAAATTCACCGATTGCGTCGAGGTCTGTCCGGTCGCGTGCTTTTACGAGCTGGACGGGCAGTTGGTCATTCATCCGGACGAGTGTATTGATTGCACGGCCTGCGTCGCGGAATGCCCGGTCGAGGCGATCTATGCCGAGGCGGATGTGCCGGGGGATTTTCAGGCGAGCGTCGAACAGAACGCGACCGACTCGCGCCGGGTGAAGGACGCGGGGCAGGCCCCGATCACCGCGCGGAAAGATGCGCTGCCGACCGCCGAAGCGCGCAAGAAAGAGCTGGGCTATTAAGCTTTCGGGTCGCGCGGGCGCATGACCCAGGACTACGATGTAATCATCGCGGGGTTGGGCGCCATGGGCAGCGCCACGGTGCGCCATCTCGCAGCGGCGGGTTGCAAGGTACTGGGGCTGGATCGTTTCCGGCCGCCGCATGACCGCGGCTCTTCCCACGGCCGCACGCGGATCATTCGCGAGGCGTATTTCGAGCATCCGCTTTACGTGCCGCTCGTGCAACGGGCGTACGAGCTTTGGTTTGAATTGGAGCGAGAGACCAAACAGCGTCTGCTCCTTCCGACCGGGGGATTGATGCTCGGACCACCGGAGGGCGTGCTGGTGGAGGGGAGTCGGCGCAGCGCGCGCGAGCATCGGTTGCGTCACGAAATCCTTGGCGCGGAGGAAGTCCACAAGCGCTTCCCGGCGCTTCAGCCTGAGGAGCGGATGGTTGGCGTTTGGGAACCGCGGGCAGGAGTTCTGTTTCCCGAGACGGCGATTCAGTTGCAATTGGACCTCGCCGCCACCGCCGGCGCGACTTTGCGTTTTGATGAGCCGATCCTTGGCTGGGAAGCGGAGAAGCACCGGGTGCGCGTGGCCACGACAAATGGCGATTACACCGCGCGACGGCTGATGCTCTCGGTGGGCGCGTGGACGGCGGACCTTTTGGGAGAACTCAAGTTGCCGCTGGCGGTCGAACGGCAGATCACATTTTGGTTTGAGCCGCGCGCCGCGAAGGAGCAATTCGCACCCGGCGCCTGCCCCATCCACATCTGGGAATATGCGGTTGGCCGTTTCTTTTACGGCTTTCCGGATTTGGGCGATGGCGTGAAAGTCGCCTTTCACCATCAGGGAGAGGTTGCGCAGGCGGATCGCGTTGATCGCGAGGTGACGCTCGACGATATCAAAACCGTGCGCGGCCTGGTGCGGCGCTTTCTGCCGGACGCGGATGGGAAGCTCGCCGCCACGACGGTTTGCCTATACACCAACACTCCGGACGAAAACTTTCTCGTGGATTTTCATCCCGCACATCGGAATGTGCTGATCGCAAGCCCATGTTCCGGTCACGGGTTCAAGTTCTCGCCGGTGATCGGAGAAATCTGCGCGGCGTTGCTGAAGGGGGAGGAGCCGGGATTTGATTTGTCGCCGTTTCGGTTGGGGAGATTTGGTTAGGAGTTCTGGATTTAATTTAGTGCTCGCAGTTAAACCCAAGAGTTCCCCTCACCCGGGCCCTCTCGCAAGGGGCGAGAGGGGAGCGTTTGGTCGGCTCCGGTTTGAGGTCCGCTTTGGTGAAGCAGACTGCTGCGGGTGGCTGAAAATATTGAGCCTCGTTACCCCGGCTGCTACGGACGGAAGTGATTTAGGGGATTTCCAGGATTGTGCCCGCGATATAACGGGGTCCGTCGGCGTGGTTGAAGTAGTACACGACCAGAGCGCGGTGCTTGGAGATCATCGTGGCCCAGGGATAGCCGATGTCGCCGCTGCCGCCGTCGTCGCGCAGGATGATTTCCTTCGCCTCGCCGACGCGGGTGCAGTCTTCGTCCAGCACGCGGGCGCGGATGCCGAACGGTTGGTGGCGATAGCCGTAAACCAGGAGCACGCGCTTGTCGGGCAGGCGCAAGGCGTAGTGCGGGTGGCCCTGGAAACCAGCATCCTGCCAGGGCTGGAATGAAGCGCCGTGATCGGAGGAACGCGCGATCGCGGTGTGGTCGTCCAAGCCGGTGGTGCGCATGAAGGCGACGAGATCGCCGCGCGGGGTTTCGTAAAGGCAGGTTTCGTTGAAACCGGCTTTGTTGTCGCGGGCAACGGGGCAGGAGTATTGCCAGTTGCGGCCCTCGTTCGTGGAAATCAAAAGGTGGGTTTCCGATTCGGCGACTTTGCCGCCGGGCTTGGCGGCGACGACCCAATAGAGGCGGCCGTCCTGCCCCTGGCAGGCGGCGCCGCGATTGAAGGCGGGGATGGGTTCGCCGAAGATGCCCTTCTGGTCATTCTCGCCCACGTGCGGCGGAATGAACGGACCCTGCCAGGAACGGGCGCCATCCTTGGAATGCAGCACGTACCCGCCCATGAAAGCGAAGTCGCTGTGGTGAAAGTTATTGGTGTTTTTGCCGAACCATTCCGGCCGGAGCAGGCACCAACCGTAGCTCGTGCAAACGATGTTGCCGTTGCGCAACTGCACCATGCAGGGATCCTGCGAACCGCCAAAGGGATGGGCGAAGAGCAATTCCGGATCGCTCCAAGTCTGACCGTCGTCCTTCGAGCGCACCAGCATCAGGTAGCTGTTGGGATCGGTGTGGGTGTAGTGCGTTTCGCCAAATGCGCGGCGATCCGGGGCACGGCGGAAGGCCACGATCAGTTCGCCATTGGATCGACGGACCACAGAGGGAAAGGAGCTATAGTACTTCGGATCCTGATAAATCGCGAAGTCGCGAAGCTTGCGGATGCCGGCGGCGACTTCTTCCGTCGTGCGTTGTTCGGCGGCTGGCGCGGGATTGGACGCGCAAACCAGCAACATTACCAGCGCCGCCCACGGCAACTGGATTCGCAAGCGAAGGGTTTTCATAAAAGCTCCAGAACTTTTTTCAATTCGGCATTGGTATTGTAGAAGTGCGGTGAAAGGCGGATGTATTTCTGGCCCGAACGCTCGGTGCGCAGCGAGGTGAAGATGTTGGCGTCCTGCAGCTTCTGGTGCAGGGGGGCGAGATTCTCACCGGGTTTGTGGAAGGTCACGATGCCGCTGGCGATGTTCGCGGGTGCATTGGCGAGCAGCACGGTGTAGCCCTTTTCCTGCAGCGCGGGAATGAGCCAGGCGCGCTTGCGGAGCAGTTCGCGGGAGATGTTGTCGATGCCGACTTCGTCGAGCAACTGGAGCGCGGCAACCAGGCCGACGTTGCCCAGGAGGTTGTGCGTGCCGGCTTCGAATTTTTGCGGGCCGCCGCGGAAAACGACATCGGGTTGCGCCACGTAGTCCGGGCAACGCACATTGTGCCAGCCGTAGAGCGGGGGATTGAGGTGCTCCTGCAAGTCCTGGCGGACATACATGAGACCGGCGCCGCAGGGGCCGAGCAGCCATTTGTGGGCGTCGGCGGCCATGAAGTCCACGTACTCGAGGCTGGTCGGAAACGCGCCGATCGTTTGGATGGCATCGAGGCAGAAAAGAATGCCTTTATCGCGCAGCATTTTGCCGATCGCCGAAATATCGATCCGATAGCCGCTGATGAAATGGCAGGAAGCCAGCGCGACGAGCTTGGTGTTCTCATCCACGTTGCCCGAAATGTCGCCCACCCTGATTTCGCCGAGGCTTTTGGTCCTGAGCAACCGAACCCCCACACCCTTTTCGGCGAGCGCGAGCCATGGATAAACATTCGACGGGTAATCGTCGAAGTAGATGAGGATGTTATCGCCCTTGCGGAGTTTAAGGCCGCTGGCGATCAGGCTCAATCCGAGCGAGGTGGGGCCGACGAAGGAAACCTCCTCCGGCTTGCAGCTCAACAGCTTGGCGCCGAGTTTTCTTCCCTCGTCCAGCACCATCGGCCAGACGAACTTTTCCTGGTCGCCCGTCGCGGCCTCGTAGGCGTAATCGGCGATCCGTTTGGCCACGCGATGGGGCAGGGGACAGTCGCCCGCGTGGCCGAGGAAGATCTTGTCTTTGGCCACAGGGAATTCCCGCAGCCGTAATTCTTCATTCGAGAGAATCTCGGTCAAATTCATCCCCGGGAGACTAGGCAATTCGAAGGAGATTTGAAAGGGAAACCGGGATTTGGGCCACGTCGGGCGCGGGGAATCAAGAAATGAGTGAAAGCTGAGGGCAGAGAGGAGTGGGATTGAGTTGGGACGCACGGGGAAGGTGCCAAATGGAAGGGATTTCCCTACAGGCCTCCTTCGTTGATCCACAAGCTTTCCCGGGTCTTCAACCCGAAGCACTCTGTGCCCCGGCGGCAGGTGAAGCTCCTGGCGCGCATAACGTGAAGCGTCCGGTTTTCCTCCCCGCGCGATGACAAGGAGTTGTTTCCCCACTCGGGCAATTTGCATAGTTTCGCGAGCTTCCATGCCGTGCTAAGCTCCTACGATCACAACTGGCGTGTTCGAGGGCGACCCGATTTGTCCGTAAGACCACGCAATATCTTTGACCCGTCGCGCAACTTTCCCTAGTTTGCGCTGTTTAGATTTATGGGTGGCGTGAGCTGCCCGGCTAAATGGCATTTGTATCGTTAAAATCATTTCTGTCGCAGCTTCAACTGGCCACTCCGGACCAGTTGGAGGAGTGGACCAAGGCGTGGCGCGTGGCCGTCACCAGTGGCTCCACCGAGACCTTGCTCGGTTTCATCTCGCGTGAGCGCGGTCTGGCTGAGGACGCCTTCCTGCAGAAGCTCGCCGAGGCGATGAAGTGGCCGTTCCTGGATTTGCCGAAGCTGAAGGTGTCGGCCGAGGCCCGCAGCCGCCTCTCGACGAAAGTCGCCCTCCAATATTCCGTGCTGCCGACCTCCGTCGAGAACGGTGTGCTGCAGGTGGTGGTGAACAATCCGTTCGACACGGCGATGCTCGCCGCGGTGCGCTTCGACGTGCGCGGTCCCGTCCAGTTCGCCCTGGCCACGCGCATGGACCTGGAGAAAGCGCTCAAGAATTTGTACGGCGTCGGCGCCGACACGCTCGATGCCATGGACTCGGGCGACGATACGATGGACCTGGACATCCCGCTCGACAAGGAAATCACCGAGAGCGACCAGGAAGCGAGCGTCATCAAGTTCGTCAACCAGGTCATCTGGGAAGCTTACAAGGATCGCGCGACGGACATTCACTTTGAGCCGGCTGAAGACGAGCTGCGCATTCGCTATCGCATTGACGGCATCCTGCACCAGACGCCGATGCCGCCGCAATTGAAGCGCTTCCAGTCGGCGCTCATTTCGCGCATCAAGGTCATGTCCGGAATGAACATTTCGGAAAAGCGCCTGCCGCAGGACGGACGCATCAACGTCCGCATCAAGGGCGAGGAAATCGACATTCGCGTTTCGACGGTACCGACGGTGTACGGCGAAAGCGTGTCGCTGCGTTTGCTGACGCGCGGCAAAATCTTCCTCAGCCTGGAGAAGCTGGGCTTTTCCAAGATGGAAGAGGATGCGATTCGCGAGATCATCATCAAACCGCACGGCATCTTCCTCGTCACCGGCCCGACCGGTTCGGGCAAGTCCACCTCGCTTTACGCGTTCCTCAGCACGATCAACTCCGTGCACAAACGGATCATCACGATTGAGGAGCCGGTCGAATACGAACTCAAGGGCATCAACCAGATCGCGGTGCGTCCCGAGATTGGCCTGACGTTCGCAATGGGCCTGCGGCATATCCTGCGCCAGGACCCGAACGTGATCATGGTCGGTGAGGTGCGCGATTTGGAAACGGCGGAAATCGCCATTCGCGCCGCCCTCACGGGTCACTTGGTCTTCAGCACGCTGCACACAAACGACGCGCCCAGCGCGTTCACGCGTCTGATTGACATGGGCATCGAGCCGTTCCTGGTGGCGTCCTCGGTGGAAGCGGTCATGGCGCAACGTCTCGTGCGCACCATCTGTTCGCATTGCAAGGTCGAGCAAAAGGTTGAACGCGATTATCTGCGGCGGATTGGCTTTCCAGCGGAGGAGATTGAAACGGCGAAGTTCTGGCACGGCGCCGGGTGCGAGGAATGCCGGCAACTGGGTTACCAGGGGCGCAAGGGCATCTACGAATTGCTCATCCTCAACGAGCAGCTGCGCCCGCTGATCTTGAATCGCTCAGCTGCCACGACCATCGCCGCCAAAGCCATGGAGTTCGGCATGCGCACGCTGCGGACCGACGGCTGGAATAAAGTGCGCGCGGGCACGACGACGATCGAGGAAGTGTTGCGCGTGACCCAAATCGAAGAGCACCTCGACGCCCTCTCCGATGACTGACGGGACCTGAAGCCACTCCCGCGCTGGGCGAATGAATTTCAAAAGCCTCCTCATATTCCTGGCCGTCTGTGCCGTGGGCGCGGGCCTGTGGTTTGGACGCAGCCACATTCCGGGCCTGGCGTCGCGTTTTGGCGGTTCGAAGACCAACGCGCTGACGAATGCGGTCGCTGCCAAAAAAGCGGGGATTCCGCCCACGCCGGCTCCTCCACCGCAAGCCTCCGCCGCCAAACCACCCCAGCCTGGAGCGAAGCCGGGCGCGACGGGTACCAACGCCGCCGCCAGGCTCGCGGGCACCAATAACGTTGCCGGTCTCACCGGCATGATCCAGCGCTGGAAGGCCAACCGCGCTTTTTATCCGATTCTCGGCGGCGTGCTTTTGGTCGTGGCCGGTGGCTTGTTGATATGGGTGTTCAGTTCAGGCAAGAAGAAGACCGAAGCAACCGAGTCACTGACGCCGACGATTCTCTCCAAGCCGGCCAAGGGACGCGCGGGCAGTTTAAAGTTTGTTTCCTGCAACGTGTTGCGCGAAGGCGGAGAAAGCCGCCAGTTGTGGCAATTCGATACGCGAAACAATCGTTTCGCCCTGGATCGCGAAGTAAATACGCCGGCCAGCACTACGCTGCCCCGGCGCGGCATCGTCAAAGACTGGCGCAATCTCTGGCAGAAGAAGCTGAACGTCGCGTGGCTGCCGGCCGACCAGGTCTATTTGCGCGTGGTGCAGGTGCCGCAAAGCGGTTTTGAGGAAACCGTGGCGATGGTCGAGCTACAGTTGGAAAAGCTTTCGCCCATCCCCGTGGTGCAGGTCATGTGGAGCATTCATGTCCTGCCGCACACGACCGGCGAGTTGCAGACGGTGATCGTCGTGCTCGCCTCCCGCAGCTCGGTGGAAGAACATCTCGGCCAGCTCGAAGGGCAGGGATATCTCGCGGACCGGCTCGAGGTGCCGATGCTCGACCAATTGCAAGCCACGGCCATCACGGGTGATGGCGTGTGGATTTATCCCGAAGGGATGGGCGGGGCGAACAGCGCCGTGGCCGCGTGGTGGTACGGCGGTGTGCTGCACAACCTCGATCTGATTTCGCTGCCGCCGGAAAATCGCGCCGCCAGCCTGAAGGAGCAACTGACCCAGAGCGCCTGGGCGGGCGAAATGGAAGGCTGGCTCACGTCGCCGCCGATCTGGCATCTCGTGATGTCGGGGTCTACCGCTGCGGAGTGGCAGGCCGCGCTGACGGAAGCGCTGGGTCATGCGGTCGATACCACCCCGGCCGTGCCGACGTCCCAGCTCGCGGCCCTCACGGCGCGGCGCGCCACGCAGGCGGATGCGCGGGTCAACTTGGTGCCCACGGAGTTTGTCACACGCTACCAGGCGCAGTTTGTGGACAAGCTGTGGATGCGCGGATTGCTGGCCATTGGCGGCGCTTACATTGTAGGCGTGCTGATCTACGGCGCGCTGGTGGGTGTTACGGGTTTTCGCGCAAACTCCGTGGAAAAAGAGATTGTGCAGATTTCACCCGATTACACCAATGCCATCCGGTTGCGCGATCAGCTCGCCATCCTGCAGGAGCGGAACGAGCTGAAATTTGCCGCGCTGGATTGCTGGAAGAAGATCGCCGAATTGTTGAGCGGGGATTTGGGGCTGGAGAGCATGAATCTCAGCGAGGGCAAAAAGCTCGTCGTGGCCGGCAAGGCGCCCACCGACCAGGTGCAGCAGATTTATGAATTCGAGAAGGCGCTGCGCTCCGCGAAAAGCGAGACCGGCAAGCCGCTTTTCGATGAGAACAGTGGCGAGCACACGGTGCAGCATACGGATCCCGGTGGCGCGACCGTGAGTTGGAATTTTTCGGTGGACCTCAAGCGATCGGAGGGCTTATGACGGCGCCGGCACAAAAAACCGTTCTGCGCACTGGCGAGAAACGCTTCCTGGTGGGCGTGGGAGTCGTGTTTTTCATTGTCCTGAACATCTGGCTGGTGTTCCCCTATTTCGGGGCCTGGAAGAAGGCCCAGGACCGATACGACACAGCGGAGAAAAAATTGCACCGCTGGCAGGAGGAAGTGAATCGGATTCCAAACTATAAAAAAGAGATCGCCAGGCTCCAGGGCGACAGTGCTCCGTTACAGGGCGATGAGATGGTTTACACGTTCCAAACGACGATCCAATCGCAAGCCGCACAAAGCCACGTCAACATCCAGAACACTTCGCGCGTGAACACCTCCACGAACAGCCCGTTCTTTCTGGAGCAATTCCAAACGCTTCAGATCCTTTCCGGAGAGAAGGAGCTGGTGGATTTTCTTTATCAACTGGGGGCCGGCACTTCGCTCATTCGCGTGCGCGACCTGACGCTGCGGCCCGATCTGCCGCGCCAGCAGCTTAGCGCGGGTGTGAAACTCGTCGCCAGCTACCAACGGAAACAACCGACCAAAGCCGCATCCCCGGCGGCCGGCCAGACCGCCGCGGCCACCAAAAATCGCCCATGACAGCCAAAACCATAATCCCCCTGCTGTTTCTTGCAGCTGCGACCGTCTCGGCGCAAACCCCTGATGCGCCTCCGGCGCCGGCGGCGCCGACGCCTCCGGGTATGAGCGCGTCAGATATCCAACGCCGCACGATGATTGAGAAAGCCCGGGCCGCCGGCACGGCGGGAAGAGCAGCTGCCGCGGCCGCTGCGGCAGCGGATCCCAATGGTGGCGCCAACCGCCTTCCAAGGCGTCCGCTTACCCCTTCCGGCGGGGCAGCAACTCCCGGCGGACTCCCCGGCGCACCAGGCGGAACCGCCGGAGCGGCTCCGGGCGTTCCCGGCAATGCTCCCAGCGAAAAAGTTGCCGCCGCGATTGCGCCGGCCCTAGCCGCCGTCAATGCCTCGCCCGACGACATCTTGCCGGCGGGAACCCTTCAGTTTGAGCAGCTGGATCTCAACTATGTGCTCAAGTACTACGCCGAATTGGTGAACAAAACCATCCTGCGACCGGCCAGTCTGCCGGCGGCCGCGATCACGCTGGAATCACAAACGCCCATCACCCGGGCGGAAGCCATCCGGGCCCTTGATTCCGTCCTCGCCCTCAACGGCATCGAAATCATTCCGATGGATGACAAGTTTTTGAAGGCCATCCCGATGGCCGAGGCCAACACCGCCGGCGGGGCGGTCTCCACCAATCCAGCGACCATGCTTCCGAACTTCGGCTCCTACGTGACGCACGTCGTGCAGTTGAAATACAACAAGCCGACGGAGATTGTGCCGGCCCTGCAGATTTTCGCCAAGCTGCCGAATTCCATTTTTGCCATTGATAGCAGCGGCATCCTGGTTTTGCGCGATAACGTGGAAAATGTGAAACGCATGCTGGAAATGATCGAGCGTATTGATGTCATGATCCCTTCGGATTTCGAGTCCGAGGTCATCCCGATCAAGTACGCCATCGCTTCCGAAATCGCCAATGCCCTCAACAGCCTCAGCACCGGCGGCGGTGGCACCACCGTAGGCAAGTCCTCCAGCGGCTCCGGTTCCAGCTCCAGTTCGCGCAGTAGCTCGTTCGGTTCGGGCGGTATGAGTAATCCGGGTGGCAGCGCCTTTGGTGGCAGCGGGACCCCCGGGGGCTCGTCTTTTGGAAGCTCGTATGGCCGCCAGGGAACGACGACCGGCACCACGCCGGGCGGTGCGTCCGGCGGAGGTTCCAGCTTTACCGACCGCCTGCAAAACATCATTCGTAAGGCCTCGGTCACCGGCGACATCCAGGTGCTCGGCCAGACCAAGATCGTCGCCGACGAGCGGACCAATTCTCTGCTGGTGTATGCCTCCAAGGAGGACATGAAGACCATCAAAGACATCATCAAGAAGCTGGACGTGGTCCTGGCGCAGGTGTTGATCGAGTCGGTCATCATCGAAATCAGCCTGGGACCGAACAACAAGCAGTTCGGCATCGCCTACCTGCAGCACCCCAAGTCCGTGGGCAACTGGACCGGCGTGGGCGCAGTGGGCCGGCCATTCTATTCACCGAGTGATTTCATCTCGCCTTCCAGCGGCACGAACGCCGCCGGCAACCTGATCGGCGGTTTCAACTACCTGATGCAATTCAACCAGGATCTCGACGTGACGCTGCAAGCGGTGGAGAGCGACAGCCGCGCGAAGATCCTGCAGCGCCCGCGCATCCAGACCTCGCACAATGAAAAGGCGCAGCTCTTCGTCGGTGAATCGCGGCCTTACCCGAACGGCAGCTACTACGGCGGCGGTTCCTTTGGATCCTACGCCTCCATCCAACAGCTCCAGATCGGTGTCGAGCTGGACGTGACTCCGCTCATTAACGTCGAGGGGTTGGTGGTCATGGACATTCACCAGAAGATCGACAGCTTCCAAGGCAATGTCGTGATTCAAGGAGTAGGCGAGGTTCCGATCACCAGCTCGAAGGAAGCCCAGGCGAAGGTGGCGGTGCGCAATCACGAAACCATTATGCTGGGCGGCTTGATCGAGACGGACAAGTCCAAGAGCGCGTCGGGCGTGCCCTTCCTGATGGACATCCCCCTGCTGGGTTATTTGTTCAAGAGCGGCAACACCTCCGAGCAGCGCAAGGAGTTGGTGGTGCTAATTCGCCCCACCGTGCTGGAGACGCCGCAGATAGCCGCGGATGTCGCCGAGTTGGAGACCCAGAAAATGCCCGGTGTCGCCCGCGCCCGCCTTGAAATGAAACGCGAAGAAACCAAGGCGGCCGCCGATGCCCACCAGGCGGCCAGACGCGAGCTGAAGGAAATCCAGGAACTCAGGAAATACGACACGGAGGAGATGAAGGAGTATAGGGCAAAAATTGACGCTCAGGAACCGGCCAGGCCTCTGCCAGGAGCACCCGGCCCGAGCGACATGAAACCTCCGGTAAACTCCGACGCCAAAGCCCCGCCGGTCAATACCGACACCAAGGGGCCGCCCATCAATACCGACGCGAAGCGGCCGCCGGTCAATACGGACACGAAAGCGCCGCCGGTGAACACGGATTCCAAGGTTCCGCCGGTCAATACCGACACGAGCATGCCGCCGGTTAATTCCGTCGCTCCGCCGCCGCCCGTAAACATCGCCCCACCGACCACGCCGCCCGCCAACGGCAACGAGGAGGAGGTTCCTTAGTCCAGCTTGTTGCCGGGCCTGACTCCTGGCTGAAACTATTCCGTGCTGTGAGATACAAGCTCCTGCTCAGTTGCGCCTTGCTCGGCCTGGTTCCGCTCGCGCGGGCTGATGGCGACGTGACCAATTGCACGCGGGCCGCGCTGATCTCGGCGATAGCCGGCGGCGGTTACGTTTCGTTCAGCGAGGACTGTTCAATCACGATCTCGAACACGATTCAGATTACGAACAACGTCATCGTGGACGCCGCGGGATTCAGCGTGAGTTTTGTGGGTGTGGGCGGTTCGAATGGGGTCAGCTTGTTCAACATCAAGTCGGGCAAGACGGTTTCCTTTTATGGAATTTCGTTTATTGGTGGGAAAACAGCGACCACCGGCGGCGGTCTTTACGTGGCGGGTAGCGCGCTGGTCACTTTCAGCAATTGTTTCTTCGCGGGTAATGTCGCACTGGGATACAACGGCGGCGATGGAACCAGCGGCGGCACCAACAACGTGACTGTCGGGGCGAACGGTGGAAATGCCACGGCCGGCGCGGAGGCGCGGGGTGGGGCAATTTACAACGCCGGTACTGTGCAGCTGTTCGACTGTCAGTTTCAAACCAACGAAGTGATAGGCGGCGACGGCGGGAACGGTGGCAACGGCGGGAACGGAACTTTCCAGGGCGGTAACGGCGGTAATGGGGCGAGGGGCGCCGATGGCTATGGCGGGGCGATCTACAACGCGGGCACGTTGCGGATGCGCGATTGCTCGTTTACGGGAAACCTTGCCTTGGGCGGCGATGGCGGTTTTGGCGGGACCAATGGCTCCGGGCCTTTTCCGGGGTATCCGGGCACCGGTGGCGCGGGCTCCGGTGGTTGGGGCGCGGCGGTATATAATGGCCTGACGCTGTCGATCGTAAACTGCACGTTCAACGGCAACGCCGCGCAGGGCGGCGCTGCCCGTGCTGGCGGAACGTCTGGCGCAGGTGCTGGCGTGGCCGGAGCGCGCGGCGGGGATGCCTTCGGTGGTGCGGTGTACGTGGTGGGGACGGCGGTTCTCACGAACTCCACATTCTTTAGTGACACCGCGACGGGGGGCATTGGTGGCGACGGCGGGCCTGGCTCTTTCACCGGCGGCAAGGGTGGCAACGGCGGGAACGGCGTGGGCGGCGGCCTGTCTAGCACGGGAACCGTGACGGTGGTGAATTGCACCTTCTCTTCGTGCGGCGCGGTCGGCGGCACCAACGGCCTGGGCGGCAGCGCTCCCAGCTCGGGCGCAAATGGATCTCCCGGCGCCTCGCGTGGCGGTGACATCGCCAACAGCTTGGGCAGTTTCAAGCTGAAGAACTCGATTCTTTCAACCAATCTTGGCGGCAACAACGGCTGGGCCGCCAGCGGCTCTCCCATCACCGACTCCGGAAACAATCTCAGCTCGGACTCCAGTGTCTCCTTCGGCGCCACGAGCCGCGCCAACACCGACGCCAAGCTCCAGCCGCTCGCCGACAATGGCGGCCCCACGCTGACGATGGCGATTACCAACGGCAGCCCGGCGATTGACAAGGGCAACACCAATTGGTGTCTGCCAACCGATCAACGGGGCGCGCCGCGCGACGGCACCTGCGACATCGGCGCGTACGAGTCGGTGCGGCATGTCATCATCACGCAACAACCCCAGAGCATCACCCAGACGAACGGCGGCACGGCCACGTTCACCGTGGTCGCTTTCGGTGACAATCTGGCTTACCAATGGCAAACCACGGATGAGATTCTTGATGGTGAGACGAGTTCCGCATTCAGCGTGACGGCCAGCCAGGATACGCAGGGCACAATTTACTCCGTGATCGTGAGCAATTCCTTCGGCTCGGTCACCAGTTCTCCGGCAACGCTGACCGTGATCTACCCCCCGGTAATCACCATGCAGCCCACGAATTTCACGGCTTCGGTTGGTGGCGTCGCCACCTTCACGGTTTCGGGCTCGGGCACGCCGGCCCCGGCTTACCAGTGGTACTTCAATCGAACCAATGCCTTGCCGGGCCAGACCGCCACGAATCTGGTAATCTCCAGTGTGCAGCTGAGCAACGGCGGCCAGTATTCCGTGGTCCTGACCAACCAGTACGGCGTCGCCACCAGCGCGATCGTCACGCTCACGGTTGCCGGCCCGCCGCAGATTACTTCGCAGCCCACGAACCTGGTGGTGTTTGTCGGAAGCAGCGCCACGTTTCGCGTGGGTGCTCTCGGCTCCCAGCTTGGTTACCAATGGCGGTTCAATGGCACGAATGTGGGACTGTTTCCGTCCTCCGCCTACACCGTCTCGCCGGTCCATGCCTCCGATGCCGGGCAGTATGACGTAATCGTTCAAAACAATTACGGGTCCGTCACCAGCCAGCCCGCCACCCTCATTGTGATCAGCAACTTCGCCATCGCCGGCCGGCTTTTCGATTCGACCGGTTCAAATGGCGTCAGTGGCGTTACCTTCACGGCCGGAACTAACTCGACGGTCACCGACATCAACGGCAACTACGTCTTTTTCGGCCTGCCCTCGAACACCACCTATACCGTGGCTCACGGCATTTACGCCTGCGGCTCCATTACTCCCACGAACTATTCCGTTCACCTCGGTCCCACGAACGCGCTGGGCATTAATTTCTACGCCAGCAACAGCTTCAATTCGATCAGCGGCCGGTTGACCAACAACTCGGGCGGCGCGATCGCGAGCGTCACCGTCCTCGCCACGACCGCGAGCGGGACCAACTTCACGGTCACCGCGGCGGATGGCTCGTACTCCTTCCCGAATTTGTGCGCGAATACTTACACGATCACGCCCAACCAAACGTGCACCGCATTTACACCGTCCTCGCGCACCATCGCGGTCGGCTCCACCAACTCCACCGTCACCAACGCAAGTTTCCTGGCGAGCAGTGACACGCGAACGATCGGCGGCCGCGTCACGGACGGCGGTTCGGGCATCGCCAACATCACGGTCATGGCGGCGGGCACTGCTTTTTCCACGAACACCGACGTCAACGGCTTCTACACGCTCTCGCTTTGCCCCGGCACTTACGTGATCGCGCCGACCCAGGCCTGCCGCATGTTCACGCCGCAATCGTTCACGATCACGCTGGGCGCCAGCACGAACGGCGTGAATTTCACCAGCTTCAGCAACAACCTCGCCCGCATACGCGGGCGCGTTACCACCGACGGCACTACCGGTCTGAACAACGCGCTGGTGTCGGCGCCTGGAGGCGGCAGCACGCTGACCGATTCAGGTGGCAATTACACGCTGGCGGGCCTTTGCCCGGGGACTTACACCGTGAAAGTGACCGCCGTCGGATATTGTCTGAGTCCGGCAATGAGCGTCACCACCGTGACTTCCGCCCAGACCACCAACAACGTGGATTTCCTCGCGACTTCGGGCTCCTATCACATCAGCGGTTCGCTAAACGGTGCGTCTCCCGGCGTGCCGATCACGGTCACGGCGGTTGGCAGTAGCGGCAGCTCCAACTCCGTCACCACCACCACGGGCAATTACCTGATTCCCAATCTGTGTCCCGACAACTACGCCGTTACTCCGACCAGCGGCTCGTATTCATTTTTCCCGATTTCGCAGAACACGTCTGTGCCACCGAATGATGATTCACTTAATTTCGCGGTTTCGGGGGGTGCTTCCTATTCGCTCAGCGGCCAGGTGCTCGACGGTACCAACGGCTTGACCGGCGTATTCGTTTACATCGTGAACGGCACGACGACCAATACCGCGGTGACCTCGGGCGGTGCGTACTCCATGTCAGGCTTGAGCTCAAATGCCTATCTCCTGGTACCGTCTGCACCCGGATATGGCTTCCAGCCGGGCTCGCGTTCGGTGGTGGTGGGACCGTCAGCTTCCGGTCTGGACTTCGCCGCTCAACCCGTGCTGGGTATCGCCCGTGCTGCCAACGGTGCAATCCAGGTTTCAAACAGCGCCACCTCGGGCCTGATCTACACGCTTCGGGCCAGCACCAATCTCGGCGGCAGCAATTGGAGCAATCTCTCGACGAATGCTCTGCCATTCCTTTTCACCGATCCGGCGTCCTCAAATCTGCCGCTCCGCTTCTACCAGCTCACCCGGTAATTTCTTCAATTTCTTTTGGTTGAAGCGCCCGTCTCTGAAACCGTGCGCGGCCAAACAAAAAAATCCCGCCCCGCCAACGGCGGAACGGGATTTCGAGTAATTAGCAGGGAAGTCGCTTAATTCTTCGCGCGACCGGCGACGCCCGCCGTGCCCTTCGCGATCAATCGCGCGGGTTCCTTCGGACGGAGCGAACGGACGGCCTTGCCGGCGCGCCACATTTCCGAATTGCCCAGCACGCTCAATTCCTTGTCGAGCTGCTTTTGGTAATTCTTGCCGCCGGTGGCCGAAAGCACGCGGGCGCATTCCTTGCCGGTCTTGACGCGGTTGTAAAGGTCCTTGAAGACGGGCAGGGTGGCCTTCTTGAAGCGGGGCTTCCAGTCGAGCGCGCCGCGTTGCGCCGTGGCCGAGCAATTGGAATACATCCAATCCATCCCGTTTTCGTCCACGAGCCGGATGAGGCTCTGCGTCAGCTCCTCGACCGTTTCGTTGAAGGCTTCGCTCGGCGAGTGGCCGTTCTTCCGCAGCACTTCATACTGCGCCTCCATGATGCCCGCCAGCGCGCCCATGAGCACGCCGCGTTCGCCGGTGAGGTCGCTGAACACTTCGCGTTTGAAGGTCGTGGGGAACAGGTAACCCGAGCCGATGCCGATGCCCAGGGCGATGCAGCGCTCCTTCGCGCGGCCGGTCGCGTCCTGGCCAACCGCGTAGCTGGAATTGATGCCCGCGCCGGTCAGGAAATTGCGGCGCACCGAGGTGCCCGAGCCTTTCGGCGCCGCGAGAATCACGTCCACGTTCTTCGGCGGCACCACGCCCGTTTGCTTGCCGTAGGTGATGGCAAATCCGTGCGAGAAGGCCAGCGCGGCCCCCGGCTGCAGGTTGGCCTTCACCAACGGCCAGATGGTGCGCTGGGCCGCGTCGGAAACCAGCAGGATCACAATCGTGCCGCGGCGGACGGCTTCGTCGATGTCGAACAGCGTCTTGCCGAGAACCCAGCCATCGCGAATGGCGCGGTCCTTCGTGCGCTGGCCGATGATGACGTTGAAGCCGTTGTCGCGCAGGTTCAGCGCCTGGGCGGGGCCCTGGACGCCGTAGCCGATGATGGCGATCGTCTCGTTCTTGAGCGTCTGGCGCGCCTTCGCCATGGAGAATTCCTTGCGGGTGACAACCGTTTCCTTCACTCCGCCAAAATCAATGGTAGCCATATTTGTATTTTAATTAAGGGGGTCAAATCCTAGCCGCATTTCGCCTTCCGTCAAACGCAATCCTGCGTCTTTTCGGCGAGTTTGGCCGGATTTCGGCGCTTTTCGCCGTTGATTACTTGCGCGAAAGCGCCACTTTACCCGTCCGCGTCAGCTCGACGACGCCGAAAGTCTCCATCAAATCGAGAAACTTCTGCACCTTCGCCTCGCTGCCCGTGGCCTCGATCGTCAACGTCTTGGGTTGCACGTCCACAATCTTCGCCCGGAAAATATCCGTGATCTGCATCACCTCGGCCCGCGTCTTCTGGTCCACGGACACCTTGATCAGCACCAGCTCGCGGTCCACAAATTCGTCCGCGCGGAAATCCTGCACCTTCAGCACGTCGGGCAGCTTCTTGAGCTGCTTCACGATCTGGTCCAGCGTGGCGTCGTCGCCGCGGGTGACGATCGTCATGCGGGAGGCCGTGGGATCCTGCGTCGGACCGACGTTGAGCGTGTCAATATTGTAGCCGCGGCCGCTGAACAGCCCCGCCACGCGCGTCAGGACGCCAAACTTGTTTTCCACCAGCACTGAAATCGTGTGTCGCATATCTCCCGTCAACCACGGGGCGCGCAAGCTACCAGCCGCGCCCGCGGCGGTCAACTTTGTTCTCGGAGCCCGGACACTTGCTGAATGCGGCGAAGCAGTGCTATGTTGCGGGCGGTTCGCGTGCCGCCTGCGGGTGGGGCCGGACCCGACACGGAAAGTTAAGCAGACAACTCAACCAGACAGGAACATTTATGCCATACGAACTACCGGCACTCCCTTACCCCAAGGACGCCCTGGAACCGCACATTGACGCCCAGACGATGGAAATCCATCACGGCAAGCATCACGCGACCTATGTCACGAACCTGAACAAGGCCATCGCGGGCAAAGCCGACCTGGAAAGCAAATCCATCGAGGACCTCATCCGCAACCTGGACGCCGTGCCCGCCGACATCCGCGGACCCGTGCGCAACAACGGCGGCGGCCATGCCAAT
>CAYUVH010000038.1:0-57890 GCA_964448135.1 uncultured Verrucomicrobiota bacterium | reverse complement strand
TCTTGAAAAACTACGACTTCTTCAAAAGCCTGCAAATGGAACTCTTTAAGGGAAAGAGCAAGTAGTCCCTGCTTTCCATTTTGGAGAATTGGGCTAAGTTGGACGCGTTATTTATGGTTCTGGTTTTGGACAATTACGATTCGTTCACCTACAACCTCGTGCAGTATTTGGGCGAGATGAAGGTGGACGTGCAGGTGCATCGCAACGATCAGGTCACGCTCGACCAAATCCGCTCGTTGAATCCCGAGCGCATCCTCGTGTCGCCGGGGCCCTGCTCTCCGCGTGAGTCCGGGATGTCGAATGATGTCATCCGCGAATTCGGCTCTAAGGTCCCCACCTTCGGCGTCTGCCTCGGCCATCAATGCATCGGCCACGTCTTCGGCGGCAACGTGATCGTCAATTACCGGATGATGCACGGAAAGACTTCGCTCATTAAGCACAACGGGAAGGACCTGTTCGAAGGGATGCCGAATCCCTTCGCGGCCACGCGCTATCACTCGCTCGTCATCGAACGCAGCAGCATGCCGGACGTTTTGGAAATCACCGCTGAGACCGAGGAAGGCGAAGTGATGGGCGTGAAGCATAAGGAGCTGCCGATCTGGGGCGTACAATTTCATCCCGAGAGTATTCTCACCGAAAGCGGTCGTGAAATTATGAAGAATTTCATGCGCTTGAAGGTGAAGTAGGCGTTTGAATTTGGTGGCAGCGCCGCAAGGCGAGATAACGAGGCTCTCTATTTGCGGAAGCCCCAGCGTGTTCAATTAGATGGAGCCTCGTTACCTCGGCTGCTACTCAAAAAACTCTCCTTTCGGCTAAAAAACTTGTTCACCGTGACCTCGCCCGCCGCGGTCGAACGGTGAATAACTGCTCGCAAATCCCCTCCGCCAGCCTTGTCATTCTTAATCGTTCTGACTTGTTCACCAATTATTCACAGCGCAAATCCGGTGAACAACCTGTGCATAAGAATTTGTACGCGGGCGCCGCATTTCTGCTAATCTGTTCCCAGTTCATTGAAAGAACTGAGATGAACGGCGGCGATCAACAGATTGAAGCCGGACGTCTCAAGGATAATCCCAGGTGACTGGGGAAAGGCCGCGTCAGGCTGGTTGGCGCGACCCCTCTCAAACCGAGTCGCAAGACGCGGAGGCGGAGGCAGAATTCACCAGTTCCTCTGGCGGTGTTCGCGCACTGCCAGTAAACGCGATCAGGGAACTGAGCGGTCGAGAAGCGATTAGAAACCGTTTCGAGCCGAGTCAAGCAGCCCGGATTTGTTTCGAGTCCGGGTGGATCGCAGTTACCAGAGGGTATACGGTTGCTACTGCGCACCAGCACGGGCGCGTGATCGGGCGGTCCTTGAAACACAGGGCAGCCACGAAAAGAAAGACGCCGAAAGGCGGGACAAAAAGAGAGCGCGTGCCGGGTAGGACACGAGATCTTGGCAGGATCTGTGAAAACCTTCCGAAACGCCGGCGATGCCACAAACGACACCGCTGGCCTGTGAATAAAGGCAACCTGAGAGTGAAGAGGCGAGACCCGTGGCCCCGGGCGAACGCGCCGTCAAAAGCGGCGGCTGACCCGGAGCTAATCGGTCGAGACGCGGACCAAAAACACAGTCGTGTCTGGACCTGGTTCGCAAGCCGGTGGCGCAACCACCAGCCCAAGCGAGCTGAAAAGCCTCACTCAAAATCCAGCGCTCGCGCAAAACGCGAAACTGGACGGCCCTGCTACGAGGCCGAGAGAACTCCGCTTGCCGTGGAGAATAGCGTCGGGAAACCGGCAGCCCCGCTCACGCAGGGCGCCTAATGTCGGTAATGGGAAAGAGAGCCTGGCGAACTCCCACCACCCATTTAGTCCCTGTCGGGTCGAAAGACCTGGCAGGGACTTTGTGTTTTCAGGTCCGTCCTAATCCTAACCCTGCTCGTAATCTTAATCCTAATCCTCCCCGCCTCAGCTACGCATCCACCAACTTCCCGCTCAAATACGTCTCGTACGCGCTCAAATCCAGCAGCCCGTGCCCGGACAGGTTAAACAGCAACACCTGCTTCTTGCCGAAATCCCGCGCCTTCACCGCCGCCTCCGCGACCGCCGCAATCGCGTGTGCCGATTCCGGCGCGGGCACGATGCCCTCCGTGCGCGCAAAAAGTGTCGCGCTCTCGAAGACCTTCGTCTGGTGATACGCCTCCGCCTCCATCAAGCCCAGCTTCAGCGCGTGGCTCACCATCGGCGACATCCCGTGGTAACGCAGCCCGCCCGCATGAATCGCCGGCGGCATGAAGTTGTGCCCCAATGTGTGCATCATCATCATCGGCGTCATCTCCGCCGTATCACCAAAATCATAGCGCAACTCGCCTTGCGTCATCGTTGGGCAGGCCGAAGGTTCCACTCCGACAATGCGATACGATTTCTTCTCCTTTATCTTCTTTTGCAGAAACGGAAATGCCAGCCCGGCAAAATTGCTGCCGCCGCCGCAACACGCAAAGATGGCGTCGGGTTCCTCGCCCGCGATTTCCATCTGCCGGATGCTCTCCTGGCCGATCACCGTCTGATGGAGACACACGTGATTCAGCACACTCCCAAGCGAGTACTTCGTGTTCGGATGTTTGAGCGTGTCCTCGATGGCTTCGCTGATCGCCATGCCCAGGCTGCCGGGACAATTTGGATCCTCCTTCAGCACCTTGCGCCCGTATTCCGTCTGATCGCTCGGGCTGGAATGAACCGTGGCGCCCCACGTATGCATCAGCATCCGGCGATACGGCTTGTGCTGGTAGCTGACCTTCACCATGTAGATATTGCACTCCAGCCCGAACATCCGGCTCGCCATCGCGAGCGAAGCGCCCCACTGGCCGGCTCCAGTTTCGCTGGCCAGCCGTTTGGTGCCCGCTGCCTTGTTGAAATACGCCTGCGCGACGGAGGTGTTCACCTTGTGACTCCCCGCCGGGCTGACGCCCTCGTACTTGTAGTAAATGTGCGCCGGCGTCTGGAGCGCCTTTTCGAAGCGCACCGCCCGCAGCAGCGGCGTCGGCCGCCAGAGCGCGTAAATGTCGCGCACGGGATCGGGAATCTCGATCCATGGCTCGGGGCTCATTTCCTGCGCGACGAGGCTCTCCGGAAACAACGCATACATCGCCTCCGCGGGCAGCGGCTGCTTTGTGCCCGGATGCAGCGGCGGTGGCAACGGCTCGGGAAAATCCGGCAACAGGTTATACCAGGCTTTGGGGATGTCGGCTTGCGTGAGGTCAAAACGCGTTTGCATGACAAAAACAGCCTATGCCCCGGGACTGATTCCATGCAAGCACCGCCAGCGTCGCAGCGCACTTTTTCCCAGCAAAAATGCGGCCGTCCCGCTCACCACCAATTGCGAATTCCCAATTCGATTTTGCCAAACTCGTCTGCCATTCCCTCTTAATCGTAATCCCCGTCCCCTACGCAAACCTCATCCGCTCCTGCAACTCCCGCACACCCCTCGTCATCGTAAGCTGCTTCCCATTCTGCAACACCACCACGTGCTCCCCCTTGAACATCGGCTGCAACTCCTTGATCTGGTCCACGTTCACCAGCGTCGAACGGCTGATCCGCACAAACTGCTTCGGATCCAACTGCTCCTCCAACGCCGTCAACGTCTCCCGCACCACGTGGTTCTCCTTCCCCGCGTGCAGCACCACATAATTCCCCGCCGCTTCCACGTACTCGATCAATGCCGTCTTCACGAACACCACCTTCTCCCCGTCCCGGACCGCGATGCGCGCCAGCCGTTCCTTCTCCGGTTTCGTCTGTCCCAGCAAATCCAGCAGCCCCTTTGAGATCGCCCCGGCCTGCTTCTGCGCCAGCATGCTCCTCGCCCGCGCTATCGTTTCCGCAAACCGAGCCTGCTTGAACGGCTTCAAAATATAATCCAGCGCATGCACCTCGAATGCCTTCAGCGCATGCTGATCGTACGCCGTCACAAAAATCACCAGCGGCAGCCTCTCCTTCCCCAATTCCCGCAACACCTCGAACCCATCCATCCCCGGCATCTGCACATCCAGAAACACCAGGTCCGGCTCGTGCTTGCGAATCGCCGCCACCGCTTCGGAACCCGAGCCCGCCTCACCGAGAATTTCGATGTCCGGTTCCTGCGCCAGCATGCCGCGCACGCGCTCGCGCGCCAGCGGTTCGTCGTCAACTATGAGCGTGCGTATTTTCGTCATGATAGGGAATCTCCATCTCCACCGTAAAACCTCCGTCCGCCCCGCTCGTCAGCAGGATCTGCCCGCCGCTACCGTAAAGCTCCTCCAGCCGCGCCTTCGTGTTCGCCAGCCCGATGCCCATGGACTCCCGCGCCACCGCGCGGATCGGCACGCCGTTGTTGTGCACCCGCAGCCGCAACCGATCCTCCCGCCGCCACGCGCCGATCTCAATCAGCCCCGAATTCGTCTGCGGCTCGATCCCGTGCTTGATCGCGTTCTCCACGAGCGGCTGCAAAATCAACGTCGGCACCTTGCCATCCAGCGCCGCGGCATCCACCAACTTTTCAACCCGCAGCCGGTCGCCGAAACGCACTTGCTGAATTTCCAAATACCGATCCAAAAATTCCAACTCGCGCCGCAATGAAACCTCCTGGTCGTTCGTCGTGTCCAACGCCGCGCGCAGCAACTCACTCAAATTCACGATCATTTCATCCGCCGCGTGTGGATCCTTGTGCACGAGCGTGGAAATCGCATTCAGCGTGTTAAACAAAAAATGGGGATGCAGTTGCATTCGCAGCGCCTGCAGCTTCGCCTGCGCCAGCCGCGCCTCGAGCTCCGCCGCCTTGCGTTCGCGCTCCTGCGTGCGGCGAAACTGGTTGAAAGCTTGAACGATGCTCACGATGACGAAATACACCGCGAGATTGAATCGCGCGCGCATCGGCCGCGCGTTCGCCAGCAACGGTCGGCGATCTCCCGCGCCAAAAGGCGGCGGCCCGCCTCCCGGCGGCGCTCCTTCCGGTGGAAATCCCTGCGGCTGACCGGGACCGCGCGGAAATGCCGCCCCGTCTTCGGGAGGCGCGCTGGCCGGATTCTGGCGAAAGCGTTCCTGCGGCGTCCCACCCGGGAAACGATTCTGCGGTTGTGGACCCGCAGGCGCGAGCAATTCGCACACCACAACCGCGATGATGCATCCCAGGATGTGCGCCGGAATGCTCCACCTCAACCGTCCACGCTCGAATGGAAAAAGAAACGCCAGCCCCGCCACGAGCGGCGACAAAAACCCCCATGGCAGCCAGTCCCGCAGCGAAATCCAGATCGCCTCGTTCCACGGCATCGAGTTGGTGAAGACCAGTTGTGCCGTGAACGCCAGCACCAGCGCCGCCCACACGCACAACACCACGCCCCAAACCACGAGCTGTTGCCGGAAGCCGTTGGATTGGTTCATCGCCGTGAGGATACCCGCCAGCCAAAAGCCCGAAAGGCGAAAATCCAACGCGCTCGCAACGACATGGGTTACAGTCCGGCTGCGCCCCGGCCCTTTCGTGACTTGACCCCCACTCCACCGCCCGCCAACATTTGTGGGTGAATTCAGGCCACCCGACTCGTCTCAAACATCTCTTCTCCTCAGGCTTCTTTATTCTTCTGGCGGCGGCACTTCTTACGGTCTGCGGCTGCCATCCCAAGCCCGAGCCGCCCCCCAAACCCATCGCCGACTTCACTTTCATCCACGCCAGCGACGTCCACACACCCATGCCCCAGAGCCGCGAGACCATCTCGCGCATGCGCGGCCTCGGCGACATCAATTTCGAGCCCTTCGGCGTCACCATCCAGAAACCTTCCTTCGCCATCGTCACCGGCGACCTCACCGAATTCGGCGGCGGCCGCGGCTGGTGGGCGGAATATCAATCCTATTGGAAGGACGTCGGCTTCCCCGTTTATTCCTCCCTCGGCAATCATGACAACACCTGGCGCGCGAACATCAAAAGTTTCCGCGACGGCGGTCACGCACCCTATTACTCCTTCGACGAGAACGGCTGCCATTTCATCGCGTTCATGACTCCCACCGCGCAGGACCCGCGTCCTTCGGTCGGCGAAGAGGAATTACTCTGGTTGCAAAAGGATCTGGAAAAAGTCCCGCCCACCACGCCGGTTTTCATTTTCTTTCACCACCCGCTGGGCGGCGTTGAATTCGCAAGCCGCTACGACTGGGAACGCCTCATGGACGTCCTGCGGCGCAAGAATACCGCGCTCATGCTGGCCGGTCATTCGCACGCGCATGTTTACAAGGCCGTCGAAGGCATGGACCAAATGACCGGCGGCTCGACCTTTGGCCCCAACGCAGGGTTTGCCATCGTCTCCATTAAAGACGGCATCCTGCGCGCCGGCTATTGGAGCAACGGCAAAACCAATCCCGAGCTGAAGCTGCTCCAGAAAACGCTGCCGCTTAAAAGCGACTACCCCGTCATAGAAATCACCGCGCCCGGTTTCCGCGGCAGCAGCCCCCGCACCCTGAACATCGCCGCCCAACTCGACGGCCAGACCACCATCAGCAACGCCACCTACTCCGTGGACGATGACGTCACCGGCGATCTCAAACTCTCCGGCGCCGGCAGCCAGTGGAAAGCCTCCGGCCAAGCCGAACTCGAAAAGCTCCTGCCCGGCGCTCACAACCTGCGCGTTTCCTTTTCGAGCGGCGGCAAGCATTACACCCGCAGCACCGAATTCTTCCTTGAACCCGCCGGCTCCCCGACCGCCTGGCGCGCCTATCTGGCCGCGTCCAGCAAAGTCCCCCCGGCAATCGCCAACGGCGTGGTTTACGTCGGCGCGAATGACGGCCGCCTCCATGCTTACGACAGCAAATCCGGCAAGGAACTTTGGACCGCCGCCACCAGCGCGGAAATTCTCGCCGAACCACTCGTCGCCGAAGACAAGGTCATCGTCGGCAACGGCTTGGGCGTCGTCGCCGCCTACAGCCTCAAGGGCCAGCCCTTGTGGTCATTCACAGCTGACGATGCCGTCTATTCCTCGCCGGTGCTCGCCGAGGGCAAAGTCATTTTTGGTTGCAACGACGGAAAGCTTTACGCCCTCGACGCCGCCACCGGCAAGAAAGCCTGGGTCAACGACGACGCCGGTTATGCCGTCGAATCCAAGCCCTTCGTCGCCAACGGCAAAGTCTATTATGGCGCGTGGGATGAATACGTCCGCTGCGTGGACGCGAAGAGCGGCAAACTCATTTGGAAGCAACAAGGCGAAGGCTCGCGCACCGCGAAGGCCGCCAAGCGTTACTACAGCCCCGCCGACGCCATGCCCGTTGTCGCCGAAGGCAAACTCCTCGTTGCCGACCGCAACTTCTACCTCACCATCCTGAACGCCGAAACCGGCGAACGCATCTCCAGCCAGAAGGAAGTCTCCGCCACCGGCCTCTCGGAAGACGGCCACCACGTCTATCTTCGCAAGGTCAACGGCGGCCTCGCCAAAATAGACAGCGATGGCAAGGAAATCTGGTCCCTGCCCTCCGACGCCGTGCACCTCGGCGCAATCCCGACCGCCCCTGTCGAAAAGAACGGCGTTGTTTACGTCTGCAGTTCCAAAGGCACCGTCTCCGCCGTGTCCGCCGATAAAGGCGAAGTCCTCTGGAAATACTCCGCCTCCCCCGAACTCTTCGTGATGTCCTCCGTTGCCTGCGACGGCGCCAATGCCTACGTCACCGCCTTCGACGGCACCCTGACCGCCATCAAAATCCCCACCACCCGCACCCAACAAGCCGCCAAGTGAATCCGCACCTACCCTCCGTAGCAGCCGAGATAACGAGGCTCCATAATTCCAACCACCTGCCTCAGACAACGACAGAACCAGGCAAACGCAACCCAAACCGTCCAGACGCCCGCCTCAACGGAGCGCGGCTGTCCCCAGCCGCAGCGCGGACAGTCGCTTGCAGGCTAACAGATCAATTAGTCCCTCCTTTCCAAATCGTCTCCGCTTCGGCTGAGGACAGCCGCGCTCCGCTAAAGTACTTCGCCGCGCTGATTCTCCTTTCCCTCTGCTTCTTCTCCCTCACCACTCTCGCCTCCGACTCCCGCCCCAACATCCTCTACTGTCTCGCCGACGATTGGAGCTGGCCCCACGCTGGCGTTTACGGCGATAAAACCGTCCGCACGCCCACCTTCGACCGCGTCGCCCGCGGCGGCATGCTGTTCAACTATTGCTTCAGCGCCGTCCCCTCCTGCTCCGCCTCCCGCGCCGCCATGCTCACCGGCCAGTACCCGCACCGCCTCGAGGCCGGCGCCAATCTCTGGTCCTACCTCCCCAACAAATTCCCCACCTACCCCGATCTCCTGGAAAAATCCGGCTACGCAATCGGTTCCACGCGCAAAGGCTGGGGCCCGGGAAATTTCCGTACCGGCGGCTACGAACGCAACCCCGCCGGCCCCACCTTCCCCAGCTTCGCCGACTTCATGAAAACGGTCCCCGGCGGCAAACCTTTCTGCTTCTGGTTCGGCAGCCATGACCCGCATCGCCCCTACGAAGACGGCGCTGGCGCGCGCAGCGGCCTCAAGACCAACGAGGTCGTCATCCCGCCCTACTGGCCCGACAACTCCGTCAGCCGCAACGACGTCCTCGACTACTATTCCCGTGTCGAACGCTACGATCGCGACGTCGGCGAAATCCTCGAGCTCCTCGCCCGCTCCAATCTCCTCGAGAACACGATCATCGTCATGTCCGGCGACAACGGCTGGCCCTTCCCCCGTTGCAAAGCCAACCTCTACGACGGCGGCACCCGCCAGCCCCTCGCCGTGCAATGGCCCGCCAAGGTCAAACCCGGCGGCGTGTGCGACGACTTCATCAACCTCGGCGACCTGGCCCCCACCTTCCTCCAGGCCGCCGGCCTCAAACTGCCATCTGAAATGACCGGCCACAGCTTTCTCGGTCTTCTCACCGGCGCCGAAAAATGCGGTTCCCGAAACTTTGTTTATATCGAACGCGAGCGCCACGCCAATTCCCGCGCCGCCAGCCTCAGCTACCCCGAACGCGCCATCCGCACCCGCGATTATCTCTACATCCTGAATCTGCGACCCGACCGCTGGCCCGCCGGCGACCCCGTCCCCTTCCGCGATCCCTCCAAACCCTTCGGTGACTGCGACGACGGCCCAACCAAGCGCTACATCCTCGACCATAAGAACGAGTCTCCTACCGACAAACATTTCTTCGACCTCTGTTTCGGTCTGCGCCCCGCCCAGGAACTCTACGACCTCAAGCTCGACCCCCAGCAAACCAACAACGTCGCCGGCACCGCCAAATACACCGCCATCCAAAAAGAGCTCAACACCCAGCTCACCCAATGGATGAAAACCTCCGCCGACCCCCGCGCGACCGCCGACGACGACCACTGGGACAAATACCCCTACTACGGCGGCACCGATTCCATGCTCGGCAAAAAGCGCAATAAGTAGCCCCTTTGCGGTAGGGTGGTCGCGCTGCGACCACCCCGCGCGAAGCGCGGAACGAATGCTAACCCGCGTTCGACACTTCAAACCTTCGCCTCCCCACGCGAGGGACGAGTAGAGAGAGGGAAAAAGGAAAAGGGGTTTCCCCGATTGACCGTCCAGCTGTGTCCCTCCTATTCTGACTCTCATCGAGAGCTGGTCCACTATGAGTTCCCATCGCAAGGCGCGCGTCGAAGATTTTCACCACCGCGTCGCCTCATCCCCCGACTCCGTTTACCAGCACCGCACCACCGGTTGGTCATACATTCCAGTTCACCATTTCGCCGATGAATCGAACACGACCGTACCGATGATGGATTGCTGGTGTCTTCTCGGCACGGACGCCGCCTTGGTGGAGTGCGTCCTTGCGAATACAGTCGAATCACAGCCCGGACTGTACGCCCGCATGGATGCTGGCATTGCCCATTGGCCCAAACTTCAGGCAGTGCTCACCGAACCACTCACGAGGGCCACGGTCGAAAAAGTCATGCAATGCTTTGTTGACCTTGGTTTTCCGGACCCGCTGCTCAGCAGACTGCAGCCCGGTGGCCCGCGCGTTATGCTATTTACGCCATCGTGACGCGGCTGACGTTTGAAAACACACTCAATTCAATCTCGTCGCGTCCCCTTGACACCCACCCGAATCGTGCCACCCTGACTGCGGAGGGATTTCCTGCTCGGGAATCGCGCGGCTTGCTCAGCCAATCCAATCCCGGGCGTAAACAAGGAATGGAACGGCCAACAACAAGGGAAGCTGCAAATTATATCTGTCAGCATATTCTGTCATGAACTCCGTTCTTCTCCCAACATATTTGCCCAATCCATTCGCCTCGCTGCCTTGTCAACCAACCGGATCGGCGCGCCTTTATTGCTTCCCGCCCACCCCGGCCAGGGGCCGGTCAAAGTATGTCAAGGTATGTCAAAGTAAAAAAGGGGACCCTGGGCTCCTCGCCCTCGCCCCACATCCAGCGAGCGGAGCGCTCAAAACCCAATTCCACCCAATGAATTCAAGCCTTGTAACACCTTGCTCCTTCATTCCGACCAATGTTTGCAGGCCTTTTTTTAACGCGTAACACCCCTGTAACACCCCTGTAACACCTTTTGTAACACCCTGGACACCGTTTTGGACCAATGTTTATGCGGTTTGTAACACTGTAACACCCTGTCAGGGGGTGTGCCACCCCCCTGCTCCAATGAAACCAGAACCGGCCCTGTCCACTCCTCCCAACCGCCTGATTTGCAAACTTGTTCCCCCAAAACTCCCTGCCCACAATAACCGGATATGAATTTGCGGCTCACTCGCATCCGCCCCGTGGCAAACCGAATCCTCTCCGCCCTGGCCATCATGTCATTGCTCCATTCCACCGCTAGATCAGCCGACGACTCCACCCAACCGCCCGATCCCTATCTTTGGCTGGAAGACGTCACCGGCGACAAAGCCCTGACGTGGGTCCGCGAACAAAATGCCGTCAGCACCAACGAACTCCAAAACCTCCCCGAATTCGATCCCATCCGCCGTCGCCTGCTGACCATCCTCGATTCGAAGGACAAAATTCCCTACGTCGCGAAACACGGTAAGTACTACTACAATTTCTGGCGCGACGATAAACACGTCCGCGGCATCTGGCGCCGGACCACACTCTCCGAATACAAGAAGCCGGCTCCCGCCTGGGAAACGGTCATCGACCTCGACGCCCTCGCCACCACGGAAAAGGAAAACTGGGTCTGGAAGGGCGAATCGCCGCTGTATCCGAAATACGATCGTTGCCTCGTGTTCCTTTCGCGCGGCGGCGCCGACGCCACCGTCACGCGCGAATTCGATTTGAAAGCAAAGCAGTTCGTGAAGGATGGCTTTTACCTGCCCGAGGCGAAGAGCCAGGTTTCCTGGCTCGACCGCGACACCCTTTACGTCGGCACCGATTTTGGCCCCGGCTCGCTCACCTCCTCCGGCTATCCGCGCGTCGTGAAGGAATGGAAACGCGGCACCCCGCTCGCCACCGCGCGTACCGTTTTCGAAGGCAAGAAGACCGACGTGAGCGTCGAGGCGGAAGTGGTCCACGATCACGGTCATACCTACGAGTTCATGCGCCGCGCGGTGACCTTTTTCACCAGTGAGGAATGGATCCACCAGCGCAAAGGCTGGGTGAAAATCGAAAAGCCCGACGACGCCTCGGCCAGCGTGTTCATGGATCAAATATTGTTTCGCCTGCGCACGGACTGGACCGTCGGCGGCAAGACATGGCCGGGCGGCTCGCTGCTGGCGGCGGATTTGCAATTGTGGATGGCCGGCACGAAAAAGCTGACCAGCCTCTTCGAGCCCACCGACCGCACCAGCCTCACCGCCACCACCGACACGAAGAATTACCTGATCCTCAACGAACTCGATAACGTAAAAAATCGCATCGAGATCCTGCGCCGGAACAAGAAAGAGTGGACGCGTCAGACGCTCGACATTCCCAAGTTTGGCAATATTAGCATCAACGGCGTGGACTCGGATGATTCGGATGATTATTTCCTGAACACCACCGATTTTCTCACGCCCACGAGCCTCTGGCTCGGCACCGTTGGCAGGGAAAAGCGCGAACTCCTCAAGAGCCTGCCGCAATTTTTCAACCCTGCCGGCCTCGAAATCACCCAGCACGAAGCCGTCTCGAAGGACGGCACCCGCGTTCCTTATTTCCAGGTCGCCCGCAAGGATCTCGTTCTGAACGGCAATAATCCCACCCTGCTCTACGGTTATGGCGGCTTCGAGATTCCCATGCTGCCGAATTACAATCCGAACGTCGGCACCGCCTGGCTCGAACGCGGCGGCGTCTTTGTGCTGGCCAATATCCGCGGCGGCGGTGAGTTCGGACCCAAATGGCACGAGGCCGCCCGGAAACAAAACCGCCAGCGCGCCTACGACGATTTCATCGCCATCGCCGAAAACCTCATCAGCCGAAAAGTCACTTCGCCGCAGCACCTGGGCATTCAAGGCGGCTCCAACGGCGGCCTGCTCATGGGCGTCATGCTCACCGAGCGCCCCGACCTATTCAAAGCCGTCGTGTGCCAGGTGCCGCTTCTCGACATGCGTCGCTTCAACAAACTCCTCGCCGGCGCCAGTTGGATGGATGAATACGGCGACCCCGACAAACCCGAGGAATGGGCGTGGATCAGCAAATACTCTCCCTACCAGAATGTCGAAAAGGACAAGCAGTATCCTCGCGTGTTCTTTACCACCTCCACCCGCGACGACCGCGTCCATCCCGGCCACGCCCGCAAAATGGTCGCCCGCATGAAGGAACAGGGCCACGACATCCTCTATTACGAGAATATCGAAGGCGGCCACGGCGGCTCGGCCAACAACCAGCAAGCCGCCTACATGTCCGCCCTGGCCTACACTTTTCTCATCCAGCAACTCTTTCCTCCTCAGTCCTCTAAACCTTGAAATTGCCGTTACTTTGCCTTACTCTCTCGCGATGGAAGTGATGGACAATTTAAAGACGCAAGCAGGCGGAACCAGCACGACAACCGGCCCAGCCGCCGCTGCGGCAGCTCATGAAACCCCCGTGGATGTTTTCGCCCGGCGTCATATCGGCCCGAATGCCGAAGAGACCCGCCAGATGCTCGACCTGCTCGGCTACCAAAGCCTGGACGCGCTCATCGACAAAGCCGTTCCCTCCGCGATCCGCCTCGACCGCCCGCTCCAATTGCCCGCCGGCCTGAGCGAATACGAGGCGCTGAAAACCCTCAAGGCCATCGCATCCCAAAACCAGGTCTTTCGCTCATACATCGGCATGGGTTATTCCGACTGCATCACCCCGCCGGTCCTGCAGCGAAACCTTTTCGAAAATCCCGGCTGGTACACCCAATACACTCCCTATCAGGCCGAGATCGCCCAGGGCCGTTTGGAAGCGCTCCTCGCCTTCCAAACGATGATCATTGATCTCACCGGCCTGCAGGTCGCCAACGCTTCTCTCCTCGACGAAGCCACCGCCGCAGCCGAAGCCATGACCATGTGCCATGACATCAAGGACAACCGCAAATCCTTCTTCGTCTCCAACGCCTGCCACCCGCAAACCATCGAAGTCGTGAAGACCCGCGCTGCTGCGCTGGGTTTGGATGTCGTCGTGGGCGATCAACAAAACTTTGCCTTCAACGAAAATACTTTCGGCGCGCTGGTTCAGTATCCGAACACCCACGGCAGCATTCTCGATTACAGCTCTTTCGTGGAAAAGGCGCACACCGCCGGCGCGCTCGTGGTGGTTGCCGCCGATTTGCTGAGCCTCACCCTGCTCCGCCCGCCGGGCGAATTCGGCGCGGACATTGCCGTCGGCAGCGCGCAACGCTTCGGCGTTCCCATGGGCTACGGCGGCCCGCACGCCGCCTATTTCGCGACGAAGGAAGCCTTCAAACGCCAGATGCCCGGCCGTATCGTCGGCGTCTCGAAAGACTCGCGCGGCAAACCGGCCTATCGCCTCTCGCTCCAGACGCGCGAACAACACATCCGCCGCGAAAAAGCGACCAGCAACATCTGCACCGCCCAGGCCCTGCTCGCCAACCTCGCCGCGATGTATGCCTGCTACCACGGCCCTGCGGGCTTGAAGAAAATCGCCGAGCAGGTCCACCGCCAGACATCTCTGCTCGCCGCCGGCCTGCAAAAACTCGGCTACGGCCTCCTCTCCGCACCCGTGTTCGACACGCTCCAGGTGGATCTGCGTGGCAAGAAGGCCGCTGGCATCCACAAGCTGGCCGAAGCGCAGCGAATGAATTTCCGGCCGATTGATGAGCATACCATCGGCATCTCCCTCGATGAAACTACGACGACCCGCGACATCGAAGACATTCTGAGCGTTTTCAACGGCGGTAAGGCACCGGACTTTCGCCTCGCCGACCTCGCGGCCTCACCCGCATACGCCGCTCCCTTCGAGCGCACCACGCCTTATCTCACGCATCCGGTCTTCAATCGCTATCATTCCGAAACCGAGATGCTGCGCTATCTGAAGCGCCTCGAGTCCCGCGATCTTTCGCTCACCATGTCCATGATCCCCCTCGGCTCATGCACGATGAAGCTGAACGCCGCCGCGGAAATGTATCCCGTCAGCTGGCCGGAATTTGCGCGCATTCATCCCTTCGCCCCGCTCCGCCAGACTCGCGGCTACGGCACCATGTTCCAGCAACTCGAACAGTGGCTCGCCGAAATCACCGGTTTCGCCGGCATCTCCTTGCAACCCAATGCCGGCTCCCAAGGCGAGTATGCCGGGCTGTTGGTTATTCACGCCTATCACGCCAGCCGCGGCGACACACGCCGCCAGGTGTGCCTGATTCCGACTTCCGCGCACGGCACCAATCCCGCCAGCGCCGTCATGGCCGGCTTCAAGGTCGTGGCCGTCGCCTGCGATCAACAGGGCAACGTGGACGTCCAGGACCTTCGCGCCAAAGCGGAAGTCTATCGCCAGGAATTGGCCGCCCTCATGATCACCTACCCGTCCACGCACGGCGTGTTCGAGGAAACCATCCGCGAAATTTGCGACATCGTGCACGAATACGGCGGCCAGGTGTACATGGATGGCGCAAACATGAACGCCCAGGTCGGCCTCTGCCGGCCGCGTGACGTCGGCGCTGACGTCTGCCATCTGAACCTTCACAAGACCTTCTGCATCCCGCACGGCGGCGGCGGCCCCGGCATGGGTCCCATCGGCGTTGCAGAACATCTCGTTGAATTTCTTCCCGGCCATCCCGTCGTGAATCTCGGCGGTGAAAACCCCGTCGGCGCAGTCTCTGCCGCTCCCTGGGGTAGCGCGAGCATCCTGCCGATCTCCTGGCTTTACATCGCGGCGATGGGCGGAGCCGGGCTCACCGAAGCCACCCAATACGCCATTCTCAACGCAAACTACATCGCCAGGCGTCTCGACGGATTGATTCCCGTCCTCTACCGCGGCCATGGCGGCCTCGTGGCACACGAGTGCATTCTCGACCTGCGCCAATTCAAAAACGTCACCGTCGAAGACGTCGCCAAGCGGCTCATGGATTACGGTTTCCATGCTCCCACCATCTCCTGGCCCGTGCCCGGCACCATGATGATCGAACCGACCGAGAGCGAATCCAAAGCCGAACTCGATCGCTTCTGTGAAGCCATGATCGCCATTCACGGCGAAATCCAGGCGATTGAATCCGGCAAAACCGACAAGCTGGACAGTCTCCTGAAAAACGCGCCGCACACCGCTGACATGGTGGCCGCCAACGAGTGGTCGCACCCTTACACACGCGAGCAGGCGGCCTTCCCGGTGAAGGGCTTGAGAGATTTCAAGTTTTGGCCCGCCGTCGGCCGCATTGACAACGTTTACGGCGACCGGAATTTGGTGTGCTCGTGCGTCGGCATGGAAGCCTATACCCCTTAGGCTTGCAGTCGCACACCTAAACAAAAACGCGCCCGACTTGCATCGAGCGCGTTGAAGAGTTTCGGGCGAGGCTCTTTTCGCTGCCTACTGCGCCGAACCGCCGGCAATGCTGAGGGTGATGTCAATCCCCTCCGACACCTTGTCCTGCATCTCGCCCGGCTTGATGCCAAAATCGCTGCGTTTGATGCTAAAGTTCGAGCGAATCACGAGCAGGTCGCCTTTCGCATTCTGAATGCGCTGGCCGAGCTTTCCCTTGAGGTAGGTCAATTTGACTGGAATCGTCATCTCCTTCGAAATTCCCTTGAGTGTGAACGTGCCCGCAGCATCGGCCGTCGTAACGTCACCGTCGGTCTTCACGTTTTTCAGCGCCTTGGCCTCAAAAGTAATTTCCGGGAATTTCGCCACGTCCAGCCATTGATCGCTCTGCATGTGCTTTTGCTGGACCGAATTGGGAAGCTGCAGCGAGCTGCTGGCAATTACGATTTTGCCCTTGGTCGCGCCCGGATCGGCCGGGTCGTAACTCACCGCGCCGGAGATGCCGCTGGCGCTGCCGGAAATGGCCTCGAGGGGCGCGTCGAGTTTGAATTGGGCGTTGTTCACGCCCTTGGGATCCTTGAAGTCGAAGTCACTGGCGGCCGCGAGGACGGCCGCGCTCATGGAGGCATAGGCAATGAATGAGCAGAATGTTTTCATGGGACGTTTGATTCCTTTCGAGGTTGGTTGAGTTGATTCGGTTCAGCCAGGCTCCGAAGGCTTGGTAGCCCGCTTCGGAGCCAAAAATGATGCGCCGGCGATGAAAGTCGAGATGATCACGCCCGCGGCCAGAAAATCGAGGCCAGGCAGGAATCCCTTTTGGTAGGTGATTCCCTCAATGCCGGTAACGTCGTCCACCTGTTTGTGGGTGATGCTGGTCTTGGTCCAACCGGGATTGGCACCCTTGGCGTACCAGAAGCCCAGCACACCCGCCAAAATTATGACCGCCGCAATCCGCAGTGCTCTTCGACTCATCCGGCCACACGATACGCCCTAAACCCGTTTCGTCAATTCCACCCCGGCACGCAGGAGTTTTTGGACGGCCGCGTCCGAAGCGCTTTCGGCGTAAATGCGCAGAATGGGCTCGGTGCCCGAACCGCGCAACATCAGCCACGAGCTGTCCTGGGCGACGAATTTCACGCCGTCATAGGACTTTAGATCAACCACCGGCGAGCGGAGAAGTTTGGCGGGCGGATTATTCTTCAAATACTCCATCAGGGCCGGGCGCTTCTCCAGGGGGAAATGCGTGTCAATGCGGCCGTAGCGATGCGGGCCATATTGCTTTTCCAACTCCTGAATCATGCGCGTCACCGGGCGTCGTTCGGCAGCCAGCATTTCGAGCAACATCATGCCGGCAGCGATGCCGTCGCGCTCCGGGATGTGACCGGGGAAACCGATGCCGCCGCTTTCCTCCGCGCCCAGCAGCACGCCGCCTTTGAGCATTTCGGCGGCGATATATTTGAAGCCGACGCCGGTCTCGGTCATTTCCAGGCCGTACGCCGCGCACATCTTGTCCACCATGGAGGTGGTCGTGAGCGCCTTCACGACGCGGCCCCTGCCCTTGCGATTTACGACAAAATGCCGGAGCAGCAGGCAGATGAGTTGATGAGTGCTGAGATAATTTCCGCGGCCGTCCATGCCGCCCACGCGATCGGCATCGCCGTCGGTGACCAGGCAAATATCGTGCGGATGTTTACGGAGAAATGCGGCGCTGCGTTTGTAGTTTACTTCGATCGGCTCCGGGTTGATGCCGCCAAAGAGCGTATCAAACTCGCCATTGAGTGTAGTGACCTTGCAGGTCGTCCCGCGCAACAATTGATCGAAACAACCCGCCCCCACGCCAAACAATGCCTCATGCGCGAAGCGCAGGCGCGACTTGGCGATTAACTTGAAATCCACCAGCTTTTTCAACGCGGCGTAATGCGCCGTTCGAATGTCTTCCACGCGGATCCGTCCGCTTTGTTGGGCGGACTTGAACGGTTCGGATTTCACCGGCTCAGCATCGAGGAACCCTTCGACGGCTTTGCAAGTCGCGGATTCGGCGGAGCCGCCGAAGTGGGACTTGAGCTTGAAGCCGTTGAAGATGGGCGGATTGTGGCTGGCGGTGATCATCACACCACCAATCGCGTTCTCCCGCTTCACGGCGAAGGACACCGATGGCGTGGGCGTGGGCTCGGGGGTCAGGACGACTTCGAAGCCGTTGCCGGCGAAAACTTCGGCGGTGCGCTGTCCGAATTGATCGGAGAGGAAACGGCGGTCGTAGCCGACGACGACGCGCTTAGCGGTGTCCGGCATGGGATTGAGCGCCCAGTAATGGGCGGTCGCATGGGCGACGCGTTCGAGGTTGGCGAAACTGAAATCCTCCGCGATGACGGCCCGCCAGCCGTCGGTCCCAAACTTCAAGTTACTCATGCAAAAGTGCGCTGGACTGGAACGGCCGTTTTGCCGTTCTGCGGCTGGGCCGCCGCCTTTTCAACTATGGCCCGCATTTTCTGCACTGCGGCAGTAAATCGGATTTGATGGAACAACGCGGTGCCGCTGATGAAGGCATCGGCGCCCGCGCAGGCGCATTGCTCCGCGGTTTTGTTGTCCACCCCGCCGTCCACGCCGATGTGGAAAGCCAGGCCCTTTTCAGCGCGCCAAGCGCGGGCTTGTTGGACTTTGGGCAGCGTTTCGTGGATGAAAGGCTGGCCGCCGAAGCCGGGATTCACGGTCATGACGAGGAGCGAATCGATTTGGTCAAGGTAGGGCTGGACCTGCGTGATCGCCGTGGGTGGATTGATCGCGAGGCCGACCTTGCACCGGAGGGATTTAATCTTCCAGATGAGGCCGGTGACGTCGTTGCCCAGCTCGACGTGGATGTTGATCTGGTCCGCTCCCGCTTCGGCGAAGGCGGGCAAAAGGATCTCCGGGCGCGAGCACATCAAATGCACGTCGAAGAAAAGCTTCGAGAGTGGACGGACGGTTTTGACGATCGCAGGGCCGAAGGAAATGTTCGGGACGAAATGGCCGTCCATCACGTCCAGGTGAAGCCAGTCGGCGCCCGAACGGTTGACCCGCTCGACTTCCCTGGCCAGCTTCGCGAAATCAGCGGCCAGCAACGACGGCGCGATAATCATCGCCGCAGGCTAACCAGTGCCGCGCGGAGAGTCCATTCCGAATGCTCGGAAGCATTTACGCGAAGTGCGATAAAACGCGTTAGGTGGATTACGCTGCCTTAGGCCGCAGCAGGAGCCGGCGAACCCAAACCGGGGAGGGTCGGGGGCGCGGGCTTGGCCGGGGCTTCGGGCAACGTCGTGCCTGCGGGAGCTCCTTGCGGAGGATCCATCTTGGCGGCGGGTGGCGGAGGTGTGAAAGTGCCAGAGCGCACGATCTCGGCCACCTGGACGCCGTCGAGGGTTTCGTATTCGAGCAGCGAGCGGGCGATGATTTCCAGCTTGTCGCGGTGGGTGGTGATGATCTCTTTGGCGACGTGGTAGGCCTCGTCAATGATGCGCTTCACCTCGGCGTCGATCTCCTGCGCCACGGAATCGCTGTAAACTTTGGCGCGTACCATTTCGCGGCCGAGGAAGACGTATTCGTCGTCGTCGCCGTACTGGACCATGCCCAGGCGGTCGCTCATGCCCCATTGCGTCACCATGGCGCGGGCCATGTTCGTGGCTTGCTGAATGTCGCCGGCGGCCCCGCTGGAGATATCACCGGAAACGATTTCCTCGGCGATTCGACCGGCCATCGTGACCGCGATCGTATCCAGCATTTCCTTCCGGCGACGGCTTAAGACGTCCGTCTTGGGCAGCGACATCGTCGAGCCGAGCGATTGACCGCGCGGGATGATGGTCACCTTGTGCAAGGGATGCGTGTGCTGGAGAACGACGTTCACCAACGCATGCCCGGCTTCGTGCCAGGCGGTAAATTTCTTTTCCTCGTCGGTCATCGCGAGGCTGCGTCGTTCGCGGCCCCAACGAACCTTGTCGCGGGCCTCCTCGAGTTCAGCCATGCCGACGGCCTTTTTGTTCGTGCTGGCGGCCAGCAACGCGGCTTCGTTCAACAAATTGGCGAGCTCAGCACCGGAGTAACCAGGCGTGCCACGGGCGATGACTGACAAATCCACCGTGGGCGAAAGCTTCACGTTCTTGGCGTGAACCTTGAGGATCGCTTCGCGACCGCGGACATCCGGAAGATTGACGATGATCTGGCGATCAAAGCGACCGGGACGCAGCAATGCCGGATCGAGCACGTCCGGACGGTTGGTTGCCGCGATGATGATGATGCCTTCCTGCGTGTCAAAGCCGTCCATTTCGACGAGCAACGCGTTCAACGTCTGCTCGCGTTCGTCGTTGCCACCGCCGAGGCCATGGCCACGGCTGCGGCCGACGGCGTCAATTTCGTCAATGAACACCAGGCAGGGCGTATTCTTGCGGGCCTGTTCGAACATGTCGCGGACGCGGCTCGCGCCCACGCCGACAAACATT
The DNA here is from genome assembly GCA_964448135.1 of uncultured Verrucomicrobiota bacterium. Classification (GTDB taxonomy): domain Bacteria; phylum Verrucomicrobiota; class Verrucomicrobiia; order Limisphaerales; family UBA8199; genus CAYUVH01. The sequence goes on along the minus strand of CAYUVH010000038.1, from coordinate 37,575 downwards.
TCCACGAAATCCGAACCGCTGATGCTGAAGAACGCCGCATCGGCTTCACCGGCAATGGCCTTGGCCAGCAGGGTCTTGCCGGTGCCGGGCGGGCCGACCATCAGGATGCCCTTCGGGATGCGACCGCCGAGGCGTTGAAACTTTTTCGGGTCTTTCAGGAACTCGACGAGTTCCGAGACTTCATCGATCGCCTCGTCAATGCCGGCGACGTCCTTAAACGTGGTCTTGTTGCGTTCCTTGGCGAGAAGCCGGGCCTTGCTCTTGCCGAAGCTGAGGGCGCCCTTGCCGGCCATCTTGATCTGCCGGATGAAAACAAAATACACGATGATCAACAGGATCACGAAGGGCAGCATGTTGATCATGAAACTCCAGAGCACTGTGTTGGGCTCGCGCGGATCGAAGGCCGGAAGGCTCAACAGCTTTTCCTCGAGCTTCTGCGTCAGGCGGACTTTCGCATGGAAGGGAACCAATTCCTCCGGGTTGGCCCGGACACCCGCGGCATCGGTCTTGTAATACTTGCCGACGATTTCGTTCAGGTAGGGGCTCTGCGAGCTGTAATTGATCGTGGCCTGGGCGACTTGGTTGGATTCGACCAGTTGCTGGAACTTGAATTGGTTCACGTTGTCGCCCTGGGAGTTGATCTGGTCCTTGAACAGCATCAGCAGGAGCAGACACCCCAAGATGGCAGTCCACACCACCCAAGCACGCGGGGGAACCCGAAACTCACCGTTCTTGCGTGGGTTTCGACTATCGTCGTTCAGATTATTGTTTTCAGCCATGACTACAAATCCAGCCGGGGCAAATTACCATCCCTTTCCCCATACCGCAACCGTGCTTATTAAGCCCGATTCCAGCGCCAATGCAAGCGGCGAATGGTGCCAGGGGTGAGCTTAAACCGTTCCGAAATCCTGAGTTTCTCGACCCAAAACAGCTCGCCGTCCGCCTCGGCCACAACGAGCGCATGTCGCTCCTCGCGGGGAATGCGAGCGTTCACAAAGAGGTCCTGAAGTTTTACGGGGGAGCCCATGCCTATTGGCTGAAATCGGTCCCCGGCGCGCCAATGCCTCAACACGATGCTCGGCCCTACCTTGTCGGCGTCGAATTCTTCCATGCGGGCGGACGACTTTCGGCGGGAAGCGCCGGGCAGCCGCCGGATGCGCCAGCGAACCGAAAAACCGGCGAAGGACGCCTTGCCAGGTTTCGTACCGAGTTCCAAGCGAAGCGAAGCCCCTGAATCAAACCCGGCTTTCCCGCGGGACAGTTTCTTCAAGCGAACCAGTCCACGATTGTCTCGTGAAACGCTCCAAGGTCCGCTGCCCTTGATTCCGGGCGACCTCGCGACACTCAAAGAAGTTTCCAGTCGCTCACGGAGTTTTTCAATCAACTCAAAATCGGAGGCGACTCCCAATTTCAACAACTGCGTTTGCAAACGCCGACGCTGAACCGCGATGGGCTGGGATGCGAATGCCGTGCCCGTCCGCGAAGACCCATCCGCCAACCGCCCGACAACATCGGCCTCGGCACCGACAATTTCCATGACGCGGGCGACCGTCCGATCCAGCGCGGGCTGAAAGCGTTTGCGCAAGAACGGCAGGAGCTCGTGGCGGATCCGATTGCGCAGGATGTCCCGATCGGCGTTGGTGGCATCCTCGCGAAAGGGAATTTTTTCGGCGGCTGCGTACCGAGCGAGCTCCACCTTGGAGATATCGAGCAGCGGGCGAATGATGCGCAGCCGAGGGTCGATGGGTGAAGGATTGTTCCAGTCCATGCCGGCCAGACCGTCTCCACCGGCGCCGCGAAGCAGGCGGAGAAAAAACAGTTCCACCTGGTCGTCGGCGTGGTGGGCAACCGCGATGACACCGATGCGCTTCGACCGCGCGGCACGGGCGAGGAATCTGTGGCGCGCGTCTCTCGCGGCCATTTCGATGGATATCCCGCTGCGCATCGCCAGAGCTCTAACATCCTCGCGGCCGATGATGACCGGCAATTTCAGTTTCGCCGCCGTGCGTCGGACGAGTTGTTCGTCGGCGCGACTGGCACGGCCACGGAGCTGATGGTTGAGATGAGCGACCACGAGCGAAAAACCATGCTGGCGCGAAAGACCATGCAGGGCCTGGAGGAGGACCATGGAATCGACGCCGCCAGAAACGGCGACAAGCACCCGGGAGCCGAAATGAAGAAGCGCGTGCTTTTGAATGTTGATTTCCAACCGGTCCAGCAGAACGCGCACGGCGGCAGTTTCCTAGAGATGCCGGGAGGATTCAAGATGTGCTTGGATGGATCATGGCCACAGGGTGAAAACAAAAAAGGGTTGGCAAAAAGACAAGAAGTGATAACAGAAAAACCTGGCGACAGAAAATTAGGGATGGGAAGCAAGAAGGGGGAAGAGGGATTAGGATTAAAATTAGGAGTAGGATCAGGAAGGTGACGGAAAGACGAAAACCAGGTCGCGAACGTGACAGGAATCGACCTAACTCCTTGTCAGCAAGGGATTTATTTTTACTTGTTTATAACTTGGGAATGCCCTTTAATCGATTTGAAATCGGCGGCAAAAACCTAACAAAGTGGAAACTGTCCATTTGGTGCTTTCACAGCAGACAGTTTGAAACCTGAGCACAGGAACGCCTAAGGGGTTGGAGTTACCGAGTTAGAGACAAGACTATGGCCTCAAAACTATTCGTTGGAAACCTGGCGTTTACAACGACTGAAAATGACCTCCAGGATTACTTCGCCCAGGCCGGGCCGGTGATGGCGGTCAACATCATGCAGGATCGCGCCACGGGCCGTTCCCGTGGGTTCGCGTTTATTGAAATGAGCACCGCCGATGACGCGAGCAAGGCGATCGAGTTGTTTCACAAGAAGGACTTTCAGGGACGTCCGCTGACGGTGAACGAAGCGCGCCCGCGCGAGGAACGCCCTCGTGAAGGTGGTAGCGCCGGCTATCGCGATCGCCGCTAAATCAGATTCTCCCGGGCGTCAGCTTTCGCGCGGCCGAAGTTGACGCCTTGATTCCTGGACGCTCAAGCACGAGGTTTTTCCACGTTGGTTGGAGCGGTGATGGAACGGGAGTATGGCAGTCAGTGCCGCCAGAGAGGAGTTTTCCGTTTCGTTGGAGCGGAGGAAGCAAGGAAGTTTTTACCACCGCCGGCTCAGACAAATTTTCCGGGATTTAATATATGCCGGGGATCGATCGCACGCTTGATGGCTCGATGTAACTGGCGGACTTCGGGGGACACCGCGAGGTGCCACCAGGGTTTTTTGGCGATGCCGATGCCGTGCTCGCCGGTGATGGATCCACCCCAGGCGAGCACCTGCCGGAAGAGTTCGTTCAAGGCCGCGTGGGACCGCGCCCGGGCACCGGGCTGCTTGAAATCCACCATGATGTTGGTGTGAATATTGCCGTCGCCAGCGTGGCCGAAGCACGCTACCGCCAGACCGTATTTCTTCTGCAGCCGGACGCCGAAGGCGAACAAGTCTTCAATCTTTCCACGAGGCACGACCACGTCTTGATTCAGCTTGGTCAGCCCGGTGTCGCGCAGGGAGTAGGAGAATTCGCGGCGCACCCGCCAGACGGCGGCGCACTTTGCCTCGCCCAAGCCGATGTTCACGAAGGTCGGCCGATGCTTCCTCAGAATCGCGGCGACGCGTTTCACTTCCCCGCGAACCGAATCGCGCTGGCCGTCCAGCTCCACAATCAAGTGGGCCCGACAGCCCTTTAGCTGCTCGCTGCCGGTTCGTCGATAGGCGGCGGCCAGGGTGAAAGCGTCGGTAAGTTCCAGCGCGGCGGGAAGCCAGCCGGCGCGCAGGATGGACTGCAACCCGCGCGCGGCATCGCGCATGGAAAGAAATCCCACCGCCAGGCAGGCACGATAGGGTGGACGCGGCAGGAGCTTCAATGTGGCCGCCGTGACGATGCCCAACAAACCTTCCGAGCCCACGAAGAGCCGGTGCAAATCGAAGCCCGTCTTGTTCTTGTGGGTCCGGCCACCCAGATTCACGATGGTGCCGTCGGCGAGGACGACCTCGAGGCCCAGCACGTAATCGCGCGTAACTCCGTATTTCAGGCAGCGCGGCCCGCCGGCGTTGGTGGCGATGTTGCCGCCAATCGAGCAGTCCGCGCTGCTGGCCGGATCGGGCGGATAGAAGAGTCCCTGCTCCGCCGCCGCCAGCTGCAGCTGCTCCGTAATTACACCGGCTTCCACGACGGCCACGAAGTCCTGCGGGCTGACTTCCCGGATGCGGTTTATGCGCTCAAGCGAGAGGACGATGCCGCCGTGCGAGGGCACGCAGCCGCCGACGTAGCCATAGCCCGCGCCGCGCGCGGTGACGGGAATACCGTGGCGCGAGGCAAAGCGCAGCAGGCGGGAGACCGCGGCGGTCGTTTTGGGCCGCGCGACCGCCTCGGGCACGGCCGAGGCGAACCATTTGTCGCCCGCGTACCGCGCGCAGAATTCAGGGTCGAAGCTGATTTCGTCGCGGGCCAGGGTTTTTCGCAGGCCCCTGAGAACGCGTTTAGGGGTGGGAAGAGTTTTGCGTTGGGAGGTGAGAGGTTGAATTGTAGCTTTCAAAGGAAATGAAGTCCCAGGGCTGCGGCCGCACAGCCGAGCCAACCCGCACGGCCTATTCCTGTTCCGGACCGGCGTCGCCAGCCGGGGCCTCGCCGGCTTCCAACAGGGCGCGGGCGTCGTCAGCTTCGCCCTGGGGAACCTGGACCAGAATGCCGCCGGCGGCCATGGAGTACCCTTCCAAGCTGAGCGCCGAGAGTTCGTTCGTGACGAACGCGTGAAAACCGGCCGCCTCGAGCCGGGAGCGCACCAATTGTGCGTCCGCCGGATTCAGCGCGCGATAGATGGTTGCGGGGCCCATGGGATTTTGGGGTTTAAGTTGTTTTGGCTGCGACCGCCGGTTTGTAGTCGGCAAAGACGATCACGCCGGCGCCGGTCTGCAGGTGGCTTTGCACCTGCACGTCCACCTGCTGACCGATCACGCTTTGGGCATTGTTGACCACAACCATCGTTCCATCGGGAAGATAGCCCACGCCCTGCCCTTTGTCTTTGCCCTCGCGCACAATTCGCAGGCTGACCATTTCGCCGGGCAGCATCACGGTGCGCATGGACTTCGCCAGCTCGTGCATGTTAACGAAATTGACTTTTTGCAGCTCAGCGATGCGGCAAAGGTTGTGATCATTCGTGTAAAGCCTGGCCCGCAGGTTGCGCGCCAGGCGGATCAACTTGGCGTCCACCTCGGATTCCTCCGGAAAATCGGCGTCGTGGATTTTAACCTCGTTGCGCGTGTTGCGCTGGATGCGATTCAGCACGTCGAGCCCGCGCCGCCCGCGCGCGCGTTTAAGCGGGTCGTGGGAATCGGCGATCTGCTGAAGTTCACGGAGCACGAACCGCGGCACGACCACGAGACCGTCCACGAAATTGGACTCGATCAGCTCGGCGATGCGTCCGTCAATCACGACGCTGGTGTCCAGCAGCAGGAGATTGTCCGGTTTGTTCTGGGGTGCGAAGCGCACATAAGGAATGATGAGGGAGAAATCCTCCTTGTTGCTGCGCATGGCGAGGATAATGCCGATGTAGCCGAACCCGAGAAACAGCCCCAGCCGGATGAGCCAGCGCGTGGGGACGGGCTCGGCGTTTTCGAACAGGCCGGAGTGATCCACGAGGTAGGCCACGATGCTGCCCAGCGCCAGCCCGAAGGTCGTCGCGGAAAAGGCCCGCAACGAAAAGCCCTTGAGCATTTCGTCAAAGGCGATCAGGAGCCAGCCGAAGCCAAAGCCGATCACGCTGCCGACCAGGCCGGCGTGCTGGCCTCCAAAGAACTCGGGCCGCTGGCTCACGGCATAACCGGCGGTGGTGCACAGCGCCGTGAAAAAGATGCGGATCGCCCAGAGTGACATAGTTTAATCGAACTAGTGCTTTGGTGGATAAAGCGGCTGCGCCGACAGTTCGTTGGTGCGCGGCGGCTTGGCGCCCCACAGGAGGCCCCACAGGCCGCGGCGATTGAGATTCTCCGTTGCCACGTTGAGATTGGCCGCGATCTGGTTCACGTCGGACGCCAGCTGATCATTTTTCAGGAGACTGCCAGCCAACCCATGGCCCGCCTGGACGTCGTCGAGGAGATGTTTGAGTTTTTCGGTGGAGTCCTCAAGGTTTTTGATGGCGAGGTTGATTTGCGGAGCATTCGTGTTGAGCACCTCGCCTGCGCTACCGGCGACGGCGTTCAACTGCTCGCCGAAACGGGAAAAATTGCTGACCGCCAGGCTGATGGGCGCCTCGTTCGTGACGATCAACCGGTTGAGGCTGTCCACGGTGGTCAGGGCATGATCGGAGACGTTGCGCAGATTGGCGAGGGCGGCCGAAAGATTGGTGAGCGTCCGGTCGTTCAACAAATCGCGCCGCACGTCGGCGAGCATGGCGTTTAGTTTGACGGCTGCGTCGTCAATGCGTTGAAGCAGGCCGGTGGCGGAGCGGGCGGCCTCCTGGATATTGAAGGGCGCCTCGGCGTGAGCGATTCCGCCATTGGTGAACGGCGGCAACAGGTTCGCCCGGGGAGTGATGGCGATGTATTGGTCGCCCAGGAACCCGGCGGATTCGATGGCAAACTCGGCGTCCTGGTGGACCTCGTATTCCTTGTAGAGATGCAAGGTGACAAGAGCGTTGGTGCCATGTTTGGAAAGACGGATGTTCGACACCAAGCCGACTTCCACACCAGACATCAACACCTTCGCGCGATTCTTCAAGCCGCCCACGTTCGCCGCGTCGAGCGTGATGTCGTAAGTCTTCTCGAACAGCTTGGCGCCCTTGCTGAATTGCAGGACGAGCCCGCCCAGCAGCACCAGGCAGACAAACACAAACAGCCCCACTTTGCCCTCAAGTTTCGACTTGCTCATATCAAAACAAAACTTCCTTCGGTTGCGAAACACCCTCGACAAAATTCCGGATGACGGGATCGCTCGAGGCGAAAAATTCATCGCCGGGACCGGTCGCGTAAAGGCGGCGGTCGTGCAGCATCAGTATGCGTTGCCCCAGCCGTCGCGCGCTGCGCATATCGTGCGTGACCACGACGGTGGTCACCTTCAGGTGGTCGCGCACGCGCAGCATGAGTTGGTCAATGCTGTCGGACACCACCGGGTCCAGGCCGGTCGTGGGCTCATCATAGAGCACAATCTCCGGCCGGTAAATAATCGCCCGCGCCAGACCGACGCGCTTTTTCATGCCGCCGGAAAGCTCCGAAGGCTTCTTGCTCTCAATCCCGGGCAGGTCCACCACTTCGAGCACTTCGGCGACCCGCCGGGCAATTTCGGCATCCGTGAGCGTCCGGTCCCGGCGGAACGCAAACGCCACGTTCTCCGCCACCGTCATGGAATCGAAGAGGGCCGCTCCCTGGAAAAGCATCCCGCACTTCTGGCGCACGCGCAGCAGGTCACGCTCTTCCATCGGCACGATGTCCTCGCCGTCGATCAGCACCTGCCCGGAGTCCGGCTTGAGCAATCCGACGATGTGCTTGAGCAGAACACTTTTGCCGCCGCCGCTGCGGCCGATGATGACGATGGATTCACCCCGATCAATGCGGAAACAGACGTCGCGCAGAATGGGATTCGCGCCGAAGTTCTTCTCGAGTTTTCGGACTTCGATCATGAGTGGTAGAGCGCGCCAAACAGCATGGTCAGGAAGAAATTAGTGATGAGGATCGTGATGGACGAATACACCACTGCCTCCGTCGTTGCCCGCCCCACGCCTTCGGCGCCCTCGCCGCAATTCATTCCCTTGTAACAACTGATCAGCGCGATGATACCGCCGAAAATAAAAGATTTCGTCACGCCCACGAAGACGTCCCAGGTGGCGGTGTAATGCTTCATGTTCTCCCAAAGATACGTGGATTCCACGCCCAGGAGATGCACACTCACCAGATACGAGGCCACGATGCCTACCACAATGGATTCGACCGTCAGCAGTGGCATCGCCAGGTGCAGGGCAATGAGCCGCGGGACAACCAGGTAATCCACCGGGTGCGTCGCCAGCGTGCGCAGGGCATCAATCTGCTCGGTCACCCGCATCGTGCCCAACTCCGCGGCGATGGCGGCACCGACCCGGCCCGCGACCATTAGCCCGGTGAGCACCGGCCCCAATTCGCTGCACATCGAGACGCTGACGACCGCGAGCGTCGCCGTGTCCATCTTGATCTTGTGAAACTGGTAGTAGGTCTGTGCGCCCAGCACCATGCCGGTAAATGCGCCGGTGATGAGCACCACGGCCTGCGATTTCGGACCGGCGAAAAAGATCTGATACATCAGATCGCGCCAGCAGGCCTTGAAGGTAAACAAGGCAGCGAACGCATCCCGGCTGAGGATCGCGAAGCGCCCCAGTCCCTGGAGGGTATCCGAGACCAATCTGTTGCCCGACAAAAACATAAGCCCGGCCAGCTTAAACAGCTGCCGGGCGATTAGCCAGAATTAGCTAGGTCAATTGTTCTCGGGACGCGGCAAAATCAATTCGCCGTGATAAACAAAATCGCACACGCGATCCTCAACACGCTGGAGCAATTTGGGATCGATCTCCATGCGCGCCTGGAGCTGGTAGTTGCCGAGTTCCATCGCCTCCCAAATCACGAATGCCCGCTTCCCCTCGAACTCCAATTCCAAATCAACAAAAGCATTCGTGTTGCCGTTCGCCGCCTGGCCCCGCATCTTATACGTCTTCATTCTCTCGGCTCGAAATATTGCTCGCAGACTTTCCTTTTGTTTAGGCCTGGCCGGGGCCCAAGTCACGCGGGATTTAGAACATATTCATGTAGGGGTATTAACGTTGTGGTGACATTGAAAAGCGCAAAAAAAGCCCGAAATCATTGACGATTTCGGGCCTCGGCGGGTTGCTGTGTCAAGACCCAAGGCTAACTCGGATCCCGATAAGTCAAGCGTAATGCGATAACTAGGCGCCCATGCCTTCTTCGAAGGAACCGGCCGCCAGCGGAAAACAAAGATGGTCGCGCACGTACTGGATGCCGTTGGCGCTGGTGGCGTCGAGATCGCGATAGGCGCTCTCGGCTTCGACAACGAGCGGCGCGCTCTTCGCGCCGGTGAGTTTGCAATAGCGTTGCGGGTAGCCCGCGTGAATGAGCAACTCGACATAGCGGGTCATGTTGAGATCGCCGGAAGGAATGTCCACGAACTGCATCGCCCGCTTCTGCCAGCTACCTTCCATCATGCGCAACGGCATGCCGGGGCGGATGGTATAGTTCTTCACGTGACACGCGCAGATGCGCGAGGCGACCTTGAGGAAACGCGTCTCCCAGCTCTCACCTTCCCAGCAGTGCGAAGGATCGGCGTTGACGCCCAGGCAGCGATCGCCGTGGCAGATTTCAACGAGCATGTTGAAATCGTCCGCGCACATGGCGGCGGTGCCGGGATGAATTTCATGGCCGAGCACGATGTTCAACTTCCCGGCGTGCCGGCGGATTTTCGTGGTCTTGGCGACGAAACGGCTTTGCCCTTCCTTTACTAAATCGTAATCACCACCCTGCCAGAAGCCCCACGGGTAACCGGTCGCGAGTTCCCAACCGAAAGCGACGCCCCAGAACATCGGCACGACGCGCACACCCAGTTCGGCGCAGAGATCCAGCAGGCGCAGCAAATAATCCTCGGCCCAGCGTTCGATTTCCGTCACGGTTTTCTTGGCAATGTCGGGCGGGATAAACGGACGGATCGTGGGGCTGCCGGTCCACGCCGTGGTGTGGACCCAGAACGGACAGTGCGCGGAAATGCCGTCCAGCTTGAGCCCGGATTTGTGAAAGGCGTCCTTGATCTCCTTGGCGCTTTTGAAGCCGCCCTTCTCGTTGTGCAACATGAAGTTGGAAGGCTGGGCGCCGGCGGCGCCGGATTTTTTGGCATAGGCGAGAAACTGGGCGAGGTTCTTCGCGCCGTGCTGGGCGCCTTCGATGCTGGGGTGGAAGCAATTGTCCGCCATAAGGATTGGGTTTAAGGAGTTGGATTCTTGTAATTAGCGACCGGCGCTAGAAATAAGGACTCCCCTGCCCCCAGGCAATCCCAATTTGCGCATTTGAGTTTCCTCCGGCCGGATTTTGCGGCTAACTCTCGCCGTGGAACCGCAACTGCCGCCATTGACTCCCGGGACGCTTTACCTGGTCGCCACGCCCATCGGCAACCTGGAGGACATCACCTTGCGCGCGTTGCGGACGTTGCGCGAATGCGACGTGGTGGCGGCCGAGGACACGCGCCATACCGGGCGGCTGCTGCAGCATTTCGAAATCTCCCGGCCGCTGATGAGCTGCTTTCAGTTTAACGAGGCGCGGCGCAGCCAGGAAATCATCGAGCGCCTGAAACGCGGCGAGAAGGTTGCCGTGGTGACCGACGCGGGCAGCCCGGGAATCAGTGATCCGGGCGAACGGCTTGTGCGCGCGGTGCTGGATGCCGGTTGCCGCGTCGAGGCGGTGCCGGGAGCCAGCGCCTTGGTAGCGGCGCTCACGGCAAGTGGATTGCCCACGGACGAATTTCACTTCGTCGGTTTTCTCCCCCACAAATCCGGGCAGCGCGCGAAGGAACTCGAACGCTTGAAAGGTGTAGAGGGCACGCTTGTTTTGTACGAGTCACCTTACCGGATTGAAAAGCTGTTGGGCGAATTGGTAACTGCCTTTCCGGATCGTCAAGTGGTGCTGGCCCGGGAGCTGACGAAGAAGTTCGAAGAGTTTCTTCGCGGCAAGCCGGCGGACATCATCGCCTCGCTTAAAGGCCGCAGCCTGAAGGGCGAATTTGTCGCGCTGATCGGACCGGCGGAAAAGCCGGCCCGAACCAAGGAATCACCGGAGGAACCGACGCCGGCTCAGTAAGGCAGCGGGAAGCGCGAGGTCAGTTCCAGCACGCGGCGGCGGACTTTCTGCAGGTTGTCCGCGTTCTTAAGATCCATCAGCACTTCGCTGATCATGTCCGCGATGGCGGCCATCTCCGCTTCGCGCATGCCGCGCGTGGTGACGGCGGGGGTGCCGAGGCGGATGCCGCTGGCCTGGAACGGCGAGCGCGTCTCGAACGGAATCGTGTTCTTGTTCACCGTGATGCCCGCTTCGTCCAGCGCGATCTGGCAGTCTTTGCCGGTCAATCCGCGCGCGCCGACGTCCACCAGCATGAGGTGATTGTCCGTCCCGCCGCTGACGAGGCGGAAATTGTTCTGCTTCATTCCCTCGGCGAGCGTGCGGGCGTTTCTCAGGATCTGCTCCTGGTAGTTCTTGAACGAGGGCTGCAGCGCTTCCTTGAAACAGACCGCCTTCGCCGCGATGACGTGCATCAGCGGACCGCCCTGAATGCCGGGGAATGCCTGCGAATCAATCTCCTTCGCATACTTCTCCGGACACAAAATCAAACCACCGCGCGGTCCGCGCAACGTCTTGTGCGTGGTGGTGGTGACGAAGTCCGCATGCGGCACCGGGCTCGGATGCAGCCCCGCCGCGACCAGGCCCGCGATGTGGGCGATGTCCGCCAGCAACATGGCGCCGCTCTCTTTGGCGATTGCGCCCAGCTTCGCGAAATCGATGATCCGCGGATACGCACTCGCCCCCACGGTAATCATGCGCGGCTTGTGGTCCAAGGCCATCTGGCGCAATTGATCGTAATCAATCCGCTCATCGTCCTTGCGCACACCGTAGTGGACGATTTCGAAAAACTTGCCGGAGAAATTCGCCTTGTTGCCGTGGGTCAGATGGCCGCCATGGGACAGGTCCATGGTCAGCATCTTGTCGCCGGGCTTCAAAAACGCGAAATAGACCGCCATGTTCGCGCCGCTGCCCGAGTGCGGCTGCACGTTGGCGTGCTCGGCGCCGAACAATTCCTTCGCGCGGTCGATCGCCAGTTGCTCGACGACATCCACGTTTTCGCAGCCGCCATACCAGCGCTTCTTGGGATAGCCCTCGGCGTATTTGTTCGTGAGCACGGAACCCTGCGCTTCCATCACGGCCGGGCTCGTGAAGTTCTCGCTCGCGATGAGTTCGATGTTGTCCTGTTGACGGCGGCGCTCATGCTCGATGACCGCGGAGATTTCGGGGTCAATGTTTCGCAGGCGCAACGGGTCGGGGGCGGTATGGGTTTCCATTTTGCGAATCCGTCGGTTATGGCACCCCCCCTCGAATGGCGTGGACAAAAAGGCGTCGAGGATGCGCTTAGCGTCGTTGGGGCCGGTCGTGCGGCCGGCGAGACAGAGAATGTTAGCGTTATTATGCTGGCGGGCGAGGACGGCGGTGCGTTCATCCCCGACCAGCGCCGCGCGCACGCCGGGAACTTTGTTCGCCGTGATGCTCATGCCGAGGCCAGTCGTGCAAACCAGCACCCCAAATTCGACTTTGTGCCGGGACACGCTCTCGGCCACCGCTTGCGCGAAATCCGGATAATCGGACGACTCCCGCGATGCGCCGCCGTGGTCCACCACCACCAGGCCGCGACTTTGCAAATGCCGTTTGAGGGATTCCTTGAGATCGAAGCCGCCGTGGTCGGCGCCCAAAGCGACCGTCCCCAGGGCGCTCGCGCTGACCGACTCGCCTTCCTGTTCCTGGACGAACTGCAACAGCGAGAAGATTCCCTGTTCGATCTGGTCGCGGCAGGTGAGATAAACTTGATACGAGCCACCGATCGGATCGCTGATGTCCTTCTCGAACGGATCCAGCGTGTCGTCGAATTCGCGCAGCAGGAAAGTTTTCTCCGCCGCGTGCGGATAGAGGAGCATGACGGTATCAATGTGATTGTGCGTCATGCCGAAAATGAAATCGGCGGATTCCACCATTTCCCCGGTGAGCTGCTGGCTGCGGTGGTGGGTGATGTCCACGCCGAGTTCCTTCAGCGCCTGGACGGCGTGCGCGCTGGCGGCCTGGCCGTCCATCGCGCCCAGACCGGCGGAGATCACCCGGTAGTTTCCGGAACCCTGTACCGCCCGGCGGAAGAGGCCTTCAGCCATGGGGCTGCGACACACATTGCCGGTGCAAACGAAAAGAACCGTTCTCATCTAGTAATAAACCTCCAGAAATTCAGGCGAAAGCCCGCCGCCGTCAATCGCGAAGTCACGGCCCCGCCTGCCGCACCACCCGCAGGCCCTTGAGTAAATCCAGCCCCCGCGCCAATACCGGGTCGCTTACCACCGGTTTTTCCGGCTCCCGCTTGCGGGTATCCGCCGGCTCGCTATCGGGACTCAGGCCCTCCCGATGGTCGCGAACCAAATCCGCCTCGTTATAGCGCTGCCGCCGGGCCGGCCGATTTGTCGCGTCCAGCGAGGAACCGGCGGAGGCCACGCGAACACCGGGCGTGCTATAGGCATCCGCGAAATAAGCGCGTTCGTCTTCCAGCCGGACGTCCACCGCGATGTCCGGCTTCACGCCCGTATCCGGGATAGTTGAGCCATCGCCCAATTTGACGGGCGTGACTCCGATTTTCAGGGTGTTCCCATCCGCCAGAGGAAAATCCTTCGCCACCATCGCAAGTCCCGCGGTCTTGCCACCGAGAATCAACCCGGCGCCGCCTTCACGCAACACGGCCGCCAGCACCTCACTGCTGCCCGAAGTTAATTTATTCACGAGGATGGCTGCCGGCAGACCCACCGTGTCCTCCTGCACCTTGGCTTTCGAACGAGCGGGACCGTTACCCCAATCCAACAGGGCCATGTCTTTCCGGATAAACATGTCCGCCGTCTCGGCCACCGCCGCGTAGTCGTCCCCATTCGCGAAACGCAAATCCAGCACCACGCCGATGAATTTGTTCGAAACCGCCATCGACTCCAAAGCCTTGCGCAAAGCCGCCGGCAAATTCCCATTCACCTGTGCGATCCGCAGGTAAGCCAGGTTGCCATCAAAAATATTGGTCTGGGAAATGGGATTTGATTGGGCCGCCGCCGGCGTGCCCGTTTGGACCAGTGAAACCCGCGGTCCCAGCGCGCCGATGAACCCCTGCACCGCTGCGCGATTCAGGTCCTTGTCATTCGCGCCCGGCAGATTTTCGCGCACCGTCTTGTACACGTCCTGAAAATCCGGCGCCGAATTCGTCACGTCCGCGTAAACAGCCAACCGCGCCAGCGACAACACCAGCGCCAAAACACCCATCCGGATTCCGGAGATTCTTCTCATTCGGTCGTACAATGCGCGACGAGGACTAGGTTGTAAAGCGGACCTTCGCCGCAAGGAGCGACTCCCGGTTTTCTCCAAGTTTACCAGGGGCCCGGAAGGGGCCCAAGCGACCAAACATCGGGCGCGGGCACCCATACGTTCCGACCGGGTACGGCAACAGAGGGGATTTTCGCAGGCCTGGGGGGATGGCGTTGAGCCGGGATGAGAGATTTGGCGTGGAGCAGCCATGGGGCCCCCTTTTTTCAACTTGGACAGACTATGACGAACTATGATTGCTGGGGTTTTTACTATGACGGGAGGTATGACGGGAGGTATGACGGGAGGTATGACGGGAGGTATGACGGAGGTGTGGCATAGTTTGACAAGGTATGACATAGCTTGACCGGTCGGGAAGCGGGGCGAGGGAGGCTGGAGGAGAAGTCTCCACGGATGGATCGGCGCGATCATACATAATGTTTACCCTCCCATTTTGCGGTTAACCCGCGGGCTGTCTTCCCATACCCGACGACGTTAAGGTGGCCACTGGGACAACGGTTGTCCAAGTAAAGTTTTTCTTCACACCTTCAGCCCCTTCAGCGCAATATCCTTCCGATACTGCGCGCCCTCGAACTGAATCCTCTCCACCGCTACATACGCCGCATCCCGTGCCTGCCGCAAATCGGCCGCCCACGAGGTGACGCCCAGGACCCGACCGCCGCTGGTCACAAATTTGTCTCCTGCCCTGACTGTGCCCGCATGAAAGACCTTCGTGTTCGGCAATCTGTCCGCGTCGGCCAACCCCTCGATAACTTTTCCCTTTGCATAAGAACCCGGATACCCGCCCGACGCCATCACCACACAAACCGCCGCCCCCGGCTTCCACTTCAAATCCACAGAAGCCAGCTTGCCATCCACACTTGCTTCGAGCAGCTCCACCAAATCATTCTCCAGTCGAGCCAGATACACCTGCGTCTCCGGATCGCCAAATCGCGCGTTGAACTCCAACACCTTCGGCCCCTTGGCCGTCAGCATCACACCCGGATACAAAATTCCCCGGTAAGTGATCCCCTCCGCCGCGCACCCGCGCAGCCAGGGTTTCATGATCGCGTCATACGCCGCCGTCAGCGCTTTCTCATCCAGGTATGGCGTCGGCGAATAAGTCCCCATGCCGCCCGTGTTCAAGCCTTCGTCGCCATCCAGCGCCCGTTTGTGATCCTGCGCAGTGGGAAACAACTTTGCCGTCTTGCCATCGCACAACGCGTGAAGAGAAATCTCAGGCCCCTCCAGCAACTCCTGGATCACCACCCGCGCGCCGGCATCGCCAAAAGCCTTCTTCACCAATAGCTCCTCAATGGCCTGTTTGGCCTCCGCCAGCTCGTGGCAAATGAGCACACCCTTCCCCAGCGCCAGGCCGTCCGCTTTCACCGCGCATTTTCCGCCGAGGCTCGCGGCGAATCGCATCGCCTCGCCGCTGTCCGTAAATACGCCGGCGCGCGCCGTCGGCACGCCGTGCTTTTCCATGAACGACTGCGCAAACGCCTTGGAAGATTCGAACTGCGCCGCCTGTTGGTTGGGTCCCCAGATGCGCAGACTATTCTTTTCGAAGAAATCCACAACACCCAGCGCCAGCGGATTGTCCGGCCCGACCACGGTGAAGTCCACCTTTCGCGCCTTGGCCAGCGCCAGCAAACCCGGTAAATCCTCCGCTCCCACCGGTGCGCATTCAACCGCACTGCCGTTTGCGGCCAGACGTTCCGCGGCGATACCCGCGTTGCCCGGCGTGCAGATCAATTCCGTCGGATGCCGAGACTGCGCCAGCTTCCACACCAGCGCATGTTCCCGCCCGCCCGAGCCAATCACCAAAATTCGCATCGCCGGATTCAACCAACGGCTCGGTTCGGTGTCCACGCTTTAGCGTGACCAGGTTGCACAAAGCCGTTGCTGTTTCCTCTTCAAAGACAAAGGCCAAGAGTTAAACCGGAGGCCGCACAGACAGCGGAGGTCGGTTTCTCCGTTTCCTCTGCTACCTCCGGCTCAAAGGATTTCCCGTTTGCATTGAATCAACTCGCCCGCTCGACTAACTTTGCGGTAAGGATAATCAGTCTGCTGGCGCAGCAGCCCGCAGAAATCACATGACAGCCGTGCATCCAGTTGATCTCTCCGACGAGCGATTGGCAAGACGTGCTCACGCGGTGTGGACCCTTGCCTACCAACAGGAGGCCCGGCTCCTCGCCATTGACGAGTTTCCCCCACTTCACAAAACAGTTGAACATCTGCGCGACTCTTTCCACGTCTGCCTGGCCGCCTTCAATGATGAACAGATTGTCGGCTTGCTCGGCTTGGAAAAATCGGTCCGTCCAGGTCCCTTGCTAGTCGCCGCCCTCGTCGTCCATCCCGACTTTCAACGCCGCGGTATCGCATCGGCCCTCGTCAGCGCCGCCTTGCATCAGGCAAACGGCAGCACCGTGGAAGTGGAGACGGCCACTCGGAACGAGCCCGCCCTGCGGCTGTATCGAAAACATCATTTCGTCGAGGCAGGCAGGCGGACGGTGGCGTCGGGGCTTGAACTGGTGAAACTCGCCCACCCAGGTCGGAGTTTCGTTTTGCCCGGGGAACGTCGGCTGAATTTTCCTGACCCGAAGAATTCCAATCCATGCCCAAACAACGCCACATCGGATTCGTGATTTTTGGGGTGTGCAGCGCGCTCTCGGCGCGCATCGCAATGTTTGAACCCCGGCCGCATGTCCCCACGGCGTCGGAAGAGCGCTGGGGCGCGAAAGGCGTGGATACCAGCGATTCGCTCGGGCTGATCCACAGTGTACGGTATTACATCTACGGCCTCGGCGTGGTCGGACCGTTAATTGTCGCGGAGGATTATGTCGCCGAGCACCTGCGCCGGCGAAAAGGCGGATCGCCGCCGCCGTTGCCGAAATCAGGTGCACTCGCAAGTTCACAGCAACCGCCGCCACTTGAGAAGGATCGAACCGAGAATCGCGACCCGGGAAAGCCGCAGGATTCCACAATCAGGTAGAAAATTGCCACCCTTGAATACGCATGAGCCAACCGGTGAAGCTATCCGATGCGCTGGTATTGGACGCGCAGCTGACAGGTAAAATCGCGCGACGGTCGATCGCCGGCCAGATCGAATTCCGGGCGGGGCTGGGCCGGGCGGTGGAAACCCTGCTGCGTGGCGACCAGGTTATGGCGCTGGCCAAGGCGGGCAAGGCCAGGCCGCTTTCGGATTGTCTGCGTGCCGTTGATACTCCCGCCGGGCGGAAGCGCCTGCTCGAGCGCCTCAAATCCCTGCCGTATCCGCACTACGAACCGGCGCCCGGCGGCTTGCTCGTGAAAATCGAGGCCAACGGCCGCCACGCCACGGGCCGGTTCGTAAACAAAAAGTTCCAGCCGGTCAAACTTGCCGGGAAGTGAAAGCCCCTGCCCGGAGCAGCAAGGCGGAAGCACTTGCGGATTGGACCGGCTTCTGGACCACCGCCCGATCGTGGTGGCATTGGCCGATCCTATCGGGGCCGGCAAGACCACTTTTCACGACGTTTACCTGAAGGACGCCGGGTTGCGCTTTGTGATCGTGGACGACGTTGCGCGGGAATTGGACCTGGAAGCGTACGAAGCGGCTCGCCTAGCGGCCCAACTGCGGCGGGAATTGGTCCGCCAGCGGGAGAGCTTTATTTTTGAGACGGTATTTTCCGATCCTGCGGGGGACAAGCTAACCTTCCTGAAAGCCGCCGCGGAGTCTGGTTACACCGTGGTGGTCTGCTTCGTGGGCATCTCCGGACCCGAGATATCCGCGCAACGCGTGGCGATGCGAGCTTCCCTGCGTGGTAATTTTTGACAACGACGACTTGGGGCGGCCATTTCGAAAAATCGCGTTGGCGCAGAATGGCCGGACGATTTGGTCCGCGGCGGAGCTGCCTGATTGGCTGCCAGGCCTGCTGCCATGAGCCGGGATGCGACCAGGGCCACTAATGTTCATTAAGCGAACTGAAAGACCGCTCGTTTCCGCTGTCGGATTTCGACATTCTTTGGTCAATCCTCATTCGGCCTTCGTGGTTCCACCATCTCCCCTTTTTGCTGGACTTATTCCCGGGATGCGTTACAAGAGCAGCCCGATAAATAACTCGATTTCTTCGAAAACTATGAAAAATGGAATTCAGGTCCTGAGTCTGCTGGGACTCGGCATCGCGTTGTCCTCACCCGCTTTCGCGGCGGAAGACAAGCCGGCGGCGGCGCCCGCCGCGGCAGCTACCTTCAAGGACGACAAGGAAAAGGCCAGCTACGCTGTTGGCATGACCATCGGCAACAACATCAAGCGCAGCGGCCTCGATCTCGATGTGGACGCCATGGCGGCGGCGATGAAGGACGTGATGGCCGGCCGCGAAACCAAAATGACGCCGCAACAATCCCAGGAGGCGATCAACAATTATCAGCGCGAAAGCCAGCGCAAGGCCGCCGAGAAGAACAAGGAAGCCGGCGCGGCTTTTCTTGCGGCGAACAAGGCCAAGCCCGGCGTGAAAACCCACACCGTCACCCTGGCCGATGGCACGACGGCCGAACTGCAATACAAGGTCATCACCGACGGCACCGGCGCGATGCCCAAGACCAATGATACCGTCACGGTGAACTATCGCGGCACACTGATCAATGGCACCGAATTTGACAGCTCCGCCAAGCACGGCCAGCCGGGCAAGTTCAACATCAACCGCGTCGTCAAAGGCTGGACCGAAGCGCTGCAACTGATGAAGAGCGGCTCCAAGTGGGAACTCTATCTGCCCGCCAGCCTGGCCTATGGCGACAGCGGCTTCCCCCCGGCGATCGAACCCGGCGCCAGCCTCATTTTTGAAATCGAGTTGATCGGCATAGACACCCCGGCTCCGCTGACCAGCGACATCATCCGTGTGCCCTCCGCCGAGGAACTCAAAAAGGGCGCGAAGGTGGAAGTGCTCAAGGCGGAGGATGTCGAGAAGCAGATCAAAGCCGCTGCCGCGACCAACCAGGCGCCGAAGCAGTAACTTCCAAAGCAGCTATTTTCCCGGCAAACGCCGCGCCCCAAAGCGCGGCGTTTTTGTTTATCGGCGCAACTTTTAGGCGGCAAAGGTTTTTACTGACCTTGTATGAGGGTTGCACTATTAGTTTGCTTCGTCGCCGCGCTGGCAGCTGGCTGCAAACCCGCAGTCAGTTCAAATCCGCCCGGCGTGGCGAAAAAAACCGCTCCAGCAATGGAACATCAAACGGTGGAACTGGCGGCTGATTCCGGCGCGATGCTGCGCGAGCGCGTGGCTCAGTGGCAGCGTGAAGGCTGGTCGGTCCAGAGCATTTCGCGGCCGCAGGCCCACGCCGACGGCACGCTGTTCCGCACCGTGGAGCTTTCCAAATACGAATTGTGACACCTGGACTTCGACGCCTATTTCAGACCTTCGTTACGGTGGTATCAGGAATTGCACTGCTCGGCCTGGCCGGTTGCGCGACCAAGCCCGTCATAGAAAAACCCGAGGCCGAAATTCGCGCCGGTCTCCTGCGGCATGTCCCAGTGGGATCGCACGTGGAAAAAGTGGATGCCTACCTCCGGAGCATTGACGAAAAAGCGATGGTCCTCCAAGGTCCGCCGCCCGCCGATCTGCTCGCGCAAACGGGCGGGGCCGGTAATCCGGCACCCCGCGCGGTCACCATGTGCATTTATTCCATCATGGGCGAGTACTACATGCTGCCCCTGCAAATCAACGTGGTGGGCGTCTGGCTGATCGATGCCAATGGCAAAGTGCTCGATGTCTGGGTCGTGAAAAAGAAGACCCAGATGTAAGCTCCCCCGAGTCGCGGGTCAAACCACGTGCGTTTCGCCGTGGCCCTTGACGACTTCCCCGATGATCCAGGCTTTCTGCCGCTGCTTTTGCACCGTGGCGAGCACTTCGTCCGCCCTGGCGCCCGGCACGAAGATCACCATGCCAATGCTCATGTTGAAAACCTGGTACAACTCAGCTTCGTCCACGCCGCCTCGCTCCTGAATCAGTTCGAAGATCGGGAGCATGTCCCACGAACCCTTGTTGATGAGCGCGTCGCACGACTTCGGCAACACGCGCGGAAGGTTGTCCACAAAACCCCCGCCCGTGATATGGGCCAGCCCCTTGATGACGGATTTGCCACCGTACTGCTTGAGCAGCTTCTGAATCAGCGGACCGTAGCTGACGTGCACCTTGAGCAATTCTTCGCCGATGGAATTCTTGAGACCCGCCACCCGGCTACCCGGCTTGAGCTTCATCCGGTCGAAAAAAATCCGCCGCGCGAGCGAATAGCCGTTTGTGTGCAGGCCGCTGGACGCCAGACCGATGATGGCGTCGCCCGGCCGGATGGATTTGCCGTCGAGCATTTTGCTCTTCTCCACCACGCCGACGATCGTGCCGCTCAGGTCATATTCGCCCGGCGCGTAAAAGCCCGGCATCTGGGCCGTCTCGCCACCAATGAGCGCGCAGCCGTTGGCGCGGCAGCCGCGCGCGAATCCCGCGATGATGCCGTGAAAGATTTCCGGCTTCAGTTTGCCCGTGCCGATGTAATCGAGAAAAAACAACGGCTCCGCCCCCAGCACCGCAATGTCATTGACGCAGTGATTGACCAGGTCTTCCCCCACCGTGTCATGACGGTCCATGGCGAAGGCAAGTTTGAGCTTCGTGCCGACGCCATCCACGCTCGACACGAGCACGGGCTGCCGGTAACGGCGGGTATCGAAGGCGAACAGGCCGCCAAAGCCACCGACCTTGCCGAGGACTTCGCGGCGATGGGTCTGCGCCAGCATGCCTGGGAGCTTCGCCTTGAGACGATTGCCAAGGTCGATGTCCACACCCGCGCCCGCGTAAGCCTTTTGTTTCATGTGCGCGCAAATTAACGGCGAACCGTCCATGCGAGCCAAGTACAAAAACCGCCCTTTCCCTCTTTAAGTCAAACTTCATCCCTCTGCCCTCGACTTCCAACTCTCAACCATTTTGTAGCGGATTGTAGCGCTTCCGAGCGAGGGGCGGCACACTCGTTTGGACCAATGTTGACAAGGGTTGTAGCAAGATTATCGGGTGTAGTGGGTCTGGATGCATATACCCTGTATCCCGCCCCTCATCCTCCCCCCTTCGTCCAAAATTTTCATTTGCCGCGCCCGTGCTTTGGGCCTAAATACCCATTATGCGTTGGCAGGCCCTCGCTCTGGTTTCCGTCGTTGGGAACGCGGTCCTCGTGACCGCCCTGTTGTCCACGGGCAAATCCCGGCACAAGGCTTTGCCCGGCACCGCGCAAGCCGCTGCCACAGAAACGGCCTCATCGGCCGCGTCGCCACCGGCCCAGGTCATTCGGCGCCAATTTTTCACGTGGCACGAAGTCGAATCACCGGACTACGCCGTCTACATGGCGAATCTCCGGGACATCGGCTGCCCGCCGGCGACCATTCGCGACATTATCATCGCCGACGTCAATTCGCTCTATGCTAAACGCGAAGCGCAGGAAGTCGTCACGGCCAGCCAGCAATGGTGGCTGAGCCAGCCGGACACCAACCTCCTCGCCGTCGCGGCCCGCAAACGTCAGGCCCTCGACCAGGAGCGGCGCGCGCTGCTCACCCGGCTACTGGGCGCCGATTGGGAAGACGAAGCCACCCATTCTCCATTTCAAAAGCCCACGCGCCCCAAGTTGGCGCTGGATGGCCCGGTGCTCGGAGACCTTGCGGCGGATAAGAAGCAGTCGCTGGAAGATGCGCACAACAAGCTCCTCCAGAAACTTCGCGATTACGTCGAGGCACAAAAACGCGACGGCAAGCCGCTGGACGCCGCCGATATCGCCAAATTGCGCCAGCAGGAGCGCTACGAACTGGCGAAAATCCTGTCGCCCGCGCAACTCGAGGAGTACCTGCTCCGCTATGCGCCGAATGCCGAGGGCTTGCGGCGCGAATTCGGCCAGCTCAAATATTTCAACGCCACCCCCGATGAATTTCGCGCCGTCTTCCGCGCGGCCGATCCTTTCGACCAGCAATACAATATGCTGGGCGATGCGCAGGATCAGAATTCCGTCGATGGCCGGCGCGCATTGCTGGACCGGCGCGAGAACGCCATCAAGCTGGCGCTCGGCCCGCAGCGATACGAGCAATACATCCTCCTGCATGACCCGGCTTACCGCGACGCCGTCGCCACTGCGATCGAGGCGGGCACGCCTGACGCCGTGATGCAGCTCTACCAAATCAATCAGGCCGCCGCCCAGCAACAGGAACAAATTCAGGCGGACGCTTCATTGACGGCCGCCCAGAAGAACATCCAGTTGAAACAATTGGAGGCCCAGCAACTCACGGCCAACACGATCGCGACCGGCGGCGAACCACCGCCTGATCAAAATGCCCCCACGCAACCTCAAGGCCCCGTACGCCGGACCTATACCCTGCGGCAGGGCGATTCTCCTGCCGTCATCGCGATGATTTACGGAGTGCCGGAGAGTGCCATCCGCGCTGCCAATCCGGGCCTCAATTTTTCCAGCCTGCGTCCGGGGGATTCCGTAAACATCCCGCGTAATGCGTTGATGCCTGTCACCGCGCCGCTGGTCGGCCCCAGCCCAGCCGTGATTCCCACTTCGCCTCGCTAAGGCGTCATTTCGCCTCCAATTGGAAGCGGAAATCCCTTGCGCAAATGCGTCGTCGAGCTTACTCTCCTGACCTTCTTGGGCACCCATAGCTCAATTGGATAGAGCATCTGACTACGGATCAGAAGGTTATAGGTTCAACTCCTATTGGGTGCGCCATTTTGTTCCTCCAGATCGGCTTTCCGCTTTCATTCAAGTTGCCAACCCCGAAGTTTGCTGGAACGATTCACCGGCATTCAGTCCGCTATGCCGACTCCCAAAGAACTCGTGCACCAGGCGATGTCCCAATCGCATCCGAATGCCATTCCCGTGATGTGCCAGATGGCCAATGGCCACACCATCATCAATACGCGGGTCCATCCCATTGATTATTTTACCAGCGACGAGATCTGGACGGATTGCCTGCTGAAGATGCGGGAGCTGTATGATTTCGACGGCATCCTCTGTCACAAACCCGGGCGCGTGAAGGGCTTGATGGACATGGTGGACCGGACGGATTACGACGCCGAGGTGCCGACTTTGTATCTGAACGACGGATCAAAGATCGAATGCACCCGGGACGACGACGCCTACTATAAGAAGCCGCAGGGGTTCGCGTATCCGACGCTCGAAACGATTGATTTTGACCATCCGCTGGCGTGGGCGCCGGAATCCTTTCGAGTCTTTCAGGCGAGCAAAGGGACTTACGACTATTGCACGCCGGAGGAGATTCCGGAGCACGTGTTCGGGACGATTGACCGCGTGATAGCCAAAGTGGGCGCGAATTATTCCGTGCACGGTGAAGTGCGCGCGCCGCTCGATCATTTTTTAAATCTGCTGGGGATGGAGGATGGCCTGATGGCCATGCTGGATAATGCGGAGGGCACCTTACGGCTGCTCGAAAAGACGACGCAGTGGTCGGTGGCGCTGGCGGTGGCGCAGGTGCGCCGCGGGGCGCACGCGATCAAAATCAGCAGCCCGTTTGCCGGCATGGGCTTTCTCGCGCCCGCTATGTATGAGGAATTCATCATTCCCTTCGAACGGCAGATCGCCGAGGGGGTGAAGAAGGAAGGCGGGTTTGTTTACACGCACACCTGCGGCGCCATTGGGGACCGGCTGGAGTTGATGATCAAGGCGCAGGTTTCCGGCATCGAATGTCTCGATCCGCCGCCACTGGGCAATGTGGACTTGAGCGAAGCGGTGAAGGAATTAAACGGCAAGATTTTCATCAAAGGAAACGTGGACCCGGTGAATACGCTCCTGCGCGGCAATGCTGACAAAGTACGCGCGGACGTCTCGGAGATCCTCGAAACGGCCGGTCACACGATGGAGGGATTTATTTTATCGTCGGCGTGCTCGGTGGCACCGCCGGTGAATCCGGAGAACATGAAGTTGATGGTGGACATCTGCCGCCAGTTCAAGCCGTGAAATTCGTTGCCCGGGCACCCGCACGCGTGGACCCCGCCGGTGGCGGCACCGATGCCCCGCCCTACTGCGTGGACTACGGCGGCGCGGTGGTGAATTTCAGCATTGCGCGGCATACGTACGCGGCCTTTGAACGACTGCCCAAGGGAAGCGGCGTGATTCTGTATTCGCACGATCAAAAGAAAGATGCGCGTGCAGGTTCGGTTGCGGAGTTGCAATACGACGGCCGGGTGGATTTGCTCAAGGCCTTCGCCAAGCGATTGCTCACACGAGAAAAGGATTTCCTTCTCGTTACGCAATCGGACATTCCGCAAGGCACGGGACTGGGCGGCAGCGGGGCATTAGGGGTCGCGATCCTGGGAGCTATTTCTCGTGCACAGGGTAAGAAGCTGTCGAAGAGCGCCGTTGCCATTCTGGCCAACGACATTGAGCGAAATGACCTCGGCAACACCGGCGGAAACCAGGACTCGTACGGTGCGGCCATCGGGGGAGCCAAATTGATCACCTACCGCAAGGGCGGCGGCAGTTCCTGCGAATTGATTCAAGTCTCCGGGAGCACGCGGAGCCAGTTGGAGCGCGACACGCTGCTGATCTACACGGGGGACGTTCACCTCTCGGGTTCGATTCACGACGATATCAAGAAATCGTACGCGCGGACGAATTCTCCGACCGTCCGGGCCATGGACAGCCTGAAGGCCAGCGCCGCGCAAATGGCTCGCGCTCTGGAACGCGGCGATATTCCCGGCTATGTGGACTCGTTGAACAACGCTCGCAAGGGCCACTTTGCGTTGCACCACAGTTGCAATAGCCGGACGTTGCAAAAATATTTCCGCGAGTTGAGCCCCTGGATTCTCGGCGGCAAAGCCTGTGGCGCGGGCGGAGGAGGATTTATCATGGTCCACGCAAAACCGGACTGCCGCAAGCAATGCATCCGGTCAGCCGAGAAGCTGGGCGGCATGGTGTGGACCTTTCAGTTCGACAATGCGGGATTGGTGACCTGGGAGGAAGCCTCCTCCTCGCCGGCGCAGCTCAAGGCCCTCCTATCGCGTCTTCGCGAATAATCCGCGCCACACCGACTGCGATTTAGCAGCCAACAGGATAAGCGCGGCGCGCGCCTGGGGCTGGAGAATCGCCCACTCCAGCCACGCGGCCCAGCGAAGCCTGGTCCCAAACCGCTCATCGCACCGCCGCGCAATCTCACATTGCGCCTCCGGCCAGCTCAGTTTCCCGCGGCTGTAAGCTGCCAGCGGCTCCACGGCAACTTCCGCGGACTCGAATGCCATGGACATTCCATTTCCCGTGACGGGCGGAATCATCGTCAGGGCATCGCCCACCGAGCATTCGCTTCGATCAGTGGCGCGCTGTGGACGAAGACAGATACCAGCCACCGAGCAAAACGATTCCTTGTCAAACTGGGCGTTTTTCAATCGGCGATGGAGTTCCGAACCTGCCGGCCCGCCGAGCCAATCGGACCAGTTCTGCGCGAGGTCCGGCACCGGCTTTTCACTGCGCAGCAATCCGCAGATATTAAATTCACCGTCCGGCAGGCGGGAAATCCCCACATAACCCCGCGGGGTAAAATGCATCTCCAGATCGGCGTCCAGGTGGAGACCGCGGGCGTGGATCTTGAGACCGAAAAAACGCCAGCCGTCCACCACGGCCTCGGGACGCCGCCCGCTCGCGCGCACAACACCGGGACCGAACTCACCGGACCAACGCGCGCCGGGTTTCAGCTCGCCGCCCAGTCGGGTGAATTCATTCCCCAGCCACTCATCGAGCACGAACCGCGAAATACTCAGCGCGGATTCAGGCAATTCGCGCGGGGGAACCGATCCGTTCGCAGCGAAGAACGCCACGCTTTTCGCGTCGCAGGAACCGGCACCGCGTAATCCATCCAGCAAGCCCAACCGCCTGAGTGAATCCTGGCCCCTCCCGCTGATGAACTCGCCGCAGACCCGATGGCGAGGGTAATGGCCGGCTTCCCAAACGGTCACGGGCACGCTACGTTGGCGCAGGCCGATGCCGAGCGTCAACCCGGCGAGCCCGCCACCCACAATGGTGATGCATTCAGGCATTTCTTTTTGCGATGAAGCAATGGCTAAAAGGCCCGTTGCGCCGCTCGTCCAACTGCCAATCGCGATGTGACGGCCACCGTGAGGTGAGTTCCGCCGCGGAGAAACCAGCACGTACGCTCAGCACGGAATCATGGCGCGTAACGGGGTTGCAGCCGATGCACCACACCATGCGCGACGCGGCCAGTGCGAGCCGCGACCGGCGGGGTTCGCAGGCAATGAAGAGATTTGTTTTTGCGGCCGCGAGGCGAAAAAGTTCGGTCAAGCGATCCGAGGGAAAATGGTGCAGGAACAGGTTGGCCAGCATCACGTCCAAGACCACTTCCTGCCGCCCCAGCCACGCGAAGGCGTCTTCGGCTATTTGCTCCACGTACCAATCGAGCGCGGCGAAAGCGGTCCGGTTCTCCGCCGGAAAGGGCGAACAATGATCCACGAGTTCGGCGCGGGCGGCCACACCCCTGGCCGCCAGCCGTTCCGCGGTTTGCAGGAGCAAAGCGCCGTCGCCGGCGCCCAACTCGGCTATGCGGAGGGGACGTGAGGTCAGGACGTCAGTGGAAACGCCGGCCAGGATAGCATCCGCGAAGGCGCGCGCGTGGCCCATGATCGAGTTGAGCCGCCGCAAATCGGCCCGCGACCCGGCAGCGAGTGGGTCGGTCGGCGCCAATTGATCGAGCATTTCGGTTTCGACGATCCGTTGCATGATTCACTCGACGTGCAAAAAGGCGCCGTGACAACTGAACCCGGCGCCGAAGGAGGCCATCCACCACCAACCGCCGGGCGATTGTTCCGCGATCGCGCGTTCGAGGGCGAACAGGACGAACGGGCTGCTGACATTGCCGAGTTCCTGCAGGAGCGCAGCGCTTACTCTGAGGTCTGATTCGCGCACAGCCAGACCTGCCTGCATGGCGGCAAGCACTTCGCGTCCTCCGGCGTGGAGCACCCATCCCGTCACCTCGGATTTCTGCAACTGCTGGCGCGCGGCCATTTTGTCGAAAAGACGGGCGGCGTGCTTCGCGGCCAGTTCGGGCACTTCACGAGTCAGGATGTTCCGCAGCATGCCATCCCGCTGCTGAAAGCGCAGGAAATCGCGATCGGCCGGGCTCGTGAAACTTTCCGCGGTCTTCCATTCCACGCGTCGGAAGTGATCAGCGGGCTCACCGGACCAGACAACCGCTGCCGCGCCATCGGCAAATAGGCAGGCACTGATCAGCACGCCCGGATCATCATCCAGATAAAACGCCGCGCTGCACACCTCGACGCAGACCGACAACACGTGCTTTGCCCCTCGCGAAGCAAGCAGGGCCTCCGCCAGCCGGCAATTCGGCAGCGCCGCACCGCACCCCTGCCCCACCAGATCAATTGCCTGCACATCGGCTCGCAAACCCAATCGTTCCGTCACGTAACTGGTCAGTCCCGGACATAGATAGCCGGTGCAGGTGCTGATCAGAACGGCGTCCACCTGTGAGGGCAACAGCCGCGCATGTTCCAGCGCTCGACGCGCCGCGTGCGTGGCGAGTTCCGGGGCGCTAAACGCGAACCGTGCGTGCAGCGAGTCCGGGGTCAGGGAGAACATTTCCGACAAGTCGGACACGGCGAGATGCCGTGTGCCGCCGCTGTGGCCATTCGTCAGAACTTTTCTGAGCAGGGCCTGGGAACGGGAATTGAGCGAGCGAAATTGGGTGGTTGGTTCCAAAGCGGACCAGCATTCCGCCTGCGTGAAGCGCCGGGGCGGAACCGCTGTGCCAATTCCCTTCAAGTGCATGCCCTAGCATGACACAGAGTCCGCAGGATGGCGAACCTCGCGAGAAAACTCAATCGCAGCGCTCCAACACCATCGCGATCCCCTGCCCGACCCCGATGCACATCGTGCAGAGTGCATAGCGGCCGCGGGTTCGAAGCAGTTGATACGTGGCGGTGGTCACCAATCGCGCGCCGCTCATTCCCAATGGATGCCCGAGCGCGATTGCTCCGCCTTGCGGATTCACCCGCGGGTCCGCATCCACCAATTGCAGTTTGCGCGTGCAGGCCAGGGCCTGCGCGGCGAAGGCTTCATTGAGCTCGATCAAACTCATTTCCGACAGGGGGAGGCCCAATCGCGTAAGCAGTTTGCGCGTGGCCGGCACCGGACCAATTCCCATGATGCGCGGGGGCACCCCGGCGACCGCGGACCCAACGATTCTGACCCTCGCCGAAAGATTGTATTTCGCAACGGCTTTCGCCGACGCAATCAGCAGGGCCGCCGCGCCATCATTGATCCCGGAAGCATTGCCGGCGGTCACTGTGCCGCCGGGACGCACAATCGGCTTCAATTGCGCGAGTTTTTCCAGCGAGGTGTACCGCGGATGCTCATCGCGTTTCACGAGGAGCGGATCGCTTTTCGCTGCCGGAACAGCCACAGGGATCATTTCCTCGTTCAATCGCCCGTCGGATTGCGCGGCCGCGGTCTTGCACTGGCTCCAAAAGGCAAAACGATCCTGGTCTTCCCTGCTGATTTTGTATTCCTCAACCAGATTCTCCGCCGTCTCGGACATGGAGTCGGTGCCGTATTGTGAATGCATCCGTTTATTCACGAAACGCCAGCCGAGCGTCGTGTCGTAGAGTTCCGTCTGCCGGGAGAATTTATCGGTGGCCTTGGGCATGACGAAGGGCGCGCGCGACATGCTCTCGACTCCACCCGCTATGATCAGGTCCGCCTCACCGGCTGCGATGGCGCGTGCAGCGCTGGCCACCGCGTCCATCCCGGAACCGCACAAACGGTTCACCGTCCCCCCCGGTATCGAATCGGGCAGCCCGGCAAGCAGCAGAGCCATGCGCGCGACATTCCGGTTGTCCTCGCCCGCCTGATTCGCACAACCCAGCAACACATCATCCACCGCCCCCCAATCGACGGATTTGTTGCGCTCCATCAAGGCCTTGATGGGAAGCGTCGCCAGGTCATCAGCACGAATCGATGCCAACTCGCCGCCGTAACGGCCAATCGGCGTGCGCACCGCATCACATATAAACGCGTCGTTCATTTTCGCTGGCCTGACAATTCCGGTCCTCCGACTGGGCGCTTCGCCTCCAACTCCTTCACTTTGCGAAATCCGCCGAGCAGCGCGTCACACAATTGATCGATTTCACCCACGGTCATTGGCGTGGAAAGCGTGCCAGTTCCCGTCCCAATCAACATGATCCCATTCCCGAAAAGATGGTCCAGGAGCGTCCGAAGCTTGCGTGTGTCGGCGGGACCATTGTAAGCCTCGCGATAATTGTCAGGGGGAGTGGACTTGAAATGGATCCGGAACATTGAGCCCGCCCCGGTCACGCAAGCCTCGATATCCGCTTCGCGAATCGCGCCGGCAATCTGCTGCCGGACGCGGTCGCCGAGAAGATTGAGTTTTGCGACGGCTGGCTTGTCGAATAATTCCATGGCGGCCAAGCCAGCCGTCATTGTTATGGGGTTAGCGGAAAATGTTCCCGAGTGTGGAAAAAGCACCTTCTCGGCCAGGGGATTGAAGACGTCCATCACCTCGGCGCGACCAGCAATCCCTCCGACCGGGAAGCCGCCGCCGATGATCTTGCCCAGCGCCGTCAAATCCGGGCGATCAGCGAACCATTGTTGCGCGCCGCCGTATTCACTGCGGAAAGTGATGACTTCATCAAACACCAGCAGGGCGCCGTTCCGCGTTGTCCATTCACGCAACGTGGCGATGAATTCCTGCGACGCGGGAATCAAACCCACCCGGTGCGGTAGCGGATCCACGAGCACGCACGCGATTTCATCCCCGTGCCGGGCCAGAAGCCTGGCCGCCGTCTCGCAATCGTTAAAGGGAATCACGATGACATCATCCAGGACCCCGCGCGGAGTCCCCTTCACCACGGGCACGCTGTTGGGATGCCCG
Source organism: uncultured Verrucomicrobiota bacterium (assembly GCA_964448135.1). Taxonomy (GTDB): domain Bacteria; phylum Verrucomicrobiota; class Verrucomicrobiia; order Limisphaerales; family UBA8199; genus CAYUVH01. Next base: position 7,505 of record CAYUVH010000038.1, on the reverse strand, counting down.
GCTTCACCCCAATTCGCTGGCTGCGCCGTCTGGCTCACCTCCGCGTAATCATAGACGCCGTGATACGCCCCTTCGACCTTGGCAATTTTAGCCCGCCCCGTATAAGCCCGCGCCGCCTTGATGCAGCACAGCACCGCTTCGCTGCCGGAATTCACGAATCGAATCTTCTCAAATCCAGGTGAACGCGCGCACATGTGTTCCGCAATGCGCACCTCCGCCTCCGTCGCAAAAGTAAATGCCGTGCCCCGCGAGAGCTGCCTGGTGACCGCGTCAACAATCCTGGGCTGAGCGTGGCCATGAATCAGCGACGCCATGTTGTTCGCGAAATCCACGCGTGTGACGCCCTCGATATCCGTCACGCGGCAGCCGCTGCCGCTCTGGACATAGAAAGGGTGGGGCTGGCGCACGACTGCGTTCCGGCTCACGCCGCCCGGCAAAACCCGCAAGGCCCGCTCATACAAACGGCTGCTCTGGGTACTCGACGTATTCATGCGATTGCCCTGGTCAGACTGGCTTTCGCAGCCGCCGGCTGGTTCGCCGCGAGTTTCAGCGGCGCACCGGTCTTCTGCTGCACGAAATCAAAACTCACTCCCGGCCCCGTTTCCCGCACCACCAACCCATCGGGCGAGACTTCCAATACCGCCAGGTTCGTATAAATGCGATCCACCACCGCCTTGCCGGTCAGCGGATATGTGCAGGCGGCCACGATTTTCGGTTCGCCGGTCTTGGTGGTGTGCTCGGTCACCACGAACACTTGCTTCACTCCCGCCACCAGATCCATCGCGCCGCCCACCGCCGGAATCGCTTCGCTCTCGCCCGTCGACCAGTTCGCGAGGTCGCCCTCCGCCGAAACCTGCATCGCCCCCAGCACGCAAATATCAATGTGCCCGCCGCGAATCATGGCGAAACTGTCCGCGTGATGGAAGAACGCCGCGCCCGGCAATGCCGTCACCGCCTTCTTTCCGGCGTTGATCAATTCGGGATCTTCCGCGCCCAGCTCCGGCGAAGGTCCCATGCCGAGCAGTCCATTTTCCGTATGCAGAATCACTTCGCGATCCGGGGGAATGAATTGGGCCACCAATTCAGGAATTCCAATCCCCAGATTCACGTAGGCCCCATCCGGAATATCCTGCGCGACCATCCGGGTCATTTCCTCCCGGGACCAGCCGATGCTTTTTTTCATTTCGCTCACGGGTAGTACCGACCTTCCTTGACCAGCTTCGATTCCTGCGCCGGATTCGCCACCAACACAATTCGATCCACGAATATTCCCGGTGTCACGATGTGCTCGGGATCAATCCCTCCCGCCTCCACGATCTCGCTTACCTGCGCGATCGCCGTTTTGGCGGCCATGCACATGAGGGGCCCGAAATTCCTGGCCACCTTGTTGTAAATCAGGTTCCCGAGGCGGTCGGCCTGCTGCGCCTTTACGAAGGCGAAGTCGGCGCGCAGTCCGTGCTCCATCACGAAATTTCGGCCGCCGAATTCCCGCAATTCCTTGCCCCGGCCCAATACCGTGCCGACGCCTGCGGCTGTGAAAAACGCCGGAATGCCAGCCCCGCCGGCACGGATGCGCTCGGCCAGAGTCCCTTGGGGCACCAATTCCAATTGGATCAGCCCCTTGCGGTATAACTCCGGAAATACCGTTGAGTTCGCACTGCGTGGATATGAGCAGATCATTTTCGCCACCTGCCCGTTCGCGATCAGCGCCGCCAAACCCACCTGCCCGCTGCCGGTATTATTGCTCACCACCGTCAACTGCCGCGCCCCGTGATCCACCAGAGCGTGAATAAGTTCGATCGGGCTGCCCGCCTCGCCGAAGCCGCCAATCATCACCGTGGCGCCATCCTGGATTTCGGCCACTGCGGCGGCGGCGGATGGATAACGCTTGTTGATCATGATTCGCAGTGGGAGTCGCCGCAGCCGAAGGCCTTCTTATGCATCTCGCTGAGCTGCTCCTCGATTTGGTGCAGTTCGTCCTCGAAGAAAAATTTCCCGCCGCCGAACGGTTTGAGTTTGTCCACCCTGGTTTCCTTGTCATTAAACTCCGCCAGGAACACCGGATTCATCCACTCCATATTGCGGCTCTCGTTGAACTTCAGCGCGAAAGCCTTTTTTCCATTGACCTGGGCTGTTCCAAGGATGGACAGTTTGCCCGCCGAAGTCGTCATCGTGATGTACCGGGAGGGCCGGTGCAGCGAAGCGAGCGACCGATAAATCAGGTTTGCCACCTTTTCGATGTCCGCCAGCGGCGCGGTGAAATAGTGATGTTCGCCGGTGAACCGCGCGCAATACATCGAATGGAACCGCACGGACAGCGCCGCGAGGATATGCGCCAGGTCGATCCAGTTCTGCGCCGAGCGCTTCACGTCCACCTTGCCGTTCGCATCGGTGAACAGGCTCACGTGATTCATGATCGGGCTCTGGCTGCGCACCGTCACTCCGCTGTCCTGCAAACGCCGGATCGCCGCGATGGTCGAGGGATTCAGTATTTCGCGCGGAGTGGAGAAATGCGCCATCCACGAGACCTGGACCCCGCTGTCCCGCATCTCCTCGAACAGCCCGAGAATCTTCTCGTACTTCTTCGTCAGGATGAGCTCGGGCTGGAACGTCAGCATGCGGGAACCCAGCCGCAGTGTGCGCACATGCAACAAGCTCGGGTCCTCCATGATCGGCCGCGCATATTGCTCCAGTCGTTCATAAGGCAGATAACCCGCGTCTCCGCCGGTGATTAACAAGTCGGTCACCTCGGTATGCTGTCGCAGGTAAGCGTGAATCTGCGCGATATCGTTCTGAATGAACATATCGTGGTCGCCGCGCACCTGCGCATGCCGGAAACAATACGTGCAGAACGCAAAACAGTTCTGCGTTGTGCAATCGAAGACCAGCTGGCATTGCGGATACTTGTGCTGGCTGCCCTCGAGAATTTCGATCCCGCCGTCCAGGGCCTCCATCCACGGCTTGTTCAGGAGCTGCTTGCCATCGTGCGGGTTGGTGGCCTCGTGATACGCGGTCATTACCTGCTCGCGTTCAGTATCATTCTTCGCCGCGATATACTCCTGCACCAGCTTCTCCGGCATCATGCCCGGTTGCGGAAACACGAGCTGATACATGGAGTCGTGCTGGTAATCATTCCAATTGATCGAGTTCAGGATGTGCCGCGTCGCCTTGAACCGGTAAACCTGGACGAACAACTCCCGCTCCGCGGTGCGCTCCAAAGCAATGCCATTCTTCTGCAAGATCCTGACGACATCCCGAAAGCCTTCCAATCCTGAGTAAATCGCCTTGTGCGCAAACAAGAATGGCCGCGTTTCCAGCAGGCCGGAATGTTGGGGATACGTCGCCTGCAAACGGCTTAACAATACCGGGGGCAGCAGATTTTCCACGTCGATGATCTTCCGGGTTTCCGCCGGATAATCATACCGGTCCAGCATCTGTGCCTTCTGCTGCGCGCTGACTGTGTTGCCGATGGATTCGGCTGGCCGCACCTTCCGAGAGAGGGTCTGTAGTCTGCTCATTTGAGTATGCTTCGATCTGTTTGTCCGTTGCCCAAAGCATGCCTCCCTCTCGCGGCCAATGTTCACCCTCTATTGGCTTTGTTTTAACAAAAACTGTCGTCCCGCCCCATCGCGGCGGGGTTTCGGTAAACACGAGCCCAAAAAAAAGAGGGCCGGACCGCCAATTCACAGCAGTCCGGCCCCGATGCTACTCATTCACAAACAACTTCCAGTCCGCGACCCCATGAGAATTGCGGATGAAAGCCGACGCCGGCAGCTCCTTCGGCGCGCGGGGCTTCGAGAGGAGCTTCAGCCCGGCTTCGTGCGGCAGGCGGTCAGCCTTGCGGTGATTGACCTGCTTGTCCGACCACACGAGGTTTTCCCAGGCATCCTTGCCGCCGCGCGACCGGGGCACGACGTGGTCCAAGCTGCCCTCGTCCGGACGCAACACGCGGCCCGTGTACTGGCAGCGATTGCCATCGCGTTCGCGAATCGTGCGCGCGCAGAGCTTCGGGCGCTTCTTCGGCACCTTGGCGAAATTCAGCGCGACGACGACCGTCGGCACACGGATCAATCCGCGGGCCGTCCGCACGGCTTCGTCCTGTTCACGAATCGGCAGCGTGATCCACTCCGCCCAACTGACCGGACGGATGTGTTCCTCGCCCTCGATTTCAAGCGCGGTCGCCACATTGGACGCCAGCATGCAGAACGCCTCCTGCGGCGTCCGCACATTGATCGCCTGCCAGTTGCGGTTCAGCACCAGCACCATTGCCTTGTTCAAGATGTTGCTCATACAGTTTTTCAAACCACTTTGCATTCAAATGGTCGCCCGGGAAGGTTCTGCCCCTCCAACTTCCGGATGTAAGCCGGACGCGATACTACTTCACCACCGGGCGGTCGAAGTTCGACTTCGTAAAATTGGCTGCCGGGGATGGATTCGCACCACCACGCTCGCCTTCAAAGGGCGATGTCCTGCTAATTAGACGACCCGGCAGTTAAATGGAGAATGAAGAATGCGGAGTGCAGAATGGAGTGCCTGAGGGAAACCGTTCCGCCATTTTGCATTCCACACTTTTCACTCTGCACTTAAATCTGGGCCGCCTTGGTAATGCTCCAAGTTCAACGGATTAAAAGCCCGTTGCATCACTTTAATGCTTGCAGCCCCTCAGTCTGAAATTGGTCCTCGCGGCAGGTCTTGCACCCGCACTGGCGACGCTCTCGACGTCGTGTCTCTGCTTTTGGACTACGCGAGGTTGGAAAATTGGATCCTCCAGCCGGTGCTGCCCCGGCAGGAATTCTTTACAAAAGAAATCCGCAGCCTGCTGCGTGGAGGCAAAATGGTCGCAGTCCCCGGTGCCGCCCCGGGCGCAGCGGGCTTATGAAACCCACTTGAGCGCTGGCTCGACTGCGTTATTGATGGAGCCCTCACCCGGACTTGCGCCGGGCTGACTCGCGTACCGGGCGAGTGCATCGCTGCCAATGCTTTGAGGGCGGTGAATTGGTGTCCCTGGCCGGCTTTGGCCCGGCGTTCTCCTGCCTGAGCAGCAGGAATGTTTACCGTTACACCACAAGGACGCAAATGGTGGGAGTGAAGCGTGCTGCCCGCTTTACCTCTCGCATGTCAAGCGAGCGCTCTGCTGTTGAGCTACGCCCCCACAAACGGGTTGTCAGATCCCGAAGGTTTCCTTTTGAACGCAACTGCTACACAAGCTTCCAAGTTTTGGCGCACGCCAGCATCTGTTTCTTTCTCCAGACAACGCTCAAGGAGATTCTTGGCGCGTATTTTGGTTTCTTTTTCCTTGGCCAAACAAGCCAAGTTGAAGACTCCGTTGATCGCTCTTCGGCGGATTTCAACATCTGCGCTCTCCACCAATGGTGCTAACGCCTCAAGGCCAGGTGTGCCGAATTCAGCAATGAAACTGCCAGCAATGTTTCCGGTATGCTGGTCGCGCCAGTCCTTTGAAGTGAGCTTCTGGACCAATAGTGGAACACCGCGAGAATCGTTCCGTCGTGCCAGTGCATATGCCGCCACACCTGCAGAGAGACCATCTTCCTCAATCAGCTTCAAGAGACGATGAGCACTTGATTCATCGCTGAAATTGCCTAAAGCCTGAATGGCCGTGCTTGTGACGTAGGATTCTTCCGCCGTCACCTGGATCAGTGGTTCGACCGCTTCTTTCGCGCGAATTCGGCCGAGGACTTCTGCCGCCTCGCAACGAACGTGGTAATCGTAATCAGCTTTCAATAAATCAATGAGCTTGCCGATCGCCGCGTCTCCTCCAATGCGACCCAGTTGCCGCGTCGCCTTAAGCCGTTGTGAGCGCGTTTTGGATCCGAGCTTCTTGAGTATCTCTTCAAGCGTTAGATTCACTTCCCGAGGACGCACGTGCCGTGAACTCTTTTCAGGTCCATCGACGTAAACTGTGGGGAGTTCCTCGGGAACAAATGAATGTGTGAATGTCTCGTCAGTCAATCGGGCGAATTCGTGACGCATCCAATCTGCGAAAGACCGATACCGCGTCGCGCCTGGAAGCCAGTTGGCGAATAACCACGTTTCCCATTCACCATCCGGCCAGATCACCATTGGGTTAAGCAACAGAACCGCAGAGTCCCCGACTTCACTGATGCAAAGCGTCTGCGCCAGATGCTTCACGTCAAAGTTCACATTGTCCGCCTCCGCATAATTGAAGTAATCTCGCGCGGCAGGGAGAAGCGCCTCGGCTCCGTGCATTGGATCGGTGTAGGCCTGAACCCAATCGCGGTGCTCCCTTTTGAACCACCGGATTGATTCGACAGATTTCAGCACGGGGACTTCGCTTGATGCGTTGCGCCATCCGTTACTAGCAGACAGGAATGTGCGGTATGACGGAGGCAGCTTGATTTTCAGTCGGCTCTCGGCCTTGAGCAGTTGCTCCGCTGATGCGCCTGTGTTCCCAGGCCATTCGCTCGCGCCACAGGCCGCTGCAAATGATTTCAGGAATTGATTCCAATCGGCTGGGGTTGAAAGCGCGTTCACAAGCATCAATTCCATGGGGATTGCAAAAGAACGTCAAGCGCTTTGAGCCATGAGGACGAAATGGTACGCGCGTCCGGTAACGCTCCGGAACCCGACGCTCATCTAGCGTGACGCAATTTATAAGATTGCCGGCTCTCTTTGAGCTACGCGCGCGTGAATGGCGGAATGCCGTGGTCTTGCACCACTTGCCCGTAGGCACGCACTCGTTAGCACCGAGGCCCGGCCCGCTTGTCCGGTTGACATTCCAGATTGGTCCGCGTGGCAGGACTTGCACCTGCAACCTTTCCGTCTTGAGCGGAACGCCTCTGCATTGGGCTACACGCGGTGGCCTGCCGAGCCGAAGCTTCAGCGAAGGCTGGTGCCCACGGTCGGATTTGCACCGACACTCTGCGCGTTTTAAGTGCGCCGTCTCTGCGTTGGACTACGTGGGCGAAATGGTCGGCGTGAGAGGAATTGCACCTCCAAGGCTCACGGTTTCTGAGACCGGCCTCTCTGCTATTCGAGGCAAACCACACGCCGTTAAATCGAAAATCGTAAATCTGAAATCGCAAATGAAGATGGTGCATCCGGCAGGACTCCCACCTGCAGACTCTTCGTTCGAAGCGAAGGATGATAATAGTTTCACCACGGATGCGGAAATGGTGGGTTGCCACGGTGCTGCCCCGTGCTCTGCGGTTTAAGAGACCGCTGCATCGCTGCAATGCTCGCAACCCGGTCGCGACGCGAAGGAGGAGTTGAACCTCCGCGGCGAAGTCTGTGATGTCCTCGCTGGCACCGGGATTTCGCGTCGCGGGAAATGGAAAATCGTTGCCAATAAGTTTCTGGCGTATGTCTAAATTGAGACTCGCCGTTCGTTTTAGATTTGAATGAAGAAAACCTCAATCAAGCCCAAAACCATCGACGACTATCTTTCAACAGTGGACGCCGACAAATGCGCCGCCCTCGAAAAACTTCGCAGGACGATCGGGTCCACCGTGCCTAAAGCGGAAGAG
>CAYUVH010000037.1:0-102080 GCA_964448135.1 uncultured Verrucomicrobiota bacterium | reverse complement strand
AAAGGCGGCACGGAATGGCCAGACATCGTGACCAACCAATTGGCAATAGCCAGCACCCTCGACGAAGAACCCATCGTGACATCCCACTTGGTGCGGGCGGCCATCATCAGGATCGCCATGCGGACGACTGAACGATGCTTGAGCCGGATTCCTCCCAGCGCCGAAACGAGCCAGGCCTTGCAAGCGGCGTTCATGCGGGTGGGCGAGACCAATCTGTTGCCGCAAGTGTTCATCGGCGAACGCGCGATGCTGACTCCCATGTTTCGCCTGAGCTGGCGGGAATTGCGAAATTTCACCCGGGACGCGCACGACGAGCCGGAGCCCGAGCCGGTGCGTTACTCCGGCGAACCAAACCCGATTTTATGGGGCTCGGGTTTGCTGGAACGCGATCTTCAATTCTTTCTCGAAACAACCGAGCAGGCCATCGCCCTGGCCGCGCTCCCGCCGCCCAAAAACCTTGCGCTGACCAATCATTTCGAAGCCGCCTATAAGGAAGCGGCCAGGCAGCACCACTTTTACGCAAGCATGCTGCTCACGTCGTTTTCAGGCTTGGTCCTGCGCGAAGCCAACACCCTCGCCTGCAGCGAAACCGCCGCCACCGCCCTGGCCGTCGAGCGCTTTCGCCAGAAGCACGGACGTTTGCCCGCGAGCTTGCAGGAACTCACGCCGACCTTTATTCGCTCTGTTCCCCGTGATCCATTCGATGGCGCACCCTTGCGTTATCGGCCGCTCGTCAATGGCTATGTGATTTATAGCGTTGGGTTTGATGGCCATGACGATAACGGACGGGAGCCCCCGGATCTCGGAACTTTCGGAGATACGAACCGGTACGATTTGACGTTCTTAGTCGATCGTTGAGCAGGAGTGATTGCGCTCGGCCGGTTGGCCAGGTGACCGGGTTTTTAATTCGCGTTCCGCCGTTCCATGATCCCTGCAATCATGCCGCCGATCCGCTCCTCGGCGAGTCGTGCGCCGGCCAGACTCAAGTGATCGTCATCGATGTAAAATATCGCTTTGCCGTTTCGGGCCGTTACCCGATCCCCCACTGCCAGAAATAAATCGGCGGTCTTGACCGTGTGAACGCCCTCGAACCTCTGCGAAATCTCCCGCAACATCGCGGCCGCTCTTTCCTGCGCCCCCAGGTTTTTCGCTCTCACCGTGGTGGACGAAGTGTTGGCGAAGAAATGCGGTGCACTGATGCCGCCCAACGAAATTTCCGGCGGATCTTCAATAAACAACACCTCCGAACGCCGGCCGGATTTGGCTGACCGGTTGATCCGCGTAACCTCCTCCAAAAACCCGCTGATCTCATCGGCCGTCAGGGCTCCGGACAACTGAAAGCCAATGACAATCAGCCGTGGATGATACTGTTCAATCAGCGCCACTCGATTGGATTGGAACACGCTCCACTCCTCCGCCCGGAACGATCCCTTGTCCGGAAGCAGGCAGTCACCGCGCGCTGCCGGCAGGGGGCTGACGCCTTCGGCGCCGTAGAAAACCGCCGTCAGTTGACGCTGGCGGCAGATTTCATCGATGGCCGGCGACCACATCAACGAATGCGAATCCCCCAGCACGAGAATATCCGGCTGCCCGCCACCGTATCGTTTGATGACTCCCCCCTGCGCGTAGGCGTCCGGGTTTTCACACTGGCGGAGCGCCATGGTCGTGCCGTCGTATTTTGCCTTGAGCAAATCATCGAACGGGATGGTCCGGGGGGTAACTGAGTACAGCGAACCCCCCCATTCTGTCGGCTGAAATCTTGAAACATCGCAAAAGGGATTCGAAAGCAGCAGCGTGGCCGACATGGCGAGCACCAGGAATGCGCCGCGGGTCACCCACGGCAACGGATTCCGCAGATACCTGCCCGGCCGCTCCACCAGGTAATATGCGATCAGCGCCAGAACGGGAATGAGCACCACGCACGGCCACGCTGGAATGTGTTCCCAACGATTCTCCGCCGCGCGCCACAAAACAATCACCGGCCAATGCCAGAGATACAGCGAATAAGACAGCGTGCCGATGAAGCACATGACTCGAAGTGAAAGCAACGACGTCACCACACAACCAGGCTCGCCGGCAAATCGGATGATCAAAACCGCTCCCAGGACCGGCAGCAAAGCCATGTAGCCCGGAAACCCTTTCCCCTTCACCAGAAACCAGGAGGCGACAATCAGCGCGATGCCCAGCACCGGAAGGAAGCGATACCACATCGGGTCGGTAGCCCGCTTTTGGTTCGAGAGAACATCGCCTGCTGAAACCCGTGAACGCGGCCAAGCAGCCAGACAGCATCCCGCCGCCAACTCCCACGCGCGGTTCGGCAGTAGATAAAACGCTGAGGACGGATTTTTGAACGACGTGATCAGACAAACGACGAAGCTGAACCCGCAAAGTCCAACGAGGCACGCCAGCAGCCTCTTCGGGAACCACCGGAAGCACGCGAGCAGCAATATCGGATAGATCAGATAAAATTGTTCCTCCACCGAAAGCGACCAGGTGTGCAACAACGGCAGCGTCTCCGCGGACGGTGACCAATAACTCTTGGTGAGACTCCGCATCATGACGTTGGCGGACATCCCGATCGCGGACAGGGATTGCCAGCCAAGCGTCGTCCGGCTGGCTCCAAATAGAATGAACATTCCGGCCACGGAAGTGACCAGGAGCATGAGCAGCATTGCCGGCAGGATCCGCCGAATCCGGCGCAGCCAGAATTCCTTGAAACTAAAAGTGCCGGCGGCGTGTTCCTTGAGGAGGATCGCGGTAATCAAATAGCCCGAGATGACGAAGAAGACGTCCACCCCGACGAACCCTCCCGGCAGCCAGCTCGCTCCAAAATGAAAAATGATCACCGGCAATATCGCCAGTGCGCGCAGGCCGTCGATCTCGGGCCGGTAGGAAATCGGCTTCATCGAGTATTCGCATTAAACCCGGCAATGCCCGTCAAGCTTGCCAAGTCTGGATCGAGTTTCAGCTGCGTCATGGACCGACATGTAATCAGCACGAAACATGCCGTTGCAGCCGTTGAATCCAAGCTTCCTGGGCGATTAATAATCGGCAGCCGCAACGCGTGGGGCGGTCTGCGCGGAATGCTCGCTGGCGATCCCCTTGCGATGGGAGTTGGGCTCAAGGGGCTCTCTATATTAAGCTTCCGTTCGCAGCGAGTCATCACCGCCACGTGAAGCGGGCGAAGCTGCGAACCGATTTGTGAGCCATGAAGACAGTTGAAGCATCCGGCCGCCTCAAGCTTGCCGCCATTGATCTGGACGGAACCTTGCTCGCGCCGGACTTGCAAATCAGCCGCGCGAATTTGGAGGCTTTGCAGGTGCTGCATGACGGCGGCATCCAAATCGTCATCGCCTCGGGCCGCCATTACCTGAGTGTCCGGCCGATCCTGGAAAACCTGCCGCTGGTCGATTGGATCGTCACCTGCCAGGGCGGCGAAGTCTCCAACCGCGAGCGCACCGAAGTCCTGGGGCGCAGCTTCATGCCCAGGGCCGAAGTGGAAGTCGCCTTGGCGCAAGCGGCGAAATTCGACCTCTCGCCGATTGTCTATGCCACGAACGAGGTGCTGATCGGTGAGCTTCCGAACGACAATATCGCTTTCTATGAATACCTGTCCGGACTGAAACCGCGCCGCGTTTCGCGCGCTGCCTTGACAGAGACGAACGCTTTCAAAGTAATTGGAATCGGCACGGCATCGCAAATCGCGTCCGCCATGGCCGCACCGCCGGTCGCCAGCATCGAGCAGGTGCAAACCCACTCGCGGATCGCCGAGTTCATGCCGCGCACCATCTCGAAAGCCAGCGGCCTCCAACTCCTCGCTTCACGCCTGGGCATCTCGCCCGCCGAGGTGGTGGCGTTCGGCGATGCCGACAATGACATCGCCTTGTTCAAGTGGGCTGGCCTTTCCGTCGCCATGGCTCACGGCTGGCCTGGAGCCAAACGAAGCGCGACCATGATCTCCACCGCCGGACCGCCCGAAACCGCCCTCGCACGCGCCATTGAAATGGTTCTCCAAACGCCCGCCACCCGCGCCGGAAATTCGCACCGCGCAACGGGTGCACCTTGATTCCGTTTTTGGAGCGCGACTCGGTGAGCCGCAGCGCGTGCAAATTTGCGATCGCTAATCAAATCACTTCCAACGCCCGCTTCAAATCGCCCCCCGCTGCGGCTCACAGAGCCGCGCTCCGTTCCAAAGTCGGCGCAAGCTGCAACCCCTACGACCGGCCTTCCAAAATCCCATTGACAGAAAGTCGTTTCGACTTACGGTGTCTGCGCATGACGCAGAGTCAGCCAACGCGTATGAGAGCCAGCACCCGCAGTGCGGGCACCATCGCCTCGGCATCGTTTTCCTCCGTCCCGGTGGTTATCCCGATTCCACCGCTGCCGCGGGTATGGCGTGTCGGCGGGGCGGAGCAGTGCGCACGAGAGTAAGACCGGATATTTTTCTCCAACCCTGCTTCCCGAAAGGAAGCAGGGTTTTTTGTTTTAACGAAAGCTCGAACCGGATTTGTGAAAGCCATGACCGCAGCCACCCCCGCGACCAACGCGACAACCGACGCGCGACGCGCGACGAACTCCGCGATGGGGATTCTGTTCGCCCTCAGCATTTGCCACCTGCTCAACGACTCGATCCAGGCGCTGATTCCGGCGATCTACCCGCTGCTGAAAGAAACGTTCAGCCTGAGCTTCACGCAGATCGGCCTGATCACACTGACATTTCAAATGGTGGGCTCCGTGTTGCAGCCATTGATCGGATTCTACACCGACCGGCATCCGAAACCATTCTCGCTCGTTTACGGCATGGGCATCACCCTCGTGGGGCTGGTGGCCCTGGCGCTCGCTTCGAGCTATCATGCCGTGCTGGTGGCCTCGGCGATGGTCGGTTTGGGATCGGCCATTTTCCACCCGGAATCATCGCGCGTGGCGCGGCTCGCCTCGGGCGGACGCCACGGGTTTGCCCAATCCTTGTTCCAGGTGGGCGGCAACGCCGGAAGTTCCATCGGACCATTGCTGGCCGCGGGAATCATCGCCCGCCACGGCCGCATCCATCTCTTGTGGTTCACCCTCATCGCCATGACCGGCATGTTCATCCTCGGCCGCGTCGGCTCGTGGTATCGGCAGCATTTGAGCGAGCGGATGAAGAACAAGTCCAGCGACGCACATCATCATCCGGTCCCTGCGCGACAGGTTCCGTTATTGCTGGTGATTCTTTTGTGCCTGATGTTCTCCAAATTCTTCTACATGGCCGCGATCACGAATTACTACACGTTCTATCTCATCCAGAAGTTCGACGTGACCGTGCCGCACGCGCAGATCTTTTTGTTCATTTTTCTGTTTGCAGTGGCGGTGGGAACCATTGCGGGCGGCCCGCTGGGAGATAAGATCGGGCGGAAGCTCGTGATCTGGCTGTCCATCCTGGGCATGGCGCCGTTCGCGATTCTGTTGCCACACGCCAATCTGTTCTGGACCGCCGTGTTGAGCGTGATCAACGGTGTGATTCTCGCCTCCGCGTTTCCAGCCATTCTCGTGTACGCCACCGAATTGCTGCCGGGAAAGGTGGGAACCATCGCTGGATTATTCTTCGGCGTTGCGTTCGGATTGGCCGGAATCGGTTCAGCGGTGCTGGGCAAACTGGCAGATGCCACCAGTATCGCATTCGTTATTAAGGTGTGTTCTTTCCTGCCCCTGCTTGGATTGCTGACCGCATTCCTGCCCAATCTGAAAGAAGACCAGGCAAAAGCGAAGTAGGCGATTTGCAAAGTTTCAGTCTCATAGCATTCTGGACCGCCGATCCTCGAAGTATATTTGTAGGCGGGCTATTTTAACGTTAACGCTCTACGTTTATGACGCCATCAGCACCACCATTCCTTCCACAGCGTGGCTTGGCTCACAAAAAATCACAAAAATATTTCAACAACTATTGACACTGGCACGGGAACAACCTAATTTGGTGCGGTCATTGGGCCGTAAAAAGTAGAAAACTGTGAGCCCCTGGGCCTTTTTTAAGGGAAAGGCTGGGGGTGATGGTTTTTTGTCGTTTACTGGTATCAGGATAGATATTTTGGCGGCTTCGGGCCAGTCTCGAAGCGGATGCCCATGTAGCTCAGTTGGTAGAGCACGTCCTTGGTAAGGACGAGGTCATCAGTTCAAGCCTGATCATGGGCTCCATAATTAGATCGCGAACGAACAGAATAGAAACAGTAACAACCTCAGGAGACAGCTATGGCAAAAGAACAATTTCAACGCACGAAACCCCACGTGAACGTCGGCACGATCGGGCACATTGACCACGGCAAATCCACCCTCACGGCCGCGCTCGTGGCGACCCAGGCCCGCAAAGGCCTCGCTACGCCGATCTCCTACGCGGAAGTGACCAAGGGCGGCACCGTCCGTGACGAAACCAAGACGGTGACCATCGCCGTGTCGCACGTCGAGTATCAGAGCGACAAGCGCCACTACGCGCACATCGACTGCCCCGGCCATGCCGACTTCATCAAGAACATGATCACCGGCGCCGCCCAGATGGACGGCGCGATCCTGGTCGTCGACGCCTCCGAAGGCCCGATGCCCCAGACCAAGGAACACGTGCTGCTCGCCCGCCAGGTCGGCGTGCCCGCCATCGTGGTGTTCCTGAACAAGGTGGATCTCGTTGATGATCCGGAACTCCTCGACCTCGTCGAAATGGAAGTCCGCGACCTGCTCAAGAAGTATGAATTTCCGGGTGACAAGACCCCGGTCGTTCGCGGCAGCGCCAAGAAGGCGTTGAATGGCGAAGCCGAAGGCGAAGCGGCAATCCAAAAGTTGCTGGAAGCGATCGACGAGCACGTTCCCCTGCCGGTGCGTGAAATCGACAAGCCGTTTTTGATGTGCATCGAAGACGTGTTCACCATTGAAGGCCGCGGCACCGTCGTGACGGGCCGTGTCGAACGTGGTGAGTTGAACCGCATGACGGAAGTCGAAATCGTCGGGCTGAAAGACACCCGCACGACGACGGCGACCGACATCGAAATGTTCCGCAAGCTCCTCGACAAGGCGAGCGCCGGGGACAACGTCGGCGTGCTGCTCCGCGGCACCACGAAGGATGATGTGGAACGCGGCATGGTGCTGGCCAAGCCGGGCAGCATCACCCCGCACACGAACTTCAAGGCCGAAGTGTACGTGCTCTCGAAGGAAGAAGGCGGTCGTCATACGCCGTTCTTCACCAACTATCGTCCGCAGTTTTATTTCCGCACGACGGACGTGACCGGCACGGTCACGCTGCCGGCGACGGTCGAAATGGTGATGCCGGGCGACAATGTCTCGGTCGAAATCAAGGTCATCGCGCCGGTCGCGATGGAGCGCGGCCAGCGTTTCGCGATTCGCGAAGGCGGCCGGACCATCGGCGCCGGTCGTGTCACCGAAGTAATGGCTTAACCAAGAATTGAGGCGACCGGCGGCCCGGGACGAAATCCCGCGGCCGCCACGCCGAAGGCGAAGACGAAAATAAATCGGATTGGCAATAGGGCGGTAGCTCAATTGGCAGAGTAGCGGTCTCCAAAACCGTCGGTTGGGGGTTCAAGTCCCTCCCGCCCTGCCACCCGCGACGCGGGTTCGGAGAGGTGGCAGAGTGGTCTATTGCGGCGGTCTTGAAAACCGCTTCGGCTTAACCGCCGACGGGGGTTCGAATCCCTCCCTCTCCGCCAGTAAGTGAATTCGGTGAAAATTTGAAACTGTGAACAGCAACCTCATCAAGATCGGGATCTGGGTGGTCGTGATTGGCGTGATTTTCGCCGTCATGTGGAAGCAGGGCTACCTGGTGCGGCTGCGCAACTACATTGGCGAGACGCGCGAAGAGCTGCGCAAATGCACCTGGCCGACCTGGGACGAGCTGAAGGGCTCCACCGTGTTGGTCGGGATTTCCATCGCGTTCCTGGGATTTTTCACGTTCGCCGTGGACTTCGTGTTCGTCCGTGTGTTCGTTTTCTTTAAATTCTAAGACCATGCGAAGCCAGTGGTTTGTCATACATACGCTTTCCGGCCAGGAGCAGAAGGTCAAGGATAGCATCGAGAAACGGATCAAACCCGAGGAGATGGGTGACTTCATAAAGGAAGTCCTGGTCCCCATGGAGAAGGTCGTGGAAGTCCGCAACCAGAAGAAGACCGTGTCCACGCGCAAGCTGTGGCCGGGCTATGTCTTCGTGGACATGCTTTTGCTGGATGAAGAAAACCGCATCATCGAGAAGCCCTGGTATTTCATCAAGGAAACCCAGGGCGTGATCGGTTTCGTGGGCGGCGAACCGCCGGTGCCGACGCCCAAGGAGGAAGTCGAATCCATCAAGAGCCAGATTTCGCAATCGGAAGAGCACGAGAAACCGAAGGTCAGCTTCGAGGTGGGTGAAACGGTCAAGATCAACAACGGACCGTTCCTCAATTTCAGCGGGGTCATCGAGGAAGTCGAACCCGACCGCGGCAAGCTCAAGGTCACGGTCAACATTTTTGGACGCAATACGCCGGTCGAACTGGAGTATTGGCAGGTAGAGAAAGGCTAAAGCGTTTTAATCCGCACTCGCGACGGGGCGGGACAGCGCCCGCGTCGCTTCTTTTAATTCCAACGTTAATTTTATGGCAAAGAAAGTCACTGGTCAGATCAAACTGCAGATTCCCGCCGGCTCGGCCAACCCGGCTCCGCCCGTGGGCCCCGCGCTCGGTCAGCACGGCGTCAACATCATGGGCTTCTGCAAGGAATTCAACGCGAAGACCAAGGAACAGGCCGGCATGGTCATTCCGGTGGTCATCACCGTTTACGCCGACAAGTCGTTCACCTTCATCACCAAGTCGCCGCCTGCGTCGGTCCTCCTCAAAAAGGCCGCCGGCATCACGGCGGGCTCCAAGCAGCCCAACAAGGACAAGGTCGGCAAGGTGACCCGCAAGCAGGTCCTGGACATCATCAAGCTCAAGGGCAAGGACATCCAGGCCAACTCCGAAGAGGCCGCTTTCCGCGTCGTCTCCGGCACCGCCCGCAGCATGGGCATCGAAGTCATTTCCTAACCGTCCGTAACGTATATTAACCACCAACCGCGGGAGAGTGACGGAACCCCGAAGCTCGCCAGCACCGCAACTCAGACAATGCCAAGCAAACGATTCAAGAAAGCCCTCGAACTTCTCGATGGCGTGAAAAGCCGGCCTTTGAAGGCGGCCGTGGAACTTCTCGCGAAGTTCCCGCGCGCGAAGTTCAACGAAACCGTGGACCTCGCGTTCCGCCTCGGCGTGGACCCGAAACAATCCGACCAGATGGTGCGCGGCACCGTTCCCCTGCCCCACGGCAGCGGCAAGACCGTGCGCGTGCTGGTGTTCGCGAAGAGCGGCGCCGCGGCTGACGCCGCCCGCGCGGCCGGCGCGGAGAACGTCGGCTTCGACGACATGATCAAGAAGTGCCAGGACGGCTGGACGGACTTTGACGTCGCTATCGCGACGCCCGAGGCGATGAGCGAAGTGCGCAAGCTGGGCAAGGTGCTCGGACCGCGCGGCCTCATGCCGAATCCCAAGACCGGCACGGTCACGGACGACACCGCCAAGGCGGTGAAGGAAGTGAAGGCCGGCCGCGTGGAATTCAAAGTGGACAAGGCCGGCAACGTGCATGTGCCGGTCGGCAAGATTTCCTTCACCCCGGTGCAGATCGAGGAGAATGCGCGCGTGGTGATCGAGGCGGTCGCGAAAGCCCGCCCGAACACGCTCAAGGGCATCTACATGCAATCCTGCACCCTCTCGGCCACGATGAGCCCGCCCGTGCGCGTGGACGTCAAGGAGTTCGCCGCGGCCTAGTCCGCGGCGCCTGAACCCGTAACCCATTAACTCAGGAAATCATTTCATCCGATGCGTGCCGAAAAACAAAATCTAACGAAGGAATACCTGGCCCGGCTCAATGCCTCGCCTTTCTTCATCGTCGTCAATTACAAAGGTCTGAAGGTGGACCAACTCGCCGGCCTCCGCGCCAAGCTGATGCAGGCCGGGGCGGAAGTCCACATCGTCAAGAACTCCATCTTCCGTATCGCCGCGAAGGAAGCCGGCGTGGCGGACCTCAACGGGAGTCTCGCCGGCCAGGTGGCCGTCGTGACCGGCAAGAAGGACATCTCCTCCGCCGCGAAGGTCGTGAAGACCTTCGGCAAGGAGCTGGACAAGCTGAGCATCCATTTTGGTTATTTGAACAATCAACGCCTGGAACAGGCCGCGATCATCGCGCTGGCGGATTTGCCGTCCATCGAGGTCATGCGCGCCAAGTTCCTGGGCTTGTTGCAGGCGCCGGCGAGCACGCTCGTGCGCTTGCTCAACACTCCGGCCCAGCAGATGGCGCGGGTGTTGCAGGCGCGCAGCGAAAAGGCCGGGGAAGCTCCGGCGGCCGCCGCGTAGTTCATTAATCACGGATTATTTAAATACTTTCGTGCCGCCAGTCCGGCGGGACGGATATCAACCAACAACAACGTAAATCGTCGGTTCACAGGCCGTGAACTGAAACTGACCGTGGCCGCGGGCAGCGACGAGACGAATAGAAAGGCAAGTCAGGTAAATATATGGCAATCGATAAAGCCAAACTCGTAGAAGAATTGAGCAACGCCACGGTTCTGGAGATCGCTGATCTCGTGAAGGAACTGGAAGGCAAGTGGGGAGTTTCCGCGGCCGCGCCTGTCGCGGTTGCGACCGGCGGTGGTGGCGGCGGCGGTGCCGCAGCCCCGGCTGCCGAAGCGAAGACCACTTTTGACGTGATCCTCGCGGCCGTTCCGGCGGACAAGAAGATCGCCGTGATCAAGGCGGTTCGCGAAGTGAAGGCGGGCCTGGGCCTGGCGGAAGCCAAGGGCCTCGTGGAAGGCGCGCCCAAGCCGGTGTTGGAAGGGGCCAACAAGGCCGACGCCGACGCCGCCAAGAAGAAGCTCGAAGAAGCGGGCGCGAAAGTGGAAGTCAAGTAAGTTACGTGTTCTGCGGGGCGGCGGCCCCTGGCCGCCGCCTCCGTGGGCACCCGGTCCTGAATTATTAAGTTTTTGTCTAGCACCAGCGCGGCCGCCGCAAGCGGCCGAAGTTCCGGCAGGTTCGCTGTTGAACACAGCGCACCCGCCTTTTGTCGTTAATTATTAGAAACCGCCGGCCCGTAGCCGGCCAGCCAGCAAAGGTACACATGGCCACACGCCCAACTGAACGCATTTACTTCGGCAAGATCAAAGAGATCATCGCCCCACCCAACCTGATCGAGCTCCAGACGGATTCCTATGCCGAGTTCCTCCAGGCGGGCGTGCCCCCCTCCCGGCGCAAAAACGTCGGCCTCCAGGCGGTTTTCACGGAGGTTTTCCCCATCGAAAGCTACGACGGCAAGTGCGTGCTGGATTTTCATTCCTATGAAATCGGCGAGCCCAAGCTGACCTGGCTGGACTGCCTGCGCGAAGGTCTCACCTTCGGCGCGCCCCTCTACGTCACCTTCCTGCTGAAGGAAGAAAAGACGTCGAAGGAAGAAAAGGTGTTCATGGGCGAACTGCCCCTGATGACGCCCCAAGGCACGTTCGTGATCAACGGCGCCGAGCGCGTGATCGTCAGCCAGTTGCACCGTTCGCCCGGTCTCGCGTTCGAAGCGACGCAGCATCCGAACGGCAAGACGCTGCACTCTTTCCGCATCATCCCGGACCGCGGTTCCTGGTACGAAGCCCAGTTCGATACCAGCGACATGCTTTACGTTTATCTTGACCGCAAGAAGCGCCGCCGGAAGTTTTTGACGACCACCTTTTTCCGCGCGCTCGCCTTCCTGGACGGGGAACCGGCCAAGGGCAAGGATGAGAAGGGCAAGGAACAGCTGCGCGGCACGGACGAGGAAATCCTGCGTCTGTTCTACGATATCGAAGAACTGTCGGTGAAGGATGCCGAGAAGCGCGATGACATCGCGAACAAGGTCCTGATCGAGGACGCCGTGGACGAGGACAAGGGTCTCGTCGTTGCGCGCGCGTTCGAGCCGCTGTCCAAGGCGGTCGTGAAGCAAATCTCCGAGCTGGGCAAGAGCAAGCTCAAGGTCGTGGATACCACGCTTGATGAAGGCATCATCATCAAGTGCATGAAGAAGGATCCGGCCAAGAACGAGGAAGAGGCGCTGAAGGACATCTATCGCCGCCTCCGCCCCGGGGATCCGCCCACGGCCGCCAACGCGCGGGCGCTCATCAAGCGTTTGTTCTTTGACGCGAAGCGCTATGACCTCGGCCGCGTGGGCCGTTACAAGATCAACCAGAAGCTCGGCATCAAGGGCGGCGATTCGCGCATCCTGACGAAGGCCGACCTCGTGGCCGCCACGAAGTATCTCCTCCGCCTAAAGAAGGGCGAAGGCTCGCTGGATGACATTGACCATCTCGGCAGCCGCCGCGTCCGCACGGTGGGCGAGTTGCTCGCCAACCAGTGCCGCGTGGGCCTGGCCCGTACCGAGCGCCTCGTGAAGGAACGCATGACCCTGTTCGATCAGGGCGTGGAATCCATGTCCCCGCAAAAGCTGATCAATCCGAAGGCGCTGTCCGCGGTCATCCGCGACTTCTTCGGCCGCAGCCAGCTCTCGCAATTCATGGACCAGATCAATCCGCTCGCCGAGCTGACGCACAAGCGCCGGCTCTCGGCTCTCGGACCCGGGGGTCTCTCGCGCGATCGCGCCGGCTTCGAAGTCCGCGACGTGCATCCCTCGCACTACGGCCGCATTTGCCCGGTGGAAACGCCGGAAGGCCCGAACATCGGCCTGATCGCCTCGCTCGCGACCTTCGCGCGCATCAATGACTTCGGCTTCCTCGAAACGCCTTATCGCAAGGTGGAGGATGGCAAGGTGAGCACGCACCTGGATTTCCTGACGGCGGATCGCGAGGAAAACTTCGTCATCGCCCAGGCCAACTCGCAGATCAGCGACAAGGGCAATTTCCAGACCGACCGTGTGGTGTGCCGCGGCCGCGGCGACTTCATCGACGTGGAGCCGGTTAATGTGAATTACATGGACGTGTCGCCGAAACAGCTCGTTTCGGTGGCCGCCAGCCTGATTCCGTTCCTCGAGCACGACGACGCCAACCGCGCGTTGATGGGTTCGAACATGCAACGCCAGGCCGTTCCCCTGCTCGTCACCGAATCGCCCCTCGTGGCGACCGGCCTCGAAGAGCGCGTGGCCCGCGATTCCCGTGCGGTCATCGTCGCCGAGGAAGCCGGCAAGGTGGCCTCGGTCACCGGCAGCCAGATCATCATCACGTCCGACGGCAAGCTGCCGGAGACGAAGAAGAAGATCAAAACCGACGTCGAGAAAGGCCTCTACGTTTACCAGGTCCGCAAGTTCATGCGGTCCAACGCGGCCACCTGCATCAACCAGAAGATCCTGGTGAAGAAGGGTGAGTCCGTGAAAAAGGGCCAGGTCATCGCCGACGGTCCCTGCACCCAGGGCGGCGAACTCGCCCTCGGCCGCAACGTGCTCGTCGCGTTCATGCCGTGGAACGGCTACAACTTCGAGGACGCCATCCTCATCAGCGAACGCATCGTGAAGGAAGACGTGTTCACGTCCATCCACATTGATGAGTTCGAAGTCGGCGCCCGTGACACCAAGCTCGGACCGGAAGAAATCACGCGCGACATTCCGAACCTCGGCGATGAAGCGTTGAAGAACCTCGGACCCGACGGCGTCATCCGCGTCGGCGCGGAAGTGAAGCCCGGCGACATCCTCGTCGGCAAGATCACGCCGAAGAGCGAAACGGAACTGGCGCCGGAAGAGCGCCTGCTCCGCGCGATCTTTGGTGAAAAAGCCGCGGACGTGAAAGACACTTCGCTGAAAGTGCCCTCCGGCACCTACGGCATCGTCATGGACGTCAAGGTTTCATCCAAGAAGGAATCCGACCACGAGTCGAAGTCCTCCGGACTGGAAGAACGCCGCCACTCGAAAGAGGTGGAGGACGAGCATTCCCGGAAGACGGAAGAGCTGCGCGAGCAGCTCACCGAGGCGTTGAGCAACATCCTCCTCGGCGAAAAGATTCCGCTCGACGTGGTGAACAGCGAGACCGGCGAAATCATCATCCCGGCCAACCGCAAGATCACCAAGACGCTGCTCCGCAAGCTGGCGCACGTCTATGACCGGATCGAAATCGATCCCTCCCCGATCCGCAACAAGATCAACGAAATCATCGCTTCGTTTAAGAAGAAGTTCGATGACCTGCAGATGCAGTACGACGAAGAGATGGAACGCGCCGAATCCGGCGAGACCGCCGAAAGCGGCGTGATCAAGTCGGTCAAGGTGTACATCGCCTCGAAGCGCAAGCTGTCGGTCGGTGACAAGATGGCCGGCCGCCACGGTAACAAGGGCGTCGTCGCCAAGATCGTCGCCGAGGAAGACATGCCGTTCCTCGCGAACGGCATGCCGGTGGACATCGTCTTGAATCCGCTGGGCGTGCCTTCGCGCATGAACGTCGGCCAGGTGCTGGAAACACACTTGGGCTGGGCGGCCAAGCTGCTCGGCTTCAAATTCGCGACGCCCGTCTTCGACGGCATCAAGGAAAAGGAAATCCGCGGCTACCTCAAGGACGCTGAATTGCCGGAACACGGCAAAGTCAAGCTCATCGACGGGCGCTCCGGCGAGCAATTTGACCAGGAGATTGTCGTGGGTTACATCTATATGATGAAACTCGGCCATCTCGTGGCCGATAAGATCCATGCCCGTGCCGTTGGTCCTTACTCCCTCGTCACCCAGCAGCCGCTGGGCGGCAAGGCACAGTACGGCGGCCAGCGCTTCGGCGAAATGGAAGTCTGGGCCATGGAAGCTTACGGCGCCGCCTACACGCTGCAGGAACTGCTCACCGTCAAATCCGACGATGTGCAGGGCCGCACGCGCATCTACGAAAGCATCGTCAAGGGCGACAACAGCCTCGAGGCGGGCATCCCCGAATCGTTCAACGTCCTCGTCAAGGAAATGCAATCCCTTGGCCTCGACGTCAAAGTCGGCTACTCGAACCCCATCGAGGCGCCCGCGCAGCCTCCGACGCTGCTGACCACCGTTTAAGTCCCCGCACCCATTAGTATAATATGACGACTACCGCTTCCAAAGAAGGAGCCCGCGAGTTACTCGGGCTCGATAAAGTCAATCAGGTGGACTACGTGGCGATTTCCGTCGCCTCGCCCGATGCCATTCGTTCCTGGTCGAAGGGGGAAGTGAAAAACCCCGAGACCATCAATTACCGCACCTTCAAGCCCGAAAAGGGCGGCCTGTTCTGCGAGCGCATTTTCGGTCCCGTAAAGGACTGGGAATGCTCCTGCGGCAAGTTCAAGCGCATCAAACACCGCGGCGTCATCTGTGACCGCTGCGGCGTCGAAGTGACGCTGGCCCGCGTGCGCCGCGAGCGCATGGGGCATATCGAGCTCGCCGTGCCGGTCTGCCATATCTGGTTCTTCAAGTGCATGCCGTCCCGCATCGGCCTGGTCCTCGACATGACCGCCCGCAATCTCGAGCGCGTCATCTATTACGAGGATTACATGGTCATTGATCCGGGCCAGACGCCGCTCAAGCAGAACCAATTGCTGAGCGAGCACGAGTTCCGTGACGCGCGTGAAACCCACGGCGCGGACAAGTTCATCGCCAAGATGGGCGCTGAAGCCGTGCGCGATGCCCTGTCGCTGGTGGACCTCGGTAAGCAGGTGGACCTGCTCCAAGTCGCCATGACCGAAACGAAGAGCAAGCAGATCCGCAAGAAAATCGCCAAGCGCATCAAGCTGCTCCAGGGATTGCAGTCCTCGAAGAGCCGGCCCGAGTGGATGATCCTCACGGTGTTGCCGGTGATTCCGCCGGACCTGCGCCCGCTGGTGCCACTCGAAGGCGGCCGGTTTGCGACGTCCGACCTGAACGATCTGTATCGCCGCGTCATCAACCGGAACAACCGGTTGAAGAACCTGCTCCAGCTCAAGACGCCCGAAGTCATCATCCGCAACGAAAAGCGCATGCTTCAGGAAGCGGTGGACGGCCTCTTCGACAACGGCCGCCACGGCCGCGCCGTCACCGGCGCCGGCAATCGCTCGCTCAAATCCCTCAGCGACATGCTCAAGGGCAAGAGCGGACGTTTCCGCCAGAACCTGCTCGGCAAACGCGTGGATTACTCGGGGCGTTCGGTGATCGTCATCGGTCCCGAACTCAAGCTGCATCAGTGCGGTCTGCCCAAGAAGATGGCGCTCGTGCTGTTCGAGCCGTTCATCATCCGCCGGCTGAAGGAACTCGGCTATGTGCACACCGTGCGCTCCGCCAAAAAGCTCATCGAGCGCCAGACCACCGAGGTCTGGGACATCCTCGAAGCCGTCACGCGCGGGCATCCGGTGCTCCTTAACCGCGCCCCTACCCTGCACCGTTTGTCGGTCCAGGCGTTCGAACCGCAGTTGATCGAAGGCGAAGCGATTCGCATTCATCCGCTGGTTTGCACCGCCTACAACGCCGACTTCGACGGTGACCAGATGGCCGTGCACGTGCCGTTGTCGGTTGAAGCCCAGCTCGAGGCCCGTCTGTTGATGATGGCCCCGAACAACATCTTCAGCCCGTCCAGCGGCAAGCCGATCATCACGCCCACGCAGGACATCACCCTTGGCTGTTTCTATCTCACCGCCGAGCCGCGCACGCCGATGCCGGCGAACACGAGCACCTTGAAGCTGTTTGGTAACAAGACGGAGGTCATCTACGCCTATCACGACGGCGCGGTGCAGACGCATGACCGCATCCGCCTCGCGAACCCGGACGTCGGCCGCAAGAGCGAATACGGCGACATGAGTCGCAAGGTCATTGACACCACCGTCGGCCGCGTCATCTTCAGCGAAATCTGGCCTGAAGAAATGGGCTTCCCCAACAAGCCCGTGAAGAAGTCCGAATTGGGCGACCTCATCTGGAAGTGCTACAAGATCTGCGGTCACGAAAAGACCGTGATCATGCTCGATAAGTTGAAGGAGCTCGGCTTCCGCGAAGCCGCGAAGGCCGGCGTCTCCATCGGCATTGATGACATGATCATCCCGAAGGAGAAGGAAGAGGAAATCGAGGCTGCCCAGAAGCAGATCAAGGAAGTTGAGAAGCAGTACCGCAAAGGTCAGCTCACCCTCGGCGAGCGCTACAACAAGATCATCGATATCTGGACGCATTGCACGGACAAGATCTCGAACGTCATGCTCGACACGCTCAAGCGCAACCAGGGCAAGAACGAGTACAACCCGATCTCGCTCATGGTGGACTCCGGCGCGCGCGGTAATAAGCAACAAGTGCGTCAGCTCGCCGGCGTGCGCGGCCTCATGGCCAAGCCTTCCGGCGACATCATCGAAAAGCCGATTCTGTCGAACTTCCGCGAAGGCCTCACGGTGCTCGAGTACTTCATCTCGACCCACGGCGCCCGCAAGGGTCTGGCCGACACCGCGCTCAAAACCGCCGACTCGGGTTACATGACCCGCAAGCTGGTGGACGTGGCGCAGGACGTCATCATCCGCGAAATGGATTGCGGCACCTCCAACGGCATCTGGGTGCAGTCCATCTACGAAGGTGAAGACGAAGTCGTCCGCCTCGGTGAGCGCCTCGTCGGCCGCTTCTCGTGCGACGACATCCCGAACCCGCAGAACCCGAAGGAAATGCTGGTGCAGGCCAACCACGAAATTGACGAATTGAAGGCCAAGGCCATCGAAACGTCGGGCGTGGAAAAGGTCAAGATTCGCTCCGTGCTCACTTGCGAAAGCAAGCAGGGCGTGTGCGTGAATTGTTACGGCCGCAACCTGGCCACCGGCGCGCCGGTGAAGCTCGGCGAGGCGGTCGGCATCATCGCCGCCCAGTCCATCGGCGAACCCGGCACGCAGCTCACGATGCGTACCTTCCACATCGGCGGCACGGCCATCGGCGGTTTCAAACAGCCGCAGATCAAGGCCAAGTTCGACGGCGTGCTCCAATACAACGAGCTGCGCTACGTCACGCTCGAGGACGGCAACAACATCGTGCTGAACAAGAACGGCTCCGTGTCCATCCTCGCTGAGGACGGCCGCGAACTCGAACAGCACAACATCGTCATCGGCGCGGTCATTTCCGCCCCGGACAAGGGCAAGGTCAAGAAGGGTGAAACCTTCGTCCAGTGGGACCCGTACAACGTTCCGATTCTCTCGGAAAAAGCCGGCCATGTGAAATTCGCCGACATCATCGAAGGTGTCACGATGAAGCAGGAGCTGGACGAAACCACCGGCCAGGAAGCCATGGTCGTCATCGAACACAAGGAAGACCTGCATCCGCAGATCATGATCCTCGACGAAAAGAACGAACCCGTCGCGAGCTATCCGATTCCCTCCGGGGCGCACATCATGGTGGCCGAGGAAGATCGCATCGTCGCCGGCACCCTGATGGCCAAGACGCCGCGCAAGACCTCGAAAACAAAGGACATCACCGGCGGTCTGCCACGCGTGGCCGAGTTGTTCGAAGCTCGCCGGCCGAAGGATTCGTCGGAAATCTCCAAGATCGACGGCATCGTGGACTTCGGATCCAGCGTCCGCGGCAAGCGCTGCATTCTCATCAAGGATCCGCAGACCAACCTCGAGGAAGAGCATCTCATCCCGATCGGCATGCACGTCATCGTGTTCAAGGGCGACTTCGTCAAGAAGGGCCAGCAGCTCACGGAAGGCCCGATTGATCCGCACGAAATCCTGGATATCTGCGGTCCGCAGGAGCTCCAGGAGCATCTCGTCAACGAAGTCCAGGAGGTTTACCGCCTTCAGGGTGTGACGATCAACGACAAGCACATCGAAATCATCGTCCGCCAGATGCTCCGCAAGGTGCGGATCGTCGAACCCGGCGACACCACCTTCCTTTGGGGTGAGCAGATCGACAAGCTGGAGTTCGAAGAAGAGAACCAGCGCGTCGAAAAGATGGGTGGCAAGCCGGCCGAAGCACAGCCTGTGCTGCTCGGCATCACGAAGGCGTCTCTCGAGACCGAGAGCTTCCTCAGCGCCGCGTCCTTCCAGGACACGACCCGTGTCCTCACCGAGGCCGCGACCCGCGCCCGCGTGGATTACCTGCGCGGCTTCAAGGAAAACGTCATCATGGGCCATATCATCCCGGCTGGCACCGGCTTCGACATGCACCGCAAGGCGCGGTTGAAGGCGTTGGTGGAAATCGCCGACGAACCCGAGGAAGCCGCGGAAGCGGCCCCGAACGCGCTGCTCGAGCCGAATCCCCTGCTCGCCTAAGCGCAAACCGAATCACGAACCGGCGCGATTGGAAACGATCGCGCCGGTTTTCTTTTGCGGTGGACTAGTCCGCCCGCCCCGAATTCTTTTCGAACCGCGACACCCCGCCCTACCTTGAAAATATCCTCGCCACCTCTTCTGCTGTCGCCAGCAAATTGAGATCCGCCTTGGAAGAAATCGCTTCGTTCCCCTTCAGCAAATCAAGCACGCGATTTCCCCGATTCACCACGATCGCCACCACCGTCCGCGAACCCGGCACCAGCAACAGCATCGCCTTGCCGCCCGTCGCGTCACCACCGTGATACAGAATTGTTCGACCGCAAAACCAACCGACGCCGTTGCCCGTCTCTTTGCCATGCGCGCTCTTTTGTGACGCAAAGAGCTGGTTCGTAATTCCAGCCGTGTAGAAGCCTGGAGTCAACTGCGCCAGCCCGAATCGCACCAGATCGTCGGCCGTCGAAAGATAACCACCAGACGGCCACTTGTAACTGACGTCCACCGGCGGCGCGACGATGAAATTACCGGCCGCATCCCGCTCGTAAAACTGCGCGCGTTGCGGATCTTTTGCCCCGGCAATATCCGGCCGCGTGTTGGTCATGCCGAGCGGCCCGAAAACGCGCGCATCCATGTACGCCAGAAAATTCGTCCTGGCCGCCGCTTCCATCGCCACGCCGATCATGTTCCAATTGTAGGAAGAATAACCGTACTTTGTTCCCGGCGGCGCGATCAGCGGATCGTTCTCAAAAATCTTCAGCCCCGCGCGCAATGTCGGATAAGGCTGGTCCGAAAGCGCCTCGAGCCCGCGATAATTCCGGATACCCGTCAGATGCCCGGCAAGCAAACGCAGCGTCAGCGCTCCCTTGTCCTCCGGCAGATCAGGGATGTATTTGCGCACGGGAACATCGAGATCAATCTTCCGATCCTCGACCAACAACATCAGCCCCGATGCGGTAAGCGGTTTCGCCACACTCCCGATCCGGAAACGGGTCGCCGTCGTGGCGGGCTTCTTGGACGCAATCTCGGCGTACCCGAATGCCGCCGACCAAACCGAAGTGCCCTGCACGGCCACCGCAATCGCCAGCCCTGGAACTTTGGGCAAAAGATTCGTTTGGATGAACTCACCGGCCCGGAGAACCCTGGTCTGAGCCGTTCCGCTCAGCCCTTCCGCCGCGCGCGCAACCGGAAACGCAAGACACAGGACAACCACGGAAGCGACGCCCAGCCTGCAACGACAGGTAAATTTCACTTCCGAAGTGTGGCAGTCAGACAGTCCGCTGGCGAAGGAATTGCCGCCGCCTGAATGGCGGGCCGGTGTATCCGAGCTGCAACCGCAAATGTAACCCGTCAGATATCACTTTAACCCAATGTTAATAAGGTTGTAACCGGGTAACCAATGAATCGGGAAAGGGTATGCCCCGCTTCTGATCCTGCGCTTAATCCCGCCCCGTAGTCCCAAAAACAGTGGAAAAAGTATTTGCAACCCGCTTTTCCTTTGTTATATTTCGCGTTCCGTTTTCCCTCAAGGGAATCAGCGGGAACGCTTTTATCGCACATGCCGACGATTAACCAATTGGTCCGCAAGGGCCGCAACAAACTGAAGCACAAGTCCAAGTCGCCTGCCTTGGAGAATTCGCCGTTCCGCCGCGGCGTCTGCATCCAGGTCATGACCCGTACGCCCAAGAAGCCGAACTCGGCCATGCGTAAGGTCGCCAAGGTGCGCTTGACCAATGGCTACGAAGTCATCGCCTTCATCCCCGATGAAGGCCATAACCTCCAGGAACATTCCATCGTCATGGTGCGTGGCGGCCGCGTGAAGGATTTGCCCGGCGTGCGCTACCATATCGTGCGCGGAGCATTGGACGCCGCCGGCGTCGAGAAACGCCGCGTCAGCCGCTCAAAGTACGGCGTCAAGCGCCCGAAGGAAGGCGCCAAGCCCGCCGCCGGTGCCGCTCCGGCTGCCTGATGATTTCTAATTTCTAACGTTTTAACCTTTTAACGTCTCACCAAAACATGTCCCGCCGCCGTCGAGCCTATAAGCGTCCCATGATGAAGGACGCGAAGTTCCAGAGCACTCTGGTTTCCCGCCTGGTCAACACCGTCATGAAATCCGGCAAGAAGAGCACCGCCCAACGCATCGTTTACGGCGCATTCGACCAGATCACCGAGAAGAACCCCGCCACCAGCCCGCTGGAAATCCTCCAGCGCGCCGTGGACAACGCCAAGCCGCGCCTCGAAGTCAAGGCCCGCCGCGTCGGCGGTGCCACCTATCAGGTCCCCCTCGAAGTTCCCGCCGACCGCCAGTTCGCGCTGGCGCTCCGCTGGCTCGTGGATTTCGCGGACAACCGCAAGGGCGTCCCCATGCAGCAGGCCCTCGCCGCCGAAATCATGGAAGCCTTCCAGGGCCAGGGCAACGCGATCCGCAAGCGCGACGAAGTTCACAAGATGGCGCAAGCCAACAAGGCCTTCGCCCATTTCCGCTGGTAATATATTTAAACCCAATCGCGCCCCGATGACCGAGGGTTATTCGGGGCGCTTTTGTTAGCGAAAGCTGAGATTCACATGTCAACCGTAACCGAGAAAACCAAACCCGGCGCCGATTCCCCCAATTCGCCGAATCGCGAATACCCGATGGAGCGCACGCGCAACATCGGCATCGCCGCCCACATTGACGCCGGCAAAACCACCACCACCGAGCGCATTCTTTTTTACACCGGCCTCATCCACAAGATGGGTGACGTGGACGACGGCAATACCGTGACCGATTGGATGGAGCAGGAGCGCGAGCGCGGCATCACCATCACCTCGGCGGCGACGACCTGTTATTGGACCCAGAAGGAAGACGGCACCTACAAGGCCTTCAATATGGTGCCCCATCGCGTCAACATCATTGACACTCCGGGTCACGTGGATTTCACCGCCGAAGTGGAACGCTCCATGCGCGTGCTCGACGGCGCGGTCGCCGTGTTCTGCGGCGTCGCCGGCGTGCAGCCGCAATCCGAAACCGTCTGGCGCCAGGCCACCAAGTATCGCGTCCCGCGCATCGCCTTCGTCAACAAGATGGACCGCACCGGCGCGAACTTCTACAACGCGCTCGACGACATGCGCAAGAAGCTCGGCGCCTACGCCTTCCCGATTTTCCTGCCCATCGGCAAGGAAGACAAGTTCGAGGGCGTCGTTGACCTCGTCAATCAGAAGGCCATCGTCTATGACGTCACCGACGAAGTCGGCTTGAAATACTCCGTCACCGACATTCCCGCCGACATGAAGGAAGCCTCCGCGAAAGCCCTGGCCGAACTCATCGATGCCGTCTCCAACAAGGACGACAGCATCGCCGAACTGGTGATCGAAAACAAACCGATCACCCCCCAGGTGCTCAAGGCGGCCATTCGCCGCCTCACCTGCAAAATCGAGATCATACCGGTGCTCTGCGGTTCCGCCTTCAAGAAGCGCGGCGTGCAGCCCCTGGTGGACGCCGTGGTGGACTACCTCCCCTCCCCGCTCGACGTCCCGCCCGCCAGCGGTCACGTCCCGGGCACCGACGATAAAGTCGATGTGCCTTCCGACGATCGGAAAAAATTCTGCTCGCTCGCCTTCAAGCTCTGGACCGATCCCTACGTCGGCAAGCTGGTTTTCTTCCGCGTTTACAGCGGCCAGCTCAAGAAGGGCGACACCATCTACAATCCGCGCACCCGCAAACGCGAGCGCGTCAGCCGCGTCATGATGATTCAGGCGGACAAACGCATCGACGTCGAGACCACCTACGCCGGCGACATCGCCGCGCTCGTCGGGTTGCGGAACATCACCACCGGCGACACGCTCTGTGACGAGGAGTTCGACGTCATGCTCGAACCCCCGACCTTCCCCGAGCCCGTCATCTCCATGGCCGTCGAGCCCAAGACCAAGGCCGACCGCGAAAAGATGAGCGAAGGCCTGCAGCGCCTCGCCGAAGAAGATCCGACCTTCCGCTGTTTCACCAACGAGGAAACCGGCCAGTTGATCATCGCCGGGATGGGCGAGTTGCATTTGGAAATCATTCGCGACCGCTTGTTCCGCGAATTCAAGGTCAGCGCCAATGCCGGCGCGCCGCAGATCGCCTATCGTGAGACCATCACGAAACCCGCCGAGGGCGAAGGCAAATTCATCCGCCAGTCCGGCGGTCGCGGTCAATACGGCCACGCCTGCGTCACCATCGCCCCGAACGAACGCGGCAAGGGCGTCGAGATCGAAAACAAGATCGTCGGCGGCACCATTCCCAAGGAATACATCCCCGCGGTCATTGACGGCATCGAAGAAGCCATCAAGGGCGGCGTGCTCGCCAACTACCCGATCGTGGACGTCAAGGTCGAGGTCGTGGACGGCTCGTTCCACGAAGTCGACTCGAACGAACTCGCCTTCAAGATGGCCGGCATCTTCGCGTTCAAGGACGCCGCCAAGAAGGCCGCCATGATCCTCCTCGAACCCGTCATGAAGGTCGAAGTGACGACCCCGGACGAATACCAGGGCGATCTCCTCGGCGACATCAACCGCCGCCGCGGCAAAATCATCAGCATCGACGCGAAGGACTCTTCGACGATCCTGAATTCCGAAGTGCCGCTGGCCGAAATGTTCGGTTACGCCACCGCGATCCGCTCCCTGTCCAAGGGCCGCGCCGCCTACTCCATGGAACCGTTCAACTTCGAACCGGTCCCTGCGAGCATCGTCGCCGGCATCCTCGACACCGCGAAGACCAAGCCCGCGCCGCGTTCCTAAGCGGACGAACTGTTTCTCACCTGCCCCGCCGAACTCCGGTTCCGCGGGGCAGTTTGTTTTTGGATCATCGCCATCGAGTCCTCAACCCGAAGGGTTGACATAAAGTAGCCGGTCGGTCCGAGGCTACAACCAACTGCCAGCCCGCCTGCTCTGCCCCCGTTGCGGTGACGAGTCCGAAATGATCGTAGACCTCTACTTCGGCCTTCGTGACCAGTTGAACTACAAACTTGGCGACACCTATCGCTGGAGAATCGGCCGTTCCGTGAATAACGGAGGGCGTCCAGTCGGAGGGAATCTTGAAGGCGAGGGGTACACCGAATGTCCACGATGCCATAAGGACTTTTTTGTCCTTGTGCTGGTCAAAGAAGACAAACTCGAAAGTGTCCAACCTGACACGCATAAGAAGCCGTTAATTCCTGATTGAGGTGTCGCTTACGGGCCCCGAGCTCGGGCCTCCTCCATGTCCGCTTTCCCTACGACTCTTCCATGCGCAATGCGATTCTCCCGGTGTATTTCTAAAACTCTGGCCGGCAAATCCTCAACCCGAAGGGTTGACATAAAGTAGCCGGTGCGTCGGTCCGAGGCTACGCGAGGACCGACCACCGGTCATTCCCTCGAGAGATTCATGCACCCGAAAAGGGTGCCAGAATTAAGCTCTCTAACGAATTATCGCTTCAATTCATCAGAGAAGCATTGGTTCTGTATGCTTTGGCCACGGCTTGCGGTTTACCCGATGCTTGCTAACTTCCGGGCATCCATTTGGACCACCCTATTTTCAATTCCAAGATGAAATCGAGTCTCAATCAAATTGTGATTCAGAACATCGCCACGATGTCGCAAGCGACCTATTAAAAAGGATGAGGTGAGGGTGCAAGCGTCGGCTTGAACGAATCAAATGAAAACAACGTATTATCCAAAATACTCGTTGCGCCGCTTTCCTCACGCTGCGTGGTTGGCACGGTGTGCTCAAGCGCTATCCGCCATTTGGCTGCTGACCTCCTGCACACCAATTCCGAGGAATGTGCCAGCAGAATATACTTATGTGGAGGATCACGCTTTGTTCGATGGCAAGCTGTATGCGTTGATCGTGATGGATAGCGGCACGCGAAGACGCGCCTGGATGGGGGAAGGGGAAGCATTCAGCACATCCAAACGCAGGTTTGGAATAGTCGAAATCAACATTGCACCGGGCGAAAGCGCACCATCAAAGCTCATCGGATGCTGCTCTACGAGCGATCCCTCTATTCTCAGGCAGGGAGGCATGTTTTTGTGCTCCAGCAATGCTATTGTCTGTTGCGGGCCGTCTAATCAAATCGCACGGATCGTGTTGTCTGCTGAATCGAATGCCAAGGGATTGGATCTGAACACAGCAGGAAGCCTTCGCGCGCAGAACAGCCTCCTGTTGCATAAATCACAAGATAGACGATTTGCATTTAGCTGCTCCGCTCCAGGATCGGAAAGCGGAGCTGAAACGATTGACCTGCAACAGATGAAACCCGCTCAAACTCCATCGGCTGCCGCAGCGGCGCGGGTCGTCTGCGAGTCGTGGAGTCACGGGGATTACCCCAATGTGGTTGTGTCCCGTGATCTGGATTGGGCTCTCATTAGCACATACGTTCCTCGATCGCTGAGCTTTGTCAGCCTTCCCTCATTGCAACCCATATTTCGAGTGGACAATGTGAAGTGGAGCGGTCCGGTGCTGGGCGCTGTCCGAGTTGCCGATCAATATCTATGGGTGGTTGGCGAGCGGTCACCTACAGAATCAGCCTTGGTGATGTACTCTTCCACAGGACAGGAAGTTGCCAGACTTGTCGGCTATACAAAAGCGGCATGTGATCCTGACTTGCGGCGGGTTGTGGTGTTATCAGGAATCCACCTTGGTGCAGGAGCCAAGGTGGAAGTGATCACGTGGCGCCCATTTGACAAACGTGTGGCAAGGGTAAAAACATCTCTTGCGGAGGCTGTTAGAAACATTCGCCGAGGATCATAGTTTGCAACCCAAGCGTCTTGAGCTTGGATTTTACGCAGTTTCTATGCCCCGCCTGCATTTTCGCCCCTGCTCGCCCGGCCATTTTCTTCAATAAAACCACCAAAAAATGTTTCAAAAATTCTGTTGCACACCCCCCTTTCTCTGCTATTTTAAGCGCTCCGTTTTCCCAATCGGGAAGACGTAAAGCTTTAACAACCGTTAACAGACAATTGTTCTTTGTATGGCTGGACAACGTATTCGTATCCGACTGAAGGCCTTTGACCATCGCGTCATTGACCAATCCGCCCGCGACATTGCCGACACCGTGAAACGCACGGGCGCCCGCGTCGCCGGTCCCATCCCCCTCCCCACGCGCGTCGAGCGCTTCACCGTGCAGCGCTCCCCGCACTCGGACAAGAAGTCGCAGGAGACTTTCGAGCAACGCACCCACAAGCGGCTGATTGACATCATCGAGCCGACCGCCAAGACCGTGGACGAGCTGAAGAAGCTCAACCTGCCGGCCGGCGTGGACATCAACATCAAGATCTGATTTTTTACGCTTATGCCCGTAGGACTTTTAGGAAAAAAACTCGGCCAGACCCGCGTGTATGATTCCAAGGGAATCATCACCCCGGTCACCATCGTGCTCGCCGGTCCCAATCACGTGATGCAGACCAAGACGCAGCAGAGCGACGGCTACAACGCCGTGCAGCTCGGCTTCAGCGAGCAAAAGGAATCCCGCGTGACCAAGCCCTTGCTGGGTCACTTCAAGAAATTCGGCGGCAAGGCCGTCAAGCGCGTGCGCGAATTTCGCGACTTCAGCAAGGAAGTGAAAACCGGCGACGTCGTCGGCGCGACCTTGTTCGCCCCCGGCGATTACGTGGACGCCATCGGCGTCACCAAGGGCCGCGGCTTTGAAGGTGTCGTCAAGCGCCACGGTTTCCGTGGTGGCGATTCGACGCACGGCGCCAAGGGCTGGCACCGCCGCTCCGGCGCCATCGGCCAGCGCCTCTTCCCCGGCACCGTCATGCGCGGCATGAAGATGCCCGGTCACATGGGCCAGGTCACCCGCACCACCCAGAATCTCGAAGTCGTCCAGGTTCATGAAGCCGACAACGTGCTGCTCATCCGCGGCGCGATTCCCGGATCGAATGGCGATTACGTGGTGATCCGCGAAGCGAAGAAGCAACCCAAGGGCTGGAAGCCGCATGCTGAGCGCCCGGAGAACATCAAGAAGGCCCCCGAAGCCAAGAAAAAGTAGCAGCGTTCAAACCGCCTGCGCTTAAAGCATTGCCATGAAACTTACGATTAAAGACGCCAAAGGAAAGAGCCAGGGCGAATTCGAGGTCAAACTCGCCCTCATCGAGGACGGTCGCGGAACGCAGGCCGTTCACGATACCGTCACCGCTTACCGGGCCGCCCAGCGCATGGGCACCGCCTGCACCAAGACCATGGGTGAAGTCAACGGCACCGGCAAGAAGCCGTGGCGCCAGAAGGGCACCGGTCGCGCCCGCGCCGGCTCCTTCGCCTCGCCTTTGTGGCGCGGCGGTGGTGTGGTGTTCGGCCCCAAGCCCCGTGATTACAGCAAAAAGGTCTCCCGCAACACCCGCCAGTTGGCGCTGCGCAAAGCCCTCTCCGAGCGCCTGCGCGCCGGCGATGTCGTGGTGGTGGATGATCTGAAGCTGGGCTCCCCCAAGACCAAGGAATTCATCGGCGTGCTTTCCGCCCTCGAATTGAAGGGCACGGCGCTGTTTGTGGCGCAGGGCGTGGATAAAAACCTGACCCTGGCTTCGCGCAACGTCCCGAACGTGTCGCTGGCCACGAGCGAAACGCTCAACACCTACGACGTGTTGCGCCCGGACAAACTGGTTTTCACCAAGGGCGCGTTCGAGCAGGTCGAAGCCCGTCTCGCGAAGGATTAACATGAATTCTTTTGAAGTAATCAAAACCGTCCGTTTGACGGAAAAAGGCACCCGCCAGGCTGGCTCCTTCAACCAATACACGGTGGTGGCCGATCGCCGCGCGAACAAGACCCAGATCCGCCAGGCGGTGCAGGACTTGTTCAAGGTCAAGGTGCTCAGCGTCAACACCATGAACGTCCACGGCAAATTCCGCCGCCAGCGCACCACGCAGGCCGGCAAGTCTTCCGACTGGAAGAAGGCCATCGTCACCCTCAAGGAAGGCCAGAAGATCAGCCTGACGTAAGCACACGCTTCAATTTTCGAATCGCAAAACCCGGCGGATTTATCCGCCGGGTTTTTTGCGTCCATCCTTAAATGTCCCGGAGCGCGGCTTTATAAGCCGCAGCGCGCTCAAAAGCATGGGAATTTGCGGTTAGCGAAGGCGTTGATGGTTAAATCCGAACACTTTTGTGCAAGGATCAGGAGAATTCCTTCATTCGCCGTCCTTTTTACGCTCCACATCCAACCGCTGCGCCTTGCGGCCGCCCAGCGGGGTATGGTCGGGCTGTGACTTGCTGGCCAGGAGCACACCGGCGAGTTCGACGGCGCGTTCCACCAAACCGCGCGCGCCTTCGCGCAATTCCTCGCTTTGCTGAACCTCGGCCACGTTTTGCTCCATGTCCTCCGCCGTCCAGCCGCGCGAGTGGGCAATAAAGGGAAATTGCGGCAGATGAAACCCAAGCTCCGTAAAAAAGCCCATGAGCTGGCCGGCAACCCCCTGGATATTGTCCTGTCCGCCAATGATGATAAAGCCAGCGACCTTGTTCATGATGAGCACACGATCGCGCAACGTGATCTGGTTCTGCACGCAATTGAGCCGCTCGGCCATCTTGAAATAGAGCGAGCTCGCCTGCCCCCAGCGAATCGGCGTGGCGATCAGGATAACGTCCGCCCAGTGAACCAAAGCCTCATACACCTCCGTCAATTCGTCGGTGTCATCCATCTGCGTAATCGAGCACGGCCACGTGCACGCTTGCGCGCTTTTGGAGTAGTAACCCTCGCAGGTTCGAAACTTAAGGCTCGCGAGTTTGATGAGCTTGATCTCACAACCGAGCTTCGCTTTCGCGTGTTCCAAGGCGGTGCCGAGCAGCGCTTCGGAAGTCGAATAGCGCGGATAAGCCGGATCCTGGCCGGTCGTGGAAATTCCAACTACTCTTACCGGACCCGGCGCTCGTTCAACCGGACGTGCCAGCGGATGCTCGGTATGCGGTTTCTTCGTTCGAGCGCTGACCGCTCTCACCGAAACGAGTACCCGGCCGTTTTCCACCTTCACCTCGTGGCGCGGAACCGCATCTTCCTCATAACCCGGTTCGCCCAGGCCGGTTACACGATGAAACTTCCAATGGTGCCAGGGGCAGACCACATATTCGCCATCCAGCGTCCCCTGCCCCAGCGGCCCGCCTGCGTGATTGCAAATACCCGAAATGACCCCCAGCACCCCATCGCGATTGGAGATCGCCAGTCGCAACTTGCCGACGATGATTTCCTTGATCGAGCCGGCGACAAAATCGCCCACCGCTCCGACATCCTGCCATTCGGGTGCAGCCATAGAGAATGACGCATCGTGCCCGGTCGGCGGGAACAATGTCAACCAAGGCTGAGATACATACCTTCGGCCCTTTTGGGCCGAAGGCATCGCGCCAGCAATTCTCATTTGGAGCGGGTGTCGCGTTTGGTATTCACGCTTTAGCGTTTTTGGCGGCGCCGGACATCCCAAAGGATGGACACCGAACTCTGCGAGGGCTGCCATAATTAGAATCGCTGGAATCACGCACAGAGGGCTATACAAACGGCGCCTGTTGTGCTTTCTTCGGGGTTGTGAGGCTGGTAACACGTTATGAGCTGAGCGGCTGGCCGCCCCGCGAGCCCTTCAAGCTTCCGGGACTGGTTACTGAACAGGTGGTGCGGCTGGAGGCAATCCGGTTAAATCCGACTTAATCCGGGTAAATCCGGCCCTTCAAAATAAAAAAGGCGGACCGCGCCCCGTGAATGGCACTGTGCCCATTCCCGTTCCCCGCCGCGGCAACGATCAACGGCATGCTAACCTCCGATGGTTCGCTGACAGCGGAACGGATTCGCGAGGCCTCGGACCGGGATTGCCGAGTGAGACCACTTGACGGATAAACCTGAAGCGATATCTGTAGAATATGGATATGGAACGGTTGACCATTAAGGCGCAGGAAGCGTTGCAGTCGGCTCAGCGGCTGGCGCGAAATCATTCACATCAGGAGGTGGACGGCGAACACCTCATGCTCGCCCTCCTGGACCAGGGCGAAAGCCTGGTTCCCGAACTGCTGGAAAAAGTCGGCACCCCGCCCGCGCGCCTGCGCCCCGAACTCGAACAGGAACTCGGCCGGCGCTACAAGGTGCAGGGCGGCACTGACGCTTACCTCAGCGCGACAATGCGCAAAGTCCTCGACGCTGCGCAGAGCGAAGCTGGCAAATTGAAGGACGACTATCTCAGCACCGAGCACCTCCTGCTGGGCTTGCTGGATCAGGGTGGCCCGTTCCTTAAGAAGCTCTTTCAAACTCATGGCCTCAAACGCGACGCGGTCCTCAAGGCCCTCGCCGAACTCCGCGGCAACCAGCGCGTGACCGATCAAAACCCCGAGGACAAATTCCAGGCCCTCGAAAAATACGGCCGCGACCTCACCGCCCTCGCCCGTCAGGGCAAAATTGATCCCGTGATCGGCCGCGACGAGGAAATCCGCCGCGTGATGCAGGTCCTCAGCCGCCGCACGAAGAATAATCCCGTCCTCATCGGCGAACCCGGCGTCGGCAAAACCGCCATCGCCGAAGGCCTCGCCCGCCGCATCGTCAGCGGCGACGTCCCCGAGTCGTTAAAAAATAAACGCCTCGTCGCCATGGACCTCAGCTCCATGATCGCCGGCGCAAAATTCCGCGGCGAGTTCGAGGACCGCCTGAAAGCCTTTCTCAAGGAAATCGTTGCGAGCGAAGGCAAAATCATTCTCTTCATTGACGAACTTCACACCCTTGTCGGCGCCGGCGCGGCCGAAGGCGCCACCGACGCGGCCAACATCATGAAGCCCCAGCTCGCCCGCGGCGAGCTGCGAACCATCGGCGCGACGACCCTCGATGAATATCGCAAACACATCGAGAAAGACCCGGCCCTCGAACGCCGTTTCCAACCCGTCATGGTCACCGAGCCCTCCGTCGAAGCCACCATCGCGATTCTACGCGGCTTGAAGGAACGCTACGAAGTCCACCACGGCGCGCGCATTCAAGACTCGGCCCTCGTCGCGGCCGCCACTCTCTCCCACCGCTACATCGCCGACCGTTTCCTGCCTGACAAGGCGATTGACCTCGTTGACGAAGCCGCCTCGCGCCTGCGCATGGAATTGGATTCGATGCCCACGGAAATCGACCGGCTGGACCGCCAGATCCTGCAACTCGAAATCGAACAAAACGCGCTCAAGCGCGAGAAAGACGCCGCCTCCCGCGAGCGGCTCAAGAATCTTGAAA
Source organism: uncultured Verrucomicrobiota bacterium (assembly GCA_964448135.1). Lineage (GTDB taxonomy): Bacteria > Verrucomicrobiota > Verrucomicrobiia > Limisphaerales > UBA8199 > CAYUVH01. Next base: position 70,721 of record CAYUVH010000037.1, on the reverse strand, counting down.
AGGATCTAGCCAACCTCAAAGAGCAATCCGCCGGCCTCAAGGCCCAATGGCAGAACGAAAAAGCGGCCATCAACGCCGTCAGCATCGTCAACAGCCAGCTCGAAGAGGCCAAGACCGAACTGGAACAGGCGCAACGCCGGAACGATCTGAACCTGGCCGCACAGATTCAGTACGGAAAGATTCCCGAACTACAAAAGAAACTCGCCGCCACGGAAAAAGCGTTGCGCGATAAACCGGCGGCGCAAAGGCTTCTGCACGAGGAGGTTACTGACGAGGACATCGCTCGCGTCGTCGCCGCCTGGACCGGCATTCCCGTTTCGCGAATGCTCGAAACCGAGCGCGAGAAACTTATCCACATGGAAGAACGGCTGGAGAAGCGAGTCGTCGGGCAGAAAGAAGCCTTGGTGGCGGTTTCCAATGCCGTCCGCCGTTCCCGTAGCGGCCTGCAGGACCCGAACCGGCCCATTGGCTCCTTCATTTTCCTCGGCCCCACCGGGGTCGGAAAAACCGAAACCGCCCGCGCCCTCGCGGAATTCCTCTTCGACGACGAAAACGCCATGGTCCGCATCGACATGAGCGAATACATGGAAAAGCACACGGTCGCCCGCTTGATCGGCGCCCCGCCCGGCTACGTCGGCTACGAAGAAGGCGGCCAACTCAGCGAAGCCGTCCGCCGCCGCCCCTACTCCGTCGTCCTCTTCGACGAAATCGAAAAAGCCCACCACGACGTCTTCAACGTCCTTCTCCAGGTTCTCGACGACGGTCGCCTCACCGATGGCCAGGGCCGCACCGTGGACTTCAAGAACGCCATCGTCATCATGACCAGCAATATCGGCTCACCGATCATCCAGGAGTATTTCAACGCCGGCAAACTCACCACCAAAGACCACGCGGAGATGGAGAGTCTTGTCCGCACCGAACTAAAATCACACTTCCGTCCCGAATTCCTGAATCGCGTGGACGACATCATCATCTTCCATAGCCTCGACGAAAAACAAATCACCCACATCGTGGACTTCCAACTCCACCGCCTTGAGCAGCGGCTGGCGAAGCAACAGCTCACCCTCGAAGTGGATAAGTCAGCGAAGCTGCTCCTCGCCAGGGAAGGCTACGATCCCCAATTCGGCGCGCGCCCGCTAAAACGCGCCATCCAGGATCACCTCCTCGACCCGCTCGCCACCAAACTCCTCAAAGGCGAATTCAAACCCGGAGACAGCATCAAGGCAGTGGCGAAGGACGGCGAACTGGAATTTCAGAAGCAATAGCTTTACCTGCCGCGGCCTTTCGGTTTTTATGAGCCGCGAAACATGGCCGCCAATTCTTCGACAGCGGATGCCGCTGCTCCGTCCCGCACGGAGGAACTGGGTTTCTTCGCGAAGTTCGGAGTGTTACGAGGCGCCTCACCCGAGCTCTGGCTGACGTTCGCGATCAAGTTTTTCAACATCGCCGCCTACGCCGTCACGAACTCCACGCTAAAGCTCTGGCTGTCTTCGGACTTTGGTTACACCGACAAGCAATCCCTGGGCCTGGTCGCCACCTGGTCGTTGACCATGACCGCCATGACCCTGCTGGTGGGTTCGCTCACGGATGCCATCGGTTTGCGCCGGGCCTTTTTTCTCGGCACCTGGGTTTGCATCGTGGCGCGCTCCATAATGGTCGTGGCCAGCACTCCCTGGGTGGCGCTCACTTTTGGCCTGTTCCCGCTCGCAATCGGCGAAGCCCTCGGCACGCCGGTGCTGGTGGCCGGAGTGCGCCGATACTCGACCACCCTCCAGCGCTCGATTTCTTTCTCACTTTTTTACACGATCATGAACGTGGGATTCCTGGTCGCGTCGTTCCTCTTCGATGATGTGCGCAAATGGATGGGCGAACACGGCCACGTCACCTTGCCGCTGCTGGGGGTGACCATTTCGACTTACCGGGCGCTGTTCCTGGTCAGTCTTGGCTTTCAAATTTGCCTGCTGCCATTGATTTACTTTATTCGCGACGGAGCCGAAGCGACCGATGAAGGCCTCAAGGTCACCCCCCAGCCAACCCGCTATCCGGGCGCCAGCGCTTTGCGCGCCATTGGTTTCACGATCCGCGACAGCGCCGTTGACACAGTCCGGCTGTTTATCGGCCTGTTTAAACAGTCGGGTTTCTACCGCCTCCTTGGCTTCTTGATCCTCATTGCCTTCCTGAAGTTGATCTTCATGCAAATGTATTACGTCTTTCCGACGTTCGGCATTCGCGAACTGGGCGATGGCGCCCCGGTGGGAAAGCTTTGGGCCATCAACAGCATTCTGATCATCATCCTGGTGCCCATTATCGGCGCGCTTACCCAACGTTTCGCCGCGTACAACATGGTCATCCTGGGCGGAATCATTTCGGCGATCTCGGTCTTCATCATGGCGGCGCCGCCCTCCCTGTTCGAGACCATGGCCGCCAGTTCATTCGCCAGGTGGCTCGGACATTGGTATCTGGGTCTGGACGCAGCCGCGGCGCTCCATCCTTATTACGTAATGATCGCCTTCTTCGTGATCCTGCTTTCGTTTGGTGAAGCGTTCTACTCGCCGCGCGTTTACGAATACGCCGCCTCCATCGCGCCGAAGGGTCAGGAAGCTTCGTATAGCGCCCTCTCTTATGTGCCATTCCTCCTGGCAAAAGTTCTCATCGGTACTTTCTCGGGGTTTCTGCTGGAGAGTTATTGTCCTCCCCCTCCGGGAGTGCGCCATTCCGGAACCATGTGGTTATTTGTCGGAATTACCGCATCCATTGCCCCACTGGGCCTGATATTCCTGCGACGCTTCGTTCGCGTCCACGAAGCCGGACGGGCGAACTGAGAGCGGGGACTTTCTTCCCGTAACGGCGGAGCTAATGAAACTCCAGCTAGTCGGTTCCCTTCGCGCTTCCGGATTAATGAAGCCTCGTTACCTCGGCTACGAAGGTTAAGCAAGGGCTTCGGCGAGGACTTCGGCCATGTGGCGGGGGTGGGCGGGCGCGAGATGCGAAATCTGATGCCGGCAGCTTGTGCCCGAGGCGACCACGATCGTGCCGAAGGGTTGGGCGGCGATTTGTTGGGTGAGGGGTTCGGCGACTTTCAAAGACAGTTCGTATTTGTCCCGCAACGCGCCGAAAGCTCCCGCCATTCCGCAACAACCGGTTTCGAGCAAGGTGACTTCGCGTTTCGGCAATCGCTGGGCCAGTCGCTTGAGGAACGCCGGCTTCAGCAGGGCTTTGAGATGGCAATGCGCGTGAATGACAATCCGCGCCGCGTCGGGGTTGAAAACCAGGGCTCCCTCGTCGGCCTCCAGCAAGTTGTCAATGAACTGCTCGAACAAGAAACAGCGGCGCGCGACATCATCGGTTCCCGGCAAACCCAATTCGCGGTAGTCCTCCACGAACATGGAGTAGCATGACGGTTCCAGAAAAAGGATCGGCGTATCGTCGCCATAGGCGGAGAGCAGATGGAGATTGTGCGCGCCAAACTCCTTCACCTTGTCGAGATTTCCCTGGCTGAAGGCGGGCCGGCCGCAACACTTCCGGCCATTTGCAAGCACGACATCGAAGCCGGCGTATTCCAGGACTTTGACGGCGGCGATGCCGATGTTCGGTTCGTGATAACGGACGAAGGTATCGTCCCAGAGAATCACCCGCCCGCGTGTGGCTCCGTAGCGCCGCTGCCACCTGGCAAACCAATGATCAAACCGCTGATGCGCGTAGTGCGGTAAAGGTCGTTGCCAGGCGAAACCCAAAGTCTTCGACATCAGGCTGCGGACCACGAGCGAATCCAGCGCCCAATTGGCGAGGCGGGGGAACTTGCAACCCAGCCGGCCCAGCGTGTCCACGGAACTCAGCAATCGCTCGCGCCAGGTCAATCCGTCCCGGCGAATGCGCGCGTAGAGCAATTCAGCTTTGAGCAACGCTAGATTGACGTTCGAAGGACATTCCGTCGTGCAGGCTTTACAGGACAGGCAATTGCTGAGCGCCGCTTCCAGTTCGGCCGAGCGCAACGGATCGCCATTATCCAGCCCGCGCATTTCGAGGCTGGCGCGGATCGCGTTCGCCCGTCCGCGCGTGCTCATGATTTCCTCCCCGGTGGCGACGAACGTCGGGCACATCGTCGGCGGCGCCTTGCGGCAACCACCGCAGCCGTTGCACTGCTCGAGATTACGCGTAAACGAGCCGTCCTTGGCTGCGAACGCCAGCACCGGCGTAAACGGCAGCTTCAATTCGTAGTTCGCGCCCAGGCGCAACTCCGAATCAATGTGATAGCGGCCGTCGGGAATGATCTTTCCCGGGTTGAAAAGGTTGTGCGGGTCGAAGGCCGACTTGATTTCACGCATCACGCCGAGCAAATCCTCACCCACCTGCTCCGGCATGTACTCGGTGCGCGCAATGCCGACACCATGTTCGCCGGCAAGCGTGCCTTTGTACTCGCGCACGAGAGCGGAGACTTCATCCGCCAGTTCGCGAAAGGTCTTTAGATCGGCGGCGGAATGGAGATCCAGGACCGGACGCACGTGCAGGAGACCCGCAGCGGCGTGGCCGTAATAAGAGGCCGATAAACCGCGTGGCTGCATGAGCGATTGCAGGCCGTGGACAAAGCCGGGCAATTGCTCGGGTCGGACGGCAGCGTCCTCGATGCCGGTCACCGGCTTGGCGTCGCCTTTGCAACCGGTCAATAAAGACAGGCCAGCCTTGCGCATCGCGAGGACCAACGCGGCCTCGCGCGGGGTTTTCAGAATCAACCGGCGCATGCCGAGCGGACGTTTCGCGAGTTCGGCGAGCCGATCTTCGATGTCCTCGAAGAACTCGACAACGAGCATCGCTTCGAATGGCTTCTGATCCAGCTCGATCAGATCGCGCGCTTCCTGAAATTCCAATTGCCCCTGGGTCTGATCCAGGAGCACACGGTCGAGATGCTCCACGGCGGCGGGTTTGAGGTCCAGCACCCCCACCGTTGCTTCCATGGCGTCGGCGACGGATGGGAAAAAGATGAGGGCGACGCCTTTTTTCTTTGGCAGCGGAACCAGTTTGAGAACGGCAGAAGTGATTGCTGCGAGGGTGCCTTCGCTGCCGCACAGCAGATGCGTCAGGTTGTTGGGGTCGCGCAGGCAGCGATCCAGCGCGTAGCCCGGCCGTCGTTTCAGCAGGCCGGTCGGCAGGCGTTGTTCGATCTCGAGCGAATGAAAATAGACGAGGTCTTTGAGCAGCTCGCGATGCTGGCGGAGGGTGTCGTGCTTCGGGCCGATATCCACTTCCTTGCCGTCGGCGGTGACCACGCTGAGTTCAGCGACGTGGTCAGCCGTCGTGCCGTAAACGGGAGTGTATTGGCCGCTGGAATTGTTGGCGATCATTCCACCCAGCGTGGCGCGCGAGCTGGTGGCGACGTCGGGGCCGAAGCACACGCCGTGGGGGCGCAGGTAGTTGTTGAGCTGGTCGAGCACCACTCCCGGGCCGACGCGAACGGTGCCCTCTTGCAAATCGAGATCGCTGATGCTGCGGTTGTAGCGGGAAAAATCGATGACCAGCCCGCTGCCGATTGCGCCGCCTGCCAGGCCGGTGCCGGCGCCGCGCGGGATTACCGAAACGCCGGCGTGGCCGGCCGCCTGGATGAGCGCGGAGGCCTGGCGGCCGTCTTTGGGAAAGCCGACGGCGTCGGGCACCACCTGGTAAATGGAGGCATCGGTCGCGTACAACTGCCGGGTGAGGTTGTCGAACGCAATCTCGCAGTTTGCCCCGGTGAGCGTCGCCTTTTGCTGGGCAGAAAGCATTGTGCGGGGACAATTTAGTGGCGGGGGGCGGGATTGACAACGGGGAACGTCCGAAATTGCCAGGCCAAGAAACCAAGAGCGTTAAAACGCGTCAGGCAGAGTTCCCTGCTCTTTTCAAAGCACCACGAAGTCTCAGTGCTGATGATGCCGGAATAGGCGGTGACGGTTTTGGAGGAGATACCAGACGATCACGATGTTGATCACCAGAACGACAAATACGGTGCGTGGGTGGCCGGGGTGTTCCATCGTCGGCGGGCGGACGAGTTCGTAAACTTCGATGGGAATGAAGAAGGCTGATTCGCCAATGGCGAGCCAGCCGGCCCAGCTTACACGGAAGATCAACCCAACGCCTTCCACCAGCGAGAACAGGCTGTAAACAAACGTGCCGACCGCGGCGAGGACGACTTTGGCTTCGGTGAGCTGCCCCAATTGTCGCGCAAGGTCCACCCAGAATTTCCGTTCCGGATTGACCCGGAGGTATTCCAGCATATGGCGAAGCTCCTCCGGCAGATCATTGTCCGCCAGCCGGTACATCAGGAAGGCCAGCGTCATAAAGGAGACAGCCTTCAGGAGCTTGATCCCGATGATGAAATAAAGCGTCGGCGCCGGCTTTTTGATCTGTTCGGTCTCGAAGCCCATCGCGGTTGCGGCTAGGTAATCTTTTCGAGCAAACGCGGCAGGAGGTCGGCAATTTGCACGCGCTCCTGCTTCATGCTGTCACGCTCGCGGAGGGTGACGGAGTCCTTGAACTCCGGCCCCTTTTCGCCCAGCGTATCAAAATCCACCGTAATACCGAACGGCGTGCCGGCTTCGTCCTGCCGGCGATAACGGCGGCCGATGGCGCCGGCCTCGTCGTAAAAAACGGCCATGCGCGGACGCAGGAGATCGCGAATCTCCTTCGCCTTCTTCACCAGTTCCGGCTTGTTCTTCAGCAGCGGGAACACGGCGACCTTTACGGGGGCAATACGCGGATGCAAGCGCATCACGATGCGCGTCTCCATGTCGCCCTTCTCGTCCGGGGCCTGATCCTCGGAGTAGGCGTGGCAAAGTAATGCCAGCGCCATGCGATCCACACCCGCGGAGGGCTCGATCACGTGCGGAACGTAGGTGCCACGGGCGAGGCCATCGGCTTCCGCCTTTGCCTGGGGTTCGGCCTTTTCCGCCGGCTCACCGGTCCGCAACCAATAGCCGTGACGAGCTTTGAAATAACTTTCACGCAACTCGGCCTGACGCTCGGGGGTCAGTTTGGCCCAGGCCACCTTGAGTTCGTCATCGAACACCGTCATCGGTTTGCCGGAAAAGCGCTGGTGCTGGCTCAGATCGAAATCGCTGCGAGCGGCAATGCCTTCGAGTTCCTGGGTGCCGAAGGGAAATTTGAACAGCAAATCCACCGTGGCTCGCGCGTAGTGCGCCAGTTCCTCCGGCTTCTGCCAATATTCTTCCAGAGTGGAGCGTGGCACTCCCAGGTCTTCGTAAAACCGGATCCGTTCCTCCACCCAATATTTGTGCCACATCTGCCAGCCCCAATCGGCTTGTGGTTCGCCGGGATGTCCCGCGCCGGTGGGCGCGGCCACCTTGCCCGAGATGGCCGCGATGACTTCGTCCGGCTTGATGAAGAATTCCAGCTCCATCTGCTCGAACTCGCGCGAGCGGAAAATGAAATTGCGCGGCGTCACTTCGTTGCGAAAGGCTTTGCCCATCTGGGCGATGCCGAACGGCACTTTCTGCCTTGCCGATTCCATGACCCGCTTGAATTGCACGAAGATCGCCTGCGCTGTTTCCGGACGAAGATACGCCACGTTGTCGTCGGTCTTGATGGGCCCGACGGTAGTCTCAAACATCAGGTTGAACGGCCGCGGCTCGGTCTTTTCGCCGTGGCATTCCGAAGACATCTTGCTCGGCTTTTGCGGGCAGGGAATCTCGTTCATCTGATCGGCGCGGAAGCGCGCTTTGCAGGTTTTGCAATCCACCATCGGATCGCTGAAGGTGTCCACGTGCCCCGAGGCCTTCCAAATCTTCGGGTGCATGATGATGGTGGCATCGAGCCCGGCGATGTCATCTCGCTCGCGGGTCATGCGATTCCACCAGAATTCCTTGAGGTTGCGCTTTAGCTCGGCGCCCAGGGGACCGTAATCCCAAAAGCCATTCAAGCCCCCGTAAATCTCGGAAGATTGGAAGACAAATCCGCGTTGCTTGCAGAGCGACACGATTTTTTCCATCACCTCGCTCGAACCTGCGTCAGCCATAGAAGGGCAAGTCTTCGGGATGGTGGACGCGATGTCAAGGTGGGGTGTTTAATGTTTTTGACGATTCACGCCGCTTCCCGTACGGTTAGGCCGGGTTAACTACGACCATGTTTGACTGGTTTATAAGAAAATTCATCGGCTCGAAGAACGAGCGCGAAGTAAAAAAGCTTCGCCCGCTCGTGGCGAAGATCAACGAGCTGGAAGCTAATTTGCAAAAGATGCCCCCCGAGGCATTGCGCGAAAAGACCGCCGCCTGGAAAGCGGAGTTGTCCGCCCTCGAGGACAACGCGGAACTGGCGAAGCGGCTCAACGAGATTTTGCCCGAGGCCTTTGCGGTCGTGAAGAACGCCTGCCGCCGGCTCTGTGGCACGGAGGTCATGGTGCGCGCGCATCCGTTGAAGTGGGAGATGGTCCCGTTCGACGTGCAATTAATCGGCGGCTACGCCCTGCATTCCGGGCGCATCGCGGAAATGGCTACCGGCGAGGGCAAGACCCTGGTCGCCACCCTGCCCGTCTACCTCAAAGCCCTCACCGGGCGCGGCGTGCACGTGGTCACCGTGAATGACTATCTCGCCGCCCGCGACAGCGAATGGATGGGCGCGGTTTACAAGTACCTCGGATTGACCGTGGGCACGATCATCCATGACCAGCCGCCCAACATCCGGCGCGAGCAGTATTGGTGCGACATTACTTACGGGACCAACGCGGAATTTGGTTTTGATTACCTGCGCGATAATGGCATTGCCTCGCGCAAGGAGGACCAGGTCCAGCGCGGGCATTACTTCGCCATCGTGGACGAAGTGGACTCGATCCTGATTGATGAAGCGCGCACCCCGCTGATTATCAGCGGGCCGGCGGTGGTCACTTACGACGAGCAATACGCCCAGTACAAACCGCAGGTGGAGTCGCTGTTTCTCACCCAGGAGCGGCTGTGCAACCGCTTCCTTTCTGAAGCGGAGGAATTAATTCAAAAACTCCATCCCGAGGGGGGCGGCACCGTCAAGGACGCCGGACCGATCGAGGGCGAGATCGGGTTGCTGCTCTACCGCGTAAAAGTCGGCCAGCCAAAGTCGGCCGGTTTGATGAAGCTGCTGGAGGATCCGGAAAACCTGCGGCTGATGAATCAGGCGGAACTGACCTTGCACGCCGATCAAAAGAAGGTCGATTTGTACGCGCAGAAGGAAATGCTTTTCTTCGCGATTGACGAAAAGAGCCATGATGCCGACCTGACCGAGAAAGGACGCAATTTTCTCAGCCCGAAAGACCCGGATGCCTTCATGCTGCCGGACCTGACGACGGACCTGCACGAGATCGACGCGAATCCCGACCTCGACGCGCACAAACGCCTGGAGGCGAAAAACAAGCTCCAGCAGGAGTTTGAAAGCAAGGCCCAACGCATCCACGCGATTTCGCAGTTGCTCAAGGCCTACTGCCTGTATGAAAAGGACGTGCAATACGTCGTGCAGGAAAACAAGGTCGTCATCGTTGACGAAAACACCGGCCGCCTCATGTCGGGCCGCCGCTGGAGCGACGGATTGCACCAGGCCGTCGAAGCCAAGGAAGCCGTGACGATCGAGCGCGAAAACCAGACGCTCGCGACGATTACGATTCAAAATTATTTCCGGCTTTACACCAAACTCGCCGGCATGACCGGCACGGCGGAAACGGAAGCGTCCGAGTTTTTCGACATCTACAAGCTGGGCGTGCTTGTCATTCCCACGAACCGGGTGATTGCCCGCAAGGACACCAACGATTCGGTTTACAAAACCAAGCGCGAGAAATACGGCGCGGTCCTCGCCGAGATCAAGCGCATCCACGCCGAGGGCCGCCCCATCCTGGTCGGCACCATTTCGGTGGAAGTCAGCGAGCATATTTCGCGCATGCTCAAAAAAGAGGGCATCATTCATTCCGTCCTCAACGCGAAATATCACCAGCAGGAAGCTGAGATCGTCGCCCGCGCGGGCCAGCGCGGCTCGGTCACCATCGCGACAAACATGGCCGGCCGCGGTACCGACATCAAATTGGGCCAGGGCGTTCCCGAAGTAGGGGGCCTGCACGTAATCGGCACCGAACGCCACGAAGCGCGGCGCATTGACCGGCAGTTGCGTGGACGTTGCGCGCGCCAGGGCGATCCCGGGTCGTCGCACTTCTTCATCGGTTTGGAAGACGATTTGATGCGTCTTTTCGGCGCCGCCAATATCACCAAGTGGATGGAGAAGATGGGCCTCGAGGAAGGCTAGGAACTGGAGCATCCGCTGTTGAATCGCTCCATCGGCCAGGCGCAGAAACGCGTCGAGCAGCACAATTTCCAAATCCGCAAACGCACGCTCGAGTATGACGACGTGATGAACAAGCAGCGCGAAGTCATTTATGGCTTCCGCAACGACGTCATCAACGCGCCGGACGTGCGGGACCGCCTCATGGATATCATGGAGGAGGTCGTCCTCCAGAAGGTGGAGGAATTCACCACCGGCGACTCCGACACCCACGAATGGAAGAGTCGCGCACTGTCAGATTGGGTCAACCTGAATTTCCCCATCGGGCTGCCCGAGGAGGAAATCCAAAAGGCCGCGAATGCGGGGCGCGAAGCGCCGCTGGCGGACTCGATGTATGCCGGACTCTCTCCCGCGCAGTTCTCGGTTTGCACGTTCATCACGGACAGTGTGCGCAAGGCCTACGATCTAAAGGTCAGCTACGAGAATCCGGAGGCGTTGAAGGAAGTGGAACGCTTCATCATCCTGGGCGCGATCGACAAGCTCTGGCAGGAACACCTGTATGAGATGGACAGCCTGCGCCACAGCATCGGCCTGCGGGCGCACGGTCAGCGCGATCCGTTGATCGAATATAAAGCGGAGGCGTTCAAGATCTTCGACGAATTGATGGTCAACATCAAAACGGAGATCTGCCACCACATCTTTCTGAGTGCCTCGAGCCTCCGGGCGTTCGAGGATTTCATGAACAATGCGCCGCGCCAGACGACGCACCAGACGCCCACCGCCTTCGATGGCCAGGCTTTGCCGCCGCAGCAACCGGGCGCTCCCAAGGACAGCGATATCGTGAGCCAGGCCGCGGACGCCGTGGAACGCAACAAGCCTGCGCGCACCGGCCCGAAGGTGGGGCGCAACGACCCCTGCCCTTGCAAGAGCGGCAAGAAGTACAAGCACTGCTGCGGAAAATAGCCTGCTTTGCCCGGTCCCAAAGGGACGACAGAGAATAGCCCACCGATTTATCGGTGGGTAACCCGCCGAAAAACAACCGAGTCCCGCCAGGGACGGAAGAACTCCGAAACAAGTATGGCCGTTCCGTTCAAAGTAGATCTCCAAGACCAGGTCTTCGTCATCACCGGCGGCGCCGGCGTTTTGTGCAGCGCCATGGCCAAAGCCATCGCGGAGTGTGGCGGCAAAGTAGCGCTCCTCGGACGCCGGCTGGACCGCGTCCAGGCCGTGGCCGACGAAATTAAAAAGGCCGGTGGCACCGCCTCAGCCTATTCCGCCGATGTGGTGGATAAATCCGCACTGGAGGCTGTGCACACTCAAATCCGTTCTTCCTTCGGCCCCGTGGATGTGCTGCTCAACGGCGCGGGCGGCAACCATCCGAAGGGCACCACCTCGCGCGAGTATCTCACCAAGGATCAGCTCACGACCAGGCAGGAAGGCGTAACCACGTTCTACGATCTGACCATTGAAGGCATCCAATCCGTCTTCAACCTGAACTTCCTCGGCACCCTGCTCCCGGCGCAGGTTTTCAGCCGCGACATGGTCGAGAAAGGCCGCGGCCAGATCATCAATATTTCCTCCATGAGCGCCTACAAACCGCTCACCAAAATCCCCGCTTACAGCGCCGCGAAAGCCAGCGTAAACAACCTCACGCAATGGCTCGCCGTCCATTTCTCCAAAACCGGCGTCCGCGTGAATGCCATCGCCCCCGGATTCTTCCTGACCGAACAAAACCGCACTCTGCTGACGCAGCCAGACGGCTCGCTCACCCCGCGCGGCAACACCATCAACGCCCACACTCCGCAGGGCCGCTTCGGAAAACCTGAAGACCTGGTCGGGACGCTTTTATGGCTGCTAAGCGACGACGCCTCCGGCTTCGTCACCGGCCAGATCATCGGCGTGGACGGCGGCTTCAACGCCTTCGGCGGCGTCTGATTTCGCAGGGTTCCGGCCACTTCTCCATAGTCGCCCTGACTGGCCGCTTCGCCGGCCTGGGCGAAAATCTGCCCCAACGTGCAGTTGCTGGATTGGGCGGGCGGGAGTAGGAAGGGAGTGACATCCAATTTGGGCGGCGGCACGTTTCTTCAGCGGGATTCCCCATCCCCGCCTCCTTGGCGTCCGCCGCCCGCTTTTTTGCTCCCGCTTGACGTGGATCGCGGTGGCTCGCCCGGGAATCTTTTCACTTGGACAGCGGTTGTCCAGGTGACTCCGCCATCCTCGTGTTAAAAAGTGACGATCCTAACAACCTCTTCTCCAACCCCGGGCTCCTTCCCCCTCCTCCGTGTATTGCGTCTCGCGAGGCCGCATTTTGCCGATTTCGCCCCCTGCTTCGAACCTCCCCTCGCTCCCAAGCCCGCCTCCCTCTACCACCTGCGATCAGCCCGGTTCTATCGCCTTAAATCAATCTTGGTGATGCCCAAATCCAGCCAGTCGCCCGCCGAAATCCCGCCGGTGTCAAGCCCGCCTCTGGCCGGCCTCAAGCCGCCTATCAAGCCAAAAACCCCGGCAATCAAGCCTCATCAAGCCCAAACAAGCGGAAAAAAAAGGGGGCCCCACTTTTGCGGCCCGCCTCCCCTCGCATACCACCGGATGTATTTCAAGTTTCGAAGGAGGCGCCATCCTTGCCGGGCCTTGGATGCCAAGCTAAGGTGAACGCATGATTTCCGTGTGGCGCGCGTGGTTCCGAAAGGGATGGCTCGCGCTTGTGCTGCTCGGGAGCGCGGTTTTTCCGACGGCGGGTTCACCCTGGTTCGCCCGTGTCTGGCAGGCCGATGACGGCCTGCCCGGCGACAACGTCACCGGCGTCGTGCAGAGCCGCGACGGTTTTTTGTGGATCGCCACGCAATCGGGTCTCGCGCGCTTCGACGGAATCAACCTGCAAAGCGTGGCGCTGCCCAAAGGACGGCCGCGCCCAATCATCCGGGCGATGTTGCTGGACCGCGATGAGGGGCTGTGGCTGGCGGAAGAAGGCGGCGTGCTGGTGCATATGGCGCCGGGAGATTCGAGCCTGTTCAGTTCGACGAACGGGCTCTCGAAGGCGCAAGCCGTCGAAATGGTGCAGACCGGCGATCGCGCAGTGTGGCTGGCGTATGCCGACGGTTCCGTCTGTCGGCTGGCGGATGGAAAAGTTGCGGGTTTTGCGGAGGGGGATGGACTGCCCGGAATGGGCAGTTGCAGCCTCGCAGTGGATTCGGCGGACCGGTTGTGGTTCGCCAAAGGCGGCCAGGCGGGCACTTTTCAGGATGGGAAGTTCATCGCGAAGTTCACCCTGCCCGACCGAAACATCCAGGTCGGAACCGCGCGCGGGCACGGCGTATGGATTTGCGCGGGCACGACACTCTACCGTTACGCGAGCGGTGAGGCGCCGGTTGAGGTTGGCACCCTGGCTGCCGACGCCACTTCGATGCGGCCGACCTGTATCTACGAAGATCGCTCGGGCGCGGTGTGGGTCGGCACGGCGAACACGGGGCTGTACCGGTTCGACGGCACAAACGCCACGAGCATCGAGACATCGCATGGGCGCATCCGCAGCGTCATGGAAGATCGCGAGGGCAACATCTGGGTGGGCACGGACGGCGGCGGCCTCAATCGCCTGCGCCCGCGCGTCGTGGAGTTGCAAGGCAAGGATGCGGGGTTGCCGTTCGACACTGTGCGTTCGGTTTGCGAGGACCACGAGGGCAATATCTGGCTCGTCACACAGAACGGCGAGGTGGCGAGCAACGAGGGCGGCGAATGGAAAACGATTTCCAGCACGCCGGCCTGGGTCGGTGGCCAGGCCACTTGCACGGCCTGTGATGCTTCCGGCCGCGTCTGGATTGGCACGTACAGCCATGGCCTTTTCTATCGCACCAATGACATGTTCCGGGCCATGCGCCGCGCGGACGGCCTCGCCGGTCCCAGCCTGCGTTCGCTGCACGCCGACCGCGACGGCAGCCTGTGGGTTGCGTTCTCCAGCGGCAATGTTCTACAGCGGTTGCACCAGGGAGAATTCAAAAACTACGAATTGCCGAATGGCAGCCGCGCGGTGCGGGCCATGGCCCAGGATGCCGCGGGCACGATCTGGATGGCAAATCTCGATGCCCAGTTGCTTCGGGTGGAAGGTGACAAAATCCTGGACGAAACCGCGCGTACCGGGGATCCCACGCGGCCCATCCGCTGTCTGGCGGGAACCACGGATGGGAGCCTGTGGATCGGGTATTCCTCGGCCGGGGTGGGACGGCTCAAGAAAGAGCAATTCACCCTGATCGGTCAGGACCAGGGCCTGCGCGATTCCAGCATCTGCTCGCTGATGCCGGACGGCCGGGGTTGGATGTGGTTCGGGTCGGATCATGGAATCTTCCGCGCCAGTGAGAACGAGCTGACGGCAGTGGCCGACGGCAAAGCCAGCGTGGTGCAATGCGTTGGTTACGGCCGTGACGATCGCCTGCCGAGCATCCAAGGTTACTACGGCTACTCGCCGGGAGCGGCGCTGGGTGGCGACGGACGCATCCTGATTCCCACTCACTCAGGGCTGGCGATCGTTCATCCCGAACGGGTGCGGACCAACTCTGTTCCCCCGCACGTCATGATCGAGAGCGTCATGGTGGACAGCCAGCCGCTGATTCTCGGGCAGAGCAAAGGCCCGATCCCACTGCCTCCCGGCATTCGCAAAGTGGAAGTGGATTTTTCCGCTCCCAGTTTCATCGAACCGGAGAAAGTCGCCTTTCGTTACCGGCTGGATGGCTGGGACGACGCGTGGGTGGACGCCGGCAGCCTGCGCAAAGTGGTTTATTCGCGGCTGCCGGAAGGCCGCTACCGCTTTCAGGTCACGGCCGGCAACAACTCCGGCATCTGGAACCCCGCGGGCGCTTCGTTCGAATTCATGGTACAGCCCCTCTTCTGGGAAACCGCCACCTTTCGCGTCATCGCCGCCGTGATCCTGGCGGGGATCCTGGTGGCCACGGTGTACACCATTGTCCGGGTGGTTTCCTTGCGCCGCATTCGGGCGCGCCTGCGCCGGTTGGAACAGGAAAACGCCCTCGAGCGCGAGCGCGCCCGGATCGCCCGTGATATTCACGACGATCTTGGCGCCCGCATGACGCAAATCTCCTTGTTGACCGACCTCGCCAGCCAGGCCATGAACCGGCCGAAGGAAGCCGGCGATCATCTCGCCCAAATTGCGACCGCCTCGCGCCAGGGCATCAAATCCCTCGACGAAATCATCTGGGCCGTGAATCCGCGCAACGACACGCTGGTGGACCTGCTGGATTATTCCGGGCAATACGCCGTGGATTTTCTCGGCTCGGCCGGCATTCGTTGCCGCGTGAACTTTCCCAATCTCCGCG
Organism: uncultured Verrucomicrobiota bacterium; assembly: GCA_964448135.1. Lineage (GTDB taxonomy): Bacteria > Verrucomicrobiota > Verrucomicrobiia > Limisphaerales > UBA8199 > CAYUVH01. Next base: position 55,179 of record CAYUVH010000037.1, on the reverse strand, counting down.
ACGGACGGGAACTATCCGCGGAAATGCGCCACAGCCTGTTTTTGGGCATCAAGGAGGCGTTGCATAACGTCGCCAAGCATTCGCGCGCGACCGAAGTCCGCCTGGACGCCGAAGTCTCCGACCGAGGCATCAATCTGACGATCGAGGACAATGGCCGCGGCTTCAACAAAACGCCCGACGACGCGCTGGCCGACGGCCTGCGGAACATGCGGCAGCGTCTTGCGCAATTCGGGGGCGTATGCTCCATTGAAGGCAGGCCGGGCATGGGCGCGCGCATTCGCTTCGAAGTGCCCTGGCGTAATTGATCTTTTCGGCGGACACTCAACCGCGTGCCAGAACGCGGACCGATGACGAAAAAGCAAATCACAGTTTCCATAGTCGAGGACGATCGCGGCACCCGCGAAAAGCTGATGTCCCTCCTCGCAGCCAGCCCCAGCCTGCGCTGCTTCGAGGCGTATCCCTCCGGCGAGGACGCCCTCGAAGGGCTGCCGAAGCACCAGCCCGACGTGGTGCTGATGGACATCAACCTGCCCCGCATGAACGGCATCGAGTGCGTCGGCAAGCTCAAAGCCAAAATGCCGAAGATCCAGGTGCTGATGCTTACCACGTACGAGGACAGCAAATTGATCTTCGAATCCCTGCGCGCCGGGGCATCGGGCTACCTGCTGAAGAATATGCCCAGTGCCGAGGTGATTCAGGCGGTGGAACAGGTCAGCGCCGGCGGCTCGCCGATGTCCATGCACATCGCGCGCAAAGTCGTAAACCACTTCCAGGAGATTGAAAAACCCGCTTCCGAAGTGGATCAACTGTCAAAGCGCGAACAGGAAATCCTGGGTCTGCTGGCCAAGGGCTACCTCTATAAGGAGATTGCCGATCAGCTCGGCATCAGCGCCGGGACCGTGCGCGTGCACCTGCACACCATCTACGAGAAACTGCACGTGCAGTCCGGCATTCAAGCAGTGGTAAAGTTCCTGGGAGCGAAGTAGTGGATTTCGCTACGGAGCGACGATGGCGCGGTAAAAACGCGAGGGAGCAGCCGCTGTGTTTGAACCTGTGAAGACAAACGGCGCTGTGTTCGTAAGCACAGGCATCCACGAACCCGACGAAAGATTGGTCCGGCTTTGCACCACGTAACGATAACCGGCCACTCCACTCACCGTGAATTGCGCTTCACGATTTGACGATAGGCCGGGAGCGCTCAGCCAGGGAGTAAAACTGACGGCCTCGGCGACGATCGCGTTCGGAGACTGACTGACTACCAGCCCCACTCCGCCGGAGGTGACCGGAGGAAGATTCGTTTGTGAAAAACTCCCCGTGATGGCTGGAGCCGACAGGAGCGTGAAGCGCTGCCCGGTTGCCGGCTCGAAACCGCTAGCGAAGGACAGCTTCAAAGCACCGGACAAAACCGCGGCACCGGAATTCACCACGAGCGAATTCGAGATGGCTCCCAATTCCACGCTTAACGTGGCGCTGTTGCTTTGGGAATAATTGCCGTAGATCAGCACCGGCCCGGTCAGATTGCTGATCGTGAGAGTGCCGCCACCACAAGCGAGATCGAACAGGGACGCCGACGAACCAAATTGCCCGAAACCCAGCTGCCCGCCTTGAAAGGCAAACTGCGCCGTGCCGGCACCACGCAGAATCCGGCCCGCCCGCAAGGTCCCGTTGGAAAGCGTGTATTGCCCCGAGGCCATCCCCTGCTCCGCCAGCAGCAGCTCGCCCCCGATCTCCAAGCTTCCGCCGGTCTGGCGAACGAAACCTTTCCCCGACTGGCCGACCACCACGGAGCCCGTGACCGTCAGCGAGGCTCCCTCGCGCACATACAACCGGCCCTGGCCCTGCACATTTTGCCCCGCATCCAGCACGCCGAGGGTAATATTTGAAACGTTGGTCACTACGCTGTCGAGGCGCACGGACGGTGAAGGCCTCGCCGAAGCGCCGCTAATGGTAACTGACGCGGAGTTTGTGAAGTCCTGCCAGCGATAGGCCCAATAATAGCCGTTAGTCCCCAGGCCGTAGGCGTCCGCTGCAAACGGATCGCCCAGGACCGTTTCCGCGGCGACTCGTTGCAAATAAACGGCGTCAACGGGGAGGTTCGTGGAATAGTAGGTCGCGCCCTCCGGGCTACGCCCGAAGATCGCGCAATAGAATACACACGCGGCAAGATATGCTCCGTCGCAATTGGGATGGCGATCGCCCAGCGAGTCATCGAGGATGAAGAGATTCAATCCGGGCTTCTCCACGCGCACGCGGCCCCAGGCCAGGCCCACGGGAGCGATGGCCGCCCCCAGCTCGCCCGCGATCATCGTATATGCCTTGCGCACCGCGATGTTCATGCTGAAAAAGCTGTCGAGGCTCGGGTAGTTACAGACCCGATATTGCGGCGGGATGTCGTAGGTGTTGCAAAGGCTGTTGGGGTCGCCGTTGATCTGGCCCCAAGTCTGATAAAACATCGTGCGCTCGTTGTTATTGGCGGCCAGCGTATTCAACTGCCGGCAGGCCGGAAACATGGTGCCCTCGCGCTGGCTGGGCAGCGACGGTGGCTGGCTTTTTTCCTGCAGCACAACGAGATCGAAACTGCCGGAGTTGACCAGATTGGTGCTGAGGGAATTCGTGGCGTGATCGGCCAGCAGCCAGCCACTCTGCGCGACGCGGGTGTAAGTGAAGGCATCGCCGAGGTTGGCCGCCAGCTCAGCCAGGGTTGCGGGGACATTATTTGAATATTGCGAACTGATCCCCAGCAGGCTGTCACCCAGAAACAACACCCGTTGCGCCGGCCTGGAAATCGGGCTGAATTCGACGCCTCGGAAGACGGTGTTTGTCGCGGCCGCGGCCAGCACCGTGTAACTTGCCCCGGCGAGAGCCCCGGTGTCCGTAATCGAAATCAGGCGGTTTGCGCTGGCTTCGCTGGTGGTTGCGAACAGGACCGGATTGGTGCCGCTGAAATCCACGGTGAGCTGGCGGAGCGTGTTGGTCGTGTCGGAACCGCCGGGCGTGAGTGTATAGGCGAGCCCCCAGCCCGCGCCGTTGTTTGTCCAGCGCTGGATGCCTCCGCCGTCAGCGGCCGCACGGTCATCTGTAACGTAGGCGAGCGTGCCGCCGGGACTGAAAGCGAAATCCGATGGCGATGTGGTCCCCACACCGTTTGTCGCGTCGAGTAGAACCGCGCTGTCCTGTGCGCTGACGGGAAGGTTGGTGAAACCGTGGATGCCATAAGGTCCGGTTGCGGCCGTAGACGAAGCGTACAGCCGGTTGCTGAAAATGTTCACGGCCCGCAGGTTGCCGGAGCGAATTTGCAAGGGAACACCACCGCCCGCCGAGTACCACACTCCCCCGTCGGGGTCACCGGTTCCAGTGCTGTCGCCCGCCAGCCAATAGTCCTTTCCGTTTGAGGCCACTCCGCGGAAGTTCGCGCCGCTGAACGCGTTGCTCGAAACGGCAGTTCGCGAACAGATCCCGTCTCCCGTGACCACGCCTACCGCACGGTTGATAGTCGTGGAGCCCACGGGCGATCCCGTTCCAGCAGCAGCGGCATAGCCTGCGAACGTGAGTATGAACTTGTCCGAGGACAAAGTCAGTTGACCATCCGTGGTAGCGGTGCCGCTCAAGGTCAACGGAGAGCTGCCACTGGCGGGAAACGAGATCGTCTGAAGCAGCGCGCCCGCCCGGGTGTATTCTCGAAGAAAGACCGGCGTGGCACTCGAACTCAATGCCGCCGAACCGTCGCCAACTTGCAGCACCACGAGCGTGCCGGATGTAAAGGGAGCGGCAAAAGCTTCGCCTGCCAGGAGGCAGGCTGCAACTACAATACTACCGCGCAAAGCGAAAACGCCCTGCACTTATTTTCCCGCCCCGCCGCTCGTCTTGGTGGCGCCGAACAGCGCCTGTTCCACTTCGGGTGCAGCGAACATCCCCTTGGCCTCGTGTGCGATTCCAACCGTCTCCACCTTGCGCCAGTTGAACGTCCAGCCATGCTCTTTGGCCAGTTTTTGGGCGTACTCGAAGCAGGCGCGACCGCGCTCCAACCTGAAGCTGCCCTCCAGCATCGCGGCCGGCGAGCGATCGAGTTCAAAATGATTCGGATCGTTGTCCGCAGTGCCAAGGTAGATCGTAAGCGGCGCGGCCAGATAAGCGCGCAGGGCTTTGTCATCGCTGTAGGCCTTGGGCAACCCGCCGAACCCGTAACCAAATTTCCAATCTCGTCGCGGGAAGAGATCGGACCCCGGGTTCGCCGCCACAATACGCTTGGCTTCCAGTGGTGAAAAGGCCGCCAACCGCATCAGGAACTGCCCCCCGCCGGAGTGGCCCATGAAATAGTACGGCAGGTTGGGCGCGGATTCGCGCTTCCGCATTTCCGCGATGATCTTAGGCACGTAATTGTAAGTCCACTTGTCGGGCGGTTGAAACTCTCCCTTCTTGACGACGCCCCCGCGATTATAAGCGTCGGTGTTGAATCGGTTGGTCTCAAACAACGGCGCCGCTACCAGGAAATTGAACTTCTCCGCCACGGGAATCGCCGAATCCCGATATCCTTCGGCGTTGCGCAACATTCCATGAAACACGACCAGCAGCGGCCCGCCCTGATAATTGGTCGGTTTGTAAGTGTAAATGGTCAGGGCATCCGCACCCGAGCCCAGTTGAATCTGCCCCGATCCCACCGGCAGCGGTGCAGCCAGCATATGGCCGCAGGCAAACCAGCCCGCGATTAACGACCAAACCGTCCGTTTGTAGTCCGAAGCAATTTTAATCATAACTTACGTAGCCCGCGCGGATGATGGATTTACGTGCGCTGCGGCCGGCCTTCCCCCCGCCGTCCTCAGCGAACCCAGATTTGCCCGGAGTTGCGCCGCCGTGAGTTCGTTCTCCCAGCGGCTGATGGCCACGGTAGCGACACCGTTGCCGATCAAATTCGTCAAAGCCCGGCAACCGCTCATGAAACGGTCGATGCCGACCAGCAGGGCCATGGACTCAATGGGGATATCCTTGCAAGCCGCCAGCGTGGCCGCCAGGCAGATAAACCCGGCCCCGGTAACTCCGCTGGCGCCTTTCGAAGTCAGCATGGCCACGACGAGCAGCATGACCTGTTGATGCAACGAAAGGTGCGTTCCGGTTGCTTGCGCCAGGAACATTGCCCCCATCGCCATATACAGGTTTGTGCCGTCGAGGTTGAAACTGTAACCCGTGGGAATCACCAGCCCCACGGTGGACTCCTTGCAACCCAATTGCTCCATCTTCCGCACCATGCCCGGCAGGGCCGTCTCGCTCGAACTGGTCCCCAGCACCAGCAGCAGCTCGTCCTTGATATAGGCCAGAAACCGCAGAATGGAAAATCCGCAGAGGCGCGCCACCGCCCCGAGCACGAAGACCACGAAAAGAATCGCGGTGGCGTAAAAAGTGAGCATCAGCGCCAGCAGACTCTTCAGCGAACCTGCGCCATAGCTGGCCACGGTAAAAGCCATGGCACCGAAAGCGCCGATCGGGGCAAGCTTCACGACGATGTCCATGATGCCGAATAGCACGTGCGAAATTGTCTCGATGACATGCAGCGCCGGCTTGCCACGATCACCCATGCGGGAAATCACCACCGCCACCAACCCCGCCACCAGCAGAACCTGCAGTAAATTGCCCGACACGAAAGGCTCGAACAGCGCGCCCGGAATGATCCCCAAAAAGAACTGGATCATGTCGTGACCCTGCGCTTTTTGCTCAATCGCCTGCACGGCCGTGGCCGCCCCCGCCGGCAAAGGCTGTTGAAAATTCGCGCCCGGTTTCACCACGTTTACCACCACCAAACCGATGACGAGCGCGAACGTCGAAATCACTTCGAAATACAGCAGCGTCTTGGCTCCGACCCGCCCAAGCTTTTTCAGGTCGCGCATGGAGGCCACGCCGTGAACGATGGTGCAAAAGACAATCGGCGCGATGATCATCTTCACCAGGTTGATGAAGCCGTCGCTCAGCGCCTTGACGATCCGGACGAACGTGGCCTCAGCCGGCTTGACCGGATGCTGAAAATGCTGATACGCCCAGCCGGCGAGGATGCCGAGGGCCACCCCAATCAATACCTGCCAGTAAAGGCGTGTATACCAGGGTTGGCGTCGCATGGTAGTTCGGGACGCGCGGCGGGTCAGTCAGTCTCCAATTGTCGCGACGCAAAAGCCGCCCGGGGGCGGCGCGTAGTAATCGCGCGAATTGGAGAAGGAGGGCTTAATAGAAATTCGTGCGGATGGTGCCTTCGACGTGCCAATCCAGGAACATCCAGTTCCGCACGCGCCCATGAACCGGATCGGTGGGAATGTCACCATGCCAGTCCGGCGGCACTGTGGTGCCGTCAATTTTTTCGTCCACATCGCGCAAGGTGTAAAACGAGCTGATATTGGTCGCGGTGACGACCACGCTTTCCCGGAGCGGATCGTTGGGCGGCTGCGGCGGGCTGGCGTTGGCCGGATAGCCAAAGGCCTTGCTGGCCGTGGGCGGAAACACATCCGAGCCGTTGACGCGAAAATTGGTGCGTTCGCCCGGCGTGGTGGACGCCAGCTTCACGGGGGTAGCCATCAGCGCGGGACACGTGAAAATGGGATTCGCAACCGTCCGGTTCGGCCCGCCCTGCAGCAATGGAACACTGGGATCACGCAAGCCCAGGTAGTTCCAGAGATAAATCGGCAGGTAATGCGAGATGGTGCTGTCGTATCCCGATTTCTGGTTCACAAAGACCGGACCGGGAAGGTAGTCGTTCTGGTCGTTGATGTACATTTTGATCGCCAGTCCGATCTGCTTCATGTTGTTGAGGCAGCTCGTCTGCATGGCTTTCTTTTTCGCCTTGGCCAGGGCGGGCAGGAGCATCGCTGCCAGGATGGCAATAATGGCAATGACCACCAGCAATTCGATCAGTGTGAACGCTGAAATCCGCGCGCGATTGGGATTTTCTTTCATTGAATTGTCCGCGTTTTTTGGGCCCGGGCCTTACTCGGCCTTGGGCACGGTCTTTTCGGTCAGGGTTTTTGATTTGCCCGAGACCCAACTTACGGCGGCGGGCACGATGTCCTCCAATCCCTGGGTCTGCTCCGGATGGGGGCTGATGCAAACGACCCGGCCCTGATGGTAGGCCGCTTTGAAAATTGCTGGCGAGTTAACCATGACCCCCGGCGGAGAATCGTGCTCGGCCATTTCGGAGCGAAAATACGCCAGCACTTCGAAAGGCGGCAGGTCGGGATGCTCTCCGGTGGTAACCACCGGACCATTGGCGTAGTGGACGTCGATCTTGCCCGAGCGGTCGCCCAGCAACTCCTTGCCGGAGCCCGTCAGTTCCATGGTCACCGTCCCTTTGCCCCGCTGCCATTTCGGCGAGATCGTTTTCGCGTTGATCAGCTTCAGGCTCCACGGATAGTTGCACGTGGCGAGATAAGCACCGGCACAAATGCCAATGTAACCGCCACCTTTGGCGACAAATTTCCGGACCTCTTCCCGGCCGGTTTCCCCGATGCTTTCCGCTTCCCGGCTCCCGCTGCCGCCGCCGAAGATGATTACATCATAATTCGTCAGCGCCCCATTTTGAATGTCTTCCGGAGAGAGTTGTTGAATGGTGGATTCCGGCAGATGATTCAACCGCAGCATCATGGCCGGTGGTCCTGCTCCTCCGGTCCCCGGCCCCTTATAGAGAGCCACGCGGACGGGGTTCGCCGCGCCCGCGTGGGCACTCTTGTCCACTCCCCCATCCCCGCCGGCGATATAAGTCTCAGCCGGCAAAGCTTTTTCCATCATCCCGATGTCCGCCAAAAGATGGTGAACCATGATCTCATGCTGGCGGACCCGCTTCGGCATGGGTTGCTTGGTCGTGGTTTCCAGCGTCATGGATGGAATGCGCAAATGCTCGCCACCCGCACGCGCCAGGCTGCCATCCACCGGCGGCCCGCGCTGCACAAACTTCAAATCCGGATTCGTGATGGTGACATTGACAGCTTCCAGCATCAGTTTGGCTTCCGCTTCGCCTTTGGCATCCGGCGCCACAATGACTGAGCTGCCCACGCTCTTTTCGTTCAACTGGTGGAAATCGAAGCCCTCGTGCAAATCGAGCAGCCACGCCGGCTTGTATTCGAGCGCCAGGGCCCAGATCGCGGTGGCCAGTTCGCCGCGTGGAGGCTCTTCCTTTCCGGCGCGCGGATAGTTGCGGTTCAAGTTGCCGATGTTCGTGTCGAGGTTCGGAATCATCCGCTTGTTCGCCAGCAACCCCGGGACATTCGCCCGCGGCACCACGACCATCCGGCCGGCGGTCAACGGCCAGAACCGGATGACCTCGGCCGCGGCGGCGCCGGCAGGCTCGTTTCCGTGCACGCCGCCCACGATCATGATCGTCGGTCCCGGCTTGCCGCTGTCCTGAACGTACCAACCGGTTTCAAATCGAGTGCCCGGCAAAAGGGTGTTCGTGGTCCAGGTCGAAGCCAGACAGCTTTGCACCATGGCGGCACAGGCAAGCGCGAGCCCGGCCAACGCGCCCGCCAGGGCGCGGCGGCGCTGAACGACCGAATTGGTTTTGCAGAGATTCATTATTAGTTGCAGCTCGCGGCCAGGGACTCAGGCAATTTTACGGCTTCACCGGCGAAAGGCATGCGAGGCGTCACTCGCAAAACTACCCTTCCGCGGCCCGGCTGGAAATATGACGTTTGTTATATTCCCTTTCGCCCGCCGCTTCCTATGATAAATTTAGTAAACGCCGACCACTCGAGACTAATGGCCATTAATTTTGCCAGCACCGTACCTACGTTACGCTTCCCTGCGGCACGTCCTGTCCGGCCTAGCGGCAGCCCCCTGGCCACGAACACCCAACCCATGAATCGAAAAATGCATACCCTCAATTCCAGTTCCGCAATCCCGGGCGGATCGCGCAACCCTCTCTCGCGAAATTCTCTCCAGGTGCTCGCGGCGGCTCTGCTGATGCTGGCTGCCTGTCTGTCCGCTACTTCGGCGCAGGCCGCAGGCGTCCCGGTGTTCTGGGATGGCGGAACCGCCGGAACCAATCTGACCTACCTGACTGCCGCGAGCTGGAACCCGGACGGCGTTCCCGGTGCGAACGACCTCGCCATCTTCGATTCCGCCGGCACGGCGACCACGATCACCATTCCCATGACCACGGCCGGCGGCGTCCAACAGGTCGGCGCCATCGCGTTGACCTCGGGCAACAGTGTGACCCGCGGCTTTCGCAATAACTCCACCGGTACCGCTGGCGTCATCCAATTGAACGGCTATGGCGGCATTCTGCTCTCCAATGCGAGCGCCGTCCCTCTTATCCTCTCCAATAATTTCGGCAGCTCCCTCGCGATGGGCATCCGCCTGGGCACCTCCGGCGAAATTTACGTTGCCACCGACGGCAACACCAAGGCCATCATCATGAATAGCTCGATTAGCGAGACCAACGGTTCGCAGGGCTTCACCAAGACGGGCGCCGGCATTCTCTATCTCCAAGGCACCAACAATACCTTTACCGGCAGCGTCACGAATTCCGCCGGCGCGATCAAAATGAACGACACCGCCACGTTCGGCACCGGCGTGGCTCCCGTTTATCTGACCGGCGGCAATATCATTTCCGGCCTCGACCGCGGTGGCGCCGCCGACCCGCCGATCGCCAATCCCATGGTCCTGAGCGCCGATACCTTCATCTACAGCGATGGGGGCAACGCCAATTCCTCCCGCACTATCCCGTTCAGCGGGTCGTGGACCACCACCGCCGGCACTCTCTCCATCGCAAATCTCACCGCCAACACCCCCAACACCTTCGTGTTGCGCCTGTCCGGCGGCTTCACGTTCACCCGGCCCATCGTGGTCGGAACGGGAGTCGATACTCCCGGCTCCACCAGCGCTCTCTCGCTCTATAACGCCGCTACCAACGGCATCCAAACCTTCAGCGGCGATATCTCCGGCAGCGGCGTCGTCCGCCGCCAGGGCTCCACGCTTTCCGCCGGGGGAACTACCGTCCTCACGGGCAACAATACCTATTCCGGCGGTACCGCAATTTTGTATGGCACGATCCTGGCCAACGGCGGCACTTCCGCCCTGGGCTCAGGAGGCGTCACCGTCGCCACCAACGGCGTCCTGGGCGGCAACGGCAACATCGTCGCGCCCACCTCGATCAATTTCGGCGGCGCGATTACTCCCGGTTCCAGCGGCACCAATGTCGGCACCATTACGATCAGCGACTTCACCCTCACGGACGGATCGTCCTACGTTTACACGATCGATTCCGCCACCGGCACGGATGGCGTGGCTCGCGACCTGATCAGCGCCACGACCTGGACTGACGGCGGCACCGGCGGGACCCCCATCACCATCAAGCTCGATTCCCATGGCGCCGTCCCGACCGGCTGGAACAGCGGCACCGCTCGCGATTGGGTCATCATCCAGGGTGGTTTTGCCAGCGGATTCAACGTCAGCCACTTTGCTTTGGATACCACGGCCTTCACCGGAACCATTCAGGGCATCTTTAGCCTCAGCCTCGTCGGCAACGACCTGCACCTGATCTATACGCCGGCCTCGGACATCGTCCTCAACGTTCCCTCAGGCACCCAGAGCCAGAGCGCACTCGGCTATCCGCAACTCACCGGCAGCTTCGGTGTGCTCAAAGTCGGCAACGGCGAGGCCATTTTCGACAACGCCGCCAACGATTACGCCGGCACCACCAAAATCTACGCCGGCACCGGCAGCCTTGCGGTCGATGCCGCCAATGGTTCCGGCGGCTTCGGCGCAGCCTCGACCTCCGTTCTCGTTGGCAACACCACGGGCAACAGCAACGCCACGCTCAATATCAATACCGCAGGCGTGACCCTGAGCCGCAACATCACTGTGCAGTCCGGCAGCAGCGGCACCAAGACCATCGGCACCAGCATCGGCAGCGGCACGGCCAACTTCGTTGGGAACATCACCCTTCAGGACAGTGCCACGCTTAACGCCGCCTCCGGCTCCACCGCCACGTTCTCGGGCACCATTTCCGGCAGCGGCAACCTGGCCTTCGGAGGCGGCGGCACGATCACGCTTCCCACGCTGAATACTTACGGCGGAACCAGCACGCTCAACGGCGGAACTTTGCTGCTCAATGCCAAGGCGTTGAGCACAAATACCTTCACCATCGCCAGCAGCAGCACCATCGACAACACCAGCGGCGCCACTGTCACCCTCAATAATTGCCCCATAAATTGGAACGCCGACCTTACCTTCACCGGCTCCACCAATCTGAATCTCGGCGCCGGTCCGGTCACCCTGAGCGGCAACCGCTCGATCACCGCCACCGCCAGCACGCTGACGGTTGGCGGCACCATCGGCGGCGCCGGCTCGCTCACCAAGCTCGGCAGCGGCACGCTGGCTCTCACCGCCTCCACCAACAGCAGTTACACCGGCGCCACCACCAATGCCGCCGGCGTCATCTCCGTCAATGCCACCGCCACCTTCGGCGATGGCACCGGCCCGCTCGTCTTCACCGGCGGCAAAATCCTCGACAATAACACCCGCGCCGGCGCGCCCATCGCGAACCCGGTCATCATGGTCTCCGACGCAATCATTTACGGCGACAGCACGGCAGCCCCGGTTTCCAGCCGCTTCCTGCCGTTCACCGGCACGATTACTTCGGCGGGTGGAGCTTTGAAAATCGGTAACACCGGGCTTTCAAGCAACATCTTTGCCCTACGCCTGCAAGGAACAAATCAAAACTCCCTCACCTGCCCCATCGTCATTGGTGACTCGGCCTTCGACACCCCGGGTGCGGTGTCCCAGCTTGATCTCTACTGCGACACGAACAACACGCAGACCATCAGCGGCCTGATCACGGGCAATGGCACCATCCGCCGCGGCGCAGCCACCCTGAACACCGGCGGCACCACGATCTTCACCGCCATGAACACGTTTACTGGTGGCGTGACACTGGTTTCCGGAACCATCGGTTTTGGCACGAATACCACGACCTCCGGCGGCGCTGTCACCGCCGGCCCGGTGGGTACGGGCACCTTCACCATCGGCTCCCAAAACAACGAAGCCGCACTGACCGTGTTCGCGTCTGGTGCTGCTCGCGTCATCGACAACCGTCTCTTCCTCGATGGCCCCACCAACATCGTGGTCGCCGGCACCAATGACCTTACCCTCACCGGCTCGCTCAATGCCGGTGGCGTTTCCAAGACCTGGACCATCCTGAACACCGGCCTGACCACCCTTTCAGGTCAGATAAGCAACAGCGCCAGCGGTCTGGCGCCTTTGGTCAAGACCGGTCCTGGCACCCTTGTGCTCAGCGGCAACAACCTTTACGGAGGCGGCACCACCATCAACGCGGGCAAATTGCTCGCCAACAATACCTACGGCAGCGCCACCGGTCCGAGTAATGTGGTTGTCAACGCCGGCGGCACCCTCGGCGGCACCGGTTCCATCTCCGGCCTCGTGCTGGTCGGCGGCACCATCACCCCCGGTCAAAGCGCAGGCAACCTGACACTCGCCGGCGGTCTCGACCTCAGCAGCGGCGGTACGTATGCTTGGGAGCTCGCGGCCAACAGCACCAACAATCCGGGAACAGATTTCGACCTGATCTCCCTCACCGGCGGCAGCCTCGTGCCGGGCGGCGCATCGAAGATTTCCATCAACTTCACCGGCACCGCCACCTCGCCGGATGCAACCAATGCCTTCTGGCAGGTTGCGCATACCTGGAAGATCATCGCGCTCAGCGGCACGGCCACGAATCCCGGCCCGTCGGCCTTCCCGACCGTCCTTAATGGCAGCTATGGCGCAGGAACTTTCACCAATTACACCGACCCCTCCGGCAACATCATCCTGGCCTTTGCGCCCGGCTCCTCTGCTCCGCCGCCGCTTGTCTCGCCCAATATCGTCGGCGCCGGCACGGCGAGCGCAACGGTAAGCTGGTCCTCCGTCAACGGCGTCACCTACCAGCTCCAATACAAGACCAATCTGAGCCAGACCAACTGGTTGGTTGTCGGCAATGTCACCGCCTCGGGCACCACGGCCAGCCTGGCGGATACCACCGGCCCCTCGCCGGCCCGTTTCTATCGCGTAATTGTTCCGTAAAGCGCCTCGATCAGCTTGTTGTATTTGCTGAAACTCCACCCCGGCCGGCGGGAAGCCGGCCGGGGATTAAGTCTCCTGCGCGGCCGGCGGGAAACGTGTGCCCTCCTCCGCGCTTTGTTCTGCCTGGCCGTCCTGGCCTTTCTGCGCTCCAGCGCCACGTCTGCCCAGACCTACACCCCCGGCACCACTTACTTCGGCCGCAGCAACTACATTCAATACGTCGCCGGTGACATGCCGGTGATTTTCTCCGCGCCGCATGGCGGTGGGCTCACCCCTTCGGAAATCCCCAACCGCGTGTGCGGCAGCGATCCGGATTGTTCCACCACCACCGATTCCAACGTCGATGATGTCGCCCTGGCGGTTCAAAAGGTGTTCCGCAATTACTTCGGTCACTACGCGCACGTTATCGTCTGCAATCTCAAGCGGTCGAAGCTCGACTGCAATCGCAACCAGGACGACGGCGCCGGCACGAATGTTTACGCCATCCAGGCCTGGCAGGAATTCCAGGGCTTCATCAATTCGTCCAGCAACAACGTCATCAGTCGCAACGGCCGCGGTTTTTATGTCGATCTCCACGGCCAGGGCCACGCCATCGAACGCCTCGAGCTCGGCTATTTGCTCTCCTCCTCCCAGCTCATGCTGTCCGACTCGACCCTCAACTCGACCACCTACGAGAACCAGAGCAGCATTCGCACCTTGTCGCATTCGGTGCCGCTGACCTTCTCGCAATTGTTGCGCGGCACGAACAGTTTCGGCGGGCTCATGGAGGCGCTGGGCTATCCCTCCGTGCCCAGTCCCACGGACCCGGACCCGGGTTCGGGAAATCCTTACTTCGATGGCGGCTACAACGTCCAGATCCACGGTTCCGACAACGGCGGTCCCCTGGATGGCATGCAAATCGAGGCGAATTACACCGGTGTCCGCGACACGGCCAACAACCGGACGAATTACGCAATCGCCCTCGCCCAGGTGATCGATTTCTTCTTCACCAATTATTACGGCTTCAACCTCCGCACCAGCGCCCCCTGCCTGTGGATCGCCGGCTCCGGCAACTGGTCCAGCTCCGGCAACTGGGGCGGCACCGTCCCCGTCAGCGGAAACTACCTCGAATTTGCCGGCCCGGGCGGGCAGGTCACCAACAACGTCAACAATCTCACCACCGGCACCGGGCTCGTCAATTGGATCGTTTTCGATACCAACGTCTCCGGCGCCTACACGATCAACGGCAACGCCATCACACTCATGCGCGGCGTCACCAACCAGTCCGCCTCCACCGCGACTATCAATGTCCCGATCACCCTTTACTCCGACCAATCCTTCGGCGCCGGCTCGGGAAACATCATCATCAGCGGCAACATCACCAACGGTAGCAACGACCTGGTTCTAAATTGCCAGTCCAACATCACGTTAAATGGCGTGATCAGCGGCCTGGGTTCGGTCAGCAAACGTGGCCCGGGCACACTTGATATCAATTCGGTCAATACCCTGGGCGGCCCGGTCTTTAACTACCAGGGCGTCATCTCCCTCAACGCCACCTGCCTGCTCGGCGGCGGCCTCTTCGCCTGGTCCGGCGGCAATATCCTCTGCGAGAATACCCGCTCCACCTCCCCGCTGATCAACGACATCTTCATGACCGCCGACACCTCGATTTACGGCGACGGCACCCTCACCAATAGCGTGCGCATCCTCCCCTTCAGCTCCAGTTCCATCAGCGGCAACGGCGGAACCCTGACCATCCGCAACCTTGGCAACAATCCCGGCGCGACCAACAACGCGTTTCGCCTCCGCTTTACCGGGGGCGGCTTCAGCTTCCCGCGCCCCATCGTCATCGGCCATTCGAACGACCTCAGTTCCACGGTTTCGCAATTGGAGTCGTATAATGATGCTTCCGCCGGCGACCAAACCTACAACGGCGTCATCTCGGGTGCCGGCCAGTTCCGCCGCGATGCGGCCAACCCTTTCACGGCCGGCCGGACGATTCTGACTGCCGCCAACACTTTTACCGGCGGTACTACGGTGAACGCCGGCACGCTGCTCGTGAATAACGATGCTGGTAGTGGCACCGGTGCCGGTCCCGTGGTCATTGCCACGAACGGCGCTTTAGGGGGCTTTGGCGCTGTTGCCGGACCGGTGACCGCTACCGGGCTTATCTCCCCCGGCCAGAGTGCCGGACCACTGACCCTTGGCGCCGGGCTCGACCTCAGCGCCGGCGGCACTTATGTCTGGGAACTTTCCACCAATGCCGTCGATGGTTCCGGCACCAATTACGACGTCATCAAACTCACCGGCGGAAATCTCGTCCTCGGCGGTACCGCAAAGCTTTCCCTGAACTTCATCGGCGCCGCCAGCGCCCCCGCCACCAATGCCCCCTTCTGGCAAAGCGCTCACACCTGGACGATCATCTCCCTCACTGGCTCCGCCGCCAACCCGGGCTTATCCCGTTTCCTCACCATTTCCAACGCTACGTACGCCGCCGGTTCCTTCACCAATTCCGTGGACCTTTCCGGCAACATTTTGCTGACCTACACGCCCGTCCCCGGCCCGGCTCCTGTCATCGTGCCCGCCATCGTCGGTGCGGGCACCTCCAGTTCGACCATCTCCTGGAGCGCGGTCAACGGTCGGACCTACGAGGTGCAATACAAGGACGACTTCGCCAATACCGGATGGACCACGCTCGGCACCATTGTCGCGACCAACTCGACCGCCTCTTTCCTGGACGTCACCGGCCCGGTACCGGAACGTTTCTACCGCGTCGTCGCACCTTGAAAGGCACGGCCACGCAATCCTGTCTCGCTTGAAGCGGCACGACATTCGTCCAAAGGGTGAACGGCTGAAGATCATCGCGGCATGCTTGAAACCTGTCCCACGTCCCTCTAACCTGCGCCCACATTCACGCGACCAATGATCAGCCAACTCAAGCGCATCTCCCTCAGCGCCTGGATCATCATTGCCATGATTGCGGGCGTCTTCTTCGGACTCTATTGCCCGAAGCTCGCCATCGAGTGCAAATTTGTTTCCACCGTCTTCCTGCACCTGATCAAGTGCATTATCGTGCCCCTGCTCTTCTCGACGCTCGTCGTCGGTATCGCCGGGCATGCGGACGATCTCAAGTCGGTGGGCAAGCTCGCGTTTCGTTCCATCCTCTATTTTGAAGTGGTCACCACGGCTGCTCTCCTTATCGGACTTCTGGCGGTAAATCTCATCCGGCCCGGTGACGGCGTCCATCAAGCCGCTAAAGAAAAGCAGGCTTCCGCCACCACGAACCAGCCGGCTGTCCTGGCCAGCCAATCCCTGACGGCAACGAATTTGGAAGTTGCGCCAACGAACCAGTCAGTCGCCCTGGCAGGTGAAACCTTGTCGGCCACCAATCTATCTCTTGCGTCCACGAATCAACTTTCCAACGCTACCAACGGGTCTCCTGCGATTGCCAGCGCACCCCAGATTTCGACGAATAAGATTACCTTTGCCGGCGTGGTGGAGCATGCGGTACCCCAAAGCTTTTTCGAATCGGCTGCCAAAAACGACGTCCTCCAGATCGTGGTGTTCGCCATCATTTTCGCCATCGCTCTCGGCCAGGTCAGCGGCCAGCCCAAAAAGACCATGCTGGCCTTCCTCGAATCGTTGTCGGAAGTGATGTTCAAGTTCACCGGCCTCGTCATGTGGGTGGCCCCTTTTGGCGTCGCCGCCGCAATCGCGTCCACCATCGGGACCAGCGAACTCCAGAGCGGTGGTGGGTTCAGGGTTCTCCTCACCTTGTTGACGCTGGTGCTCACCTTGTACGGTGCGCTGCTGGTCTTCATCCTCATCGTGCTGGTTCCCATCATGCTGATTGCGCGGATCCCCATCCTTCGCTTCCTCAAAACCGTTCGTGAGCCCGTTTTGCTCGCGTT
Source organism: uncultured Verrucomicrobiota bacterium (assembly GCA_964448135.1). Lineage (GTDB taxonomy): Bacteria > Verrucomicrobiota > Verrucomicrobiia > Limisphaerales > UBA8199 > CAYUVH01. The sequence goes on along the minus strand of CAYUVH010000037.1, from coordinate 38,239 downwards.
CTCCACGGCCTCTTCCGAAGCCGCCTTGCCCGACGCCTTGCGTCTCATGGAAAAATTTGGCGTCCCCAAGCGGATCGTCGCCTTCGTCCTGCCCACCGGTTACTCCTTCAACCTGGATGGTTCCACCCTCTACCTCGCGCTCGCCTCGGTATTTGTGGCCCAGGCCGCCGGCATCGAACTGACTCTCCAGACGCAGGTCATGATGATGTTGACCCTGATGCTTACCACCAAAGGCGTGGCGGCAGTCCCCCGCGCGTCCCTGGTGATTCTCTCGGGAACACTTACCTCCTTCGGTCTTCCCTTGGAGGGAGTCGCGCTGATCCTCGGTGTGGACGCTTTTATGGATATGGCCCGCACTTCCGTAAATTTGCTCGGCAATTGCCTCGCCTCCGCCGTCATGGCCCGCTGGGAAGGCGAACTCAAACTCGCCCCCGAATCCAAATCCGATGACCTCGAAATCTCCTAACCCCTGTAGCAGCCGAGGCAACGAGGCTCCATTATTCCGAAGAAGCAGCTCGCGCCCGCTCGCCCTTCGCTCAATCACACCCCGCGCCGTGAAGTATCTTGCTCTCACTTTCCTTTTTCTCCTCCTCGCCTTCCACCTCCCCGCCGCCACCTACGAACACGGCGTCGTCGCCTCGATTCATCCCCTGGCCACCGATGCCGGCGTCCGCGTCCTCAAGCAAGGCGGCAACGCCGTGGACGCCGCCGTCGCGGTCGCCTTCACACTCGGCGTCGTGGACGTCGACAACTCCGGCATCGGTGGCGGCTGCTTCATGCTGATCCGCCGCGCCGATGGTTCTTTCGTCGCCATTGACGGACGCGAAATGGCCCCGCGAGCCGCCACGCGCGACATGTTCGTCCGCGACGGCAAGGCCGACCCCAACCTCAGCCAGACCGGCCCGCTCGCCAGCGGCGTGCCGGGCGAAGTCGCCGCCTGCGAATACGCTGTCCAACACTACGGCCGCAAGCCTCTTAAGGAACTCCTCCTGCCGGCCGCCGAACTGGCCGCCAGCGGTTTTCGCATCAACGAAAGCTACGCCTCCCGCCTCCAATCCGTCGCCGCCGACATGGCCAGATTCGACGGCTCCCGCGCCGTGTTTCAGCCGAACGGCAAACCCCTCGCGAAAGGCACCCTCTTCAAGCAACCCGACCTCGCCAACACCTACCGCCAGATCGCCGAACACGGCAGCGACTGGTTTTACCGCGGCCCCTTTGCCGAAATGACGGGGAAATGGATGGCGGCCAACGGCGGCATCATGACCGCCCAGGATTTCGGCGACTACAAAATCAAACTCCGCGAGCCCATCATCACCACCTATCGCGGCTACACCGTCGTGAACTTCGCTCCTCCCAGCTCCGGCGGCGTCCACGTCGCTCAAATGCTCAACATGCTCGAGCAGTTCAACCTCAAATCCATGGACCCCGCCACGCGCTACCACGTCATCGGCGAAGCCATGAAACTCGCGTTCGCCGATCGCGCTTACTGGCTCGGCGATCCTGACTTTGCCAAGGTCCCGCTCGGCCTCGTGAACAAAGACTACGCGAAGGAGCTCGCCAATCGCATCAAGCTCGACCAGTGCATCCAGGTCGCCTCCCACGGCACGCCGCCCGACTGGCAGACCAAGACCTTTGACCATCACACCACCCACTTTTCTGTCGCCGATTCCGAAGGCAACTGGGTCGCCTGCACTGCCACCGTCAACACCAGCTTCGGATCCAAGGTCGTCATCCCCGGCACCGGCGTCGTCCTCAATGACGAGATGGACGATTTTTCCGCGCAGCCCGGCACCGCCAATTATTTCGGCCTCGTCGGCGCGGAAGCCAACGCTGTCGCTCCCGGCAAACGCCCGCTCTCCAGCATGAGCCCCACCATCGTGCTCAAGAACAACCAACCCATCATCGCCCTCGGTGCCGCCGGCGGCCCGCGCATCATTTCGCAGGTCCTCTGCGAACTCGTCTGCATGCTCGATCTCGGCATGACGCCGTCCCAGGCTCTCGCCACTCCCCGCGTCCATCATCAATGGTCTCCGGACGAATTCATCGTCGAAAAAGGTCTGCCCGCGAAAGTGGAGGAGAAATTGACCGCCATGGGTCACAAACTGAAAACCCCTCCCGGCCGCGGCATCGGCACCTCCCAAATCGTCGCCCGCACCCCCGACGGCAAATCATTCGTCGGCGCCGCCGACCCCCGCGCCGACGGCACCGCCGCCGGCTGGTAGATTCTCGTTCCCGTCTTCGTTCCCTCTACCTCCGCCTGTCCACATCCCGCTTCACCGGGATGGACAGCCGCGAGTAAACTTCTTTCGGCGGCCGGCACGGAAGATTGCTCGCACCGTACAGCGTTCCCTTGTTCCCTTTGACCTGCAAAAAATAAAGCACCGCGCCGCCGTCGAACGCCCAAACCTTCCCCGGGCTCTCCACATATACAAACCAGCCCCCGCGCGCCTTCCATCCACTGGGGCTGTCCGTCACCCACCCTGAACTGACGAAATCCTTCCCCTGCGAAATGACTGCGTGCGACAGATCCAGCGAATGCTCCGCCACGCCAATCCGCCACGTGCCATCGGACGTCGTCCTCGTCCCATACCGCGTCACCATCATCGGCTCAAACGCCTTCACGTAAGCGCCACTGTGCGCATCGCGATGCGTGTGCGAATCAGATTGGCATCCAGCCGTCAGGCTCGCCGCAATCAAAACCACTGGAATGAAAAAGCGCATAACGAAAAAGCCTAATGATTGCTCACGAAGTACCACGTGTTCTCCCCCACTTCCATCACCTTCGCATCCGGCCAGCGATTCGTCGGCGAGCCACCCGTGTAAAGCCCCCACACCCGTGCCTCATCGCCATATGTCACCACCGTCGCCTTCTTTTTCGAGCCCGACACCGAACCCCAATTGTAGGAATCCCGCTTGCCGAGCGTCGAATCGAACTCGGATGGCAAAGTGCCGCTTGGAATCTCCGCCGCGTCGGCTCCCTCCGGTTTCTTCGTGCTCTTCGTCAGGCCATCCAGGCCCGACTTCAATCGCGGCCACGCATCCGTCGGCACATGCTGGGTGGCAACCTTGAAAAAAATGTCATTGCTGCAAGTGAGTGCCAGCAACACCAATCCCAGCGCCACTCCGCCGCCCACCAGCCCGGCGACCGCTGCCAAAGTCGCCTTCGACGGCGTGCGTTTCTTCAGATAATAAAACAACAGGATCGCCCCGTACAACACCGCTCCATAGCTCACAAAAATCAACTGCCGTTCCACCCGGATCGAAATCCAGCACTTCGCCGTCATGACCGGCAGGGCATAAGCCACCGCCACCGACACCAGCAGCATCAACACGCCCAGCGCCAACCCGCCGGCAACCCGCGCCGGCTTTTCAGGATTCAGGTTCTCCGTCATAAACCAGTTCGCTCACGCCTCCAGCGCCGCCAGCACTTCCTTCGCATGCTCCGGCGGTTTCACTTCCGGCCAGATGTGTTTGATCTTTCCATCGGGGCCGATCAGGAACGTCACCCGGTAAACCCCCATGTACTTCCGCCCCATGAAACTTTTCTGTCCCCAGACTCCGTAGGCCTCCACTATCGCCTTGTCCTCATCGGCCACGAGCGTGAACGGCAGCGAATACTTCTTCACAAACTTCGCGTGCGACTTTACCGGGTCCGGGCTCACCCCCAGCACCACCGCGCCCTTTTTCTTGAATGACGCAAAATCATCCCGGAATCCGCAAGCCTCCTTCGTGCAACCGGTCGTGTCGTCCTTGGGATAAAAATACAGGATCACGGACCGCCCCTTGAACTCCGACAACTTCACCGGCTTCCCGTCCTGGTCCAGCGCCGCAAAATCCGGCGCCTGGTCCCCCACCTTCAATTTCAATTCAACAGCTTTGGCCATAATATTCTTTGCTTTAAGCAGCTTTCCAGATTCGCGTGCATTCGCGGGTGACTCTTTAGTCCTTCGGGCTTCTCTCGTCATTCGACATTCGTGCTTCGTCATTCAGCGCGCTCCGCGCTGGACGCCGGATGCTTCCCGACCTGCCGGATAAAGTCCCAAAGATACAGCAACCCCGACCACGCCGTAAAAAGCGCCGTCGCGCGCGGCAACCAGACCCCGACCCAGGCGGGCTGCAGCTTCAGCAGAATCCACAGGACCATCGCCATTTGCAACACCGTCGTGATTTTTCCCATCACCCGCGGCCGGATACCCACCTTGCCGAACATAAACTGAACGATCAACAACCCGATCCCGATCAACACATCCCTGCCGATGATCGCCCCGGTCACCCACAATGGAATCGTCTCCAAGTACGGCTCATGATCGAAACTCAACAAAACAATGCCCGAAACCAGCAGCAATTTGTCCGCGAGCGGATCCAGGATCACCCCCAACCGGCTCCGCTGGTTGAACCGCCGCGCGATAAACCCATCCACCCCGTCAAGCACCGCCGCCACCGCAAACGTGAGCACCGCGAAAACACGGTGGATCTCCACCCCCGCGCGCACGTAGTACAGCACCTCCACCACGAACACCGGTATCAGGAGCATCCGCAGGATGGTGACTTTATTCGCAGTCGTCATGTCCGGCTCAAGTCAGTCTTGACCCGCCCGTCGAAAAGTCAACCCCTCCCCGGGCCCGCCTCGGGGTAAACGAATCAGGGCGCAGGAACGGTGACCTTTCCTCCATCCTTTCTCTGCGTGTTCTGTCTAATCTGTGGGCGCCCTCCTGGTCTGCCCCCAATTTTCCTCTCAGCTTCGTCATTCGTGGTTCGTATTTGATTCGTCATTAGTGCTTCGTCATTCCCTGCGAATTGCGTTTTCCCCCCGAATCCATTCGCCCTCCGCCCCCAGTTATGCCATCTTTCCTGCCGACAAATGACCGTGCAGACCCAATGAATCCGGGGCGATTTCTGGCCTTCGTTTCCGCCGCTTGCCTGGCCTTGAACGTCTCCCCGACGCTCCACGCCCAGACCATCTTTACCAATCTCCTGCCCCTCCAGACCGGCACCAATAGATTCAACTTCCAGTTCTTCAGCAGCCGGAATCTGAACCAGTCTTACCCCGCCATCACCCAGATCCTGATCTCCATCCACGGCATCAGTTACAACGCCGACGACTACCTGGCGTACGGCATTGATTCCGCCGCGCATTGTCCGGGCGCGTCCAACAACACCCTTGTCATCGCCCCCTGCCTTTACATCACGCCCTTCACCGCGCCGGCGACCAATTCGACCCTCTACTGGCTGAGCCAGCCTTCCTTCGGCTCGCGCAAGGCCGCCTACGGCTATCCGGCCCAAATCCTGGTGAACTACGCCCCCTACACCGCCCTGGACGCGCTCTCCAATTTCATTCTCACCTCCACCAATTTCCCGAATCTGAAGCGCATGATCTGGTTTGGAAACTCCGGTGGCGGCCAGTTGGTGAATCGCTACGCGGCCTGCACCACCCAGGACGTTTACGCCGTCCAGCGGGCCATCCACACGCGCTACATCGTCAGCGCCCCCTCTTCCTACCTCTATTTGAACCCCGAGCGCCCTGCCACCAACAACTCCGGCGCCTGGTTCGTCCCCAGCCTGACCACGTACCCCGACTACAACGACTGGGGCTACGGCCTGAACGCCCCTTACGAATACCCCGACGACAAAGGCCCCACGCTGATCACCAACCAATACAAACGCAAATTCGTCATCTACACCGTTGGCACGCTCGACAACGATCCCAACGACAATTCGCTCGATGACTCCGACGCCGCCGAACTCCAGGGCAGCCACCGCGTCCAACGCGCCACCAACTACTTCGCCTATCTCCAACACTTTTACGGCTCGAACCTCCTCCGCTTCCAAACTTTCTGCCTCGTCAGCAACGTCGCCCACGACGCCCACGGCATCCTCATCTCCGATCAAGGTGTCAAAGCCGTCTTCGACTACGAATCCAGGCCCGTGGACACCGATGGCGATGGCTACACCGACTGGCAGGAATGGCTCGCCGGCACCGACCCCAAAAACCCCGCCGACCACCCCGCCCTCTCCGCCTCACGCGGTCCCGGCAACTCACTCTCCCTCTCCTGGCCCACCCGCGACAACCGCCGCTACCAGGTTCTCTCCTCCACCCCGCCCGCCACCAACTGGCTCCTCCGCTCCGACACCACCGTCACCAATTCGGTCACGCTGACCACCCAATTCCCCACCACCTCCAACCCTGCCCTGTTCCGGCTGCAAACCAGCCCGCGGTAGACCAGAAACTGGTTCCCGAAATTTCCGCGCCAACGGAGTGCTCCAACCAGTTTGCGCGCCTGCCGGTCTTTGAACCTTCGGAATCCTTGCGCAGTGTGCTCGGGCGGTGTAGCAGATGATATGAACACGCCTCGCCATATCCTGTTGACCGGTGCGACCGGTTACGTCGGCGGCAGGCTGTTGCCCTTGCTGGTCGCGGATGGCTGGCACGTGCGCTGTCTGGCGCGGGCGCCGGCAAACTTGTCCTCCCGCGTGCCGCCGGGCGTCGAAGTGGTGCAAGGCGACTTGTTCGACGCCGCTTCGCTCTCGGCCGCCATGCACGGCGTCGAAGCCGCGTTTTATCTGGTTCATTCGCTGGGCGCGATCGGCGATTTTGAAACCCAGGACCGCCTGGCCGCCGATAATTTCGCCGCCGCTGCGCGGGCCGCCGGCGTGCAACGCATCATTTATCTCGGCGGATTGGGCGAGGATGATCCGGAATTGTCCGCGCACCTGCGCAGCCGGCACGAGGTGGGAAAACGCTTGCGGGCGCACGGCGTGCCCGTCGTCGAGCTCCGTGCGTCCATCATCATCGGCTCGGGCAGTTTATCTTTCGAAATGATCCGGGCCCTGGTCGAGCGATTGCCCTTGATGGTGACGCCGCGCTGGGTGCGCATAACGGCCCAGCCTATCGCCATCACCGACGTGCTGGCCTATCTTCGTGCCGCCCTGTCCCTCAAACCGGCTGGCAGCATCCTCATCGAGATTGGCGGGCCGGATCGCGTTTCCTATGGCGAACTGATGCGCGAATACGCGCGCCAGCGCGGTCTCCGGCGCTGGATGATTCCCGTCCCGCTCCTGACCCCGCGACTGTCGAGTTTGTGGCTCGGCCTGGTCACCCCCCTCTATGCCCGCGTCGGCCGCAAGTTGGTGGATAGCCTCCGCCACTCCACCGTGGTGCGCGACGATTCTGCCCGGAGGCTCTTCTCCATCCGGCCGATTGGCGTGAGCGACGCCATTGCGCGGGCATTGCGAAACGAAGACTCCACCTTCGCGGAAACGCGCTGGTCGGACGCCTCATCCGCCGCCATGAGCGCGCCTCAGCTCTGGGGAGGCACTCGCTACGGCAACCGCCTGGTGGACTCGCGATCCGCGCACGTCTCCGCGTCGCCCGCCCAAGCGTTTGCGGCCGTCGAACGGATTGGCGGCGCCGCGGGCTGGCCTTATGCCAACTGGCTTTGGACCTTGCGCGGCTGGCTGGACCTGCTCATGGGCGGCGTGGGCATGCGCCGCGGTCGCCGCGACCCGCAGCGACTCGGCGTCGGCGACACGCTCGATTGCTGGCGCGTGGAATCCATCCAGCCGGGTCAGCGACTGCGGCTCGCGGCCGAGATGAAACTTCCGGGCCGGGCGTGGCTGGAATTCGAGGTTCAACCGGACGGCAATGAATCCCGCCTGCGCCAGACCGCCACCTTCGATCCCCTCGGATTGTGGGGACTGGCCTACTGGTACGGCGTATGGCCATTGCACCAGCTCGTGTTCGCCGGCATGCTGCGCGGCCTGTCGCACGCCGCCCGGAAGCCGCCTGAATATCCATCATGACCAACAACAAAATCCCGCGTCACCCACTGCTGACTCTGGCGGGATGGTTATTGCTCTGCTTTGCCGCCGCGTCGCTCGGCGGTCTTTTCGGCCCGGGCGAATGGTACGCCTCCTTGAAAAAACCCGCGTGGAATCCGCCCGGCTGGATTTTTGGTCCCGTCTGGACCGCCCTCTATACGATGATGGCGGTCGCCGCCTGGCTGGTATGGCGGCAGGGTGGCTGGGTAAAACAACGAAAGCCGCTGACCTTCTTCCTCATCCAACTGGCGCTCAACGCCCTGTGGACGCCCCTGTTCTTCGGCTGGCACCACCCAGGCATCGCGTTCGCCGAGATCGTGCTCCTCTGGCTGGCCATCGCCCTGACCCTGACCGCCTTTCGGCCCGTGAGCCGCGGCGCCGCCTGGTTGCTCGCCCCCTACCTCGCGTGGGTCAGCTTTGCCGCCGCCTTGAACTTCGCTCTGTGGCGCCTGAACTCGTGAACATTGGCAGCGCAAATGACATCCATTCCCACCACGCTCGCGCGACTCATGCCCACCCTCGCCCTGATCGCCCTGGCCCTCACCATGAAAGCTGACACCGGAACCAACCAAACCCTTTTCGATTTTTCTGAAGCACCCCATTCGCCCGGCTGGGAAGTGGTCAATGACGGCGTGATGGGCGGCGTTTCCGCCAGCCAGTTTCAGGTGGTGACCAATGGTTTCGCCGTCTTCAGCGGCACAGTGCGGCTGGAAAACAACGGCGGGTTCGCCTCCGTCCGCTCCGCCCCCGTGCGCGCGAACCTCACCGGCCTCACCAACTTTGTCCTGCGGTTGCGCGGAGATGGCCGCCGCTACAAATTCACCGTGCGCACCGGGTCGGGCTTGGACACCCCGCTCTACCAATGCACTTTCACGACCACGCCCGGCGCGTGGGAAGAACATCGGCTGGCCTTCAAAGAGTTTATCCCCACCTTCCGTGGCCGCGTCCTCACCGACGTGCCGCCCTTCAATCCCGCAAAGATCACCTCCGTTGGCTTCCTGATCTCCGACAAACAAGCCGGCCCCTTCCGCCTGGAGATCGGCTGGATCAAGGCGTCATAGCCGACCACCACCGCAAACTCGCCGGCTCTCCATGTCAAAGTGGCGGAGGCGTCCCGCCTCCGTTGCCTCGCCTTGATTCCAAAACCGGGAAAAGCAAACCACTTCAGGCACGCGGTAGAAAGAACCTTTCACCATCTGACCCCGCTGCGGCCAACCCCTTGGCCATTGCTCCTCTGCCATTTGCCATCCCCATCAGCCCATCGCACCCACCGTCCCCCACCTCAGGACCGCCGGCATCCCTGCCGGCGCGGCTTCATTCTTCACTGTGCACTTTCAACTCTGCACTCACTCCCACCTCCCATCCGGGACCACCGCCCAGGCACCCTTCGGAATCGGCTTAACTCTGCGCTCTTCACTCTCAACTCTGCACTCACTTCCGCCCCCCGCACCTTCTGCAGAACCCCGAAGCGGGTTCCGCAACATAGCCCGGGGTTGCTCCGAAACCATTTGGAGCTAACGCCCCCAAAAAATCTTCCCCCTCTCCCCATCCGATGGGGAGAGGGATCAAGGGAGAGGGGTTCCCCACCTGTCCCACCCGTCCACCAAGTGCACCAAGTCCGCCCCACGCCGTACTCGGCAAAAACGATCTTCGTCATTGATATTGGAGCTTCTTTCGTCATTCGTCATTCGTCATTTCCTCCCCCTCGTCCACCAGGTCCCACAGGTCCCACAGGTCCCATAGGTCCCACCGGTCCCATATCCGCATCATTCACAAACCCCACCGGCTCACCCCACATCCGTTTGCGATTCCCCCAATCCCGCTTGACAGATTCTCTCTTCGGGCTTTTGCTGCCCCCGATGAGACCGGGAGCACAGCATCGCAGGACCCGCGCCACCCCGGGGCCACTTTGTCTGTGCGCGGCTTTCACCAAACGACCAAAGACAAACCCCGCTTGCCACCGGCCGCTGCATTTCCCGCCCAATTACCGCAAAACCACCACGACACCCCGCCTGCACGCTTTGTCTTCCGACTTTGTCTTTGCATCGGTCACTTTGCCCTGATCCTACTGTTAGGCGGCAGCGCACGCGACATGCACACTCGAACACACAGCTTCGCAGTTTTCCTCCTAGCGGCGTTTGCTGGCGCGTTCCTCACTGCCTTCACCTTCATTGCCGCTATGCAGCTCACGTTGCCACCGACCGACGATGCTTATGGACAGGGCGTTTTTGCTACACTGCGCGACCCGTTTGTTCGGATGATTGCCACACCAGTCACTCTCGTTGCAGGTGCGATTGCCGCGCCACTGCTTTACTTCCGCCTTCGACATCGCCGACTCGCCGTTGCGCTGCCGATTGTCTTTGGTTCGGTTCTCGTCGCCGTCGTTGTCGCCACGCCTTTGTCACAGAGGCTTGGGTTGTTCAGCAGCTTTGCAGCTTTGGTCATTTCCTGTATTGTTTGCACACAGATTTGAGCCACGAGTTATGAGGTTTCACATGATGACGCCTAACCCGTCGCCCGAGCCAGCCGCCGTTGGCGCTCGCAGGTCCGCTCTCGCGGTTCGCCTCACGAGTCGGCGGTGGCTCTGCTCTAAGTCGGGCGGTGAAGCCCTGCGTGTGCCGACAGGCAATATATGAAAACGAACCAAGAGCCTCGATCCAGGGCAGGCGCACTTCATTTTTTTGGCCGGTTTCTGCGTGCGCCACTCCATCAGGTATTCCACGAAGAGGCTGATGAGAGGAGGTTTCTGGCCGGACTTCCCCTGGCAGTGTTCGTTGCCCTTTTCCTAATACGAACTCTGATCCACAGGGGATTCAGCAGGGAGTGGGCTCCGTTTCTGAATCCTGCCGATTGGGTCTTGGTTGTTTTTACTCTTTGGTGGATTGCATATTTGCTCAAGTTCCGAAAGCGTTTAGAGAGCCGCGGCGAGCTTGGGCGCGCGATCATTGTTCCGGCGCTTTTTTTGGTGTTGCTGCTGAGCGTAAGGCTGTACTAACTCGCATGATCAGGCCCAGCCAATCGCACCAGCCAACGCCGGGAGAGCGCCTCAGTTCCAGCCGGACATCATTGGCCCGGCGTGGCTGCGCTTTCCGTTGGTTGTGAAGCTTATGCAACGCCCAGATTTCGATAGATTGTTCGAGTCGGATGTAGTGCAGGGCTTGTCCCCACTTGGATTCCGCGCCTTGGGAAAATCCCTGCATCGCATCGCCGATACTACACACGTGGCCTTGATCCGCTTGGGCGGGAGATTCAGTATACCTGGATCAGCCGCGTGGACCCTCTGCTTTCGCCATACCTTTCTCCGTGAACTCACTGAGCTGCGTCTGGCCGCGGACGCGAACTTGGCGACTGAACATTACCCTTTCAAGTTCACGCCGTCCGAGTTGATGGAGCAGCGGTCGGAGATGCGCTACTATTCGCGCCTTCTCCGCTTTGACCATGACAGATTCGACTACGAGCGGGCCTCGGTCGGTGAGGTTCGGGAGCGGCTTGCCAGTATAGTACGCTTTCTACGTGAGGGGTTTGTCCCTTGGGCGGTTTCCATGTCCCCGGAGGCGGCTCGTGTTGAAATCCAGCGCTACGGCACCGGCGGCTGGGCCGAGAAGATATGGATCGAGGACTATGACAGCTTCATTCAAACACACAGAGCCCAACAAAAGTCCTGCACTTAACCACCGCCCGCGCTCTCCGCTCGGCGCTCTGCCCTCATACTCTCATCCTGTCTGCACTCCGTCTTCCTTCCCGGCGTGGCTGCGGTGATCGTTCGGCCATTTCACGCACGCTATGAAATTTCCCATCTCAATTTGCGCTTTGAGTTTACTGCTTACCGCTTGTCAGCATGCTTCGCCAGGGCGACGCCCGCAGGACTCGACGGCAACCCGGCAAGTCGCAAAGTCGGATACCCATCGAGACATCGATCAGCCTGTTTATTCGCGAGGAGGCGCCGGCTGGTCGTATCAGTGCTGGATTTACGAAGGTTCTCGGGCATTTCACGGGAGATTATGGAGTAGCGCAGGCGAGGTTACCGGCAAGGAGAATGGTGAGACCTTGGAGACCGGCCTCGGGACGCTCGTTTGGCGGGGACAATATTCTACGAATGGGGTTCCCGAGAAGAGCACCGGCTGGCTCTTCGTCGAATCGTTCTCAGGTCCACCTTTCATTCGTGACCGCTACGACCCCAAAACCGGCCGCTAAATTAGCAACGATCCCGCGGTGATCTCCAGCGCCAAAGTGAGGATCGGAACCCAGCACACGTTTACCTTACTATGACCACCAGCGGCTTCTTTCGTCATCGTGTGGCGCTAGTCATCTTGATACTTCTCGCGATTCTCTACGGTGGTATGGTCCCCTTAGCCCTATGGGTTGGAGACCAGATGGCGCGCCGTGGCGACCTCCAAATGTCCCGGTTCTCCGACTGGGGCGCGTTTTGGTATACACTCGTGGCATCACTTGCCATCGCCGCATGGTGGATGATTCGTCGGAATACCCGGCGGTCACTTTCAGGAGCAGGGGTTGCGATCACATTGGCCCTCTTTGTCGTCACACGCACGTGGATCGCAGGGCTCGTCACCGGGCGCAATCCATTTCCTAGAGCCGAAATGTTTTTCATCTGCCTCCCCATGCTTTACGTGGCAATCTACGCAATCAAGGCTGCGGTTGAGTCCGGCGCGGTCCTTAGCTCCACACCCTCCTCGCACGGTCTGCTTGAGGAAGCTGCTCGATTGGAAAGCTCCGATAAGGCCCAAGCCATCACCCTCTACGAGCGAATCATCCGCGACCATCCGAACACAGCAGCAAGCAGCGAAGCCACTCGCAACCTCGAAATATTACGAAGACCCTAACGCACCTAGAAAGAGCCCTTGTCACCATTCGCGGTCACAATCTTCTTTCCCCCTTCGCCGCGCCGACCTCCGACCCCGCCACTTTCCATCCTTCAAAAATCAATTTGCCATCCCTGCTTTCGCTTTTTTTCCAGTTTCGTTCCGTTTTCTTTCCATCCAATTGCCGTGTTTTCCAATAAAGTTGCCCATTTCAACCCCCGATTTCCCTCAAATCGCCCTCAATTTAGCGATTTTCCGCATCCAAATAGGACTACCCCTTTGACTGCTTCTCTTCACTAAACTCACGCAAATCCTTTTATTCCCGGGAAAGATCCCTTGGCCATTGGCGATTGCTTGCGTCGGGCACTATTCCCCATTCCGAGTAAATGGGGCTGCGTCATTCGGTATTGGAGCTTCTTTCGTCACTCGACATTCGGGTTTCGTCATTTGGTCGCGGCTCCGCCGCCCTTTGCCATCGGTCACTCGTGATTTGACACCCCCGCTGCCCGTCTGCTAACAACGCACCTTCAATTTACAAACATCTTAACGGCATGAAGACCAAAAGCACATTGCGACCCCTCGTTGGCATCCTCATGGGCAGCGACTCCGACTGGCCCACCGTGAAACAAGCTTCTGAAGTTCTGAAGGAATTCGGCATCTCCCATGAAGCTCACGTAATCTCGGCGCACCGCACGCCCGAAGACCTGGCCAAATACGCCCGCGGCGCCCACACCCGCGGCATGCGCGTGATCATCGCCGCCGCCGGCGGCGCTGCCCATCTACCAGGCGTCACGGCCGCCTTCACCCCCCTGCCCGTCATCGGCATCCCGATCGAAAGCAAGGCCCTGAAAGGCATGGACTCCCTTCTCTCCATCGTCCAGATGCCCAGCGGCATCCCGGTGGCCACCGTCGCCATCGATGGCGCCCGCAACGCCGGCATCCTCGCCGCCCAAATCCTCGGCGTCGGCAACCCGGCCATCCTCGCCAAGGTGCAGCAGTTCAAAGCCGACCTGGCGAAGAAGTCACGCGAGAAGAACAAGACCCTGGCGAGGTAAATTCACGGACCGGTCAACCGGGTCGATCGTGCCAGTTCAGGTCGAATTCGGTCCTTCCAGGCCCCTTCCTGCAGGATCAGTTTGTTACCGCTTGTAACGGGTCGGTTACGGATAAAAACCGTCATTTCGACCAATGTTTACGCAGGTTGTTACCGGTGTTACCGATGTTACCGGTGCGTTTGCATATACGGTCCCATGGTACGGGTTGGTACAGGTCTGGTACGGGTATTTGGTACGGGTTTCGCCCAATGTTTACGGCCCTTGGTACAGGTGGTACGGGTTCTACGAGTGTATACCCTACATCCCCGCTAGTGCCTTATCCAACCTCGCCAAAACCCGGTCCCGGCCCAGGATAGCCATGAGGTGATACAAGCTCGGCCCCGCCGGGTTACCGCAGCACGCCAGCCGCGTCGGGTGGACCAGCACCCCTGTCTTCACCCCGCATTCCTGCGCGACCGTCTTCAAGCATGCCCCAATGCTGTCGGCATCATACGGCTCCAGCTTCGCCATTGCCTCTCTTAGCTTCGCCAGCCGCGGCTTGTTCTCCGCCACAAAATCCTTCGCCGCCGCCGCCGGGTCATACTGGACGTCTTCCTTGAAATAAAATCCCGCATACGCCGGCAACTCGGAGAGGATCCGAATCTTCCCTTTGCACGTATCCAGCGCCGCCTTCACATACTCCAGCGGATACGCGTTGGTATCCATCCCCGCCCTCGCCAGCGCATGAATCGCCAGTTCGTGGAAACGGTCGTCGCCCAGTTCCCGCAAATACTCGCCGTTCAGCCACTGGAGTTTGGTCAAATCAAACCGCGCATTGCTCCGCAAAATCTGCGGCACATCGAACATCTCCACCACTTCCTTCACCGACAGCTTCTCCCGGTTCCCCTTCGGCGACCATCCCAGCAGACACAAATAATTCACCACCGCCTCCGGCGCATAGCCTTCCTCCGGATACACCGAAAGCGAAGCCCCCTGGTCCCGCTTGCTCATCTTGCTGCCGTCCGCATTCAGGATCAGTGGGATGTGCGCATACTTCGGCGGCTCCACTCCAAACGCCCGAAACAACGCAATATGCTTCGCCGTATTGCTCAAATGGTCCTCACCGCGGATGACATGCGTGATGTTCATCTCCAGGTCATCCACGACATTTACAAAATGAAACACCGGCTGCCCATCCGACCGCACAATCACGAAATCCGGCTCCTGCTGCTCGCGATCGGTCAGTTCCCGCTTCACATCCCCCACCACCAAATCCGGGATGATGATCGGCTCCCGCGTCATCTTGAACCGGATCGCCCCCTGGTCCTCATACGCCAGCCCATGTGAAAGCAGCGCCTCCACCCGCCGGTCGTAATTCTCCTTCCGCTGGCTCTGAAAATACGGCCCGTAATCGCCCCGGCCCGGAGCTGTCACGTCCGAGCTGATCGGTCCCTCGTCCCAATCCAGCCCCAGCCACCGCAAACCGCTCAGAATCACATCCACCGCCGCCTGCGTATTCCGCGCGGCGTCGGTGTCTTCGATGCGCAAAATGAACGTGCCGCCGGTATGGCGGGCGTAAAGCCAGTTAAACAAAGCCGTGCGTGCTCCGCCAATGTGGAGGTAGCCCGTTGGGCTGGGGGCAAATCGTACCCGAGGTTTCATCGGCGGAAGTTTCCGGGAAATCGTGACACGAATCAACTCCCGGCCGGTCCAATCTCCAGCATGACGAGCACGGGCGTCACGAATATTGGGAGAAACTTCGCAACTACCCCCCGCACCCGGTGTTTGTTCATGCGTCAGGAAAGGAGACGAAAGCTGTATTTATGAGCCTATCCTCATTGCCCTCCACGCGGCCAGGCATCGAGCCGCTCGAACGCCGCCGCCTTGAATCAGATTGCGGCAGCCCCCCGGCTTGCATAAATTTGCGCGACGATCGAAGCCAAACCATGACCCCACCGGACGCGCCTGCCGCCAACCAAACCTACCTCCGACTACAAAAGGCGATTTGTGGGGTCGTCCGCGGGCAGGAAGCCAATGTCCGGCTGCTCCTGGCCGCCTTCGTCAGCGGTGGCCACGTGCTGCTCGATGACTTTCCGGGCACCGGCAAGACGACCCTGGCCAAAGCCCTCGCCCGGGCCATTTCAGCGCGCTTCACCCGCATCCAGTTCACCCCGGATCTGCTTCCCTCGGACATCCTCGGCGTGGCCATTTTCAACCAAAAGAGCAGCAACTTCGAATTCCACGAAGGCCCTGTCTTCACCAACATCCTGCTTGCCGACGAAATCAACCGCGCCTCACCCCGCACCCAATCAGCTCTGCTGGAGGCGATGGCCGAAGGCCAGGTGAGCGTCGAAGGCGAGCGCCGGCCGCTGTCCGAGTTGTTCTTCGTCGTCGCGACGCAAAATCCGGTCGAATTCCGCGGCACTTACCCGCTGCCGGAAGCACAAATGGACCGTTTTGCGCTCCAACTCAATTTGGGCTACCTCTCCCCGGAGGAAGAATCGGCGCTACTGGCCGCCCAGACCAAAGAGCACCCGCTCGAGCGCCTCACGGCGGCTGCTTCGCTGGCGAATATCCTGGAAATTCGCAATGCGGCGCACGAGGTCCGGGTCAGCGACGAAGTGCGGCGGTACATCGTCGATCTCGTCAACGCCACGCGCAAAACCACGGGTGTCCGCCTCGGCGCCAGCCCCCGCGCCTCGCTGGCCTTGATGAAAACCAGCCAGGTGCTGGCGTTGTTCGACGGCCAGGAATGTGTGACGCCCGACCAGGTGCAGGAGATTGCGGTGCCCACGCTGGCCCATCGCCTGGTGCTCGACCCCCAGGCCCAGTTTTCGGGACAGTCCACGCGTGGTATAGTGGAAGAGATTGTGAAGCATACGCGCGTGCCGGCGTAAACCTCGCAAGCCGCGATGATCCGGCTTTTGCACAAACTTTATCTACTGATCCGCTCCCTGTCGCGGTGGAGCAGACGACGATTCACCCCCGCCGGGGTTTTCATCCTGGCGGGACTCCTCACGGCGGCTTCCGCTTCGAACCCCGAAGAAACCATGGGACTGCAGGTGGCATTCCTGCTTTTCTCGATGATGCTGTTTGCCTGGCTTACGGTGCCATTTTTCCGGCTTCGCTTTACCGTGGAACGGCGGGCACCGCGATTCGTTACCGCCGGCGATCCATTTCAAGTCCGCGTCCACGTCCGAAATCTGTCGCGACGCAAGCAGCGGGGATTGTCCTACCTGGAGGACGTCCGGGACCAACCGGTGACATTGCAGGAGTTCTCCGCGCGCATACGCGCCGGCCGGTTCAATCGCACTTTTCGCGCGGGCGATTCGCTCCCGCCAATCCGGGCGTCGCGAACAGGTTTGCAACCCCTGCCAATCCTCCCGGCTGAGGGCACGAGTGAAACGAACGTGGAAATCGTGGCCTACCGGCGGGGCCCCATCGTTTTACGCGGCGGCATGCTGGCCAGGACGGATCCCTTCGGATTGATCCGCGCGTTCAGCCGCTCGGTTTCACCGCAAACAGTATTGGTGCTCCCCCGCCGATATCCCTTGCCGCCGCTGACCCTGCCCGGGCAAAGCCACTACCAGCGAGGCGGTGTGGCCATGGCGGCGAGCGTCGGCGAATCCGAGGAATTTGTCGCGCTGCGCGAATACCGGCGCGGCGATTCGCTGCGGCGGGTTCATTGGCGCAGCAGCGCCCGACTGGGCGAACTGGTGGTGAAGGAATTTCAGGACGAATTTTTCCTTCGCCATGCGCTGGTGCTGGATACGTTCTGTGAATCGGCTCACGACGATCTCTTTGAAGAAGCGGTGGCCGTGGCGGCTTCGTTTGCCTGCACGGTACCGGACCAGGAATCGCTGCTGGACCTGATGTTTGTCGGCCCCAGGACGGTGTGTGTGACGAGCGGTCGCGGCGTGGGCCACACCCAGCAGATGCTGGAAGTGCTGGCGGCGGTAAAACCGTGCCGCGAAACTCGATTGGAGGAACTCGAATCGCTGGTGCTTCAACATAGCGAGGCGTTGAGCGGTTGCCTGCTGGTCCTCATGGAATGGAACCAGGCCCGCCGGGACTTGGTGCGGCGATTGAAGGCGCTGCGTTTGCCCGTGCTGGTCATGGTGCTGGTGCCGCGCGGCAAGGCGGATGATTTTGATCCCGGTCCGCCCGAAGATCAACCGGATCGTTTGCTTGTGCTTGAATCCGGCAAGATTGGCGAGGGCCTGCAAAAACTTGCCTACCAGCCATGATGTCCTCCGCTACAACGTCGAAATGGGTGGCGCCGTTTGTCCTGCCCGCCATGGCCTTGTGGGGCTGGCAAATCGGGGTGCTACCCTGGGCGATCGGGCTCGGGTTGTTGGTGGAATGCGCGCGATTCTCCAATCAGCGGATCGAAATCTCGCAGACCGATTTCAACCGCCTCTGGAACTTTACCACCTTGCTCTTCCTCGCGGTGGGTCTTTATCTATTCCTGGCCCGCGAAGGGCTGGGCAGCGTAAACGCCATGGCGGACCCCAGTTCGCCTTCAGGGCAAATGAAGGGGCTGCGCGAGATTTCCCAAACCGCGCTGATGTTCCTGCGGTGGATGCCGTTTGTCCTGTATCCATTCATTCTGGCCCACGCGTGGAGCCGGGCTTCCACGCTGCCGTGGTCCACGTTTTCGCTTTACGAGCAAGCCCGCGCAAAACGCGCGCCCAAACAGGAACCACCCGCCTGGGCCGTGCGCCGGGTGCATCCCGCTCATCTTTTCATCTGCGCGGCGCTGCTGGCGGCAAGCGCGGCCACGACGCATCCCCTGGCCTTCCTCCCGATCTTCCTCGGCGTGGTTACGCTGGCACTCTGGCCGTCGCGCAGCCCGCGATATGGCGCACTGGCCTGGGTGCTCGTATTCGTTGTCCTGCTGTCGGGATCGTTGATTGTGCAGCGGAGTTTGTCGGTGATGCGGTCCGCGATCGAGGCCATGGAAAACCGGCTTTTGCAGGGAGGCAGCAGCGCGCGCTTTGACCAGACCCGAACCTCGACGGCCATTGGGACGCTGGGCCGTCTCAAACTATCGGGAAGCATCATTCTCCGCGTCCACACGGCCAACGATGAAGCGCCGGGCCTTTTGCGTGAAGCCAGCTTCAGCCGCTTTCGCGCGAGCACGTGGGCCTCCAATCATCGCAGTTTTCAACCGGTGGGCTCGTTGAATGAAAGCCAGTTGATCCGCTTTTCCACCAAACATCACAACGGTCCTGCAATGACCATCTCCAGATATTCAGTCGATCTCGAGGTGCCCCTCGATCTGCCCGGCAACACCATTTCCATTTCCGGATTGCCGGCGGCGAATGTGGAAACGAATTACATGGGATCGGCCCGCATGCGCGATGCGCCTCCACTTGCAATTTATACCGTGCACAGCGGTGAAGGCGGGGGATTTGACGGAATTCCGGACTTCGACGACACCAATATCGATCACCTCATCATCCACGACCGCCAGGTGATTCAGGAAACGGCGGAAAAGCTCGGGCTGAAAGGGATGGCGCCGCAGGACGCCGTTCGGGCCGTGGAACATTTCTTTCTCAGTGGTGAGTTCACCTATTCCCGCTGGCAAAGCCGTCGGCCCGATTCCACGAACTCCACCGGTCTCGCCCGGTTTCTGAGAGAATCCCATTCCGGGCACTGCGAATACTACGCCACCGCCACAACGCTGTTGTTGCGGATTGCCGGAGTTCCCACGCGCTACGCGGTGGGCTTTTCTCCCGATGAACGCCGCGGAAAGGACTGGATCGCCCGCGGCCGGGATGCCCACGCGTGGTGCCTGGCGTATATCGACGGGCGGTGGCGGGACATTGACAACACGCCAGGTATCTGGCGCGACCGGGAAAAGGCGGAGGCCGCGTGGTGGGAAGGAATCAACGATGTGATGTCCCAGGCGTGGTATCGGTTCGCGGTATGGCGGCAGGAGGGGGGAAACTGGCGCATGGTGGTCTATGTCGCAGGGATGCTGGTGCTGGCCTATCTGGCGTTTCGCCAATTGCGAGGTACGCGGTGGCGCCGGGCAAGGCAGGCGGGTAGCGCGACGGCCGACACCTGGCAACCGCTGGGAATGGATTCGGAGTTTTTTGAGGTGGTACGGAGGTTGGAAGCCGCCTACGGGCCGCGGCTTGAGCACGAAACCGTTCGCACCTGGCTGCACCGTGTGAAGTTGCCGGCCCCGACGCTGGGTGATTCCATCAACCGGGCACGGCTTCTCCACGAGAAACTCCGGTTTGATCCTGCCGGTCTGCCGGGCGAAGAAAGAAAACGGCTTCGCGAGCTGGCTGGCGACCTTGCCACTCGGATCCCAGGCAGACACGCTTAAGTTCCGATGGCTTCGGGCGCTGCATCAGTGATTCCCGCAAGCATCGCGCAGAGGTTGCCCAAATAGACAGAACCACACCCTGCCGACCGAGCCTGGCGAAGCGGTTCCAGAAAGACGCTCTCCAACTCAATAGGCAGGCCCTTCTCGAAATCCAGAACCGTGGAGGCTTTGTAGGCACCCATGGTCCGGGTTCGTGCGATGAGTTCCTCCGCCAGATTTTCGGCGACCGCGAAACCAAGCGCACGCGCAGCCTCAATCACCTCCTGCATCAGCGCGCGCACGAGACGCTGCCAACGAGGATCGCCAAGCAGCTCCGCAGTGCTCAGGGTCCGGGCGACGCGTATGGCCAAAGGAATGCCGTGCTCCTGCCCGGTCAGTAACCGGCCGGTTTCCACGGCCTCGAAACCGAGACTGCCGGCCACGCCGAGTCCATTGAAGGGGACGTTCCAGACCAACTTTTCCCAATGCGCTTGCTCCAGGTTCTCTTTGATCACGCAAGCGACGCCGGCGTCTTGAAATACCTTTCCCAGGGAGCGCGTTCTTTCGCGGGAAGGACGGAGATATTCGCCGATTGTAATATCTCCGTGACCGAGATGCTGGATTTGACCTGGCGCCGTCCGGTTCAGGCAGACGAAGCACAGACCGCCAAGAATCTGTTCGCTCGGAAACAGTCCGGATAGCTTCGCTTCATTGCCCAAACCATTCTGCAAAGTGAGGATGGCGGTGCGCGGTCCCACCAGCGGCGGCAACAAGCGGGGAAACTGATCGTTGGCGGTCGTCTTGAGGGCGACAATTACCAAGTCGCTTGGACCAATCTCATCCGGCCTTTGGGCACAGTGTGGATGGACAGAGAAATCTCCTCCTGGACTCTTGATCATCACACCCTGCCGCTGCACGACCTCGAAATCCGAGCGCAGGAGGAAGTGGACCTCATGTCCCGCGTGAGCGAGCTTCGCCCCGTAAAAGCTGCCCACGGCACCGCAGCCAACGATGGCGATCTTCATGCCATTGCGCGAAGAACTGGCCACATATTAAATTCCGCTCCGAAATCAAGCATGCCCGCCTGCGGACGCGGGCAGAAAAAAAGGCACCCTGAGGTCATCAGGGTGCCGATCAGACGAAAGGCAGACTACTTGGCGCCGAGGATCGCGTCTTTGGCGGCCTTGGCGACGCGGAACTTCACCACGCGCTTGGCGGGGATGTTGATCTGCTCGCCGGTGGCCGGATTGCGACCGATACGGGCGGCGCGGTTCACCAGAACCAGCTTGCCGAGGCCGGGCAGCGTGAAGGTGTTCTTCGCCTGCTTATACGCGAGCTGGGCGATGCTCTCCAAAATCTCCGAGGCTTGCTTCTTGGTCAGTGCGTTCTTTTCAGCGATCGCCGCGGCGACTTGGGATTTTGAGAGTGCTTTAGCCATACAGTGTTTAGTCGTTAATTGTTATTAGTTCTAATCTAGAGTCGTTTGACCTGCGCGCATTAAAGCCGTTCTTCAAAGTGGCGCAAGCAGAAAAATCATAATTGTATCAGGCCTAAAATCAAGCACAGTGTGAAAAAAACACGATTTAACAGGGGCAGAAAGAGTTCGGACAACATTACCTAGCGGGAATGCCATGGATTTGAAATCTCCGACCGCACTAAAACGGTTGAGATAAAGGAGCCAGCCATCCGCGAGAACGGACAACCGATTGTGACCCATGAAGGGTGTGTTCCACGCTTTGGCGGGCCACCGCAACGCCAGATCTTACCGCAAAAAAACCGCCGTCCCCGCGCTTGACTTGGTCGCGAGCCTTCCCGCAACATCGCGTCGTGGCGCTGTTTACGATTGAAAATGAGTTCCGCTACGAGATCGTCCGGAAGATCTTTGAGGGCGGGATGGGCATTGTTTACGAGGCCGAGCAATTGGGCACGCGGGATTTCGTCAAACGCATCGCCATCAAGGTCATCCGCCAGAATTACGCGGACCAGAAGCAATTCATCGAGAATTTCATCGGCGAGGCAAAGCTGGTCGCCGACCTGATTCATACCAACATCGTCCAAACCTATCACCTGGGCGAGACGCGCGGGATTTTCTTCATCGCGATGGAATTGATCCGGGGCGTGAACCTGGAGCAGTTTTCGCATCAATTGACCGACAAGCGCAGGGTGTTGTCGAAGGAATTGGCCGTGTTCATCGTGAGCCGCATAACCCGCGGGCTGGCTTACGCCCATTCCAAGACGGACAAGGATCACAAGCCGCTAGGCATTGTCCACCGGGACGTCAGCTTCAAAAACATCATGATTGCCTTCGAAGGCGACGTGAAGCTGACGGATTTCGGGATCGCGAAGGCGCGCGGCTTCCTGATAGACAACGAAGGTGAAGTCGTCGCCGGCAAGGCCGATTACATGAGCCCGGAGCAGGCCAATTTCCAGATTACCGACCGGCGATCCGACTTGTTCTCGGCGGGCGTGGTGCTGGCGCATTTGCTGCTGGGAAAGAACGTGTTCAAAGCGCCGACCGCCGAGGAGTCACGGCAGCGGATGATCAGCATGGCGATTCCGGATTTTCGCACGCTGAGCGACAAGATTGACGACCGGCTGAACGAGATTTTGCAAAAGGCGCTGGCGCGGAAACCGGACCAGCGTTACTCGACCGCGGACGAAATGCTCTACGACTTGGAGCATTACATCTACAGCGCCGGCTACGGTCCCACCAACGAGACCCTGGGCAAATATATTCGAGAGCTGTTTGGGCAAAATGTGCACGTGAGCGACTCCAAGCCCACGGAACACACGGAACGCATCGTCCAAAAATCATGAAGCGCACCGCCTCGGACGCCATCGTCCGCGTCGGGTTGATGCAGACTGCCTGCTCGCCCAATCCCGCCGAGAATCTCGCCCGCACGCTCGCCGCCGCCAAGCGCGCGGTGAAACAGGGAGCACAGATCATTTGCACCCAGGAACTGTTTCGCTCGCAATATTTCTGCCAGTCGGAAGACCACAAATACTTTGAGTTGGCAGAGCCGATTCCTGGACCGACGACCAGGATTTTTCAGACATTTGCAAAGCAGCACAAGGTGGTGGTGATCGCCTCCCTGTTCGAACGACGCACCGCCGGCCTTTATCACAATACGGCGGTGATCATTGATGCCGATGGTTCATTGCTCGGGAAGTATCGCAAGATGCATATCCCGGACGATCCGTTGTATTACGAGAAGTTTTATTTCACGCCGGGGGATTTGGGTTTTCGGGCGTGGGACACGCGGTATGGACGGATCGGCGTGCTGATCTGCTGGGACCAATGGTATCCGGAAGGCGCGCGGCTGACTTCGCTCCAAGGCGCCCAGATCTTATTCTATCCGACAGCGATCGGCTGGCATCCGGCGGAGAAAGCAGCCCACGGCGAGAAGCAACACGACGCCTGGGAGATCATCCAGCGCAGTCACGCCATCGCGAATGGTTGCTATGTGGTGGTGCCGAACAGAATTGGTCACGAGAAGCTGGTGGACGATGGAATTCAGTTCTGGGGACAGAGTTTTGTGGCAGGACCGTCGGGCGAAATGCTGGTGCGCGGTTCTTCCGACAAGGAAGAAGTCCTGGTCGTCCCGGTGGATTTGAAGAAGGTGGACGAGACGCGGACGCATTGGCCGTTTCTGCGGGACCGCCGGATTGAGGCGTACGGCGATTTGACGAAGCGTTTGATTGATTGAAGACGGTCTGGATCACCGGGGCCGGAGGGCTGATTGGCAGTCATTTGGTTGCGACTGCTTCCCTCTTTGCTCCTGGGGCAAAGGTGGTTGGACTTACCCGGCCTGATTTAGAACTTACGGATGAGCGCGCTTTGCGGGAGGCTTTCCGGGCACAGTTCCCTGCCCTGATTATTCACTGCGCGGCGATGAGCCGGACGCCGGAGTGCGAAGCAAGTCCGGCTTTGGCTCGGAGAGTTAACGTGGAAGTTACCGCGCGGTTGGCGGAATTGGCGGCGGAGATTCCCTTCTTCTTCTTTTCCACTGACCTGGTTTTCGATGGTGAAAAGGGCAACTACACAGAAACGGATCCGATTAATCCACTGAGCGTGTACGCCGAAACGAAAGCGGAAGCGGAGAAGGTGGTATTGAAGAATCCGCGGCATACGGTGTTGCGCACCTCGTTGAACTGTGGCGCGTCGCCTTCCGGCAAGCGCAGCTTCAACGAGGAGTGGCGGCTGACGTTGGAGGCGGGAAAGACGATGAAGCTTTTCACGGATGAGTTTCGCTGCCCGATTCCGGTGGACGAAACGGTGCGCGCCGTTTGGGAGATGGCAGCTCAGGAACAGCCGGGACTTTATCATTTGGCAGGAGCGGAGCGGTTGTCCAGGTGGGCGATGGGACAATTGTTTGCCCAGCGTTGGCCGGGATGGGGAGAACGCATGCAGCCGGTGTCACGGAAGGACTACGACGGCGCACCGCGGCCGCCGGATACTTCGATGGATTCCAGCAAGATTCAGAAGCTGCTTTCGTTTCCATTGCCCAAGCTGTCCGAATGGCTGGCGAACCATCCCGAAGCGCGGATCTGAGCGTGAGCAATTCTCCGGCAAGTCCTGCATATCGCGGCCGGTTGGCGCCCTCCCCCACCGGTTATTTGCATCTCGGACACGCGCGGACATTTTGGACGGCGCAGCTGCGGGCGAAGGATGCGAACGGAGTTTTAGTGCTGAGAAACGAGGATTTGGATCACGCGCGCTGCAAGCCGGAGTTTGTCGCAGCGATGTATGAGGACTTGAAGTGGTTTGGATTCGAGTGGAAGGAAGGGCCTGATATCGGCGGGCCGTTTGCACCATATGAACATAGCAAGCGACACGAGCAGTATCTGGCGGCGTTTGAAAAGTTGAAGGCGGGCGGCTTCGTCTATCCGTGTGTGTGCTCGCGACAGGATGTGCTGCGGTCGCTGAGCGCACCGCATGTGGGAGAGGATGAGCCGGTTTATCCGGGCACGTGTCGACCGGAGAATGGCGGGGCAAAGGCCACGAATGCCTCCGTGGGGGTGAGCTGGCGGTTCAAGGTGAACGATGGCGAAGAGGTTTCGTTTGCCGATGGATTTTTTGGGACGCAGACATTTGTGGCTGGGACAGACTTTGGAGATTTTGTCGTTTGGCGGCATGACAATATTCCGAGCTATCAGTTGGCGGTGGTGGCGGATGACGCGGCAATGGGAATTACGGAAGTGGTGCGGGGGGAGGATTTGCTGAGGTCAACGGCGCGACAGATTTTGTTATATCGGGCGTTTGGGTTCGCGGTGCCGGAGTTTTATCATTGTCCGTTGATGACGGATGAGGCGGGGGTGAGGCTGGCGAAGCGGCACGATAGTTTGAGTTTGCGGACCCTGCGGGAGAAAGGGATCGCGCCGGAGACTTTGCGAAAAGATTGGAGTTAGCGAGTCTCCTGCTTTTGCGCTTGGACCCAGGTTTTGATGCGCTTCTCGACCAGATCGAGCGGGAGGGCGCCTTGGTCGAGGAGCTGGTCGTGGAAGGAGCGGATGTCGAATTTGGGACCGAGTTCGCGGGTGGCGTAGGCGCGGAGTTCTTTGAATTTCAATTCTCCGATCTTGTAAGCCAACGCCTGGCCGGGCCAGACGATGTAACGGTCGATTTCGACGGTGACGTCGTGCTCGGATTTACTGGTGTTGGCGAGGAAGAAATCAATGGCCTGCTGGCGGGACCAGCCCATGGAATGCATGCCGGTATCCACGACGAGGCGGACGGCACGCCACATTTCGTAGGTGAGTTGGCCGAATTTCATGTAGGGATCGCGGTACATGCCCAACTCACCGCCGAGGCTTTCGGCGTAGAGGCCCCAGCCTTCGACAAAAGCAGTGTAGCTGCCGTGTTTGCGGAAGTCGGGAGCGTCAGGCATCTCCTGCGCGAGCGCGATTTGGAGGTGATGGCCGGGGACGGATTCGTGGAGCGTGAGGGCTTCCATCTCCCACTTCGGGCGCGTATTGAGTTTGCCGGTGTTCGCAAAATACCACCCAGGGCGGCCGGCGGCGGGTGAACCGGGTTCGTAGTAGGCAGTGGTTTGGGAATCCTCGGCGTAGGCGGGAACGGCTTTGACGCCGTAGGTCAGGCGCGGAAGTTTGCCAAAGAGGTGCGGGAGTTCGGGGTCGATGCGTTTGGCGATGTCGCGGTAGCCAGTGAGGAGAGCATCCGCGTTGGTATAGAAGAATTGCGGGTCGGTGCGGAGGTATTTGCAGAAGTCGGCGAAACTGCCTTTAAAGCCGGTCTGGGCGATCGTGGCATCCATGGCTTTGCGGATGCGGGCGACTTCGGCGAGGCCGATTTCGTGGATCTGTTTGGCGGTCAGGTCGGTGGTGGTCCGGGTGCGAATGTTGTGGGCATACCAGGCTTCGCCGTCCGGAAGGTCTTTGGCGGCGATGCTTTCGCGGGCACCGGGGAGATATTTATCGACGAAGAATTTGTGCAGTTTGTCGAACGCCGGAATGACTTTGGTCTGGAGCGCGGTGATGGCGGCGTCGCGGAGTTCCTTTTGGCGGTCGACGGGAATGTCGGCAGGGAAATCGTAGAAGGAGCGGAGGAAGGGACTCTTTGCGGGATCGGAGACCATCTGGTTTTCGATCTGTTTTGGAACGTCGCGCAGGGTGATCTTGGGCGGAGTAATGCCGGCAGCGAGGCCGAGCTTGAGGAGTTCGATGTTTTGATCCACCAGAATCGGAATGCCATTGAGTCGCGAAATCAGATCTTCGTAATCCTTTACCGTCGCGTGCGGACTCATCTCCAGGAGACGGGCGGCGTCTTGCTGGAGGCCGTTGAGCTGGGTGATCGGCAAATATTCGCCTTTGAAGCGCGAGCCGGCGATGCCGTCTTTGTAGTTCTTGATGAAGAGATCGAAGCTGAGTTGATCGGCGGGGCTGAGCTTGGAGCGGTCGATGCTTTCGGCGGCGCGGAGAGTATTGGTCATCTCGCGAGTGCGGCGTTCGATGGCCGCGATGGAGGTATCGCGCCAGAGACCGTTGAGCCCTGGATAGCCCACATCGGTGGCGAACTCCGGATCGTCCTGCATGGTGTGCGTCCATTCGAGAAACAGAAGTTTCTGGAAGCGGGCGGTGTCACTCTCACGATTTTCAGAGAGCTTGGCGCAGTCCTGCTCGAACTGAGTGGGTTCCGCTGCCACCAGGACGAAGCCAAGAATTACGATAAAAAGCGTTATGATGGTTTTCACTCTTGGATCAGGCGGAAGTGTCGAGGGCTTTGCGGGCGGCGTCGAATACCTGTTTGAGTGGAACACCCGCTTTCTCGGCGAGGGCGCGGCAGGATTCGTATTCGGGGGCCGCCTGGATGACTTTGCCGCCGAGTTTGCCAAGTTTTACGGTCACTTCGCCGAAGAGCGTTTTCACTTTCTTGAATTCGCGCTGCAGCTTGCGGCGTTCGGCGGTGTGGATGCGGACGCCGAAGGCGCTGGTTTCGCGCAGGATTAGTTCGGCGAATTTGTCGACCTCAGTCTGAGCGCAGAGAATGGTGAGGAGAACGCCGGGGCGGTTTTTCTTCATCTGGATGGGGGTATGGAATACATCCAGAGCGCCGGCGTTCAGGGCGCGGGTGACGAAGTCGCCGAGGATTTCGGCGCTGAGGTCGTCGAGATTGGTTTCGAGGATGGAAATGGTGTCGGTCTGCCAATCGAGATTCGAGGCGGAACTCCCGCTCTGCCCGAGGACAGCGCGCAGGACGTTGGGGCGGGTCTGGTTGTCGCGGGTGCCGAGGCCGAAACCGATTTTATCGGCGACGAGGTTTTGCATGGGGCCAAAGCACTCGACGAACTCGGCGATAAGTGCTGCGCCAGTGGGCGTGACGAGTTCGTTCGGCTCGTCGCATTGCGTGATCGCTGCGCCACGAGTGCCGAGGATGGCAAGGGTTGCAGGGGCCGGAATGGGAAAGCGGCCATGGGCGCAGTTGATGAAGCCGGTGCCTTCGGTGACGGTGCTGGCGAGGACGCGGGGCTTGCCGAGCATTTCGAGGGCGATACAGCCGCCGACAATGTCCACGATGGAGTCCACGGCGCCCACTTCGTGAAAGTGAACCTGATCGGCAGGGAGGCCGTGGATTTTACCTTCGGCCACCGCGATGCGATGGAAAACCGCGACGGATTTTTCCTTCACCCACGCCGAAAGAGAGCTATCGGCGATGAGCTTTTTGATTTCGGCGAAGTTCCGGTTTCCTTCGTGGGAATGATCGTGGCCGTGTTCGTGAGAGTGGGAATGGCCGTGGGAGTGATCGTGATCGGGGGCGCGGAAATTGAAGCTTAGAGGGTTGTGGTCGTGATCGTGGGAATGCGAGTGGCCGTGGTCGTGGTCATGATCGTGGCTGTGGGAGTGACCGGGTTGACCAGGTTGACCGGAATGACTGTGATCGTGGTCGTGAGCCAGATGGACGTCGAGTTTGACGCCTTCGATTTCGGATTTCTTTTGGCGGTTGACGTGGAGGTGCCAGCCTTCGAGTTTGAGTTTCGCCAGCTCGGATTCGAGTTTTTTGGCGTCCACGCCCAGGTCAACTAGCGCGCCGAGGAACATGTCCCCACTGATGCCGCTGATCATGTCGAGATACAGAGTCTTCATGGCTGGGCGAGGTCGTTGATCTGGCTGGCGGCGTAACCGGCGCCGAAACCGTTGTCGATATTCACCACGGTCACACCGCTGCCGCAGCTATTCAACATGCCGAGGAGCGGCGCGAGGCCGCCGAAGCTGGCGCCGTAGCCGATGCTGGTGGGGACGGCGATCACGGGTTTCGAGACGAGACCGGCGACGACGCTGGGCAAGGCGCCTTCCATGCCGGCGACAACGATGACGACGTTGGCTTCCTGGAGGGTGGGCAAGCGGTTGAACAGGCGATGGACGCCGGCGACACCGACGTCAGCGACGCGCACGACCGTGTTACCCATGATTTCGGCGGTGACGGCGGCTTCTTCCGCGACCGGGAGGTCGCTGGTGCCGGCGCAGACGACGGCGATGGTGCCTTTGCGCTTGGGCAGCGGGCGGTCTTCGATGGTGATGCAGCGGGCCATTTCATGGTGGACGGCGCGCTTGAAGCGTTTGCGGACGGCGGTGACGTGAGCTTCGGTGACGCGGGTGACGAGGACGTGCTGTTTGTGCTGCTGAAGCTTGGCGGCGATTTCGACGACCTGTTTTGCGGTCTTGCCGGCGCCGAAGATGACCTCAGGAAAGCCTTTGCGCAGGGCGCGATGGGTGTCCACCTGGGCGAAGCCGAGGTCGGCGGTGGGCGCGGCCTGGAAGGCGCGGAGGACTTCGTTGGCGGTCGCGCGGCCGGCCCGGAACTCCTCGAGCAACCGCATGGCTTCAATGGACATCACAGGGTCAACGTGGCAGAGATGATTTGAGTGGTCACGCGGAAATTGGGTGGGAGACGGGGAGGCCGAAAGTGATTTGCGCAAGTTGGGGGCAAGGAGGTGAGGTTTCGGCGCGGGGCGACGATTTTTCCGCCAGGCACGATGCCCGGCTCCGCGGCCGGCGGGACACCTGCCGCACGATTTTTGGGGTCCCCTTTTTTTGGTTGGACTGGCCTTGACGAGGGTTGATTGCTGGGGTTTTGGGGTTGACTGGGGGCTTGACTGGCGCCTTGACCGGGGTTGATTTCGGTTGGACCGGGGCTTGACCGAGGGAGGCGCGGCACGAGGGAATAGAGGACGAGCGAGGCCATGGTGATCCCACCAACCACGCGGAGGGCGGGTTTGGCTTTGAGATTGGATGCCGGGCCATCCGACTACACCCATTTCGATAACCATCCTTCACGGAGCGAATTTACCGGGCACACTTGGACAAAGGCTGTCCAAGTGAATGGTATTTTTTGGAGAGGCGCGCCCCGACAGAGGTTTACATAATTCCGCAGCCAGTGCGCCACGACGTCGCGGCCGCGCAGTAGCGCGGCCCTACCGAGTACATAGCCAAAGTTTTTTCGAAACTGCGCTAATTTGCGGAGACGCGGTAGAAGACGGGAGTGTTGGTGCGGAGGGAGTCCACCACTTGAAGATGGCTACCGGTACCGTAAATAGTCTGGACAGTGGTCCAAGTGATCGGCGGAGTGAGGTTGGTGGCGAGTTGAAGGTAGTAAGTCGCCCCATTCTGTGTGTCGAACTGGATCATGAAAACATTGGAACTTATGGCTGGAGAGGTCAGCACCACCGGAATGATGGGCTGGACGTGGATGAGGATATTGGTGGAAACGCCGGCAGGGTTGTCGTTGTTATAGGCGGTCAAGACAACAGTGTAGTCGCCGGCGTTCGTCCAGATGTGGGCCGTGTTGATGCCAGTGTTGGTGACCACGGTGCTGTCGCCGAAGGACCATTGGACCCGCGCGGCACGGCCGCTGACCCAACCGTTGAGGAATCCGTAGTGATTGACGAGGGGATTGGTCTGGACGTAGCTGAACCCGACTTGCAAAGGGCCGACAAGGCCGGCGGGGAGCGGCTGATCGCAGCCGATGGCGGGAGGACTGGCCCAGTTTTCGCCATCCACGTCCTGGCCTGAAGCAAATAGGGCACTGCCAGCCGCAGCACAGGGAGAATCGACGGTGACGTGAAACAGATCGAGGAGTCTGGGATCGGCGGTAAAATTGCCCGTGCCAGACGGCCGACCTATGGCGGATCCAAAGCATGAATAGGTGTGGGAGCCGGAAATGGTTTCTGCACTTCCACCATAACGCGCATAGTTGCCGTAGAAGATGTTGTTCGCGCCGCCACCGGAGTATGCGCCGGGCCCGACACTGATGGAGAAATTCTGAAAAAACACACAATTGGTAGCGAAAGACAGGTAGGCGCCTCCTCCCAGATTGGTCGCAGTATTCAGGCTGATCGATGAACTGTAGGCCCGGGCATTGGCAATTCCCCCGCCAACCGGTGCAAAGTTCCCCGTCACTGCGGAGCCTTTCACGGTGCACTGATACACACCGCCACCGAAGGCAGCGGCAGCGTTTCCGGTGACGACGCAACTGGTGATCAAACCAGCGGAAGCGCCCCAAACGCCGCCACCGTTCTGGAGAGATGTTTGATCGCCATTAGTGCGAGTCGCGCCGTTAAACAGAGTGAACCCGACCAAATTGGCTCCGTTGGTCAACCAGGCGCAGCGCACGGCTGTGGGACCATTTGTGGCGACGGGATCCCAAGTGCCTTCAATGAGTGTGGCGGAAGCTCCGTTTACGCTCAGAACCATAAGCGCTTTGTCCAACACGACGCGGTTGCTGAGGTCACCGGAAACGATTCTGCCGCCGGTGGAATAAATCCCATTGGTCACGACGACGTACTCGCCGGGTTGAGCGACGTCGATCGCGTCCTGAATGGTTGTCGCGGCCGTGGCCCACGCTGAATAGGGTGGAGTCGGATTGGCGGAGTTGGCGTCAACGCCGTGCAAGACGACTTGTGCCACTTGGCTGGTGCTCATGCCGAAGGTGTTGCTCGCGACAACAAAATAGGAGCCGCTGTCAGCCGGGCCAAGGTCGTTGATGACGAGAGTTGGTGAATTTGCGGAGTTGTAATGCTGTCCGGTTTGAACGCCAGAGCCGTCTTTGATCCAGAAGCAGGTAATTGGATCCTGACCAGTGACCAACGATTTCACACGAAATGAATGGTCGGGAGGTGAAATCTCAAAAGTCGGTCCGGAAGCAACCACCGGCGCGGGTTGCCACTCGTCGCAGCCAATCGAGGGCGAGTTGCTCCAAGGTTGGCTGTCAATGTCCAGTCCGTTGACGACGCTGTTGGTGCCGGAAGCGCGGCAGGGAGAAGTCGAAGAGATGTGAATGCCGTCGGACAAAAGCTGCGGGTCCGCCGCGATATTACCAGAGCCAGCAGGCAACGGGAAAGTGCAGCAAGAGGTAAAGTTGGGCGGAGTAGCGTAATTAGCCTGATTTCCGAATATGATGGTGTTCCCAACGATAATGCAGTTCACGGCTATACTGGAGCTTACGCCCGCATCGCTGCTCGTATTGCCAACGAGTTGGTTGCTGCAGACGTTGCAGTTGTATAGGCTGCCGCTAAAGGTTCCGCCACCATTCATGTTGGCGGCGTTCCCAATCACAGCGCAACCTTGCAAGATGCTGACCGACGCTCCGCCTCCGCGATTGCCTGCATAGTTCAGTTTGAGAACACAGTTGGTCAAACTGGAGCTGGAAGCACCCCCGCCAGCAGATGAAATCGAACTGCCGATGGCCATGTTTCCGACGAGCAAGGATTTGACGAGGGAAGCCCGATAAGCGCCACCCCCCAAAACGCCTGCGGCATTGTTGGTCAGCTTGCAATTGAAGACCATGGCTCCATTGGTGGTCGCCGCAACACCGCCTCCATTTTGATCCTGAACCAAGGATCCGGTGGCCGGGGCCGTGGCCCCCCCGCGCAAGGTGAAGCCGCTCAATACCGTATTGTTCGTCATCCACACACAACGAACGGCAGAGGCACCGTTGGTGGTGCCGGACGTCCATTGGCCTTGAATGATGGTGAAATCAGGCCCACTGAGTGACTGGATGGTGACGGCTTTGTTGATGACGACCCGGTTGGTGAGGGCGCCGTCGGCAACGCGACCGCCGGTAGCGTAGAGGCCATTGGTGACGAGGATCACATCGCCAGCCAGCGCGGCATCAATGGCGTCCTGGATGTTGGTGGCAGCGGTCGTCCAGTTGGTGAAGGGGCTGAGCGGCGACGGAGCACCGGGATCAACGCAGTGGATGACCAGGGTCGCAACGGCGGAAGTGGACATGCCGAAGGCATTGCTGACGACGGCCTGATAATTACCGGCATCGGAGAAAAGGAAGCCGGTCGCAGCGAGGTTGGTGGTGCCAGCAGCCGAGAAATGGCCATCGTTCTGAACCGGTGTTCCATTATGCGTCCATGCGCAAGCGACAGGCGTCGGGGAGGAGGCAGCAAGGCGCACGATGAAGCCTGGTGGGTTCCCAGTGAGTTGGAAACGCGGCGGGGACGCTAAAATGGGCGCAGGGTCCCATTCCGTGCAGCCCATGGACGGAGGATTTGACCAGGCGCGAGCGAAGATATCGGAGGCCCCGCTGATGTTGATTCCAACGAACCGGCAAGGGGAACTCGGGGAAAGGTGAAGGCCATCGGGGAGCAATTGAGGGTCGCTGGTGATGTTACCGACGCCACTTAAAGCCGAATTGCAGCAGCAGTAAGAGTAGATCCCGCCGGAAGCCGCGGTGGAAGTGTTGAAGTAGACGATGCAATTGGTCAGGCGGCCATTAACGGTTCCAGTGGAATTGCTGATGACTGTGCAGTTCTGGAGAACGGCCGAGTGAGCACCACCTCCGGCAATACTGGAGTTATTTGCAATCAAAAGGCACGACTGGACGGTTCCCTGATAAACTCCAGCGCCCATGTTAAAGGCCAGATTGGAGCGGATGACACAGTTGGCGACCAACGCATTCGACGACGCGCACCAGGCTCCGCCGCCGGACCCCAAGGTAACCGAATCACCGGAATTGCGCGTGGCGCCGCCGCGCAGGGTGAAACCGACCAGGGAGGCACCATTGGTGAGCCAGGCGCAACGAATCGCCTGCGGACCAAGCGCAGTGACGCTGCCCAGAATTGTGGTGGCGGAAAAGCCGTTCACGCTTTGGACCGTTATGGGTTTGTCGAGGACGACGCGGTTGGTCAGATCGCTAACGACCGCTTTGCCACCGGAGGCGTAGATGCCATTCGTAACGAGAACCGTGTCGCCGGCAGTTGAGGCGTCAATGGCGTCCTGGATGTTGGTGGCGGCGGTGGCCCAGGTGGAAAACGGGGAGGCGGGCGTGGGATTGCCGGCGTCAACGTAAAGGGTGGCGGCGGAAGCACGGAAGAGAAACAGTGTGATCAGGATCAGGGCCTGTAGGACACGGCTTGGCACGCTCGGTAGAATAGATAACCGGGTACGGAAGGTCAAATCGTAGAGATGCGAGTTATAGGTCGCTCGTGAACCTGGCTTTGGAAGGCATCGTTGTAGGATTCTCCGCGAGGTATTAGCGGTGACGGAAGCTGGTCACGGCCCCAGCCAGCCTCTATTGCGAATCTTCATCATCAATCTCCAATTCTGCGGGGGGGATTCCGACGCGGCTTATTCTTCGACCGGATCGCTGAGCAGCTTGAAAGTTCCATAGTATCTTCCGCCACCCCAGCTTTTGCCGTTCCAGTTGGTAAAGCTCTTGAACCGCCAGGCTTCCCTCAATTGCACTTTGAGCAGCGCGAGGCCTTTGATTTCCGAGCTGTAGCGGAGGTAGGCGCGCCAATCACTGGAGTACGGCCGTTCAAGACACACTTCCCGCGCGACTCCCGCTTTCAAGTGCCAGATTTCGCCGCGGTAGTCCTGCATCTGAGTCTCCCAATTTGCGCCGGTACGAACCTGCACGCCGGACTCCCAGACAAGTATCGACGTGTCGTGGTCGCAGGTAACATGGAAGCGCGCTCCGCTGCCGGGGTTGGAATACTTCGGCCGAAAGTTGTCCTGGACAAGTTGCGGGCCCGCCGCATTTGTTCCCTTGTTCCAACCCGAGGTCGGCACGAAGTCAAAGTGCAGTGTCTGAACCGCTTCCGGCGGGCGGACGGATGAGAGAAGCAAGACCACGGCGACGACCAGAAACGTCGACGCCAGCGCTCCACGTCGGAGCCATCTGCGGCGGGAGGAAACAGGCAGAGGATCGGGAGCAGGAGTGATGGGGGAATCAGCCATGTATTCAACACTGTCCTTTTCCGCCTAGCACAGTCAAATTGGTCTTCATCTGGCAGACGCTCATGGACCAGGCTATTGGCGCAGGCCAGAAGTTATCCGTGGCTGGCGATTTGTCGAGCCCATGCGGACTGACGGGATTTGGCGATTGGCAAACGGGACGGTTCGGTGTTTCATTTTGGCTGCGGCAGGCTTCCAGCGTGGACCCCAATCTAATCACGCAGAGGAACACCGACGCCGCGACGCAGATTAGTTTTATGGCCAACGAACCAGCAGCGGCGCCCGCGCCGTCCGATTTTATCCGCGACATTGTCGCGAAGCATGTGGCGGAGGCGAAGTATCCGCGCATTCACACCCGGTTTCCCCCGGAGCCGAACGGGTATTTGCACATCGGGCACGCGAAATCGATCTGCTTGAATTTCGGCATCGCGCGGGAATTCGGCGGCGTGTGCAACCTGCGCATGGACGACACGAATCCGACGAAGGAGGACGTGGAGTATGTGGATTCGATTCGCGAGGACGTGAACTGGCTGATCAGCGCGTGGGCAGATGACCGGCTCGGGCTGAAGGCGAAGGGCGAACTGGCCAAGCCGGCCGAGCCGAATGGGAAGAAGGATTTTCTGCTGCCGCCGGTGACCACCTCGAGCGCGGCCGAGCAGGCGAAGCTGGAACCGTTTTACGCGTCGGATTATTTTCAGCCGATTTACGAATACGCCCTGGTCCTGATCAAGAAGGGCCTGGCGTACGTGGACGATTTGTCGCCGGAAGAGACCGAGAAGTATCGCGGCGCACCGGACCGGCCGGGAGAGGACAGCCCGTTCCGCAAGCGCTCGGTGGAGGAGAATCTTGATCTCTTCACGCGGATGAAGAAGGGCGAGTTCCCGGATGGCGCGCGGACCTTGCGGGCGAAGATTGACATGACTTCGCCGAACATCTGGCTGCGCGACCCGGTCCTGTATCGCATCCGGCATACGGAACACCATCATACCGGCGCCGCGTGGTGCATTTATCCAATGTACGATTTCGCGCATTGCATCAGCGATTACATCGAGGGCATCACGCACTCGATCTGCACGTTGGAATTCGAGGTGCACCGGCCGCTGTATGACTGGATTTTGGAGAAGCTCGATCTGCCGCGTCCCCTGCCCCATCAGTATGAATTCGCGCGGCTGAGCCTCGGCTACACCGTGATGAGCAAGCGCAAGCTCATGCAGCTCGTGCAGGAAAACCTGGTCTCCGGCTGGAACGATCCGCGCATGCCGACGATCAGCGGCCTGCGCCGGCGCGGGGTGACGCCGCAGGCGTTGCGGGATTTTGCCTACAACATCGGCATCACGAAATACAACGGCGTCACGGACGTGGCGGTGCTGGAGTTCGCGATTCGCGAGGACTTGAATCGACGGGCGCTGCGCCGGCTCGCCGTGCTGCGGCCGATCAAGGTGGTGATCACGAATTATCCCGAGGGCAAAGCCGAGGAGTTGAACGCCGTGAATAATCCCGAAGACGAGTCGGCGGGTTCGCGCAAAATCCCGTTCGGACGCGAACTCTACATTGACCAGGATGACTTCATGGA
Source organism: uncultured Verrucomicrobiota bacterium (assembly GCA_964448135.1). Taxonomy (GTDB): domain Bacteria; phylum Verrucomicrobiota; class Verrucomicrobiia; order Limisphaerales; family UBA8199; genus CAYUVH01. The sequence goes on along the minus strand of CAYUVH010000037.1, from coordinate 1,975 downwards.
GACGCCGCCGCCGAAGTATTTCCGGCTGCGCCCGGGCGGCGAGGTTCGGCTGAAGTACGCCTACATCATCAAGTGCGACGAGGTCGTGAAGGATGCATCGGGCAAGGTGATCGAGTTGCGCTGCACCGCCGATCTGGAGAGCAAGACCGGCGGCGCGACCGCCGGGCGTAAGATCAAGGGCACGATCCACTGGGTCAGCGCGGCGCATGCGGTGGACGCGGAGGTGCGGCTGTACGACCGGCTGTTCCAGGTGGCGGAACCGGATGCGGGCGGGGATTTCAAGCAGCATCTCAATCCGCATTCACTGGAAGTGATCACCGCCAAGTGCGAGCCGAGTCTGCGCGACGCGCGGCCGGAGCTCCGCTACCAGTTCGAGCGGCTCGGATATTTTTGCCTGGATTCCGGCGCAACCAAGGGCGCAATCCCGGTGTTAAATCGAACCATCACGTTGAAAGATTCGTGGGCCAAAGAGGCCAAACGGAGCTAGAGCAGAACCCAATATGAAAACTCGTATCCTGGCCGCGCTGACGGCCCTTATCGTGGCCGTGACATTGCAACCGGCGCGGGCCGCGCAAACGCAAAGCGCCGTATCCACCGAACTGAACCAGTTGATCCAGGAGGTGCAGACGAAGCTGAAGTCCGGCCAGCGCACGGAAGCGGACTTGCAGCCGGAACTGAAGAAGTTCGACGACTTGCTGGCCAAGTACAAGGACCAGAAGACGGAGGATGTCGCCCGCATTCTTTCGATGAAGGCGGCGCTGTATGCCGACATTCTGCACAACGATGCCGCCGCGCAAAAGACCACGGCGCAGTTGTACAAGGATTTTCCGGACTCGGAGGTGACGAAGCATGCGAAGGCGGCGGCGGAGGCAAAAAAGCTGCGCGCCTCGCTCAAGCCCGGCGCGGTGTTTCCCCCGTTCAGCGTGAAGGATGTGAGCGGCAAGCCGCTGTCGCTGGCCAGCTACCAGGGCAAGATTGTGCTGGTGGATTTCTGGGCGACCTGGTGCATGCCGTGCGTGGGTGAACTGCCGAACGTGATCAAGACGTACGACGAATATCACGCGAAGGGCTTCGAGGTGGTCGGGATCAGCCTGGATGGAGACGAGAAGAAGCTGACGAATTTCTTGAAGGAAAAGAAGATGGAGTGGCCGCAATATTTCGACGGCAAGGGCTGGAAGAATGAGCTGGCCGGCAAGTACGGCATTCAGAGCATTCCGGCGACTTTCCTGCTGGATCGCGAGGGCAAAATTATCGCGACCGATTTGCGGGGGGAAAAGCTTGAGGCGGCGGTCAAACAGGCGTTGGGGAATTAGTTTGGGACGATTGGGAGCGCGGGCTCGCTTTTGAAATGGTGGGCTCCTCTCCCCGGCCCTCTCCTCCAAAGGAGGAGAGGGAGAGCGATCGGAAGGTTTGTGTGGGGATGGAGATTTAAAGAAATGGGGTACTGCGGGTGGTTGGAATAAGTGAGCCTCGTCACCTCGGCTGCTACTTAGGGAAATGAAAACGGGCGTCCGGAGGCCGGACGCCCGTTTTTGATTTTAGAGCGAGGCAAACTTACTTCGCGGCGGCGTGGAGCTTCGCCACTTCAGCCCAATTGACCACGTTCCAGAAGGCCTTCAGATAATCGGCCCGCTTGTTCTGGTACTTGAGGTAGTAGGCGTGTTCCCAGACGTCGCAGCCGAGGATCGGGGTGCCTTCGGCGCCCGCGATGGCCTTGCCCATGATGGGGTTGTCCTGGTTCGAGGTGGAAACGATTTCAAGTTTGCCGCCGTTCACCACGAGCCACACCCAGCCGCTGCCGAAACGGCCGAGGCCGCCCGCTTCAAACTTTTCCTTGAAGGCGTCGAAGCTGCCGAAAGCAGCGTTGATGCCGTCGGCGACTTTGCCGGTGGGCGCGCCGCCGGCCTTGGGCGCGAGGAGCTTCCAAAACATCGAATGATTGGCATGGCCGCCGCCGTTGTTGCGCACGGGTCCG
>CAYUVH010000036.1:0-64425 GCA_964448135.1 uncultured Verrucomicrobiota bacterium | reverse complement strand
CTCGCCCTCACCCCGGCCCTCTCCCCCGGGGAGAGGGAGAGCGTTTGGGCGGCCTGGGTGTGAGCCCGCGTATAGTGAAGCCGGCCGTCGCGGGTGGTTGGAATTCATGAGCCTCGTTACCTCGGCTGCTACGAAGAGAGGCAGGCACCAGCTTTTGCAACTGGATGGATTGCGCTTTGGCGGGCATGGCGTCCGAAATTGCCGCCGGAGCCCGACTTGGATGACGGCGCAGACTTACGTGGCATGAGCATCAAACCCGCCAAACTGATTGAGTATGCGGCCATGCTCATTATCTGGCTTGGGTTGGTGCTGCTCTTCGGGATGTTGAGCCACAACTTTCTTGGCTCGCAGACGTTCGTCACGCTGGCAAATCGCATTCCGGCGCTGGCGGTGGTGGCGGCGGGGATGACGCTGGTGCTGGTCATCGGGGGGATTGATCTCTCGGTCGGTTCCATGCTCGGACTTTGTGGTTCGGTGATGGGGGTGGCGATGGTGAATCAACATTGTCCCTTCTGGCTGGCAGCGGTGCTGGCGCTGGCGGTGGGATTGGCGGCGGGAACGTTGAATGGCGCCATCAGTGTTTGTCTTGGCATTCCGTCCTTCATCGTGACGCTCGGCATGTTGGAAATCGCTCGCGGGCTGTCGTACCTGGTCACGAATTCCCAGACACGCTATATCGGAACGCCGGTGGAAGGGCTCTCCAAGCCGATGAGCGGACTGGGTATTTCGCCGGCATTCCTGGTCGCGGTGGTGGTGATCATTGCGGGGCAGATCATTCTTTCGCGAACGGTTTTCGGCCGGAAACTCATCGCCATTGGCACGAACGAACAGGCGGTGCGCCTGGCAGGGATCAATCCGCGGCCGGCGCGAATTGCGGTATTTGCGATTCTGGGTCTGCTTAGCGGGTTGGGTGGGGTCATTTATACTTCACGCCTCGGTTCTTCGGATCCGAATGCGGGTGTGGGGCTGGAGTTGTCGGCGATTGCGGCGGTGGTCATTGGTGGCACGAGCTTGATGGGGGGGCGTGGCTCGGTGGTGAATACTTTCTTCGGCGTGCTGATCATTGCCACACTGGAGGCCGGGCTGGCGCAGGTGGGGGCATCCGAGCCGACCAAGCGGGTGATCACCGGGGTGGTTATTGTCGCGGCGGTGGTGCTGGATGCGTGGCGGCATCATCTGGCGGGGAAAAAGTTTTCGATCTTCAAGAGGTTGTTTGGCGGCGGAGCCAAGGCAGCGACTAGTTAGGATCTTAGCAGCCAAGGCAACGAGGCTCCAGCGCATCGAAAGCGTCAAGGCATCCGGAAAAATGGAGCCTCGTCGCCTTCCAAGATACAGGGATTGTGTTCGTGGGGTAGTCCGATGTGAGTGAGGACTCTGAACGAAAAGCGGCAGAGGACTGCCGCAGTCCAAAACCTGGCGGACGTTGCGCGGGCTTCGTGCCTGCGTGCGCGTATCCTTTGCCCACCAAGCGCACGCGATTGAAAAGCTCGGCTGCTACGGTCTTGAGTGCTTCGTCCTGCTGCCGGTATTTCCGGCGCTCGACAATTCGGGCCACCGCCACGACAATAGGTGCGATGGGACCGAATACCGACTCGCCGCTGGACTTGCTTTGGAAGGAATACAGCCAGGTCTTCCGCGAATTCGATGATCTGACGCTCGCTCGCTGGCTCGCGCAGACTCTCGGCCAGATCCAGGGACGGACGTGGAGGTCATCCCATCCGCTGGTCGGGGCGTATCGCCTGGCGGCGCAGTGGGGCCATGACCGGCAAATCTGGCTCAAGCGTTTGGTGACGATTCCGTCGGCGTATACGGAATCGCCGTGTTGTCGCGCGCCGATGCTGCCGTTGCTGACCCGCGATGTGGCGGAGACGGGGCTGATTTGCCAGCATTGCAATGAGACGCTGGTAGAGTTTGAGGAAATCAAATCGCCGCTGCGGGATGAATTGGAGAATTGGGCGGGGCGCTACAGCCCGGTGCACAATGTGGCGCATTGGGATGATCGCCAGCGCAAGAGTGTGAGGGATTACAACGCGGCCTACGAGTCGGCAGCGGAGGAGGCGGAACGGTTGCTTGGTGAAGCGGGCATAAAGCTCGCGCCGAAGTTACTGGAACTTTACCCGGCGGTGGTATGGGAGGATTTGGATGAGTGTCTGGAAGTGCGCGCGGAGGATGTGAAGTTTTAGATTGCCGATTTCCGATTGGCGATTGCCGAATGTATGCGCTACGGCTGGGCTTTGCCACAGCCGCCGTCCGGGGGAGGATGTGAAATTTTGATCCGTTCGGTTGAACCCAGAACTCTTCTTACCCCAGCTCAGAGAAAGATCGGTTGAATGGCCTGAGTTTAAGTCCCTTCTTGATGCAGTGGACTGCAGCGGGTTGTCGAAATGAGTGAGCCTCGTTACCTCGGCTGCTACGTAGGGAGTTGAGCCCGCCGGTCGTGCCGGAACATCCCGAGGCTCAGTGCCGCAAGCCCATCACGAGGATCACCAGGTCGATGATGAAGAGGAGGACGATGGTGACTTCGAGGATGAGCATCCAGCGGTTGGTGCGGTCGTGCTGGAGGAGTTGATAGAGGCCGTCGAGGGTCTGGAGCTTGTCATCAATGGTCCGGTGCCATTCGGATAGGTGGAAGCGCGCGGAGACCTGCTGGTAGATGCGGGCCAGGTGCCAGTCCCCGAAGAATTTGGTGATATTGCTGAGTTCGTCGCTGAAGCGCGCGAGATCAATGCGCAGTTCGCGGAGTTCGCGCAGGATGGCGGTGCGGCCGCGGCCGCGCGTGGGGCCCACGCCCAGATCGCGGTAGGAGCGCTCGAGGGATTCGTCGAGCATGCGGTCGTAGGCTTCCAGTTCGGCCAGCTGCACGTTGGCCAGCTCCATGATGTAGAGCGTTTCGTCGAAATTCGCGCTTTCGTCCAGAACTAGTGCCGCATCCCAGTCTATCACGACGAGATCCCGCTGGTAGTAACTGAGGAAGCGGCCGGTGGATTCATCGGCTTCCTGTTTGGAGAGCAGGTCAACGCGCGGTTCCTGGGTCAGGAGAGAGGCGACCTCGCGGCGGTTGGCTTTGAGCCAGGTTTCGGCACCCAGTTCGGAGGCGTCTTCGGTCTGAAGCGGAGCGGAAAGGCAAAAGACGGTGTAAGCCTCCTCGTCGGCGAGTTGGGCGACGGGACGAATGTAGTAGGGATGCAACTCGCGGCGCACGTCCTCCGCGAGCCGTCGGACTTCCTCGCTGAGGGAGCCGTTGCTGAATTGGAGATCGTGATAGACCACGAGGTCTTCGACCTGCGCGACGGAAAAGGGAACACGCACGGTGATGCTGATGGCGCCCACGGGCAGCAATTTGACGCTGCGCTCGACGCGAACGGGGCCGTGCGGGCCGATGCGCTCCAGTGGAGGGAGCCGGACCATTTGCGGACGGAAGAAGAAGAGATGGCGCGGATTGCGTTTGCTGGCGTCGACGACAAATTGAGCGACCGACTGGCCGAGGAGTTCGCGCACGGGCTGGCGGACCATTTCGTAGGCGACGTCGAAAGCGAACAGGTAGACCACCTCACCGGTGTAACGCGTGACCCGCGGGCAAGCGGGTTTGCGCTCGGCGGGTTTGGGTTGTTCGGAGGGCGGCACCATGTCTGGGGCAATTTAACCTTGGGAGGAATGAAAGTCCAAGCTTCGGGTGGGCTGGATGCGCGCGGATTCTGACCCGGTCGACCTCGGAGCGTTGGGGAAAGGAGAGGCGGAGGCAGGTGAGTTTAAGAGCAGAGGGTTTTCGTACATTGCTGCGGACAGGAATGTCCGCGCTCCGGGGACGCCATGCGTGATTCTCGCACGTTGCGCGTGAGGAGGACGCGTGTGCGTTCCGAGGCACACCGACCGCGCGAGCGAAAATGGCCGATGGCACCGCGCCTGCTAAACAGGATTTCATTAAAGCCGATCTGCAAACGAGTGGTCCCAAAGCAGTTCAACTCGACCGAATGAGCAACCTGCCAATCCACGCTGAAGTTTATGTTGTCGGTGATCTCAACCAAACCATTTAGGGCTTTGAGAATAACAGGCCTGGTAGCGGATCGTTGCCGCGTGGTTGAAGGATCGTTGGTTCGAATTTATTTCCGGCTTTCCAGTCCGCCGCCCGTGGGTTGGTCCTACATTTTTTCCACGATCTGGCAGGACACTGATTATCCGATGAAACGCGCGGCGGCCGTGGATGGCGACTCGGTCTGGGTGGAATGCCTGGCGGAGGAGATCGAGCCGTATCACCGGCATTCGCTCGAAGACGCGCTGGTGCGGACGAACGCGATTTACTGGGAGCGCCTGTGCGAACGCCGCCGACACGAATGGACGCGCAGCGCGGTGGAGGCGAGGTTTCGGTCGCAAATCGAGGAGCTTAGTCTCACACTTTATCCCGAGGAAGAGGTTGCGCCACCTGAGGACATTCCCCAATCGAAATGGCGCGGCCACGTGCTCTCGCGCATTGTTGGGCTGGTCCGCCAGACCTTGGGGCGGTCACTGACGCCGAAGCGAGATCAGAACGTGGGGACCGATGATAACAGCGATTCCGGTTTTCATGCGGCCGGCGCGGCGCAGCCAGAGGACTTCCCGGGGACGGTTGCCAGCGAGGAATACCCTGAGGCCACGATTAGTTCAGCCGGATGACGCGGTAGAAGCGTTGGGTGGTGGGGTCGATGGCTGGGTCCGCGCCGGCCGCGGTGCTGCTCGTGGCGGTGATTTCGTCGCCGACACTTTGCCATTTGGGGTCGGCCAAGCTGGTTTTGTATTGGATGCGGAAGCGTTTGCCGGCTGCGGAGGGCCAGTTGAAGGTGACGGTTTTGCCGTCCAGGGCGATGGTAGGTTGGATGATTTGAGGTTCGGCGAAGCAGGTGACGGCTTCGTCAATCGCGCGGCGGGTGGCGGTCTGATCGATGTAATTGCGATTGCCGATGAAGGAGAAGAGCAGGCGTTGGTGGTCGTAGGGGTTGGTGAGGTAGCCGCTGAGGGCGATGGAGGTGCGGAGGGAGCCGGTCTTGGCGTGGACCTGGCCGGCGGCCTCGGTATCGCAGAACCGGCGGCGGATGGTGCCGTCCACGCAGCCGATGGGCAGCCCGGTTTCCCAACTGGGATATGCGCCGAGCATGTAGCGGACGAGGGTGACGCATTGGCGGGCGCTAAAGCGATTGCCGCGCGAGAGGCCGGAGCCGTCGTTCATGACGATGCCATTGGTTTTGAGGCCCGCGCCGGAGGACAGCCAGCGGAGGATTTCCCTGGTGCCGGCGGCGTAGGAATCGTTGGTGGCGAGTTTCCAGCCGAGGTGGCGGCAGAGGAGGTCGGCCATGACGTTGTGGCTGACTTTGAGGAGAGGAATGCAGGCGACGTCGAGTTTGAGGGGGTGACCTTCGTAATTGAGGTCCGAGGAATGATGGGTATAGAGCAGGGTGCCGGGGGCGGTGAAGTTGGTTTCGCCGTGGGCGCTGCCGGTGACGGTGATGTCGTGGGCGCGGAGGCTGGCGAGGAAGGCGGTGGCGGCGGCGCTGTTGTGAGAGGCGGTGCCGCGGGAGGAAAGGCTGTCGGATGAGCCCAGGTCGTAGGCGCAGGCGCCGAAGCATTGGACGTTGCCGGAGATGTTGGTCAGGCCGAGCGAGTGCAGTTTGCCGGCGATATGGTCGAGCGGGGTGCGGGCGGAACGGAAGGCGGTGCTGTTCCAGGTGGGGTCGTGTTCGCAGACGAGATTCAGATTTCCTTCGAGGTTGCCGTTGGTGAAGGGGCCGTCGGCGTAGAGGCGGGTTTCGAAGGAGTAGTTGGTGCCGAGCAGGGCGAAGGCGGCGGCGGTGGTGAACATTTTGGTGTTCGACGCTGGGGCGAGACCGGAGTTGGGGGTGTGTTCGAAAAGGATGGCGGTGCCGTCGTCGTTTTCGACGAGGGCGGTCCATTGGTTGGGTTCGGCGGCGAGGATGGATTCGAGGCGGTTGGAGAGGGATTGAGCGGAGGCGGAAAAGCACCAAGAACCAAGGACCAAGATCCAGAGAAACTTCAAATGCCAAACTTCAAACTTTGAGGGCCGCGAAGGAAGCGGGCGCGGGCGAGGGACAGACTGTGCGGGTAGTGTGATTGGGTGCTGCTGGTGGCTGGTTTGATGGAGCCTCGTGACCTCGGCTGCTACGGAGTGAGGGTTCATGGTGAAATTGTCAGGTGGAAGACCTGGGTGGCGTTGGTGACGGCGTTGCGGGTGCCGAGGAGGACGCTCCAGGAGCCGGGGCTGGTGACGGTGCCGGAGACGAGGCCGCTGGCTTGCGCGACGCTCAGGCCGGGGGGCAGGCCAATGCCGAAGTATTTGTTCCGACCGGAGGGCTGGATCTGATAGCTGAACGCGGTGTTGACCTTGCCGGTGATGATGAGGTTGCGGTTGTCGTTGATCAGGGCGCTGAAGTTGTCGTCGGTGGCGCGGAGCGCGACGACGTGGGTCAGGTCGGTGGGGAAATCTTCCGGCGACCATTGATCGCTGCCCCACCAGACGACGGTGCCGTTGGTCCGGAGGGCGAGACTTACGGCGTCGCCGGCGGCGATGGCAATGATGTTGCTGAGGCCGGGAGGAATGTTGGTGGTGTCGGGGTCGCCCCAAGCGGTCACGGTGCCGTTGTTCAGTAGCACGACGGTGTGGGCGGCACCGGCGGCGACGGCGACGACGTTGCTGAGGTTGGAGGGTACGTCGGTCTGGCCAAAGCTATCGTCGCCCCAGGCCACGACTTTTCCGTCGGCACGCAGAGCGACGGAATGGGCGTCGCCTTTGGCGAAGGCGTAGACGTTGGTGGCGGCCGGTGGGAGGGTGAATTCGTCGTTCACGTCGTCGCCCCAGAAGAAGAGGGTGCCGTCGGCGCGGAGGGCGACGCTGACATCCTGGGCGGCGGCGACGGCGACGATGTTGGTTACGGTGGCGGGGACGTTGGTCTGGCCGAGGCTGTTGTCACCCCAGGCGAAGACGGTGCCGTTGGTGCGCAGGGCAAGGTTGTGCGAGTAACCGGCGGCGAGGGCGACCAGGTTGGTAATCTTCATGACCGGGTCCGGGCCGGTGTCGTCCCAGCGCACGAGGCGGTTGTCGGCGGTGAGGGCGAGGATGGCGCAGTTGTTGGCCATGGTGATGACGTTGGTGAAGCCGGCGGGAGCGGTGCCGGAGGCGTCTTCGAAATCGCAGAAGAAACCCCAGACGGCGAGGTTGTTCACGTTGAGCTGGATATTGGTGGAGACGGCGCTGAGCGCGTTGCTGGCGGTGAGGGTGTAGAGGCCAGCGTCCGCGGCGGAGAGATTTGAGAGGGTGAGGGTCTGGCTGGTGGCGGATGGGAGAGGGGAGCCGTTGCGCAGCCATTGGATAGCGAGGGGATAGCCGTAGACCAATTCATCGAGCGTGGCCGAGGCGTGGAGGTAGCTGGAGAAATTGGTTTGGGTATCCTGGATGGCGGGCGGCGAGGACGTGAAGTTGAGGCTGATCGCGCCGGTGGCGACGCCCGCGATGTTTTGGGCGGTGAAGACGACGGGGAAATTGCCGAGGTTGGTCGCGATGCCGCTGATGTCGGCGAAAGTGTCGGACGGGAAAAAGAACAGGCCGCCGGGCAGGGGCGAGGAGGTGAAGGTGAAGGGCGGGTTGTTGCTGGCGGTGATTTCGAAATCGAAGGGATAGCCGGCGGGCGCGGTGACGTTGGTGAGGCCGAGAAAGACCGGGCGGTTCTGAGTTTGCCAGACGAGGAAGGCGTTTACCTTGGCGAGGAGGCTGGAAGTGAGCGTGAGTTCGCCGACGGCGTTCGAGGAGAGTTGCGCGGCGCCGATGCTGCCGGCGGGGACGGATTGGGCGGAACCGGCGGTGGGCGCGTAGATGGCGTAGGGCGTGGGGGTTATTTGCTGGCGCGGGCTGAGGGTGACGTAGGCGGCAGGGCTGCCATTGGTGCGGACGCCGATTTCGAGCCAGCGGGCGAAGCCGGCGAAGACGTTGGGGCCGAAGTCGAGCAGGACGGTGAAGAGGCCGTTGCTGACGGAGGTGGTGGCGTTGGTGATGGGGCCGGCGATGACGTTCGGGCCGCCGGGGGAGTCGACAATGGAAAAGCGGAGATCGAAAGTGCCTTGGGCGGGATTGCCGCCGGAGTTGAGTTTGCCCTGGTAGGTGAAGGCGGTGCCTTGGGCGGAGAGATGGTGCGGGATTAACAGCAGGGCGAGGAAGGAAATCAGTGCGGGCCCGGCGCCAAATCGAATGTGTTTGATCATAGTGCGAATTCTCCGGCCCGCGGTGGTTCTTGGGTAGCAGGGAGGCGGGGGGGAGTCAATGGCGTGGGCATAGGGCTGAGGCATGGGAAGTGCGATAAAATGCGTGAGGGGCGGATGGGTTGCAGGTTGAAGACCGAAAGGGCCGCGGGGGTAGGTTCTTTTTTTTTGGTTTGACCAGCCTTGACGAGGCTTGATTGCTGGGGTTTTGGGGTTGACCGGAGGGTTGACCGGAGGGTTGACAGAGGTTGACTGGGGTTGGACAGGCCCAAGGCACGGGTGGGGTCCCGGCGGCCGGGGGGAGGCAGGCAGCGCGGGGGTAGGTTTCCCCGGTTGGCCGGTTCTGATTTGTGAGGCAGTGCATTCATCCTCGGGCGAAAGTTTAGCGGGGGCACATGGACAAAGACTGTCCATGTGATGAAGCAATAATTTGCATGATCGATGGACAGAAAAATGGAAAGCGTTGAGATGTACAGAAATGGAGACTCAAATATTCTTCAGATTGACCGGATTGACCGGATTGACGAAGGGGCCGGGAGGAGGCATTTCAAATTTAAAATTTGAAATTTCAAAGGAAGAGGCGCGAGGGAGGGAATGGGATGCTTTTCCGGGACGTGGGACGTGCGAGGTGGCTTTTCTTTCGTCCCATGGGGACTTTGGGAATCTCCAAGCAGCTTACCCACGGTTGAAACCGTGGGCTATTCTCTGTCGTCCCGTTGGGACTTGGGATGAGTGAGGGCGAGGTAGTGGTTGGTTTGGCTTGGGCAGGATTTTCGGCGGCACGGGGGGCGGGCTTTTCAGGCTTTCGGTGAGGGGCGGGCGTTCATAGGCTGCGGCGAGTGATGCGAAGAATTTGTGGTCAGAAGGTTTTGGTTGTCCTGTTGGGGCTTTGGGTGGCGTCGGCCTGCGTGCTGCGGGCGGGGCAGGCGGGGGCGCTGACGCCGGGGGATCATACGCGGGAGTTGAAGGTGGAGGGGTGGGACCGGAGTTACGTGGTGCATGTGCCAAAGAATTATTCGGCGAAGAAGCCGACGCCGGTGGTGCTGGCGTTGCATGGGGCGATGATGGATGGGCCGGCGATGGAGGCGTTTTGCGGAATGAACGCGACGAGCGAGAAGAATGGGTTCATCGTGGTGTATCCGAGCGGGACGGGGCTGGGGTCGTTGCTGATTTGGAATTCGGGCGGGCTGAAGGGGAGGCTGGCGGAGCGGCAGCCGGATGATGTGGCGTTTCTGCGGCGGGTGCTGGATGACTTGGGCGGGATCGTGAATGTGGACACGAATCGCGTGTATGCGTGCGGGTTGAGCAATGGGGCGATGATGTGTTACCGGCTGGCGGCGGAGATGTCGGACCGGATCGTGGCGATCGCGCCGGTGGCGGGGACGATCATGATCGGCGAGAGCCGTCCGAAGCGGCCGGTGCCGGTGCTTCATTTTCATGGGACGGAGGATTCGTTTGTGGCGTATTCGTTGAACACGAATGCGCCGGCGAAATCGGGGCACATGATGAGCGTGGGGGCGTCGATCCAGACGTGGGTGAGGCTGGATGGATGTAATCCCGTGCCGAAGGTGGATGTGCTTTCGAAGCCGAAGGGTGAAATGAAGGTGACGCGGACGGTGTATGGCGGCGGGAAGGGGAAGTCGGAGGTGGTGCTGGTGACGATCGAGGGCGGCGGGCATACGTGGCCGGGGATGGAGCCGCCGGTGAGTTTTTTGGGGAAGTCGGCGATCAATGTTTCGGCGAATGATTTGATCTGGGAGTTTTTTAGGAAGTATCGGTTGAAGTAGAGGCGGGTGCTGTGCGTGACGACTCCCAAAACCTGGGTTAGTTCTTGGGCGCCCATGTTCTGGCATCCTTATCGGATGCAGGGAGTTTCGAATTTGTGAACCGGTGGTCGTTCCTCGCTGACTCGGAACGACCACCGGCTACCATATGCCATCCCTTCGGGATGAAAGCCACGGCAAGCCAGGGGCAGTGCCTGGCTGCGGCCGCGTAAGTGTCCGAGGTGCTGGTTCGTTGTTTAGTGTTAGAACCGGAAAAGGGCTGGCGAATGCAGGGGCGCGAGTGGTCGAGCATGCTTTAAGAGCAGGCTGAGTAGTGAAAGTCGGTATTGGAGGAATCTGCGTTTTGAGGTGATGGTAGGGGTGTGTTTGCGGCCGGGATGGCAGAGGGGTTGGGTCGTGAACGGGAATTGAACTACGAACACTGAAAACGAAAGATTACCATGAATACAAAAGAGAAGTTGAAATTCCTGGCGAAGGATTTGACGAAGGATTTTCCGCGGAGTCCGCGGGAGATGATCGGCGGATATGTGCTGGCGGCGCGGGCGGTGGATAAGTGCCGGTCGGTGCTGATCGGCAAGGGCGGTGAGTATCATTCGGGGTGTCCGGTGGACGCGATGTTTTTGGGGTTCGCGGGGATTGAGTATAAGGATTTCCGGAAGTATGTGGGGACGGGGGCGACGGATGAAGAGATCGGGGCTTGGATCAAGAAGAACGCGCAGCAGAAGGAACGGATCGAGGTGATCCGGTGGAACAATGAGATGCGGACGAAGCGGATCGCGGAGCTGCCGGATGGGGTGCAGGAGTATATGGAGGATTATGTGCCGCAGTTCGTGCCGAAGAACCGGCCGGTTTATGTGTTCTTTGATGTGTATGATTTGGAGGAGGAAAGGATTTGAAACGCTTGAGGAGATTTGGTCGCTGATCTGGCGGGTAAATGACGAAGCACGAATGACGAAATCCGAAAGAAATCCGAATGACGAATGAGGAAAGCAGCGGAAGCTCGCTGGTTATGGCGGGGTGTAGGCGCGGAAGTAGCGGCGGGTGAAGTTGCTGGCGGAGGTGTTGGTGTACCAGAACTGGCCGGCGGTGAAGGTGCTGGTGCGGAGGGAGGTCCAGGAGGTGAAGTTGGTGGAGCCCTGGATGACGAAGCCGGAAGGGGCGACGCCGGTGAGGCGGAATTTGAATTTGCCGCTGGGGAGCCATTGGCTGGAGTCGAGGGAGAGTTGCGGGACGGTCACGGCGACGGTCCATTGGATGGTTTGCGTGAGGAGATTGGTGGGGTCGGTGCGGACCAGTGTGGTGGGATCGTGGACGATGGCTTTGACGCGGTTGGTGGCGCCGTTGGTCAGAGCGAGGGGCAGGAGTGAGAAGGAGGTGTTGGTGGCGTTGGGGACGGCGACGTTGTTGGTGTACCACTGGACGGTGAGATTGTGGGTCGCGGGTTGGAGGAGGGTGACGCTGAAGGAAAGGGATTGGTTGGTCGCGGTGGAGAGGTTGGTGCTGGCGGGAGAAAAGGATTCGACGGGGCGGACTTCGCGGTAGAGGGCGATGATGATGGCTTCCTGGCAGACTTCGCAGAGCGGGGCGTAGAGGTGATTCATCAGGCAGTCGAGCTTGGGGCGATACCAGCCGTTGGTGTGGTAGTGCGCGCCCTGGAAGAGGCCGACGGAGGCGGGGTAGGAACCTTGCGGGGTGGTGGGAACGGGGGTCGAGGGATCGATCCAGGCGTTCCATTTGATGAGGGCGCGATTGGTCTGGGTGGTGGTGTTGGGTTCCTCGGTGTTCGGGAAGCCGGGATTATCCACCGTGTATTCGTCGCCGAGGTTGGCGATGACGTGGCCGCATTCGTGAGTGAGGATTTCGGGAAGGGCGGCGCTGGTGGAGGCGATGGCGGTTTTGTCGAAGCCATCGGAGCCGCCGGACGCCAGGTCGTTGACCAGGAGCACGGAAAGACTATAGCCCGGCATGAAAGTGGCGAGCAGGGTGTCCACCTTGCCCTGGCCGTGGGTGGAGTTGCCATCGGCGAAGTTGGGCGGGATGGAGATGATGTAGTCGTTCGCGTCGAAGGTGCTGTTGAAAGCCGTGTTGACGGACGTGGGATAGGCCGGGTGGTCGGAGCCGGATTGGGCGGAGTTGGTCTGGATGGTGTAGGCGTTGAAATAGTTGCTGTATTCCAGATAGGGCTGGTGGGCGAGGAGGCTGGCGAAGGCGTTGGTGGCGTCCACGAGGAACTGGGGTTGCTGGGCGGAGGTGTAGCCTTCGGAGAGGAAGACGATGTTGAAGCGGTTGGTGGAGGGGCCGTTGGTGATGATGGTGGAGAAGGTGGCGGGGGTGGAGGCGGGGGAGGAGAAGGACCAAGAACCAAGGACCAAGCACCAGAGAAACATCAAGGACCAAGGACCAAAGGTTGGGCGCGGACGGTTTTGAGAGAGGAGGGGAGGGCAGTGGTCGTGATCGCGTAAGTGGGTAGTTGGACGGTTGTCGGTGAGTGTGCGGCCTCCTCTCCCCGGCCCTCTCCTCCAGAGGAGGAGAGGGAGAAGAAAATAAATGGCGCGGCTTACCCAGGGTAGCTCGTGGCCTCGCAACCCTGGGCTGGAGGATGCATCCCCTTTGGGGATGAAGCCGGAGGCGGAGATTTGGGTTGCAGGGCCAGTTTCCCGTTTTCCGAAAGTTACACTGCTTCCGGCTGAATGGAGCCTCGTTACCTCGGCTGCTACGGAATGGGATTTCACTCGAAGCTGAGGGTGAAAAACCGGTTGGTGACGGAGATGGGGACGGCGACGACGAACTGGCCGTTGGTGTTGACGGGGACGTTGGTGACGGTGGTCCAGGTGATGGGCGGGACGAGGCTGAGGGTTTGCTTGAGGACGAAACCGCTGGTGGTATTGGTCCAGGCGAGGGTGAGTTTGGGCGAGGGGCCGGTCGCGGGCGGGGTGAATTTCAGGGTGGGCACGGAGGCGATGAGGGCGCAGCCGGAAAATTCGGAGGTGTTGTTCGCAGGATCGGTGGCGGTGGCGGTGATGACGTAGCCGATGGGGACGTTGCCGGGCAGCGTGGCGACGAAGTTCGTCGTGCAGCCGGGGTTGGTGATGAGGACTTTGTCGCCGAGATAAATCTGGCCTTCGCCGCTGAGGGAGGCGTCGCAGGAAGGATTCGCGAAGAACTGGAGGCGGTAGGTTTTGCCGGCGAAGCTGTCGAAGGTGCCGCGGACGCCGGTGCCGTTGCCGCTGACGGCCTGGGTGAGGATCGGAAAATTCTGGGACATGTTGGCGCCGGTGAAGGCGCTGCAATGGACGTTGGCATTGGTGGCGGCGGTGCCGAGGTCGATGCCCAGGGCGCCGTTGTTGAAGATGGAATTGCAGAGGATGGGATTGTTGGTGCTGCCGACGCGGATACGCACGCCGCAATAGACGGATTGCGCGTAGGCGAGGCGGTTGCCGGCGCCGGCGACCAGGCCGCCGATCTGGTTGTTGGAGGCGTTGGCTTCGAGTTCGACGTTGTGGAAGGTGTTGCCGAGGTTCGAGGTGCCGTCGGCGGCGAGGCCGATGAAGTTGCCCTGGATGACGTTCCAATTTGCGTTCGTGGCATAGATGCCGCGGGTCTTGTTGGCGGAAATGACGTTGCCCGCGCCGGCCACGGTGCCGCCGATGAGGTTGCTCGACGAGCGCTCGAGGTAGATGCCTTCGAAGTTGTTGCCCAGTCCCGCCATGCCGGAGACGGTGGTGCCGAGTTTGTTGCCCTGGACGGTGTTGCCGGTCGCGCCGCTGCCGAAGAGATAGATGCCGGCGTCGCCGGAGGCGTTGGCGTTGCCGGAGATGAGGTTGCCGGCACCGGGCGCGGTGCCGCCAATCAGGTTTGCCGGCGCGCCGGAGACACCCACGCCGCCGCGGTTGTTGGCGATGGCGGCGGTGCCATTCAAATCGGTGCCAATGAAATTGCCCTGGATGAAATTGCCGTTGGCGGTGGCGCCGGCGAGGAAGATGCCGTCGAGTCCATTGCCGGAAATGAGATTGCCCATGCCGGCGGAAGCGCCGCCGATGAGATTGCCGGGGGCATCTATTTCCATGCCGCAACGGACATTGGGCCGGGCGCGGGCGCCGGTGGCGTCGGTGCCGATGTAGTTGCCCTGAATCCAATTGGCGGTGGCGCCCCAGGCGATGAGGACGCCGTTGGAGTTGTTGCCGGAGATGACGTTGCGCGCGCCGGCGGTGACGCCGCCGACGGTGTTCGAGTTGGCGGAAGTGATCCAGATGCCTTCGATTTTGTTCGCGAGGGTGTTGGTGCCGGTGACGTCCACGCCGATATAATTGCCGGCCACGGTGGTGGCCCAGGTGTTGGTGCTGATGACGAGGCCGTCGAGCATGTTTCCGGAGATGATATTGCGGGCGGCGGCGGTGGTGCCGCCGACGAGATTGCCGGGCGCGGCGGAGAGGATCACGCCCGAGGCCAGGTTCGGGACGGACAGGCGGCCGGTGAGATCGGTGCCGATGAAATTGCCCTGGATGGAATTGCTCGAAGCGGCGGAAAAGACATCCACGCCGAAATGGCTGTTGCCGGAGATGACGTTGCCGGCGCCGGCGACGCTGCCGCCGATGGTGTTGCCGGGGGCGCCTTCGAGCGCGATGCCGTCCACGGAATTGCCGAGGGCGGTGGTGCCGCTGACGTCGAGGCCGACGTAGTTTTGCTGGATGAGATTGCCGGTGGTGGTGGCGCCTTTGAGGTAGATGCCGCTGCCATTGTTGCCGGAGATGACGTTGTCCTGGCCGGGGGCGGGGCCGCCGATCTGGTTGCCGGAGGCGGGGTTGAGGCTCAGGCCGTGGGAGGCGTTGGCGATTTTGTTCGAGCCGTTCGCCGAGGTGCCGATGAAATTGCCCTGGATGATGTTGCCGACGGCACTGACGAAGTAGATGCCAGCGTCGCCGTTGCCGGAGATGACGTTGCCGTCGCCGGCGTTGGTGCCGCCGATGATGTTGCCGGGGGAGCCGTTGAGCCAGATGCCCTGGAGGGTGTTGCCTTTGGCGCTGGAGCCGCTGAGGGCGACGCCGACGTAACAGCCGCGAACGATATTGGTGCCGGGGCCCTGGAGGAGCAGGCCTTGGGCGCCGAAGCGGTTAATGGCCAGGCCGAGGACGGAGCTGCCGCCGGCGAGGATGCGGAGGCCGGCGTTCGCGCCGGCGCTGATGCCGTCAAGTTCGATGGCCGGCTTGTTGATGGCGTACCCGGGCTGGGTGGTGGCGTCGATGATGACGGGGTGCGTGATCGGCGGCAGCACGGAGAGCGGCACGATAGTGTAGGAACCGCTGGGGAAAATCTGAAAATTGATGGTGTTGGCACTGTTGGTGGCGTCGAGGAGCGCCTGGCGAAATGTGCCGGGACCGGCATCCAGCGCACTGGTGACGGTGTTGGTGGCGGCGTGGCTGGAGAAGCGGGCGCAGGCGAAAATACACACGAGCCCGAGGGCGGCGTGATTAAACCTTCCCCACCGCAGACCACCGGGCAAGCTTAACATAAATAAGTGCGACGCAGTTGGCTTTAGATACCACAAAAGAGGTGGATCGGCAAGGAGCAGAAGGGGTGAAAAGCTCCAAGGACCAAGGACCAAGAACCAGAGAAACATCAATGACCAAGCACCAGAAACAGGGGATTATTTGGGGGTGAAATTGCGTGATTCCAAATCTGGCCGCGCAACGAAGCAGCCGCGTCGGGTTGCAAAATGCGCGGCAGGTGGCTAGAAACATCTCCGACGCTGCGAACCATGAGCGACCCGACTTCCAAACGCAATTTGCTGTGGGAGATCCTATTCCCCAATCGGATCGGCCCGATGGCTTTTTTGGTCCGCTTATTCTTAGTACCTCCGTGCATGTATCTCAGTGGGTTTCCCATCCGTGCCCTGCCGGAGAAAGCCCCGACGTTCGACTATCTCCTCGCCATTTGGGCGGCGGTGTGGGTGCTTTATGCCGTCATCTTCATAGTGTTGCCGCGGGTGGTGGATTTTGGGATGTCTCCGGCAGCGGCAATTCTGCTGCTCGTTCCGGTGCTCAATGTTTTCCTCTTCATCTGCCTGGCTGCATTGCCGAGAGATTATTGGAAGACGATGTCGCCGGCGATTCGACGAAAGCTGGGTATAATTAGGACGGGAAGTGGTTCCGGGAAGTGAGGCCCGCGTACGTGGCGGAATTTGTCGTGATCGCCCGGAACTCGGGGAGGCAGACGGTGTTTCAGGAAATATGCGGTTTGCCCTCTTTATCACGCTGGTGCTGGCTTTCCTGGTTCTGGGCTATTCATTTATCGGGGAGTCGCGGGTTTGGAAGCGTTACTCCGAGGAGCGCGCGGCGCTGGCGGATTGGCGGCGGCAGGGGCACTCGCTGCCGGAGAACGCGGGTGAGCGTATGGATGGAATCATTCTCAGCATGCGGAAGGAGTGGCGCGTGGTGCGGTGGCTCGGGATCTGGATGTCGGTCGCGGTGTGCGCGGAGTTGTGGTTGAGAGCGCGGGCCAAGAATGCGCGGATCATGAGATTGCGCGCGCCGTTTGTGGGGAATTAAGATGGGCTTCTTTCGTCCCTGGCGGGACTTGATCGAGTTTCGAATCCCAACCCATCGATGAATCGGTGGGCTATTTCCTGTCGTCCCGATGGGACTGATTCAAGTGGCCCGATTAGGCTCGAGGGAGGGGACGGGTGGTGAGTGGGAGCGGCGGGTGCCGAGGAGGGATTCGAGGACGAGGAGGAGGAGGAGGATGGCGAGCGGCCAGTAGAAGCGGTCGATGCCGAGCTTTTTCGCGGGGGCGGCGGGGCGGGAGGCGTCGATGGCGTCCATGGCGAGGCGGACTTTGGCGAGGCCTTCGCCGAGGGAGCCGAGCGGGAAGTATTCGCCGTGGGTGGCGCGGGCGATGGCGGTGAGGGTGGGTTCGTCGAGGCGGCTGCGGACGATTTCGCCTTTGTTGTTGCGGAGGAGTTCGGTCTGGCCGCGCTCGTTGGTGACGCGGATTTCCGCGCCGGCGGCGGTGCCGACGCCGAGGGTGAAAACGATGACGCCGCGCTTCGCCAATTCCTCGGCAGCTTTGATGCCGCCTTTTTCCAAGTCTTCGCCATCGGTGAGGAGGATGACGATTTTTTGGCGGTCGTCCTTGTCGAGGGCGCGGCCGGCTTCTTCGAGCGCGCCGCCAATGTCGGTGCCGGGGATGGGGATGGTTTTATCGTCCACCATCATGAGGGTGTCCTCGAAGGCGTTCGCGTCGTAGGTGAGGGGGCATTGGAGGAAGGCCTGGCCGGCGAAGGCGACGAGGCCGAGGCGGCCGGGGCCCTGGCGGTGGACGAGGTCCATGATGGCGAGTTTGGCGCGTTGGAGGCGGCTGGGCGGGATGTCGGAGGCGAGCATGCTGCGCGAGCAGTCGAGGACGAAGAGCATGTCGTGGCCGAGAGACTGGCCGGAGTTTTCGAGTTCGCCCCATTGCGGGCGCGCGAGGGCGAGGCCGAGACCGGCGACGGCGACAATCAGGAGAAAATGTTTGAGGCCGCGGCGGAGCGGGCTGTGGGAGCGGGTGAGATCGGCGGTGATTTCCGGGGCGGCGATTTGGGCGAGTTGGCGGCGGCGGGCCCAGGTGGAGTAGCGGTGGAGAATGAAGAGGAGGATGGGACCGAGGACAGCGAGCCAGAGCCAGTGGGGTTCGGCGAAATGGGGGTCAGCGTAGGGATTCATGGGACCCTCCGGAAGCGGGTGTTGGCCAGGAGGAGTTCGAGCGCGAGGAGGCCGGCGGCGGCGAGGAGCGGCCATTGGAAGAGCGGGCGATAGGTGGTGAAGCGGCGGAGTTTGACTTCGGTTTTCTCGAGGCGGTCGATGTCGTCGTAAATCTTTTGCAGCTCGCTGCGGTTGGTGGCGCGGAAGAATTTTGCGTGGGAGAGCTGCGCCATCTTGTCGAGAACGCTGTAGTTGGCGGGTTGGAGGGTCATCGTGGGAACGACGTTGTTGTTGGCGTCGAGGACGAGTTTGCCGGTGGAGGGATCGAACTTGGGCAGCGAGCACGGGGCTTCGATGCCGATGCCGATGGTGTAAACCTTGATGCCGAGCGCGGCGGCAAGCTGGGCGGCGGGCACGGGATCGATTTCGCCTTTGTTGTTATCGCCGTCGGTGAGGAGGATGATGACACGGCTTTTGCTGTCGGGGAGGTCCTTGAGGCGTTTGGCGCCAGCGGCGGCGGCGTCACCAATGGCGGTGCCGAGGTCGCGCAGGAGGCCGACGTGGAGGCGGTGGAGATTTTCGACGAGCCAATCGTGGTTGAGCGTGAGGGGGCTGGCGAGATAGGGCACGGCGGAGAAGACGACGAGGCCGAGGCGGTCGCCTTTGCGTTTGCGCACGAAATCCTCCATCACCTGCGAAGCGATGTCGAAGCGGGAGATGCGTTCATCGGGCTTGCCCATGTCGAGGGCCATCATGGACCACGAGAGGTCGAGCACGAGCATGATGTCAATGCCGCTGGACTGGGTTTCGGTGTGGTCGTTGGCGAAGCGCGGACCGGCGAGGGCGACGATGCAGAGCGCGACGACGAGGATGCGGAGAAAGACGAGGAGCCGGCCGGCGGAGGCGCGGGCGGTGACGCCGGCGGCGCGGGCGATTTCGGCGCTGGGGAAGCGGAGGGCCGAGAACCGGCCGACGCGGCCGCGCAGCCAGGCGTAGATGGGCAGCAGGATCAGCAGGCCCAGCACCCAGGGAAATTGGAATTCGAAATTGCCGTTCATGACGGCTGAGGTTGGGCGGAGGCCGGGGTTGTAGGTGGCGGGGAATTGACGGGCTGGCGGCGCAGGGTTTCACCTTGATTGATCAAGGCTTGGGCTTGGGCCACGGCTCCGAGCGGTGGCGCGGGGGCGGGCAGGGAAAATTTGCGTTCGTCGCAGCGGCGGAGGAAATCAGCGAGCGTGGTGGAGAGCTCGGGTTCGATTTCGGGATTGGCAGTGAGGACGCGGTTGAATTCGGTGGTGGTCATTTCGCCCGCGGGCAGGGCGAAGGCAGATTGAAAGTAACGGCGAACGACTTGCGAAACTTTGCTGAGGAGCGCGCCGTCCTCGGGTTGGCCGGCGAGGGAGTCGAGGGATTTGCGGGCGACGACGCCGGCTTCAGGCGCGGGGGTGGGGCGCACGACACTCAGGCGCCACAGGACGAGGGAAGCGACGGCGAGAACGGCGATGGTGCCGAGGAGGATTCGGGAGCCGTGCTGTTCCCAGTAGGTGGCGGGGATTTCGCCGCGCGGGGGACGAAGGGGCGGAATTTCGTCGGGGGAGGCGGATTTGCTGATCGCGAAGGTGGAGAGAGTGGGAAGTAGTAAAATGGTGGTGATGAGGAGAATGAGATGGGTGGAAGTTCTCACTGCTTTAATCGCGTCCTCGCAGTTGGACGGAAAATTCCCCTCACCCCGGCCCTCTCCCAAAGGAGAGGGGGAGCTATTGGACGGTTGGGAACGGAGCCGGTCTTTTGTGAAGCCGGCCTTTGCGGGCAGTCGAAAATTATGAGCCTCGTTACCTCGGCTGCTACGGAGGGGGAAGTTCATGCTCGCCTCCGGGCGCGGCGGGTTTCGAAGAAGCGCTGGAGCGATTGGGCGAAGTCTTCGCCGGTGGAGAATCGCAGCGTGTCGACGCCGGCGCGGCGCATGGCGATGTCGAGGTCGGCGAGGCGCGCGTTGTTTGCGGCGGCAAAACGGTTGCGGACGCCGGCGCGTTGGGAATCGAGTTCGAGCAGTTCGCCGGTCTCGGAATCTTCGATGGTCAACAGGCCGGCGGCGGGGAGGACGCTTTCGCGCGGGTCGTGCAAGTGGACGCAGACGAGATCGTGGCGGGCGTTGGTGAGGCCGATTTCCTGAAGGGAATTGCGGCCGTCGGGTGCGGTTTGCTTGCTGTCGGAAAAGCTGTGGAGAAAATCGGTGAGCAGGAAAACGATCGAGCGGCGCGGCACGACGCGGTTGATGAAGGATAGCGCGGCGGGGATGTTGGTGCCGGGGCGACGGGGTTGGTGAAAGAGGAGTTCGCGGATGATGCGCAGGATGTGGCGGCGGCCTTTGCGCGGAGGAACGAACAGCTCCACTTCGTCCGAAAAAAGGAGCAACGCGATGCGGTCGCTGCTGCGGGAGGCAGAAATGGCCATGGTGGCGGCGATGGCGGAGGCGTATTCGCGTTTGGTGCGTTTGCCGGAACCAAACGCGGAGGAAGCGGAGACGTCGACGGCGAGGATGAGCGCCAGCTCGCGTTCCTCGCGGTAGCGTTTCACGAAGGGGCGGCCCATCCGGTAGGTGACGTTCCAATCAATGTCGCGGACGTCGTCGCCGGGGACGTATTCGCGGAGTTCCTCGAAGTCCATGCCGCGGCCCTTGAAATGGCTGAGGTAGGCGCCGACCATGGTGTCGTTGACCAGGCGGTTCGTGCGCACCTCCACGCGCCGGACGGCTTCGAGGAGTTCGATTTCGGTCATGCGGGACGGGGGAGGCGGCCGGGCTTAGGGCACGGGCACGGCGTTGAAAATCTTTTTGATGAGGGCATCGGTGGTGATGGCCTGGGCTTCGGCTTCGTAAGTCAGGATGATGCGATGGCGCAGGACGTCGGGGCCGATGCTCTTGACGTCCTCGGGTGTCACGTAAGAGCGGCCCTGCAACAGCGCCCAGGCTTTCGCGGCGAGCGTGAGATAAATCGTCGCGCGCGGCGAAGCGCCGAACTGGATCAGGTTTTTGGCGTCGAGTTTGTATTGCTCGGGTTTGCGCGTGGCGAAGACGAGGTGGACGATGTAATCGCGGACTTTTTCGTCCACGTGGATTTCGTCCACGAGCTTGCGGGTCGCGAGAATTTCCTCGAGTGGGATCACCGGTTTCACCTGCGTGGATGGCGAGGTGAAGGCCATGCGGTCGAGGATGCGGCGTTCCTCCTCGAAGGTCGGGTAGTCGAGAAGGACCTTGAACATGAAGCGGTCCACCTGGGCTTCGGGGAGGGGATAGGTGCCTTCCTGGTCGATCGGGTTTTCGGTCGCGAGCACGAGGAAGGGCACGGGGAGCGGCATGGTTTCGCCGCCGAGGGTGACCTGGCGTTCCTGCATGGTTTCGAGGAGCGCGGACTGGACCTTGGCGGGGGCGCGATTGATTTCATCGGCGAGGACGAAGTTCGCGAAGACGGGGCCTTTGGTCGCGTGATATTTGCCGTCCTGCGGGCTGTAAATCAGAGTGCCGACGATGTCGGCGGGGAGGAGGTCGGGAGTGAATTGGATGCGGTGAAACGACGCGTGAATGGCGGTGGCCAGGGTGCGAACGGACATGGTTTTCGCGAGGCCGGGGACGCCTTCGAGCAGGACGTGGCCGTTGGCGAGCAGTCCGACCAGCAGGCGGTCCACCAATTGTTCCTGGCCGACGATGACGTGGCCAATTTCTGCCCGCAGTTTGCTGATCCAGCCAGCCGCGGTCTGGATCCGCTCGTTCAAAGCATCACTCATGTGACGGGCAATCTAGTCCAAGGTGGGGGGCGACTCAAGCGTGGTGGCTGGTGGAATGGGACGAGTGGGACGTTTGGGACCGGTGGGACGGGTGAGACAGGTGGAAGGTGGTGATAACGGCTGCGGGCGATTTGGAAGCTGCGGGGTGTTTCTGAGGTTTTGGCCGCCGGGCGGGACGCCCGGCTCTACGGCAGGCGGGACGCCTGCCTCCACAGGGCTAGTCCCACCGCCAGCGGATGAGGCGGGGGCCGCAGCCGAAGTAGAGGCCGGTGTCGGTGAGGGCGAAGCCGCAGTTGATGCGCTCGGGGGCGCGGGCGACTTCGGTGACGGCGAAGGTTTCGGGGTCGATGGCGATGATGCTGTGGGCGGTGAGGCCGTAGAGGCGATCGTGGGGGGCATAGTAGCCGAGGGAAATGTCCAGGAGATTGCCGGCGGCCAATTTGGATTTGGAGAGGATTTTGAAATCGGAGGGATCAATGACGAACAGCGTGCCGGAGGGCCGTGATACTCCGAAGACCCGGCCATGGGCGGTGGCGAGGGCCGAGATGGAGGTATCTCCGGGAACGATGACTTGCTGCCAGAGTGGCTTGCGGGTTTCCGGGTCCCAGGCCATGACGACACATTCGCGGGCAACCGCTCGCGCACCGCCGCCGGCCTCGGTGGCGGTGCCGAGAAAAAGGCGTTTGGTTTTGGTCTCAAAAGTCAGGGAGGAAATGCCCTGATTGGTGACGATGTGCCGGTAGTTTTCGGTAACGGAGTTCGATTTGGGATCGAAGATTCCGAGCGCGCCGCCGACCTGGCCATAAGGCGCGAGGCTGCCGACGTAGATGCGGCCGTCCGGGCCGGTGAGCATGTCGCGCGGGCGTAGATGGCCGTCGCCCATGAAGCCGATGCCGCGCGGATTGTTGGTCGGCGAATGGCCATAGTCCCAGGGCAGGGTGGGATCATAGGCGCTGAGGTAGGAGCGAGGATACGCGCAGAGGTAGAGAAGGTTGCTTGAGGTGGTGAAGGAATAGATTTCGCCGCCGACGTCCGTGGGATTGCCCAGATCGCGAAACTCACCTTTGGCCGGCGCGTAATCGAACATTTCCAACGGCAGGGCAGTGCTGCCGAAAATGCGGCCGCCTGGACCGGAACCGACGACGAAGAGGGCGACCGGCGCGGCATCGATGCGAACTTCGTGCTTCGTAATAGTCCCGGCGCGGTCGCGGAATTCGCAGTCAATGTTTCCGCGTGCGACCGTCGCTTTGAGCAAAGTGAGACCGTCCGGGAGAGAAGTGGCGGGCGCGGATGGCAGCGCGTTGATTTTCTTCAGGGTCTTGCCGACGCACTCGTAGGCCTGGCTGCCGGCACTGGCTACTACGCGACCATCGCTCGCAAGATAGACATTTGGAGTGCCTGGAGGCCGTTGGTCATCCGGGAACATGCCGTGACGTTCACCGCCAACGGGGTCGAAGGCGATAATCTGTCCGTGCACGGTCCCGATACTGATATAGGTCAGTCCGTTGGTGCCCGTGTGGATCATGCGGGCGTACATCTCGCTGGGGTCGAGGCGGCCGAGATCTTCGCTTTTGTTTTCCTTGGGGTCGTAGCGGACCAGCTTTGCCTGGGGGTACGTGCAGCCGTAAAGGCGGCCGTCCGCGCCGACGGCGAGCTGCCAGATGTAAGTCTCGGAAGCGCTGGGTTTGCCGAGGGATTGGATGCCGTTAGTGGCGTGAGTGGGGTCGAATTTGAGAAGGTAACCGCTTTCCCAGGTGCCGAGGTAGATGCAGTGGTCGGGACTTTCAACCATTGCCCAAGCGCCTTCGCCAACGGGCGCGGGCCACTGGTGGGTGGCCTTGGTGCGAGGATTGTATTGGACGAGGAGGAGCTTGCCGCCTGGCTGGGAGCAACTGAAATAGAAGACGGCGTCGCCGTGCTCGTCCACGCCGGAGCAGGTGGTGGCCACCATGACGGATTTTACGGGGGTGCCGAGGGTTTCGAAATGGCCGGCGAGCAAGGGGGGCGTGGTCGTCAGCAGCGCCGCCAAGAGTAGGAGCAAGCGGAACATCACGCCTGGGTTTTGCGGATGAGCTTGTGGGTGTATTTCTTTTTGAAGCTGTGGCAGGAGTCGAAATCGCTCCGGCCCTCGTCGTTTTCCCAAACCTCGTCGAAGCGGGCCTTGGTGGGCGCACGCGGCAGGCGGCGCTGGCTGGCAATGTCTCCTTCGCGATTGCAGGTCAGTTCGATGAAATGTTTTTTGGCGTGAAAATGGAGGCGGTTGGACAGGATGATGAGGACGAGGCGCTTTTTGGTTTCTTTCACAACGGGGGGATTATTGTCGGTTGGGCGCGCCTTGAAAAGGCAAAGGATGGAAAATGACGAAATCCTAATGTCGAATGACGAAAGAATGACGAAGCTCGAAGTCGCCATGGGCTTGCCGCAGATTTCGGGAGGCGGTTTGGGTGCGGAATTCGGCAGCAGGTTTTCGGACGATGCTGCGGACAGGAATGTCCGCGCTCCGGTAAGAAATTGACATGATAGTGCGGGGCCGGGCAGCCTGCGCACGTCGGCAAAGCATGTCGAAGAAACATCTGCCCTATCTTATCGCGGTCGCGCTGATCACCGGCGCGGTTTATGCGAACTGCCTGCGGAACGACTTCAATCTCGATGACACTGCCATCATTCGTGACAACTCCTTGATTCGCAACCTGGGGAATCTGCCGAAGATTTTCGTTTCGAATTACTGGGCGAACACGCCGTATGCGTCGGGGGTATTGCTTTACCGGCCACTGGTAGTGGCGACCTTCGCGGTGGATTACGCGGTCGCGGGAAACAATCCGGCATGGTTTCACCTGGTGAATCTCATGCTTAATGCCGCGAACGCGGGATTGGTCTTTGTGTTGTTGGCGATGTTGAGTGGCGGGCAGGGCGGGGCGGCCCAGTCAACTGGTTTTTCGGGCGGCCTCCTCTCCTCCACCTCCGTCAGGACTACGGCGAACAAGCCGGCCCTCTCCTCCAGAGAAGGAGAAGGGGATACGCGCCAGGTCAGTCCTCTCCTAGTCGCGGTAGCAACATTGTTGTTTGCATTGCACCCCGTTCACACAGAAGCGGTGGATATGGTGGTGGGGCGGACCGAATTGCTGGCAGCGTTGTTCGGATTGCTGACCTTCATTTTTCATCTCCGGGGGCAGTGGGTGGCGGCGCCGGTCTGTTTTTTGCTGGCGCTGCTATGCAAGGAAATCGCGGTCACGATCCCGGTAATGATCTTCATTTATGAATGGCTGGTACGCCGACCTTTTCGCTGGCGGGAGCGGGTGTCATATGCTGGAGGGCTGGTGATTTATCTAATAGCTCGTTTCAGTGTTCTGCATGGATTCGTGTCCACGCAACAGACCGGGATTCTTTATCAGCAGGATTTTTTTCATCGGTTACTTACGGTGATCAAAGTCATGGGTTACTATCTTCGGTTGCTCGTGGCGCCGTACAGTTTGAGCCCGGACTACAGCGACGTTCCGTGGCCTGTCAGTATTCTCGATCTGTCCGTGATCGTTCCGGGAGTGGTAATGGTGGGATTGTTGCTTGTCGGTTGGAAGCTGCGGGTCAAAGCCGCGGGGGTGACTTTCGCGATTGCGTGGTTCTTGGTCACTTTACTCCCGGTGTCGAATATCATTTCGATTGGAGCATTTCTGGGTGAACGATTTCTCTATCTCCCGTCGGTGAGCGTCGCGCTGATGGTAACAGCCCTCGCGGTCCAAATAACGCGGGAAGCTTGGCACAGGTTGTTTCTCGGCACGGCCTTGCTGGGCTCATTGGGCTTTGGCGTGATGACATTCCAGAGAAACTTTGACTGGCGGGATGCGAAGACACTCTGGACGGTGGTGTACGCGCAGCAGCCGGAAAACCCCCGGGCGAACTACCAACTCGCCGTCGCCGCCGAAGCCGCGCAAGACCCAGTGCAAGCTCGCGAATTCTACGAACGAGCCATCAAATATTACCCGCATCACAACTGGAATCCGGACAGCAAATCCGTCGCCGAAGTGAAAGGTGCGATCGCGCGCCTGTGCTATAACGAAGCGGTAAACCGCTATCGGTCGGGGCTTTATGATGAGTCTGCCACTTACTGCCGGCAGGCATTGACCAACCACCCGAATTACACGGAGGCCTATGTGGTATTAGGGAACATCTCCGTTCATTCCAACGACTTAGGCTCGGCCACCGGCTACTATGAGGCGGCGTTAAAACTCGATCCTGACCAGTATGAAGCGAGGGAGAATCTCAAGCGAATCCGGGAGTTATCGAGATAGCGCAAGGATGTATACTGAATAAGAATGCATATTTTTGTGTCAAGCAAAAATAAGCCAAGCTTGACTTCCCTGTGAAACCATTAGATTTGTAAACTGTATGCTACTCAACATCACTCCAGGACAGTTGCGCAAAGCAGCTGTCATCAAAGAAAAAATCGAAGGGCTTGAAGCCGAACTCAGGCTCTTACTCGGCGAATCCGCCGCGACCGGTTCAACCAACGGCAAAACCAGACACATCAGCGCCGCCGGCAGAGCCAGAATTGCTGCCGCGGCCCGCCGACGCTGGGCGAAGGTCCACGCCGCCGCTGGCGGCCGACCCGTCAAGCCGGCTCCGAGCAAGAAATTCTCCCCGGCCGCGCGCGCGCGGCTGGCGGCGATTGCCCGGGCCCGTTGGGCGAAGGTCCGCGCTGCTGGAAAGACAAAGCTTTAAACATCCTTGAAGCGTTCCGGGTCCGGCGGCCTTGGCGGCCGGGCCCGGGATAAACGCCCCACCAAAATTCTGATTCGACAGTTGCACCGGGCGGCCTCACCGGTGTAAATAGCTTCCGCAGGAATACCGGTCGAAATTGGTACCCCCACCCTGAATTGAACAGGGATCCACGGTTTAGGAAACCGCTGCTCTATCCATTTGAGCTATGGGGGCCACCCGTAAGGCCAACATACAGACACCGAACTCGCCGTGCAAACGCTCTCTTCAGGTTCGGGTTGTTTTCGGCATCGGCGCAGACCGCCCACCCTGCGTCGCGGCCTGCCTCCCGGCAACTTCCTGGCGAAGGCGGGTGTTCAACTGCAGCGCTTTCGAATGGGTATCCGGCCAGCTACAACGTTCGACCGCGGAGTAGAAATCGTGCGCGCTGTGGCTGAGGACAGCCGCGCTCCGGGGAGAGGCCATTTGGCGCGGTGGGTGGGTGCCTGGTTCGTCTGGCTCTGTGCCTCGTGGATTGCCGCTGCCGCCAACGTTTCTCCGATGCCGTATGCCGCGCGGGTCTGGCAGACGGACGAAGGGTTGCCGCAAATCTCCGTGCGGGCCATTGCCCAGACGCAGGACGGTTATCTGTGGGTGGGAACGGAAGACGGCATGGCGTGTTTCGATGGGGTGCGCTTCACGCCGCTGGATGAGCGGGTCGCCCCGGAACTCCGGCACGGATACATAGGCGCCTTGTGCGCGACGCGGGATGGCAGCCTGTGGATTGCCTGTGACAACTACGGTGTGCTGCGGCTGAAAGACGGAACGATCACGCGGCTTACCGAAACGGACGGCCTGCCGAGCAACACGAACCGCTGTTTATTCGAAAGCAAGGATGGGGCGCTCTGGATTTGCAGCGAAAGCGGACTCACGCGTTACAAGGACGGCAAGATCACCATCTTTGCGGAAAAACACGGACTGGCCGACAATTCGGTGCGCGGGGTGACGCAGGACGATCACGGTAATTTACGCGTCGCCACCCGACGTGGCCTCAGCACCATGAGCCCCGAGGGGGTGGTGTTGGGCACGACGATCACCTTCAGCCCCACCTGGCCGGGCAATGCCTTGCGTTTCATCTCACGGGATTCGCATGGCAACATCTGGACCGGGTCGAACGACGGACTGACGGAAGTGCGCGATGACTCGCAGATTTTTTACGGCACCAACCAGACGGAAAAGTTGCCGAGCACCATCGTAAACGCGTATTGCGAGGATTCCTCCGGTCAATGCTGGATCGGCACCTATGCCGGGCTGGCGCGGCTGGTGAACGGAAAGATCGTTCGCGGCACGGGCTCCGAGGCGGTCTATTCCGACCGCATTTATACGATTTTTGAAGATCGCGAAGGCAACGTGTGGGTCGGCGCCAAGGACGGTTTGTATCGGCTGAACCCGGCGCGGTTTCGGACCTACACCTCGCAACAGGGGTTGACCGAGAACAACATCATGTCCGTGTGCGCGGATCGGAACGGCGCGATCTGGGTGGCCACGTGGGGCGGCGGGCTGGACCAATTGAAGGACGGAAAAATCACCGGTTTTCGCGAGGGCCTTACGGATGATCGCGTGCTCGCCCTGCACGAGGGCACCGACGGCAGCCTGTGGATCGGCATGGAATCGGGCGGCGGCTTGGACCGCTTCAAGAACGGATACACGAACAGTTTTCGGCACAACGGCACATTGGCCCGGGACGCCATCCGGGTCATCCACGAGGACCGGCAGGGCGGGCTTTGGATCGGCAGCAGCCGCAAGTTGAAATTCTGGCGCAATAATAAGGTGATCGAGTACGGCACCGGGCAGGGGCTGCCGAACGAGACCATTTTCGCGCTGTGCGAAGACAGTGCCGGGAATCTTTGGGTGGGGACGGAGAACGGACTAAGCCGGTGGGACGGAAAGAGTTTCACCAACTTCGGCACCAAGGAGGGGCTTTCGAACAGCACGGTGACGGCGCTGTACGAGGACGGCGAGCATACCTTGTGGATCGGAACGCGCGCGGGCGGGTTGAACCAATATCGCGACGGAAAGTTTTCCGCCTGCACCACCGCGCAGGGATTATTCAGCGACGAGATTTACGAGATCATTGAGGACGAGGCGGGATACTTCTGGATGAGCTGCCGGAACGGAATCTTTCGCGTGGCGCGGAAGGAATTGGAGGAGCTGCATCGCGGCGCGCGCAAAGCGGTCACGTGCACGGTGTTCGGCAAATCGGACGGTCTGCTGAGCAAACAATGCAACGGTGTCGCCAAACCGGCGGCCTGCAAAGGGCGCGACGGGCGGCTGTGGTTTCCGACGATCCGCGGGGTGGTATCGGTCGAGACGCGCATCAAGGTGAACACGAACGTGCCGCCGGTGTTCATTGACGAGGTGATCGGCGAGAAGCAGCGGTTGCGCGGGGTGCTGGATCGCTGGCTGGATACCAGGCTGGCGGGTTCGCCGGGCTCGGGCAAGGCGCTGCAAATCCCCTCCGGACGCGGCGACGTGGAGATTCGCTACACCGCGCTGAGTTTGCAGGCGCCGGAAAAGAATCGTTTCAAGTACTGGCTGGAAGGGGCGGACACGGGCTGGATTGACGCGGGGACCGAGCGCACCGCGCGCTACAATAATCTGCAGCACGGCAATTACCGGTTTCACGTCATCGGTTGCAACAACGACGGGGTCTGGAATGACCAGGGAGCGACGCTGGCGTTCGTGATTTTACCGCATTACTGGCAGACGTGGTGGTTCCGCGCGGCGTGCGTTGCCGGACTGGGTTTGCTGCTGGCGGGCGCGTATCGCACCCGCGTGGCACGGCTGCGCGCGCTCGAGGCGCTGCGCGTGCAGATCGCGGCCAACCTGCATGATGACGTCGGCGCGCGCCTGACCAAGGTGGCGATGGTGACCGAGTCGGTGGAACGCGAAACCGCGGACTCCAGCCAGTTGCATCCGCATATCCGCACGATTGCGCGCACCACGCGGGAGATCATTCGGGCGATGGACGAAATCGTGTGGAC
This sequence comes from uncultured Verrucomicrobiota bacterium, assembly GCA_964448135.1. Classification (GTDB taxonomy): domain Bacteria; phylum Verrucomicrobiota; class Verrucomicrobiia; order Limisphaerales; family UBA8199; genus CAYUVH01. Next base: position 35,205 of record CAYUVH010000036.1, on the reverse strand, counting down.
CATCAACCCGCAGAACGACACGCTGGACAACCTGGCCAATTACATCTTTTCGTACGCGCAGGAGTACTTCCAAAACACGGACGTTCGCTGCCGCATGGATGTGCCCGCGCAATTACCCAACCAGGCGCTTTCGACCGAGATCCGGCATAATCTGTTCATGGCGGTAAAGGAGGCGTTCAACAACGTGCTGAAGCATTCCAAGGCGAGCGAGGTACAGGTCGGTCTCACGCTGAACGATGGGCGCATGACGATTTCGATCGCGGACAACGGCCGGGGCTTCGCCCTGGATCAGAAGCGGTCCGGGGGCAACGGTTTGGACAACATGCGCCAGCGATTGCGGAAGATCGGCGGCCGGCTGACCATCGAGAGCCGGCCCGGCGAGGGCACCCGCATTGTCATGCAGGCATAGAGGCCGGCACTAAGTCAATAGACCAAATGGTATATACATATTCGTGTGATTTACCAAGCTGCCGGAATCGTGCATGGTAGCTGGCTGACAGTATGCCGATAAAGGTATCCATCATTGAGGATGACGACTGGATTCGTGAGAATCTGGCCACGCGCATCCGCGAGGCCGCGGGATTCGATTTTTGCGGCAGCTATCGCACGGCGGAAGAGGCGCTGATGGTCATCCCGGAGGATCCGCCGGACGTGGTGCTGATGGATATCAACCTGCCGAAGATGAACGGCATCGAATGCGTCCGGCAATTGAAGACGCTCGTCCCGGCCGCGCAGGTCCTGATGCTGACGGTCTATGAGGACAGCGACAAGATTTTCAATTCGCTGGTGGCCGGCGCGAGCGGTTACCTGCTCAAGCGCACGCCGCAGACGGAGATTCTTGCCGCCATCGCCGATGTGCATCGCGGGAATTCCCCGATGACCGGCCATATTGCCCGCAAGGTGGTGCAATATTTCAACCTGCGCGGCAGCGCGGGCAGTGACATTGACAAACTGTCCCGTCGCGAGCGCGAAGTATTGGAGTACCTGGCGAAGGGCCTGCCGTACAAGGAGATTTCCGACCTGCTCTCGGTGAGCATCGATACCATCCGCATTCACATCAAGGGAATCTACTCCAAACTGCACGTGCATTCGCGCGGCGAGGCGGTGGCGAAGTTTTTGCGGCCTTGAGTGGCTGAGGGGCGAGGCTGGGGACAGCCGCTCTCCGAAGAAGATTTTTTCCGCGTGGTCAAAGGAGACACTTCAACTACGCAGGGCTCAAGCTCGGGGACGGGAGGGAATTACTTGTGCGCCGTGGAGGCGCGGGCCAGACGAACCAAATCGGCGTTACCGCTCTGGTCGGTGCGATTGACCATCACGCGTTCCGTCTGCGGATCGTTCTGGTGCCAGATTTCGGAGTGACCGTCGGCGAAGTTAAGGGCGAAGCTGAAGTTGTGGCGGTGAACGGAAGCGGCGGGGAAATCGAGCCAGGTCTGGGCGGTGGGATCGGTGAGGAAGAATCCATCATTAATGCTGCGCTCATCCTCGTCCAGCAACACCCACGTGCCCGCTGGATTGCGAATGTCCGATTCTTTCGCGAAGAACGGAACATAATCATTGGCGGTGTCCGGAATCACGCCGACATTCGGCGCGCGGCCGCCCATGAAGCAGTTCATGGAGTAGCTGCGCACGGTTTGCAAGGTGGTGCCGGCCACGGTGGTTCCACGATCGGTGGGGCAATGGTAAATGCCGACGTTGCGCTCGTACGGATAAAGTTTGCCCTGGCGGAGCAGATCGGAGTTACCGGCCTCGGCGGGGTTCCGCATGTCGCCCTGAACCCAGGCATTGGCGTTGTTGAGGGGGTACGATTCGACCAGGTAATCTCGATTGTCCTGGTGGTAAAGAATCCAGGCAAGGCCGAGCTGGCGTAGGTTGGAGAGACAGCTGGTCCGCTGGGCCTTGTTTTTGGCCTTGGTCAACACGGGCAAAAGAAGAGCCGCCAAGGTGGCAATTGTAACCACCACAGCCAACAATTCCAGGAGCGTAAAGCCCCGACGCCCGGATGCCTGTCGCAGAATCATGCGTGCTTGGTCTCTGGTCTGTGCTTCTGCCATGAAATATCGCCAACCGCAAAGCCTCCTGCAAGCATTTTTTGGTTACAAGGGGGTTAAACGCATCAGTAAATCTACGGAGAACGAGTGGAGATTCGGTTCTCGTTGAGGTGGCGGGGGTTCTGCGATTGCCTTCCGGGCGGGGGTTGGCCACTGTTTAGGGGAGATGGGCAAACGTTTTTACATCACAACGGCCATTGATTACGTCAACGGCCACCCGCATTTGGGCCACGCTTACGAAAAAGTGGTCGCCGACGCGATTTGCCGCGCCCGCCGGAGCCTGGGACACGAGACGTTTTTCCTGACCGGTTTGGATGAGCACGGGCAGAAGGTGGAGCAGGCCGCCGCGAAGGAGGGCAAAACCCCCCAAGTTTACTGTGATGAGTTGGCAGTGATCTGGCAGGGGCTGGCGACGAAACTGAATTTGGTGAACGATGATTTCGTGCGCACGACGCAGCCGCGGCATCAGCAGGCGGTGCAGACCATTCTTTCGCGGTTGAATGATGCCGGACATTTTTACAAGTCCGCCTACGAGGGGTATTACTCAGCGCGTGAGGAGACCTTCCTGACGGAGAAGGATAAGCTGCCCGACGGCACGTTTGCTGAATCCTGGGGCGAGGTGGTCCGGTTGAAGGAGGAGAATTATTATTTCCGGCTCAAGGACCATCAGCAATGGCTGATCGACCATATCGAGGCGAATCCTGATTTCATCCAGCCGGATTATCGCCGAAATGAAGTGCTGGGCTTCCTGCGCAACAATGTGCTCGAGGACTTGTGCATCACGCGTCCGGCGTCCCGCATGAACTGGGGCATTCCGATTCCTTTCGATCCGGCCTACGTCACCTACGTCTGGTTTGATGCGCTGGTGAATTACATCAGCATCCCTGCCGCCCTGGGTGATCCCGGGGTGCCGGCTACGATCCGTCCGGGAACGGCAGGCGGCCCGGAGCTTTGGCCCGCCGACGTGCATCTTATCGGCAAGGACATCCTGAAATTCCACGCCGTGTATTGGCCCATCATGCTTAAGGCTATGGGCGCGGCGTTGCCGAAACAAATTCTGGCCCACGGTTGGTGGCAGAAAGACGGCACGAGAATGAGCAAGAGCACCGGCAACGTGGTGGACCCGGTCGCCGTCGTGGATGAATGGGGCGTGGACGCGTTTCGTTTCTACGTGCTGCGCGAGTTGGATATTGGTCCGGACGGTAATTGGACCGACGCCGGTTTTCGTTCGCGTTACTCGGCCGAACTGGCGAATGGCTTGGGCAATCTCGTGAATCGTTCGCTTTCGATGCTGAAGCGCTATCGCAACGGCGTGGTTCCGAAGGTTTCCGACGAATTGCGCGCGGAGGCGGAGAAAGCCATTGCGGAAACGCGTTCGTTGCTCGAGCAGAATAAGTTGCAGGGCGCGCTGTTGGCGATTTGGTCGCTGGTGACCCGCGCGAATCAATACGTGGAGCAAACCGCGCCGTTCAAGCTGGCGAAGGACCCGGCGCAGGCGGGGCGGCTGGATGAAGTGCTGTACAACCTGGTGGAGATCAGCCGGATTCTGGCGGTGCTGCTCTGGCCGTTTGTGCCGGGGACAACGGCGCGGATTTATGCGCAAGTGGGTTTGAGTGGGGAACCGAACAAGTTTTCGGAAGCGGCGTGGGGTCAGTTGGGCGCGGGGCACCAGATTGGGGAGCCGGCGCCCTTGTTTCCGCGGAAAGATAATCCTCAACCGGAATCGAAATAGCATGCAAGCGGGTGGCTGGATACGCAGGCTGGGGATCGCGGCACTGTTCTGCCTGGTTATCGATCCGGTCCACGCGCAGACGCTCTCGCTTCCTCCGCGCCCGGCGAACGCGCCCACGGGCAGTGAGTTTGTCCGGGCCGTCACTCCGCTCGATCTGGCGGCGCGAGAGCAGGAAATCTACGCCCAGGTGATGGCGGGCAATGTGCCGGATTTTCTCCGCAAGCTTTGCCCGGTCGTCGTCAGCAATGTCGTGGACCGCCGAACCAATACGGCCACTTTCTACGTCACGCCGGATTACCTCGCCATCGGGTCGGACGCTGACTATTTCCTTGAACCCATTTCGCCCAATCTCGGCCAGCGGCTTGCCAACCATCTGGATTGCTCATTGCCGACGACGAAGATGGTGGATGCCATTTACGCGAACGCTGCTGTGAAGCTGACACCCATGCCGATGACGCCGGGCGCGGCGATGGTTACCGTGCCGGTGTTCAGCAATCACAACGCCATCGTGCTAGCGCAACGCGCGGAGCAATTGCCGGCGCATCCGCTGGGCGCGCTGGTGGCGGGGCACCAAAAGGATGTGGTCATTACCCCGAGACTCGCGGCTCTGCGTGGGAAGGTCGCGATCTATGGCTGGCACAAGACGAACGGCGTTCCGATTCAGCCGCTCTATCTCACGCACGCTGCGGCGTGGGTGGATTACAGCCAGTGCACCCGGCTGGTTGCCCAGGGAATGGTCGTGAACGGAGTAAAGACGCGCGTCGCCGACCTGCTCGCCAATCCGGAACAAGCCGCGCTGCTCAGCAATGAAGGCGCGTTTCCCACGCCGGTATACCCGACCAACGCAATTGTTCCTGTGACCGGCGCAACCGGCGTTCCCGTGGCCGGCCCGAATGCTCCCGCGCCGCTAAAGGCCGATTTACCAGCTCCCAATCCTGTGGCGGTCACGCGTCTGCCCGCACCTTCAAAAGCGCCGGAACCGAAGCTTCCCGTGGGCTTCTCCAGCTTCCAGACAAATTCCTCCAACGGCGAGCGCACGGCTTCGTATCTCATCGAGCCGGAGGTCAAGGTGCATCTGAACGCCCCGCCGGCGGCGGATTTTACGCCGGGCAAACCTGTCCTGCTGATTTTCTACACGCTGCCCAACGGCAATTCGACCGCGCAGACCGTGGGCAAGATTATGAAGCCCGGGGATGACTGGCATTTCGATATTCAGCACATCGCGGCGCAGACGCGTTTCTTGCGCGCGATGCTCACGAACCGCGTGATCGTGGTCGCGTATCTCGAAGCTGGCAAAAAGAGCTGGCCCGCCTGGCGCAAAGAGCACGGTGATAAACAAATCCCCGAGATCATCGCTGGCATTCAGAAGATTTTTGCGAGTCCGGGCATGGAGACGGTCATCAGCGGACACAGCGGCGGGGGGAGTTTTATTTTCGGCTACCTGAATGCGGTCGAACACATCCCTGACGACGTCGTGCGCATCGCGTTCCTGGACAGCAATTACGCCTATGATCCCGCGCTCGGTCACGAGCGCAAGCTGGCCGAATGGTTGCGCGCCGGACACGGCCACACGCTGTGCGTGCTCGCCTATCACGACGATATCGCCTTGTATGAGGGCAAGACGTTTGTCAGCGCCGCCGGCGGCACCTGGGGCAAGAGCCACGCCATGCTGCGCGACTTCGGTAATGACTTCTCTTTCACCAGCAAAACCAACGGGAACCTCGAAAGCTACTCCGCTATCGATGGACGCCTGCAGTTGCTGCTGATGCAGAATCCGGAGAAGAAGATTTTTCACACTGTGCAGGTCGAGCGGAATGGTTTTATTCACGTGATCGTCGCCGGCACGGCGAACGAGAACAAAGGCTACGAATACTTCGGCGACCGCGTTTATCAGAAGTTGATTCAGGAGTAAGGACCGCCTGTCGCTCACGGGGCTGGTCTCAAAGTGCATGATCCGAATCCGCCATTCCGCCAAGCCGTATGAGGAGCTCGACATAGAAGGTTCGAGCGAGGACTTTTCCGAACTGCGGCTGGCGATTCTGGGTTTCTGTGACCGTCTGGAGGGCAACATTGATCTTCCCGCCGAAGCAGCAATGGACTCTTCGCCGTACCAACGGGCGCTGGGCCAGCTTCGCTTTTGCAGAACCGAAGATCCGATTCTCATTTCCGTGACCGGCGGAACATTATTCATTTCCGGCAAGCCCGCTTTCTTGCGTCTTCTCGCTGAGAACCTCCCGTGTGACGCTGCGCCTGTCTCCCAAGTACCTTGTCACGAGCATTTCGATCGCGTTTCACACGGGGAGTTTGTCTCGGAAGCGTCGTTGAACCTGGTGCTGACGTTGAAGACGTGAGCCGGAAGAGCAGGCCCGTTGCACGTTACGAAAGCTTTAGCGGTGGCTTGGCGCCGACGTATTGAAGCCATGCTTCTCCGATAGTCTCCCCGCGTCCGAATAGATGAAGCCTCGTCACCTCGGCGGCTACGGAGGAGGAAAACTACTTCGTCTCCGCTTCGGTGAGCTCGGCGAGGGAAATATCCACGATCAAATCCTCGGCGAGGCGCTCCAGTTCTTTTTGCACGCGTGAGCTATCGCAGGAGGCGGGGAGGCTGAGTTTGGCGCGGGCGCGGAAGAGTAATTCGCCGGACATCGCGGCGCTGGTGCGTTCGGTTTCCAGCTCTTCCACGTTTACGCCGTGTTCGGCGAGGACGTGCGAAATCTGGCTGACGATGCCGGGACGATCGTGGCCGACGATTTCCAACCGGCTCAGGCGAGCGGGAGCGCCTTCAGGTGCGGGCTTGTCGGCGTGAATGACGATGGTCAGTCCCTGCCCGGACAGGCCTTGCAATGCGTGGATCAGCGGATCCGCGCTGGGCGCGGGCGCTTCGACGCGGAGGATGCCCGCGAAATGTCCGCCCAGGCGCGACATGCGGCTTTCGAGCCAGTTACCGTCGTGTTTGGCGACGAGTGCCGCTACGGATTCCACCAGCCCGGGCCGGTCCTGGCCGATGATGGTCATGACAAGCAGGCGGTTCATGGCAAAGTCTAAAGTGCCGCGAGTGGCGAATTACTTTTTCGCCGGGCGCCGGGTTTTCTGCGCAGACGACTTCGGTTTGTGATGCGGTCCGCCGTTGCGGGCAGCGAGGGCGGCCACGCTGCGCTGGAAAATTTCCTCCGGCTTTCCGTCCGCGGCAATCGTCACCAGCAATCCCCGTTTTTGATAATATCCGGCCAGTGGCGCCGTGCTCTTCTTGTAGGTTTCCATCCGCACGCGGATCGAAGCGGGTTGGTCGTCGTCCCGCCGGTATAACAACGCGCCGCAATGGTCGCACTTGGTGTCCACCTTGGGCTTGCGCGCGGAGTCATGGAATACCGCGCGGCAATCCGGGCAAATCAGCCGTCCACCCAGCCGCTGAATGACCTGGGGCAGGGGGAGGTCGTAATTCAAAACCGCATCCAGTTTCAGTTTTTCCTTGGCCAGCAGTTTATCCAGGGCCTTCGCCTGTTTCACGGTGCGCGGAAAACCATCCAGCAAAAATCCCCCATCGCAATGCAGGCAGCAAATCTGTTCGCCCACCACCTTGATCACCGTGTCGTCGGGCACGAGCATGCCCTGGCGCATGTGTTCGAGCGCGGTATTCATGGCGGGGGTGCGCTGGGCGGGCGGAATGGATTTGGCCGCGCGGAAAATGTCGCCGGTGGAAAGATGGCACGCGCCGAGACTGTTGGAAAAGAGTTCGGCCTGGGTGCCTTTACCCACACCGGGCGCGCCGAGCAGGACGAGCCGGCGGGGAGCGGGGCTGGATTTTGTGCGTACGCCGCACTTCGCGTGTACACTACCGACCCAGGACGTAGCTTTCTTTTTGGCTGCCATTTGCGCTCGCCCAAACAGCCTGAAGCGCCCGGCCTTCCGTTAGCGTAACAGCGGCGATCCCGCACAGGGACGCGCTCACGGACCGTTTGGGCTATTACCTTCACCGGAAACCGTCCTCCCTGCAAGAGCGGAATTCCGAATGGGCCTTCCGTTCTATTTCTGAAGGGTTCCCCGGCAAAATACGGAGGCAATGAGCGAGTCCGGTGGAGCGTGGAACAGTTGATGGCACAGCGAGTTCCACGGTTTTGGCCGCCGGGCGGGACGCCCGACTCTACGGCAGACGGGACGTCTGCCGCCACAAATTAGCGGCGGCAGTAGGTCCGGCCGGTGTAACAGCGGTTGCCCCAGTAGCCATAACCGCCGTAGCCGCCGACCCGGAATCCGAGCGAGATCGAAGGCGCATAATAGCCGCCATAACCGTAATAACCGTAGCCATACCCGTACGGATATGACGAAGGCCGGCCGTAGTTGGCGGCCTGCGCCGCCGGGGAAGGAATCACATACACCGTCGAGGCGGGCGCGGTCTCAACCACGGCGGGGGCGGGCTGTTCGTATACCGGTTGCTGGACGTAGGTCACGGTGGTCTGCTGCGCCGGCGCCGCAGCTACGACCTGTGTCTGCGCCTGGGCTGCCTGGCTGGCGGCCATCACATTCGCCTTCGACGTCAGCATCGCGGCGATAACGTTGTCGGATACGCCCTGGCTCCGCAGATAAACGATGTCGTCCGACTTCAGCGTGTAAAACTTTCCGCTGTTTTGAATGTAGGTGACAATGACGCTCTCGTTGACCTGGGCGGAGTTCAGTTTCAGCACCTCCTCGACGCCGTAGGGCACTTTGACCGGAGCGGGAGCGACTGCGGGCGCAGGAGCTGGCGCTGGTGCGGTCGTGGGTGCGGCCGAGATTTGCACTTGGGCTTCGGCCTGAAGCGTCGGAGCGGTGGGCACGACTGTGCTATCATCCGCCGCGACCACAATTCCCGTCGGCAGGGCGATCAGCGCGACGGCCACCAAGGCAGCCCGCGCTTGAAAGAATGAGTTTTTCATAAGCTTGTGGGTTTTAAACTATATATTGAACTATCATCGCGCCGGAGCCCCCAGTCAAATAACCCTGTTCTCCCGAAAAGGTCCCCTAATCGCGTCTCTTATATCCTTTGACGCTGCCGCTCGAATGCGAATTCGATGCCGGGCTGAGGGCATAAACCACAGAGGCACGGAGGCACCGAGGGGACGGAAAATTCAAACTTCAAACTCCAAACCTCGGATCCGGGCTGGTGGCGCAACATTCTGAACCTAAGTCACTTGCGAATTTGCTTTTTCCTCCCTGCCTCCGTGTCTCCGGGGTTCACGTCTGCTCTCCCTGCTGCTTCCAGCTTGAATCCCTGTTCACATTTCCCCATCGTCTGCCCTCTGGAAATGAAAATCAAAATTGCGCAATTTGGCCTCGGCCCCATCGGAATCGAAACCCTCAAGCTCGCGGCGATCAAACCCTGGGTGGAAGTCATCGGCGGCATAGACATTGACCCGGCGAAAATCGGCCGGGACCTCGGCGAGCTGACCGGCGAGAAGCGGCTCAAGGGCAGCCGGGTTTATGGGTCGCTGAAAGAGTTGGTGAAGGTGGCGAAGCCGGACGTGATTTTTCACACGGCGGTTTCGAAATTCCCCGCCGCGTTCGCGCAGATTGAGCCGATGGCGAAACTCGGCATCAGTGTTTCGTCTTCCTGCGAAGAGCTGCTATTTCCGCAACTGCTGCAACCAAAGCTGGCGGCGAAGCTGGACGCGATTTGCCGGAAGAGCGGTTCCCGCGTGGTGGGCACGGGCGTGAATCCCGGATTTGTGATGGATGTGCTGCCGGTGTTTATGACCGGGGTGAGCCGGACGGTGGAGGAAGTGCATGTGCAGCGGGTGGTGAACGCCTCGACGCGCCGCGAGCCGCTCCAGCGCAAGATTGGCAGCGGCTGGGCGCCGGCTGAATTTCGCCGCCGCTTCCAGGAAGGCCGGGCGGGTCATGCGGGCTTGAAGGAATCTCTGGCGCTCATCGCGCATGCGCTGGGCTGGAAGATCGGTCCCGTTACCGAAGTGGGAAATCCGGTGGTGGCGAAGAACAACATCCGCACGAAATTCCTCGAAGTGAAGAAGGGGCAGACCTGCGGCATTCATCAGTACGCCGAAGCGACGGTGAAGGGCAAAGTGGTGCTGACGCTCGACATCAAGATGTATCTCGATGCGAAGAATCCGCACGACGCGGTGCAGATCAAGGGTCAGCCGCCGTTGAGCGTGATTGTGGATGGCGGTGTGGCGGGCGATCACGCGACCGTCGCTGCCGTTGTGAACGCGGCTCCCCGGCTGCTCACCGCCCGTCCCGGCCTGCGGCTCATGACCGAGCTGGCAGTGCCGTGCATTGCGTAGGGCAGCAAAAGAAACCTCAGATTTCCGGCCTTGAGAGCGTCGCCGACTAATTCGGTTGCAGCCATCCGACCGGCCGGTTTCTTGACGTTTCACCGCTCCACAGGTTATAGTTGCCGTAGATGAGCGTCGCCGAACTGATCGAGCAATTGAAGGCGCTATCCGCCAGGGAGCGGGAGGCGTTTGCGCGCCTTTTTGACGAGTTGAAGACACCAGCCGTCCCGGGGGCAGGCAATGGTAGCGGCGTGTCCGGGTCCGGTTCTGACAGCTGGCCTGATTTTGGCGCGCGCCTCAAACGCATTTACGGGAACAAGGTGGTCGCTAATAGTGAAGCCGTGATTGATTACGCGCGCGGCGACTGGTGATGAACGCCTATTTCGATACGGCGATCATCCTCAAACTTTACGTTCAGGAAGCCACCAGCCCCGATGCCGTTCGCCTGGCGAATGAATGCCCGGCTCCCTACCTCCTGACGCCCTGGCAGGAAATCGAAGCGCGAACTGCGTTACGTCTCCAAGCCTTTCGGAAAGAAATCACTGCGACGGAAATGCAAGCTTCAGTGGAAGCTCTTGATGAGGACATTTTGTCCGGACGCTGGAAAAGACCCGAATACAAGGAAGCAGCCGTTTGGAGATTTGCCCGCGACCTGTCTGACCGTCACGCCGCCAATATCGGTTGCCGGACACTTGATCTCCTCCACGTTGCCGTGGCGTTGAGCTTGGGAGTGAAAACGTTTGTTACATTTGACGAACGGCAGCGCACTGTGGCGAAATTGGAGGGGCTGACGGTGAAAACATGAAAATTAGAACTGGTTGCGTCGCCGCCGTGCTCGTCCTGGTCAGCGTTGCGTGTCTCGCGGGGGAGCCGGTTGCCGCCGGCGCGCCGAAGCCTGACGCGGCCAAAAAGGAAGAGCCCGCCAAGGCGCCCGTGGATCTGGCGGCCTTGTTCAAGATGCATTGGCAGAACCGGGTCACCATGTTCAAGGCCGAGGATCTCACCTTTCAGCACGCGGTGTTGCTGGGGGACAGCATCACCGAGGGATTCGACATCACGAAATATTTCCCCGGTCGGCGCATCCTGAACCGCGGCATCGGCGCGGACGTGATCGGCAACAACATGCCCACCAACGATCCGCGCGGCGTGCTCCAGCGGCTCGATTGCTCGGTGTTCGATTGCGCGCCCTCGGACCTGTTCATCCTGATTGGCATCAACGATTTGAACTCGGGTCGCAGCCTGGACTCCATGGAGGCGGGTTATGACGAGATGCTGAAGCGAATCCGCGCGCGCCGTCCGGACCTGCGGATCGTGGTGCAATCGCTGCTGCCGACGTGTGGAAATTACGCGAAACGCAACGCGGAGATCGTCGCCTTCAATGAGCGGTTGAAGAAGCTGGCATCGAAATACAATTGTTCCTATCTGGACCTCCACGCGCTCCTGCGCGACGCCGAAGGCCAGCTCAAGGCCGAGTATACCGAGGACGGCCTTCATCTCACGGAACCGGCCTATAAGGTTTGGCGGCAGCAGGTGCTGACCACGCTGAATTGGAACGACAATTAGGCTGACCGATCGGCGAGGAGGAGAAGGCGGGAGCCCGGCTCGGCCGTGATCGCTTATCACCGCTTTCGGTGATAAGCGTGAAGTTGCAAGCCGCCGCCTTTGGGCAATAATAGTTCCACGAATAAGGCATCCCCCAGTTTGCGAGCGCGGTTCACCGCCCGTCGCCGGCAGGTCGTCGTTGACCACGGTCCGGCCCATGCGGCCTTCACATTGATTGAATTACTGGTGGTAATAGCGATCATTGCCATCCTGGCGGCGATGTTGCTGCCGGCCTTGAGCCGGGCGAAGGAACGGGGGCAGCGCATTTCGTGCGTGAACAACCTGAAGCAGATCGGTCTGGCGGCCCATATTTACGCGCTGGACAACCAGGACAAGGTGGTGCCGGCCAGTGGCGGGATTCTCCCGCTGCAATTCGACCTGGCCGACAGCTCCATTCAAGCGTGGAAGACCATGGGTTTGGACGTGACGCAGACCAACGGCAAGAGCGTGTGGGATTGTCCCGACCGGCCCGGGTTGCCCTCCTTGAGCTCGACCTTCGACCAGTACGTGGTGAGCTATCAGTATTACGGCGGGATCGCGACGTGGCTGAACAACGGCGTGGTCCCCGGCACCGGCATTGCGTCCGCGAGCCCGGTCAAAGTGTCGTTGTCCAAGCCCGGCTGGATGCTGGCGGCCGACTTGGTGGCGCGTCCGGATGCGGTCAATTGGGGCGGCTTCACCGCCCCGACGTGGGGGCCCGCCTGGCAGTATCTGCCCGCGCACCACGACGGCTCCTCAATGCTGCCGGCGGGAGCGAACGAAGTCTTCATCGATGGCTCGGCGCGGTGGATCCGAGCCAGGGGGTTGTTGCGGTTCATCCATTCGTGGGCGGCGGGCCGGGAACTTTATTTTTACCAGGACGATCTGGGATTGCTCGAGCCGCAACGGTCGCAGCTTAAGACAGTGCCGTGATTGGAACTCATCTCAGGAACACGGTGAGAGTTGCGTTCATGCCTTGGCGAGCTGCGAAGCGTGCTTCGGAAAATATTCTTTCAATCGTTTGACGTTGTAGCCGTCACGTGCGCGCCAATACATCGCGGGCACTCCCCAATCTGTGTCTCGATATGGGCGGTCTTTGGGCGGCTCGGTGTCATCGAAATAATTCCTGTATCCCGGATAGGCTAGAACGCCGCTGAGCGAGAGCACTTCGATAAGCTGGCGGCGCTCGCTTTTGTTGGAAGGAACTACTTTGGCAATGGCCTTCTCGAGGTGACCGACGGTGGCATCGGAAGGAAGAGTTCGAATGGTCTCCAAAATGTCCCCGAAGATGGTAATGTCGCCGTCAGTCGGGGGACAGGCCGGCAGCAGGCAAAACTGCTCCAGGTCAAATAGCTGATAAGCGGCGTCGGTGTGGCGCACACCACCGCATTTCAGGCGTTCAAAGTTCAGCACATTGAGGTTCGTAGCCTGTTTCCTGGTGGGTTTGCGATACAGGCCGCAATCGTTACAGGCGCTGGAGTAAGGTCCGGGTGCAAACTTGTGCGCGGGACGGAAGCGGGCCACGGCGAAGCTGCCGAGAGGGGAGCGCAACGCGAGTTCGTTTGATCCCAGACTGGCGAGGAACGCATCGCCGACGCGTGCCGGGGAGAGACTGTCGCACAACTTGTGCAAACGTTTCAGAGTTGCGTCGTGCGGAAACAGTGCCGGCGGAAACATCAGCCCTTTGCGGATCGCGTAGGCAAGATCGGAAGGCGCGGTAACGAATGGGCGGCGCCATCCCTTGGAGGTCCAATGTGTGTCGTGGAGGATTCTGACGGCCTTTTCGTCGTAAAGAGCACTCATTTGGTTCGATAATGTTCGCCGGAAGAGGGCGCAACGGCAAGGGGACTTGTGCTGGTTCCACGCTCGCTGTCGTGCTTTGGGAGAGCGGCTTGCAGATGGCCTTAACCTTGTGAACTTCCTTCTTCACCACTTGCGGTCGGGAGGCTAGTTTAAGCCTGTCACCCAAGCGACGCCGTGCCGGTGTGATGGAATGGCAGACATACAGGACTTAAAATCCTGGGGCCTTAAACAGCCGTGTGGGTTCGAGTCCCACCACCGGTACCAGCGCGATTTGGATCAATGGAATCAATGGTTTTATAAAGCACGGCGTCCTGTGGAATGCGTTGGCATAACGTAACCGCATAACGTGTTTGCGGGTGTTAGAGGTCTGTTTTGTCTCCGGGTGAGGTTGGTTCATACTTGGCATAGGTGACCGCCGGCGGCATTTTGCGGCTAAAATTCTGATGAATGCGAAAGAGGCAGAACAATTATTCGGCATCATTGATGGGCTGCATCGAAACAGTCTGAAGCAAAAGGCGTGGATTGTGGCTCTTTATGGGGCCGTGATTGACCTTGAGCGTGGGCGAACAGGGAAAACCGAGGAGCAAATCAAAGGGGAATTATCGCGGCGTCAGAAGCGGGCGTTTCAGAAATTGCTGGAACGTGCCGAGAAAATTGATCCTGGTCTTGCCGCGCAGTTGGATGATCGCGACATCTCTGATCTCGAGTGACGTGCCGCCGCTGTGATCCCACCACTCGACACCGCCGATACCGGGACGGCACGCTCGCGCTACTTGGCGGCACTGTGGCAGACCGTATCAAGGCCCGCGAATGGATCGTGCGCTCCATGCCGGGGGACAAGGTGAAGGGGTTGGACTGACTCTAAAGAGGCGGTAGTGTCCTAATTTGAAATCGCCTTCTCGCGCTCCTTGCGCTGATATTCCAAAAGCTTGGCCCGTTCATCTATTGCGATTTGGTTCGCTTTAATTGCGGCTTTCCTCCCCCTAGCGTAGCAGACAAAACAAAGCCAAGGAATTCCGAACATGGCCACCATGACGATTGCCTCGAAATACAGGTCGGGAATATAAATGGCGATAATCAAATTTGATATAAGTTCTATTTACGACGCCAGCTTCTTAAGCCGCGTTCGACGGATTGCAATGTGAGCCCTGCAGAAGTTGTAGTACGCGAAGTTAAGCGCGACCGCAGCTTCAAAATTCTCAAGCTTCTTGCTGAAAGCGTTCGTGAGCCGGGTCAACCGGCGGCAATGCATCCGCAGGGTATGATTCTGTTTTTCGACATGGCTTACCTCTTGTGAAGGCTTACTTTTAGGCGTCTCGCAAATGGCAGCGTAGGTAGTTGGGAAATTCTCCGCCACACGGCCTGGCTTCACCGTCGGGCCTTTTTCTTTCTGTGGACGCATGGTGTCATCCTGGTTTCTCACTGCATATTGTTTTTGTCGGTCTCGTATTTTGATCACATTGTGGTGATGTGGTACTGGCTGCTGGCGTCGCTTTAGATGGTGGAATTGATTGACCTGGCACCGGCGCCGGTGGTGCAAACCGTGAGACAGGAGGACACGGAAAGTGTCCCGCCGCTGTCCGAATCCAGCGACCAGCCCGACGCCATTTAGGCCCCGCAGCGCCGCTAAATGGGGCAAACCATGAAGTTTGGCGTTCGATTTGATGTCCAAGGGAAAACCCTAGGGCGGCTGGGAAGCCTCTCGTGGCGGGGTGGTCTTGTTTGCCGTAATATGCGCTTCGGAAGTGGAACTGTAGAGTTTGCCCCGGAACGCGTTGAGTGCGTTCCGGGGCCAGTGGCCGGGACGAATGGATCGTCCGCGACTCTTCGAGGGCCGGTTGGCAAATTGGTCCGGGGTCGCGGCTGTGTGGTTCAAATCCCACCCCGGCCACCCCATTCATCTTCGATGCCTACACTCTAGCCTCCGGCCCAAATTCAGCAACCCGGGCTTTTCCTTAAGGTTTTTCCTAGGGATCGCACTAGGAAACTCACTCCTGCCGTATGCGGCGGCGGGTATGTAGATTTTGACGTGATGATAGCAGAATCATTGGGCACCAAAGCAAACGAACGAGTCTCAATGCAAGGTTCTCATGCTTCAAAAGACCCCGGTTCGCAGGGGTCTAAGGTGAGTGGCATAGTGTCTGCTTGGATGAAATCGATGAAAAATAGTCGTCAGGGGATGCCTGACGCATCGAAGGCGAACAATTTAGCTCGCGGCCTGCGTTGCTGCGCACACCAAGAGCGAAGCCGGGACGAATGGAACGAACGTGCTTTTTCGGAAGCACGGGTGTGGGTTCAAATCCCGCTCCGGCTACCATTTACTGCAAAGAACGTAATCCACCGGCCATTGGCCGGCTACCCGGAAGAATCCTTGTCCGCACCCCGGGGAGTTTGGCTAAGGCCATTCACACAGGTCATAAAGCAGGGCGCGTGCCGGATTTCAGCCTTGTCCGGCCTTACCAGAAGGGCTGCCGACGCGCAACACCCGCCCAGTGCCATGGCGACAAGCCGGAACCCCCCCGCCGTGCATCTGAGCCGGGAGCTTGTCCGATTTCACCCGCGCACGATTCTGGCGAAGTTTGCGGCAAAGAGTGGTGTGCCTGTTGCCGTGATTGCGGCTGTGGGTTCAAATCCCACCCCCGGTCGCTACTTATCTTCAACGTTCACAGTTTAAGCTGCGGGCCAAAATCAGCAACCCGAGGGGTTTCCCATAAAGTTTTTCTTAGTGATCTCCTTCCGGAGTCCCGCAGGCGGGCTTTTTCATTTACGGTCGCAATGTTCCACCAGCCGGCGAGGTTATCTGGCATTGGTGCAGGGGTGCGTATCGCGGTGGTTGCGGTAATCTCGGTGTGGTTTCTTTCCGGACACAGCCAAGACTCCGCCGCGCGTCGTGTGTTTTGAGGCTGCACCGCGGAAGATGTTGGACACGGCTACCGCCTCCAAGTTCCAAAAACATTTATCGGCACCGGTTTAGACGTGGTGTTTGGCTCCGGATACCAAAGCGAGCAGCACTGATACTGCCGTACACTTATCGTGGAGATTTACCACCTTCGAAACAGACGAAAGCTCCGCTATGGCTTCGACTACACCAGGAGACTTCTCCTGCTCCCGGCTCGGATAAATAAATGATATATTCCGATCCCGGGCAACCACACTGGATTGAATAACCCGATCAAACTTCCATGCGAAAGATTCAACCGTTTTTTCCATCTCCTTGGCCTTTGATGAGAAATGGATTTTTTGGGCCAGCCACGATGGCGTTCCGTTTCCGTAATAATAGCTGAATTCAAAGCGTTTTGTGACGGCCCCGAAAGCGCAGGCTACAGTTTCGTTTTCCCTCAACATTGGGTCTCCATCCAATTTGCTCAATTCCATTACCCGGCTGCATTCGGTTTCAAGGGTGTGTTTTTCAGCTTCCTTTTCTGGCTCATCCCAAACCAGACTTTTATAGAGAAATTCCAAGACGTTTGAAACGTTGTCGGAATCAACTTTTTCAAAAATCTCTCCACCACGGATCAAAACGTAATTGCCATTGCTTGTGGTGGTTAATGCGTCCAAAAACTTTGGACTGGAGGCTTCCTCGGTTTCCCTCTTGCCGATGTATTGCATTTTTCCCACGCTGATACATCGCAGCCAGGTCTTAACCCATTGTTTATAGACATCAGTTGAGCCAATGAAATCAGGGAATGTTCTTCCGTCCATTCCACCGCTAGAGTCTACCCCGCGGAATTTGGCGAACACACCAGCTTCAGACCACAAAATCACCCCGATATTCCTCGGTTCATTTCTGAACAAGTCCGGAATATACTTTGCGATTAAGTATGTAGCCGCGCTCATTAAATAAGAGGCCACTGCTGGATTGCCGAAAACTCCGATCTGTAGTTCTTCACAAGTTCCCGGATATTCCGCCTTCGATATTTCAAAAAGTCGAACGCGGCATCAGCATCTGCCTGCGTTATCATGCCCAGTGATACAGTAGCGTCGCAAGCGTCTTTGAGCAAATAATCTGGCAGGCCCTCGATTCGCAAGTACCAGTCCTCAAACAACTTGGGATCATCCAAATAATCCAACAAACACTGTCGGTTCCCACACGTTGCAGACCCTCCAGAAGCTCCGATCCTGTCACGAAGTTTGGCGAGTCTTAGAGCGCCGTTTGGGTAATCAATACCGAAAAGTGCATGACTATGATCAAACACGCTCATGCGCGGTGGCTTTGCCGTAAAATCCACGGCGAAGTTATTTTGGTGCCGGTCGCTGTTCGCAATTAAAATATCAAAAAGAACTAATCCAGTCGAAAGCGCTGGGAGTTTTTTAACGCAAAGTTGCTCGTCAACAACTGGGAGCGTGTCACCTGTAAGATTAAAATTGAGTTGCGCGAACCAGTGTTCCGTCGCAGAGCCCGGTGAATAGACCAAACCGCTTGGCGGAATCGGAAGTCCCAACCATCTCCCAATCTCGGAGCAGATATACTCGTTGGAGATGATATATCCGCAATCGTCATTGCTTTTCACAACCGCCTTTAACGTCGCATGCCGCGCGTCCGTGACACCCTGCCCGACCAGATTTCCGAGGCCTAGGAGCGCGTATTGTTGTGCTGCCATGGGTGGGCATATTTACCGGAGGAGGGTTATCCAAGTCAACCTTTCGTGGAAACGGGCGCAAACGACTTAGCATTCGAGTCTTAAAACTTTGTGGATTTGGCACATACTTGAGTAATTTCAATTCTGTTTTCTGTGTCTGTTTATGCTGTGGAAATTCGTTGGCCGGTTTGCAGCGCCGCCGGCCCCGGCGAGACCACGCGTTCCGCACGGGGAGGCACCTGATAACCGCCTCGGTCTCGTGGCCTATCAGGTCCATTGCAACGGAGTCGCGCAAGCCGCTGGATTTCAGGGCGCTCGTGGTGTTGTAGCGCAGCGAGTGGAAACTGATTCGTTCGGTTTGTCTTTTTGCGTCCCGGCCTTTGCCTTTGCTCTGGTGGTCTCGCTCCCCGGCAAGTTTGGCCTTCACCATCACGAGCCGGAATACCAGCGCGCGGAGCGCGATGCTCCAAGCACCAAGGACCAAGAATCAAACACTTTGGAATTTACGGCGCCGCTTTCAGTCGCGTAGTCTATCACACATCGTGCGTCAGGATTTGCTCGGCGCGGCGGCAGATTTCGCGCCCATAATCCGTCCACTGGCCCTGGCCCCAGTAGCGGTAGCAACTGGTCTGCGAGCAAAGCAGGTGATAGAGCGCGTTGCGGAAGCGCGGGTCGTCGGGGGAGACTTTGGCCTTCAGGAGTTTTTCGTTGAAGAGGGAACTGACTTTTTCCATGGGGCCGAGGACGTTTTCGTAGCCGCGCACCCAGGAGATGTCGTTGGTCCAACTGCCGCCGTCCACGCTGAAGCGGTTGTCTTCTTTCTTTAATTGCTCGATCGAGGTTTTGAGCTTCTCCGGGCCGTCGCCGGGTTTGATACGGTCCCAGATGCGCTTTTGCATGCAGGGCTGCAGCACGGGCAGGTCGGATTCCTTGATGCCGGAGGCGAATAGAAATTCGAGATATTCCGTGACGTTCATGGCCGGCGTTTTGGAGCCGGAACATTCGCGCATGGCTTCCATGTATTTGGGCGGGAACTCGTTCATCATGACGCCGCCGTTTTCGCCGTCGGCGATCTGGGTGACGAGGGGCGGCACGGATTTGCCGGCGAGTTCCCAGCGGCCGAGGCTTTTGGCTTCGTAGTAGGGCTGCATCTGGGCGACGAGCTTGGTGTCGCTGCCCTGGGTTTTGATGATGGCGATGATGGAGGCTTCCTCGCCGCGGGAGCTGCGGCAGACGAGGCGGTGGGGGAGATGCTTTTTCTCGGGGCCGTGGCCGTTTTCGGGGCGTTCGACGGTGTGCTCCTGCACGAGCACCCATTGGTAGCCGCAGTCGCGGAGGGTCTTGATGTATTCGTAGGCGACGTCCGGGTGGTTGGGCATGGCCATTTCCGAGGGGGAAAAACCCTTCACGCGCGACGCGGCTTCGAGGCCGAAGATGGCGGCGAAATGCTGGCGCCAGGCGAGGACGTGGAGGCGATAATCTTGCACGGGCGTGGACGGCGTGACGGCGTGGCCCCAGGGAGCGCCCAGCCATTCAGTGCAGGCTCGATAGCGGGGTTCCACGGTGATGCGGCGGAGGCTGTCGAAGACGTCGTTGGCGCCCATGTGGCGGAGGCCGTGCAGGAGGGTGCCGGTGTATTCGAGCATGACGCGCGGCTGTTTGCCTTCGTCCACGAGCTGCGGGATGAACTCGCCCATGCGCTTGTAGCACCACTGGAAGACGCTGGCGTTGTGGTTATCCCCGATGCCGGGGTTGTCCATCATGAACTTGAGATTGCTGATCAGGTCGGCGGTGTGAAGGTCATTGCCGCCGGCGGGGATCAGGGGCTGATGCATGTGCAGCGCGATGGCGAAGGCGCTGTTGATGCCCCCGAAATCAATGCGGCTGTCGGGCTTGAAGACGGGTTTGGACGCGGCATCGCGCCACGAGGATTCGATCAAAGCTTCGGCGCCGGAGATATTCGGCCGGTCACCCACGTATTCTGGCAAGTCAGGCATGTCGCACGGTGGATGAGCCACCCGTAATTTTCAAGTGCGGACAAATTCGCTTTGGCAGGATGGGAGCGTTTCCACCATCCCCTCCGCGTCGAGCGGGCGGAATGCCGCGGTTCCAGCGTACCAACGTTTTCACACTCTCGCGGGAGATGTTCAAAAACCGGGCGGCTTCTTTGCTCGAGAATGGGGTAGTGGGCTATTTTGATTGGTAGGGACGACCTGCTGGTCGTCCGGAGCCGCGCGGTGGCATGGCGCCACCGGAAAAGCTTTGAAAGTAGCCCACTACCGAGAATCGCCACTGCTTGACATCTGCATTGGCTTGGACCAAGTATCCAGTGGTTGAAGGAGAGGGTTCCCGATTCGATGGGAAAGCCTGAACACACAGTTGTTCTTTGAAATTAGTATTATCGTTGGTGGCTCCGTGCGAGCACGCTGGAAAGCTTGTTAAGTTTCCGCTTCCTATGGGCGGGTCAGTTTCGGCCAAAGCCCACCTGAAGCATCAGACCGAGGCTAAACTTCATCGAAATGATGACCAAAAGCGCGGAAATCGCCCAAGAATTAAGCTGCGTTCAAGTCTTCTACTGGCCGGTTTCAAGGCGGCATCCGGCCCGCCATCAAGCCCAAAACCCCAGCAATCAAGCCTCATCAAGCCGAATCGAGCCGAAAAAAAAGGGGGCCCCAAATTCTTCCGTGCCCCCTGGGCATGGTGCTCAAAATGTCCCCCGGATTTGCCGGGAGCATCACGGCATTTGGCAGGGTGGTCACGCTATTGCTCGACGCCCCCTGCCTTTGCGAAGTTTCGCCTTTATAGCACCGCGTCTTCGCCTTATAAGACACGCATGTCGAAGCTGCCGGCTTTGTTGTCCTATGGCGGCCCGGTTTTGTGGTTGATCCTGCTAAGCAGCGCCGTGGCGGTGGCGGTGTTTATCGAGCGGTTCCTGCACCTGCACCGGGCGCAAATCAATTCCAGCGAATTCCTCAATGGCGTTCGCACAGTGCTCAAGCGCGATAACGTCGTCGAGGCGATTTCGATCTGCGATGCGACGCCGGGGCCGGTGGCGCACCTCGTGAAGACGGCGATCCTGAACCGGGACCATGGACGCGAACGGGTGCGCGAGGCGCTCGACGAGGCGGGACTGATCGAAGTGCCGCGGTTGGAGGAGAAGCTCAGTTTGCTGGCGACCATCGCGCAACTGGCTCCGTTGCTGGGGCTGCTGGGGACGATCCTGGGTTTCATTGATGTCTTCGCCGGGATGCAGGGGCACGGGCTCGGGGCGCATGTGGAAGACCTGACGACGGGGATTTGGAAGGCGCTGGTCTGTGCCGCAGCCGGGCTGGCGGTGGCGATCCCGGTTTATGCGGGGCATAATTATTTGGTGAGCCGCATCAATTCCATCGTGCTCGACATGGAGCGCGCGGCTGCTGAAATCCTGCGCATCGTGATGGAAGGCACGCACTCGTGAGATTTCCCCGCCGCGCACGCCCGTTGCAGATGCGGCTCGACGCCGCGCCGTTTGCGGCGGTGTTGTTCCTGGTGGTGATGTTCCTGCTGCTGGCGTCGCTTACTTACACGCCCGGCGTTCGTCTGGAACTGCCGCAGGCGAAGGACCTGCCCGGCAGCGACCGGCCGCCGATTCGCGTGGCCATCGACAGCGCCGGCCGGCTTTATTACGAGAACCAGTTTATCGAGGAAAAATTGCTGAAGGTCCGGTTTCAAGCGGCGGTGCAAAGTTCGCGCGAACCGCTGACGCTGATTGTCCAGGCGGACAAATCGGTGAACGTGGACAAACTCATCCGGCTCTCCATGCTCGCCCGGGACGCGGGGATCCAGGACGCGCTCATCGCCACGCTCCCGCGGCCGACGCCATGACCGCGCACGGATCCGGCGAGCGAACTCCGGCCGCCGCGCGGCGGAGTTGGTGGCCGCTGGTGCTGGTCATCTTCGTCGTGCAACTCGGTTTCATTTTCTGGCTCGGGCGCACCGATCCGGTGCTCCACAGTCCGCCGCCGCCGCCCGCGCCGGAACTGCACTGGGCCGGGCCGGAACTTGCGGAAGTGATGTCGCTGACCGATCCCACGTTGTTCGCGCTGCCGCACACGCAGGGCTTTTCCGGTCGCGCGTGGATGTCGCTGCCGCAGCCGGAAATGCCGTCGCGCGACTGGGTGGCGCCGGCATTTTCGCTGACGCTGCGCGCGGACGAGCTGGGCACGAGCTTTGGCCGGCGGGGAAATGGCGCGACGTTCCGGCCGGCGCTCGCCTTCGCCACGCCTTCGCGATTGAGCGGCGGGACGTCAACCGAGCCGATCATTCCGCTCGGCGGGGTTTCCACCCTGCGATTGGAAGGCGGCCTGGCGGCGCGCGAGCTGGCGGTGCCAGTGGATCTGCCGGTCTGGTCGCGGACGGAGATGCTGACGAACAGTGTGGTCCAACTGGTGGTAAACGCGGCGGGGCGGCCGTTGTCGGCGGCCTTGCTCGGGACGTGCGGTTACGAGGCCGCGGACCAGTTCGCGCTCGAACTGGCGCGCAATGTTCGCTTCAAGCCGGGGCCGGATTATAATCCCTCGGCGGGAAACAATTCCCCCCGTGATCTGGCGTGGGGACGATTTGTGATTGAATGGGGCACGGTCGCCGTGCCCGCCACCAACGCGCCGGTGAAAGGCCCTTGAGCCAGTATGACGCTCTCGAGATTGATTTTGACTTACCCGACGATCCTGATCGGAGGATTGGCGGTATTGGGAATTTACACTGAGTTTCGCCGCCGGCGTTTCGCGCCGCGTCCCAGTGAGGATCGCGTTTTCCGCTGTTTGAAGTGCGGTTATGTTTACACCGACGATGCGGATGTGGAACGCTCGCGTTGCGCCCAATGCGGCCGCCTGAACGACGCAATCAAATACTAGTGGCCCGGCTTCAATTCGACGACATCATGCGGCGCCGCCTCGCGCTGCCCCGCCGGACTTACCCGGATAAACCGCGCCTTCTCGCGTAGTTGTTTCAAATTCGCGGCGCCCAGATAGCCCATGCCGGATTGAATGCCGCCGATCAATTGCGCCAGCACGCGATCAAGCGAGCTGGTCACTTCCTTGAGCGCCTCGACGCCTTCCGGCGCCACTTTGCGGCTCGGGTCCGGGGCATGCCCGTAACGCGCCGCCGAGCCTTCGCTCATCGCTGCGAGACTGCCCATGCCGCGATATTTCTTGTAGAGCTTGCCGCCAATTTCCACAACTTCGCCCGGCGCCTCGGGACAGCCGGCGAGCAAGCCGCCGCAGATCACGGCGTCGGCGAGCGTCAAGGCTTTCACGATATCGCCGGAGCGAGTGATGCCGCCGTCGGCCAGCAGGGTGACTTTGCGGCTTTTCGCCGCGCGCGACGAAACATAGAGCGCCGTCATCTGCGGGATGCCCACGCCGGCGACGATGCGGGTGGTGCAAATGGAGCCGGGTCCCTGGCCGATCTTGATGACGTTCGCGCCGCAATCGGCGAGGAACTCCACGCCGGCGGCGCTGGTCACGTTGCCGGCCATGATCGGCAGCTTCGGAAAGGCGTCGCGCAACATTTTTACGGTGTCGCCCACGCCTCGGCTGTGACCGTGGGCGGTGGAAACGGCGAGGACATCTACGCCACGCTCCACGAGGCCGGCGGTGTGATTCAAAATCCGGTTGCGATCCAGTTCGCCGAAGGCGTTGCGCGTGGCGGAAACCGCGGCGCCGCACACGAGGCGGAATTGCGGATCGCGTGCCGGCTTGAATTGCGCCTTGCGTTCCTCGGCAATTCGTTCCACGTCGCTCAGGGTGAAGAGTCCGTGCAACTTGTCCTTTTCATCCACCACCAGCAGCTTGTGGATGCCGGGATGCTGGTTGAAAAACTTGTCCGCGCGCGCCACCGGGTCGCGGCCGAGCTCTTTGCGGCTGATGGTGTGGACTTGTTCGCGAGGCGTGAGCACCTCGGCGACTTTGCGTTTGGCGTAGCGGGGTTTTACGACATGGCTGGGCAGGAGGCCCGCGAGGCGGCCGTCCGCGTGCACCACGGGAAAGGTGCGGAAGGAGAAGCGGCGTATTTCGATTTGTTCCAGCACTTCGCCGATCAACTGCTCGGGCGTGACCTGGATCGGTTCCTGAATCAGGCCGTGGACGTTGTTCTTCACGCGGCTGACTTCGGAAAGCTGCACGCGCTCCGGCATGTTATAATGGATCAGGCCCATGCCGCCGTTCAGGGCCATGGCGATCGCCATGCGCGATTCGGTGACGGTGTCCATATCGGACGAAATTACAGGGATGTTCAGTTCCAAGCCCTCGGCGAGGCGGGTATCCAGGTGTGTGTCGCGTGGGAGGATTTCGGAATACAGCGTGGCGAGGGTGACGTCGTCGAAAGTGATGCCGATGTGACTGGCCGCGGGAAAGAAAGAATCCGCGGTTTTGTAGAACTTGGAATCAATATCGCCGGACTTGCTGCGCGCCATGCTGGAAAATGCTTGAGGGCGGGTAATTCTGGCAAGCGGAATGTCGGAGTGGGAAGGGGAGTGAACCACGGAGACACAGAGACACGGAGAAAAATCCGAAATCCGAAGTTCGAAATCCGAAACAAATTCAAATTTCAAATGGGAAAAAAGCCAGAAACGGGGAAAAACTGAACCGCGAGTAAAGGTTACACCAAGCGCGCAAGGAATTTCCGATCCGAACCCGCAGGGTGGGCAGGAGGAGGAAAGAAAGGAGTGGAGTATTGGTCTTGCAGCGGGCAAGTTCACCAACGGATGGCTACGATTCACACACCATGAGGAATACGCTCCTTTTCGTAATTGTTGCGCTGGCGCTGATCGCTTTCATCGCTGGCCCGCGGTGGAAACAGGCGCAGCGAATCAAGCAAATGGAAGAGCGGGTGGAGCAGGAATTTGCGCCATTCGGCAAGACGACCGACGAGATCCTGGAACACGAGAATCCGACCAATGGTTTTGCCGTTTGGAGTGCGCTCTCCTACCGGATAGGCCAGAAACGGAAGGCCAAAGGTGAATCCAGCCTGACGGCCACGGAGCGCAACCTGGTCGCGGCTACCTGGGTCGGCTATGAGGTCAATAATGGGGGATTTGATCAGTACTTCTACAATTCATCAGGTGACGAGGCGGCGCAGGCGTTGGCGGGACTCAAGGAAATGGGCGCGGATGGCTCGGCGGCGTTGCTGGCACGGGCCATGGCCGTCTTTCCGGACGGTCAACCGCCGGCGGACCGGGACCGGCGCGTGGAGCTGATGGAAAAGATCGCGCTCCAGTCGAAACCCGTCTGGGACAAGTGTGACGAAGAGTTTTACAAACTAAAGGAGGACATAGACGGTTTGACCCTCGCGCACGCCAGGAAACATCGGGCGGAGATTATTTTGCCATGAGGTTGTGAACCGATTGAGTCGAAAGCTTCGAATACTTCTCGGCTGTTTCGCCGCCCTGGCTCTGGTGGTGGGAGGACTGCTTGTGCTTCGGTCCGGCCCCCGGCCCGTGTGTCACCGGGCTGTGAACGGCGCATTTCAGCAATTGATGCTCGAAACTGGTCACACAAACGGTGTGTATCCCAATGCGAATGGAATTGGGAGCAACTCATTGACCATGATCGAGCCCTATTTCAACCGTGATATTCAGCAGTATGCCTACGTCCCTGGACTGCGCTGCGACGATCCCAAGGACTTAGTTTTGATGTATTTGAAGACACAGACTCACTACCCGTGGCATGGTGATACGAAGCACACGATATTCTCTCCGCGTCGTTGGATGGTGCTCTCTCCTGAATTTGGGGTGGGCGATATGTGTCCTGAGGGCGGAGAGTTGCTGGACACAACGGAATTCCGGAAGAGGCTTCAAAATACAATTACGTTTCTTAGAGAGCATGATCGACCTGGCTGGCAAATCGTTGCCAGGGAGCAGGAGGATTTCCTAAAGTCACTCAAGAATTAGATCCAAACCGCCGGTAAGGTGCAGCAATCTATTGCAGCCCGCCGGCCATAGCTATGCGAACATTGCTCCTCACTGGCTCCGTGCTTTTCGCCGCTCTTATGTGCTCCGCTTCCGCCGCTCAAACCACCGAGGACCGTCTCAAGCAATACGGCGAGGTGGCGGGGCAGCGGTGGGCGCCGTATTTCAAACAAGCGGGCGTTACGTATCCTCCAACAGCGATCACCCTCGTCGGTCTCAAAAAGGAGCGTTTGCTGGAGGTGTACGCGGCGGACACCAACGGCGTGCTGCGATTTATTCGTTCCTATCCGATACGCGCGGCGAGTGGGAAGGCCGGGCCTAAATTAAAGGAGGGTGACAAGCAGGTGCCGGAGGGCTTGTATCGGATTGAAGCGTTGAATCCGAACAGCTCCTACCATCTTTCACTGCGCGTCAATTATCCGAACGAAGATGACCGGGCGCATGCGAAGGCGGAGAACCGGACGAATCTCGGTGGCGATATCATGATTCATGGGAAGGCCGTGTCGGTCGGGTGCCTGGCGATGGGGGATGAAGCGGCGGAGGATTTGTTTGTGCTGGCGGCGCTGACGGGGGTTACGAAAATCAACGTCATCCTGAGCCCGCTCGATTTTCGCGAGCACGAGCTGGCTGCCATCCCGGAGGGCGCCCCGCCATGGACAGCCGAGCGGTATGCGGCGATCAAGGCGGCGCTGGCGCAGATCAAAAAGCCGGACGCGAAATAGGCCATGCGGTGGAACATGCCATCGAAGATTGCGATGGGGATAGGACTTGGAATCATGGTGGTAGCGCTCTGCCTTCGGCTCATGGGTGTGGCTCGTCCGATTCTAATGGGGCTGCATCTGATTTCGCTCGGGGTTCTGATCGTGGCAATGTGTTTGCGGGACAAGCCGGGGTCGCCGTCATGAATCGACCGTGAATACGGGGAAGTTTACCAGGACGTTACTGCGCATCGCGGCCATCCCGTTTGGGCTTTATGTGATTTTGGTTGCGGTGGTTTTTTTCACGCAGCGGTCGATGCTCTATTTTCCCTCGCACCACGCGCCCGTCGGCCAACTCGCCCCCTGGCAGGATGGCAACCGCACGATCGGATATTGCCGGGAAGTCACCAACGCGCAGGCGATCTGGCTGATGACGCACGGGAACGCCGGCCAGGCTTCGGATCGGGATTATGTGCTCGGTCGCATGTCGGACCGGGACTCGCTATACGTGCTCGAGTATCCGGGATACGGCGCGCGCGAGGGGGCTCCGTCGCAGAATTCAATGAACCGGGCGGCGTCCGAGGCGTACCGGCTCCTGCGCGCAAAACATCCGGGCACGCCGGTTTGCGTGCTGGGCGAATCAATTGGGACGGGGCCGGCGTGCTCGCTGGCGCGGGAGAAAGTTCCGCCGGACAAGATTGTGCTCGCGGTGCCGTTTGATGCGCTCGCCAGCGTGGCGGCCGGGAAGTTTTATTTTCTGCCGGTGCGCCTCATGTTGTTTGATCGCTGGAACAATGTGGAGGCGCTCAAAGACTTTGCGGGGCCGGTCGAAATTTTCGGGGCGAAGGGGGATGTGATTATTCCGGTGGAGCATGCACGGGAGCTGGCGAGGCGGGTGCCGGCGGCCCATTTCACCGAAATTTCCGGTGGGCACAATGACTGGTCCGGTAACAGCCAGGTAAAGATTGGGCGGTAGGCAAAAAAATTTCCAAAATTGGCGGCATCCCATACTCCGGGTTCAATCATGTGCCTGCCAGAGGGGGTGGCGGATTTCGCCCTGCCCGCATTTTTTTTACTTGGACAGCCGTTGTCCAAGTCGCCACCTTAAAGTCGTCGGGTATGGGAGGACCGCCCCCCAGGGTTACCCGCAAAAAGGGAGTGTAAACATTATGCATGATCGCGCCGATCAATCCGCGGAGATTTCTCCTCCAGCCTTCCTCGCCCCGCTTCCCGACCGGTCAAGCTATGTCATACCTTGTCAAACTATACCACCCCTCCGTCATACCTCCCGTCATAGTAAAAACCCCAGCAATCATAGTTCGTCATAGTATGTCAAAGTTGAAAAAAGGGGGCCCCATGGCTTGACCCCGATGAATCTCCAGTCCCGACGGAACGGCATGCCCGCCGGGAAATCGAGCTGCGCCCCTGACCCTGCAAAACTAGGTTTCGGCTCGCTTTAGACAAATTCAGAGGGGTATGGTGTCTGTTCAATCGAAACCACTTATGGCGAAGCCGAAACGTTTAGGAAGCGGGAAACCCGCGGCTGCAATTGCCGCGCCGGCGCGCAGCAAAGCGAGCCCGGCGCCAGCCCCGGCGGCCGCCGCGGCACCGGCTGCGCCCCCGCCCAAAGTCCGCGTTCCGCCTTTGTTTCGGCCGGTGGACTGGTTGACGCTCCTGCTGGCCTTCGGGGTTATTTGGATCGTCTATTTTCTGACGCTGGCGCCGGAGTTGACGCTGGAGGATTCCGGCGAGTTGGTGACCGGATCCTACTACGCCGGGATTCCTCATCCGCCGGGTTACCCGGTGTGGACGATTTACAGTTCGCTGTGGGCGAATTTCATTCCGTGGGGCAACCCGGCCTGGCGCGTGGCGCTGGGTGAGGCGACGCTCGGGGCGCTGGCGTGCGGATTGCTCGGGCTGATGGTGTCGCGCGGGAGCAGCTTGTTCATGGAGGGGATCGAGGACCTGAAGAGCATCACCGGCAAATGGGAGAACGCAATCTGCCTGGTGTCAGGTCTGGTCGCGGGGCTGTTGCTCGGATTGGACGGCTTCATGTGGAGGGAATCGGTGGCAGTGAACCGCATCGCCGTGACGAGCGTGCCGTGGTTTTTGATAGTGCAGCTTTGTATTCTGCGGTGGATTTACGCGCCCCACCAATACCGGTTTCTCTGCTGGGCACTGTTCATCTTCGGCATCTGTTATACGACGCACCAGAGTTTGATCGTGGCGGCGATCGGCATCGAGGTCGCCATCGCCGCGAGGAACCCGCGGCTCGGGCGGGACGTTTTCTTTGGCAACGTGATTATTTACATGATGGGGAATTTGTACGTGCTCGTCTCCGGGCAATATGTGCTGGGAAATCTGAGCAAGGCGGGGATGCAGTTTGTGTTTCACCTGGTGGGCATTGGCTCGATGATTGCGTGCAGTTGGCTGGCGACGAGAACGCAAATGCGGGCGCAGGAGGCGGCGCGCAATATGGCTTATTTCGGCGCCGCGTGTTTTTTGGAGCTGGCGCTGTTGAAGAAGGAGGACAGCGGGGTGAGCGGACTGTTTGCGGTGTGCGCGCTGGGTTCGCTGGCGGCGGCGATCTACATGTCGGTGAAGACCTGGAGCTACAACCGGGACTGGTTGATCGTCGGAGTGCTGGGGGCGCTGTTTGCCCTGGGCGCCTCCTTTTATCTCTACCTGCCGATTTCGGGTATGACCAATCCGCCGATGCAATGGGGATACCCGCGAACCGTGGAAGGCTTCTGGCATGCCATCACGCGCGGACAGTATGAGCAACCGACTCCGGTGAATCCGTTGACGGAATCGGGCCGGTTCGTGGGACAGCTCGGGATGTTGATCGCGGGCGCGGGGGAGGAATTTACCTGGGTATATCTCTTTATCGCGGTGGTGCCTTTCCTGTTCTTCCTGAAAATGCAGAAGCGGGAGCGGGCGTGGATCATCGGCATGAGCGCGATTTACCTGACGACGGGCGTGCTGCTGATCATCCTGTTGAATCCCACGCCGGACCGCGCCTCGAAGGAGTTGGTGAAGGTGTTTTTCAACAACTCACACACGGTGGTGGCGGCGTTCATCGGCTACGGGCTGGCGCTGACGGCGGCGTACATGGCGACGCATTACGCGCGGTTTCGCCGCTGGGGGCTGATTGGCGGAAGCATCGCGGTGGTGCTGGCCTGCTACTTTTTGGTCGATACCACCCGGCGGCACTACTTCGGGGAGGGCGGGTCGATGAGTCTGTCGGAATTGCCGCACTGGATCGGGCGCGCCTTCGCACCCAACCAGTATGGGCTGCCGATTTACGCGAGCCTCATACTGATCCTCGTGCCGCTGGCGTTTGTGGTGGCGTTGCTGGTTTACAACAAGCGCGGGCCACTGGCGATCACGCTGGGACTGTACCTGGCGATGCCGCTGTATTCGGGGCTGGCCCATTGGTATGGCAGCGACCAGCGCGACCACTATTTCGGTTACTGGTTCGGCCATGACATGTTCTCGCCACCGTACAACGGGCCGGATGGCAAGCCGTTGTATCCGCCCATGGCGAAAAACGCGGTGTTGTATGGCGGCACCGATCCGGGACGCTTTTGCCCGACCTACATGATTTTCTGCGAGAGTTTCACGCCGCACAACTGCCAGCCGAAGCTGGACCAGACGTTCGATCGCCGGGACGTGTATATCATCACGCAGAACGCCGTCGCCGACGGCACCTACCTGAACTACGTGCGGGCGCATTACAATCGCAGCAAACAGATCGATCCGCCGTTCTTCCAGGAATTGTTTCGTTCGGCGGACGAAAAGAAGGATGGTTACCGGACCAACTTTCTGGCGCGGATGGTCGGGCCGTTGGACCGCTTTTTTACGGGATTGGGCGAGCGGATCGAGAAGCGTCGCCGGACCTATACATCGTGGTTCGAGCCGGCACACTTCACCGACCTGCCGGGGCTGGCCGCGCGGTTACAGCCAGGCCCGAGCCAGGATGCTTTGTCGAAATACATTTATGATCATCTGCGCCCGGAGACGCAGAAGCTGCTGTCCGCTACGGGGAATTCCGATGCGTTGCGGCGCGCGCTGGCGGAGGATTTGAACCGATTGTTGGAGCGCGAACTGGAACAGCAGGCCGAGCTGGCCCGGAAGTTGCAGGAAGAGGCCGAACTGGATGCGCAAATCGGCTATGGCAGCGCGGATGAATCCGTGCGCCAGCGCAAACAGAAACTGGCGGCCGAAGTCGCGACGCTTTCAAAGATCGACGGGCTTTACGACGCCGAACGGTTCAAGTCGGTGGCGATCAGTGATTACCTGAAGGACTTTATCACCCAGAATCCCCAGAGCCACACGCGGATCCGGCTCAACCGGTTGCTGTTGGAGGCCGCGTATGCGAAGGAGATTGCGGCCAGCATTGGCGGGGTTTATCCCGACCGGGAAATCAAGATCGCCACGCCGGACGAGTCAGCCCAGTGCTTCAATTTTTATTATCAGGACGCCGCCCAGCGGTATTACGCCAACAAGCTCAAGCCGGGGGAGGAAGTCAAAGTGGAGAATGGCCGGGTCAGCATCGGCAGCAGCCAGGTCACCGTGATGGCCCTCAACGGCTTGATCACCAAGGTGATGTTCGACAACAATCCGCAGAACGAGTTTTACGTGGAGGAGAGCTTCCCGATGGATTGGATGTACCCGCACCTGACGCCCTTCGGCATCATCATGAAGGTGAACCGTGAGGAGGTGAAAAGCATCACGAAGGAAATGATGGATCGCGATCACAACTTCTGGAAGCAGTTCAGCAAACGCCTTACGGGCGATTTCATTGACTACGACACGCCGGTGAAAGAGGTCACCGATTGGGTGGAAAAGACTTATTTGCGCCGCGACCTGAACGGCTTCACGGGAGACCGGAAGTTTGTGCACGATGAGGATGCCCAGAAGGCGTTTTCCAAACTGCGCAGTTCGATCGGGGGGATCTATTACTGGCGGCTAGGGCCGGAGTGCCCGGTCGAGTTCCGGCCGCGCACGATGGATGAGGCGATGGCGATTTCGCGTGAGGCGGATTTTACGTTCAAACAGGCGTTTGCGTTTTGTCCCTACAGCCCCGAGGCGATGGTTCACTACATCAACATCCTGATGGGACAGAACCGCATGGCGGACGCGTTGCTGGTGGCGGAGACGAGCTTGAAATTCGACCCGGAGAACGGGCAGACCCAGGGCTTTGTGCGAATGCTGCGCTCGCGGTTGTCCCAGGCGGAACCGCCGGCGGTGGCGCCGACCGCACCACGGGTGAAGAAGTGAGGGGTGGCGCAGGGGGTTGAAAAGCTCAGCTCCTGAAAGTAGATGCCGGGCTTAGGCGCCGGCGGCGTCGGGGTGTTTTTGTGATTCGCCGGCTTTCAACGCGGCACAAACTTTTGTGAAGACCTGGTCCACGGTGATGGACTGCATGCAAACGTTGTTGCGGCACGGGGATTGGCGGTTGTTGTAGGCGCTGACACACGGGCTGCAGGCGATGCCGGCCCAGAGGACGGTATTGCGGGGAGTCAGTGCCGCGAAGAGGGCAGGGGTCTCCGGGCCGAAAAGCGTTACAACGCGAATCGGTGTGAGCGTGGCAAAATGCGCCGGGCCGCTATCGTTCGACACGAGGACATCGGCGAGGGTGTAGAGGACCAGTAATTCGCGCAGGGTGGTCTTGCCGGCAAAGGAAACGCAGCGCGCCGGTCCGGTTTGCTGCGCGAGCCGGGCGCCCGCGTCGGCCTCCGACGGCGAACCGGTGAAGCCAATCCAGACATCGGGGAATTCGGCGAGCAGGCGTTTGCCAAGTTCGACATAGCGTTCAGCCGGCCACTTGCGCAGAGGGAGCAGATCGCTGGCGTTGGAGTTGAGCAGAATAAGACGGGGCGCCCCGCCGGTTTCGCGCCGGACCAATTCGCGGATGCGCGCGCGTTCGGCTTCGGACGGGGCGAATTGCGGGGGTTCGGCGAGGGTGGTTGCGGGTTTGAAGCCGAAAGTGGGCAGGGCGTCCGGCCGCTCCAACAACGACTCCACCAGCGAGAAAAAAGTCTGGCTGGTGTGCAGGTGGGGATTGTAAAGAAGGCGGTGAGTCATCAGGTTCCCGCGATATGGGCCGGCGCCGAAGAAAGCGTGGAATCCGGCGCGGCTTCGCGCGCCGCTCAGCCAGGTGAGGGCCGCGGAGCCGCGCGAGAAGAATTCCATGTCCACGGCGGCATCCAGTTTCAGGCCGCGAATGCGTTGCAAGGCGCGCAAGGAACTGAGCGTGAGCGACACCGCGCCTTCGAAGGGGATGGCAATGACGTTTTCCGGGGGAATGACTTCAAGGACGTCGAGGATGAAACGGTTGTCCTCGAAGGTGATGAAATAGACATTTTGCCGGCCGGCGATTTCCACGGCACGTTTGAGCGCGGCATGGGCGAGGACCGTCGAGCCTTGCTCGGCCAGTTTTACGAACAGGATGCTGCGCGGCGGGCTGGCCTCGGCGGGCGGGCGGCGGCCGAAGACGGCGTGAAAAAGCGTCAGCACCCAGCAAAGCGGCACCCCGACCCAACGATCTATCTTCTGGAGACGCGCAACGTTCATCCGCAGCAGTCAAGCGTTGTTGGTTGGAGTGGAAATGGCAAGCGAAGGATTTGGAGCCGCAGCCATGAACGGTAATGGCTTTTGCATCGCCAAAACCATCCTCGGACGGAGGAACGGACTTCTATGGAGCACTGGGACCCGAGGCGGGGGCGGGCCTGTCGTTCCGCTGGACATCGGCGGAGCGGCGAAATTCGATGATGTCGGCGCTGACATCGACCCGGGGAATGCCGAAGAGGATCCAATAACTGCTGCTGCGTTCGACGATCAGGTGGGCGGGAGTTTGGGCGCGGCCGAGATCGAGTTGGGCGTTCGCATAGAGCTGCTGAGTGGCCTTGGTCAAGGTGGCCGGCCAGATGGTGATGAGACCGAGAAGGCTGAAGCCTTTACTGCGGCCGACGACGTTCGTGCGGACGACTTCGAAGTTGTCCTGATCCAACCTGATGCTCGTCAGGTCAGTAACCTGGCCCGGAGGAGACGGGTTGAGGAGTGAACCCGCCGCCGCAGTCATCGGCGCCACGGCGGCGCAACCAGCCAGCAGCAGCGCGCTGGCGGCCACGAAAGCAAGGAGTATAAGTTTATGGATCATGCACCTCCTGTGTAAGCGAACCTTTCCCCAGAGAGAAGGTCGAGTCAAGGGAGGGATTTCGCATTCGCATGGCAAACATGGAAAATCATCGTTTGGATGGAAATTCGGCACAGAACTCGCTGTAAAGGCCAAAAAGTGCATTCGGATTTCATCAACTATCCTGAATCTTAATCTGTGGCCTGTATTCAAACAAAGACGGGTGCGTTTCCGGCAGGCGAATTGACGCTGCCGGGGGCGGTGTGCTACAAACCCCGCACACGTATGCCCCGACAAGCCACGGATGCCATCAACGCCTGGTTCATGGCTGCCGAGGAACTCGGCGAATATATCGGGATTCGATTTGGGCGAATTGCCCCGGGCGGGCACCAACCGGAGTGGACTTTTTTGCGCCATACCGACTTCGACGGCATCGGCGGCCTGGCCGACATGCTCCGCAAGCGGGGCGCAAAGCTGGAGCGGTTGCAGCAGCTCAAGTATCCCGGTGAGCCCTCCTGGGGGCCGCTCATTCGCTCATTGCCGAAGCTGCTGCTCCCGCGCCGACGTGTACAGTGGGGAGAACTGTCCCGCGGCGAAGTCGCGACGTCTTCGCCGACCGAACCGCCCCGCGCGGTGGCGTGGCACGTTTTCAACGAGTCCTCGACCAAGGCCATCCGCCGGGCGTGCCGCATGGCCGGCGTGACGGTGAATTCCTTCCTGGTGAAACATCTGTCAAAAGCGATCCGGCCCTCGCTGGCGGACCAGGCCTCGACGATTCCATGGATGGTGCCGGTGAATTTGCGCGGCAAGATTTTTCTGGATCGGGACACGACCAATTATTCGTCGTATGTCTGCGTGAATGTGGCGTCGTACGAGACGGTGCAGGATGTGCACCAGAAGATTTACGCCGCGTTGGCGCGCGGAGACCATTGGGCCAACTGGTATTCCTACAAGAGCGGGAACCTGCTTTCTTCGGGCCTCAAGAAGACGCTGATCAAAAAGGAGCTGGCGACGGCGCAATGGAATATCGGCGGCTTTTCCAACCTGGGTGATTGGGATCCGCAGAAGACAATCACGCAGCCCGATTGTTTGGGAACGTGGTTGTTCAGCCCGCCGGTGCTGCGTTGCCAGGTCATTGGCGCGGGGTGCGTGACTTTTCAGGGGCAACTTTCGCTAACGTTGCAGACGCATCCCGATTTGACGACCGATTCAAGCGTGCCCGAGGGCTGGGTGAAGCAGTGGGTGGAGGAGATCGAACTCGATCTGGCGAGCCGGTCGGGGATGGAGCCGCAGTAGGAAGCTCCAAGGACCAAGCACCAAGGTCCAAAGAAGAACCAAATTTCAAGCTCCGGGGCTGGGCTGATTTCCAGAATCGTCTTTGGAGCATCTCACCGACTGAATTGAAAAGGAA
>CAYUVH010000035.1:0-23800 GCA_964448135.1 uncultured Verrucomicrobiota bacterium | reverse complement strand
TGGGGTGCGGGCGGGAACAACGGTACATTCTACTTTGGCAACGGCGCGAACGCGGCCGGAAATATTCAGACCTCGGTCACCAACAGCCGCGTGGTCGGCATCGTCGGCACGAACCTGTGCGTGATGGAAGCGCAGGCGTTGGACCAGGGCATTTATTCGTTCAACGGATCGCCCGTGTCGGCTTCGCCCCTTACCAATAAACTGCTCAGCGTGACCGGGGGCCTGGGCACGCCCAGCCCGCTTGCCTTCGCCGTGAATTCCAACAACTCGATCATCTATGTGGCCGACGACCGGAACAACGGCTCGGGCGGTATTCTCCGGTATGATTACGATACGAACAGCAGCAGCTATGGACTGTCGTATCTGTTCGTGGCGTTGTCCTCGATCGGCGCGAGGGGATTGAGCGTGGATTGGAGCGGCCCGAATCCGGTCCTCTATGCGACCACGGCCGAGACCACCCACAATCAGTTGGTGACGATCACCGACACCGGGCTGGGCTCCACACTCACAACGCTGGCGACCTCAGGGCAGAATCAACTCTTCAAGAGTGTGCAATTCAGCCCGGCGGCTTCGCTGTCACCGGTGGCCTTGCAGATTGTTCCCGGCGCGGGACAGGTGACCTTGCAGTGGCAGGTCACTTCGCCGGCCTTCAACCTGCAGTTCAAGACGAACATCACCGATGTCACCTGGTATCCGGTCGGCGGCAGTCCGACGGTAAACATGGGAACCAATTCCCAGACGGTCACAATTGGATCGTTCTCAAAATTCTTCCGGCTGAGCTACCCATAAGCTGCGGAGTTGGTTTGAACGATCGCGGCGAGCCGGACGATCCGGCTCGCGCGCGGCGATCGCTTCATGCGCCGCTCGAATTGGGAAGCTCCCGATTTTGGCGGCGCAAAGCTTTTCCGGAGTCAAAGTTTGATGACAAACTTTTACTGCAGGGACAATCTCCACCTTCTCACTCGGTTCACTGGAGGCTGCCCGAAATTTTTTGCAGATTGCACATAAACTCGTTGACACGTTTTTGAATCGGACCGAGGATGCCAACACTAGCCCATGCAGTCCTACGGCATTGTTCATCAACTCATGAAAACCATACTTCGTTTATCGTTACTTGTTTTTCTAATCGCAACATTTGTTTCGATTACCAAGGGTCAAAACAATTACACGCTGAATGCGCTCGGCACGTTCGGCTTCAACGGGGACGGCAGTGTGCGGCCGGGTGATCCCGCATATAATCTTGATGCGAACTTCAACCAGCGCGGTCTGTGGTGCGACCCTTTGAGCACCAATTTGGTGCTGGTAGACACGCATTCCGGGAGTGGGGGCGGCGGCAGCGTGACCGGTAATGTCTACGTAGTAAATTGGGTGAATGGCTCCTCGACGGTCGGGTTGCTCAGCACGAACGGCATCGTCCAAGGCAATTATGCGGATACCGGTGTGGCCATCGCGGATGATGGTGCGGTGTATCTCTGCAATCAGGTTAATGTCAGCACCAACGTGGGGACGCCCTTCAAGATTTATCGCTACAGCAGCGTGAGCGATCCAAATCCGCCGTTGGTGGTTTACAGCAACACGATCAGTCCCAGCCAGCGATACGGTGTAAGCTGGAGTATTCGTGGTGCTGGAACTAATACGCAAATTCTAATGGGTTCGATGCCCGGGACGACGGCGACCAATGTTGTCATCTTCACGACTGCCGACGGCACCAATCTCACAGCCAATATCATCGGATGCACGAACGTGTTGAGTCCAAATTTCAATGACGGTATTGCCTTTGGCGCGGGAAACACGTTTTGGGCCAAGCGAGTTGGCGCCCCGCTGCTCTACATGAGTTTCGACCTGACGGCGAAAACCGCGGCGGTGATCAGCAGCTTTGGCACAACCAATATCTCGGGGGTGAACAACCTGGCCGGGTTGGCTGTTAACACCAATCTCAACCTGCTGGCGGCACTTGAGGAAACCGGAGGGGCAGTGGCCGGAGGTGCCGACCGCCTGTGGCTTTTTGACATTTCGAACTTGAGCAAGCCTCCCAGCCTGCTGGCGATCCGCAGTTTTGTCCCGAACAACCAAAACGCGACTGCGCCCATGGGATATCTGACTTTCGGCGGGCAGGGAACTCTGCTCTTTGCCAACGTTGTGAATAACGGCTTGTTGGGAAATACGGTTGACTATGTTGCCACTCCCGCGCCGACATATGACCTGGATCTTCTGGGAACCAACCGGGTTGCCGTCGGACAGACGGCGCACTTCGAAGCGCGCGCGTATCCGGCGATCTCGACTTATCAATGGTTCACAAATGGCGTCGCCGTCAGCGGGGCGACGAATTTTTATCTGGATGTGACGAACGTCTCGCTCACGGATTCGGGCCGGGTCTACCAGGTTGTTGCCACGAACGCCGGTGGTTTTACTGCCAGCGCGCAGTCGCTGTTGTCTGTGCTGAATCCAGCTGATCTTTACCACCTGAACCTCTTGTGGCGGTATGGCCCCGCTCAGACGAATTTCTTTATTGGTACCGGCACGGGTACTCCAACCGAGCGAACCATCGCTTATAATTCCGTGTCCAACCAATTGATCGTGGTGCAGCGCTCCACGGCCTCCAGCGCCATTGTCCGGCTATATGTTGTTGATCCGAACACGGGGCAGTTTCTGTATAACCTGAAGACGAACGGAATCACCGGCGCAGCCAACATCCCGCTGTGCGGCGCCGCCTGCGCGGCGGACGGCGCGTTCTACGCTTGCAGCGGTTCCACCGCGTCTGACCCGAACTTCCGCGTGTATCGCTGGGCGGATACCGGTTCCAATACGTTGCCGGTAATTGTGTTCGGGACCAACACCTTCCTCACCAGCCCGTCAGGAAATCCGGCGCAAGGCGTCACAACTGCGCAATTCCGTTGGGGTGATAATTTGGATGCCAGCGGTTCAGGCACCGACACGCAATTAATCGTGGACAACCAGGAC
This sequence comes from uncultured Verrucomicrobiota bacterium, assembly GCA_964448135.1. Classification (GTDB taxonomy): domain Bacteria; phylum Verrucomicrobiota; class Verrucomicrobiia; order Limisphaerales; family UBA8199; genus CAYUVH01. The sequence goes on along the minus strand of CAYUVH010000035.1, from coordinate 20,839 downwards.
GCCACGACGTTCCGTTACATGGGCATCCTGCGTCCATCGGACAGCACGATGACGAACTGGGGTTCCAAGGGCTTTGTGCTGCAGAATGCGGGAGGCGGAACGCAGATTGGTCGTAGTCTGCAGTTTTCTGGCAACGGCTCCTTCTACCAACACCGTTACGGTGTTGGCGGAGCGCCGCTGGTGGGGTCGACTTATACCATCACTGATCCTGATCCATCGTTCTCTCCAGTGGCGGTCAGTGGTTTGGGCATGATTGCGTTCACCAACAATGGCGGTGTGGGTGCCGACTGGACCTACAACAAGATCGGTGCGGCGGTGAATTTTACCTTCGGCGGAACCGTTGCCGGTGCCTCCCCGGACACGCTGGACTTGTATGATCTAGGCGCTCCCGATACGCCGGTGTTGATTAATCGCTACAACTTCCCGGTTAATGCGGTCGCGAATAACAACCGCATCAGCCAGGTCATCATGACCACCAACTATTGTTTCGCACTGGATGCGGGCAACGGCATCATGGGCTTCCAGGTGGCAAGCGGGCCGATACCCAAACCGATCATTCTGACGCAGCCGACCAATCTGCGCATGATTCAAGGTGGTTCCGGCACGTTGGGTGTGACGGTTGATCAGACGGTCACTTACCAATGGTACCGCAACGGTGTCGGGGTTTTGAACGCAACCAACGCCAGTTTGGTCTTCACCAGCGCGCAAACCTACACCAACGGCAATTATACCGTCATCGCCGGAAACGTGAATGGGTCCGTCACGAGCGTCGTGGCATCCGTAACGGTCAGCCTGGCCCAGGACAACTACAGCCTGACGCCGGTCTGGTCGGTGGGTGCCGGGACACAACCGTTCATCGCTTATAGCGGCAATGCGAATACGCCCAACGAACGCAGCATTGCCTACAATGCCATGTCCAACCAACTCATCGTCGTGCACTGCCCGGTTTCGAGCACGGCCTTCACCAACTTTGTGTTGGATGCTTCGAGCGGCGCATTGCTCTACACGATGGACGTGTCGGGGATTACCCACGTGGGTCCGTCGGAGGTCAGTGGATCCAATCCCATCGATTTGGTAAGCGCAGGTTGTTCCGATGACGGGGCTCTGTTCGTGGGCAATGAGACTCCTAATGCAGGCGGAGGCGTCAGTTCACCGGATCCCAGCAAAGCGTATCGAATCTATTATTGGAGCAACACTGCCCCAACCACCACGGCGTTGAATGTCTTCATTGGAGATCCCGCCAATCAAACCGGAGTGAATTACCGTTATGGCGACGACCTCGCGGTTCGGGGCAGCGGCACGAATACCGAGCTAATTGTCAGTTCGGGTGATGGGGCGTATGCGGCGATCCTGAAGCCGACCGACGCCAGTCTGGCCACGTTCAGCAACTTCCCGTACGCCAGTCAGCTGGGCAGCGGCTCGATTGGCCGGAGTCTGCAGTTTGCCTCCGGCACCAACGTCTGGCAGAAGCGCAAGGGTGCTCCGCTCAAGTTCTCGGGTTACGATACCAACCTCCAGACCAGCGTGGTCCTGAGTAACCTGAACTTCTCCACCACGCTGGGTGGGGTGACGGTGGATCTGTCGCGCAGCCTCGCGATTGGCGTGGATTACGTCGGGTCGGCGAGCACTCCGGACGGATTGGCGATCTACGACATCAGCGACCCAACGGCTCCGATGTTCATTGCCCGCTATAGCTTCCCGGCCAACCAGGCGGGTAACGCGAACTTCATCGGCCAGGTTATCATTGTGGGCAACAAGGTGTGGGCTTTGGATGCCAACTCCAGTCTCGCCATGTTCACCATCAACGGCCCGCCGCTCACCATCACCCCGGCCGGCACGAATGTGGTCATCAACTGGCCGTTGTTCAGCGGCTTTACGCTCCAATCCACTCCGTCCCTCGCGCCACCGGTAACCTGGTCCACCGTGGGCACGGGAACGATCGTCAATGGCAAATACGCGGTCACCAACGCCGCCTCGGCCAGCAGCCTCTATTACCGGCTTGTGAAGTAACCCACGCTTGGGAAAGCTTCCACTCAGGCAACGGCCGGCCGGGCGTCATGCCCCGCCGGCCGTTGTTTTTCCGGCTCCGCTCTGCTGCCGGAATGAGGCCACCTGCGTGACGCGACCAGTCCCGGCCGCATTCCCAACCAAAAGCTTTAGCGGCAAAGGCACCGGATGAACGTGAGGCCACCAGGCGAGACTCCAAAACGCAACTCCCCGCCTGCGGACCCGGGCATCGCGCCGGGAACCTGGCTGCTGCTGACGCTCGCGGTCGGCGCCGCTTTCGCCCGGGTCCTGGATTGTGGCTTTGTCAATTACGACGATCCGCAGTACTACACCGAAAATGCCCGCGTCCTGGCCGGGATGCGTTGGAGCGGCATTTCGTGGGCGCTGACCTCGAACGCCACCGGCAACTGGCATCCGCTGACATGGATGTCGCTCATGCTGGATGCCCAATGCTTCGGCATGCGAGCGTGGGGGCCGCACCTGGTCAATCTCGTGCTGCACGTCGTGAACACACTGCTGGTGTTCAATTTGTTCCGGCGGCTCACCGGCGCGTATTGGCGAAGTTTATTCGTGGCGGCGCTCTTCGGCTTGCACCCGCTGCGGGTGGAATCCGTGGCCTGGGTTTCGGAGCGCAAGGACGTGTTGTGCGCCTGCTTCTTCCTCTTGTCGCTGAGGGCGTACGCGCACTATGCGGAGCAGCGCGTCTCGCGGCAACGGCGCTGGCCCGCGCTGGTGCTGGCCATGGTTTTTTTTGCGCTGAGCCTTTTATCCAAGCCCATGGCGGTCACCCTTCCGGCGCTGCTACTCCTGCTGGACTACTGGCCGCTGGGGCGGTTCAAGTTTACTGGAGCAGCGGGCGCCGGGAGCGGTCTACGCAAACTGGTTTCGGAAAAGATCGGCTTTGTGGTGCTGGGCGCGCTGGCGGGTTGGTTCACTTTGAATGCCCAGCGACACGGCGGGACGGTGGTCTCCGCCGCCAGCCTGCCGTTGGGCTGGCGCATGGAGAACGCCGTGGTGGCCTATGGCCGGTACGTGGCCAAAACGCTATGGCCGGACCAACTCGCCGTTTTCTATCCGCATCCGGGACGCTGGCCGTTGAGCGCGGTGGTGTTCGCCGGAGTGCTGTTGCTTGTGGTATCGGCGTGCTCGATCCGCTTTGGAAGGACAAGGCCCTGGCTGCGCATGGGGTGGTTGTGGTTTCTGGTGATGCTGGTTCCGGTCATTGGACTGGTTCAGGCCGGTGGGCAATCACTGGCGGATCGATATACTTATCTGCCGCAGATCGGATTGTTGGTGATCATCTCCTGGGGCGCGGCGGAATCGCTCCGCCGGTTTCCGGCATTGAAGTCGCCGGCCATGGCGGCGGCGGGGCTGTACGCAGTTGTCCTCGGAATCTGCACCTGGATCCAGTGCGGCTACTGGCGAAACTCGGAGTCCCTGTTCCGTCACGCCTTGTTGGTCACACCCGACAATCCCGTGGCCAGAAATCATCTGGGTTACGCCCTGGAGCAGCAGGGAAAATTCGATCAGGCGTTGGCGGAGTACCAACGCGCCGTTTCGCTGAGCCCGGAGGACGGACCAGGTCTTGGGAACGTAGGCAACGTGCTGGCCACGCGGGGTGAACTGGACGAGGCCGTACGGTGGTATCTTCCGGCGTTGGAACACGACCCCGAGAATCCGCGGGTGTTGCAAAACCTCGGCATCGTAAACGCCCGCCTGGGCCGCACGAACGAGGCCGTGGGGTTTTTGCGCGCTTCGTTGAAGCTGGAACCCGACCGCGCCAGCGCGCGGCTGGCCCTCGCGCAAATGCTGGCGGGGCAGGGCCAGTGGCGCGAGGCCGAAACCGAATTCGCGGAGATGCTGCTGGCCAATCCCCGCGATGCGGAGATCTGGATCGCCTTCGGCAGCGTGCTCACGCAACAGGGCCGGGTTGCCGAGGCCCAGGCGGCGTTTCAAAAGTCGTTGGCGCTGGCCCCGGATTCCGGCCCGGCGGCCGCCGGTCTCGCCTTCCTGCTGGCGCGCTCGGGCAAGTTGCAGGAGGCGCTGCCCTATTTTCGGAAGGCCGTGGAATTGCAGCCCGCCGACGCGGGGGCCCGGTTCAATCTCGCAGGGGCGCTGCAGGCAGGGCGTCAGGCGGATGAGGCAATTACGAATCTGATGGAGGCCGTCCGGCTGGATCCGCAATTTGCCGGGGCGCGCATGAATCTCGGGGGTCTCCTGGCGGAGCGCGGCCGTTACGACGAAGCCGTGGCACAACTGCAGTTCGTCGCAGCCGCTTCGCCCGCTTCCGCGGATGCGCACTTCAACCTGGCGAGGGTGCTGGAAATGCAGGGCCAGCGGGCGAAAGCCCTGGCGCATTACCAGCAGGCGCATTCTTTGCGGGCGAGCACTTCCACGGCGCAGGCCATCGCCTGGCTGCTGGCCACCGCCCCGGAAGCGGAATTGCGCAACGGACCGGAGGCGGTCCGGCTGGCGGAACAGGCGGCGCGGGCCACGAATCAGCAGGACATTTCCGTATTGGACGCGTGGGCGGCGGCGCTGGCGGAGACCGGAATGTGGACTGACGCCGTGAAGGTTGGGCAACAAGCCGTGGAGTTGGCCGGGAGCTCAAACCACGCGGATCGAGCCGCTGCGATCCGGGAAAGAGTTGGTCTATATTTGAACCAGCAGGCGTTCCGGACGCATTGAAAACGCGCGGCTGGCCAGGAGGAAGCCGGAATCAGGGAGGCGGCAGTGTGTTCAGAAAGTTCTGGCTGTAGTCTTCCGAAATGATCAGGGCGCTCCGCCATTTCTTCGCGTTCATCCACGCGGCATGGCCGTCGGCGAACGCCGCATTCCCGCCATCGCGCCCGTGCCCATCGAACTGGTTCGGGGAATTCTCGTACGTCCAGGTGGGCGAGTGGGGTTCCATCTTGTCAATCAGGATGAAGATGCCGGAAGGACCGGGACGTCCGCCGCCATTGGCGTCGGAATTCTCATGGCTCAAAACGGTCTTCAGGGTCTTGCGCTCGTAAGGCACGCCATCCTTCGCGCTGCTGCCGTCGTTGTGCCAGCAACCGAAGACTTCATAGCTGTGACCGCCGGTGGTGGACTCCTTGGTGGGAGCGCTCGTGCTCAGGTCGGTGAGCAGGCGGATCAACTGCGTGCTGCCCGCCGGATAATTCACATAGCCCCACAATGCGGTATCCACCTTGTTCTTCGTGCTGGGGCAGGTGAACACCTTTGCCGCCGTAATGTAGTTGGGAAAATTTCCGCCAAATCCATAGAGCCAGTTCAGATCGTCATCCGCCTGTTGTTGGAAGGGGGAAGTCTTGAGCGTCCCGGTGAGTCGGCCCTGGGAATCATCTTCCGCGTAGAGTTGACTCGCGAGACTCATCTGTTTCAGATTGTTCACACAGGAGATTCGATTGGCGCGTTCTTTCGCGCGGGCCAGCGCGGGCAGCAGCATGGCGGCCAGAATCGCGATGATCGCGATGACGACAAGCAGTTCGATGAGGGTGAAACCTTTCCGCGACGAGCGGTGAAAATTCATATTCTAGTGACGAGTTGCAGCAGTGCTGGTGCGATTACTTTCAGTGAAATTCACTATCGTGTCAATGGATGCAGTGACTTTTCAATTGCTCAATTGTCGAGTGAGACATGCAGGTTTCATGGTGTGCTTCGGGAATGTTTCTTCAAGCGAAAGTCACGCAACAATTGGCTCTACGCATCGCTGCTGAAATATTTCGAGCTCGACGCTTGCGACAAAAGATTGCGTGACCAATCTGCTTCGCGCGTTCGCCACGCTTATCCTGATGGAGGTCGGCTCCGGGGTCGGGTAATGATCGATGGAATTTTCCGAGGACGGCCCTTGCCGGTTTCGCGGAGAGTAGTTCTTTTCGTCGTGTGCGTGCGTGCCACTTGATTATTTCACGCTCGCGAAGTGAGGGCGACAGGCGCTTGAACTCGCCAAGGATTTTCCTAGTTCGCCGCCTTGAGGCCGGAGGACCGTGACCGGAAAGTCATATCCTTGGGTGGGATTCATCCTGAGTTTCGGGCCGCTGGCTTGGGCTTTCCGCAGGCGCGAATCGGCAGGATTTTTTGCTACTGTCATTGAGGGTATTACCCGACGCGGGTAAAGTGTAATTGGCGTGTTGACAGTGGTTAAAGCCACGCTTACGCTTTCGCAGACAGTCCAACAATTTAAGCGCTGCCATGTTAAGAATTTGTCTTATTGTCGCTATCCTCGCGGGAATCGCGGTGGGAGTTCTGAATTTCGTAAAGGTCAAAGAGAAGATTGTCACCCTCCAAACCGAGTTGAAGGACACCCAGCAGAAGCTGGCGACCGCTGAGAAAGACCGCGATCATAACAAGGCGGAATGGGACAAAACGGCCGCAAAGTTGAAGCAGACCGAAGCGACCCTCGCCACCACGACCGAGGAGCGCGATAAGGCCGTCGCTGAAGCCACGGCCCAGCAAAAGCGCGCGGACAAACTGACCGACGAGCTGGCCAAGACCAAGACTGAGCGCGACTCCGCCCAGCAGGAACTCTCCGCCTACAAGAGCACCGGCCTGAAGCCCGAACAGATCGTGGCGATCAACAAATCCTACAAGGGCTTGGAAGACCGCATGAACGCCACCGAGGACGAAAACAAGATTCTCTTCAAAAACGTGGCGCGCCTGGAAAATGAACTCCTGCACTATCGCACGCCCGACGCCCCGGTTGCGCTGCCGGCGTCCATCAAGGGCAAGGTGCTCGTCGCTGATCCGAAGTGGAATTTCGTGGTCCTCAATGTGGGCTCGGACCAGGGCGTGTTGGATTACGGTGAATTTCTCGTCAATCGTGACGGCAAGCTTGTTGCCAAGGTCAAAGTGACCAGCGTCCAGAAGGATCGCTGCGTCGCCAACGTCGTTCAGGGCTGGCAATTGAGTGACGTCCTGGAAGGCGACCTGGTCATCCCTGCACATCCGGCTTCATGAAATCGAAGTCTATTCAAATCCGACTCTGCCTGCTCCTGCTTCTCTCCGCCATGGCCATCGGCCTGAGCGGCTGCGCCACCGAGGATCCGGAAAACGCCTCCGCTCGTCCGTGGAACTCGCCGCAAAGCTGGGAGAACGGCATGCCGAGTTCCCTCACCGAGGGACGCTAGACTTGGAGTCCGGGCTTCAGCCGGTCCGGTGTTGAGCTCCCGAGTTGATCGCGGAGCAGGGTTGGGAAGTCGCCTCAACGTTCCAACTACTTCGCCACTTCGATGCACCGTGTCTCTCGAATCACGGTGATCTTGATTTGTCCCGGGTATTGCAGCCCGTTTTGGATCTTGGCGGCGATGTTTCGCGCGAGATTATAAGCTTCCTCGTCGTTGATCTGGTCCGGCTGGACAAAAACGCGCAACTCGCGGCCGGCTTGCAGGGCAAAGGCTTTTTCGACCCCGCTGAATTCGGAAGCAATCTTCTCCAAGTCTTCCACGCGCTGAAGGTAAGTCGTCATATTCTCCGAGCGGGCGCCCGGGCGCGAGGCGCTGATGGCATCCGCAGCGCTCACGAGAATTCCCATCGGGCCTTCCGGTGGAACATCATTATGGTGCGAGGCGACGCCATTGACGACCACTTCACTTTCGCCGTAGCGCTTGATGAAATTGGCTCCGACGATCGCGTGCGGTCCTTCAGCTTGATGATGCAACCCCTTGCCGATGTCGTGCAGGAGGCCGGCCCGCTTGGCGCTTTGGACGTCAACGCCGAGTTCGGCGGCAAGCAGGCCCATCAATTGTGCGACCTCGACCGAATGATCGAGCAGGTTTTGCGAGTAGCTATGGCGGAAACGGAGGCGGCCCAGGAGCTTGGTGATTTCCGGGTGTAGCGGCGGCAGGCCGGTCTTCGCCACGGCGGTTTCGCCGAGCTGCATGATGGTCTGCTCCATCTCGCCATTCACCTTGGTCACGATTTCCTCGATCCGGGTGGGATGGATGCGACCGTCGAGAATGAGCCTTTGCATGGCCTCACGGGCCACTTCGCGGCGCACCGGGTCGAAGCCGGAAAGCAACACGGCACCGGGCGTGTCATCGATCAGAACCGTCACACCCGTCGCCGCTTCAAAGGCGCGGATGTTGCGGCCTTCACGGCCAATTATGCGGCCTTTGAGGTCGTCGCCGTTGAGAGCGACGGTGGCGGTGGTGTTTTCGAAGGTGTGTTCGCCCGCGTAGCGCTGGATGACCACGCTGAGGATCTGCCGGGCCTTGTCCTCGGCCTTGGCGCGGGTGGTGTCGAGGATGCGCCGGGAGAGCTCGGCGGCTTCGCGGGAGGCTTCGGCCTCGACGCGCTTCAGGCATTCGGCGCGGGCTTCCTCCAGGGAAAGACCGGCAATCTTCTGCGCCTGCTCGCGCAACTGGCGGCGCTCTTCATTCAGAGCGCAATCGCGGCTCTCCAGCTCGGTCTGGCGTTTGGATAGGGCGGCCTGTTGCTGGGCCAGCTTTTGCTCGGCGTCCAGGATGCGCTGCAGTTGGGAATTGATCAGGCCCTCGCGATCGGCGAGGCGGCGCTCCAATTCGGCGCGCTCGGTGCGGCGGGCAACGGCGGATTGCTCGGCTTCCTTCTGCTGGCGGAGGGTCTCCTCGCTGGCGCGGAGTTGGGCGTTGCGCAGGACGAGCTCAGCCTCGCTTTTGGCTTGGCCGACGACGGACTCGGCCTCCAAAGCCTGCAGCCTCCGGAAATTGCGGTTTTTCCACCACAACAGCAGGTAGCAAATGACCGCACCCGCGATCAACAAAGCCGCATTTTCGAGAACTTTGACGAACAACGTCATTCCAAATACCGCGCGCGGGTCAAAGTCCGAGCCAGCGCGTCGGGGTCAAGATGCAATTCACTGCTGCGTCATGGGACTCGGTCGGCAGTTCGGCGACGATTTGAAAATCGAATGCTGCTCCGCACGCCAAGCCACGCGCGGCCGCCAATATCCGGTCATAGAATCCTTTACCTCGACCCAGCCGGCGGCCATGCGCATCGAAAGCTACACCAGGAACCACCAAAAAGTCCAGTTTATTCAGTTCGACCGCGGCACAGCGGGGCAGGGGTTCGCGTATGCCAAACTGGCCGGAATGCACGTCTTCGTCGGGTATTTTCACCTGCCCGGCTCCGTAATGTCCGGTGAGCGGATCGAAGCGCGGCAGGGCCACCACCTTGTCGTCGAGCAACGCCGCCTGGAGCAGCGGCCACAGGTCCAACTCGTCGCGCATGGGAGCGTAGAGCATGACGGTCCGCGCGTTTTCCCACGCGGGCTGGCGCGTCAGCAGCGAGCAAGCCTGGGAAGAAAGGGCGTCGCGTTCGGGATCATGCAGCGTCCGAAGCTGCTCCCGCATCCGGGCGCGGAACGCGCGTTTCGCCTCAAAAGGGGATTCGGGCATGCTACGAGGATTCGGCGGGCGGTTTGTTCCGGGCCGCGGCTTCCATGGCCGCGCGCCATTGGGCAAGGCGATCCTTGATCTTCCGCTCCACACCCTGTTCCGTCGGCTCGTAATACCGCCGCGCTTCGCCCAGGTAATCCTGCGCCACGTGGTGTCCCGGGAAATCGTGCGCGTACTGGTAGCCCTTCCCGTGCCCCAGCCGCTTGGCGCCGGGATAATGTGAATCGCGCAAATGCTCCGGCACCGGCAGCGTGCGGCCGGATTCGACGTCCTTCATCGCGGCATCAATGGCGACCACGGTGCTGTTGCTCTTGTGCGCGGTCGCAATGTAAATCGTCGCCTCCGCCAGCGGAATGCGCGCCTCCGGCCAGCCAATGAATTCCGCCGCCTGAAACGCCGCCGACGCCAGTACCAACGCCATTGGATCGGCAAGCCCCACATCTTCCGCCGCGTGAATCACGATTCGCCGCGCAATGAAACGCGGGTCTTCGCCCGCGTGGATCATTTTTGCGAGCCAGTATAGCGCCGCATCCGGATCGCTGCCGCGCATGGATTTGATGAACGCGGAAATCGTGTCGTAATGCGCATCTTCGTCGTCATAGACCACCGCCTTTTTCTGGATGCTTTGTTCGGCGGCGGACAACGTGATGCGCACGACGCCATCCGATTCCGGTTGCGTGGTGAGTGCGGCAATTTCAAGCGCGTTCAATGCTTTGCGCGCGTCGCCATCGGACAGCTTGGCCAGGTGGCGCAGAGCCACTTCATCGGCCTGAATCTTCATGTAGCCGAGCCCGCGTTCGGCGTCGATCAACGCGCGTTGAAGGAGCGAGTAGATTTCCTCTTCCGACAGGGCGCGCAGCTCAAAGATTTGCGAGCGGGAGACGAGCGGCGAATTGACGAAGAAAAATGGATTGTGGGTGGTGGCGCCGATGAGCTTCACCACGCCGGCTTCGACGTCAGGAAGCAGAACGTCCTGCTGGGCTTTGTTGAAGCGATGGATTTCGTCTATGAAAAGAATCGTGGGATGGCCGGTGTTCTCCAGCCGATTGGCCGCCGAGGCCAGCACCCGGCGCATGTCTGCGACGTTGGATTCCACGCCGCTCAGCCGCTCAAATTTGCTCTTGGTCTGGCGGGCGATGATCTGGGCCAGCGAAGTTTTGCCAACACCCGGCGGGCCGTAAAAAATCAACGACTGAATCCGGTCAGCCTCAATCGCGCGGCGGAGCAGCAGACCGGGGCCGAGGATGTGGGATTGCCCGGCGTATTCGTCCAGCGTGCGCGGGCGCATGCGGGCGGCGAGCGGCGCGCGCGAGGGAGGAGCGGCCGATTCGGGAGCCGGAGCATCGGCTTCGGTAAACAGGTCGTCTCGCGCCATATGCTCAGAATAAACTCACCCGGGACGGATGACGAAAAAAAAGTGAACGGCGATCAGGTGAAAACAAAAGGCCCGGAGTTCCGCCCCGCTCGCAGTGGGGTGGAACTCCGGGCCTAAAAAGAAAAACCCCGCCAGTGCCGTGTATAACAGTTCCTTTGAACTTCTTCTAGAAACAGATGGGACCCGCAGGGCTGCTTTCGACTTCCAATAAAGGCATGTCGGCCACAACCGCAACTACAATCCCCTAACTACTAACTACGGTTCAAGGACTTTGCTTCTAATCACGAGCATAGGCAGGGAAAATAATTGGCCGCGAACGGCGCTGACCCTGTCGCATCGCTTACCAAAGAACTTCTAACGCTGGAAAACTCGCCCGGGTTGCGCGCGTTCTCAAGCAGAAAAGTTTCGACCCACGACATTATTTTGCTTGCGCCGAGGTGCCAACACAAATGACGAAGCACGAATACCGAATGACGAAAGAAGCCCAAATGACGAAATCTGAAACGTTCTCAAATCGCGGGGTACCCTTAGGACACACGGCACTCGAATCGCGAAAGGCGCACTTTCGCGCTTCGGTCATTTGTCATTCTTTCGTCATTCGATCCCGCCAAGCGGGATGCTTCGTCATTTCGCTCGTGCTTCGTCATTCCCCTCATTGACACTCCCCCAGCCCCGGGCACACTCACTCCCGACTTGTGCAACACGCCGATACTTCACCTCCCCCCAATGGTCGCACGCCAGTGTTTCACGTGCGCGGGTTGACGAAAGTCTACGGCATGGGCGAGGCCGAGGTGCGGGCGCTTTCGGGAGTGGACCTCGATCTGTATCCCGGCGAACTGGTCGTGCTGCTTGGGCCTTCCGGCAGCGGCAAAACCACTCTCCTCAATAATCTCGGCGGGCTCGATGTCCCGACCGCGGGCGAGCTCCGCTATCGCGACCAGGATCTCACGGCGATGACCGAAGCGGAAATGACGCAGTATCGCCGCGATACCATTGGGTTCGTTTTCCAATTCTACAATTTGATCCCCAGCCTCACCGCGCGGGAGAATGTCGCCCTCATCACGGAAATCGCGCGCGATCCCATGCCGGCGGAAGCCGCGTTGGAAATGGTCAATCTCGGCGCGCGGCTGGACCACTTTCCCGCGCAGTTGTCCGGCGGCGAACAGCAGCGCGTGGCCATCGCGCGCGCCATCGCCAAACGCCCTGAAGTCTTGCTGTGCGACGAGCCCACGGGCGCCCTGGATGTGCGCACGGGCATCGTTGTGTTGGAAGCGATCGAGCGTGTGAATCGCGACCTGGGAACGCTCACCGTCATCATCACGCACAATGCCATCATGGCCGACATGGCGGATCGCGTGGTGCATTTCTCGGACGGTCACGTCCATCATGTTCATTCAAACACGAAGCGGGCGCCCGCTTCCTCCCTGCGCTGGTAATGATCTCCGGACTCGATCGCAAGTTGCTGCGGGACCTGAACCGGCTCAAAGGCCAGGCGCTCGCGGTGTCGCTGGTCATGGGCTGCGGTCTGGCGATGATGATCATGGCCCGCAGCCTGATTCATTCTCTCGACACGACGCGGCGCGAATATTACGAGTCGAACCACTTCGCCGAACTCTTTGCCCATCTCAAACGCGCGCCGAACAGCGTCGTGGACCGTGTCCGTGAAATGTCCGGTGTCGCGACGGTGCAGTCCGGCATCTCCGTTTTGGTGACGCTCGATCTACCGGGTGTCGACGAGCCCGCGAGCGGCACGGTGCGCTCGCTGCCGGACTTCGGCACGCCCGAATTGAACCGGCTGTTCCTGCGCGCGGGGCGTTGGCTTGACGCTGGCCGGCGGGACGAAATCCTGGTGGGTGAAGCATTCGCCAACGCGAATAATCTGCAGCCTGGGCAATCCATCGCGATGCTGCTCAACGGCCGTCGCCAGGTGTTCCGCATAGCCGGCATCGTGCTTTCGCCCGAGTTCATCTTCGAATCGCGCCCCGGTGCCGCACTGCCGGACAATCGCACCTACGGCACGTTTTGGATGCCCTACAAGCAACTCGCCAGCGCGTTCGACCTCGATGGCGCGTTCAATTACCTCGTGCTCACGCTCGCACCTGGCGCGTCGGAGAAATCCGTGATCGCCGAGTTGGATCGTCTGATGACTCCCTACGGTGGCCGCGGCGCGTATGGCCGCATGGATCATCCCTCGCACATTCGCGTCTCGGACGAAATCCGCGTCCTCGCCACCATCTCGATTGGCTTCCCCGTGGTGTTTCTCAGCGTCGCCGCCTTCATGACGAATGCGGTGCTGGCCCGGTTGTTGAATTTGCAGCGCGAACAAATCGCGATTCTCAAGGCGTTTGGCTACACCAACCGCCAGATCGTCCTCCACTACCTCAAGTTCGCTTTTGTCATGGTCGCGGGCGGAACCGTCTTTGGCGCCATTGGTGGTGTCATCATCGGCCACCGCCTCGTCACTCTCTATCACAATTTCTTCCGGTTTCCCTCGCTGACGTTTCATCCGGAGCACGCGGCGTTTCCGCTGGCCTTGCTGGTGTGTGCGCTCGCGGCGACGGCGGGCGTGATTGGCTCGGTGCGCCGTGCGGCCAAATTGCCCCCGGCCGAGGCCATGCGGCCGGAGCCGCCCGCAAATTTCCGTCCTGCGTTCGTGGAGCGCACCGGCATCGCGCGTTACCTGTCGCACACGTTCCGCATCGCCGTGCGCAATCTCGAACGCAAGCCCACCCAGGCGCTGTTTACGGTCGCCGGTCTGTCGCTGGCCACGGGAATTCTCATCGTCCCGAATGGTTTCCGCGACAGCGTGGGGCGCGTGCTGGATTATCAATGGGACATCATTCAGCGCCAGGACATCGGCGTGGGCTTGGTCGAACCGTCCAGTGACCGCGTGAAGTATCAATTGCAGCAGCTTCCGGGTGTGCTGCGCGTGGAGCCTTTTCGCCAGGCATTTGCGCGTGTGAGTTTTGGCTCCGAGCGCCGGCAGGTGGGCATTCAAGGGCTGCCGCCCAACGGCCTGCACAACCGCGTGCTGGATTCAAACGATCACCTCGTCGCGTTGCCTCCGGAAGGCATGTATGTGTCGCAGAAACTGGCCGAAGTGCTGGGCGCCCGACTGGGCGACGAATTGCTCGTGGAATCGCTCGAAGGCAAGCGCACCGTCGGCAAGGTGCATCTCGTAGGCCTTGCCGGAGACTTCACCGGGCTCACCGCCTACATGGACATCAACAGCCTCAACCGCTTGATGGACGAGGGCAACATCATGACCGGCGCGAGCATCAAAGTGGATCAGGCGCACTGGGGGGAATTCCTGCGTGCGCTGAAAGACATCCCCCGCGTAAGCTGGGTCGCGGTGAAGGAATCGTTGCGCGAGAATTTTCGCAACACCACGGCCGCGAGCATCGGCCTGATTCAAAAGATCTACCTGGTGTTCGCGATTGTCGTGGCTTTCGGCGTCGTCTATAACAACGCGCGCATTTCACTGGCCGAGCGGGCCCGCGAACTGGCCACGCTGCGGGTCGTCGGCTTCTCTCGTCGTGAAGTGGGCACGGTGCTCATCACGGAGTTGGTGCTGCTCGCCATGATGGCCGTGCCCTTCGGCCTGCTCTTGGGCACCGGCTTCGCCCGCGCCATCATCCGCGCTGTGAATACCGAAACCGTCCGCCTCCCCGCCGTCCTGACCGTAAGCAATTATGCCTTTGCTGTAACCGTGGTCGTGGTGGCCTCAGCCTTGTCTGCTCTATTTGTCCTGCGCAAACTGAATCAGTTGGATTTGGTGGGCGCCTTGAAAGCCCCCGAGTGAACAAATGACCGTAACCGTAAAATCTTTGTTAACCTGCAACTTGTAACCAATTTTGAGCAATCCCCCCAAATCACCCCCCCGCCGCCAACCCCGCCGCTGGCTGCCCTACGCCGGCGCCGTGCTGCTCCTCGCCGCGCTGGCCGTCGGCTTCTGGCCGCAACCACTGCCGGTCGAAACCGCGCCCGTCTCCACCGGTAAACTCCGTGCCACCATCAGCGAGGAGGGCAAGACCCGGATCAAACAACGTTACGTCGTCTCCGCGCCGGTCACCGGTCAATTGCGCCGCCTCGATTATAAAGCCGGCCTCGAAGTGAAGGCCGGCGAAACTATCCTGGCGGTCATTGACCCGGTAACTCCTACCTTGCTCGACGCCCGCACCCGAATGGAAGCCACCGCGCGCCGCGACACCGCCGCCGCGAACCTCGAGCGCGCCAAGGCAGCGTATCGCTTTGCCAGCGCGGAATTTCAGCGCTTCGAAAAGCTCCACGAGCAGAAAACAGTTTCCGTCCAGGAATTCGAAGGCGCCCAATGGCGCGAAGCCGCGGCCAACCGCGAATTGACCGCCGCCGAGAGTTCCCTCCGTCAGGCTGAGGCCGAGCTCGGGATCTTTACGCCTTCCAAGGCAGGGAACACGAATGTGCTCGACCCGGTCGAACTCAAATCGCCCATCAACGGCCGCGTGCTGCGGGTATTCGAAGAAAACGCCCGCGTCGTCACCATGGGCACGCCGATCGCCGAAGTCGGGGATGTCGCCGATCTCGAAGTGGTGGTCGAAGTCCTGTCGCGCGACGGCGCAGCCATACCGCCCGGCGCGAAGGTCGAGTTTGAGCAATGGGGCGGCCGCGAGCCTTTGGTCGGCAAAGTCCGCCTGATCGAACCAGCCGCCTTTACGAAAGTCTCCGCCCTCGGCGTCGAGGAACAGCGCGTCAACGCCGTCGCCGATCTGCTCACGCCGCCCGACCAGCGGACGAACGTCGGCGACGCCTTTCGCGTCGAAGCCCGGATCGTCGTGTGGGAAGCGGACAACGTTTTGAAAGTTCCTGCGGGCGCGTTGTTTCGGAGCGGAGAGAACTGGGGCGCCTTCGTGGTTACCGATGGCCACGCCCACCTGCGCCCGGTCAAAGCCGGCCGCACCAGCGGCACGGAGACCCAAGTGCTCGAAGGATTGAAATCAGGCGAGGAAGTGATTCTCTACCCCGGCAGCCGCGTCAAGGACGGGCAGCGCGTGAAAACCGTGAAGCTTTAATGAATCCCTTCGATTAAATCCCAGTCCCAAAGGGACGTAAGGCAATAGCCCGGCGATTCATCGCTGGGTACGGGAAGGAAGAGTCCCACAAAGTCCCGTCAGGGACGAAAGAACTCAAAAGCATGCTCGCTCAACAAATCATCGGCATTTGGGAACTGGAACGGTGGCAAACCGTGATCGAGGACCACGTGGCGGACTATCCGCTCGGAGATAAAGCCACGGGCATCATCGCGTATCATCCGCAGGGATTCATGTCGGTAAACCTCTCCGCGCCGCACCGCGTCCGGCTTCCGACCAATGATCCCTTCGACGGCGATCCCAAGCTCCTGGCCTTGGACGCCAAAGGCTACCTTTCCTACTGCGGTCCGTTCACAGTCCTCTCCGAAGGCGAGGTCGTCCACCACCTGCGCTTCTGCTCTTTCGAGAATTGGGTCGGAACCGATCAGCACCGCTACGCAAAAATGGACGGCGACGCATTGATACTCTCAACTCCGCCCGCACTGTTCCGCGGAAAAAAGGGCGTCGGCCGGTTGACCTGGAAACGCATTCGCGATTTGAAATAGCGTCGGAAAAAATGCCCCGGATCGCGGCTGCCTGCCTCGCCGTAGCTTCTTGTCGAAGGCGGGTCCCCAGCCGCGGCACCCTCAAACTCCTTGTGACGGACCGTTACCAGGACCGGCCAACTACCCTTTCGGACTTTTTTTTACGCAAAGCCGCTCTGGCTCGTCGTCTGGACGGGACGACGGTGCCTCCGATCCAAACAGCAATCCTTCCGAAAACGATGGCACCCGTTCTGTCACCGCGCTTCACCTCTCACTCTCTCATTAACACCGCACTTTCAGTGCGGTGACCGTCCGGCCCCAACCCTCTTGAAACCGTTTTCAACGGTTTCAATCTTTCCTCCTGCATCTCCCCGGAACCCCGCCGCCTATCCTCCCCCCGTCGGCAGCACAAATCTCGGCGCGTTTCTCGCCGCATCCTGAATCTCCAGCGAGCCCGCAACATTCGCCAGCTCCCGGCGCACCCGCGAAACCGGATGGTCGGGAAACAGGGCATCGTGACGCTGATCATCCGGGTTCCAATCTCCCTCGAGCTTGCCATCCGGAGTCAGCTTCACCCATCCCTCCTTCTGGCCTCGAATCATCAACGCCGTCTCCCGCATCCCGGTAATTCCATGTTCACTGGCCTGGATTTTGATAACGAAACTGAACTGGGCAAACGGGATCGTGATCGACCCCACATAATCGATTCCATGGGGCTGTTTGGGCACCTTGAGGATCATCTGTATGCAATTCACTCCCGCAATCGGGCGCACCGCGAACTCCACGATCTTCACCGCGTCATTGCCAATCAGCTTGTGGTACGACTGCTTCAACTCGTCCAGGGTCCGGGCGTTCGAAGGCAGGTCCGGTGGCTTGGCAAAGAAAAACAAACCCAGTCCGTCACCACCGGATGTCCGCCAGACGCGCCGGCCTGCGTCCTCGCTGTCAGGCCGGTATTCGGAGATATCGAAGCGCACGGAATCGAGCGAGACTTCCGGTTTTCCGCCAAAGAAACGATTGAATAATCCCATATTCGTCTGCTCGACTGGGCAAAGTCGTCAATGGCCAATCTATGATTTGGTCCCTAATTTTTCAACCATTCGGAGCTCACCGTAACGCGATTGGTGGGATTCCAAATGCGTTGGGCATCAACGAGCTTAATGGGACCCAGTGCCAGGGGCAGCTTGTGTCGAAATGAAAAATCCAACCACCGTTCTTCCAGCGAGTAACACGAGAATGCGGCGCAGTATTTCCATCGTCCGCTTTCCATCGCCTCAAGAGGAATGCCGACGGCCAAAATGAGATTGCCGCGGGCCTTCAACACGGGTGCGCGCTTGCATTCGGGCAATGCCGGGTTGATTACCTTGGCCTTGTGCTGAGCATTGCCTTCGACTTCAACCCAATCGTCATGCCAGCGGATGGTGTAAGCCGCCCGGTTCGTTATCGAGAACAGCGCGAAGCGGGAATTATTGTTGGGCGCATTCGTATATCCCAAGAACGCAATATTGACGGCGCCCGCGGTCGGGATCTCCCTTCTCGGCCACAGGCAAATCGCAATCAAAAGTCCAATCGCGATTACCATGACCAGCACCCATGGTTTTGGGGAACGCAGCATCGTCCGCCCCCGAACTCTCAGCGCATCCTCCGCAACAAGACGTTGCTTGCTCATCATCCCCATCCATAGCGCCAGATGATTCCCTCCTCGGTTTCTTTTGCAAGCAGATGAAATGTAAACTCGTCAAAAGGCCATGGCCCAAGCGGTGACTCCGAAGTACCGGCCCAAGTCATTTGCGCGAACAGTACGAAACCGTCCACCAGGAGAGACTTTATCGCTTCGATATATTCGGTGGTGAAATAGTAAAAGTAGGGCTTGCCACCAATCTTGGATGGCAGAAGCAATTCTCCGCCTGGTTCAACAACAATGTCGGGTCGCTCCGCTTGGACGCCCAATCCATGGCCACTGAGCGATGAGGCGAGATGCGTGGATTCTGCTCGTCGGCTCATTGGGTGAACGACCAACTGCACAAACTCCTGGGTCGAGTGAAGCCGGCTCACATGGCGGTAGATGCTGTTCGGCGATGATTCCAAGTCATCCAAATCAAAAAAAATGGAGACCTCTTGAATATTGGAGGGCCATTCTTGAAGCCTTAGGGTGGCGAAGTATTGGGTAAATGGTGTTTCCTTTAAGGGGTGAATCCCTTTCGGCGCTTTCCCTCCAATTCGTGGTCCCACCTCTACGTTTTGCGGCGAAATCGTAATCTGCCGTGAACTGTCACGCAGCCGGTCATAGTCTTTCAATAATCCATTCACCAGTTTTAGCCGGCACGGGCAGTGAAAAATAAGGCCAGCCGTTGATTCATTTAAGCCTCACGTCGCCATATTGATCGCCGACACCAGAAAATCAAGTATGCAGAGCGCTCAGGCGGCCCTTTGCAGGGACTACTTCAGTTTGCTTACCACCCGCTTTGACCGGCAGGCGTCCGCCAGACGCGCCGAACGGCGTCCTCGCTGTCACGCTGGTATCCGGAGACATCCAAGCGCACGGAATCGAGCGACACTTCCGGTTTCCCGCCAACGAAACGATTGAATAATCCCATATTCGTTTGGCCTCTCAGGAAATGTCACAGTTCCGGCGGATTGCTTCTAGCGGTAAAACTCTATGGCGTGGCCTTGCCACAGGTCGCGCATTTGCCTCTGAGGAATAAAACGCTTTCCGCTGCTCGGATCCCAAAGTTCAATTATCCCGTTGGTCGAATTAACGTAGGTCACCGCATGAGTGTCGCCAAGAATGAAAAGCATCGCCGGAGGCTTTAACCGTGTGGCGTCCCCATCGGTCAGCGTTACCTTCCTCCCGCGAATGCCCATTTGTTCCATGCCAGCCAGAGCTTGTGCCGGGAACGTGCCTTCGCGGGTCGTGTGAAACAGATCCGCCAGTTCCCTTTCGCTCGTGTGAACACCAAGCAGCAAGGTGATGTTCGCGCCCGAAGCGGGCACACACGTTGCACTGGAACTTTGCAGCACCACGCCATCCGGCGACAACCTCGCCGCCGCCATCGTAGGCCGGTCTGATTTCGTTTTGAAGTGAGCAAAGGCCTGAACGGCCAAAAGCGCCGCCACGGCAAAGCCAACGAAATACCATCTTCCGCGGTGCCCGGTAAGAAACGCCGCTGCGCCACAAAATCCAAAGACGTATGCCAGCGTGCAGGAAATCCCGCTCCAATGCAGCGCGGAGTAATGCCGTTGCACGAACCAGGGAAGGTCCCAGTGCAGGGATGGATTGGCAGTAATGTAAATGCTGAGGCTGGGAAGGATTAGCAACAGTGGAATGGCGAAATAAAGATGCCGCGCCCGGCTCTGCAGGGAAACAAGGGTGGGTTGCGGAAGACGTGAGGCAATGCGGCGACACACCCACACTCCGGCGACCGCAAACGCCAGGCTAATCAATCCGCCCCAAAGCATTCTTATTGTCTCTCCAAATTCGACCGTCGACCCGATGACATACGCGATCTTTGAGCAATTTCCACTCAATGTCTGTCAATTCTGTCACGGAGAGAATCTCCCACCGTGGGGGGTTATGGATGCCCGTTCTGTGCTTTAATACGCGCAGGACGCAACCCGTCCTCGCGGCAACAAACGCCGCGGTAGAAATCGGGGAGGAATATTATGTTGATGCCGCCAGCCAGTCAGTCGCGGGCAAAGTCTGAGCGCAAGCTGCTTCCATGGGGCGTGTTCCGTTTCCACGCCCACCCCCTCCGTCCGTCTCCGCATGCGCTCCGAGTTTTCCCCATCCTCCCCCCCTCACACCCCGGCACACCACAGCCATACCTGATTTCAGCCTCCTGCAAGCTTTTCGCAAGCCACGAGTCAGCGTGCGGCAAGCCTCCCGGCAAACCTAAAACCCCAGCATGCAAACCTAAGCAAACCAAAAACAGCCAAAAAAAATGCCGAAACCCTGGATGGCAATTGTGTCGGTCCTCCGACCAGTCGCAGCGCTCAGAAATGCACCAATATTTGAAAATGTTCAAGGCAAACCCGGCAGCCTGTGCTGCATTTCAGTTTCCTTGCCCCCCGCTTTGCGGCAATTTCGTGGGCATGATGAAAAGAGCCTTTCTCGTCCTGACGGCGCTAACGTTCCTGACGGCGCCCCTATGTCTGGCCGTGCCCGACGCCGCCACCCAGGCGGGAAAACTGGAAGAGCAGGGGAAGTTCAAGGAAGCCGCCGCCGTCCTCTCCCGGGCGCTCGAAAGCAAGTCCCTCAGCACCGCCGATCGCAAAACGCTCGAATTCGATTTGGATCGCCTCGCCCGCATCCGCCACGATTATCCTCTGACGCGCGAAGATCTCTTCGCCGACTTGAAAAAATCCGTCAAAGGCCTCACTCGCGAGGAGTTTGATCGCTGGGTCGAGCAAGGCCGTTTCGACAGCCGCGACTTCGACGGCGAGCGCCGCTTCATGACCTCGAGCGTCAAAAACCTGTTCTTCCGCTACCCG
>CAYUVH010000034.1:0-160177 GCA_964448135.1 uncultured Verrucomicrobiota bacterium | reverse complement strand
CGGGGGTGCGACTGGAGGGTTCCTGAAGCGATTGAGGCAAATCCTGGGAGGGAGATTGAACGGCGGGACAGATGGAAGAATTGCCCACAAGAAGGCACAAAAAGTCACGAAAAGGAGAAGGGTGGAATGAATTTGAAATTCGAAGCGATTGCTTGGGGGCGATGGGCAAGGGGATCTGTCAGAAAGATAGGGGCAGAAAAATGACCAAAAAGATAGGAAATGAGACAGAAAAATTTGGTGACAGAAAAATGTCCATGCACGGGCGTCTCCGGTGGTTCTGCATTTGGCAAGCAACCGGAGTTGGTTTTAACCGGAACGGCGGGAACGGAGAATTGGAGTTGGAGGATTTTGAAAAGGAGTGATGGAATGGATTCGGTTTTCAGGGGGCGATGGATTGAGTTGCCGGGTAGGTGGGCGAGGGAGGGGCGGGTGGGGCGTTCAGGTTGCGGGCGGGCAGGCGGTCGGCGGCGGTATCGACCCACGGGGCAGCGGCGGCAGTGAGTTGATAGATGAGCCACGGGGCCACGGTGACGGCGAGGAGGAAGAGAAGGATGCTTTGGGGGCGGAGTTTTTGGAGGCCGTCGCGTCTGGCCAGTTGGCTGGTGGAGACAAAATACGCGCTGAAGAAGCGCAGATAGACGGTCATGAGGATGGCAAAGAGGAACCAGTGGACTTCGCCGTGCAGCGGCTGGATGTAAATGGAAAACCAGTGCAGGAGCAGGACGAAGATGAGGAGGCCGAGCAGGGATTGGAAGGCGAGCAACCGGAAGGCGATGCGGTTCAGGGACGGGACGCGCAGATAGAGCTCGAACATGAAGAGGAGCGTGATGGCCATGGCGGCGCCGGATAGGTAGGGCGCGAAGGCGCCGATGGATACGCCGGCGGTGGAAGTGAAGGCGGTGATGGCGCAGAAGATGCCGCAGACGGAGATGAGGCGCTGGTTGTCGTCGGCGAAGACGCCGAGGGAAAGCCGTGCCGGATTTTCCGGAGCGAGCGCGGCAGGGGCGGAGCGCAGTGGTGAGGCTGGGATTTCGGCCATGGCTTACGATTGCAAATTGGTTGGGGCGGGGGAATTTCAAAGTTGAAATTGAAAACGAAGGCAAGGATTTTGAACCTTGAGGCAGTTACGAGGACGGACATAGCCTGATGCTCGTGTTTCCAAATTGGTGGCAACGGTGGTCGCGCGGGAGGAAGGTGGCCTGTGCGGGAGTGGCGGCGGGGCTGTTGGTGGTGGGCGTGGGGTTGTGGATTTTCCTGAGCGGCGATCCGGGGTCGGGGAGGCTGCTAGATGGGACGCGGGTGAGGCTGGAGCAGGCGACGTATGGGACGAATCATGTGTCTCCCGTATCGCTGCTGGCGCCGTGGGTGCGGCGGTTGCCGGCAAAATGGAGAGACAAGCTGGGGTGGCGGTGGGGCTCCGGACGGACCTTCAGTTCCTCGACTCCAATGTACACATTCTGGATCAAACAATCGCGAAACCCGGAAAACGAACTGCGGGTTGTCTATGCCATCGTTGACGAGCACGGGCTGGAATCGCCAATGATTTTTAACGGGCCATTCGACAACTATCTCCCGCAGGGCTTTGGGTCAAAGACGATGGGAGTGGAGATTGGCACCAGTGTATTTCCACGGAAATCGGCCAGCTTTTTTCTGCGGTTGTACCAGTCGGATGGGAAAGGGAACCGGCCGCGAGTGGCTGAGTTTCGAGTTCGCAATGTCGCGCCGCAAACGGCGTCGACGTGGACGGCAAGGCCATTGCCGCTGACGGAACGGACCAATCAGTTTGCATTCGTGCTGACAAAGGCAACCGTGGGCGGGCCAGCGCCGGGGCCGCTGAAGGGTAGGTACGCGAACTGCGTCGGCGAATGGTGCGAGTTTCGTTTTCGGGTGACGGAGGATGACAGGCCGGCGGAGGGATGGCGAATCCTGGAAATTTGGATCAGCGAGGAGAGCGGAAACCAGGTTCGCATATCGGGCGAGGATGTCGGTTCGTTCAACGGCCAATTTTACCGGCAGGAGGGTGATGAAATTGTGTGCGTGCACCGTTGGGAATTCTGGGCGGACCAGCCGGCGTGGAAAGTAAGGGTTCATTTTTTGAAACCGGGGACCCGGGATTTTTGGGCGGAGTATGTGGTGCGGCCGGAGTTTTTGAGGCTGCGGCGGTAAGTTCCGGAATTTCGGCGCAACAGGGGACTTCAAAGTCAATGCATCCAATTGGGCCGCAGGGGCGTATTGATATTGATGAAGCGACTGGCTGTACAGTTTGAGGTTGGCGGCGTGCTGGGGTTGGGGACAGAATGGGTGGTGCCTATTCGTCATCGGCCGGGCCGGCGCAAATGGGTGCCAATACATGCAGGATCCGCAAAACGTTGCCCAAGCCGGCGCGGCATTTTCCCAAAATGTCGCGCAGGCCCAAGCCCAGTTATTGGGCCGGGTGGCCCAACAGGACCGACAGGCCCTGGCGGATTTTTATGACCAGGTTGCCGGGGGGCTTTTTGGCGTGGCGGTCCGGATTCTGGGAAATCCCCACGAGGCCCAGGAAGTGATTCAGGACGTGTTTGTGCGCATCTGGCAAAAAGCTTCGACCTTCGACGCGACGTTCGGCGATCCGTTTCACTGGGCGCTGGGCATCACGCGGAACCGGTGCATTGACCGGCTGCGCTCGCGCGAACGGCGGGCGCGGATGGAGACGGAGCTTCAAGCCGAGGCCGTGGCGGAGGAAGCCGGGCGGAATGCCGCGAACCACATGGGTCTGAGCGAGGAGGAAGTGGCGGCGGTGCGGCGGGCGGTGGGGGAATTGCCGGCGGACCAGCGGCAGGCGATCGAGCTGGCGTTTTTCAGCGGGTTGAGTCACACGGACATCGCCGGGCGGCTGAATCAGCCGCTCGGGACCATCAAGGCGCGGATCCGGCGCGGGATGTTGAAGCTGCGCGAATCGTTGCAAATTTCCGCATGATCACCGAAGCACAACAGGAACAGGCAAGTCTTTACGCGCTTGGCGCGTTGACGGACGCGGAGGCACGCGCGTTTGAGGCGGAACTGCGGGCGAATGCCGAGCTGCAGGAGCTGGTGCGCGGGTTGCAGCGGACGGCGGATGCGATGGCGGTGAGCGGAGCGCAGGCGGCTTTGCCGGCGGGGTTGAAGCAGAAGGTGCTGGGGCGGATTGATGAACTGGCGGGGGCCAGGGTGAGCGCGTCGAAGCTGACGGCGGCGGGGGGGCTGGCGTTTGTGACGGCGAAAGATTTGGCGGGGTGGAAGGCGCTGCCGATTCCGGGGGCGTATATTAAATTGCTGTCACTGGAGAAGGAGCGCGGGTATGCGGTGTTGCTGGGCAAGCTGGACCCGGGCGCGCGGTATCCGGCGCACGTGAACACGGGGCCGGAGGATTTTTGCGTGCTGACGGGGGATTTGCACATCGGCGATCGCGAGCTGGGGCCGGGTGATTTTCATCACGCGGACAAGGGGTCGCAACATGTGGAGAATTTTTCGGTGGGCGGGTGTACGTTGTTGGCGGTGTTGACGACGGATGATCCGTTGGTGGCGTTTGCGGCGGGGTGAACGCGGGGCCGCGAAGCTCCAAGGACCAAGCGCCAAGCACCAGAGAAGCTCCAAGAACCAAGCACCAAGGACCAGAGAAGATCCAAGAACCAAGGTCCAAATTTTCCGTCCCGCTCGGAGCGGGACGGGACACCGAACAGGTCAGGATTTTCGTCGGGCAGAGTTGTTGCGTTGGGATTCGCCGAGGGCTTCGGGGTGGTAGAATTTGTCGTAGAATTCGAGGTCGAGGTGGCAGGCTTGGAAGCCGAGGACGGTGCGGTAGGCGGGCATGGTGACAGGGAGGCGGCCGTAGCGATTCCAGAGATACTCGCAGTGGGCGGTAGTGGCGGCGATGGCGGCTTCGCTGATGGGTGGGACTTGGTTGATGACTTCGTTGTGATTTTTCCAGGCGCTGCCCTGGTTCAGGCTGCGGAAGATTCCCTGGGCGCCGAACTTGAGTTCGACGACGGCGCGGACGGCCTCGGCCATGGATTTGTAATAGGGCGGGCAGAAGGGTTTCAGGAGGACTTCGCCATTGCGTTCGAGGCCGACGGGATACGGGATGATGGGATCGCGTTTGAGGAGCTTCATCGCGGTGCGCGCGAGCCAGCCGGCGCCGAGATAACGGCTGGCGGGCATTTGCTCCATCCGGAAGCCGAGTGACTGGAACCAGGCGAACTCGTGATTGGCAAAATTCGGGAAGCCGCCGAGGCCGAGCGCCTGGGACATGAGGCCGAGATTCTGGTGCACCATGCCTTGCTCGACGGTGACGAATTCGGTCACGAATTGTTCGATTTGATTCACGGTGGCGACGCGACCGCGATTGGGATCGTCTTCGAGATGTCCGCCTTTACTGCGAGCGAAATTCGCGAGGCCGGCGGGCTGGAAATTGTTCCGCTCGTCGAGGATGAACGCCCCGGTGTCTTCGTTGAGAATTTCCAGCAGGCCGTTCACGTACATGAAGGTGAGGTCGTTCACCGGTAGAAAATACGTGGTGCCGGGGGCGTGGGCGGACCAGCGATTGGCGTTGATGTTGAAGAGGGGTTCGGCGGGCGTGGTGGCGCGGCCGTCTTTGAGCTTCACGCGGCAGCGGCGGTAGATTTCGGTGAACGCACCGCGGCGGCCAAGCTCGATGAGTTCGGGGATTTCGGCGGCGGGCATTTCGCGGGGTCGGCGCACGAGGTAGGTGGCCTGATCGTTGATGACAACGAGGGCGACGGTCTGGAGGCCGTCGCCGCTGGCGATGGTGCGGGCGACGAGGCCGGACATGATGCCGCCGCCGCCGCGGGGCGCGTATTCCAGGTCGGCGAGGCAGCAGCCGGTGATGCCGCAGGCGGCGAAGACCAGGGCGGCTTCTTCGTCTTCGGTGAGCGGGCGGGGAGGGTGGGTGCTTTTGTACGCGAGCGGGCCGGCGGGCAGGTGCATGCCGAGGCCGAAGCGGCGGGAGCGCCGTTCGCGCAGGGCGGTGAGGAGCGGATAGTTTGCGAGGGAGGCCGGTTCAGATGCAGTGCTCATATTGGATTTGTCCCTAACGCTTCAGAACGCCAAACGGATGCATGCAATTTTTCGGAAATTTTTTGCATCCACGCATCCGCGGCTTCCCGCTGCGCGTTATTTCCCGTGTAAGACACGAAGCGGTCCGCGGCGAAAGACGCAAATGAAAAAAGCGCGGCGCGTGTCGGCAGTAAACGAAAACAATTGATGAACAACCATAGGACCAAAATCATGACTCGCAATATCAAATCCACCGTGCTGGCGCTCGCGCTGGCGGCCACCTCCTGCACCGGCAGCTTCGCCGCGGACACGACAATCGTCGGCGGGGAAGACATGTTCCCGATGAAAAACATCGTCGAGAACGCCATGAACTCGAAGGACCACAAGACACTCGTCGCCGCCGTGAAAGCGGCCGGCCTCGTGGAGACGCTGCAAGGCGCGGGACCGTTCACGGTGTTCGCACCGACGGACGCGGCGTTTGGCAAGCTACCGGCCGGAACGGTCGAGAACCTCGTGAAACCCGAGAACAAGGAGATGCTCACGAAGATCCTCACCTACCACGTGGTGCCGGGCAAACTGACGTTCAAGGAACTCTCGAAGCAGATCAAAGCCGGGGGTGGCAAGGCGGCGTTGACGACCGTGGCCGGTGAGAAGCTCTGGGTGATGATGAACGGCGAACACAACATCATCCTCAAGGATTCCAAGGGCAACATGGCGAACATCTCCACCTATGACGTGATGCAGTCGAATGGGGTGATTGACGTGATTGATACCGTCGTGATGCCGTGAGCATTTTGAGTTCGCGCAAAGGGGCGCTCCCATAAATTGGGGGCGCCCTTCTGTTTGAGCGGTGGTGAAATGGGGGAGGAATTCATTGAAGACCTGGGGCTTTCGCACTTTGAACCTTGAGCAACCCGCCGTTGCCAGAATACGGTGAGGAAATGACGGCTGGTCGCAATTTGAATAGGCGGAGCAGGAGCCGGGCAGGGCTGGCAGCGGCGGTGTGTCTGGCATGGCTCGGCGTGGTGCAGTTAATCGCCGCGGAGGGGAAGTTTGTGCAGGACCGGTTCGGGATCGGGCTCTGGGTGGATCCGCCGTTGAATGAGCAGGCGCAGGCGCGGTACGCGGAGATTGCGGAGGCGAATTTCACGTTTGTGATCGGTATTTTCAGCGCGGCCACGCCCGAGGCGGTGAAGCAGCAAATCGAGTTGTGCCGGACGAATAATCTGAAGGTGATCGTCTCGATGGCGGAGCAGGAACCGGCGCAGTTGCCGACCAACAGCGCGTGCTGGGGATATTTCGTGGCGGATGAGCCGGGGCCGGGCGCGTATCCGGCGTTGCGCAAGACGGTGGACGATCTGCGGAAGGCGCGGCCGGGCAAGCTGGCTTACATCAACATGCTGCCGAATTACGCGCCGGCTTCGGCGCTGGGCACGGACAATTACGACGATTTTATTTCCACCTACCTCCACGCGGTGAAGCCGGATGTGCTGAGCATGGATCATTACCCGGTCTTCGTGCCGGGCAGCGACGGCCGGCAGGGGTATTGCCAGAATCTCGATGTGATGCGGCGGATGTCGCTGACGGCGGGGATACCGTTTTGGAATTTCTTCAACACGATGCCCTATGGGCCGCACTCGGATCCGACGGAGGCGCAGCTTCGCTGGCAGATTTACACGTCGCTGGCGTGCGGGGCGAAGGGCGTGATGTATTTCTGTTATTGGACGCCGGCCGGCCCGGAGTTTCCCAAGGGTGGGGCGATCATCCGGCGGGACGGGACGCGCACGCGGCATTACGACGAGGCGAAGCGGATCAACGGCGCGGTGAAGAATCTCGGGCCGACGCTGATGAAGCTGACGAGCACGGCGGTCTGGCACGTGCGGCCGGGGGATAAACCCATACCGGACAAGGACGCGCCGATAAAATCGATCACCGAGGGGGATTATATTATTGGGGCTTTCAAGCATGAGGACGGGCGGCGGGCGGTGTTGCTGGTGAATTACGAATTTGCCTACAGCGCGTGGCCGACGGTGGAGTTCGCTGTGGACGCGGCGGGTGTGATGGAGGTGAGTCCGAAGACCGGGAAAGAGATTCCGGTGAAGGACGACAGCCCGGATATGAAAGGGTTGCAGATTTCGTTGGATGCAGGGGAGGGGAGATTGTTTTTGTTGCCGGCGGCGGTGGAGAAGGGGAAGTAGGAACACGAGTTGGGGGGTGAGGGCGCTGGACGTCGGTCGAAAAGCGGCAGAGGACTGCCGCAGTCCAAAACCTGGCGGGTGTTGTGAGGGCTCAGCGCTTACAAACCCACTCTCTTTATGGTTCAGCCCGGACATTTCCGGCGAGGTGGTTCGCTTGCCACGTGCGACAACCCGAGCTACGCTGCGGCCATGATTCCAGGCTGCCGATGGTTGGTTTGCGCGATTATTTGTGTTCTCACTTTGAATGCGTTGCAGGCGGCGCTGCCGCCGTTGTCGCCCGAGCGGCAGGCGTGGTTGAAAGGCGCGAAGCGGTTCGACAAGGCGGGCTGGATTTATCTGCACATCGAGGGCGAACCGCGCGTGCGCGGGTTCCAGCATGGTTACCTGCTCGCGCCGGAGATCGCGGAGGTGTTGAAGATGACGCGCACGAACTGGACGCATGAATCCACCATGAGCTGGCCGTGGCTGGTGAAGCGGGCGGCGGCGATGTTTGTGCCGAAGCTGGACCCGGAGAATCTTGCCGAGCTCGAAGGCATTTCCGAAGGCGCGCGCTCGGGCGGGATGGCGGTATCGCGCGACGAAATCATCACGTGCAACGCAATCATCGAGTTGAGCGGTTACTGGTGGCCGAACGAGATGAAAAAGATGAAGGAGGACGTCGTGGCGCCGCCACGTGAATCGTGCAGCTCGTTTATCGCGACGGGCAGCGCGACGAAGGACGGAAAAATCGTGCTCGGCCACAACACGATGCAAAGCTATTGCGACGCGATGCCGAATGTGATCCAGGACATCGTGCCGGCGAAGGGCCATCGGATTTTCTGGCAGACCATGCCGGGCTGGATTCACAGCGGGACGGATTTTTTCATTACGGACGCCGGTTTAGTTGGCTCCGAGACGACCATTGGACAGTTTGATGGGTTCGACACGAATGGCCTGCCGGAGTTTGCGCGGATGCGCCGCGCGACGCAGGACGCGAACAACATTGACGAGTGGTGCGCGATCATGAAGCGCAAGAACAACGGCGGCTACGCGAATGCCTGGCTGCTGGGCGACATCAACACCGGCGAAATCGCGCGGTTGGAACTGGGATTGATTTACGTGGGCTTCGAGAAGAAGAAAGACGGATGGTTTGTCGGCTCGAACATTGCCGAGGACCCGAAGATTTTGAAGTTCGAGACGAGCCGCAATCCGGATGATATCCGGCTGTCGTCGGTCGCGCGGCGCGTGCGGTGGAAGCAATTGATGAAGGAATACGCCGGGAAGATTGACGTGTCGCTGGCCGAGTCCTTCGAGGCGGACCACTACGACGCGTGGCACGGGAAAATCCTGCCGGGCGGGCGCTCACTGTGCGGCCATTTCGATCTTGATCCGGTGGGGCAGGGCCATGATGTGCCATTCGATTGCAGCGGCACGGTGGACGGCAAGGTGGTTGACGCGGCCATGGCGAAGAAGATGTCTTTCGCCGCCCGTTGGGGTTCATCCTGCGGCACGCCATTCAATGCGGAGAAATTTCTGGAGGCGCATCAACAGTTCGATTGGATGACCGGCCTGCTGCAAAGCCGTCCGAAAGAGCCGTGGGTGACTTTTCGGGCGGGGGAATAAGCAGATTTCAGAAGCGCATTTGGCGAAGTTGAGTTAATATGGCCGACGTAGTTGTGTCGAAATCGGCCCGCAACCTAGAAAAATTAACGTTCTGCCAGCGCTGACGCCCGCCTTGGTCCTTGCCCCAAGGACATCATGAAACTTCCCGTTTTTTCCACCATCCTTGCATTGATGGCGCTTTGCGCCTTGCCCGTTCGGAGCGCGACGATCACCACCAACGTGACGCTTCGTGTCATGGCCGCGAATCTTAGTTCCGGCGGTAATCAGCGCTATGAAACGGCCGGGCTGAACATCTTCAAGGGGCTCGCGCCGGACATTGTCGCCATGCAGGAATTCAACGTGAGCAATTCCCTGGGCATCAACACGACGGCTGCCATCAGCAACATGGTGGCGACGACGTTCGGGCCGGAGTTTTCCTATTTTCGTGAAGCAGGAAGTTACACGATTCCCAATGGAATCATCAGCCGGTATCCGATCATCACCAACGCCTCGTGGGTGGACAGTGACACGGGAGTGGACGACCGCGGATTCGCCTGGGCGCTGATCGATTTGCCCGGGACCAATAAGATTTACGTGGTCAGCGTACATCTCAAGGCGAGCAGCGGCTCCGCGAATGCGACACGGCGCGGAGCGGAAGCCGCGGAACTCAAAGACCTGATCACGACTAATTTTCCCGCCGGGTCGTGGATTGTGGTCGCAGGCGATATGAATCTCTATTCGGACACGGAGGCGGCGATCACCACTTTCAAAACTTTTCTCGCCGACACGCCCGTGCCAGTCGACCAAAAAACGAACAACACCACGAACGCCGGGCGCGACGAGCGGTATGACCGGGTGCTGACCAGTTTCTCCATGACGAACCGGCTCGTGCCGCTCGTGATGCCTTCGCGCACTTATAGCAACGGGCTGGTGTTCGACTCGCGAGTGTATACGCCGATAGCCGAGGTGGCGCCGGTGCAGACCAACGATTCCGGCGCGGTGAACATGCAGCACATGGCGGTGGTGAAGGCGTTCACGGTGTCTTACGAAATCACCAACGGCGTGATCGTGGTGAATGGCGATCGTTTTTGGACGAACCGGTTGGGCGGGAACTACCAGGACACCAACAACTGGCTGAACCAGCTTGTGCCGCAGGCGGTGGATGGGGCCAATTTCACTAACAACGCCAGCTATCAGGTGAACTGGCTTACGAATGCATTGGCATCCAATGCCGTTTTCAACGCTTCGAGCGGTACGGTGACGCAGGCTCCGGGCACGTTTTCGTGGACGGTGACCAATACTTACATTGTCGGACGCGATGCCACCGCGACGGCCACCGTGACGCACGCGAGCGGGATATTGTATGTGACGAATTCCGCCGGGACCGCCCAGCTCAGGATCGGCGACGCGGGGCGGGGGACGTTCAATCTGGCCGGAGGCGTGGTTGTGGCCGATGCGCTGCTGGCCACCAATGGCGCGCGAAGCATTTTCAATTTGACCGGCGGCACATTGCGCACGCGGAGCACAACGGGTAATCCGAGCGGTGGAGGCGGAGGCGGTTTTTCCGTGGGCACAGCTTCGTCAGCGGCGACTTTTGAGTTGCTCGGTGAGAATCACTCTTTTCCGGCGGGGTTGACGATTCAAGCAAAGGGCTTGCTCACGGGCACGGGCGCGATCTCGGCGAATGTGACTGTGGCGGGATCTATTTCTCCCGGGCCGGGCGCGGGCGGCATCGGCCGGCTGAACTTTACCGGCAGCACGCTTAACTTCAATTCGTCGAGCACCAACTGGTTTGATATTAATAAAGCCACGGGCACTAATGATGTCATTGCCAGCACGGGCACGATCAATCTCGGCGGGACGCTCGTCGTCACCAATCTCGGTGGCGTCCTGACCAATGGCGACCGGTTCCGGCTTTTCAGTGGCGTGACCGCCGGAGGTTTCAACCAGTTGGTCCTGCCTGCGCTGGGCTCGGGATTGAGTTGGACGAACCGGCTCAGTCAGGACGGCTCGCTGGAAGTGTTCGTTCCTATTCCGCCGGTGACTTCGATTGAAGTCAGTGGCGCGGCGCTGCTCACAAACGGCGCGTTTCAGCTCAGCTTTACCAACGTCTCCGGCGCTGCTTTCACGGTGTTGAGTTCCACGAATCTTTTCCTGGCCGCCACCAACTGGACAGTGCTGGGCTCCGCGACCGAAATTGCGCCAGGTCAGTTCCGGTTTACGGACCCGCAGGCCACCAACGATCCGTTGCGATTTTATCGCGTGCGTTCACTGTAAGCGTCCGGCCGCGATCACTCCGCGTCGGGCGATTTTTGTTTCCCCTTTTTCTTATTTTTGCCTTTGCCGGTTTCGGTGTTTTCCGGCACGGGCGGGGCGTTGGTCTTCGGCAGATATCGGGCGAGTTGCTTTTTGATGTCGGCGAACTCCGCGTTGGTCGCCACGTTCTTCCATTCGCGGGGATCCGTGCGCTCGTTGTAAAGTTCGTCCGTACCGTCAGCATAATGGATATAGCGCCAGTCCGAGGTTACGAGAGTGTGATTGCCCTTGTACATCGTGGAAAGCGCGGGGGTGGGCCATTTGGCCGACGGGTCCATGAGCAGCGGTTTGATGTCCACGCCTTCGACATGCTTCGGTTTGGGGATGCCGGCGAGATCGCAGAGCGTCGGATAGATGCTCATGAGGTCCACGGCTTGTTCGCAAATGACACCCGCCTTGGCGACTTTGGGAGCGACCCAGATCATCGGGACGCGCGTGGCCTCGTTCCAAAGGGTGACCTTGCCCCAGTGTTCCTTCTGTCCCAGGTGCCAGCCATTGTCCCCGACGAAGACCACGATGGTGTTGTCCTTGAAGGATGATTTGTCGAGGGCGTCGAGCAGGCGACCGATTTGGGCGTCGGCGTAGCAAATGGCGGCGAGGTAGGCGCGCACACGATCTTTCCAGAGTCCCATTTTGAGGATGGTTTGGTGGACGCCGCCGGGATTGGCGAACTCCTTACCCTGGGTGGGAACATCGGCGAGGTCGTTGGTAAGAACCTCCGGAAGCTGGATGGACTCGAGCGGGAAGCGATCGAAATATTTTTTCGGCACGTCCCACGGCGTATGGGGGCGGTGCAAACCGCAGACCATAAAGAACGGCTGCTTTACGTCGCCAAGTTGTTTCACGCACCAGGAGACGCTTTGAGCATCGACGAGTTCGCTCTCGGCGCGTTTTTCCTCGAAGGGTTTTTGCGGCTCGCCTTCAGTAAACATCCGATAGCCGTGCGGCCCGGGTGAGCGCGTGGCGGGGTGGTTGGGCAGCGTGTCATCGCCAAAGAACACCACCTTGTCCCAATCTTCGGGACGATAGTTGCGATAGTGATAGATCTTGCCGGCGCCAAGGGAGGTGTAGCCGAACTGGCGGATGTAATCGTTGATGCAGAATCCACGGCCGATGTGAGGCATCCAGGTTTGGAGATTATGGTAGATGCCGGTGGTGGAAGGGCGCATGCCGCTCATGAAGGCGGTGCGGGAGGGATTGCACAGAGGCGCGGCGCACTGGGCGTTGCGGAAGGTCACACCCTGGGCGGCGAGTTTGTCGAGATTGGGTGTCTGCGTTTGCGGATTGCCGCCCATGGGGCCGATCCAATTGTTCAAATCGTCGGAAATGATGAGCAGAATATTGGGTTTGTTTTCGGAAGCGGCGCCAGCCGTTGGCCAGGGCAGCGCAGCGACCCAAACAAACGCAACCGCCAGCAGCAGGGGGCAAACATGTCGTTTCATACCGTGCGAGATGAATTTGGGAGCCGGCAGGTTACAAATCTATAGCCTGAAGCCGGAGCGCATTTGATTCAGCGAGCAACACAAGCCTCAAGAACGCAGTTCCATTCGCGCTCGGTGCGGATTGTGGCAAATTGAGCGGTGGAACTGCTCCAAGTTTCAAAAGCCGGGCTGTATTGCGCGCCGGGTGATTTCTACGTTGATCCGTGGCAGGGGGTGGATTTTGCGATCATCACCCATGCGCATTCGGATCACGCGCGCGAGGGTTCGCGAAATTATCTCACGGCGGAAGCGGGCAAAGGAGTCTTGCTGGAACGGCTGGGTCCGGAGGCGCGCATCGAAGGACTGGCCTACGGCGCGGAAATAACCCACAACGGCGTCAAGGTGTCGCTGCATCCGGCGGGACACATTCTCGGCTCGGCGCAGGTGCGGGTGGAATATCGCGGCGAAGTCTGGGTGGTGAGCGGCGATTACAAGGTGGAGGCGGAGAAGACGTGCGCGCCGTTCGAGCCGGTGAAATGCCACACGTTCATTACCGAATCCACTTTCGGGCTGCCCATTTTTCGCTGGCAGCCGCAGGGCGACATTTTTGCGGAGGTGAATTCGTGGTGGCGCGAAAATCACGCGAAGCAGCGGACCAGCGTCATCTACGCCTATTCGCTCGGCAAAGCTCAACGGGTGCTTTCCGAAGTGGATCCCACGATCGGACCGATCTTCATTCACGGGGCGGTGGCGCGGTTGCTGCCGGCTTATGCAGCCGCCGGAGTGAAGCTGCCGCCGGTGCAGGCGGTGACGACCGAAACGGTCGGGGCGGCTGAGGGCGGCGGCTTAGTGATTGCGCCGCCGTCGGTCGAGGGTTCGCCGTGGTTGCGGCGGTTCGGCGAGATTTCGCGAGCCGCGGCATCGGGCTGGATGCAGATTCGTGGCACGCGCAGGCGGGCGGCCCTGGATCGGGGATTCGTGCTTTCGGACCATGCAGACTGGGACGGCTTGTTCGCGTCCATCCGGGCGACCGGGGCGAGCCGGGTCTTGGTTACGCACGGCTACGTTTTGCCCATGGTCCGTTACCTGAATGAGAACGGCTGGCAGGCCGAAGCCTTGCCGACCCGCTTCTCGGCCGAAGCCGACGAGCCGGCGGAAGAAGTGATGGCGCCGTCGGAATGAAACGCTTCGCACAACTTTACAGCGAACTGGATCGCACAACGCGGACGAACGAGAAAGTCGCGGCCCTGAAGTCTTATTTCCGCGAGGCGCCACCGGCGGATGCCGCGTGGGCGCTTTACTTTTTATGTGCGCGCAAATTGCCGCGCGCGATCAGTTCGACAAGTTTGCGCGCCATCGCGGCCGAGGAGTCGAAGCTGGCGCCGTGGTTATTGGATGAATGTTATTCGGCAGTGGGCGATTTGGGGGAAACTCTGGCTTTGCTTCTTCCCCGGACGAAAGCCCAAACGTCGCCGCCGCTGCACCAATTGGTCGCGGAGAGACTGCTGCCGTTGCGAAACGGCGGTCAGAACGGTCGGGAGTTGTTGTTGCAGACGTGGCGGGAACTGAACGGCGCCGAACGGTTCGTCTGGAACAAATTGATCACGGGGAGTTTTCGCGTCGGCGTGGCGCAGACTTTGGTAGCGCGGGCGCTGGCAGCGGTGGCGGGAGTTGAGGCCTCCATCATGGCGCACCGGTTGATGGGGCAATGGCAGCCCAATCTCGAAGATTTTGGTCGGATCGTGGATGGCAACGCCTCGTCCGGGCACGAGGTCGCGCGACCATATCCATTTTTTCTCGCCTCGCCTTTGAGCGATCCCGTCGCGGAATTGGGCGACGTGCAGGAATGGCAAATCGAATGGAAATGGGATGGCATTCGTGGCCAGCTTATCCATCGCAAAAATCAAGTCCTGGTCTGGTCGCGCGGGGATGAGATGGTGAACGACACTTTTCCGGAAATTGTCGAGGCGGCGAAAGCCCTGCCCGACGGCACGGTGCTCGATGGTGAGATCCTTGCCTGGGCCAACGAGCGTCCGCAGCCATTCGGACAATTGCAGCGGCGGCTGGGAAGGAAGGCGGTCAGCGCCAAAATGCAGGCGCAGTTTCCAGTGGTGTTTCTGGCGTTCGATCTGCTCGAGTGGCAGGGGGAAGACTGGCGGCAGCGGCCGTTGCGGGAGCGGCACCGGCAGTTGGAGACAATAGTTCAGGAAGCGATGTCCAAGCCCGCGGCGAAGGCCAAGGGTTCGTCAGGAGTGTGGGAGACACCTGATTTGTTTGAGCTTTCAGCGGCTTCGGCGCCGCGATTGCCGTTACGATTGTCACCGTTGATTCAAGTGGGCTCTTGGGAAGAGCTGGCGCGCATTCGCGGTGAATCGCGCGCGCGCAATGTCGAGGGGATCATGCTGAAACGGCTGACGTCGCCCTATGGCGTGGGACGGCCGCGCGGTGATTGGTGGAAATCGAAGATCGAGCCGCTGGTGATGGATGCGGTGCTGATTAACGCGCAGCTTGGCCACGGCCGGCGCGCGAGTCTTTACACGGATTACACCTTCGGCGTTTGGCACGACGGAAAGTTGGTTCCGGTGGCCAAGGCGTATTCGGGTTTGACGGAAGAAGAGATTGCCGAGGTGGACAAATTTGTGCGCGCCAACACAGAGGACAAGTTTGGCCCCATCCGCGCGGTGAAGCCGGAGCTGGTGTTTGAACTGGCCTTCGAGGGGATTCAGGAATCGTCGCGCCACAAGGCCGGCCTCGCGGTGCGTTTTCCGCGGATGAATCGCTGGCGTCACGACAAGAAACCGCAGGATGCCGATACGTTGGAGAACCTGCGGGCGTTATTGAAAGAGGCGCATGGGCGTGAATAAGTACTGGCTGCAATGGTTCAAGCGGCACCGTTGGAGACCGTTTCCCTTTCAGGAGGAAACGTGGCGCGCGTATCTGAACGGCGAGAACGGGTTGGTCCACGCGCCCACCGGGCTCGGGAAAACTTACGCCGTGTGGGGCGGGCCGGTGTTGGAGTGGCTCGCTGAGCACCCGGATCAGGATGACTGGCCGGCCAAACCCGAACCCTTGCGCGTGTTGTGGATCACGCCGTTGCGTGCGCTCGCCAATGACACGGTCAAATCCCTGCAAGCGCCCGTGACGGATCTCGAGCTGCCGTGGACGATCGGGTTGCGCACAGGCGATACGTCTTCGTCCGTCCGACAAAAACAACGGGAGCGATTTCCGACCGCGCTGGTCACCACGCCGGAAAGTCTTTCGCTCTTGCTCACCCACTCGGACACTGCGGAGAAGTTTGCGACGTTACGCTGTGTCATCATGGATGAGTGGCATGAGTTGCTGGGTTCAAAACGCGGCATCCAGGCCGAGCTTTGTCTCGCTCGACTGCGGCGCTGGCAGCCAGACCTGCGGGTGTGGGGATTGTCCGCGACGTTGGGCAATCTGGGGCAGGCGATGCAGACTTTGCAGGGAGCAACGGAGAAAACCAGGCCGGGCCGGTTCATTTCTGCGCAGGTGCAAAAGAGGTTTGAGTTGAAAACGTTGCTCCCCCGCACCATGGAACGTTTTCCGTGGTCAGGGCATGCGGGGCTGAATCTGTTGCCGGCTGTGGTGCGTCAGGTCGAGAAGCGAAAAACCACGCTCCTATTCACGAACACGCGTTCGCAGACGGAAATCTGGTTTCAAGCGTTGCAAGCGGCGCGGCCCAATTGGGGAGATCAACTGGCGTTGCATCACGGGTCCGTGGACCGTGAAGTGCGGGAAGTGGTCGAGGAGCGTTTGCGCGCGGGGACGATCAAGTGCGTAGTCTGCACTTCGAGTCTGGATTTGGGCGTGGATTTTTCTCCCGTGGAGCAGGTCATTCAGATCGGCGCCCCCAAAGGCGTGGCGCGCATGTTGCAACGCGCCGGGCGGAGCGGACATCAACCGGGCGCGGTGAGCCGGATTTTTTGCGTGCCCGCGCACGCGCTGGAGTTGGTGGAGTTCGCCGCGGTGCGCGCGGCCATCAGCCGCGGGGAGATGGAATCGCGCGTTCCGCTGCCGCATCCGCTCGATGTGCTGGCGCAACACCTGGTGACGTTGGCGCTGGGCGGCGGTTTTCGCGAGGCCGAAGCGCTGGCCGAAGTGCGCAGTGCTTACAGTTATCGGGATTTGCATCCCGATGATTGGAAGTGGGTCCTGGATTTCATCACGCGCGGCGGGAATTCGCTGCGGGCGTATCCGGAATTTCAAAAGGTCCGGCAGGAGGGCGATTTCTTCACCGTCGAGAAGCCGCTGATCGCGAAATTTCATCGCATGTCCGTGGGTACCATCACCAGCGACGCTTCGATGGCGGTGAAACTGAAGCGCGGCGGATTTCTGGGAGCCATCGAGGAAAACTTTATCGCGCGACTGCGCCCCGGGGACGGATTTTCCTTCGCCGGACTGCAACTGGAATTGATTCGCGTGCGCGACATGACGGCGATCGTCCGGCGCTCGAAAAAAACCGCGCGGCGCATTCCCCAATGGATGGGCGGCAAGATGCCGCTTTCGACACAACTCGCGCATTTCGTGCGCCTGCTGTTGGCAGAGGCCAAACGCGGACAGTTCGAAGGCGCGGAAATGCAGGCCGTGGAACCCGTCTTGAGAATTCAAGCCGCGTGGTCGGCGATTCCCGATCCGAATGAACTGCTCATGGAGTGGACCCGGACGCGGTTTGGATTCCATTATTTCATCTATCCATTTGCGGGCAGGCTCGCGCACGAAGGCCTGGCGGCACTGGCTGCGTTTCGCCTCGGCAAACTCGCGCCGCGTTCCTTCACGTTAACGATGAATGATTACGGTTTTGCCCTCAACACGCCGACCGAGCTGGTCTTGGAGGAAAAAGACTGGCGCGCGGCTCTATCGCCGGAAAGGCTGACGGAGGATCTGCTGGAATGCTTGAACTCGACCGAACTGGCGAAGCGACAGTTTCGGGAAATCGCGCGCATTGCTGGCTTGGTGTTTCAGGGCTATCCGGGCGCGGGAAAATCCAACCGGCAGCTCCAGGCGTCGAGCGGATTGTTTTATGAGGTGTTCGCGAAGTATGATCCGGAGAACCGGCTGCTGGAGCAGGCGCGCCGGGAAGTCATGGACCGGCAGTTGGAAGTGCAGCGGCTGCGGGCGACTTTGGAAAATATTCGCGGAATGAAATTTACGCAGTTACACACCGAACGGCTTACGCCGCTGGCTTTTCCCCTCTGGAGCATGTGGGTGCAGGCCGAGGTGAGCAGCGAGCAATGGCGGGACCGAGTCCAGCGGATGGCGGAGCAGCTCGAAGCGGCCGCCGCCGACCAGTGATGCACCCGGCGCCGCTTTCCATCGAGTGGGCAGGGGAGAGGCTGGCTTTGCTGTCCGAGCGCGCGATTTGGTGGGCGCGCGGCGAGACGTTGTTCATTGCCGATCCGCATTTTGGCAAGGCCGCGACCTTCAGGCAGGCGGGGGTGCCCGTTCCCGAACTGGCACATGATGAAGACCTGAACCGTTTGACGGCGGTGTTGGAGCGTTTTTCGGCGAAACGGTTGGTCATCCTCGGAGACTTTTTCCACGCGCGCGCCGGGCGAAGCGACGCCACGATGTCCACGCTGGCTGAGTGGCGGCGACGCCATGTCGCGCTGGAGATCCTGCTGGTGCTGGGCAATCATGACCGGCACGCGGGTGTTCCGCCGCCCGAGTGGGACATCCAATGCGTGAAAGGCGTGCAGTCGCTGCCGCCTTTCCACATTACTCACGAACCCGAGGTGATCGAGGAAGCGTTTGTCCTGGCCGGGCACTGGCATCCCTCCTATCGACTGAACGACACGATCGGCTCCTCCGTCCGGCTGCCGTGCTTCTATTTTGCCAGGAAGCTGGCCGTGCTGCCCGCCTACGGACAATTTACCGGAAGCCACCCGACTCTAAAAAGACCAGGCGATCGCATCTTTCTGGTCGGGCCGGAAGCCGTGCTTGAAGTGGTGGGAAAGAAAATTGCCAGGGATTGATTGTCCAATTTCGTTGCGGCTTCGGGTTTTGCCGCGTCTCCGCTCGCGCTTATCCTGACGGAGATGATATATTCCCACCTGACAATGTGTTGTGAGAAAATGCTTTGCCGGTTGCTCCTGCTCATTGGCGCCTTGTTTTTGTTCCCCGTTCAATCCCACGCCGCGCCACCGGCGGGTTACGCTCTGGTCTGGAGCGACGAGTTCGATGGAAATTCGCTGGACACCAACCGTTGGGCGCAGCGCGCGCCGGGACCGCGCAACGATGCCATCAACACCTCAAACGCGGTTTCGGTATCCAACGGCGCATTGACGATCACCACTTACACGGAGGGCGGGACAAATTTCACCGGCATGATCGGCACGGAGAACCTTTACATGCCGCGCTACGGTTACTTCGAGGCGCGGATCAACTTCAATGATTCGCCCGGAGGCTGGTCGGCCTTCTGGATGACTTCGCCGACGATGACGATGCTGGGCGATCCGCATGGCTATGGGACGGAAATCGACATCGTGGAACATCGGGCGGTCAACGCGAACAACGTGCAAAACAGTAATCGCGCACAGGCGGCTTTGCATTGGGATGGCTACGACACGGAGCACAAAACGGTGAGCAGTGGATTGACCGGGTCGGGGCTGTCGACGGGCTGGCATTTGTTTGCACTGGAGTGGGCGACGAATTTTCAAAAGTTTTATTACGATGGCTCCCTGGTGTGGACGGTGACGAATTCGGCGGCGCAGGATCCGATTCCGCCGCAGGCGACGGTCTCGCAGCGGAGCGAGTATTTCATCCTGAGTTCGGAAGTGCGCGATGCCAACTGGGCGGGAAACATTCCGGTGGGCGGTTATGGCAATCGCACGAACAGCACCACGAAGATGAATGTGGATTACGTGCGATCGTATATTGCCGTTTCTCAACCCGTGTTGAGCGCAACGAATCGCGGCGCGGGCAAAGTGGGACTCTCGTTTTACGGCGTCACCGGGGTGAGCTATGTGCTGGAACGCTCAAAGGATTTGCTGACGTGGACAAATGTGGCAACGAACATCGCGCCGGCAAATGGATTGATCGTGCAGACGAACTTGGTCGTGGGGGAGGGGGCGTTTTTTCGAGCGCGGTCGAATTAGTGCGGGGGCCGGGAACTTCACCATTTTTCCTAAGAAAAAATGGTGCGCATAGCAGGACTTGAACCTGCGAGTGGGTCATTGTGATCGTTGCTCATGTTTGCGATTCACCGCTCAAGCCCGCTATTGCTAACTCGAAGCTGCATCAGAAGCAACCAGTAAAATAAGGTCTTTTATCACAATCGCGTCGCAACGCTGGGCGAGAAGGGGTGAGAATTTGTGTGTCGAACTGTGTCAGAAATGTGTGGTGTGTCAGATGTGTGTCGGAGAGGTTTTGGCCGTTTTCTGTGTCAGATGTGTGTCGGTGTGAAACACCTGCCAGACTCAGAATCTCAGGAGTAGAAGTAGCCCAGCTCGCGCAGTGACGAATATCCCTTCTGGCTTTCGCCGTCAGGTTTGCCCATGACGACGTGATCCAGTACCTCGATCTTGAGCAGCTGCCCGCCTCGAACCAGGTCTCGGGTGACTTTGATGTCGGCTTCGCTTGGCGTCGGATCACCCGAGGGATGATTGTGCATGAGAATGACCGCCGCCGCCGCTCCGATAACGGCTGGCCGGAATACCTCGCGGGGATGCACCAGGATTGTGTCGAGCGTGCCTGTGGAAATCAGGCAATGGCCGAGCACCTTGCGCCGGCTGTTCAGCAGCAGGACAACAAAGCATTCCACGTCCCGATTGAAGTAGGGGTGGGAGGCGACATGTTCCCGCCAGTATGCCGCCGCCTTGTCCGGCGTGTCGCAGAGTTGCATTTCTGCCGGCGTTGGGCACTCGCGGAGCGAATGTATTTTGAATTCCTTGGGGTTGAATTGTAAGGCAGGTTCGCGCCGGCTTTTCGTCGGGTCCAGGATGACAGTTTGGAACAGATCGTTCATTTCCTTTGCTTTCTGGCTGGCCCTGTTCGAGCAGGTTGGCTCTCGGTTGGATCACTCTCGCCGGGAGCCGCCAGCCGTTTTGCCGACGAAAGGATTCACCCAAGCGGAACGTGATGCTGAGAACGAATCAGGAGTCTCCTTTTGGCCGGGACCGTCACCACACCACCCACCCGCCAGCCCCATGACGATGAAGTGGAATGAAGTGACACCCCTTCCCCAGAATACCAGGCAAATTGGCGGAATGGATTTCCGAGAGATGAGGCGGGGTGCCTGTCCGGAAGGCGAGGACCATACGCTTCACCTAGTCTTGCAGCACGCCGTTTTTGGGTTACGCTACCACTAATGGCATCGCCGAATAACATTGCCCAGTTGCCGAGGGTGAAGCCCGGAAGACGAGGCGCGTTGTCACAGGTCGTTGATTTGCAGCGGTTACTGTTTGCTGACGCCAACAATCCGGAGACCTCAGCTTCAGTGCGGGCTCAAATTGCGCGGGCCTGGTGCGAGTTGGAGGAGCGGAAGCGGATACTCAGGATGAGGCCGAAACCGAAGGATGTGGTCGTCGAGGGTCCCAGGGGCAAAATGAAAGGCATCGCGGTGGAGCCGGTGTTTTTCGAACCCGAAGCGGTTGCGGACGCAACTTCCGTTTAGCTGGCCACTCATTTCGGCAGCCACTCGTTGACCCAGAGCATTGCCCGATACATCGAGCACGGCGCGAACTTCCACACCCCAGCGTCCACTCCTCCATCCCCAGGGGCTGCGATTTTGAGTTGGCTGGCAGAACCCCGCCGCTACTATACCAAGGATGTCCGGGCGCATAAGCAGAGAGCCACTCTTTAGCGACGCTGACCAGAGGGAAATCTCCGACTACCTTGCCTTGCTCCAGCAAGAAGCGTCTAAAGCAATTGAGAAAAGCCCGGCCCATCGTGACCAGATCCTGAAGAAGGTTGAGCAAATGTCACGTGACTACGTCAGTACGAAAATACACCAGCGGCGAAAGTTCAATTTCTTCGCATACCTAGTTCTCGCTGCGCTAAGCTTCCTCCTGATCTGGCTGGGGGACGCTATCGGCGTGCGCCTCGTCATGGCCTTCGGCGCGTGCGGCGTCATCAGCTTCTTGGTGACAGCCCTTCTCAACATTCCGCTACGCTCCCGGTAACACGACCCCTTCCCTTATGACTTCCCAAAATCAAGAAAATCAGACTCCCCCCTCCGAGCGAAAGGAGCAATCACCCTCTGCGAGCCCGGCAGCGCGCAGCCGGTGCTTGGGCTGCTCTACTGTTCTGATTGCTGCGGTCTCGCTTGTCATCTTCGCCGCCACCTTCAATCCGTCCCAAGAGCAGCACCTTCGTGCGATTGACGCGATTGCCGTGCTCAAACAATATGAGCCAGACTCGGCTGTCGTCTACGCGTTAAACCAGTCCTGCGATTACCACGACTACATTTTCTTTTCTACAGCAACCCTGGGAGGTAATAAGGCCCTACACGGCACATACTTCGCCAGCTATGGATTCCTTGGGCATGTGAAAACTACCCAAAACATCTCTTCTGCGGTGTCAGACATTGATGAGCTCGTCAAAGCGTTAAAGCGCACCCACTGATATGTCTGGGCCAAACAAGTCAGGGGAGGAGGAGGCGAACATTGCGGAAGTCGTAAAACTCGCCGACGCGCCTTTCATTGCCGCGGTCAGAGGAATGGTCGAGCAAGGTTCGCCTGCTGGTTGGACGATGCTCGCCGTCGCCTGCCAGAATCTGGAGCCCATCATGATGGCTACGACAGAGTTGGCGGAGGAAAACCCTGGCCGAGGAGTGCCGGCCGATGTCGACGGCGTCATCCGATTTATCAGCAATGGAATCAAAAGCGCGAGCGACGAGATCGGGCGCCGCCGCCTAATGTGGCTTTTCCAAGCAGCCCTCATCAGGCGCGCCACCGAAATAGCTTCGCGCACGCCTGCATTGCAACCCGACGTGGCGGCGATTTGGATTCTGATCTCGCGCGGCTGTGCGCTTATTCCGGAAATCCTCGCACAGAACCAACTATGGTCATCGCAGGAGAAAGAGTACTTTACGGTCATCCACACCGAGAAGGAGGGCCTAAAGTATGGTCTTCACATTTTGGCCCCGGCCTATCTGAGAAAATCGGACCTGCTCACGAAGTTTGCCGAGTCCAATGGAATTCTGCTCCTCCCTTGGTAGGGCTCGTATTTGATAAATGCCCGGGCGAGCTGCGTTGCTTGGGAGCCAAGTTGTGGCTTTTTTCACCGGCCTTGGCTACGGTTCCCGCATGAAGGCTGCCGGCCAGTACTACGTTTACTGCTACATCGACCCCAGAAACCTCGAAGAATTTTATTACGGAAAGGGGACAGGCAGCCGCAGCAAGGCCCACCTCCTTGACCAGGGCAGATCGGAGAAAGCTGCGAGGATAAAGCAAATCCGAGCCGCTGGGGTCGAGCCGACTATCCGTGTGATTGCCACCGGACTCAGCGAAGAACAGGCCTTTTGGACCGAGTCGGCTCTGCTCTGGAAGCTGGGCAAGCGCCTCACAAATAAGGTGCGAGGAAGGGACGTGGCCAAGTTTCGTCCTCCAGACACGATGCACGCCAATTTGATCGGTTTCGATTACGCAGCAAGAATTCACTTTTTCAACGTCGGGGAGCAGTGGGGCGAGCGCTCCTGGGATGATTGCAGCAAGCATGGATTTATTTCGGCCGGGTACGGACCAAGATATCGAGATGCAATCCGGCAACTACACAAAGGCGATCTCATTTTCCCCTACGTCAGCAGGGTTGGCTATGTGGGAATCGGGACCGTGATCGCGGAAGCGGTCCCCTGTCGCGATTTCCGCGTGAGAGGTCTGCGACTGAGTCAGCTGGGCCTAAAGGCGCCGAGAATCACGCATGACGCGGAGAACATGGAAAAGTGCGAGTACGTTGCAAAAATCCGCTGGCACACGGTGCGAAGTCGCGCACATGCTTTTCGAGCGCGGGGAATTTTCACTTCAGTGCAGACGCGAGCCTCACTCGCGAACCAGCCACAGCTTCTAAAACGCTTGGAGTCTGAGTGGGACGTCGAAATTCATAAACTTTTGGAGAATTCTGCGGATTAGCGTTCCAGCCCCTTGAACTCAGGAATGTCCCAGCCAGGCCGGCCGGCATAACGCAGGGCCAACGGGATGCGGGAGACGCCATCTTCTCAGCATTTCACGATAATACTCCCCTCTAGCCAGTCTTGCTTTGGATGGCTATCCTCCGAGGCATGGTTGTGCAGGAACGTGGACTCAGCGACGGCAATTTGTTGGAAGATGACGTCTGTCCTAACGCGACGAGATTGAAACCACGTCCTGCCAATCAGGCACGAAAGTGCGACAGAGCCCGTCAGGCGCATTGAATAACCTTGGAGAAACAGCCGCACACACGACTGCCGGGATCAACAAAGACTCTTTATGCTTAATTTAGTTCTTCGTGATGAATTCAAGGGCGAACGCCTCAAGGGCACTACGATCGATTTTTCCGCCGATAAGGCCACCAGCGCCCTGCAAAAGCCTTCCACTGAATTTCTCGGTATCACGTATCCTTCCAT
Organism: uncultured Verrucomicrobiota bacterium; assembly: GCA_964448135.1. Classification (GTDB taxonomy): domain Bacteria; phylum Verrucomicrobiota; class Verrucomicrobiia; order Limisphaerales; family UBA8199; genus CAYUVH01. Next base: position 136,067 of record CAYUVH010000034.1, on the reverse strand, counting down.
TGACCTCATTCGAATTCTTGAGGCTACCCAGCCTGGCAAATCGAGTCCCGTCGTCTTGCTCGGCGGCCGTGGTCAGGGCAAGTCGCATTTGATGGCCGCGTTGTGGCACGGGATGAAAGCCCCGGATGCCGCAAGCGCCTGGCTTGCCGAATGGGCAGTCAAGCTCAACCGGCCTGAGTTGAAAAAGCTCAAATTCCGCGGAGATCTATGCGTCATCGCCGAAAGTCTCCACCAGCAGCGTTACAAGCACCTCTGGGACTTGCTTTTTGAGCGCCACCCCAAGGGCTCCTTCATCAAAGGCAAGTGGGAAGGCACGCCCGCTTCGCACAAGACCGACGTTCCAAACATTGATTTATTGCTAGAGCTGTTCAAGGCACAGCCCACGGCGCTACTGCTTGATGAATTTCAAACGTGGTATGACGGCCTGACGGATACCAAGCAATATCCGTGGCGCAAGTGGGCCTTCAATTTCATCCAGCTATTGTCGGAAATAGCCAACGACCATCCAGATTTGCTCACGCTGGTTGTCTCGATCCGTGATAACGAATCCCAGGCTTACCAGCAAATACATCGCATCAATCCTTTCCTTGTGGATTTTCAAGGGGTGCAGGCCAAGAAAGACCGCCAGCGCTTGCTGCTCTACCGTATTTTTCAGAATCGGATGAACGTTCCGTCGGCGAGCATCAGCAACCTCATCAAACCTCACGTTGAAGAATTTGTCCGACTCGCCGAAATCCCTCCCTCACAGCATCAGGCGCGGCATGACGAGTTCACCGAAGCATGGCCGTACTCCCCAATGCTGATGCAATTGCTCGAAGACCAGGTGCTGGTCGCCACCGAGGCGCAGGAAACGCGCGACCTGATCCGCATCCTCGTTGACCTATTCAAAAACCGGGGTGACAAATCGCCCGTCATCACGGCGGCCGACTTCGACATCACGAACGACAAAGGCAGCGTCACGTCGTTACTGAGTTCGGTTTCCAACCAGGCGCATCGCCTGCTGCTCGAAAAAGCCCGGCGCAATCTTGAAGCCGTCTGCACTGCCGTTAAAGACCCCGACAACAATGTTCCTCATGCTGCCGACATCATCAGCGCCTTGTGGCTGCGCTCGTTGAGCGTCGAAAAGATCAACGGCGCAGAACCGGTTGAACTCCAGTGCGACATCACGAGAGGTGTGCCGGTGGATGACAACACGTTCGCTGCGGAGATGGCCCTGATCAAAGAGAACAGTTTCAACATTCATACCGTTGGAAATCGCCTCGTGTTTCGGGAGGAGGAGAACGCCGAAGGCAAACTGCTCGCTCATGCTCGCAACGATAAGTTGTTCGAAAAAGGAGGACCGGACGCAGGTCTTGATGTGGAACGTCTGGCCCAGGAGATTCGCTACGTCATCGGCGGCTCGGAGGAAGTCTCGCGCAACTTCCGCGTGATCGTGCTTCGCAAGCGTTGGCAGACCGACCCGTGGTCCGAGCTGCCCGAAAACGAGCGCCCCGACCGTTGGGATGGACGTCTGACGCTCATTGTGTTGCCGGAATATCCGGACAACGTCGAGGCCGTGCTGGGACGCTGGCTCAAACAACATCTCCCACAGCGGCGCAACACACTGCGTTTTCTCCTGCCCAAGAAGACGGCCGGCATACTCTATATTGATCGCGACCTGATAATTTACGCTCGCGCTGTCCATCTCGCCGAAAAATGGAAAGCTACCGACAACGCGTATGCGTCGCTTTTCACCACCTATCAGGGATCGCACCTGCGTCCCAAGTTGCGCGAGTTGTTCGACACGTTTGCCGTTCTTGATATCTGGAGCTTTGCCCAGCCCGACCAGTGCCGTTTCCTGCTCGAAAAGCATGGCGCATCAGGCGACAAGATTCCCAAGGCTATCCACGAGAAGATCGAGAAGGAGCTTTTCATCGAGGAGGATTTTGAAGCGGCGGCCCTCGCACACGCGGCCTCAAGTTCGTCGCTCGCCAAGTTTATCGCCGAGCTCCAAGAGCCGGCCATCAGTGGCAAACATTGCATTCCGTGGTTGGGCGAAGTTGCTTCCAAGGAGAGGGCTCTCCGCTTGTGCGCCGCGGGCAAACTGGCGATCAATTTGCGCGGCATGGAGATGTTGCAGGCGCAACCGGGCGAATTCGAGGATGCCGCATGGATGCGCATGAAAGGCAAACTCGGCTCTGGCAAGGAGCTTGAACAGACCATCTTATTGATTCCGGGCGCGTTCAATCAGAGTGGGGGCGCAGTGCCGCCGCCCGTCACGCCAGGCATAGCCACTACGCCGCCGCCCGCTACGCCGCCAAGTGGTTCGCCGGCTAACCCGTTCACCTTGACTGGCCAGACCCAGACAGTTGGGACGACGCTCAAGCCCTTCGGTACGCCGCCGAAGTCGCCTGTCAATTTGCTGGGTGAGGTTGAGAAGTGGGGCATTTATCCCGCGACTACTGTTTCCAACGTCAATCTGAACGTCGCGCAAATGACCGGCTCGCAATTGAGTGCATTGCTCAATAGACTGCCGGACGGCGTGACCTACTCGCTTAACCTCGAAAAGGAGGATCAATGAGTGGACGTGATCCCAGATTGGACGTCGTGCTCACCGCCGCCCCGATGGAGGCATGGTCGGTCATGTTCACCAAACTTTGGGAAGTTTTTTCCGCGCCGCTCAATATCCAGCACGTCGAAGGTGACGTGGTGGATCGCGAGCGCAAAATTGGCGAACTGGAACTAATCCTTTCCGGCTCGGCGTGGGAACTTTGGCGGGATTACGAAACCTCCATCCCCCGAACCGCGCCGGCACTGATTGATTTCTGGAACAAAACTCCCGGCGGCAAGGCCATCCTGATTCTCGATGCTCTTTCCCTCCGTGAGGTGCCGTGGCTGTTGCAGGAAGCCCAACGTCGCGGCTATCAGGTCCATCAAGCCGGAGTGCGCGGCTCGGAATTGCCCAGCGACACCACCCCCTTTGCTAAAGCGCTCGGTTTCAGCGGGCGGTCAGCGCTGGAAAACAACGAAGCCGGATTCGCACACGAACTCACCGGCGCACGCACCGAAACGCTCGGCGCGGAATGGAATTCCTGTCACGATTGGATCAAAGCCGCGCCCGCCATCGTCCTCTGGCATTATTGGCCGGACGACCGCGTGCACCAATTGGCTGAGCCGGGCGACGGTTTTCAAAAACTCTGCCGCGAAGCAGCGCAAACACTGACCTCTGAGGCATTCTGGAAACTGATCGCGCATATGGCTGAAGGTCGGCGGCTCGTCATCACCAGCGACCACGGTTATGCGGCGTCGGGCATGTTTGCAGATGTTGGCGATAAGGGACAGGCCGCGTGGCTGAAAACCAACTTCAGCGGCAGCCGCTTTGGGAATGGCGCTGGCACGCCACATCATTGGATGCCACCGATTTCGCTCTGCCTGAACACCGCGCATGGCGAAAAGCAATTCGCCCTCGGTCGGCGCAAATGGAAAAGCGCAGGCGGTTATCCCACACTCGCCCACGGCGGGTTGTCATTGCTCGAAGTCGCGGTGCCATACGTGGAACTAAGTAGATGACTCTACCCACAGGACCAATTCCCGGCGCTCCAGTCACCGGAGGGACCGCAGCATCGGCGACACCGCCTGTTCCTGCGGCGATCGTCGTGCCAATCGCTGCCGCCCCTGCCCCGGCTGCAAGAACCACACCACCAGCACCGCCCACATTTGACGAGTTTGTCTGGCGCCACGCCCCAAGTCTAAAATTGTTGCCTCTAGTTCATACATCTCAGTGCCAGTCGTTTGCAGGCATTGTCGCCGGGGGAGCCCTGCCCCCGGTGCACTGCGATGTATTTTTGGAGAACCTCGTTTACCTCTTTTACGGCAAACCCGCGTTCGTTCACTCGAATCTCCCCGGCGGTGCCACCGACCACACCACCTACCCCGTCTGCTTCGTGTTCAAGCCTCAGCGCGGCCGACTGAGCATCTGCCGGGTTTACCCCTGCGACAGCGGCGCGCTCAATGGCGGAATGTTCTCCGCGCACATGCACGCCCCCCGTGACAACTATCGCCTCAGGCCCGTTTTGGAGGCTGCCGAGCGCGCTGTTTCACTCTTCTTTCAGTCGAACAAAGATTACTACGAGGCAAGGCCAACGAATACCCCACCTCCCGCTGGTGCTCCGGCTGAAGCACAGGACTACCGTGCTCTGCTTACCGCCACTGGCCCGACGAATTATGATGATCGGCGTGCCAGCGTTGAAATCCAGTCGGACCAACCAGTCGTCTTAAGGGGCTACGTAAGCCACGTCCTCCTGCCTAAAAGTTTCCTGGCTCAACCCGGTGTCTTCGACACGATTGTGAACATATGGGACGCCACGCCTTGCGGCTACTCCACTATTAACGGAGGAGACCCCAGGCAGTATTATTTCTACATCCGGCAAAGAGTAGCAAACATGCTGGAAGAAATGGGGGTGCTGTGAATGGCCAACAACCAGCGTTTATCGGATTCGCAAACTTTGTGGGGGTCTACCCTACTTTTCTTACACCCGTTTTTCGCTCCGGGGACAGTCTCCTCATTCAGGCTATCGAAAACTGGAAAATGAAGGCGTGGGTGCCCCTGGCGGAAATTGACGCCGACCAGATGTTGCGAAGTGAAATCTTCGCAGAGACGCCCCGGCAGGGCGGAGATGCCCTATTCGCCTTCGCCTTTTCATCCACTGACACGATTAGTGGAACGCGCCAGCCTCTCTCAACATTACTACGAGCAAGGCTCGAAAGGGTCTCATTGAGCCCATTCTTGCTCGAAGAAGTCGCTTCCTTTCTTGGCGACTCGAAAATGGAAACCCTCGCACGCAGAAAAGCGGCGCGCGCAATCGGGCACCTGAACAAACAAATCGAACAAAACTGGAACCGTATGTCACCCGAATGGAAAGGCCCGAAAGGGCCCAAGAAGTCTCGAAAAGAGCTTCTCACTGACCAGATCGCCGCCGTTGTCGGTGCGGGGCGTGAAGCGGCCGTTGAGACTGTGGACTTTTCTGATCCAAACCGGCCCCAGACGTGCCTGGAAGTGGATTTCCCCATCATCCCCATTAACCAGATTGCCGCCATTGAAGGCAACTCGGGCAAACCGATTTACCAGATGTCAAAATGGTGGGCGCGGCGGCGCTCCAGCGTATTCCGTTCCATGCTACTCGCAGCGGCGATGAAGGCACCGGAGGACGAGAGCAAGGCGGCCAAGGCCGTGTGGGATGTCTATTACGCCAATCACCAAAGGCGCGGTTCGCTCCGCCATCTCAAAGTCGCCGAGCCGTTCATGGGCGGCGGCACAACTATCGTCGAAGGTTCACGACTGGGAATGCAGATGTTCGGCTGTGACCTAAATCCCGTTGCATGGTTTGTCGTGAAGAACGAGATGGCGCAGGTGGACATCGCTGATGTCAAACACCTGCTTAGGGACATCGAGGCCGAGGTGAAGCCGATGATCATGCCTTACTACGCCTGTGACGGCCCGGGCGGCGAGAAAGGCAAATGGTTTCGGCGCGTTGGAACAAAGGCGCGCAAAAAGAGTCCGGTACAGACCGATTTCATCCGGGGCGAACAACCCGCCGCACCGGCCACGGAGGCTGATTGGGAGGAACTGCCCGCAAGCTTCGATATTTTTTCAGTGCCGTGGCAAGAGCGGGCGAACTACCGCTACGAAGGCCCGGAAATCATCTACACTTTTTGGGTCAAACACGGCCCGTGTCAGCGTGCCGGGTGCGGCCACCGCACGCCCATCATGTCCTCGCCTGTCATCGCAATCAAAACGCTGACGGTGGATGCCTGGGTGTGGGAATGTCTCGGCTGCAAGAAATCCTTCGACGTGGAACGCCATGCGGCGCGGATGTCGCCCGACTCGCCGCTATTCGTCGCGCCCGATGAAAAGCCGTTCGCGGTGATGGATGAACATGGCCGCTACAAGTGCCCGCACTGTGGCAAGACAAGGACGGACGCCAAGGCGCTCGTCAAGAATGACTCACCGGAACTCGGCAAAGCGACAAACAAGAAGGTGGAACTGACGTTGCTCATTCACCCGCAATGGCTCGAAGGCTGCCCCAAGACCGACGACCAAGGCCGCGAATATGGCGGCAGTGCGACCGACTCGGTCGAGGCGACCATCCGGTGGAACAACGCTCGTGCGGCGAAACTGCGTTTGCTCGAAGTGCGTGGAACACTACCGGAACAAGTAACCTGCCCGGAAACGAAAATCACTTTTTACACCGATGAACGCGGCGGGACCGTACCGAAAAAATCGACGTTCGCCTGTGCTGCAGACGGTTCGCCGAACGAAGTTCTGGCCGCAATTCGCGCTACAAACAAGACTGGACCAAAGGCAGCATACGCCATCCAGGGATACAGTCCTCTGCGAGACAAATCGGGGATGCCCTATAAAGGCAGATACTTTGCTGCTGCTCGCGATACCCAAAGATACAACCACGCCTTGGCGGAGTGGGAACAGCGAAAGGACGAGGATTTGAAAGGCTTGTGGCCGCAGAGCGAAATTCCTTATGGATTCATGACACACATGAATAACGGCGGGATTCCAAACCACGGACTGACGCACTGGTGGAAAATGTATGAACCGCATATGCTGTTGGTTCACGCGCAACTGCTCCGATCAATACTTTCGCATGGGAATGCGTCGTGGCAAACCAAAGAATTCGTGCTCGGCTGCTTCCAGAATTATTTGCAAAGCCTGTGCAGCATGGCGTCGTGGCACATTAAAGGTGACAAACTGAACTCGGCATTCGCAAATAATAATTTTCACCCCAAGAACTTCAGCGTTGGCAATTCCGTGTTCTCTCCGAGGGGGCTAGGGACTTGGTATTCCTGCGTAGAGGGAATCCTCGAAGGAGCGGCTTGGCACTCCAACCCTTGGGAAGCTGTTGTCACAGAACGAATGGAGCACACGGTTCCGAAAGATGTTCTCGCAGGTGCCGGCAAAACAGTAAAAGTATTTCCCGGAGACTCGGTCAATTCGAATGCCATTCTTACCTGCAACTCCGCCACAGACCTATCAAGCATTGCTGATGCGAGTCATGACATCGTAATCACCGATCCTCCGTTCGGTGGCTTGTTACATTATTCTGAATTGTCGAATTTCTTCTATGTGTGGCTACGCTTGGCACTGAAGGATAAGTATCCCGAACAATTCGGTCCTGAGTTCGTTCCGACCGCACTGGAAGCGGTGGCAAATCGCGCACGACACCCCGATGACGCGGATGCTTTCTATCAGCGGCTTCTCACAGATTGTTGGCGCGAGGTTTATCGCATTCTGAAGCCCAGCGGAATAATGTCGTTCACTTTTCATCACAGTGAAGACGAGCCGTGGGTTGGGGTCTTGGAAAGCCTGTTCGATGCTGGCTTTTACCTAGAAGCTACTTATCCGATCCGGGGCGACGAAACGCACGGCGAAGGCGCTAAACCTGGAGCATTCGGCTCGCAAACCATTGAATACGACATTATCCACGTTTGCCGGAAACGCATGGCTGAGCCGCAGCCCATCAGTTGGGCACGGCTGCGTCGGCAAATCACGGATGACGTGCGCCGAATCAAAAACCTACTCTCACAACATCAGAAGGAGGGTTTGCCCGCCGCCGATTTACAGGTCATCAAACGCGGCAAAGCGCTCGAGTACTTCTCGCGTCACTATGGCCAGGTGTTTATAGAGAAAGACCGTCCGTTCACCATTCGCGAGGCGCTCGTCGGCATCAACAACCTGCTCGATGACGACACAGCCGCCACAGCCAGCGGTCCGGAAGCACCGCCGCCTAACGCAGAGCCTTACACGCGGCAGTTCTTCCGCATTTTTTACGAGACCACACACGTCCCGCGTGACCAGATGCAGAAGTTTCTGCGCGGCACGGGCATCGCGCCCAGCGACTTTGAAGAACGCGGCTGGTGCTCTGAGAAAAATAAGGCCTTTACCTTCACACCACTCATCGAACTCGCGATGGCCTGGAAAGGAGCGTCGCGCAAAGGCATGGCCCGCGATTTCGACCAATCTATGTTTCTCGTAGGAGCTTGTGTGGACGGAAGCGGTATCCGGGTCGAGGACACGTTGAATAGCGCCAATTTTGCGCCGCATCCGGCCACGGGCGATCTGGTGGACTGGCTCTGTCGGCACGGCGGGTCGCAGGAAATCAAATTTGCCGCCCAGCGCGCCCGCACCATCTACCGCGACTGGCTGTCGAAGAACAAACGCAAAGTCGAAGAACAGATGAAGCTGTTTGATTTGGGGGGATGAACTATGGCCTACGATTTCAACTGGAAGCAATGTGATGAGCAGACTGCCAATGCAATGTTGTCCGGGTCAGAGGCTCCGGGCAAGGTTTGGCAGTTTGATCCACAATTTCTTCCGCCCGGCATCGCAACCGGTATGCACGGTCTCGCAGAGTTTTATGTCAGTGGATCTGCGAAACCTTTGTCTCTCAAATCGGATTTCGCCATTGGCGGTGAATTCGCGGCCGTCCGTTACGAGAACAACGAAGCAATTCCGTATCGCTGGCTGTTTGCGGTTTCCGGGAGTGGCGACGAACGCACTGTTTATTACGGTGGTTTCTACAAAAAAATGGACGGACGTCACGTGGTCAGTGGGTCGCTGGATGTGAATGTGATGTTTGCCAAACAACACCCTAAATTTCCCAGAACATGAATCCCGACCTACACGACCACACCTGGATGAATTGCGGCACATCGCTGCTGTGGGACGCGGCCGCGCTGAAGCGAATCTGCGCATTCGATTCCGTCCGCAGTCTTCGCGAACTCTTACGCCTGTATCAAGCCGGATGGCCGGACGGTTCGCTCAATCTGATCAACAATCGCACGCTCGTCGTGGCCGGCCTCGAAGCGGCAATGGACACGCTTCAACCCGACGTTGCAGTCGAATGGCTGGAAAAATCGGTTTATCAAGCCGTGCTGGATTATCAGGAAAATGTTGCGGACGGTGGCCGCGAAGCGGCGTTGATTCTGTGGTTAGCCGACCCGAAACGCATTTTCCATCAAGCGGCTGAGGACACCTACCATTGGCATTGCGCGGGCGAACATGCGAAGAAATCCATCCCCATAGGCAGGTGTCTCTGGAATGGCGCGGAACGTAGTGCCCGACGCATCATGACCACCGGAGCGGATGGCAAGTACGCGTGGTCAGGCTTGTTTCACCCGAGGATCTCCTGATCAGAGTCGATCGGCTGCGATTCAACCAATGGCCTCCAAAGCAAAAATCGACAGTGCTGGGCGCGCGCTCTCCAAGGGCTCATTCGAGTCCGATGACCAGAGAATTGAGGCAGAGATTTTTTTCGACGACTATCGGCGGTCACATCTTCAGCCCCTTACCGAGGTCACGTATCGGATACAAGAATGGCTCGCGCCATTCGGGAAGAATTTTTACATTGCACAGCGTCTCAAGCGACGCCCTCAAATTCTCCGAAAAATGCAGCGACTGACGGTTCGCCTAACGCAGTTACAGGACATCGGCGGCAACCGAGTAATCGTGGACAGAAACACAGATGTTGACGCACTGCGCATTCATCTCCTCAAACAAATTCGGTTCGCTGAGCAGATCAAATTGCACCGAGAAACAGATTACCGAGTTCTGGGAAGGGATGACACCGGATATCGGGCGCTCCACATGATTCTTGAGCACAGCGGTCTCAAAATCGAACTGCAAATTCGCAGTGGAGCACAACATCACTGGGCTGAATCGATTGAGCGCGCATCAGTAATTTACGGCCACCACCTCAAGGAAAGTGAGGGGCATCGCGCGGTGCTGGACTATTTCAAAAGCCTCTCTCGCGTGTTTTATGAACTCGAATGCAAAAGAGAGCCCACGCCAACAACAAAAATTGCACTGGACGCAAAACGTGATGCGGCCGAGGAAATCATCAACAAGGATGGGCGTGGCGAACTTCTGTACAGGCAGGCCAGCGAGAGAGTCCTGCACACTCTCGCCGAAGTCGAACGCAATCGCAGATCGCCCTTCAACAATTGGATTCTTATTTTCGACTGGAACACGGGCCAGTTTGTCGATTGGAAGTCCATATCGAAAGACCCCAACGATGCATACGACGCCTATAAAGCCATTGAAGACCAGTACACCGCCCAGGACGGTTTCGAAGTAGTGCTGGTTGGTTCATCCAGCGTGTCAATGATTCGTCGCACGCACAGTCATTACTTTGGAATCGATGGGTACGACTCGGTGCTTCAAGGTCTGGAAGAATCCCTGGAAGGATTCTCTGTTCGGAAGCCAATGACTTCTGGAGCGCGAAGAGTATTGCACGCGATGGTTAAGAAGAAGTTCTGGGGGCGCAACACAGTAAGCCGCGACACGTTGCGGAATCACTACTGCAAGACTGTCAACGAATTTGATGATGCAGTCGCCCACCTTAAAAATCTGGGTCTTGTGAACTACTCACCCAAGAACGGCGCAATGTCGTTGCAATCAAGCAAGCAGGATGAAATTGAGCTGTACCTATAAGCGATGATGGCCTCTGTTACCACACTCGTTTCGCCTGGTGCGCGTGTGCGACACCCCGAACTGGGCGAAGGCGTCGTCATCGCTCAAGCGGTGGACGGCTTTATCAAAGTGTTTTTCCCGGTCGGCGAACGCCAGGTGCCCGTCGCCGGGCTGACTTCTGCCGTGGGGCGGTCGGAAGTGGTCATATCCCAAGCAATGGGCGACGGCAAGCGGGCGCTCCGGGCATGGCTCTGCTATCAGGCGCACGCACTGCCGTTGATGGACAACGTCAGCGCCCTCACGTCGGCCAAGATTGATTTGCTCCCGCACCAGGTCGTGCTAACGCACCGCGTCGCCACCGCGTCGCCACGGAGGTTTCTCATCGCGGATGAAGTCGGCCTCGGCAAAACCATCGAAGCCGCGCTCATCTTGCGCGAACTGGTCAGCCGCGGCGAACTCAAGCGCGCGCTGATGGTCGTCCCCGCCGGGCTGGTGAACAACTGGCATCGGGAGCTGAACGAGGTGTTTCATCTGAATTTTGAGGTCTTCGGCAGCGAAGGCGACGTGACGGACCGCAAATCCAATGCCTTCGAGAAACACAATCTGCTCATCGCCAGCATAGACACGCTCAAGTTGCGCGCCCGCGTCGCTCGCTTAAGGGCCGCTCCACCGTGGGATTTGGTGGTGTTCGATGAAGCCCACCACCTGACGGCCTATCGACAGAACAACAAACTGGTAAAAACCCAGAATTTCCGGCTCGCGGAAATGCTGAAGGAACACACCCGTGACCTGATCTTGTTGTCGGCCACGCCACACCAAGGCGACCACTTTCGTTTCTGGATGTTGGTGCAAATGCTTGACCCCACGCTTTTCAATTCGCCACATGAGATGGTCGAGCATCGGCATCGCTTAAACGTCGTCGTATTCCGCCGCACCAAGGCCGATGCTTGCAAACCAGATGGCTCGACGCTATTTGCTCGGCGGCAAGTGCAGACTGAGGCATTTACAATGGCGGACACGGAAAAGGCGTTTTACACCGCGCTCGTCATGTATTTGCAAGACGGGTTTGCGCTGGCGAAACGTCAGGGGAAGAAAGGCCAGGGGCTGGCCTTTGTGATGACGATTTTCCAAAAGATTGCCGCCTCCAGCTTTGCCGCCGTCCAGCGCACGTTGCGCCGGCGGCTCATCGCACTGACGATCCAGGAGTCGTTGATGCACGACCAGAAGCTGGATATTGATCAGCGTAATGTTGCACTCGATGAGGCGCGGTCACTCATCCGCGAGTTGCATGGTATCGGCACGGGACGTCTGGAGGATGCGCAGGTGGATCAGTTGCTGGCTGACTACCGGATCAAGATTCTGAGATTGCAACGTGAGGAAGAGGAAGCGCTTGGGGCAGGCGCGGATGAGTTTGGCTCGGAAACCGGCGCGGCCGAAGCCGAAGACGCCGCCATCAGCAGCGTCACTGTCGCATTGCCCGAGGAACGGAGGCGCATCAAGGAACTCCTGGCCACTTATCCCACGCAACGCGAAACCAAGGTGGAGAAGCTCATCTGCGCGCTGGGCGTCTTGTGGCGGCAGAATCCACAGGAACGCATTGTCGTGTTCGCCACCTATCTTGGCAGTGTCGAGATGCTGGGGGCAGAAATCGAGAAACAATATCCCGGCCAAGGCGTCACGGTGCTAAAGGGCGGCGACCACGGCGCAAAGACGGCAGCAGAAAAGCGATTTAAGACGGCCGATGGACCACGGGTCCTAATCTGCACCGCTGCCGGCCGCGAAGGCATTAATCTGCAACATGCTCGTGTCCTGTTTAATTTTGACCTCCCGTGGAATCCGATGGACCTGGAGCAGCGCATCGGCCGCATCCATCGCTACGGCCAGCTCAACACGGCACAAGTTTACAACCTCGTGCTCTCGGACACGATCGAAGGCTCTATTTTTCTGCTGCTGGATGAAAAGTTGAAGGAAATCGGCCGGGCGCTGGGCAAAGTTGACGAACGCGGCCAGATCGCCGAAGACCTTCGCACCCAAATCCTCGGCCAGCTCTCAATGCAGGTGAATTACGCCGCCCTTTACGCCGATGCCTTGAGCGATCCGCAGTTGAAGCGCACCAAAGTGGAGCTGGAAGCGGCCATGTCCAACGCCGTCGAGGCCCGCAAGGTAGTGTTCGAATTGTTTCAAGACCTCGACGGCTTCCGGCTCGATGACTACAAGGCGATGGGCGACCCCGAGGAGGCCATGGATGCGTTGGTGCGGTTCGTTGGTGACGCCGCCAGCGCCGAAGCAGATACGTTCACCAAGCGAGGCGACAAGTTGTTCGCGTGGATTGACCACTCCACCAAGACCGAGGTGCTGCTGACCACCGAGCGTGAGTTGTCATTGCGGATGGAGAAGGTTCAGCTATTGGGCCTGGATCACCCGATTGTCACAAAATATCTGCAACTGTTCCGTGAATACCCACCGGAGCAGCTCGGCATACGTGCCCAGTCGCCCGACGAAAGCAGTGGTGTGTTCGCCGCATGGGCCGTTGAAGCGCGTGGCGAGAAAGGCCAAGTGAAGCGCGCCGTGGTGACACTGGCTGTGGACAAGGAAGGTAAACGTCTCGTGAATTGGGAACGCCATCCGGACAAACTCTGGCACGCGGGGCCGTCCACGCAAGCACTCGCGAGCAATGACGAAATGCTTAGTTTGCTGCGCGATACACTCGAACCCATGCTTCATCGCGAGCTGGAGCACCGTGGTCTCGCCAAAGGCAACCGTGGATTCGAAGCGAAGCTGATTGCCTGGGTGGAGGCTAATTCCGGGCTCGACTGACATGCAGAGTCTCTCAGAGTTCACAGGCGCGTGGGCCAATTTTTGCGAGTGTTCCAGGTCGACGCGCTCTGGCCGCCAACAAGCCCAAGAGTGAAACGCCATCGGTAGGGCGCTCAGATTATGCCTAAAAAATTCAACGGCATTTACCAGTTTGAGCGCGAATTGGGGAAAGGGGGATTTGGCACGGTATTCCTCGCCCGTGAGGACGTTTCTCATCGGCTGGTCGCCATCAAGCAGTTGAACAGTCAGGATGCCACGCGCCAAAAAGCAATCGTTCACGAGATGCAGATGGTTTCCCGGTTTAACCATCCCAACATCGTCACCTACCACCATCATTTCTTGGAGAATGGGTTGTTGTTCCTCGTCATGGAGTACTGCTCCGGGGGCAGCATGCGCAATGCAATCGAGAATGAGAGGCTTTCGTCCCACGCCGCCCTGAAACTGGTTCAAACAATCGCGGAAGCACTTGCGTTCATCCACGCAAAGCAAATCGTCCACCACGACATCAAGCCAGACAATATTCTAATGTCCGAGATGGGTGTGGTGAAAGTCTCGGACTTTGGCATTGCCAATATCGGCGGAGGGACACGGGCATACATGAGTCCCGAGGCGCTGACGTATGATGACCAAGCCGTGGGCGATCCTCGCGTGGATATTTACGCGTTAGGCGTCACGCTCATGGAACTTTTGACTGGCGAGAACCCCTTTTTCTATAAGTCGCTGGAAGAAATCCAGGGCCTGCACGACAAGAGGGACTTTCCGATAAAATCGCTTCCCGGCTGGCAGCAGGAAATCGTGCTCAAAGCGATCAACAAGGTGCCCGAGCTGCGTTTTCAGTCCATGAGCGACTTCGCGGCGGCAATAAAATCACGGCAGGTGCCAATCATATTGGACAAGGATGCGATACGCGCCGGCCAAGCTGCGGAAAAAGCCGAGCGCTCGCTTTCGACAAAGAAATGGGTCAAGGCAGGCTCGCTGCTCAAATTCGCAGCAGAAAAGTTTCCCGCCAATGTGAATGTGCTGCGTGCTTTGGGGCGGTATCACCTGATGCAGCAGAAAATCGATCGAGCCAAGACAGCGTACGAGCAAGCCCTTAAACTTAATCCCCGCATTGATGTCCAGAAGGACCTGGGCTGGATCAACCTTGCGCTCAAAGATTATCCGACCGCGATCTCGCTTCTTGGCGATCATTTGCATCGCAACCCTTCCGATTTGGAAGCGCACAATCTGCTGCTGCAATGCTTCTACGAGACGGACCGTTTTGAAATCGCCGTCTCCCTCGCTCGCTCCATCCTCGAAATTGAGCCAGACAATCCTTGTTTTGCCAATAATCTATACGTTTCCACGCTTCTCCACAGAATGGGCCAGAAGGTTCCGCCAGGAGACCTGGTCGGGGAATACACCAACGACTTTATCGCCTACAACTTTTCGGTCATAAACGAGAAGGCCCTTTCCCACGCCTGGGACAAGCCGCCCGCACTCAAATCCAAACTGCTGTTCATGGACTACCGCTTCCGCAAACTCACACATGGTTCGCTCTACCTGTCGATGCCAGGAACCGACCCAAAGAAACCACGCCAAGTCGGCGAAATCATACTTTCTTTTGGCCGGGAAGGTCATCCCGGCAATGATGTGCAAATCCCGAGAACCGACACGGTTTCGCGCCGACATTGCGTCATAGTGAATTGTCGTGATGATATGTGGCTTTACGACCTTGAAAGTGCCGGCACGTATATAAATGGTGAGTCGGTGAATGGAAAGTGTCCGTTGATTGGCCGGTGCATAGTTCGTATAGGGGGCACAGAAATAATCGTCACGACAGATAAAGACAGTTTGCTGTAAATACTGACTTTGCGCCTAAGGCTTGGCGCGCATGGCTTTGGACGACCTCTCATGAATGACGGGCAAATCGGCGCAAAGTTCACCAAGGTCAAGGCCAATCACTCCTGCCACCGAACAAAGTTTTTTGAAAGAAAGGTTTCGCTCGCCACGCTCGACTCCGCCGATGTAGCTGCGGTCGATGTCGGATTCAAGCGCGAGGTCTTCCTGCGACATCCGCAGGTTCTTCCGTGCCGCTCGAATCCGCTCGCCGAGCACCTGGAGCGAAGTCTTCTTTTTCAACCATAACAGGCTCAGGAATTTGGCGATTATCCGTCCACGGATTATAGTCCGCAAATTGGCCTGATGGCTGCTGTTGGCTTGGTAGGCTCGCGGAGTATCCCGACGCGTCACAATTTTGTGACCGTTTTTGGGGCACTGCGTCCATGAATTCAGACAATGGCCAAACAACCGATATACCCCCTCCACACCGCTGCTCAACCCGCGAACGTGACTGCGCACCGAATGCCTCGAACGGGGCGACCGAAAAGGATTGTCGTCGTTGATGACGAGCGTGACATGGTTCGGCTGTTGGGATCGCTCCTCGCACGCTTCTTTCCAGAGGCAAAAATACTCCTGTTTACGGACGGCTCAAAAGCTCTGGCGGAAGTGGAACGCGAAGCCCCGGACCTGCTTACAACCGACTGGAACCGCGCCGGCTTCACGGGTGCGGACGTGCTCGAAAGCCTGGCAGCGAAGAGGGCCACCTACCCGGTCGTGTTGATTACCGGCGACGCAGCGTTGAATAGTAACGCGCGCGACAGGATGCTGGCGCCTTGGTGCCAAAGGCTGGACCTCCTGTATTTGCTGAAGCCATTTCACTTCACAGACCTGGGGAAAAGCCTCGCCGCACGATTTTGCCTTAAGCCGCATGCAGAACAGCTAAAGCAGAAGCCACGGAGGGTCATCATTTTGGATGACGAACAAGGCCCGGCAGATGCCATGAAGATGCTTCTTAAATTCAACTACCCTGGCGTCGACGTCCTCGACTTCACCGACGCTCGAAAAGCGCTGGCGGAAGTGCAGCGCGAAGTGCCAGACCTGTATGTCACGAACTGGCCGCATCCGAAGCCGATGGCGGAGGACCTGTTGCGGCTGCTGGCGAAAGAAAAACCAAACTGCCCCACAATTGTGTGGAGCGCAGTATTGGATCGAATGCCGAAGGTGTTCCGGGAGGAACTCGAATCCCAAGGCTTTTTGCCAAACTATTTTTCCAAGCCAATTCTGCTTGAGGATCTCCGGCAGGCTCTATCGGAGCATTGCTTCTTCGCGGAAGAGGGAAAGACGACCGGGAGATGAATTCAACTCCGCTTCACTTGTCCACGGCGCTAGCCCAGTTTCGGCCAGGTATTCCGGACGGAAACAAAACGGCGCAGATTCCAGCGCGTCACGCATGAGCGGGGAGGGCTCCACATGAATCTTTGGTATCTGCTCCTTTACGTCGCAGTTCTTTCATTTCCCTTTGCACTCATGAAGCTTTGGGAATGGTGGTATTTCCGGAGCGCGCGCAAGCCTATAGAAGCGGCCCAAGCTGTTGGCAACGAAGGGGATTGGATACTGCACGAATTCACCGCCGCTCTCATCATCCTGTTGTGGCTCGTTGGTCTGATTGGACCGTTGTTAGGCTGGTTCTGAGCCCGAATAGGCGGCCTGGAATTCCAGACGATTTAGCCGATCACTGTAAGCGTGTCCGCCTTTTGGGGGTGACACTTTTTGCAGTGCCAGTATCAGAAGTCCGCTCGACACCTTTTGACAGTTCACACTTTTCTAATCGGGTGCCACTCGCCTGAAAGCTTCGAGCGGATGGCCAGGCAACCCGGGATGCCGCAGTGTTGGTCCTGGCATATTGAGTTTTCCGGGGAACCTGCAAGGCCATACGACGGAATTGCAGTTTGCCTGCATCGAGGCCCCCAAAAACTCCCAAGACTCCCAGAACTGGTGGGTTTTGGGAGTTTTGGGAGTTTTGGATCTCAATCGGCACCCTACCGCGGACATTTGAGGACACGACTTTGAGGACCCCCCTTCGGATTCTGTCTGGATTCAATCTCGAAATACGCTGGAAATTCCTTTACCAGGCTCTCGACTTCATTGGCTGAAAATCCGTGGCTTTTTTCAAGGTCTCGGAACGTGGCCGCTCCACGGTATTCGGCGATCAACTCTCGCAGCTTGTTCACCTGCATTAAGCGCCGCTCCCTCCGGCCCTGGCGCAGGACTCGTAGCGCCGAAAACTGCGCCCAACGAGCAATCGTAACGGCACGCACCGCCTGCTGCTGGGTCAATTCGGCGGCCGCAAGGTCGTCCGCGATACAGAGACCCAAGGCAATGCGGCAGGCGTTTTCTCGGCTTCGACCGAGCTCACCGGCGATGTCGCGAAGGGGTCCATTGCGGAGTTGGATGCTTTCATTATGGTATTGGCGAAACACTTCACGTGCCTCGGGGCTGCACTGCACTGCAATATGCTCCTGTCCAACAGCTACAGTTTTTCGAAGTTCCAAAATGCTGGCTATCATTTTGTCCCAGGCCTCCTTTGCGCTTTCGGGCACGTTTTGCTCGGTACCATCGTCTTCAACGAGCAGTGGTTCGCAAATGAACGGAAGCATGCGTGCGGTGAGCCCACGTTCGAAGGCCTCCTCGTTGCTGTACAGCTCGCGCAGGAGCGAAGGCTGACAGAAGATCAAGGCTGTGAGACAGGGGACTATATTCACGTTTCCGCGCAAAATTCGGTCAGACTGATGCGGTTCGACGGAGTAGCCAGAGAGCCAGAGATCACAGTCTGCCGTGGCCCCCTTGGCATATTTTCCCAACATTACCCTCAATACGTCTCCGCCTTCGTAAGCGAGAGCAAAAAGGGTATCTTCGTTCCGGGCAAATTTCATAGCCAGAGCTTCGGAGGTTGCGTTACCGACATGGTAAGACGGAGCCGCCGCCAGTAGTGGGGCGTTGAGTGCCATTTTGCCACTGAGCGCGATCAATTCGTCTTTAAGGAAGCTTAGTTCGATGTTCGTAAGGGAATGCCTACCGTCTTTCTGCTTGGCCAAACAATTAACAAGATATTTTGCTCGCGCCTCCATTTGTTGCTGCTCTGCTTCAAGTCTCGGCCTTTCAGTGAGGCTCCATGCTTCGGCCAGTGCCTCAGAGGCTCGCAAGATTGGTTCGGCCAACTGCGCGGCGGCGCCCTTGCCCGTGGACTTCGGCGCGCCCGCTACAACATAAATGTTGCCATAGTTCTCCCGTCCGTTCACTGCACCATTCAGCTTCCACGCTTTGCCCAATGCCGCTGCGACCGCCGCCAGCGCCGGCATCGCAGCCAGCTCAATCGGAATGCCGTAGACTTCCGCAACCGTTTCGACGATTCGCCGCTGAGTATCGTTTAAGGAGTGAACGGGGAACGGACCAGGTTCAAACAAGCGGTCAGCCTGTTCTTCTGACCTATTTGGCTCGGCGGCTGGCGACGCTCCGGGTGTGTAGATTCTCGTGGAGCTCATGGAAGCACCCCCCACAACTCCCGATTCCCCTCAAACTCCTCCGCGCCGATACGGCAAAGATCATTCAAATCCTCGACAGGGAGTCCTTGCTGCTGCCGCAGCCCGGTAAAATCAAGCGCGTCCAAACGAGCGACGATTCCTTTTAGTTGGGCTGCCCAGCGGTCTGCGGCCTCGCGGCCCGGTTGATCAGTGTGCGGAAAGGCCCGGACGCATTTACCACTGAAAAGCGGCAAGGCCTCAGCGTGGATTTTGAGCGACGCACCCAACACCGCGACGGCGCTGCAATTCATTTCGCGTCCTTCGCAAAAAATATAATGAAAAGCAGCGAGCAAATCCGGTCCTCCTTCGCACAAAGCGATGAATTGGAATGGTGCGGCATCCCGCGCACCTATGGGCCAAGAAGCCCACGAACCGGGTAGTGTCCAGGCCTTCGGTTCGCCAGGGAGGTGTACCCAGCCTTCTCCATCGAGGCGACGGGCCTGGGCATTAATTCGGTCCTGGTCGGTTACGACCCATGCTCGGTGATTCCGCAAAATCCCAAAACGAAGCAATCCGCGCTCATCCGCTATCCGCAAGGCTTCAACGCTGAGATCGCGGAGACTGGCGAGTTGCACAAATTCTGCCTCGTTGCCTCGCTCCAGATGCTCGAAGTTTGGACGCGTTTTGCCCCGCAACGGAGACCGGCAGGATTTCTGGGTAATGCTGCCAAGGGCAAATTCGATGAACTTCCGGCAGGCAGCGGATCGGCCCAACCCTGTGGCGCGGGCGAGGAAATCCACGGCGTCGCCGCCTTCACCTGTAGCAAAATCGTGCCATAAACAGCCGTCACGCGAAACCGAGAAGCTGGGATGATGGTCGGTGCGCCAAGGACAGTGGCAATTAGTCCGCGGTTCGCTGTGGAAGCCGAAATGGTGCCAGAGTTCCGGAATGCGAAGCCTGGTTTTGGCTTCGGAAAGTTTGAATGTGCGCATAGATCGCAGTGGTTGCTGCCCTTGCGCCACAGCCGGCCGGTGGTAGAGTCAGGTAGGAAAGTCTCGACCCTGCGTGGCCGTCCAAGGCGCGCGGGGCTTTTTATTCCGCCCCCCGTTGTTGCCGCAGCAACGCCGTTTCAACGCTTTTCCAGTGGAAAAGAATGCGGCGGCCACCGAGGTTGACGAAGGGGATCTTGCCCGATGCACGCCAACTGAATAGTGTGCGCCGGCTTATGGGCAGCCGGGTGAGAAGCTGCTTTTCGTCCATGAAGTCCGAGTGAATCGGAGCTGCTTTTTCTGAGCTTTTATTACTCATGCCCGCAATTTATCAGGCGGACATGCAACAGCCTGGGGTGCCTAACGTGCCAAAACGAACAGCGAGTTCCTTGTTTTGAGGATTAGAAGGTAGCGAATTCCAGCCCGCTGCAGATCAAGGGCTAGCGGATTCCAAAACGGCGGTCAGAGAGCCCAGCGAATGACAGCAAAATGTCCTACTTGGTGCTGTCAATGGTTCGCGATCGCGACTTTGCCGATTTTTGGGCACTGATGGATTTTTGGCATTTCCACCAACGCAAGTATTCACTCCCCATCTGTAGCCACAAAAGCTCCGTGAAATGGCCGCCTTTTGCATCCTGGGCTTTAATTTCAGCCAGAACAGCGGCGGCCCATGCAGCGCGCTCAGCTTGTGGCTTTTGGGGTGTGACCCAGTGGGAATTTTGCTCGCCCCTTGCAGTCAAAAACTGCCGAAGCCTAGCAGTGGAATCCGCAGGGGTTTTTGCTTTAACGACCAGCCCCAAAAAATGCTTAAGCGTGGCGGGAAAGCATTTCGGGCGGGGCAAAGTTTTTGGCCATGCCACGACCGTTTTGCTCAGTTCCCGCGTGAGCTGATCCCACGCCTTCAATTTCTTGCTGCGTGCAGTTCCCATGGTCGTGTGATGGATAAGAGGTAATCTGTTCCGCTTCGGCTACTTGGGCGCCACAGCAAACCAGGCCTCGGCCTCATTTTTCTTCGCGAGCCCGCGATAATGCGCGAACAGCATCGCTGGCGAATTGCCGGCTTGCAGAGCGGTTAGGTTTTCGTTGCCGTGTGCGGCTAGGTGATACGTGCAGAACGCGTGGCGAAGCCCGTTTGGCTTGCGCTTCACGGCCATTGTTTGACCGGGTTTGATCTCGTGTTTTGCCTGCTCGCAAACCTTGCAAAACTGTTGCTGCCAGGTGATTTCGTGCCCGGTCCAAATCTTGCCTTCGCTTTCCTTGAATTCTGTGAGCCATTTCGCAAGCGCTGGCACAATTTCAACAAGCCTTCGCTGCCGGGTTTTGGCCTTTCCAGAGGTTATCTCAATGTGACCGTCAACGCGACGGGTGTCCTCCCATGTCAGCCGTAATAGTTCGGCAGTGCGAAGACCGGCAAAGCCGCCAATCGCGATCATGGCGCGCATCGGACCTTCGGCGGTATCCAACAGGGTCTTGAACTCGGCAGGGGTGTAGAACTCGATCTCGGAAGTATTACCATTTTCCGGACGCATCCCGTCGGCTTCGCCCAGGCGGTGATTTGTCGCCAGGTAATCTTTGCGGATAGCCCATTGCAGGAATTGCCCGATGGCAGCCCGATGATGGTTGCGGGATTTGGCGGAAGTGGCTCTTCGTCCGTTGCGAGACTTGGTTTTGATCTCGCCGAGTGAAGTAAAGAAGAGGTCCAAATCTGCCCTGGTCAAATCGCAGACTGCGGAATTCGGGAATGTGCTCGCGAACCGGCGCAGCATGATGGCGCGGTTGTAATGGTATTTCACAGAGAGTTGAGCCCTCTTGCCTTCGGCCGCTTTCGTGCGCAACTCTTCGGCGGTGACGAAATCGTTGACGGCTTCCGCAAGGTTCTTGCGGCTGACTAAGACGGCTGTGCGAAAGAAGCCCTCGACCACTTCATCGAAAGTGTGCCCATTGAGCTTGGCGGCCCTTTCGACCAACTGGGACGCGGCAGACAGGAGCGAGACTTTGATCCCGGTGGCCAGGTAATAGGCATGCAGCCGCTCAAATGCCGCCAGGGCGTCATTGGCCTGGCCGGTAGTCAACAGCGTGACCTGCGACCCTTTGGCCAGCTCCTTGACCATTTTGTCTGCATGGCGCTTGGCCTCGCTGTAGGTAGGGAAGGCTTTCATCCGGCGCTGGCCGGATACAGACCAAGAAACACGGTAAAGCGGGTAGGACTTGCTCTTGCCGTAGATTGTGGCCAAAACATGACCACGGTGTTTTACCTTTACCGGATACTTCATCGGCTCAGGCTCGGTTTCAGCCGTTTTCTGTGTCTGGGCTGTGTCAGATGCGCCAGAAGTGCTGATTTCATCAGCAAAAATGGTGCGCATAGCAGGACTTGAACCTGCACGGATTACTCCACTACCACCTCAAAGTAGCGCGTCTGCCAATTCCGCCATATGCGCATCAGGCAGCGCATAATGAAGCAGGAATCAGGCGTCTGCGCAAGGAAGGATTTCGGGCGGTCAATTGACGAAAGAGGCTTCGTTGGCCTGGAGGAGGGCGTGGGCGTATTCTTCCCAGGCTTTGAGGGGTTCGCGTTTGCGGAAATCGTTACCGCCACCGCGTTTGCCGTATTTTCCCTTGTTGGCTTGCTGCAGGCGCAGGGCTTGTTGTTGTTCGCGCATGGCCTGCTGCTTGCGGCGGCGTTCGGCGGCGGGGGAGGTGCTGTCGCCAGCGGCGATGGGTTCGGGTTCGGCCGGCTTTTCGGCGATGAAGTCCAGGCCGAGTTTCACTTCTTCCGGGCGGGGCGGGCGCTGATAGATGCGGTCGTAGAGGAAGGCGACTTTGGCTTCGCTGTCAGTCTTGGCGGTGAACTCCGGCAGTGAAACGAGTTTCTTGGCCTGCTCGACCACGAGCGGGCTGTTCATGAGGAAAAGGGCTTGTTGCGGCACGGTGGTTTCGTGGCGGCGGCCGCTGGGGAGGTCGGGAGTGGCGAAATCGAAATTCACGAGGACGTCCGCCACGTCCTGGCGGTCGATGAAACCGTAAACGGCGCGCCGGGTGGAATAGGGTTCGCGTGTGAGGTCCACGGGCTTGCCATACATCGTCTGGTCGAGCGTGCCGCCGATGGCGAGGAACGAATCGTGCAGCGCTTCGAATTCGAGCCGGCGGATGTTCGCGCGCCAGAGGAGTCGGTTGTTCGGGTCCACCTGGGCGTAGCGCGGATTGCTGTCGCTGCCTTGCTGGTACACGGCAGAGAGCATCAGCTCGCGGTGCAGCTTTTTGAGGCTCCAGCCGTTGGATTGAAATTCGTTGGCGAGGTAATCGAGCAGTTCCGGGTGGCTTGGACTTTCCGACATCGTGCCCAGGTCATCGGGCGTGGGAACGAAACCTTCGCCGAAATGATGGAGCCATACGCGATTTACCATCACCCGCGGGGTGATCGGGTTGCTTTTGCTGACGATGGAGTGCGCGAGGTCGAGCCGGCCGCTGCCGTTCGTGTAGGCGGGGCGCGTGGAACCGGACAGCACCTCCAGGAAATGACGCTGCACCACCGCGCCCTTGTTGCCAGCCTCGCCGCGGATGAACACCGGGGAGTCTTTCGGCTTCGCCGAATCCACCAGCACCATCGCGCGCGGCGGCGCTCCCGGGTGCGTCAATTCGAGTTTGGAAACCGCCTCATGATTTTCGCGCTCGCGCTTTTGGAGCTGTTTCAGCCCTTCGCGATTACGCGCCCGGCGCATGGCAATGGCTTCCTTCTCCAGGGCCTCCTTTTGCGCTTCGAGGTCCATGCGCTTCTTGTAGTAATCGCTGTATTCCGGGCCGCCGACCGTTTTGGCAATTACGGGTTCCACCGACGGTTCCGCGCAGCTCGCAAAAATCCCGTGCAACGAATAGTAATCCTTCGTCGGGATCGGATCGAACTTGTGATCGTGACAGCGCGCGCAGGTGACGGTCAGGCCGAGAAAGCCCTTGGTCACGACATCAATGCGATCGTTGATGATGTCGTTCTGCATTCCCTGGAACCGGTCGCCCAGCGTAAGGAAACCCAGCGCGCACAGATTCGTCGGATTTTTTGCCGAGGCCGGCAATTTGTCCGCCGCCAATTGTTCGATGATGAAGACGTTGTAAGGTTTATCCTCGTTCAAGCTGCGGATCACGTAGTCGCGGTACGTCCAGGCGAAGGGATAATACTCGTCCTCGCGCTGCTTTTTGATCTGGCCCTTCGTATCGCTGTAACGCGCCACGTCCAGCCAATGCCGGCCCCAACGTTCGCCGTAGTGCGGCGAGGCCAGCAACCGATCCACGACCTTGGCAAACGCCTCGGGGGACTCGTCCTTCACAAAGGCGTCCACCTCTTCGGGTGTCGGCGGCAGGCCGATCAAATCGAAGGTCGCGCGGCGAATGAGGGTGCGCTTGTCGGTGGGCGGATTGGGTTTCAGGCCTTTCTCCTCCAGCTTGGCGAGAATGAAATTATCCACCGGCGTCTTCGGCCATGTCGCATCTTTGACTTCCGGCACCTCCGGTTTTCTCAGCGGCTGCCAGGCCCAATGCGTTTTGCTGGAATCCTTCCACTGCGTCTGCGCAACCGTCGTCACGCGCGGATCGGGCGCGCCCATTCTTACCCACGCTTCCAAGTCCGCGATCTCGTTGTCCGCGAGCTTTTTGCCTTTCGGCGGCATCTGCAAATCTGCATCGGTATAGCGAACGGCTTTGATCAGCAGGCTCTTTTCGGGATCGCCGGGCACAACTGCCGGCCCGCCTTCGCCACCGGACAGCAAACCGTTTTTGGTATCCACGTACAGACCGCCTTTCGCTTTGGGCGATTCCTGGCTGTGGCATTTGTAGCAGTTGTTGACGAGGACGGGGCGGATTTTGCTTTCGAAGAACGTGGTCTGTGCGGGAGTGAGGTCGGCTGCGGAAGCAGGAACGACCAAGGACCAAGGACCAAGCACCAGATAAGCACCAAACATCAAACACCAATTGCCGTACGAGAGCGCTTGGAGCTTGGTGCTTGGAACTTCTCGGGTCCTTGGTGCTTGGTTCTTGGAGCTTTTCATCGTTACGCAATAATCGGCTTCACCACATTCCCCGCCACATCCGTCAGCCTAAAGTCCCGCCCATTATACCGATAAGTAAGTTTCTGATGATCGAAGCCCAGCAACGCGAGGATGGTCGCGTGCAGATCGTGCACGTGCACCTTGTTCTCGACGGAGGCCGCGCCGAATTCATCCGTCGCGCCGTAAACCGTGCCGCCTTTGACGCCGCCGCCGGCCAGCACGGTCGTGAAGGCTTTGGCGTTGTGATCGCGGCCGGGGTTGTCGTTGCCGTTGCGATCGCGCGTGGGTTTGCGGCCGAACTCGCCGCCCCACACGATCAGCGTGCTGTCGAACAGGTTGCGTTGTTTCAAATCCGTGATGAAGGCCGCGAGCGGCGCGTCAATTTCCTTCGCGCGCTCGGGGAGGCGGTCTTCGATGTCCTGGTGATGATCCCAGCCGCCGGCCCAAACCTGCACAAAGCGCACACCGCGCTCGATCAACCGACGCGCGATCAGCAATTGATTGCCCTGCGTCGAGCGGCCGTACATCTCGCGGACGCTGCCGGGCTCCTTGTTGATGTCGAAGGCGTCCGTCGCCTCCGTTTGCATCTTGAAAGCCATTTCGTAGGCCTGCAGCCGTGCTTCGAGCTGCGCGTCCTTCTGCATGTTCTGGCTGTGCAACTCGTTCAGCTGGTGCACGAGGTCCAATTGCCGGCGTTGCTCGGGCAGGGACGTATATTGATTGCGGATGTTTTCGATGAGCTGGTTGACGTTCGGCACCTTGGTGTTGATGCTCACGCCTTGATACACCCCGGGCAGGAAGGATGATTGCCAGTTCGAGCTGCCGCCCGGAGGTGTGCCGCCCGGCCGCAGCGAAACATACCCCGGCATGTTCTGGTTCTCGGTGCCCAGGCCATACAACACCCACGACCCCATACTCGGCCGCGCGAGGCGGGTCGAACCGGTGTTCATGTAAACCGTTGCCACTTCGTGGGCGGGAATATCGGTGTACATTGAGCGAATGATCGACATGTCGTCCACCAGATCGCCCAGCTTCGGAAATACTTCGCTCACTTCGATGCCCGACTTGCCGCGCTTCGTGAACTTGAACGGCGACCCCATCGCCGTGCCGTCGTGGCCGGGGATGGATTTGCCGTCATATTGGGTCAGGGCCGGTTTCGGGTCCCAGGTATCCACGTGCGAGGGTGCGCCCTGGGCGAAAATATGAACCACGTGCTTCGCCTTGGCGGGGAAGGGCGGTTGCCGCGGCAGCAGGCTCGCCGGCTCGATCGCCCGGGCCGAGGGCACCAGGCCGAGGCCTTCCTCGCCCAGCATCCAAGCCAGGCCCAGCGCCCCAAAACCCATGCCCGCACGGTGCAAAAACTGCCGGCGGGTGACGAAATGGTCCTCCAAACGCGCCTTGTGCCCCGAGTTCTGCTTGTTGTCGAAGCTCATAATTGTATCAATATCATATCGGATGCTTAAAGCGAGCCGCTGGTTTCGCTTTTTTTGCAGTTTTGGTGCCAAAAATGAGCAAGACGAAGTTTCTCAAGGGTGAATGCACCCAGTGCGGCGGGCATCTGGAGTTTCCCGCCGAGGCCGCCGGGCAGACCACCACCTGCCCTCATTGCGGACAGACCACCGAATTATTCCTCTACACCCCCCCGCTGCCACCCACCATCCCACGGCGGACGCTCATCTGGACCGGTATTGCCGTGGTGGTGCTTTTGCTTGGGTTGGTGGGCGGTTTATACGCGCTGAACAAGGCCCGGGCCAAAATGTCCGTCTTGCAGCAACGGAACGGAACTGCTTCCGGCACGAACACGCCCGAAGCCACCTCCGCAAGCAACGGCACCGCCGCTCCGCAACCTGAGAACAAGGTGAGCCTGAACGGCTTTCGCGCCGGGGAAATTCGCCTGGATAAGGCCGGTAATCTTATTTACGCGATCGGCAGCCTGACCAATTCCACCGCCCGCCAGCGGTTCGGTGTGCGCGTGACGCTGGACCTTTTCGACACGGCCGGGAAGAAGCTGGGCACGGCGACCGATTATCAGGCCGGGATGGAAGGCCGCGCGGTCTGGGATTTCAAGGCGTTGGTGGTGGATAAAAATGCGGTGAAGGCGCAAATCGCCTCGGTGACGGAGCAGCAGTAGACGCCGGTTTTCGCGAGATTTTTCGGAGCGCGGTTCTGCGGGCCGCAGCGGGGACGATTTGAAAAGGGCGTTGGAAGTGATTCGACTGTGGGAATTGAATTTGCACGCGCTGCGGCTCATAGAGCCGCGCTCCGTCAGCAAGGCCGGCAATTTTAGCGGTAGCGATACGGCCGTTCCATGGCGAATGAATTTGGCAGATGCCGCACCTCGCGCACGGCGCCGTCGTTGAGCAGGACCTCCACGATATCGAACCGCACCTTCACTGGGGGATTGCGCAGCAGGCGCAGGTAATCCAACCCTGCCCGCGTGAGCCGCTGACGCCGTTCCTTGTCCACTGCCGCCGCGGGCCGGACCCAATCCTCCGACGAGCGCGTCTTCACCTCGATGAACACCAGGCAATCCGCATCGCGAAAAACCAAGTCAATTTCCCCGCGGGGCGAACGAAAATTCGCCGTGAGAAATTTCATCCCCTGCCGCCGCAACTGCCGCCGGGCGGCCTGCTCTCCCAGCCGGCCTCGCCGCAAGTGCTCCGGGCCGGTCTTCCCAGTAAACAAGGCTCCAAGCTTTGCCAGGAAATCCATCTCCGTCCAATCGTGCCGTTCACCACCGCCAAATCAAGCGCCGAACGGGGCCGACCGGACTGCCGGGGGGCATACCCTCGGAAAAGCCGTTCCACCCGTCCCACCCGTCCCAAGGCCCATAAACATTGAGCGGAATGAGTGTGCTGACCCATCCCAACCGGTGTCCCGAGCGTCCAGAGTCGTCCCAGGAACAGGAAGTTAAGCTCAAGCCGGGCCGCCAATGTCAAAAACTTCTCGTCACCGCCCACCCGCCATTGGTTTCAACCAGCATCCAGCGCCTGGTGCTTTGCCTGATCAAATGAAATTGCTGGACATCAGGATCATCAAATTTCACGACTGAGGAATCCGGTCGTGACGTCTCCATAACGGAATCAATCACCGCTTTTTTCTGTCCGGAACCGTCATGTATGACGCCGACTTCTACCACTTGAATCCCCGTGAGCTTGTCCCAATAAGTTTTGGGAAGGCTGGCTACGTACGTCTTATTACTCCGGGAATCCGGTCCGATGAATACTTCAGCCATTCTCTTTTCGTCCCCTTTCTTCACGGCTGCCAGAAACGTCAACAGTGCGTCCAATGGCTCGCGGGTTCCATTGTCGGTCCAATCTTCGCGGTTCACATAGGTGCCTTTTATAATGTGTGCGTTCGTCTGGTTTTTCCACCAGCCTTCGAGAACACCTGCTTTGAGGAACAGTTTCAGGTTTTCGTCGCGTAACCTGGCCAATTCCTCCTCTCGACTCTTTTGTGTCCCCGTCTGCCCGCGAAGCCGCAGCAGTTCCAAATTGTTCTGCTCGTTCTTCGCCAGTTCTCCCTTCAGGCCGGCAATCGTATTTGAGTTCTGTTCGTTTGCCGACTGCAATTGTCGGACCTGGTCGGCCAGCGACGCGTGGCCTTTTTGGTGTACCAGTGCTTCGGCCCGGGCTTCGTGGGCTTGTCGGGTCTCGTAAATCCCCACGCCCACGGCGGCGGTGAGCGCGGCGGTCACAGCGATCTTTTGTAAGGTTGTCATGGCGATGGTTTTGGTGGCGGTGATGACGGCGACGGAGGCGGCGGCAGTGCTGGTGATGGCGGCGGTGGAAATCGTGGCGGCGAAGCCCGCAGGCACGGCTTGCACCGAATTGGCCGAAACCGCGCCGCCGATGAGCGTGGCGGAAAGGGTTACGCCGCGATTCGCGAAGAGCACGCGCAACCGGTCGAGTGCGCGCGTGGCCCGCTTTTGCGCGGCATCCTCGGTCACGCGCAGCAGCGCGGCCACTTCCCGCCACGGACGGTTTTCAAAATACCTCAACACCAGCGATGCCCGTTCGCCTTCGGAAAGGTCGGCCATGGCGTCGTCCAAAAGCGGGCAGAGTTGCTGCCAGGCGTCGGCCGTGTCGTCGCTTTCCAGATTCGATTGCATGCTGGCCTCCTGTTCGCGTTCACGGCGCCGGCGCTGGAGCTTCAGCGCGTCGGCCGCCGCGAAACGGGCGGCCCGGTAAAGCCATGCTGATAGAATGGTGTCCGGCCCCAGCGTCGCCGCCTTGCGCGCGAGGATGAGGAAAACCGCCTGGGTGACTTCCTCGGCCAGATGGGGGTCGCCGGTCTGTCGCAGTGCCGCCGAATGCACCAGGGCGACATGCCGCTCCACGAGCGCGGCAAATGCCGGTTCGGATTGGCTGTCGGCGAACTCCCGAACCAGCGCCATGTCGTCAGCCATCATTCACAGATAACACTGACGCACCCGGCAAAAACCGACAAACTTTTTGAGAAATTCTGATCTGTGCATCCTTTTTGCGTCCTTTGCGCTCTTTGCGGTTAAGTTTTGGCCCGCTTTCACGTTTCCACTCAGACTTGCCCGCCCGCAACTCATGTGGCTGAATCTTCCCGCCGCGCAATTGAAATTTCAAACCCCATGAACCAGGCCCAGGTCATTCGCGATTGCCCCGTGTGCGGGTCCGGCGAATCCGCCCCGCGGTTGCAAAAGGGCGAACTGCGGCTCGTGCGCTGCCGGAAGTGTTCGATGGTGTACGCCAGCCCGGTGCCGGAGGATTTTCTCTCGGGCGAATATTACGATCGCGAAGGCGCGGGCTACTATCTCTCTCCGGCCAAACTGCAGGGTGACTACGCGCCGGTCCGCTTCGCCCGCGAGCTGCGCATCTTTCGGCGGCATTGCCGGGGCGGCGACGTCCTCGATGTCGGCTGTTCGACCGGTGGCTTCCTGCACGAACTCCGGCGCCGATTCCCCGAGATGTATCGCACGCTCGGCATGGATGCCAGCGGTCCGCCGTTGGATTACGCGGAGTCGCAAGGGGTGCCTGTGCTGCGCGGCGATTTCTTGAAGCACGACTTTGCCGGCAAGCAATTCGACGCCATTGCCTTCTGGGCCGTGCTGGAGCACCTGGGCAAACCGCGCGATTTTTTGGACAAAGCTGCCACGCTGCTTCGCCCCGAGGGACGATGTTTCGTCCTTGTTCCAAATTTAAAATCGCTTGCCGCGAGAGTGCTCGGCCGGCGATACCGTTATTTCTATCCGCAGCACGTGAACTACTTCACGCGCCGCACTTTGGAGGAAATCACTCGTGAGCGGTTCATCGTTGAGAGCGTCCATTGCACGCATTTCAACCCGATGTTGATCTGGCAGGATCTTCGGAGCGGCGGCCGGGAAGTATCCAACACCGAGCGCGCCGCGTTGCTCGGGCGGACGACGGCAATGAAACAGAACGCGTGGCTGAAGCCCGTGAAGACGGTGTATTGGCTCGCGGAGAAAAGTTTGGGGGCAGCGGGATTGGCGGACAATCTAGTGGTGGTGTTGCGGCCGCGTTGAGGGTGGGGCGGCCAAATTGAAGTCCTGAAAGGAGGACAGGTAATTGCCCAGGACAAGTGCCGGTTAGCGGCAAGCGCCGTCCTGGGTCGCGTGATTCAAAATGATTCCCTCTCCTTTTTCCATTTTTGTTTGCCGAGCCTCAAAATGGCTCGGCAAACAAAAACGGAAAAAGGAGAGGATGATGGGTTGGGCGTCTTAACCCGGGGCGTCGCTCCCTGAGGCGCTTTGCCCCGGGCTGGTATGGGGCGCCCCGTTGGGGCTTTCAAAAGGGAGTCTTTAATGAATGACAAAATAGATTTCTGGAAATGGCTCGCGAGGACGCTCGCCCCACCCATTCGATCCGAAATGAATTCTGACAATTAGTCTGGATCACTCCGCGCTACGTTTCTTTCCGGCCTTCTGTTTTCCCCGGGCCGGGCCGTCTCCGTTGCTGGGTAGTGGCAGATAATCGTAATCCAGAATCATTTTTTCCTGGAGCGCCGCGACGAGCTCGCGCTGAACGTCCCGATATTCCGGCTTCCCCGCGAGGTTGTGGAGTTCGCCCGGGTCTTTATCCAGGTCGTAGAGCTCATAAATGGGCCGGGGCGACGTGAAGTAGGTGCGCTCGAATTCGGGCGCGAGCTTGCCTTCGCGGTGCAGGGCTTCCATCCGCTGCCAATAGCTGTCGCCCGTGCTATCCACCGGCGCGTAGATTTGGTTCGGCGTGCAGTTGTAGATCAGCTTGAACTGCTTCGAGCGCGCGCAACGGGACAGGTCGTAGCCATTCGCTTTCGTGTTTTCGTTGAAGGTCGCCTGCCCATGCACTCCGCGCTCGGCGAAGATGTATTTGCGCCCTTCGAATTTTTCGCCGAGGAGCAGATTCAGGAAACTCACGCCGCTCATGCCCTTCGCGGCCGGTAATCCCGCCGCCGCCAGCAGGGTGGGGGCGATGTCTTCGCCGGAGATTAGTTCGCGGCTGCGCGTGCCGGGTTTGACTTTGCCCGGCCAACGGACGATCAGCGGCGTGTTCAGGCCGGGATCGTACAGCGAACCTTTGCCGTGCGGGAAGGCGTAGCCGTTGTCACCCATGAAGACCACAATCGTGTTCGTGGCCAGGCCGCGCTTCTGGAGGATGTCCATCACCCACTGAAACTCCTCGTCCATGCGCGCGATTTCGTCGTAGTAACGCGCGAGGTCTTTGCGCACTTCGGGAAGGTCGGGCAAGTACGGCGGCACGGTGATCTTCGCGGGGTCGTGCGGCTGCGGGATCGCTTTCTCGTCCCAGGGATGATGCGGATCGTTGAAGCTGACCCAGAGGAAGAACGGCTTTCCTGCCGGCACTTTATCGAGGAACTCGTTGACCACCGGCACGGTGCGGTCGCGCGTGGAATCCACCTCCAGAAAATCCACGCGGTTGGCAAAGGTTTTCAATTCCGGGTGCCGTTGAAACACCGCGCTGGTGTCCGGACCGGAAGCGCCGTCCAGATGATACGTGCGCCGGCAAATCCCCGTGTAATACCCGTCCGCGCGCAGCAGCTCCGGCAGCGTGGGGACATCCGCGGGCAGCGGCGACGAAAACCGCGTGATCCGCGCCGCGACCGGCGAGCGGCCCGTCATGAACGTCGCGCGCGAAGGCACGCACTGCGGCGCGCCGCAGAATTGTTTCTCGAAGCACATGCCTTCGCTCGCAAAATGATCCAGGTTCGGGGTTTTGATGGCCTTGTCGCCGTAGCAGCCGGCGTGTGGGACGGATTGGTCGTCCGAGAGGATGAACAGGATGTTGGGGCGCGCGGCTGTATCCAAGGCTGGGGACGTGACCGGGAACAGCAACGCGGCGGCGCAGGAGATCGAGAGGAGGTTCTTCATTGCAAGTATTTCATGCCAGACGCTTTGCGCGGTGGAAAGGTTCAGTGTTTTGCGGAGGGGGTTAGGATTAAGATTAAGATTAGGAGTAAGAGGGGGTGGCATACCCCCTGACAGGGTGTAACATGCAACAAACCGCATAAACATTGATCGAAAATGGGTTTCAGGGTGCAACGCAAGGTGCAACAAGGGTGCTACAGTTTGAGAAAGGCCCGTAAACATTGGTTGGAAACGAGGTGCGAGTCGCAACAGACGTTGATTTCATTGGTTGGAATCGGTTTTTGATTTGGGGCGGCGTCGGGCCGTGATGTTCGCCTTAGCCGTCCGTGGCAATAGCATGGTCTATCCCTGGTTGCAGTCTGATTTCCCTGGTTTCGCCCATGTGGAAACCGGTTGGTGCTCCTGCGATTCCCGGGCGGGAAATGCCTCCGGAGATACGGTGACACGATTTGGGGAGGTGTCAAGAAAGTCAGTGAGTCAGTGAATGCCATGAGTTGAAGGCGTGGCTGAGGATTGAGTCTAGCGGTCGGTGGGCCGACGAGGTATGCTCGGCGATCAGCAACGTGTGAAGGCGCTTCGGAAACTGCATCTTTATCTTGGCTGCGTTTTTGCGCCGATGTTGATTCTTTTTGCGGTGACCGGCGCCGTGCAGATGTTCGGGGTCAAGATCCCGGTGCTCACCGAGGCGCACACGAAAGGTTATGGTTCGCTGCCCTTCATGTTGCTGGCGTCGTTGATGGGGTTGTCGGTGGTGGTCACTTCGATCCTGGGAATCGTCATGGCATTTCGATTTGGGGAGAATCGGAAAAATGTATGGGCGGCGCTGGCCTTCGGAACGGTGATACCGGTGGTTCTGTTGGTGATTGTGCATTTCAAACGGTCGTGATGACACATGGGAAAGGGACTCATGGGCACGGAGCGAAAGAAACCCGTCAACGAACGCGCCGCGAAGCGGCGGTCCTGCGAACCGCCGGGCGCGGATGGTTCGATGCGATTCTGGCGGATGCATGAGCTTTGGGAACTGGCGGAGGGCCTGCCGGTGCAAAAGGTGCGATTGAGCGAGTTGACCGGCTTCGACGAAGTGTGCTGGTTTGGCGGGCCGCGGAACATTCTGCCCACCGTCCGAGCCATCGCGGAGCACGCGCGGGACATCATCGCGGCGGATTTGAGTTATCCGATTATTCTGTCGCCGACCGGTGATGTGCTGGATGGGTGGCACCGGGTTTGCAAGGCGTTCATCGAGGGATTGGAGGAGTTGGATGCGGTGCGATTGCCCAAGCTGCCGCCGTATCGGTGGCGGGTTTTGGTCACGGGTGAGGAAGTGGAGATTTTGGAGGAGCGGGAGCAGCGGCCTTAAAGACAGAACGCAAAGGGCATAAGACGCAAAGACGCAGAGGCTTACAGAGGTAAAGCCCACTTTGCGTCTTATACCCTTTGCGTTTTCGCCTTTCGACAGTGTAATTCCCGCCCACCAACCGGATACGGGTAGGTGGATGAGCACTCGATTGAACTGGGTGGCGATGGTGATCGGGCTGGGGCTGTTTGCATTCGCGGCGCGTGGCGTGACCAACGCACCGACGGTCTATTTCATCATCGCCGTTCACAGTGAAGAACCCGGCGGCTCGCCCAATACTCCTGACTTCCGAACCACGGCCGCCACCAATTACGATGCGTGGCGGAAGGCGATTTTGTGGTTTGCGAGCGAGTGCACCAACCGCCATCTCGCGTGGGATTTTCAGAGTGATTGGAATTTTCTTAGAGGCATGGAGAAATTCGAGACCACCAACGGCCTCGCCAATTTCAACGCGTCCTACCTTTCCGCCGGCAAAACCACATTGCGATATCTCCACGAAAATCTCGGCGTTGAACTCGACCCGCACTCGCATGAAAATTACGGCTACAACTATGCCGACGTCGCGTATCTCACCCAACAGCTTGGCGGCTCGTCGCCGGCTGGCGTGGTCGGCGGGCACGTGTATACGAACAACGGCTACCAGGACTGGCCGAAATTCATCCGCACCACGAACGGTCTCACGGGCCTGATTTACACAAATTTCAGCTGGAAGCCTCACCTGCTCATAGGGGGCGGCACGGCGAGTCACCGCGATGATCCGCACGTCGCCGGCCTGTGGCGTCCGGCGGGAACCAATGCGTATCTCGTGGATGATCCAAGTGGGCAGATCGCGGCGGTGGGGAACTGGGAGCAGGACCTGCACGAGACGGACCGGCTGCTCACGATGCTGGAGGACGGCTCCCAACCGCACAGCAATAAATTGTGGACGGTTGGAATCGTCTTCAATCACCGCGACATGTTCGGCGATTACACGAACAAGATCGTGGCGCAGTTGGAGACGATCAAGCGGTGGCGGGACGCGGGCCGTTTTGGTGTGACGAATTTCGAGGGGGCGCTGCAAATCTGGTCGAACGCGCCGTTCAGCGGCGTTTCGAGCCTGTATCTGCGGCCGACCGATAACATCACGTTTTCGCTGAACTGGCAGGATTTTTCGTATCCGAGCAACAGCGCGGCGGAATTGCGGACGCTCTTGAACCAGCACGAGGCGAGCCGGGTGCCGGTGGATGTGTTTCTGACAACGTGGCAGACGGACATTTTGCTGACCAATGCGCCGGAGATTTTCGGACGGCTGCAAAGTTCGGCGTGGGTGGACATGGGCTATCACGTGCGTCCCCCGAAACCCTACGCCAACGACTTCGTCTGGACGAACACGACGAGTTACGCGGACATCACCAACTACGAGGCGCACGGGCTCGATCTTTCGAACGGCGTGCCGACATCGGCCAGCGGAGGTTACGCGAAGCTGACGTCGTTAATGGGTTATGCGCCGACGATTGTAGGGCCGAACGCGGCGACCAATGCCGGCGTCGCGTCGAATGTGTTTCGGGCGTTCACCAACGCGGGCGCGGGACTGTTCGTCGAGCACCGCGATGTCGCCGTGAATGTTGGCGACAAACGCTTTGGTTCGTATCTGCGCCCGGAAAGTTATGATTGGAAGCTCATCGAATACTTTAAAGGCAGCAACGATGTGAACACCATAGACAAGGCTTTCACGAATGCGCACTCCAGCGTGCAAGGCGTGCCGCCGTGGTTCGTAGGTGTGAAGCTGCACGACAACGATCTCATCGCGACGCAATCGGCGTGGGAGTTTGTGTACAACTCACCGGCGCGGATTAAACCCCAGTGGCTGATTCCGCCATGGGATTGGACGGCCAAGGCGGGTCGACTGACCGGCGCGGAGTCGGATTCCCGCCGCGCGGTCTATACCAACGCCGTCGCGGCTGTGGCGACACGCCACACCACGCTCAACGTCATGGACGCGCGGGATACCCTGAGCCTGTTGGCGATGGAGCGACCGCGGACGGTTGCGCTGTCGGTGACCGAAATTCCTGAGACGACGGCAGCCGGGATGCAGGTGGCGGAAATCTCGGGGGGCGGAAGTTTGTCGGGAGTGGCTTGCGATTACTCGCTCGTGGCGGGTGACGGTGACACTAACAACGGGGATTTTACAATCGTGGGCGACGCATTGTATGCCGCGCAGGCGCTGGATTACGAGACGAGCCCGGTAAAGCATCTCCGCGTCCGCTGGACCGATGGCGGCGGTTACACCGGCGAGCGCGCTCTGACGCTGGTGCTCGCGAATATCACGAGCGATGACGATGACGGAGATGGATTCAGTGAGGCACAGGAGGCGATTGCTGGAACGGATCCGCGTAATGCGAACTCGGCGTTGCGTGTGAGCGCGGCACTGGCGGGCGCGGGAATGATCTCGTTGAGTTACACGAATGTGACCGGGCGGCAGTATGTGATGGAACTATCCACCAATTTGGTGGACTGGGCGAGTGTGAGAACGAATGCCGTGATGGCGGCGACGGTGCTGACGAACTTTATGGTTTTGACAACGCAACCGCGGGAGTTTTACCGGGTGCGAGTGGGGCTGCCGTAGTGGAAAAGGCAGAATGGAAAACCCGGACGCAGAAAGAAGCACCGGGGCAAAAATCCGTCAGGGATGCGCCGTGACGACTTCCTGCATCGCTTCGCGGACCTTTCGCATGGTGGCCGCATCCGTGAAACCCATCGAGCGGCATTTCCAGCCGTTTGTGCTGTTGGAGACCATGAACGTGCATTCGGTGCCAGAGAATATCCCACGACATCCCACGAAAGCTCCTCCCGGTGGCCCGGGAGAGCCGGCGATGGTTTCGGTCCAGCTAAACACAATGGGGAGAGTACGTTGGCCGAATCGCTTAGAGTCGAGTGCCGCGACGGAATTGCGAAATTCCTCCCACCGCATGCGGGAGACTTCCCGCCGGATTGCGCGCACGTCCTGGGTGGAGAACCCGCTTGCGATCTTGATGCGGGAAGTCGAATCGGCGAAGAAAAGCCCGAGCATGATCAGTGCGGCGGCTGACGCAACGGCGACCCAGACGAACTTGCGTTTTGGCTTAAGAAACATACGCGGTGCGATCCGTGCCTCGGGTGGATTATCGAACCTTTTGTCCCCCCCGGGCAAGCGTCTCCTGGGTCCCTTTACATACGCCAAACAACCCGGCGGCGCATTGCATAGGCGAACCCAGCCAACAAGAGCCCAGCCAGGCCACCCGCGAGGATGCCAAGCGCAATGATGAATGGCTTGTTCGGACGGATCGGTTTGGGATTAGGCGTCGCGATATCCACAATGGTGACCATGCTCGAGGCCGGCAAACTCAGGTCCGTCCTTGCCCCGTCCATTTTCGCGGATACTTCATGGTCCAGGCGTTGAAGATCCTCGAGGCTTCTTTTCGCTTCATCCAGCCGGTTCGAGTCTTGATTGGCCTGGTCGCGCGCTAGCTGCGTCATTTCGGCCCTGACCGCCCGAATCTTCGCCTCGTTATCATTGTAAACAGCCGCCAACGCTTTGATTCCCCCCTTTAAGAGCTCCGTCCTCCGCTCAAAGCGGTAATTCCTGTAGGCCTCGGCGATGGCGTTGGCGATTTGAGCGGCTTCCTCCGGCTTTGGACCAAACGCGGTAATCTCGATGATGCTGGTGCTGCGAAACGGTTTGATTTCGATCTGGCGTTTGAGAA
Source organism: uncultured Verrucomicrobiota bacterium (assembly GCA_964448135.1). Lineage (GTDB taxonomy): Bacteria > Verrucomicrobiota > Verrucomicrobiia > Limisphaerales > UBA8199 > CAYUVH01. The sequence continues at coordinate 98,988 of CAYUVH010000034.1, read as the reverse complement.
TGGCCAGGCATTCGGCCCGCTTGAGCTGTCGGTGATAGCGATTGCTCCACTCGCTGTGCAGTTTCAGATCGTTGATGACCATACCCAAAACCAACTCCGACCGGATGATTTCGAATTCGGTTTGAATAAAATAGGGATCGTAGGCGACGTCCGTTTTCGGTGCGCTGATGCCAGCGACGTCGGTCTGATCCCGCTCGACCCTGAGGCGGGCGGTGCTGGCGAAAGTCTCAGGCAAGATGAAGGTAAGCATGGTTACCGTGAATGCAACCAGCAGCCACACGCAAAGTACAATCGAGAAGGGAAAGGGAGGCCGACTAGCGGGTGCCTCGGGTGATGGTTTGGTTTCGGGTTTTGGAGGAGCAGGTTCGGAATTCATGCGAGCATCCCGGTTATGACTGAAGCTGGATGTAACTCGAAAGTTGCCCCGGATCGAGTCACTCTGCAAGCATTCCTATCCAACCCCATCCCTACCCAAGGGCAGGCGGTGCGGTTACTCGAAGCTGTTCATTTCGGCTCCCACAATTCAATCGGATTCCCCTCGGGATCATTTAGCCGCGCGAATCGTCCGTTGGGATATTTCTCTGGATCAACTTTCACCTCGATCTTCGCGTCGCGGAGTTGTTTCACCATTGCGTCCAGGTCGCGGACGCGGAAATTGAGCATCCAATTCTTCGTGGGATTGCCGAAATACTCGCTATCCTTCGCGAAGGGAGCGAAGGCCGTCGGGCCGGCTTCCTGGGTCCAAGGCTTTTGGTCGTAGTCGGGCGGGATGAGATCCACGCCGAGATGGTCTTTATACCATTGGGCGAGGGCATCGGGGTTGTTCGCGCGAAAAAAGAAGCCGCCAATTCCGGTGACGCGTTGCATGGGAGAAGAATCGGACGGATGACGGTTTAGTCAAGGCTGCTGGCTGGCGTTCTGGCTCGTGGCAGTATCTTCTCTGTAGCGCGGCTGTCCTCAGCCGCAGCGGGGACGAGTTGGAAGGCGCGCGCGAACTGATTCCTTTGCCATATGCAAATGCGGCCGTGCTGCGGCTGAGGACAGCCGCGCTCCGGGGAAGGGCGGTGATTGACGGCGGAGCGCCGCCTCGCAATGATAGCGTATGAGCTTCAAAGGTATTTTCGCGCGAATTCTCTGCCTTGCCGTTCTATCGTTCGCCATGGCCGCCCGGGCCGATCTCTACAAAGTCGGGGATAGCCTCGCCGGCTTCAAAGCCATGGATAAAAAAGGCGGCACGTTTACCTTCACGCCCGGGGACGCGACGAAGGCCGTGATCTTCGATACGCCGGTTGAAGGCGGCCCGCCTGACGGGCTGCAGCAGGCCGACTGGTTTGAGCAACATCATTCGCTGCTGGTGGTCAATATTTCCGGCTTCGGCATGTTCAAGCGGCGGATCGCACGGTCGCGCGCGGAGGCGAAGCCGTTTACGCTGGTGATCGTGGAGGATAAGGACGTCGCGGCGCGGTTCCCCATGAAGGACGGCAAGATGACGGTGCTGTGGGTGGATGCCAAGGGGGTGATTACGGGGATTGATTATGCCGCGCGGGGGAAGGAGTTGGAGGATTTGTTGAACAGCAAGAACGGGGGAGGGAAATGACGAATTCCGAATGGCGAATGACGAAAGAATGACGAAGGACGAAATCCGAATAGGGCCCGGTTTTCAATTGGCAGGATGAAAACATGGATGATGTGCTTGCGGCTGGTTGCGCTGGTTCTGCCATTGGCATTGCTGCCGTCGTGCATGGTGGGGCCGAATTATCAGACGCCGGGTTCGCGGGTACAGTCGAACTGGGAGACCAATTCCACCATTTCCGGCCAGCCGCTTAATGCGGGCGAGGCTTATTGGTGGCGGAGTCTTAATGATCCGGTGCTCGACCGGTTGGTCGAGGCGGCGGTCAAAAGTAATCTCACGGTGCAAATCGCCGGGGTGCGCGTGCTCAAGGCGCGGGCACAATTGAGCAAGTCGATCGGGGACCTTTTTCCGCAGCAGCAGGGCATTTCCGGCGGTGTCAATTACGACCGGCTGAATTCGGGCTTCGGCAAAATTCCCGGTATCACGCCGGATTACGCATCCGACCAATTGCTCTTCGCCGCCACGTGGGAGATTGACGTGTGGGGAAAGTACCGCCGGGACATCGAGTCGAAGCGGGCGACGTTTGTCGGGTCGGTGGCGGATTACGATGACGCAGTGGTGTCGTTGATCGCGGACGTGGCGAATTTCTACGTGCTGATCCGCACGACCGAGGCGCGGATTCGCGTGACCAGCACGAATGTCTACACGCAGAAGGAAACGTTGCGCGTCGCGAACGTGAAGTTTGATTTCGGGGAAACGAGCGAACTCGACATGCGTCAGGCGGCGGCGGTGACGTATCAGACGGAGGCGCAGCTTCCCAAACTACAGCGGCAGTTGCAGGAAACCAAAAACGCGCTGGGCGTCCTGCTCGGCACGACACCGGACCAGGTGGACGGATATCTCACGGGGCCGAGCGCGATTCCTACGCCGCCCATACAAGTGGCGGTGGGTATTCCAAAAGACTTATTGCGGCGCCGTCCGGATGTGCGCGCCGCTGCCATGGAAGCGGCCTCGAAGTCCGCGCTCATCGGCGTGGCCAAAGCAAATATGTATCCGGCGTTTTCTTTGTCGGGCGCGTTCGGCGTGAGCGCGAACAATGAACTGGGTAGTTCATTGTCGGACATGTTCATGTGGCAGAGCCGCGCGGCGCAGGCCGGGGCGTCGTTCTTTTTCCCCGTGTTCAATTACGGTCGGCTCATCAACCAGGTGCGGGTGCAGGATGCGGAGTTTGTGCAGGGCGTGCTACATTACCAGGAGACCGTCCTCAAGGCCCAGTCAGAAGTGGAGAACGGGCTGGCGGCGTTTTACTACGAGCAGCAGGCGCTGACGAATCTGACGATCGCGGCGATCAATGCGCGGCGCGCGACCGAGCTTTCGGCGATCCAATACCGGGAGGGCGAAGCGGACTACACCACCGTGTTGAGCACGGAGCAAACGCAACTGAGCCTGGACGATACGCTGGCGCAAACGCAAGGCAAGGTGGCGCTGGGGTTGATCGCGATTTATCGCGCGCTGGGTGGCGGCTGGGAAATCCGCGAGGGCGGCGATGTGGTTTCGGACGAGGTGAAGGAAGAACTGCGCAAGCGGACGTATTGGGGGAACATGCTGGAGGCGAAGGAGCATTTGCCGCCGAAAGGACCGGAGCAGGCGCCTTAGAAGCACCAAGGACCAAGCTCCAAGAACCAGATAAACATCGAATTCCAAAATTCAAACTTCAGGGAAACGGGCAAAATCCGAAATCCGAATTTCAAAATCTGAAAACAGTATTGGCGAGGGAGAGTATATGAGATTTAGATCGCAGATTTGGCTGGCAGCATTGCTCGTGCTGGCAATGAGCGGATGCCGGCGCGGCGGGCAGGAGCAGGCGGCGGCCCCGCCCCCAGTCACGGTCCAGCATCCGGTGATGAATTCGGTGAACGAATATCTGGATCTCACCGGGACGGTCGGCGCGTCGAAGTCGGTGCAGCTCATGGCGCGCGTGGCGGGATTTCTTGAGTCGTTGAATTTCAAGGACGGCAGTTATGTGGAGAAGGACCAGATATTGTTCGTGATCGAGCCCGAGCAGTACGTGCAGCAAGTGAAGTTGAACGAAGCGAGCCTCGTGCAGAACCAGCTCGAGTACGACCGGCAGATGGGGATGATTACCAACCAGGCGACCTCGAAGTCGAACGTGGAGAAATGGCGCAGCAATCGCGACCAGGCGAAGGCGCAGTTGGAGCTGGCGAAGATCAATCTCGGTTACACCAAGGTGACCGCGCCGTTCGCGGGCCGCATCGGCGCGCGGCAGGTGGACCCGGGCAACCTCGTCGGCGCCAATGGCCCGACGCTGCTGGCCACGATCGAGCAGCTGGTGCCGATCTACGTGAATTTCAACTTGAACGAACGCGATGCCCTTGCACTGCACACCGTGATGCGCAAGATGGGCCTCGACGTCAAAGCAGAGATGGGCAAAGCGAAGGTGGAGGTCGGGCTGCCGAATGAGGAGGGTTATCCTCACGAGGGCGTGTTGGATTTCGTGGACAACGAAATCAGCAGCTCGAGCGGCACCATCGCTTTGCGCGGGGTTTTGCCGAACACGGACAAGGCGTTGTTCCCAGGTTTGTTCGCGCGCGTGCGCATTCCGATGGGCGATCCGACCACTATGGCGGTCATTCCCAAGGCCGCCATCGGCAATGATCAACAGGGGGATTATGTGCTCGTAGTCGGCAACGGGGACGTGGTGGAGCGGCGTTCCGTGGTGAAGGGGCCGGGCACGGCCGATGGAATCGCCATCCGCAGCGGGCTTACCGCGAACGACCGCGTGATCGTGAACGGCCTGCTCAATGCCCGCCCCCGCGACAAAGTCACGCCAACGCTCACGACCCCCGCGGCCCCGGCCGCGAAGCCCTGATTCGACTGCCGCGCGCCGGCCATGTTTGCCAAGTTTTTCATCGAGCGCCCGGTGCTGGCGAATGTCATCGCCTGCGTGATGATTTTGCTCGGGGCGGTGGCGATGTTTCTCCTGCCCGTCTCCGAATATCCGCCAATCACGCCGCCGACGGTCCAGGTCACCACCACCTATCCCGGCGCGAGCGCGCGGACGCTCGTCGAGACGGTGGCGCTCCCCATTGAGCAGCAGGTGAACGGCGTGGAGAAAATGCTCTACATGCAGTCCAACTGCACCGGGGACGGGCGTTATACACTGACGGTGACGTTCGAAGTCGGGACGGATTTGGATTTCGCGCAGGTGCTCGTGGAGAACCGTGTGTCCGCGGCGATGGCGCAATTGCCCAGCGCGGTGCAACAGCAGGGCGTGTTGACGAAGAAGAAGGAAACCTCGCCGTTGCAAATCATCACGCTGACCAGCACGAACGATCAATTCGGCGCGCTCTTCCTGGGGAATTACGCGACGCTCCAATTGCGTGACAAACTTGCGCGGCTACCGGGTGTGGGCGACGTGGTGGTCTTTGGCCTGAGCGAATACAGCATGCGCGTGTGGTTGAACCCCGACCAGTTGCAGCAGCGGCAGCTCACGCCGCAGGACGTCATCAACGCGGTCCAGCAGCAAAACGCTTACGTCGCCGCGGGCCAACTCGGCATGCCGCCCGCGCCAGCGGGCCAGGCGTTCCAGCTTACTGCGAATGTCCCCGCCGCGCTCTCGGACGCCCGTGATTTCGAGAACATCATTTTGAAGAGCGACAACGGTCCGAACGCGGGGGTGACACGCATTCGCGACGTGGGCCGGGTGGAACTGGGCGCGAACAGCTACAGCCAGGTTTTCAAAGTCGACGGCAAACCCGCTGGCGGCATCGCCATTTACCAATTGCCCGGCGCGAACGCCCTCGATACGGCGAAGGGTGTACGCCAGTTGCTCGCCAAAACCTCACCCGGTTTCCCGCAGGGAGTGGTCTATGACATTCCGTTCGACACGACGACATTCGTCAAAGCCTCCGTCTCGGAAGTTTACAGCACGCTGATCGAGGCGGGATTGCTCGTGCTGCTGGTGATCATGATCTTCCTGCAGGACTGGCGCGCGACGCTGGTGCCGGCGACGACCGTGCCTGTCACAATCATTGGCGCGTTCGCCGCCATGGCCGCCATGGGATTCACGGTAAACCTGCTCACGCTGTTCGCCGTGGTGCTGGCGATCGGCATTGTGGTGGACGACGCCATCGTTGTCGTGGAAGGCGTGGCGCAAAAAATCGAGCAGGGCCGGCAGCCGAAGGAAGCAAGCATCGAGGCGATGAAAGCGCTCTTCGGGCCGATCATCGGCATCACGCTGGTGCTGATGTCGGTGTTTTTGCCGCCCGCGTTCATGCCCGGCATCACGGGGCAGATGTACCGCCAATTCGCGCTCGTGATCGCCGCGACCGCCCTCATCAGCGCTGTGAATGCCGTGACGTTGAAGCCGACCCAGTGCGCGTTGTGGCTGCGAGCGGTGGATCCGAACCGGCGGAAAAACTTATTCTATCGCGGATTCAACGCGATCTATGATCGCACCGAGCGGTTATACACCGGGCTCATTTCCTCGCTGGTTCAGCGCAGCAAAGCGGTCGTGCTGGCGGGGTTGGGACTGATCGCGGTGGCCATTTGGGGGCTGACTCTCGTGCCGACGGGTTTCATTCCGGCGGAGGATCAGGGTTATCTCATGGTCGCGGTGCAAATACCCGATGGCGCGTCACTCGAGCGCGCGGAGAATGTGATGGACCGCGTGTCAAACATCGGAATGAAGACTCCCGGTGTGCAGCGCGCCATCGCCATCGGCACCGGTGGTCCCTCGCCGCTCGCCGGCGACGTCTCGCTGGCGAACGCGGGCATTGTGTATCTGATGCTCAAACCCTGGGAGGAACGCGGCACCAAGGAAAACCTGCAGTACATTTACGACACGTTATCGAAGGAGCTTGCGACGGTGCAGGAGGCGCGGATCCGGCTGCTCGTGCCGCCCGCGATTCAGGGCCTGGGTGCGTCGAGCGGTTTCCAGATGCAGTTGGAAATCACCGACGGCGATTTCGATTTCGTGCGGTTGCAGGACGCCGCCGACCGCATCGTGCAGGGAGCCAACACCAACGCCCTGTTGCGCGATGCCTTCACGGCCTTCCGCGCGGAGGTGCCACAGTTTTCGTTGCGCGTGGATGCCACCCAGGCGGCGGCGCGGAACCTGAACCTGGGCGACGTGTACAACGCGCTGCAGAGTTATCTTGGTTCCACTTACGTAAACTTATTCACGCGCTTCGGCCGCAACTACATGGTTTACGTGCAGGCTGATCCCGGCCATCGCGTGACCACGGACGACGTGATGCAGTACTATGTGCGCAACCAGGGCGGCACCATGGTGCCGATCGGCGCGATCGCGAAGGTGGACACCACGCGCGGGCCGTCTGTGATATCGCTCTACAATCTTTTCCCCTGCGCCACGATCAACGGCGCGCCCGCAGCCGGCGCCAGTTCGGGCCAGGCGCTGGAGGCGATGGAAAAAATCGCGAAGCGCGTGCTGCCGCGCGGCATCAGCTACGAATGGACGGCCGTGGCCTACCAGGAAAAGCTTACGGGGAACTCCGCCTACTTCATTTTCGCGCTCGCCATGCTGCTGGTGTATTTCGCCCTGGCCGGGCAATACGAAAGTTGGATCACGCCGGCAGCGGTTTTGCTGGCGGTGCCGCTGGCTTTGCTTGGGACGGTGGCAGCGCTGTTGAGCGTGGGGCTCGCAAATAACATCTATGTGCAGATTGGCTTGGTGCTCTTGATCGCGCTTTCGGCCAAGAACGCGATTCTAATTGTGGAGATGGCACGCGAGGGCAGGGCGGAGGGGAAAGGCATCATCGAAGCCACGGTTGAGGCTTCGCGGGTACGGTTTCGCCCCATTCTGATGACGTCATTTACGTTTATTTTGGGCGTGTTGCCTTTGGTTCTCGCGAGCGGCGCTGGCGCGGGGGCGCGCCGTTCCCTCGGTCTCGCCGTCGCCAGCGGCATGCTGGCCTCGACCTGTCTGGCCGTGTTGTTGGTGCCGTCGCTCTTTGTTGTCCTGCAAACCTGGGCGGAACGAAAGCAGGAGAAAAAGCCGTGAAGACGTTTGAAGTTTGGAATTTGGTGCTTCTCTGGGGCTGGGTGCTTGGTTCTTGGAGCTTCTAAAACGTGCTCGCCAAATTCTTCATCGAGCGCCCGGTCCTCGCGAACGTGATCGCGCTCGTGATGATTTTGCTTGGTGGCGTCGCGCTCCTGCGTTTGCCCGTCTCGCAATATCCGCCGATCACGCCGCCCACCATCCAGGTCACCGCCAATTACCCGGGCGCCAATGCCCGCACGCTGATGGAGACCGTGGCGTTGCCGATCGAACAGCAGGTGAACGGTGTGGAGAACATGCTCTACATGCAGTCCACCTGCACGTCGGACGGGCGTTACACGCTGATTGTGACTTTCAAGACGGGGACGGATTTGGATTTCGCGCAGGTGCTCGTGCAGAACCGGGTTTCGGCAGCGACGGCGTTGCTGCCGCAGACGGTGCAACAGCAGGGGGTGGTGACGAAAAAGAAATCCACCGCGATCCTGCAAATCGTCACGCTGACTTCATCTGATACCAATTACGACGCCCTCTTCCTGAGCAACTTCGCCACGCTCCGCTTGCACGATCCGCTCGTGCGCGTGGACGGCGTTTCGGATGCGACAGTGTTCGGCATCGGCCAATACAGCATGCGTGTATGGCTGGACCCGGACCGGATGCGGCAGCGCTCCTTGATGCCCTCGGACGTCATCAACGCGATCCAGTTGCAGAACATCCGCGTGCCCGCCGGCCAGATCAACATGCCGCCCGCGCCGCCTGGCCAGGCGATGCAATTCACCGTCAATGTGAAGGGCGATCTCTCGACCGTCGACGAGTTCGAGAACATCATCGTGAAATTCGACTCGACCGACGGCACGCGAGTCACGCGGATTCGCGACGTGGGCCGCGTGGAACTAGGCGCCCAGACTTATAGCCAGTTTTTCAAGGTGAACAGCAACATCGCCGGTGGCATCGCAATTTTTCAGTTGCCTGACGCCAACGCCCTGGACACGGCGCAGCGCGTGCGGGTGAAGATAGCCGAATTGGCTAAGGATTTTCCCAAGGGCTTGGATTACAGCATTCCCTTTGACACGACGGTGTTCGTGAGCGCTTCGGTGAAGGAAGTTTACATGACGCTGGTGGAGGCTGGGCTGCTGGTGCTCGTGGTGATTGTGGTATTTCTCCAGGACTGGCGCGCGACGCTGGTGCCGGCCACGACGGTGCCGGTGACGATCATCGGCGCGTTCGCGGCGATGGCGGCGCTGGGGTTCACGATCAATCTGCTGACGCTGTTTGCCGTGGTGCTGGCAATCGGCATCGTGGTGGACGACGCGATCGTGGTGGTGGAAGGAGTGTCGCGATTCGTCGAGGAAGGCAAGCCGCCGAAGCAGGCGAGCATTGACGCCATGCGCGGCCTGCTTGGACCGATCATTGGCATCACCCTGGTCTTGATGTCCGTGTTTTTGCCGCCCGCATTCATGCCGGGAATCACCGGGCAGATGTACCGGCAGTTCGCGTTGGTGATTGCGGCAACGGCCATGATCAGCGCGATCAATGCCGTGACGCTCAAGCCGACCCAGTGTGCCCTGTGGCTGCGGCCGGCGGACCCAACGCGCCGGAAGAATATTTTCTTCCGCGCCTTCAATGTTGTTTACGGCCGCGTGGAGCGCGCTTATGCCGGGCTCATTGGCCGGATGGTGCATCATAGTGGGAAGCTGGTCCTGGCCGGGCTGGTCTTGATTACGCTCGCCGTTTGGGGACTTACTCGCGTGCCCACCGGGTTCATTCCCACGGAAGACCAGGGTTACACCATGGTGATGGTGCAGCTTCCCGATGGAGCCTCGTTGGGCAGAACCGAAGCAGTGATGGCCGACATCGCCAAAATCTGCGGAGCGTTGCCGGCGGTGGAGCGCACGATCAGCATCGGCGGCATGTCGCCGCTCGACAACAATGCCTCGCTGGCCAACGCCGGCATCATCTACATCATGCTCAAAGACTGGAGCAAGCGCGGCAAGGGCGAGGATTTGTTGTCCATCTACAACGAGCTCTCGCGACGCTTGAAGGATTATGAAGCGGCGCGGACGCTGGTGCTGGTGCCGCCACCCATCCAGGGTCTCGGACTCTCGGGTGGCTTCCAATTGGAATTGGAATCCACCGATGGCCGCAACGACTTCGCCCGTCTGCAAGCAGTCGCTGACGCGTTCACGGAACGCGCGAAGGCGAGCCCGGTGATTCGCATGGCGCTCACGCCGTTGCGCGCTTCCGTGCCGCAGGTCACGATCAACGTGGATACCACGCGCGCCGAGAACCTCGGCGTCCAGACCGGCGATATCTACAACACACTGCAAGCTTATCTCGGGTCGAGCTATGTGAATCTCTTCATGCGCTTCGGTCGCAATTACATGGTTTATGCGCAGGCCGACATGGAAAACCGCCTCACGACCGGCAACATCGGGAATTACTATGTGCGCGGCACCAACGGCATGGTGCCGCTCGGTGCGGTTGCCGACGTGAAGTCCGCCCAGGGACCGTCGTTGATCACGCTGTACAACATGTTTCCCGCCGCGACGATCAACGGTGCGGCGCATGACGGCTACAGTTCCGGCCAGGCGATCGAGACGCTGGAGGGCATCGCTACGAAATTGCTGCCGGCCGGCATCACGTATGAATGGACGGCGATGTCCTACCAGGAAAAACTCGCCGGCAGTGCGACGTATCTCATTTTCGGGCTCGCGCTTCTGCTCGTCTATTTCGTCCTCGCCGGCCAGTACGAAAGCTGGATTACTCCCGGCGCGGTAATTCTTGCCGTGCCGCTCGCGCTCTTGGGCACCGTCGCCGCGCTGCTGGGGCTCGGCGTAGCGAACAACCTTTACGTCCAGATTGGTCTCGTGCTGCTCATTGCGCTCTCGGCCAAGAACGCCATTCTCATAGTCGAAATGGCGCGCGAAGGCCGCGACCGCGGAGAGGACCTGCTTGCAGCCACCGTGACCGCCGCGCGCACGCGCTTCCGCCCGATCGTAATGACGTCCTTCACGTTCATCCTGGGCGCGCTCCCGCTGCTGCTCGCCAGCGGCGCCGGCGCCAGCGCGCGCAAATCGCTGGGCCTTGCCGTGATCAGTGGGATGCTGGCGTCCACCTGCCTTGCCGTCCTCTTTGTCCCTTCTTTCTATGTTGTGCTCCAGCGCTGGAGTGAGCGCCGTCGGGCCGCGGGGGCAACAGTTCCACTCAAAGAGCAGCCAGCCGCGACGTAAGGAACGCTTCGGGTTTGCGCTCCTTCTGCCGCCCGCGCAAAATCCCTCCTGCCGATGTCCGAAGAACCGATACCGTCTCCCGCCCCCACGCCGCACAAGCGTCGTCCACGTTACGCTGGCAAGCATCCTCGTCGCTTTGAGGATAAATACAAGGAGCACGATCCGTCGCGTTACGCCGACACGGTGGCCAAGGTGATCGCCTCCGGGAAGACGCCGGCGGGTACCCACCGTCCGATCATGGTCTCGGAGATCCTGGAGTTTCTCGCCCCGGCTCCGGGCCAGGTTGCGGTGGATTGTACGCTCGGTTACGGCGGCCACGCGCAGGAGATTTTGCCGCGCCTGCAACCCGGCGGCCGTCTGATCGGTCTGGATGCGGATCCCGTCGTGCTACCCCGCACCGAAGCGCGGTTGCGTGCCCTCGGCTTCGGCCTGGAGACATTTTCCTGCCATCGCAGCAACTTCGCCGGCCTCCCCAAGGTTTTGGCCGCGGAGAGCTTGCCCGGCGCCGACTTGATTCTCGCTGATCTTGGGGTCTCATCCATGCAGCTAGATGATCCCGGCCGCGGCTTTTCCGTGAAACACGAAGGCCCGCTCGACATGCGCATGAACCCGGAACGCGGTGAACCGGCCTCGGCTTTGCTTGCGCGATTGAAGCCGGAAAAACTCGTGGAGATGCTCACTGATAACGCGGATGAACCTCGTGCACTGGAAATCTCGAAGGCGCTGTCGGGCCAAAAACTTTCCACGACCACCGCGCTGACTCACGCGATCCGCGCCGCGTTGCCGCGCCTGAATCGTGACGAAGTGGATTTATCCATTCGGCGCGTGTTTCAGGCCCTGCGGATTGCGGTGAACGACGAATTCTCCGCGCTCGAAACCCTCCTCCGCGTCCTGCCTGACTGCCTGAACCCGGGCGGCAAGGTCGCGATTCTGACATTCCATTCGGGAGAAGATCGCCGGGTGAAAAAGGCTTTCGAAGCCGGATTGCAGGCGGGTAATTATTCAGAGATCGCCAGGGAAGTTCTTCGACCCACTTCAACTGAACGTCATGACAACTCGCGTTCGGCGCCAGCAAAACTTCGGTGGGCCGTGAAGAGAAAAGCTGAATGACGGACTCGCACTTCGTCCTTCCTCATTTTTCCTTCTTCACCACATCCAACCCCACCACGCTCACGTACGGCACAAATCCCAACGCCCGTTGCTTCGCGTAAGCATCCGCGATCGAGGCCGGCTTCTTCGCGTAGTCCACACCGAGCACTAACTTTTCCGCCTTTCGAATCGCCACCGCGTTGTCTCGATTCTCCTGGCACCATTTGGCGGTCGCCGGCTTGTCGTGCGCAAGATAGAAGACGTCCTCCAGCCCGATGCCGTCAATCGCCGTGATATATTTCTCATTCGGCTTCGCTTCCCAATTGGACCACGTGTAAAGCTCGGGGCAATTCTGCGGCACGATTTTGAAGCCCGGATTTTTCGCCTTCGCGTATTGGGAAATCCGGCTGATCAAATCCACCATCCTGTGCGCCAGCTCTTCCCGCGTCATTTCCGTGGCGGCGATCTCCTCGTATGCGGTCACCATATCCAGGTATGCGCCATCAAATCCCGCGTTCAAGGCCTGGTCTACACGCCCGCGCACGATCGGCCACCAGCGTTCGTCCCAATACTTCACTTTCTGCTCTTTGGGCCACCCTTTCACCACGCCCACCTTCAAGTCCTCGGGGATGCCCTTCCTCTCGGGCCGATAGTTTTCAATGGCGCCAATCTCGAAGTACGCCAGCACGATGATTCCTTTTTGTTTCAGTGCCTCGATCTCCGGGCGCTTGAAGAAGCTCGTGTTGCCGTCGCGCGCCAGGTCGATCACCGCCAGGTCAAAGCCGGCATTGGCAATTTCGTCGAGCCGGTTGCTTTGATATTTGGTGAGTTGATAAACCCAGGATTGGACGTTGGTCCACGTGTGATTGGTCTGGGCGAGGGCCTGAGCCGCTGACAAGGCGAGAACGGCGGGAAAAATCCGAAGCACGAATGACGAAATCCGAAAGAAGCTCGAAGCACGAATAACCGAAACAAGCAGTCTCCCATTTTGGTTTTCGAGCTTTGTCATTCTTTCGGTCCCGCTCAGAGGGATCATTCGTGCTTCGTCATTTACTGCCCTTACTCCCTGCTGACCGTCCCTTCAATCTGCCCATGCGGTTCGTCCGTGGGCACAAAGACTTCGTTCGGATTGTCGAGGTCGAAGGGCTTGAGATTCGCCAGCAGGTAGTGTTTGTTCGGCATGGCGATGTGGATTTGCGAAATCTCGGGGGCGGCCTCCAGCGCGGCCTGGCCCATTTCGTAAAGGGTGACCTGCACCGACGGGCTGAAGTTCGCGGCAAACACATCCAGCATGGCCTGCAGGATTTTCCCGTTGGTCGCGGAATAGGATTTGGGCCGGCTGTCGTAGGGCCAGACGGCTTTTAGTTTGGTCGAGAAGATGCGGTCGTTCGTTTCCGGCAGCGTGGTGTATTTATCACGCGCGAAATTACTGAACCCGGAGCCGGTGCTCTTGAGGACCAGCAGCTCTTCGATGCCGGATTCCACGCCTTCGCCGGAGCGAGTGGAGACAACCTGGGTCGTCAGGCGGGCGGGGGTGTTTTGCAGGAACGCATGGTCATGGAGCTTGCCCGCGAAATTCATCCGCTCCCAGCAACGCTCGGCAATCCCCACTTCCACCCGCGAGACCTGCGGGTAATTCGTCAGGAAATGCTGGCCCAGGTCCAGGCCGAACTGTTCGTTCTCCGCGCCCAGCTTCTGCTTTGCCACGACATACACCGTGTTCTTCATCGTGTCGGTGGCCACCACGAGGCTGTTGTCGGCCTTGGTGTAGGACGCGTCGAAGTCGCCCTGGAGCATGACGGACACGTCGAGTTCCCTGAGCGTGTGCCGCTTGCCGTCGCGGATGACTTTGAGCACGCGGACCTTGGCCTTGCCGTAGTGATGATGAGTCAGTTTCATAATGCGTTTTTCCGGGCACCCGAGTATGAATGGGGCCGCCGATTAAAGGCAAGCCACGGCAATGAACCGATGAAGCGCTATACGATCAAAGAACTGAACGAAATGCCCCAGGCCGAATTCACGGGCGTGGTGGGACCGGTCTTTGAGCATTCGCCATGGATCGCCGAGCGCGCGTGGGCAAAGCGGCCGTTTGCGAACGTCGAGGCCCTGCACCAAATCCTCTGTGAGACGGTGAAAGAATCCGGTTCCTTCAAACAGCTCGATCTGATTCGCGCACACCCGGACCTCGTGGGCCGCGCTGCCCTCGCCGGCACGCTCACGCAGTCGTCGACCACCGAACAGGCCAGCGCCGGACTCGACCGCCTTACGCCGGACGAAATCGCCCGCTTTCAAAAATACAACGACGAATACCGCGAGCGCTTTGGTTTCCCTTTTGTGATTTGCGCACGACTGAACAAGAAAGACGCCATCCTCGCCGGCTTTGAGGTTCGACTCAAAAACAGCCGTGAGAACGAAGTGCAGACCGCCCTAACCGAGATTGGCAAAATCGCGTTGCTGCGGCTGCAGGATCTATGTGTGGCCGATGACTGATCCGTTTAAGCACTCCGCCCGGATTTGATTCCCGCCGCCCTTGCGCCTAATATCCTCCCATGCCCGCCAAATTAAGCACCCACGTCCTGGACACGGCCAACGGCTGCCCGGCCGGCGATTTGCAAATCGAGCTGTGGTCCTGTTCCGGCCCGCACCGCACACTCCTGAAAGCCCTGCGCACAAACAACGACGGCCGCACCGGCGAACCTTTGCTGGCCGCCGAAGAAATGGCGGTCGGGGAGTTCGAGATCGTGTTTTTCGTAGGAGATTACTTCGCCGCGAAGGGATACCTGCACGGCAAACATCGTTTTTTGGATCGGGTGCCGGTGCGTTTCGGAATCGCGGATGCGACGGCCTCGTATCATGTGCCGCTGCTTTGCTCGCCCTGGGCGTATAGCACGTATCGAGGAAGCTGAATGAAAGCGCCCGGAATCAAGAACCAAGAACCAAGAACCAAGGACCAGAGAAGCTCCAAGATCGAAGCTCGACGTCGGGATTTGCAGAAGCGCACGCTGTTTGGTGCTTGGGGCTTGGGATTTATCTGGAGCTTGGTCCTTGGTTCTTGGTCCTTCCGCGCGTCGTTTGCATGAAGTCTTCAGAATCCAAAGCCGTGATGCGTCGTCTCGACGCCCTTGCCCGCATCACCGACGAGCCCGGTCGCATCACCCGCACCTTTTGCTCCCCCGCCATGGCCCGCGCCAACGCGCAGTTCGGTCACTGGATGCGCTCCGCCGGCATGAGCGTTCGGCAGGATGAAATCGGCAATCTGATCGGTCATTATCCGGCGGCGCGCGAGGACGCGAAGGTTTTATTGATTGGTTCGCACCTGGACACCGTTCGCAACGCGGGCAAGTTCGACGGCCCGATGGGTGTGATGCTCGGAATCGCGTGCGTGGAACAACTGCGCCGCGAGAAGGCTCAATTGCCGTTTGCGATCGAGGTGATTGGGTTTTCCGATGAGGAAGGTGTTCGTTATCAAACCGCGTATCTCGGCAGCCGCACGGTGGTGGGTAAATTCGATCGCACGGCTTTGCAGCGAAAGGATTCCGAGGGCATAACCATGGCCGAAGCCATCGCAAATTTCGGCGGGTCGCCCGCGAAGTTGGATCGCGCGAAGCTGGATCCGCGCCGCCTGCTGGGTTATCTCGAAGCCCACATCGAGCAAGGACCGGTGCTGGAGGCTGAAAATCTCGCGGTCGGCTTGGTCACCGACATCGCGGGTCAATCCCGCCTCAGCCTGCGCTTCATTGGCAGAGCCGGACACGCCGGCACCACGCCTATGCGCCTGCGCCGTGACGCCCTGTGTGCCGCCGCCGAATTCACACTCGCGGTCGAAGCCGAAGCCCGCCGAAGAAAGGGACTCGTCGCCACCGTTGGCCAGCTTGCCGTCGAATCCGGCGCGAGCAACGTGATTCCCGGCGCCGTGCACCTCACCCTCGATGTGCGTCATCAAAAGGATGCGCAACGGCTGACGGCGGTGAAAAATTTAAAAAAACAGGCCTGCCAGATGGCCGCCCGACGCAAGGTGCAGGCGCAAATCCAGTTGGCCCAACAAACCGCCTCGGTTCCCTGCTCCCCGCAACTATCCGAGCTGCTGGCCCAATCCGTGCGCGCCCACCAGCCCCGCCTCATCAGCCTCGCCAGCGGCGCGGGCCACGACGCCGCCGTCATGGCGGCCATCACTCCGGTCACGATGCTATTCGTCCGCTGCAAAGGCGGCATCAGCCATAATCCGGCCGAGTCCGCGACCGAGCGCGACATCAGCGTGGCGCTCGAAATCATGACCGATTTCATCCGTCGCCTCGCCGCGAAGTTGAAGAACACATGAGTGAGTTTGATCTGATAATCCGAGGAGCGCAGGTCGTCACGCCGGATGCCGTCAAACCATGGGAGATCGGCGTGACGGACGGCAAAATCGCCGCGCTCGAATCGCAAGTCCGCGGTAGCGGCAAAGCGGAAGTAAACGCAAGCGGCCTCCACGTCTTTCCGGGCGTGATTGACGCCCACGTCCATTTCAACGACCCCGGCCGTGCCGATTGGGAAGGCATCGCCACTGGTTCCCGTGCCCACGCCGCCGGCGGTGGCACACTGTTCTTCGACATGCCATTGAATGCCCATCCACCAACAGTGGATGCGGAAAGCTTTCAACTGAAGCTGGCCGTGGCGGAACGAACTTCCCTCACCGATTTTGCTCTCTGGGGCGGCATTGTGCCGGGCAATGTGGACAAACTCGCCGAACTCGCCGATTGCGGCGTGATCGGTTTCAAAGCCTTCATGTCGAACAGTGGTATCGACGATTTTTCCTGCGTGGACGACGCGACCCTGCGTGCCGGCATGAAACGCGCCGCCTCCCTCGGCCTGCTTGTGGCCGTGCACGCCGAAAGCGAAACCGAAACCAGCCGCCTCACGCGCGGACAAATCGCCGCCGGTCGCACCTCTGCGCGCGACTATCTCGATTCCCGTCCCGTCGCCGCCGAATTGGACGCCATCCGCTGCGCCATCGAACTTTCCGGCGAAACCGGCTGCGCCCTGCACATCGTCCATGTCAGTTGCGGCGCGGGAGTCGCCGTGGTCGCCGACGCCAGACGCCGCGGCGCGAACGTTACCTGCGAAACCTGTCCTCACTACCTCACCCTGACCGAGGACGACCTGCTCCGCATCGGCGCCCTCGCCAAATGCGCTCCGCCCGTCCGCACCCCCGACGAGCAGGCCTCACTCTGGCAACACCTCCTGGCCGGCGACATTACCACAGTCGGCTCGGACCACTCCCCCTCGCCGCCGGACATGAAGCAAAGCGACAATTTCTTCAAAATCTGGGGTGGCATCTCCGGCGTGCAACACACCATCCCGCTCCTGCTCACCGGCGCCGCGCAACGAGGCGCAAGCGATGCCTTGCCGTTGCTGGCTGGTCTGCTGTCGGACCGCGTCGCCAGGCGTTTCCAACTCCCGAAATCCAAAGGCCGCATCGCCATCGGTGCCGACGCGGATTTTGCGATTGTTGACCTTGACGCTGAATTTGTGGTTACACGAGAGGAGTTGCACTACCGCCACAAACAGTCGCCGTATGTTGACCGGAAACTCCGCGGCAAAGTTGAATCGACTTTCGTGCGGGGAGAGCCGGTCTATCGCAACGTTAAGCCCTTCACTGGCGCCTTTGGAAAACTGGTAAAACCCTCTTTTTGAGAGATTTTTGTGCAAATCCTCCATCTCCGGTGTCATATCAGGTATGAGGAGTAAGCGCATTTGCCTGATTATAGCGGTGTTCGTTGGCATCGGGGTCGCCGGCTTGATGACTTACGCCGCCAGACACGCGCCCAAGGCCCGCGCGCAGCGGGTTCAATCTGTAAACAACGTTCGCACCGTGACCTTTACCCTGCCGCCGACGAACGCAACGCCCATGTCGTCCCCGCGCGGTTGAAGTTTTCGTTGCAGGCCGTGTAGCGGGGTGTAACGGGTGTAGCGGGTCAAACTTGTGTGAAGGGGGTAAGCGGTAGTCCCGCTGGTCTTCCTGTCCGCCCACAAATAAGGTTGCCAAACCCGTCCGGGCCGGTTTTTCTCGCACCCGGAAATGAACACTCTTTTTGGCTCCACGCGGGATGTCGTCAAGGAACGCTACGCCCTCCGCACTCCCTCGGGTTTCGTCCCCAGTTGCGTGCCCGGCTGGAAGAATGCCGTCGTCATCGTCCAAATCTCCGCCGGCATGGGCGCCGACTTCTGCCAGCTCTTCGCTACATTGCAAAAGGACGGCGAAGGCCGCGGTAACACGGGCGAGTTGGAATACGTCATATATGTCCTGTCCGGAATGTGCCGCGCTACTCTGAATGGAAAGCGCAGTGCACTCACCACGGGCTCCTACGTTTTTTTGCCACCGGGCCACGACTTTCTTTTCAGCGAAGCCAAACCCGGCACCGAACTCCTGATCTTCCAAAAAAAGTTCGTGCCCCTGCCAGGCGCGGCCGTCCCTGAACTCATCGTCGGCCACGAAAAGAACATTGCCGGCCAGCCCTTCCTCGGCAACAAGGACGCTCGCCTCCAGGTTCTCCTCCCCGACCAACCGGCCTTCGACATGGCGGTGAACATCTTCACCTACCAACCCGGCGCGACGCTGCCCTTCGTCGAGACGCACATCATGGAACATGGCCTCGTCATGCTGAAGGGGCAGGGTGTTTATCGCCTTGATGCGGATTGGTATCCCGTGCAGGCCGGCGACGTTATCTGGATGGCGCCGTATTGTCCGCAATGGTTCGTCGCCATGGGCACGACGCCGGCGAGCTATATTTATTACAAGGATGTGAATCGGAAACCGTTGTGAGAATGACGAAGCTCGAATGACGAACTCCGAAGGAAGCTCGAAGTCCGAATTCTGAAAATAGCGATGGTAACGCCCAAGGTTAATATCCAACAGTTGCAAGGCGAGATTGATGAGCTGGCTGCGATCTCGCAGGAACCCGCGCCGGTCGTCACGCGCGTTCTCTTCTCGGAGTCCGATTTGCGCGCGCGCGCGAAGGTCAAGGATTTGTGCCGCGCGGCGGGATTGACCATTCGTGAAGATGCCGTGGGAAATATTTTCGCACGGTGGGTTGGCGCGGATGCAAAACTTCCTCCCGTCTCGACCGGTTCGCACATTGATGCCATTCCCAACGCCGGCAGGTATGATGGTGTTGTAGGTGTGTTGGGCGCGATCGAAGCGATGCGGGCCTTGCAGCGTTCAGGTTTCAAGCCGAAGGCCGGCATCGAACTTGTAATCTTTACAGCCGAAGAACCCACGCGATTCGGAATTGGGTGTTTGGGCAGCCGGCTGCTGGCGGGCGCGATGAGTTTGGAGAAGACTGGCAACTTGCGTGATCCGGAGGGCAAATCGCTCGAAGAACTGCGCGCTTCCGCCGGCTTTGGCAAGCTGGACATGCAGCAGGTCAAACTGCCGCGTAATTGCTACTCCTCTTTCGTTGAGTTGCATATTGAGCAGGGGCCGTTGCTGGAGAAGGAGAATTTGCCCATCGGTCTTGTCGAGCGCATCGCGGCGCCGAGCACGCTTCGCGTTCAGTTGACGGGTGTCGGTGGTCACGCCGGTGCGGTGTTGATGCCCGAGCGTCATGACGCTCTGCTGGCGGGCGCGGAGATCGCGCTCGCGGTCGAACAGGCGGCCCTCACCAGCGGCAGTCCGGATACCGTGGGTACGACGGGTGTGCTGCGCATCGAACCTGGTGCGGTGAACAGCGTGCCTTGTCGGGCCTGGCTGGAAATCGATTTCCGCGACACCCAACTTTCCACCCGTGATCCCGCTCTGGCGAAAATCGAAAAGGCCGTGGGCGAAATCTGCGCCCGCCGCGGCGTCACTTTCAAACTCGAGCGTCTCAACGCCGACGCGCCCGCGATTTGCGCCCCGGAAATCCTGACCGCCGCCGAGCAATCCTGCGCCGAGCTCGGCCTGCGTCCCAAACGCATGATCAGTCGTGCGTACCATGATTCCCTGTTTATGGCTCAGGTCTGTCCGACGGGGATGATTTTTATTCCCTGCCGCGGCGGCGTGAGCCATCGGCCTGACGAATACTCCTCCCCCGAACAAATCCAGCGTGGCGTGGAAGTCCTGGCGCTGACGCTGGCCCGGCTGGCGGGCAGCGCGGCCTAGGTTTTCCCGGCCAGACGCCGCCAGATTACCCGGAACCCTCCTGCCAATTCCTCCGGCTTTTTCTCGAGCCAGCGCGTGACGTGTTCGGGAGTGAACCAAGCTCCGGTTTCGATTTCATCGGCGTTCAGTTCGAACGGCCCTTCCGCTTCGCAGCGGTAAACCCACACGTGTTCGTGTCCGGTTTCCTCGCACGCCGCGAGCTTGAACAATCGTTGCGGCGTCGCGGCGAGTCGCAATCCGATCTCTTCGCGCAGCTCACGCACCGCGCACGTGTCATAATCCTCCCCGCTGTCCACGTGACCGGCCGCTGAGGAATCCCATTTGCCTTGCTCGCGGTCCTTCTTCATCGAACGCTTCTGGAGAAATATTTGCCCCGCCGCATTGTAAACCAGGATATGGGTGGACCGATGCATCAACCCCAGCCGATGCACCTCGGCGCGCGTCTGGCGGCCGATGACTTCATCGCGTTCGTTTACGACGTCGAAAATTTCTTCAGCCATCGGCGGGGGTGGTTTTGGTTGCGAGAGCCTCGGCGAGTCGCGCGAATTGCCGCAGGCTGACTTTTTCCGCGCGGATTTCCGGCGAGAGGCTGAGCTTCCGATATTCCTCGAGAAGCAATTCCCTCGGCCAATCCTGCGCGAGCAATTTCAGCATCATCTTGCGGCGCTCGGAAAAGCCGCGCTTCACGACTTTGTAGAATGTCTTGCGATGGGCGGCGGGCAGCAGGGGTTCGGCCCGGCGATCCAGGACGACGCACGCGGAGGTCACATCGGGCTCCGGAAAAAAGCAGCCGGCGGGAATCTTGAACCAGGTGTGCGGAGCGTAGTCGAGTTGCAGCAGCAGCGTCAGGATGCCGTAATCTTCGGCGTCCGTTTGGGCGAAGATGCGCTTGGCGACTTCGAGTTGGAGAGTGGCTACCATCCGGGCGGGACCGCGGCCCTGGCTCGCCAGCTCCACCAGCAATGGCGAAGCGATGGAATAGGGCATGTTGGCCACGAGCTTCCACTCGCGCCAATCGGTTTGCTCGCGACGCAGATAAGCGAGGGCGTCCTCGTGAATCAACTGCAGCGGCGGCGAGGACGCGCTGAAGCGCTCCTGCAGGACTTCCACGAGCCGTTTGTCTACCTCGATCGCGAGTACTTCACCGGCCTGGTCCAGCAGCCGCGCGGTGAGCGGTCCGAGGCCGGGGCCGATTTCGAGAACGCGGTCGCTTTTGGTGAGTTGGGCGGCGGCGACGATCTTGTTCAGTTGGTTCGCATCGTGCAGAAAATTCTGGCCGAGGGAACGGGTAAGTTGAATGCCGCGCTCGGCCAGGGCCGCTTTGATCTGGGCGAGTTTCATGCGGCTGGAATTTCGGCGAGGGCCCGGCGGACGGCGTTTACCGCGCGGGTGAGTTCGGGTTCAGTGAGGGTCAGGGGCGGGGTGAACGACAGGACTTCGGCGTTTTCGCCCTCCGGGAGAAAAATGAATCCGCGATGGAGCAAGGTCTTCACCAATTGAAGGACAACTGCGGTCGCCGGCTGGCCATTGCGCGTGCGAATTTCGAGACCGGCGAGCAGGCCGAGAGCGCGGGGGAGAAAGTTGAGGGTTGAGGGTTGAGGGTTGAGGGTTTTGAGTTCGGTGAGCAGCATGTTGCCCAACCGCTCACTACGTTCGACCAGTTTTAGTCGTTTGATCTCGGCGATTTGGGCCAGCGCCATGGCGCAGCCTACCGGATGTCCTAGGAAGGTGCTCGTGTGAATTGCTTCGCCGCTGGACGGAGGCCAGGCGGTGTCCATGAGCTCCGCGCGGCCAACGCAGGCGGAGAGCGGAAAGCCACCCGTGAGCGCTTTGCCGAGACAAACGAGATCGGGGACAACACGGGAGTGTTCGCAGGCGAACCAACGGCCCGTTCGGCCGAAGCCCGTGTAAATTTCGTCGCAGATCAGCAGGGCTCCATGCCGGTAACACAAGCGGCGCAGGGTCGAAAGAAATTCCGGCGGCGGGATGCGAATTCCGCCGCGCGCCTGCACCGGCTCAACGAGCACCGCGCCGATGCCGCCTTTGCGAAGCAGGCTGCCGAGGCGGGATAGGATTTCTGGCGTGGCCGCTGGCGAAGTTGGAAATGGAACAAACCGGCCGAACTGCCGGAGCTGGCTGGTGAACGGACCGCGAAAATGCCGGCGCGAAGTTACATTCAGCGCTCCGTACCCCAAGCCGTGATAACCGCCTTCAAAGGCAATCACGCCCGGTTTTTTCGTGGCCAGTGCGGCGGTCTTGAGCGCGGCTTCGACCGCTTCGAAACCCGAATTACAGAAAATGCTTTTCCCGCGCTTTCGCTTCCAGCGTTCGAAAGTCAGCCGGCTCAATTCCCGCGCCAGTTTTGCTTTTAGCGCGTGCGGGTGCACATCGCCCATGGCGTGCAGCAACCTGGCCATTTGCTTTTGTCCAGCGCGCACCACCCGTGAATTCGCGTGACCCGCCGCCGCCACGCCGAAAGCCGCGGTCAGATCCAGGTAGGTCTTGCCATTCGCGTCGCGCACTTTTGTTCCGCGCGCGGACTCCCAGACGATCGGCCACGAGCCGTCCGGCTCCATGAAGGTCACGTTGCGCGATTCGTAATCGCGCAGGAGGTTCAGGGTTTCGCGGGCGCGCATGGGCTCAAACTCCGCGCTGCTCCGGCGGCCAGATGATTTTGTGGAGTTGCGCCTGGAAACGGACCGGCAACGCATCGGCGATGATTTGTTCCACCAACTCGAGGCGGGAGATCGGGGTCTGCCCTTCCGGCACGCGCTTCAAGGATTTGTCCTGCTGCTCCGGCGCGAGCGGATGCACCCACGACATCAGCAACGGACAAATCCGCGCCAATTGTCGGCCGATGATCTCGGACTTCGCCCACTCGTAATCCTGTTTCGTCCCGATCACGAATTTTATTTCATCCGTCCCCTTGAGCTGCGGCACGTTTTCCCAGCGGTTGCGCGCGCTCTCGCCGCTGCTGGGGCATTTGAGGTCCATGATCCGCCGGACTCGTGCGTCAATTTGCGAAATGTCATGGGCGCCGCTCGTCTCGATCAGCACTGTGAACCCGTCGTCACACAAGCTCTTCATCAGCGGCAGCACGTTCTTCTGGAGCAACGGCTCGCCACCCGTGAACTCGATGAACGGCAATCGCGGCGCGACGGGTGAAGTCATTCGTGCGTAAGGCTCGGCCAGCCGATGGACTTCGGCGCGCACTTCTTCCAAAGTCTTCTTAGTTCCTTCTTTAAACGCGTATGCCGAATCGCAATAAGAACACCGCAAATCACACGCCGTCAGTCGCACGAAAACACACGGCAGCCCGGCAAAAGTGCTCTCACCTTGCAGGCTCAGGTAGATTTCGTTGACGATCAACGTCCCGGACATTCGGGAAGAGTGTATTGAGTTGCGCGGGGAATTCGATTTTGATTTTTGATTTTCTCCGCGATCTCCGGCAAGGTGCTCCCGGCCATGCAAATCTACGATCATCCCACCTTCCGGATGGCCTGCCAGCAATTTGAATTGGTGGCAGACCGTCTGCAAATGCCGCAAGCCGAGCGCGATCGCATCAAGTATCCCAAGCGTTCGATGGCGGTGGCGCTGCCCATCCACCGCGACGATGGGTCCACCCAGGTGTTCGCGGGTTACCGCGTTCAGCATCATTTGACACTCGGCCCGACCAAAGGTGGTCTGCGTTATCATCCCGATGTGACCATAGGCGAAGTCGCGGCGCTGGCGATGTGGATGAGTTGGAAGTGCGCGCTCACCGGGCTCCCCTACGGCGGCGCCAAGGGCGGCATCGCCTGTGACCCGGGGAAACTCTCGATGACTGAGCTCGAACGGCTCACGCGTCGGTATACGCAGGAGATGATTCCGTTCATCGGGCCGCAGGTGGACGTCATGGCGCCCGACCTCGGGACGAACGAACAGGTCATGGCGTGGATGATGGATACCTACTCGGTCCACATGGGCGCGACGGTTCCCAGCATCGTCACGGGCAAGCCCGTGAGCCTCGGTGGTTCGCTGGGTCGCCGCGAGGCGACCGGTCGCGGCGTGGGCTACCTGGTGAATCGCGCCACCGACACGATGGGCCTGGATATCAGCAAAGCCACCGCGGTGGTGCAGGGATTCGGGAATGTTGGCTCGGTCGCCGCGCTTTCGCTCGCGCGCTACGGGGTGAAGATCATCGCGGTCACGGATGCTTTTGGGGGCGTTTACAATGACCAGGGACTGAATCTTTGGGAGCTCGAGAAATTTGTCGCTGAAAATAAAACCGTCAAAGGTTTCCCCGAATCGGAGCCCATCGACAACGCCCATTTGCTGGAATTGCCTTGTGACATCCTGGTCCCGGCCGCGCTGGAGCGTCAGATCACGGAAAAGAACGCCGGCAAACTCAAGTGCCGTATTCTCGCCGAAGCCGCGAACGGTCCCACCACGCCCGAGGCGGACCTGATCCTCAACCAGCGGCCGGAAATATTCGTCATCCCCGATGTGCTCTGCAACGCCGGCGGTGTGATCGTGTCGTATTTCGAATGGGTGCAGGATCTCCAGAGCTTTTTCTGGGGCGAAACCGAGGTCGTGGACAAGCTCTTCCGCATTCTGGAAACCGCGTATACGCAAATCCTCACGCTCAGCCGCAAGGAAAAGCTGCCCATGCGCCTGGCCGCCCTGACTCTGGGCATCAAGCGGGTGCAGGAAGCCAAGCGCATCCGCGGTTTGTTTCCGTGACCGGATTCGCGCCGCGGACGGATACGGACTGCGATAAAAGGCGTTGGGCACGGTTGGGTTGAAGGTCGCCCGTCTTCGCTTCGCTACGACGCGGCAGGCCCGTCTTCGCCCGGCTATGACGCGGCAGGCCCGTCCTCGCCCGACTATGACGCGGCAGGCGCGTCTTCGCATCGCCACGACGCGGCAAGCAGGGAGCGAGTTTTGGACTTGGACCTGGGTCATACGGGTGGTGGGGCCCCCTGCGAGAGGTTGTTCTTTAAGTGTTTTTAGGTGTTTTTTGGTGTTTTTCCGTGAGTTTTGAGTGTTCTTTTCGCGTTCCTTGAGTGTTCTTTTGTGTTCCTTGGGTGTTCTTTCGCGTTCCTTGGGTGATCTTTCGGGCGTGGTGGGACCAGCGGATGAAAAAATCATAGTGGCAATAGGGGGCATTAGGTGGCAATAGCTGGCTTTTGGGTGGTTTTTCGGTTTGATCCGGGATCGGCGGGGCTTTGCCCAAAATGCCCGCATGGCATTCGGTTGGTTCTGGTAACGGTAAATCTTATGCCTTGCGGGCGTGCTGTGGCTGGGGACAGCCGCGCTCCGGGAAGGAAGGCAAGGCAAGGGACGGGAGCGGACACCCGCAAAGGGCTGGCTGGCCTCGTTGGCATAGTTTCGGTCGGGCTTTGAATTTCCCTGGTTATGCCCGGGTAGAGAATCGACTGAGTCCACCGGCGATTCCCGGGCGAGAAATCCCTCCGGAGATAGGGTGGCACGAATTGGGCGGGTGTCAATGGCGGGGACCGACCGGGCAACACTAGAGCTTCGCGGGTGTGCGCTGGCGGCGGCGCAACCACTGTCTTGAAGCTTGCCCTGCCCCCGGCCAATGACCCAGACTTGGGTGCGATGATGAAGAAACCTTCGATTTTGTTAAGTGTTTTGCTCGTATCCCAGCTGGCGATCTGCGCCTACTCCGCAGAGCCGGCGGACGACGCGGCGACTCCTCCCGTCCATCCGCCACCGCGTGGCGCGCCCTCCTCGGCGCGCGTCGGCGACCAGGCGCCGCGCCTGGAGATAACGGATTGGGTGAAAGGCGGGCCGATCGATCTGACCAAGGGCACCAATATTTACCTGATCGAATTCTGCGGCGGTCTCACGCGGACGAGTGACATGGGCCTGACGAATCTCAGCTACCTCCAGAACAAGTACCAGAGCATCGGCGTGGTCGCCGCGGCCATTTGCGAGGAACCGGCCGACCTGCTCCGCGATTTCGTGAAGACCCAGTCCACCAAGATCAACTACGCGGTCGCCGCCGATGGGCGGCCGATGGCCATGACGTTCATGCACACCTTCAACCAGATGGCGTATCCCTCGGTCTTCGTGGTTGGCCAGGGGGGCAAAGTGCTGTGGTACGGGCATCCATTGCGCGGCCTGGAAGACGTCCTCGAACAACTTAAGAGCGGCCAGTATACGACCCAGTGGGCCGCAAGGAAGGTCGCCGACCGCAAACAGATGGAGATGTATCTCAACCTGGCCAGCCGGAATGACCCGAAGGCGCCCCAGATTGGGCAGATGATGCTTGCGGTCAGGACCAACGATGGGCCCGCGCTCCTGGACCTGGCCTTTCGCATTGCGAGCGATGGCTACCTGGAGAAGCGGGATGCAGCCCTGGCCAATGCGGCCCTGGATCGCGCCGCCAGCCTGAGCCCCACGAACGCCTTCCGCGTGGCGTGGACCCGCGCGATTCTTACGTTTACGACGGGGAAGATGGAAGATGGGCTGGCGCAGGCGAAGCAGGTTTTGGCTTCGGCCAAGAATCCCGATGATGTGGTGGAGGCCAAGACCTCGATCCATGCAATGGAGGTGATCATGGCCCGGGAGAAAACCAAGACTCCGGCTGCCGCAGGCTCCAAGCCCTGAACAACCCGGCAGTCTCAACGAGCACACGCCGCGGATCGCCAACGAAAAAGCGCCTGAGCTATGTCAGAGCTTGCTGAAGACCGCGGGTCAAACGTGCCCGTCGCGCCTTGGTTCATGGAAGCGTCAAAGAAAAAACCCTCCCTTTTCGCTGAAGAAAAGGGAGGGCCGAAGCCGTCTTTTTTCTGACTGATTTAACAGTCCATTAATTAATCTGCCGGCGGGTAACGCAACGGAAGCCCGTGGTCAGGTTGCGCGGTGTCGTCGTCGCACTGAGGCGAGCCGCGACGCGCAACGCCGGAGCGAAGTCAGACCAGGCACCACCGCGGACGACGCGCGAAGAGCCCGCAGAGGGACCCGTCGGGTCGAAGTTGGCGGCGGCGTTGGTGTTGTAAGCGGTGCTGAAAAGGTCCCAGCACCATTCCTTCAGGTTACCCGCCATGTCGCGCAAGCCGTAGCCGTTCGGGGGCCACGTGCCCACAGGCGTGGTGTAAGGACTGCCGCCCGACAGGGCCAGCACATTGTAGCCGCTCGGGCCCTTGTCGTAGCTGAAGCTCAGGGTGTTCGCATAATAAGTGGCGCGACTTTCCATAATGGCGTTGCCATTGGGGAAGCGCGTGCCGTTGGTGCCGCCACGGGCCGCCTTTTCCCATTCCGCTTCCGTCGGCAGGCGGTAGCCGCTGGCGTTCCAATCCACGTTCGCCACACTCAGGCCATTGGTGCCGGCACGATAGATACTCCCGTTTACCGTGTAGCACGGCGTGAGATTCTCCATCTCCGACCGCGCATTGCACCATTTGACCGCGTCATACCAATTCACGCCCGCCACGGGATGATTCGCCGCCTTCGCGGAACCTGGCGGAAGATCATAGCCATTGGCATTGCCGTAATTGCGGACCTGCTGCCACAGATCGAAGTTCACCAAGTTGGTGTCCATGTAAAACAGGCTGACAAATACCTGGTGCGCCTTCGCATTGGCGATTTTGTCCAAGGTGTCACCCATTTGAAAATATCCCTCCGGAATTGCCGTGAAGGTTCCGATGGAAGGAGCCGGCGGATTGGAAGCGCCGCCGTCCGGGATGTACTGGATGATGCGGTAGCT
This sequence comes from uncultured Verrucomicrobiota bacterium, assembly GCA_964448135.1. GTDB lineage: Bacteria > Verrucomicrobiota > Verrucomicrobiia > Limisphaerales > UBA8199 > CAYUVH01. The sequence continues at coordinate 71,226 of CAYUVH010000034.1, read as the reverse complement.
GCGCGCTTGCTGGTCGGGCGCATTCGTGTCGAAGAAAATGTAATTGGTCTTGGTCGCCACAAAGGTGGACAGGGTAGACCAAGTGGTTTGATTGACGCTGAATTGGACGACGTTCGTGACGTTCAGCGGACTGGTTACGGTCAACTCCGTGATCATTTTGGAGTCAGCCGGAGCATTGGTGACGGGAGTGTAACTGGCGGCTCGGAGATCCGCTACGCCCGCGAAAAGCGCGAGCGCGAGGGCGCAAAGGCCGGTTTTCTGGGTTGGCAAACTATGTTTCATAACTGCTAATCCGCGTGACTGCTTTCTACTTAGGTGACTGGTTGTTGCGGCCTGACCGAGCGATTTTCGGACTGACTCGTGAGTTTACTATCATGTTCGCCCCTGAAGGGCAAGTTTTCGTTTTGTGATTGCCCCACTTCCGCACCGGGAATTTCCTTGGCCGGCCGGGCCGGCATTACAGGCTTGCGCCGGTGCGCTGTCTTCCGCAGGCTGCGTGCCATAATGAAGAAACGCATGTTTTGGGCGGGCATTCTGGCTGTCACCTTGCTGCCCCGGGTCGCCATGGCGCTGGTAATCGGCGACCCCGCGCCGGCTTTTGATGTAAAGGAATGGGTCAAAGGTGGTCCGGTCCAGATCAAGCCTGGCACCAACACTTATGTCATTGAAATCTGGGCCACGTGGAGCCCGGCCAGCATCGCCAGCTTCACCAACCTCAACGCGCTCCAAAAGCAGTACAAGGACAAAGGGGTGGTTTTTGTCGGCATCAGCGACGAGTCTCAGGACACGGTGAAGGATTTTGTGCTCCACGGTGAAGGAACCAACATGCAGTACGCGGTGGCGGCGGATAATGAACGCAAGACCGCCAGCTCGTACATGACTTCCTTCAAGCGCAGCCAGGTGCCGGCGGTTTTCATCGTTGGGACCAACGGAAATCTTTTGTGGCACGGGGAACCTTTTCGTGCGCTGGCGCCAGCCTTGGCGCGCATCACGTCGGCGGGCTACGACATCGACAAGGACCAGAAGTCCGGACTGGCCTTTGATCACATGGCTCAATATCTGTCCCTGGCGAATCGTGGAGATTCGCGGACCAAGGGAGCCGGCCGGCAACTGCTGGATTCACGCACCAACAACGTGCCGTTGCTTTGCGATATGGCGTTCCGAATTTCCACTGCGCCGGGGCTCAAAACCCGGGATTTCGACCTGGCCAACGAGGCTTTAACTCAGGCTGAACGACTGGCACCAACCAATAGCCCGCAGGTCGTGGTGGCCCGGGGAATCTGGCTTTTCCGCAGCGGAAAGACTAACGAAGGCATCACGGCCGTGAGACAAGTCATCGCCACGGCGCCGCTTCCGCAGGACCGAACGAATGCAATGCGCTATCTTCGCACGATGGAAATGGATCTGGCGCGGGGTGTGCGGAATACTCCTCCGCCGCGCAAAAAGCCCGGTTCCGGGGCGGAAACACAGCCGGTCGTTCCGGGGGTAACACCCCCACAATAGCTTGATTTAGGGCTCAAAAGCGTTGTTTCACCAAGCCGGGTGCATCTGGCATACTGCTTGCTTTGATTTCCTCGGTCGTTGGGTTGAGCTGGTGCGGATATCGGGTTTCCCTTGTAAAAAAGGTGGAATTCGATATTGACGTCATTGTGTTTGTGCTATAAAACAAACGCGAAGATTTAGTCCGCCATCGTCGAGTGGGCCTTGGTAAGTCGAGGTTCGTCGGCGAAGCTTTCCGCAATAAAGCGGCAGAAATGGTTGACGTGTTGCGGCGTCACGGCTAAAACAAAACAGCACAGCCCTCGGCAAGGGTTGGGCCGTTAACCAAATCAGCGTCGGGAATAAGCTCTGAAAAACAAAAAAAAGAGATAAAAGGGGTTGACGCTGGTTGCGGGGCTGTGTAAGACTCGGCCCAAGCAATGCCACCTTTGACCGGGTGGACGTCGGTTGGAACACAATTAGAACTGAGAACACAAAAACTGAGAGAACTATGAAACGAATACTGATAACTGCAGTCGCGCTCGCTGCCTGCGTTGGAACGCCGGCGTTCGCGCAGAACATCAAGCAGGGTGTGATCACCTTTGCTTTGACTGGCCAATACCAGTCCAGCGTGAGCAACAGCAAGAGCTCGGCGAATTCCGGCACTTGGGCTGATGATGTCTACGGGCCGAAGTACTACAAAACATCGAGCTCGAAGCTCAACACGGCTAACATCCTGAGCTACATCGGCGCTGTCTACTGGGGAAATCCCAAGCACTACAGCTCGAAGGCCCAGCTGGTCCTCGTCCAAGGCGAGCTCGGTGGTTTCTTTGAAATCACTGATGACATGGCTGATTCCGAATTCAACACGGTCAGCAGCTACTTCAGCAACGTCAGCGGCCCCACCACGGCTGATTTTGGCGTTGGCACGTTTGCTGCCCTTCCGAACGGCCGTCACATGAAGCTGAATCCTGACGAGTCCTCGGACCGCTTCCTCCAGCCGCCGGTTGGTCATCATCAGCCTTGGGGTCAGATCTATGCGCATGACCCGTCCAACAGTGAGAGTCAGTGCGATGACGTGACGTTCTTCTTCGCGATCCAGATCCAGGAGTGCTATGACTGCTTCTACTTGAACAGCTTCATCTCCGACGCGACGTTCAGCGTCAAGCCTGGTGATTCCGGTGGTCCCCCCTGCTGCTCCGCGGGCTCGAGCCTGACTGGCACTGGTAAAGATCGCTACTACATGGCGCTGTCGTTCGACAACACCCAGAACAACCCGTACCTGAACGAGAATTCCTCGCTCTACACTGGTTACGCAGGTCTGAGCCGTGACTCCTCGAGCGTCGTTACCGACGGTCTGGTTCCGGACTTCCTGCCCTACATCCCGTCCATCAAGTCCGGCATTGGCCGTAACAATCCGTATATCGCTCGCTTCACGCTGAACGGTATCGTGACCTACACCTGGTCGCTCAAATTCATCAATAAGACCGACCTGTACGCCGACTTCATCGGTAGCGCCAGCTATCCTTGCAATGGCTACGGATTCATCGCGCTGTTCTGCGGTTACCTCAACGGTACCGTGAGCATTGCGGAGAAGGCTCTGCCCATCGCGCAGTGCTGCACCGGCATGAACCCTGATTGGTCCGACCTCTGGTACGCCCCAGGTTGGAATAGCGCCCAGGATCCTTGGGAAGACTACTTCGAGTCGCCGATCAACACCGAAGTGGATCTGAGCATCCATGCCGGCTTTGACGAAGACTACAAGCCCGCTCGTAACTACAACTACTTCTTCGGACCGATCCAGCAGTACTGGCCGGATTCGCAGACGCAGGTTTCGACGCAGGAAGATGGCGACGTGTTCGTTCCGGTTACTCCGGCGCTTGGACCGTTCCTCATCCCTGAGAACTAAAATTAAGTAAGACTCACGCGCAACCCGTGGACATCGCCGAAAGGCAGTCCGCGGGTTGCGCTCTTTTTACCCAGCCCACAATCAGCCCCCATGAGATCAAAAGGAGTCATAATTTGCCTGGCCGCAGGGTTTGCCGCCGTTGCGGTCTGGGCGTTTCTGAAGAACCCCCATCCGAAGCCCATTGAGCAATCCCAACCGACTCCGGATGCTGTGCAAACTCAGGCGACGGTGAGCGCCCCCCCTCCTGCGGAATCCGGCAACAATGCCGCCTTGAACCAGCAGTTAAGGGAAGCGGAGCGCCAAAAGGCGATGGATCGAATCCGCGAGGCCCAAGCGTCCGAAGTCACTCCGGAAAACACCGCCTTCCTCGTGACGGAAGTGACTCATAAGGAGCCCGAAGTACGGAAAGCGGCGATTGAAGCACTGGTGCAAATCAATGATACCAACGCCATTCCAGCGCTGGAACAGGCGGTCACGATGCTTCAGGATCCGCGTGAAAAAGCAGCGCTTTTAGATGCGATAGATTACTTGAAGCTACCGGATTTTTCCAATGGAGTAGATGATACCTGGACCAACAGCCTTCCGAAGCGCACCAATTCGGCGCCTCGCAATACGCCAATATTGAATCGTAAGGGAAGGCGTGCCGCCGCTGCGGCTGGAGGAAATGCTCCAGCCTCGCAGGGTCAGTCCCAGCCCGGATCAGCCGATGGCGCTCCGGCGCCTCAATCCGGCAACCCGCCCCAGTAATGGAATCGGACGCGTCGCCGTCCAGCGGGCCTGCTCGGAATTATCGCTGGGCGACCATCGCTCAAGCTCTGCTCGTTGTCGCGCTGGTGGCGGCTGTTTACCTGGCGTGGGTTGCCATTCACCATGGTCCCGTCGCAGGCTGCGGCCCGGAATCCGGCTGCAGTAAAGTCTTAGGGAGCCGCTGGGCGTACTGGCTGGATTTGCCGGTTAGTGCATTCGCCGTCCTGGCTTATGCGGCTTTGCTGACTTCGTTGGTTTTGCTCAGGAAACGCACGGCGCCGGACGACGAAAGAGGTTCCTGGGCGGCGATCATCATCTTGTCCGTTGTCATTGCCGGCGCCGGGCTATGGTTCATAGGGCTGCAGGCGTTGGTGCTGCACGCGTTCTGCAAATTCTGCCTGACGGCGCATAGTTGCGCGATCGTGGCGGCCATAATTTGCCTGAGCAACATTCGCCACGCGACCGATCCCGGCACGCCGATGTGGGCGGAAGGCTCGGGAAAACGCGGCGTTCCGCGTGGCGGGCTGGTTCAATTGATCCTGCTCGGCCTTTTGGGTGTCGGGGTGCTGGCTGGAGGACAGTTGTTGAAGCAAAAGGAACGCAACGTCGTCAAGGAACTGCGGCCGCCTGCGACGGTCACCAATGCTGTCGCTGGTTCCACCACCAATACCGATTACCTTGCCCGGGCGGCTGCCCTGGCCGCCACGATCCCGGCGGCCGGTTTGCCTTCTCCGCGTCTGGTGGCGCCCCGGGTTTTATCACTGTATAGCAACTCGTTTTTGCTCAAGCTGGATGAGCTGCCGATGATCGGATCGCGCGATGCGTCGAATATCGTCGTGTCCCTCTTTGATTACACCTGCCCGCACTGCCGCGCGCTGGAGCCCATCCTGCGTGAGACTCAGCAGGAATTTGGGACGCGCCTCGGCATTGTTTGCCTGCCCATGCCGCTTTCGACGAGCTGTAATCCCTTTTTGGGGACCAAAGGCCACGTCATACCGGGTTCGTGTGAATACGCGCGGCTGGGGCTGGCAGTCTGGCACGCCGCGCCGGAGGCGCATGAAAAGTTTTCCGAATGGGCGTTTGCCCCCGAAATTCCGCCGCCCGTTGAAGAGGCCCGAAAATATGCGGCGCAACTGATCGGCGAGGAAAAGCTGGCCGCGGCGCTCACGAACCGCTGGGTGGAGGAACAGATTATTACGGATTGCCGCCTGCACTTCACCAATTGGGTCGCGGGCGACAATCCGGGAATGCCCCAACTAATTCTTGGGGACAGTATCAGCGCCGGGCCGTTGAACAACGTCAACCACTTCGAGATTCTGCTGCACCGCTACCTGCGGATTTCTCCGGACGGGCGGCGATAATTAGACGCCCGCAGGTTATTCAGCGACGATTTTGATCGTGTGCGTCACCGGGACGAACGCGGTTTTGATGGCTGCCGCCAGGGGCGCGCGTTCGGCTTCGGTGCTGGTGGCCACGGCTTCCATGTCCTTTTTGGCTTCGGGGCTGCGGAAGGACTGCTTGATCTGTTTGGTTTCGTAGGCCTGCTTGGCGGCCACGGCCGCATCCACCTTTGCAAAGGCGGCGCTGAAGGGATTTTGCGGAAACGCTTCGGCCAGGTTGATGCCCTTGCGGAGTTCTTCGGCTGAGAAAGTCTGCGTCTTGTCTCCCCAGGTCACCTGGTATTTGGTGGCTCTGCCGTTTCGCACGACGAGCATGAGGCGGTTCAAATCTTCATCGAAGGGAATCAGCGTGATTGCCGAGCGGATGCTGTTGTCCTTCGTGGGGTCGTCCTTGTCGCAGACCGGGTAGTTGGCCGAGGCTTCGGGCACGCAAACGCAGAAGGGATACTTCGAGCTGCGGATTTCGAATTCTCCGGGCCGGGTTGCCACGACCTCGTGGCCGGCGGAGGTTTTCATCGCATTCTTTTTGAAATCAACGGTGTAGGTGCCGATTTCGCCGTTCAAACCCAGCGACTTCAGAAACGCATAGGCCATCACGGTGTGGCCGGCCCAGCTTGGGTGCACGCCGTCGCCGCCGGCGATGGCGTAGTTGGTGCCGTAACGGGCTTTGGCGTTGGCGCCAGCGATGAGCATGGGCCAGAACACATCAGCAAACCCGACATTCTCTTGCTTCGCGATCTCGATGCCGATATTGCGGAGTTGGCAGAGATTCAGGTTCAGGTCGGTGAGGGTATCATTGGTGTGCTTGCTCCAACCGGGAACTTTGCCGACGCAACCGGGCGAGCCCTGGATCACGCGCGCGCCGTTGGCCTTGAAGGCTTTCACGATGGCGTCCGAGTTGGTGCGGTAGGTATTGCCGATGCGGTCCTCGTAAGTGCGGTATTCGTGATCGTTCATGCCGTAGCAGGTGGTGGCGATGGTCGGCTTGAAACGGATGCAGTCATTGGTCATGCGGGCCAGGAAGCCGGGGGCGCGTTCGCCGCCCCAGCCGTATTGCCGGACGGTGATGTTCAATTCCGGCACGCACATCGTGAGGTAATCCTCCATGATGCGGGAATACATCTTCTGCTCGGTGATGGAATCGCCGCAGATGGCGAGGCGATCATCCTGCTTCAGCAGCAGTTTGGCAGGCTTGGGCGCGGGCGTGGGGTGAAATTGGGGGAAACGGGAATCCGGGGAAGGCGCCTGGGCGGAGGCCAGCGCGGTTTGGAGCAGGAGAGCGAGGAGAAGGGTTTGGGTACGCATAGATAAGTTCCCGCATTTTTAGAAGCGGGGGAAGGGGAGTCAAGGCGCGTCTCAGCGAGATTTTTGCAAATCCCAGCGCGTGATCAGCGGAAAGACTTTTAGCTCGGGTTCGAGCCTTCGGCGGGGGGCACGGCGGGCTTGGCTGCTTCCGCGGCGGCGGCCTCCGCTTTGCGGCGGTGATGGCGCACCATCAACGTCTTGGTCAGGAAGTAGGAGATGCCGGCGAGAGGCGCGGAAAATAAAACGCCGCCGATCAACAAGGGTTTGCCCACGGTGAGCAGGAAATGAATCCCGGAGTGCCAGGATTGCCAGGCGCCATGCATCCTGAGCTTCACGGGCGGCCAGGCGTGATTCAACAAGGTGTAGCCGATGCCATACTCCCAGTAATAAATCACCGGCATGAGCGGCAGGATGAGATCGTGCGCCGTGACGGCCAGCACGGCGGCGATGATGTTCGAGCGGGTAACCCAGGCGAAGAAAATGGTGAGCACCGTTTTCAAGCCAAAGATCGGCGCGAACGCAAAAAAGACCCCGATGGCAACGCCGCCCGCGATGGCTTCCGGTGTGTCGCGAATCGCCAGGAGCTTCAGCGAGTGCTCGTGAATCCAGCGCCGCGGGTTGAATTTCATGGCGCCTTTCGGGAGGCAGTGGGGGCCTGACTGCGATTGAACGCCACGGCCTCCTCGTAGCGCACGCCGGTGCCGCCGAAGATGTCGAGGGCCGAGCCGATGGTCAGATGCACGCGTCCGGCGCTGAGGTCCGTGACGGCGGCCAGATCCTCCAACGACCGGGCGCCGCCGGCGTAGGTGGCGGGCAGGGGAGAGCCGGCGGCGAGCCGGGAGACCAGTTCGCGGTCAATGCCGCGGCAGAGCCCTTCCACATCCACGGCGTGAACCAAAAACTCCGCGCAATGCGCGGAAAGTTCCTGGAGCGTGGCGGGTGTGACCTTGAGGTCGGTGAAGTTTTTCCAGCGGTCGGTGACGACGAAATATTCGCCATCCCGGACGCGGCAACTCAGATCGAGGACGAGGCGTTCGCGGCCGATGGTGGAAACCAATTTGGAGAGGCGATCGTAGTCGAGGCGGCCCTGGTAGAACACCCAGGAGGTGACGATGACGTGCGAGGCGCCCGCTTCGAGCCAAGCGGAGGCGTTGTCGGCGTTGATGCCGCCGCCGATTTGGAGTCCGCCGGGCCAGGCTTGGAGAGCGGCGCGGGCCTCGGCGTCGTTGCCGGGGCCGAGCATGATGACGTGGCCGCCTTGGAGTTGGTCGCGCCGATATAATCCGGCGAACCAGGCGGCGGGCCGGTCGGAAACAAAATTCGTCCGCAGCTCCCCCGGCTCCGCCCCGAGCGTGCCACCGACGATCTGTTTTACCCGGCCATCATGCAGATCTATGCACGGTCGGAACATGCCTCATGATTATGGACCGGAGGGCGAAGATCAAAGTTCAAACTTTGGGGTGAAGGCAGGGGCCTGGTTTGTTCAGCCGTGGTGGGAACGATTTGTTAAGCGCGTTTGAATTGATCTGGAGGTGGGAATCGCATTTGCGAGCGCTGCGGCTGGGCTTCGCCACAGCCGCGGTCCGATTGAAATGGGCTTCCGCGACCCGGGTATGCGTCAACCCTGCGCCTCCCCGCGAACTGGCTTGTCAGGTTCAAATGAATCTGCGAATCGTGCGGGATGACCCGCAAAAACGGTCTGTATCGCGGCCTGGCAATGCTGCTCTCGCTGGCGGCCTGCTCACTGTGTGTGTCGGGTTGCCATTCTTCACGTCCCGCGATTCGGCAAAAGAATGCAGCGACGTATCATTATCCAACGAACTGGTGGGCGCCGGTGCCGAAGGCGGGCGCTCCGGGCTGGGAGATTTTGCCGCAGGAAGCCGGGCCGGGCGAGGTGATCGTTTCGAAGCGGAATGAGTTGGGGTTGCTGTCCAATTTTGCGGCCACGCCTTTTACTTATCGCGGCAAACGCTACGCGAGCGTCGAGGGGTTCTGGCAAATGATGAAGTATCCGGAAGGGCCGGATGATCCGCGCGCGAAATATCCCGGTTTGAAATGGGAGCACACGCGGGACGAAGTCGCGGCGATGACGGCTTTTGACGCCAAGCGCGCCGGCACGGCGGGCGAGAATAACATGAAGGCCATGGGGATCACCTGGGTGACGTTTGAAGGAAAGCAGATGGAATACAAGCCCCGGACCCCGGGCGAGCATTATCGAATTATTGTCGAAGCCATGTGGGCAAAGGTCCGGCAGAATCAGAATGTCCGGGAGGTGCTACTGGCGACGGGTGATCTGGTGTTGCGTCCGGATCATCATCAGGAAGCCGACGCCGCGGCGGCCTGGCATTATTGCGACATCCTCATGGAGATAAGATCCAAGCTGCGAAACGAGACCAAGGCGCCCCACTGAGTTTAGGTGCCACCGCGCTTGTTTCCGCTTTTCCGTTCGCAACTCGACAATGCCGCGTTTTCGCGGTTAAGTTAGCCGGGATGGTAACGCAGAATCAGCCCCTCATCATCGCGGGCCGTTCTTTCCAATCGCGCCTCATCCTGGGGACGGGGAAATTTTCGGCGCCGGAACTGATGCGGGACGCCCTGGCCGCGAGCGGCACCGAAATGGTGACGGTGGCGTTGCGGCGCGTGGATTTGAGCGGGCGCAAGGATCCCTTTGCGAACCTGCTCGAGTTCATTGACCCGAAGAAATATCTCCTGCTGCCCAATACCAGCGGCGCGATGAACGCGGAGGAAGCGGTGCGGCTGGCGCGGTTGTCGGCGGCGGCGGGGTTGCCGAAGTGGGTGAAACTTGAAATACACCCGGACCCGCGTTACCTGCTGCCGGACCCAGTAGAGACTTTCAAAGCTGCGGAAGTACTTGTGAAGGAAGGGTTTACGGTTCTGCCTTACATCAACGCGGATCCTGTGCTGGCAAAGCGGTTGCAGGATGTAGGTGTGGCTACAGTGATGCCTTTGGGCTCGCCCATTGGTTCGAATCGCGGGCTCAAGAGCCGCGAGCAAATTCAGATCATCATCGAACAGGCGACCGTGCCCGTGGTGGTGGACGCCGGTTTGGGCGCGCCAAGTCACGCGGCCGAGGCTTTGGAAATGGGCGCGGACGCGGTGCTGGTGAACACGGCCATCGCCGTTTGCAAAGATCCCTGCCGGATGGCCGAGGCGTTCAAGGTGGCGGTGGAGGCCGGCCGGGCCGCTTACGAAGCGGGCATTCCGGAGGCGAACACCACGGCGAGTCCGACCAGCCCGCTGACCGGTTTCCTGGACCAGCTTTAACCGCACATGGCAAACGTGAAGACCATTCCCGACGCCCGCGCCCGGAACTTGTTGCGCGCCGCCGCGCAGGCGCGTGTGCTCGTCATCGGCGACGTCATGCTCGACCAATTCATTCGCGGCAGTGTGGCGCGCATTTCACCGGAAGCGCCGGTGCCGGTGGTGGATTTTGAGAGCGAAACTTCCATGCCCGGCGGCGCGGCGAACGTCGCCCGCAACCTGACGGCGTTGGGCGCGCCGACGGAATTGTTTGGGGCGATTGGGCAGGACGAACCGGGCCGGCGGCTGCGCGGGCTTCTGGAGGAGTCACACATCGGTTGCAAGGGTTTGCTGACCTCGCCCCGGCGCGCCACCAGCATCAAGACGAGGATCGTCGCGCATAAGCAGCAAGTCGTGCGCATTGATCGTGAGACGCGGGACGGATTGGACGACGCGCTGACCCGCCGGTTGTTCGCTGCCATTTCCGCGCGCGCGAATGCGGCTTCCGCGGTGATCGTCGGTGATTACGGCAAGGGCGTCATCACGCAGCGAATTCTCAACGACCTGAAGGAACTCTGCCGTCGCAAAGGCATCTGGCTGAGCCTGGACCCGAAGCCGGTTCACGATCTGGATCTGACGGGGATGTCGTTGATCACGCCGAATCGGAAGGAAGCGTTCGAGCTGGCGGGGCTGGCGGATACGACGCGGAATGCCAACCCTTTACGGGACGATCAGTTGATGGAGGTGGCCAGGCGGTTGCAGGAGAAGCTTTCACCGGCGGTGCTGCTGGTCACGCTGGGCGAACTGGGCATGCTGCTTTGTCGCCGTGACCACAAGCCGTTTCATATTCCCACCGTTGCGCAAGAGGTGGCCGATGTTTCCGGAGCGGGCGATACGGTGATCGCCTCGTTTACGCTGGCGATTGCGGCCGGGTCCTCGCCGTTGGAAGCTGCGTTGGTGGCCAATCATGCGGCGGGCCTGGTGGTCGGCAAACTGGGCACGGCCACGGTTACGCCGAAGGAATTGCGGGAGAGTTTGCGGCAGGGTTGAGCGATGAACAGGCTCCTGGCCAAAAACCTCCGCAATAAGAATTCCCCTCACCCCGGCCCTCTCCCAAAGGGAGAGGGAGGCCTTCCGGGCGGCCGGGGTTTAAGGTGCGACTCAGTGAGATTCGCCGGTGCGGGTGGCCGAAATGAATGCGACTCGTTGCCTCGTCTCCTGCGGGGAGGTCGGTAACGGCGGGCTTTGCAAGATATGAGTACCACCAAAATCACCGCGGAAGCCATCCGCGCGATGAAAGGCCGCGGCGAACGCATCGCTGCCCTGACGGCCTACGATTTTCCGATGACCAAGCTGCTGGATCAGGCGGGCATTCCGTTGATCCTGGTCGGCGATTCGCTGGGGATGGTGGTGCTGGGTTATCCGGACACCACGCATGTCACGATGGCGGAGATGGAGCATCATGTTCGCGCCGCCGCACGCGCGAAGCCGCGGGCGTTGCTGGGCGCGGATTTGCCCTACCATAGTTACGGGACCGTGGATGAAGCGCTCGCTAATGCGCGGCGGCTGGTTGCCGCGGGCGCCGAGATGGTGAAGGCCGAGGGCGGGCGCGAGATATTGCCGCAGGTCGAGGCGATCGTCCGCGCGGGAATTCCGTTTCTTGGGCACCTGGGGATGTTGCCGCAGCACGTGCTGGAGGAGGGCGGATATAAGATCAAGGGTCGGGTTGAAGCCGAGCATCAGGCTTTGCTGGCGGATGCGGAGGCGCTGGCTAAGGCGGGTGCTTTTGCGATTGTGCTGGAACTGGTCAGCGCGCCGGTGGCGAAGGAAATCACGCGGGTGTGTTCGGTTCCGACGATTGGGATTGGCGCGGGTGCGGATTGTGATGGGCAGATTTTGGTGACGCCGGATCTGCTGGGGATGCTGCCGTGGTATCATTTGAAGCACGTGAAGCCCAAGCTGAATGCGGCTGAGCAAATGCGCGCGGTGGTGAGTGAATGGAAAGAGGGCGTGGAAAAGCCGCGGGTTTGATGGATGGGAGTCGGAGCGGCGTGGAAAAGCCGCGGGTTCTAGAGTTGGGGCAAAATTCCCCTCACCCCGGCCCTCTCCCGAAGGCGACTTTGCACAAAAAGCGTTCAGATTTGACCATGAATGCCTTCGCTAACCGCAAATTCCCATGCTTTTGAACGCGCTGCGGCTTATAAAGCCGCGCTCCGGGGAGGGAGGGCGGTTGGACGGTGTGAGTTTGAGTTCGCGTTGGGGGAAGGCGGCTCTTGAGGGTTGTCGGAAATAATGAGCCTCGTTACCTCGGTTGCTACAAAAGGTTAAAAGCGGACGAACCATTTTCGGCGGTACATGAACCAGGCGACCAGGTAGAGACCGAGGACGTAAATTATTGCCCACAAGAGCGAGGCGTTTTTTGGGGTGGCGAGCGCGCCTAGGAATGGCGAGGTGTCCGCGGTGGCGAAGGGCCCGCACAGGTGATTGTAGAGCCAGGATTTGAGGGCAATCGTTTTGCCTTCGGCGTCTTTCCAACTGACGGCGATGGAGATGCGGCCGAGGATGCCGGCCAGCATGAAGACCGTGATGGCATTCATGCCGTAGATGGCGAACGGTCTGGCCCAGGTCTTCCGGCCTTGCACATCCACCAGCCAGTAACACACCGCGAAGCAATTCATCGCCATGCCGGCCATGAAAACCGTGTAGCTGCTGGTCCACAGGTTCTTGTTGATGGGCAGCCAGAAATTCATCACCGAGCCGACGAAGAGAAGGAGGTTGCCGCCCACGAACAGCCAGGCGGTCTTGCTTTCCTGCGTCAGTCGCGAACGCAGTAGTTGTCCGGTCAGCACGCCAAAGAGGCAGGTCGCAATCGCCGGTATGGTGCTCAAGGTGCCCTCGGGGTCCCAGGTTTTGGCGCTGGCCCACACATGAGTGCCGATCAGCCGGCCGTTCAGGATTACGCTGTCGAGGTAGTTGCTGAGGTTGGCGCCTTTTTCAAAATCGCCCGCACCATGCCCGGGCACCGGCACGAAGGCCATCAAGAGCCAGTAGGTTACGAGCAACAGCGCGATGATTCCTGCCTGCCAGCGAATACCGGAATTCTTCCGGAGCGATTGGCTATTCATCTCCTCCGGCTTTTCCGTAAGCAAATACACCGTGCTGGCAACGAGATAGCAAATGGCGATGCGTTGCAGCACCCCGGGCACGCGCACGTTATGAAGGTAAAATTCCAGCCAGCCACCGAATCCGTCCGCCCAGCGCGTGCTGTCCAGCAGGACGGAAAGTGAATTCAGAAAGAATCCCAGCGCGAACAAGATCACGGCGCGCCTGACCACGTGCCAGAAGAGTGTGTCCCGTCTCGCGCCCTGCTCCAGCCGCCGGGCCGTGGAGAGGGGAATCGCGACCCCCACGATCCAGACGAAAAACGGAAAGATGAGGTCGGTAAAGGTCCAGCCGTTCCACTCGGCGTGGTCCAGCGGCGCGTAGATCGCGTTCCAGTTGCCCGGGTTGTTCACCAGCATCATGCTGGCGATGGTCGCGCCGCGGAAGACATCGAGGGACATCAGGCGGCCGGAGGGGGATTGGCCGGGTGCGGTGGAAGCGCTCATCTTGGCTTGGCCAGGCGTGGCCGGGCGGGCGGTTCAGTCCTTAAGCAGGGATTTCACGACTTCCACCAGTTGCGCGGCCTGATAAGGCTTGGCCAGAAACGCATTTGGCCGGGCGGTGGTATCGTCGAACGCACGCTGTTGGACGGTGCCGCTGAGCAGGAGCACCTTTTGCAGGGGATAGGTTTCGCGGCAGGCGGCCAGCAACTCCATGCCGGTACTGCCGCCCATGGAATAATCGGTGATGATCAGTGCGGGAGGGGGCTGGGCGGCCTTGAAGGCGCGCAAGGCGGAGGCCGGGTCGGGAAAGGTTTCGACCCGCAGGCCGAGTGGTTCCAGGATGACCTTCGCGAGGTCAAGCAACAGGGTTTCGTCGTCCACGATATAGACCAGCGGACGCTCTGCCGGCGATGCTTTGGGTGCGTCGGGGCTGGGGGTTACTGGGGCCATCGGCTTGCCGTCAATAAACGCCTTGGACCTGCGCAAGGCAAGCAGTCTTTGGTCGAAATTCCGGTTGCGCCACCGCGCAGCCGCTCGTACTTTGGCCTGCGCAGTGTCGGGAGCCGGGTGCGGACCCGTAGGCCGGCTTCACCGCATGAAAATAAAGAAGTCCTCAGGCGGCAAATCACCAAAATCGCCCAAAACGGCGCGTCGCGCCGCCGCCAGGACTACCACGCGGCCTGTTCGAGCGCGTGCCGCTTCATCAGTTGGTAAAAAGCGGGCCGCAAGCCGGCCAAAACGGAAGGCCGCTCCCAAATCCAAACCGGCAGCCAAGGTCCTGAAACCGCGTTCCCCCCGCCGTCCCGTCGCGACCAGGAAACCGGAAGCCGCAGCCCCCCCGGCGCCGAAAGCTGTGGCACCCGTCAAAGCGGCTTTACCCGTCAAACCAGCCCCAGTCGTCAAAGCCGTTTCCGCTGTCAAAGCGGTCGCCCCTGTCAAAGCGGTTGCCCGCCCGCCGATTGTGCCCGTGCTTTCACCCAAACCGGCTTCGCTGGAAGAGATCGAAAGCGGCGAGTTGCCCGAGACTTACGGTACTCGCGAGTTGCTGGCTGCCCCGCGTGATCCGCGGTCGCTTTATGTGCGCTGGGATTTCACGACTCCCGAGCTGCGTGAGCACGCCAGGAAATCGGGCGATCATCAACTCGCGCTCCGAGTCTATGCAGACATCGGCGGCCCCCCGCGCGTGATCGAGGCGCCGGTGCCGGTCGAAGCGCGGCATTGTTTCGTGCCGGTGAGCCCGCCTGGGTCGCAATTTGTCGCCGAATTGGGTTACTATGCGCCGAACAAGGATTGGATAGTGCTGGCCAGTTCCGAGCCGGTGCGCACCCCGCGCGAGACGCCGTCCGATGATCGCACGACGCGCTTTGTCACGTTTTTGCCGGAGCTCAGCCCGGGCGGGATGCTTGCGGCGCCTGAGATTTGGAACCCGGCCGTGTGGACCGGGGCTTCCGGCGAGGCCACGGCGCCGGAGACATTGACGACGACCACCTGGACGCCCGCGCATGACGAAGCGCTGGCCGGGGCCGTGGGACCGCGCACGCAGGTCATTCAATTGGAGGGTTCGGCGGAATCCATGCGGCTGATTCCGGAGGAAGGCGGCGGGGACATGGCCCTGGGTTCATCGGCGCCGACGAGCCCGTCCGGCAGCCCGGCGCAGCCCGGCGGAGGATTTTGGTTCAGGTTGAACGCCGAACTGATTGTGTATGGTGCCACGGAGCCCGATGCGATGGTTTCGCTGGGCGGGCAGAATATCCAGTTGGCGCCCGATGGCACTTTCAGCTGCCGTTTTACACTGCCCGATGGCGAGCATCGCCTGGTGGCCATCGCGACCTCCGCGCGGGGCGATGTGGATGGCGCGACGCTCACGGTGACGCGCCGCACGGAACCGCTTGGTGAAACCGATGTGCCGAAATCCTGAGCCGGCCGAAACCGACACGGGCAAGGCAAAGGCGCCTAAGTCCGGTTTCGGACGACGGCAAGAACTTGTAGCGCAGGCTTCCAAGCCTGCTGTATCGCGGATTTCCAATCCGCATGCGTTCAATGGTATCGTACCCACCGGCTTTCGTGAACCCTGCCGACTGGAAGTCGGCGACACAGCAGGCTGGAAGCCTGCGCTACGCGCTTCGCCGATGTTTGGCGCCGAATCCTTCCGGTGACGCCCGCCTCTCCCGCCTCCATCCCGCGCGGCTACGTTTCCCTTGTTCTGCACGCGCACCTGCCGTTCGTGCGGCATCCGGAGCACACCCGCTTTCTCGAAGAGAACTGGCTCTTCGAAGCCATCACCGAGACCTACCTGCCGCTGCTCGAAATCATCGAGGGCTGGGAACGCGACCGGCTGGCCGTGCGCATCGCGATCACGCTGACGCCGACGCTGTGCGCGATGCTGCAGGATGGGCTGTTGCAGGAGCGGTATGGGCGTTATCTCGACGAGCTGATCGTGCTCGCCGAGCGGGAAATTCATCGCACGCGCCTGACGCCGGAATACCACCGGCTGGCCGCCGCAAATGTCGAGCGCTTCCGTTCGCTCCGCGAATCCTTCGGTCGCCGGGGCGCGGACCTCGTGGCTTCATTTCGCCGACTGCAGGACGCAGGCCGCATTGAAATCCTCACGTGCGCGGCGACGCATGCGCTGTTGCCGTTGCTCGAGCGGCACCCGCCGTCACTGCGTGCCCAATTGCTCGTGGCGCGTGATCATTACCGGTCGTGTTTTGGCCGTGATCCGCGCGGCGTGTGGCTCCCGGAATGCGGTTACGCGGAGGTCGTGGAACCTTTTCTCAAGGAAGCGGGCTTGGGGTGGTTCATTACTGAAACGCATGGGATACTGCACGCGCAGCCGCGCCCGCGTTATTGGGAATATGCGCCGCTGATTACGCCGTCCGGTCTCGCGGCCTTCGGTCGCGATCCGGAATCCGCGCGCCAGGTCTGGAGCCGGCACGAAGGTTATCCCGGCGATCCGCGCTATCGTGATTTCTACCGCGACGCGGGCTTTGATCTGGATTGGGAATACATCCGGCCGTTTGTGCCGACCACGGGCGAACGAAGTTTCACCGGGATCAAATACCATCGCATCACCGGCGGAGCGGGGGAGAAGGAAGTCTATGATCGTGCCGCCGCGCTCGCCGCCGCCGGCGGGCACGCGGCGCATTTCCTGGAGGCGCGGCTCGCGCAGGTGCACCGGCTCGCGGCGGTAATGGATCGTCCGCCGATCGTGGTGTGTCCCTATGACGCGGAACTGTTTGGCCACTGGTGGCATGAGGGACCGGAGTTTCTGGATGCCGTTGTGCGCCAGGCGCAGAAGCACCGGTCGGACATCGCGCTGATTTCACCGGGCGATTACCTCGCGCGGCATCCGTCCAACCAGCTCGCCACGCCGAGCGCTTCGAGCTGGGGAGAGAAGGGTTTCTGGCATGTGTGGTTGAACGAAAAAAACGAATGGATTTATCCGCACTTGCGCGCAGCGGAGAAGCGGATGACGGAACTGGCGCGCCGGTTCACCGAGCCGGATGAGTTGCAAGCCCGCGCGCTGAAGCAGGCGGCGCGGGAACTGTTACTGGCGCAGGCCAGCGACTGGCCGTTTATCCTGCATTCGGGGACGAGCCCGGGTTATGCGCGGAAGCGCGTGCGGGAGCATTTGTTGCGGTTCGAGGATTTGCGGCGGCAACTCACCGAAACCGGCGTTGAGCCCTCGCGCCTCGCCGAAATGGAACGTCGGGACAATATTTTTCCGGGGGTGGATTGGAGGTATTGGCGGTAGCGGTGGGGCTATGTGCCGACGAGTTGATTTGGAGTGTCAGGAGTGGCGAAAGCAGGCACAACCCCGGTTGGGGTTGGATGAGTTCGTGTGCGGGTTCACCCCAGGTTGGCCCGTAAAAGCACGGGCCAACCTGGGGCTGGAGGACGCAATCCCTTTGGGATTGAGAAAAGGTCTGTTAATCCGACGGCTTTGAGATTAACGAACGCCGGATTACTTGCGTACGATGCTGTGGCCAAGGATGGCCACGCTCCGCCGTTATTTCGACGCCACTGTTCCCTTGGGGACGGGGATTTTGATCTTCTGGCCTTCCTTGACCTTCTCCGGTTTGAGGCCCGGATTGGCTTCCAGGATCTGGGCGGTGGTGACTTTGATGCCCTTTTCGCGGCAGGCCTGCGCGATGGCGCTCAGGGTGTTGCCGGCTTTGACGGTGTATTCGATGTAGTCGCCCGTGTAAGGCGTCTTGTCGGGGGTGCTGTTGTCGCTGGTTTTGTCCGCGGTGGATTTGCCGGTATCTGACGACGTATCCTTCTCCCGGTCCCGGTGACGCGGGGTAACGGGCGGAGGAGCGGCGGCGGCTTTGGCCACATCTTTGCGGATGCCGTCGAGATATTCCTTGGTGCGATTGTAATCGGACACGCGGTTGGCGTCGGCTTCCTTGAGGGCGCTTTTGACCGATTCGGAAAGCCGCTTCAGGTCGTCCTGGCTGGCATAGGTCGGTTTGGGCGCGTTGGCCTGCTCGCGGAGGGTGTCCACTTCGCGGGAGATTTCGCTGAGCTTTTTGTTGAGGCTGTCCTGGCGTTCGAGCAGGCTTTCGATTTTGCCTGCCAATTCGTCGAGCCGCTGCTGGGTCGCGGCGTCCTGCGCGCGGACGGGAGCGGCGAATCCCAGCGCCAGCACCGTCGTCAGAAGAAAAATTCGTTTCATAGGGCGACAATAGGACTCACCCCGGCATACTTCAAGGGCCAAAGCGCCCATTTTAGCCATGAAATTGCAGAGTATCGAATGCTGGTAGGGTCGGAAGAGGAAAGGCCATTCCTAGCCTACGGATTTCGGGTCAGGCCGCACGGTTTGTCTTACCGTGAGCACTCTCCCAAATCGTGCAAATCAGGGATCGAACCACGTGAATGCCGAGGGCGGTTCCGAAGAATATCCAGGGGAAGCGAGACTCGGCGACGCCGCGTTGCACGACGAAATAACCGGCGAGCAGCGCACCGGCGATCAGGGTTGGGATTAGAACCCACGCGCGGTGACAGGAGAATTGCTGCGCGAAAATCTCGCCGAAACCGGCCTCGCCGGTGGAGCGGCGGCGCAAGACTTCTTCGGAGGTGTTGCCAAAATCCTTTTGACTGCGCAGCACCTGTGCGGCGGTGTCCTTGTCCAAGTAGTCGCCGAGCTGCGGATCGAACACCTGCCAGCCAAGATGTTCGGCGATTTGAAATGCCAGCAACAATGCCTGTTCCCCGCTTGATCCAGTGAAGGCCGCCGGCACGGTCACGCCCACCGAATCAATCACGTCCGTCTGGCTGGTGTGGATATGGACTTGGAGTCGCTTCCGTTGATCGCTGTAAGCGAATACACCGGGACTTTCCTGCCGAACGCGGGGAAGCGCGGCGATGAATTTCTCGACACTTGATCGCTGGACGGTGACGCCAGAATCCTTCGGCTGGATGGATATGTCGTAGCTCACAGCTTGCGCATGCCTTTTCCTATCGGAACCGTAGGCCTCGAGGAAATGCGAGTCAAGGCAGCGGGTGACCCAAAAATCTTCTTTGGACGGAGGGCGTTGGATTCCGCAGTATGTTCCGGCTTTGGGGGCCGGTTGGCGAAGCCCCGGTATCCAACGCAATACTGACATGATCAAACACACTTTGCTTCTTCTGATGGCGTCCGGCCTCTGTCTGCAGGCGGCGGGCCCGGCTGCGACGAACGCGCCAGCCGCCACAAACGCGGCGTCTGCTCCCGCGAAATCCCTGCTCGCGACCATCCCGGATGCCGCCCACGCGCCGGTGCGGATCACCAACACCGTCACCATCGCCGGCCAGCCGGTGCAATATGTGGCGGAGACGGGGATGCTGCCGTTGCTGAAACCAGATGGCACATCGCGCGGGTCAGTATTTTACGTCGCCTACACCAAGCAGGGGGAAACCAATGCGGCAACGCGGCCGGTGACATTCTGCTTCAACGGCGGCCCAGGGTCGTCCTCGGTGTGGTTGCATCTCGGTGCGCTTGGGCCGCGCCGGGTGAAGATGAACGATGACGGCACATTGCCCAAGCCGCCGTTCAGTCTCACGGACAACGCGTATTCGGTCCTGCACGTGAGCGATCTCGTGTTCATCGATCCCATCTCCACGGGCTTTAGCCGCGCGGCGGCGGATGAGAAACCGGATTCGTTCTTTGGCCAGACGGCGGATTTGGATTCGGTGGGCGAATTCATCCGGCTGTGGACAACGCGGCAGGAACGCTGGCTTTCGGCGAAGTATCTGTGCGGCGAGAGCTATGGGGTGTTTCGCGCGGCGGGACTCGCGGAGAATTTGAAGTCGCGCTACGGACTGTATCTCAACGGCCTGGTACTGGTGTCCGGATTGCTGGATTTTGCGACGCTCAATGACGGCGGCGGCAATGATTTGCCGTATCCGCTGCATCTACCCGCCTACACCGCGGCGGCCCACTTCCATAAGCGGTTGCCGGCTGATTTGCAGGCGGACTTAAAAAAGGCGCTCGCCGAATCGCGCGATTTTGCGCGAGGGGATTATGCGAGCGCGCTGCGACAGGGGGCGTCATTGTCTCCGGCGGAAGTGGACAAAGTGGCTGAAAAGCTGGCCCGGCTGACGGGGTTGTCCGCCAGCATGGTCAAGGATCAGAAATTGCGCATAGACAGTTCGCTGTTTCGCCGGGAACTGCTCCATGACCAGGGCCTGATCCTGGGCGCTTACGATGCGCGCATCACGGGCCACGATGATGGTCCCGCGACGGACGGCCCGAGCTACGATCCCTCCTATGCGGCCACGTACGGGCCGTTTTCGGCGGCGATCAACAGTTACCTGCGGCAGGAATTGAAGTTCGTGGATGACTTGCCCTACACCATCATCGCGGGTGTGCAGCCGTGGGCTTACGCGGACAAAAATCGTTATCCCAACGTCGCCGAACAACTGGCCGGCGTGATGAACCAGAACCGTTACATGCGCGTGCTGGTGCTGGGCGGCCAATGCGACCTGGTCTGCCCGGTGGACGGCATCAAATACAGCATCGACCACATGCAATTGGCTGCCGCATATCGGGACAACATCAGCTACGCGGAATTCGCCTCGGGTCACATGATGTATGTGAATTTGCCGGATCTGAAGGCGATGCAGCAGAGCCTGGCGGATTTTCTGAAGCCCTGAATCCAGGTTTGCAAGTCCGCTCTTCCCAGCCGGGGCGGCTCCCTTAGAATGCGCGCATGAGTGGATCACCGAAACGCCGCCAGTTTGCCAGTGACAATTGTTCGGGCATGTGTCCGGAAGCGCTGGCCGCTCTGATCGAGGCGAACGCCGGCCACGAGTCCAGCTACGGCAGCGATACGTGGACCGCGAAGGCGTGCGATCTCATCCGCCAGGTTTTCGAGACCGATTGCGAGGTTTACTTTGTCATCAACGGCACGTCCTCGAATGCGCTGGCCGTGGCGTCGCTGTGCCAGTCCTATCACAGCGTGCTGTGCCACGAGTTCGCGCACCTGGAAACGTCCGAATGCGGCGCGCCGGAATTCTTCGCGAACGGCGCAAAGGTCCTGGTGCTGCCGGGGGATCACGCGAAGATTGATCCGCGCGCGATCGAGGGCGTGGTGAAGAAGCGCTCCGATCTCCACTATCCCAAAGCGCGGGCGCTTAGTATTACGCAGCCGAACGAACTGGGCACGATTTACTCGCTCGACGAATTGAAGGCGCTGGTCGCGGAGGCGCACCGCTTTCAAATGCGTGTGCAGATGGACGGCGCGCGCTTCGCCAATGCGGTGGCTTCGCTCGGCGTCAAGCCGCGCCAGATCACGTGGGAGGCGGGCGTGGACGTGCTGTGCTTCGGCGGCACGAAGAACGGGCTCGCCGTGGGCGAGGCGGTGGTCTTCTTCAACAAGGAACTGGCGCGCGAGTTTGATTATCGTTGCAAGCAGGGCGGGCAGCTCGCGTCGAAGCTGCGTTTCATTTCCGCGCCGTGGGTCGGCGTATTGCAGGACGGCGCGTGGCTGCGTCACGCGGCGCACGCGAACGCCATGGCCAGACGGCTGGAAGCCGCGATCCGCGCGCTAGGCCGTGTGGAGATTGCTCATGCCGTGCAGACGAACGTCGTGTTCGCAAAGATTCCGGATGAAATCGCCAATGCCATGCGGGAGCAGCGCGGCTGGAAGTTCTTTTCGCATGTGGGCGGGGCGGGCGAATCGCGGTTGATGTGCAGTTGGGACACCACGCCGGAAGACGTGGAGGCTTTTGCGGCGGACCTTCGCGAGCTGCTGGCGTCCTCGCCTTGAGGCCGCGCGGCATTTCATTAAGCCGCGATTAAGAGATTATTCCCCGGGGTGTACCAAGGAATTTCCCTAGTTGTGGCCCGCGCGGTCGTGTGGCAAGTAGGAAGCAGTTCTAAATAAAGTTTGGTGTCACTCAACCAAAATCCGGAGAGTCGCTTATGAGAAAGACCCGGGCTAGAATAGATTTGGGAAAGATTTGCTGGTCGGCGCAGGACCGAGTCAGAGCCAATGCACCCACCATGGCTCCTCGTATCACCCCCGTCTTCCCGACCAGCGTTAGTTTCCCGGTGGCCGTCCGCCACCGGGCCGTATTCGCGCAATCCCCGTCGACGTATTCTGAAAATGCGTCCACGACGACTGTGGATTGGCGGATTTGCGGTGATCAGGATGGTCTTGGTTGGGCGACCTGAACGCAGGTCGGGGCTTGTTTGGTCTGAAGACACCAGCGCGAAGAGGTTCCGCGCTGGTGTTTTTTGTTTTCAGACAGGGTCCCAAGCAGCATTTCCAAAGCGATAGGGCCTTTGTAATGGGCCAATCCATGCTTCCGGGCGAAAAAGGGGCGTGGATGTGTTGGAATTCATTGTCGGGTTGATCGGCGGTATTTTTGAATGCGTGGATTTCATCGAATTGATCGTGAACATCTGCGCCGCCGTTGCCGAGGGACGAGGGATGCTTCGATTCTGGAGTTGCCTGGCCTGCTCGATTGCCGTGGCGTGTCTCCTCAGCTTGTGGATTTCATCAACCGCGCTCTTTGCGTCGGTAGTGGTTTTGGGACTTGGGCTGGGGATTCTGTGGCAGCTGTCGTCCCGCTAATCTGTCTTGACCGCCCAAGACCACTTTGGTGTTCTGCAAATAACAATTAGCCCGACGGTCGAAGTGATCCATGGATACGACCACGCTGCTGCTGGGGGCTGGCCAGTTGGTGCTGGCGTTGGCGATCGGTTACATCGCCTGGCAGGTGCGGCATGATTCGCGGCGGGCTTCGCTGGTGTCGCTCATGACGGTGTTGAATCAGTTGCGGGAGGGAAACAGCCAATCACTGAGGGAAGCGTTCGCGGCGATGTCCACGCCTGAATTCAAGGAAGGCGATGAGCGCTATCGGGCGGCCATGATTGACGCCTGCGAGCGATTGCGCGCCGTCCAGGCCGCGATCAATGAAGGCCTCGTGCACACCTTGCAGAAATGCGATGCGGAATGGGGCTTTGGCGACCGGTTGCACGCGGCGTTCCGCGCGCAGATCGGACCGGGGGCGGCTCGCAAGCGCACCGATTTGACCATGGAACGCCCCGCGCTGTGAACGGGAATTTTCCGTGCGGGTTGATATCCGGGGGGCAAGGGTTTAAGCTTTCGCAAAGCAAATGCGAGAAGTGACCCAACTCAAAGCCTCCCGGGGAGGGACTTGCACGCAATTCTTTCAGGGATTGGCGCTGCGTTTTTTCCTGGTGCTGCCCTATGTGCGGCGGGTGGAGGGCGTGGAGAAATTGGACAAGAAGCAGAAGTATCTGTTCGTGGTCAATCACGTCAGCCTCCTGGACACGTTGATCCTGGGCGGCCTGGCCTGGCGCACCGGCCTTTATCCCATATTGGTGCTGGGCGACTGGAAGATCTGGGGCGCGTCGTGGTTGCGGCGCTGGCTTAGCGGAGCCACGGCGTACTTGGTGGAGCGTGGCAAATTGAACCCCGGGCGCATTCGCGATCTGCAGGCTTACGGCCGCGCGGGGAAGGATTTTCAACTGATAGTGTTTCCCGAAGGCACGCGCGGCGACGGCACGAGTGTGCTGCCCTGCCAGCCGGGGATTTATTACATTGCCCAGGCGGCGCAGCTGCCGATTGTGCCAGTGTTCATCGCCAACATGCAGCATGTCTCGACCAAGACCGGGCGCTTTCATCCGATAGCCGGATTACGGCAGGTCGAAGTGCATTACGGCGAGCCCATCCAGCCGGAAGCCTACCTGAACATGCAGCGGCCGGACTTTCAGGAGTTTATCCAGCGGCGGATTGCGGTCCTGCAACCTGAGCCACGAGCAGTGTATTTGAGCTCCGTTCGCCCTGCTGCCTGACTTCGTAACGCGCAAATCCCGCGGCGGTGATGGCCGCCTTCATTTCTTCCAGGCTGAGAAAGTAGAGGCCTTCCTGCATGCGATTGGCGCCGATGCCGGTGGCCAGCCGCTCGAAAAACTGCACCCGCCGGTGCCCGCGCTTTTCCGAGCGATCCGCTTCGCGCAAAACCAGGCGACCGCCCGGGCGCAAGGCGCGGCGGGCTTTTTCGAGCACGATGCGTTGCTGGTCCGGATTCAAATAATGCAGCACATCGAGGAGCAGGATCGTGTCGCAGGGCGGGTAATCCCAGGCCAGCAAATCGTGGACTTCAAAGCGGATGCGCTCATGGCCGGGGGCGGTACGTTGCGCGATGGCGATTTTGCCTTCGTCGTAGTCCACGCCGATACAGGTCCGCTGATCGGTGCAAAACGAGAGCCAGTGGCTCGCCAGCCCGTAGCCGCAGCCGAGGTCGAGAATCAATCCCTCCCGGGGCACGACCCGGTCGAGGTATTGGAACATCGGATCGGCTTTCATCTTCCAATGCGCGAACTGCTCCACCAAGGGGCCCTGGTAGCGGTAGAGGCGTTCGACTTTGCGGCGCAGGACGCGCGGGGTATTGACCTCGTCGAGCTGTTGCTGGAGGCCGGCGCGAACGATGGCTTCGCAATGGCGCATCAGGGCGATCGGCCCCAGAGAGTAATCGAAATTCTGCGGTGTCACCCGGGGATAGGCGCGCACAGTGACGTGGAAAGGTTCGAACCAATAGGCATCACGGGGAACGGCCGTGATGCTGTCGCAAAGCACGACAGGCAGGATGTCCTGGTTCAATTCGACGGCGAGTTCAAAGGCACCGCGATGGAATTTTCTGATGAGTCCGTCAGCGGAACGCGTGCCTTCGGGAAAGAAATGGACGAGGGCGCCTTCGGCGAGTTTTTCGCGGCAGCGCTGGAGGGTCGTCTGCGGATCGTTGGGCTCGACCAGTACATGGCCCAGCACTTTGCAGCCGATGCCCAGCATCGGATTGTCGAACACGCGTTTTTTCGCCGTCTGCCGGATGTCGCCCGGCAGGCTCACGATGAGCATCACGTCCACGGCGGACTGGTGGTTGCTGATGACGATGGCGGGTTTCGCGAAAGTTTCGGGTGAGATGTTTTGGAATTCGAGTTTGCCGAAGGGCATCCCTTTGACGACGCCGCGGGCCATCCAGCGAGTGGCGCTCCGTACCTGGTCGTTGGCGGTTTCGGGCGAAAAGATTTTCAGGATCGGCCGCAGGATGTAGTAGAGAAACACCTGGCTGCCGCCGAGGTGTAGAAAGACCCAGAGCGTACCGAGTGGTTGCCACCAGCGCGTGGCGCCGCGCGGCGGCGGCTTGAAGAGTAGCAGGTCCATGCACAGCGGGGTCAGGACCAGCGTGGCGAAAATGGAAAAGACCATGCCCAGGAGCACGGTGACGCCCATGGAAAAGAGCATCGGATGTTTCGCGAAGACCAGCACCGCGAAGCCAAAGATCGTGGTGAGTGCGGAGATGACCACCGCCGCGCTGGTCGCCGCGAGGCGTCCGGGCACGCCGCGCCATTCGTCCAGCTTGCACGTGACGAAAAAGACGCTGTAGTCCTCGCCTACGCCGATGACGAACACGACGAAAATGCTGTTCACGATATCGATGGGCAGGCCCAGCCAGCCCATGACGCCGAAGGTCCACAGCAGGCCGAAGGCGAGCGGGAGCAGGGTGGCGAGGACGAGTTCGACCGAGAAGAGCGAGAAATAAAGAATCACCGCCACCAGCACGCCGGTCCAGAGCGCGAAGTTGCCCAGGCCGCTGCGGGCCAGTTCGGCGATGTGATCGGCGAGGTTGCGCTTGTGCAGGAGAATCATGCCCGGCAGGGCGGCGCGGAGTTCCTCCACGTTCACGTTGTCGTCGAGCTTGAGCACGGTGCTGATGGCGTTGTCGCCCTCGCCGAGGGCGACGCGTTCCTTGAGCGCTTCCTCGATGGGCGTGCCCTTGAAAGTGTCGAGCGTGATGAATTGCGGCGGGGCATGCAGTTGCTTCCAGAACGGGTCGAAGGCCTCGGGACGGAAGCCAAGCTCGCCGCCGATTTGCGTGAGCGCCTGGCGGAGCGCTTCCTCGCGGGCCGGGGTCCAGAACGTTTTCCAGTGCGAGATGTTGTTGCTCTGCGTGGCAAGTGAAGGGCAGACCAACGCAAGGGAATAGACTTCCTGCACGCCCGCGCGCCGGTGCAGGATTTCATAGGCGCGGTCGTTTTGTTGCAGGGCTTCGTCCGGGGTTTTGCCCCGGGCGATGACCAGGGTCATGCCCAGTGCATCGCCCCAAGTGTTGCGAATGCTGGCCTCGTCTTCGCGCGTGGACTGGGTGATGCCGTTCATGCGGGCGAGATCGCCCTCGAAACGCAGGCGGCGCAGTCCTGCGACGGAGACCACGGAGATGATCGCCATGATAATCAGCAGCCAGGGGAGGCGCCGCATGCGCCAGGCTTCGAAACGGCCCATCAAGCTGGTGAGCCAGAGAGGCGGCTGGCCGCTTTTCTTCGGAATGGGCACGAGCAAAGGCAGAAAGAGGAGCGCGAAGGAGGCCGAGAACAGCACGCCCAGCGCGCCGTAAATTCCCAGTTGCTGGTAACCGCGCATCGGCGATGCCATCATCACCAGGAAGGCGGCGACGGTGGTGAGCGAGCCGACCCCGATCGGCACCAGAAGCCGGCCGACATGCCGGCCCACGGCGGCGCGATCCAACCCGGCGGCGTTATCCAAGTGGTAGATAACATATACCGCGTAGTCCACCGTGATACCGATGGCGATCGTGGCCAGGCCGAGCGAGAGCGCGGAGAGGTGTCCGTGATAAAGATAGGCCAGCACCATCCCCGCGATGAGCGTGCCGAAGAGCGAAGGCAGAAACGTGATCAGCGCCAGCCACCGGCGCCGGTACGCGGTGAGGCACAACACGAGCATCGCAGCCATGCCCAGCGTCACACAGCGCCGCGCGTCCACCTTGACCAGGCGCGCATTGTCCACGGCCATCCTGTGGCCGCCGGTAATGGCAAGTTCCGCACCCGGGA
The DNA here is from genome assembly GCA_964448135.1 of uncultured Verrucomicrobiota bacterium. Taxonomy (GTDB): domain Bacteria; phylum Verrucomicrobiota; class Verrucomicrobiia; order Limisphaerales; family UBA8199; genus CAYUVH01. The sequence goes on along the minus strand of CAYUVH010000034.1, from coordinate 44,157 downwards.
AATTGGTGCGGATGTCGCCCTTGAGTTTCATCAGCTCATCCACGAGCACTTCGCTCTTTTGCGGGTCCGAGGAAGGAAATTTCGGCTCCGCCATCAGCATCACGTGGCGGCCATCCGCGCTGGTGATGCGCCCGTCCTCGATATGGGCGTCGCCGAGGCCGGTTTGCAGCGGCAGGATTTTATTCACCACCAGCGCGCTCATGCCGACCGGGTCGGCGGCGACGATATCCTTCAATACCATGCCTTCCGGTCCGGCGAGCTTGCGCCGCATGGCGGTGAGGTAGGATTTGATCTCCGCCGGCTCGAGTTTCTTTTCCAGCGGCTGGATGTCGTTTTCGGTGAACAGGTTGGGCAGCGCCCCGGTCAGGTAGTCCACGATCTTGCGCTGCAGGTTCACGTCGAACTTGTCCATCACGCGGACGTAAGCCGGGTTCGTGGCCAGCATGGAGGAGACCACCTGCGACGCCTCGGCGAGCTGCGTGGGGTCGTCATTTTTCACGCCCACGTCAAGATAGACGCGGTCAATCTGGCGGAACTTGCGGAGCGTGTAGCGGTAATCGTCCACGATCCGGTCGCGTTGCGGCAGGTCGTCGAGGATGTCCTCGGCCAGCTTCAGATCCTTGGTCTTGTAGATGCAAAAGCCCGCGACCAAGGCGAGCGCGATGAAGACTAGGGCGCGATGCCGCACCATCCAGAGGTAAAGGCGGGTGTAAAGATCGGGCTTCATCGCGGGAGCGGGAAGGAACTCAAGCGTGCCGCCATAGTTTCGCGACGCCGTAAGTGGTGGCGAGGCCGATGACCCCCACCAGCGCGCCCAAGGCGACACTGCCCACGAGGAATTGCCAGAGATAACTTGCGAGCAGGGTGCGCGTGACTTCCTGCGCCGCGACGTGCAGCACCTGGCCGGTGAACATCCAGTGTCCCAGCGCCAGGCCGCTGTACCAGACGAACGGCGTGAGCGGGAAGATGGAGATGTTGCTCGCCACCAACGCGATCGCTTTGTTCAAGCGAAGCCAATGCGCGAGCGTTCCCGCTACCAACATCTGGCAGCCCCAGAACGGCGCGATGCCGCAAAAGAGTCCGAGACCCACCGCGCAGGCCAGCCGCCCGGGTTGGTGGGCGTGCTCGGAGAAAAAAGCTTTCACCGTCCGCAGCCAGCCCCAGCGCTCTCCCTTGGACCACGCGATGCGCACCGGCCGTGGCACGATCCACGACTGCAGCACGAGACCGATGTTCATAATCGTAATGTGCGCCAGATCGAGGACCGGACGGAAATGAGATTGCAGAATGTGTTCGGGCCGGTAAGTGCAGACCATGTTCACCGGGACGATCGGCACGCCCAGCCAGGCGGTGCGGACCATGAATTCCAGTTCATAGGCGTAACGCGAGGAACGAATGCGAAGCTTCTTTACCAAGTCGAGGGGGTAACAACGAAAACCGCATTGCGTGTCGCCCAGCCGCACGCCGGATTCGACGCGAAACCAGAACGTGGAAACCGCGTTGGAGCGACGTCGTCCCGCCGGCGTGCCCGAGGCGTAAAAGTCGCGCACGCCCAAAATGAACGCGTCCGGTTGTTTTTCGGCCGCGGCCAGAAAATCGGGCAGGTATTCCGGGTCATGCTGGCCGTCGGCGTCCACTGTAATCGCGTGCGTGAAGCCGGCCTCGGCCGCGGCCGCGAACCCGGCGCGCAACGCGGCGCCCTTGCCGCGATTCTCCGGCAGGCGGATGACCTGGCAATCCGGCAGTTGGGGCACGGGTTCGGTCGAGCCGTCGTCCACAATGATCACCGGGCCGTGCGCGCGCGCGGCTTTGGCCACCTCGGCAACGGTGCCGGGATGATTGTAGCAGGGGATGAGAATGCAGGGTTTCACCGCAGGTCAACAAAAGTCCGGCGTTTACGCGCCTGGGGTGGCATCTGCAGCGCCTCGATTTCCGCGCGCGGCGCGCGGCGGATTGCCGGCGTGATGCGCGAGCGCGCCTGCAATGCTTCGCGCAGCAACGCCACCGGCGCGGTGCCGTGCACTAAAACTTCGATCGAGTCCGAGAGTTCGTTCTCGGCCCGCGCGACAATCACATACGATTCCACGCCCTTAACCTGCTCCAACACCGTCTGCAAAGTCGAGGGGAACAGCGACGCACCCTTGAATTTCAGCTTCTGGTTTTTGCGGCCGATGATCGGCCCCAGCCGTGGTGTCCGGCGTCCGCACTTGCACCGCCCGGTGAACATCGCGGCGCAATCGCCGGTGCGATAGCGAATCAACGGCATGGCTTCGACGCCAAAAGTAGTGGCCACCACTTCACCTGGCTCGCCTTCGGGGACGGCGCGACCGTCGTCGTCCAGAATTTCGAGATACAGCATCTCCTCGTGAAGATGGCCGCCGACACCTGCGTCACATTCGCAAAGCGCGTTGGCCAACTCCGTGACTCCATACGTGGAATAAATCTTTGCGCCCCACTCTGCTTCAATGTCTGCGCCGGCGGCATTCAAAGCGAACGACCGGTCACGCACCGGTTCGCCGATGCACACCGCCTTGCGCACCCCGGCGCGCTTCAAGATGAACCCGGCCTCCCGCGCCTTCGCTGCGATTACGCGCAGATAAGACGGCACGCCGACGATAGCCGTGGGCCGCGTGCGTTCGATCATTTCCAAGGCGAGCGCGGGCGAACCCGGCCCCACGCGCACGGCGGCGCAGCCCAATTCGCGCAAACCCAGTGAGTAAGCCAGCCCGGCGATGAAACAGCGATCCATGGCCACCGCCACCAGCACGGTGTCCTTCGCGGTAAGTCCCGCGCATTCGAACGAGAGGCGTTCGTTCGTGCCCAGCCGCCGCAAATCCGCTTCCGTCAGCATCCAGAGCAGGGGATGCCCCGTCGTGCCGCTGGTGCTCACAATCTCCGCAATCCGCTCGCGAGGAACGCAGAGAAACTCCGCGTTGCGTTTGGAAATCGTCTGTTTGTCCACGCACGGGACGGCGCTGAGGGAAGGCACGCCGCGCACACCGCGAAACAGTTTGCGGTAGTAGGGCGAATGGCGGGCCGCGTAACGGAAGGTCTCCGCCCAGGCCCGCCCGGCGGCTTTTGTCATTTCAGTCATTCCGGCGGTCAGCAGTCCGAAGAGCTTACCCACCTGGCCGCCAGAAGGCCAGCCGCCGCGCCGGTCGCCAGGCAACAACCCATCACCCGCGCGCTGCCGATGGCGGCCTCGTCGGCGCTGATCGTTTTGCCGGCCATGAAGAGATTTTGCACGTCCGTGGAACGCAACGCCTCCGCCGTGATTTCGTAATGCTCACCGTCGGGCAGGTATCGCAGCCGCGCCATGCCATCGGTGCCCCATTCCTCGATCGGCCAGGCGCATTGCGCGACCGCGTCCGGAAATTTGCGCGCGCCCAGCACGTCCTCGCCGGTCAGCACATAGGGGCCGATAATCATGCGGCCAGCGCGGCGCGCGGGGGTGAATTCTGAAACCGGTGTCAGGCAATTTTCAAAACCCGTCACGCTGCGGCGCAATTGTTCGATTACCTGGGGAACCTGTTCCGCCGTTCCCGTAAATTTCACGGACACGACTCCGGGCTCGAGACTCGGTTGAAAATGCAGCGGCGGTATCCCCGCCCGCGCCAGCGGCAACAGCGCGCGTGTGACCGAGGCGGCGTCACGCAGGTCTATTGTTACGCCATGAAGCGGAAAGATGATGGCGGGTGATTGCGTCCGCTCGTCGGTGGCAAGGCATTTGGCGCCGGCGGCGCGCGCGACTTCCGCGGTGCCCGAGCAATCAATCACCGCTTTGGTTTCAGTCTCGTTCAATTGCGCGATTCGCCCGTCTTCCACTTTCACCTCGCCCAGGCTCTCGTTCCACCGAACGGTCAGGTTTGGCTCCGAAGCGATCATTGTCGCTGCGATTTCGCGAAAGCGTTCCGGTCGGTAGGGCAGCACCCAGACCCGGCCCATGCGCAAGGGCGGCGCTTCGGCGACTTTTGCGGCGAACTCCCGCGCCAGGCCGGTGACGAGGAATTCGCCTTTGCTGTCGTAAAGGCCGCAGAGGGTAGTCAGTCCGCTGAATCCGCCGGTGCCGCCGGGTCCGGGACGTTGGTCCATCAGGATGGTGGTGGCTCCGGCTCGCGCGGCGGAGATGGCGGCCGCGATGCCCGCCGCTCCCGCGCCGACCACCACGATGTCCGCCCGCGTGCTCACGGCTGGAGCAATCGCGCGCGGAGACCGGCGGCGAATTCCGCGGCTTCCGCTTCGCTCAACACCGGCGCGAGATTCAGGACGCTTATGCGCATCTCACCCTTGAAATAGTAGAAGATGGAGCCAATGCCGGGCGAGGGCGGGACCGCGGCAATATGGGTGAATTCCTCGATGCCCGCGCCCATGAACGACGTGAGCAGCGGACTGACGGCGGCGGTGTTGCCGTAATACAGCGACGAAATTTCACCTTTCAGCGATTGCTTCGCAAAGCCCATGTAAATCGGCATGGGCAGGAAGCGCAAGGTTTCCATGAACAGCCGGCCGGTGTCCACCATGCCCGTGCGCATGGCGGCGGCGGTTTGTTCCTTGATCGCATCCGCCGCGGTTTTGATATCCACCAGCTGCGCGGGCAAAAGCTGCAGCATCAACATCGTGACCTGGTTGCTGAACAGCGGCTCGACGGTGCCCTTGGGGCGCAGCGCCACCGGCACGGGGATGACGTAGCTCGGGCTGGGGCGGCCGATGCGCTGGTGCAGCCGGTGCAATTCCAGGGTGGCGACCGCCGCATGGAACTGCGCCTCGCGGAGCATGCCGCAATGTTTCACGCTGTTCGCCCGGATGGTTTTCGTTTCCTCGGGCGTGAAACGCTCCAACCGATATTGCACCATGTGCGGTTCTTGCGGTCGTCGCACGCCTGGCGATTTGGGGGCGTTTTTGCTGAATTCCTCATACTGCCGGATATGTTTCCACGACAGCTTTATCCGCGTCCGCCAGGACATTGGCGGCCGGGGCGGAGGCGGCAGGTGGGCCTTCGGCAGCGGGATGTCGTTGCGCCCGAACACGGCTAGAAAGTTTTCCGCGCTGGGCGCGTCCATGAACGAGTGGGCCCAGGTGAAGATTACCCGCGAGGCCTGGCCGTCCTGCTCGATCAAATCGAACCGGGCCTGTTCGCCGAGCTTGGGGCGCAACGGCGTGTTCATTACCTGTTGCACCGCGTCCGGGCCGGCGCGATGCACGCGCACTTCGGGCGGACGCGCCGCGCCACGCGGCAATTTCCAGTAGGGACGAAGCCTTCCGCGCCGGCGTGAGTTGAGCTCGGGATAGGCGCGGGCGATTTCGGCCGCCCGCTCGCGCATGGCCGTCGGAGAAACGGGCGAGACCAAGTCCAGGATGATCTGACACGAATTGCCCGGATACCCGTGCTTCCGCATTTCGTAGTCCAGCGCCAGCATGACGTAATCGCAGCCGCTGAGATAATGGCGGGGTGGGCTCATGCGAACGACCAAGGACCAAGGACCAAGCACCTGCCTTCGCGAGGACGCTTCGGCGCGGCAGGCCAGATAAACTTCAAACTCCAAACTCCAAACTTCGACACTGCTGACGTTTGCGGACTACAGGGGAGGGTCCACATCCTACGTCTTGTTGACCAGTCGCCCGATGGTGGCGGCGAGGGAGCGGAGGTTTTGGAGGGCCTCGGGGGTGATCTCGGATTCGGGCACCCACATGCCGTAGGTTTGTTCCACAAACAGGAGCACGCGGACCAGGGACATGGAATCAAAGCCCGCGCCCACCAGATCGGTGTCCAGGGTGACCTCGACCGAAGGGGCGAAGACCTCGCGTTTGATGAACGCGAGCAGGTCGGTTTCGATTTTGGCGGTTTCAACCATGGAGCGGGATTCGGGAGCGGTTTTGATTCTGGATTTTAGATTTCAAAGCGAAGCATCTTTCCGCCTCGCGAGGCCATTTTCATGGCTTAACGACGGCGCGGACTGTAGGTCAGCGGACGCGAAGTTGTCAATGAATCCCGTGGTGGGGAGCAGGGCGATAAAACTCGTCAGGAGGTGACTTTTCTCCCGCTCAGCGGGGAGGCCCCGACCGGCGAGGGATGGGTGGGCCGAGGCAGGGCACACATTTTTTGGCGGATCGACAGCAATTTACGTTGACAGAAATCAGGGTTTGATTTTCTAATACTTTCAATCAGCGCCCCGTGACCACGACCAACTGCCATTTTTCATTGGCGGGCCAGCCGTCGAAAACCCGGATGGGTTTTGTCCCGATCCCTTTTTTTACGAGAGAATTTCGATCCCTAACCCGGCACCAATTCCTATGAAACACCCAATTCAAGGTTTGTTGATTTGCACGATAATGCTGTTGGCGGCGGGGGGCGCCGACGCCCAGACGATCAAGGTGGATGAGTTTGGCAACAGCCAGACGAATGGGGGCATGGGCAGCCTGTCCTACACGATCGGGACCGACCCGACGATCAGCTCGGGCGGCCTCCAGAATTGGAACGTGCTTTACTACAATATCCCTTTTCTGGGCACGGCGGGGGACGTGCTGGTTCAGAATCCATTCGAGTCCGGCAGCCCGATCACGTATGTGCTGCGGTTCGACGGGGCGGGCCACCTGATTTTCTATTCCAGCAATGACGACGGGTATAATTCGCCGGCGGTGACGCCGGGGCCGCCGGATCCGTTCGTCAACCCGTTCTTTGTTTTCCAACATACGGACGTATTGCCCTTCCTGATCGCGGACTACGCACCGGGGGTGGGCAATCCGGGCTATGACGCGACGGCGCCGACCTATCAATTTTGGACGCTGATTCCGGAGCCTTCGGCGGGGTTGGTATTGCTGGCGGGCCTTGCCGTTTTTGGCTGGAACCGTTGTCGCCGCAATGCCTCGCGAGGCTAGATGTCAGTGCAATCCACCTCACCAGGCACGAGATGAAGCGAACAATCAGTTATTTGGGCTGGATCGGATTCACTGCTCTCGCCTTGCTGGCTGTGCCGTGTCATTTGTTTGCCCAGGCCTTGCCCGAAACCAAGGCGGTCGAGTTGTGGGTTGGAGACAAAGCCCCGGATTTCAAACTCGCGGATCAGAATGGACAGGAAGTTTCGCTCAAGGATTTGCTGAAACATGGGCCGGTCGCCGTGGTCTTTTATCGCTCCGCCGATTGGTGCCTTTATTGCAAACTGCAGCTCACCAAGATCCAGCGCAACCTCAGGGAAATCGAAGCCACCGGGGGGCGCGTCGTCGCGGTAAGTTATGACCCGGAGGCAATTCTGAAGCGCTTCGCCAAAAACCAGCGCATTACTTATCCGCTCCTCTCTGATTTCACCAGCAAGACGATTGACGCCTATCACATCCGCAACCCCGACACCACCGGCAAGTCGGTGGGCAGCGCCAATCACTGCACGTTCGTAATAGATGGGCAGGGGATCGTCCGCTCCCGGTTGGGGATATTGGATGCGGATGAGCGTCCCGCCGTGGAGCAACTGGTCAAGGCCCTGAATGAAGCCAAAATCGAAACTGGAGTCACCAAACGATGAAAACTTGCGCCATCCGGATCTTCGCCGCACTCGCGGTGCTGCTCGCCTGCACCTTCGCGCCCACCGCGCGGGCCGGCTTGTTCATGGTCACGAACGTTTCCACCCTGGCCAACACGTTCGAGTGCTATCTGACCTCAACCAACATTGACTGCACCATTGGCACCAATGCCGTCCCGGTGCACATGATGATGTACCGCGACGACCGCCTTCCGGCCCCCTCCGGAGCCGCCGGCCTGCCGGTGCCCGTCATCCGTATGAATGTCGGCCAGACCATGATCTGCCATTACAAGAACAACGCCACCAACAACAACGAGACTTCCAGCATCCACTGGCACGGCATCGAACTGGACAATGACAGCGACGGCACCGGCGTCACGCAGGACGCCGTGTTGGTGGGGCAGAGCTACAATTATCAGTTCGTGGCGCCACGTCCCGGGTTGTTCTGGTTCCATTCTCACATGACCCCTGGCAGCGCTACCTTCGCGGGCATGTATGGCGTCATTATCATTGCCAACCCCGGGGAATCCAACCTCATTAGCTCCGGCGTCCTGCCCGATCCAACCAACAGTTACACCCTGGCCATGAGTGACATCGAGGTGAATCCCCTCACCGGAATGGTTGGCAAACAAGTCGCGGGCAACTGGTATACGCTCAATCAGGTCATCTCGGCCTGTCATACCAATCCCGGCAACGGCAATGCCTTTTGCGGCGCGTCCGGCACGCCCGGTTCGCGCATCCTCGTGAATGGCCAGGTGCCGGACCCCGTCGCCAAGACACCCATGTTTACCGTCCAGTCCGGAACGAAAATCCGGCTGCGCCTCCTCAACGAAGCCATTTCGCGGAATTTCCGCCTCACCCTGCTCACCAATGGGAACCCCAACCTGGACCGTAACCTGTACCGCATCGGCGGCCAGGGCGGTCTCCTTGAATACGCAAGGCTTGAGGGCGGCGTGCAAGGGAGCTGGAACACCCTTTATAGTCTCGGCGAAATCAATATCGGCTCCGGCGAACGCGAGGATGCGATCATTGTCCCCTCCGGGGCGAATGGCGATATCATCCAACTGGTCGGCAATCCACTGCCCCAACCGTACCAATTGTCGCAAAACCTCCCTGCCAACTACCCGGTGGCTTATTTCAAGATCCAGGGCACCAATGTAAATCTGCCCCCCATTACCAACGGCACGCCCATTCTCGCGGCGATCGGTCAGACCATTCTTAATATCAAGACGAATACCAACCTGTCGCCGTTGACCAATCCGGCCGCCATCAACATGCCGGGAACCAACGACCCAACCATCCACATCCAGAATGGTGCGGCGGTGGATTCTGGCGGCGTCTCCTACAACTCGATTCCCAACATTGATGGCGTTGCCCCGGAACTGGATGGCAACAGCGGCAACGGGGATTTTCTCAGCATCCATCGTCCCAACAGCACCCTCTACGCCCATATCGGCGATCTCATTCAACTATCCGCTCGCAACGAAACGGGCGGCGGACCGAGCGTCCACCCCTTCCATTTGCACGGCTTTTCGATGCAGCCGGTGGCCATGGTGGGCGCCACGGATGCCAACATATTATACAGTTACAATTACAACGAATTCGTGGACACGGTGGATATCCAGCCAGGGCAGGCTCTCATCTACCGGTTGCTTCTGGAAGACCGCGGCCGGATTTGTGACAGCGCCCCTTCATTCCCACCCGGACCCGTGGTCGCTCCCTGCACCAGCACGGCCACCAATGGCGGCGGCCTTGGACGCTGGGTCTTTCATTGCCACATTTTTCTTCACTCCGGCATCGGCATGATTGGCGAGCTCGACATCATCGGCAACCCGCCGCCACCGCAACAAACCAACTTCACCGCCCTGCCGCAGTTGACCACCAACGGCATGGACATCCAGGCCACCTCGCCCAGCGGGGGCCAGACCGTCGCGGATGATTTCTTTTGCTCGAGCAACGCCCTGATCACGGGCGTCAGCATCTGGGGGTCGTGGACCAATGACATCGTGGACACGAATGTCACCTTCGAACTCAAATTCTGGACCGATGTGCCCGGCACTAACACCATTCCGTCGCGGCCGGGTTGGCAATCCTGGCGGCAGTTGTTCGGTCGTGGCGCGTACACCAGTACGCTCGTGGCAACTCTCGAGAGCTCGCCATTCTACAATACCGCGGCCTCGAACATTCTGGCCACGGGCACAAAAGTCTTCCGCTATGATTTCGCCGTTCCACCATCCATCGCTTATTTCGCCAAATCCAACCAGTACACCTGGATGAGTGTGACTGCTTACACGACCAATCGGTTCGGCTGGAAGACCGCGGTCACGAACAGCCCGTTCCGCGCGCCGGCCGAGTGGAGCCCGACCCTGATCGGACCGCACTGGAGCCCGCTGTTCTATCCGGGGGGCAGCTGGTTCGCCGGGGCGCCGATGAACGCGGCGTTTCAACTGACCACGCCGAGCGGCCCCGCGCCGAGTTCGTACGAGCCGCCGGTGGCAACCATCACGCCAGAGTTGAGTTACAGCATCAACAACGGGCAGATCGGTGTTTCATGGTTCGGGGCCGGTGTCCTCCAATACGCGGACTCGCTGGACGGGCCGTGGCATGTCCTGGAGGACGTCTCGAGCCCGTATGTCGCACCGACGGACGCCCCGCAGCGCTTCTACCGCCTGATGGTTCCGTAAAAGTCCCGGAGCGCGGCTTTATAAGCCGCAGCACCCTCAAAAACCTGGGGTTTTGCAGTTAACAAGGGTATTACTGTTCAAACCCGGACACGGTATCTGCCCCGGCTCCCAACCGCAAAAACCGAATAAGGCGTCCGGTGAAAGCGTCTGCCTTGGTGGCTAGTGCTTGCTTGCGCAGCGGGTCCCCGCTAAAGCTCAGCGTGTAAACACCGTATATCATTGCGCTCCAAGCCTGAAAAATCTGTCAGCATGAATACCAACATCTCCCGACGCGAATTCCTGAAACGCAGCTCCGTGGCCAGCGGCACCGCCGTCCTGGCGGCCAGCACCGCCGCGCCACTCTTTGCGGCTGAAACCGGCGATGCCGCCACCCCGGCCGCGCTCGGCGGCGCCAAAGCCCACGCCAAGGCCTGGCCCACCTGGCCGTCCTGGGATCCGGCCAATGATTCCGAGGTCACCAAGGTGTTGCACGGCACGACCTGGTCCCGCGGCAAGCTGGTGAAGGAGTTCGAGGAAAAATGGGCGGCCATGATGGGCGCGAAGTATTGCCTCGCCGTCGTCAACGGCACCAACGCCCTCAGCGCGTCGTTCATGATGATGGACCTCCAACCGGGCGACGAGGTCATCTGCGCTCCATACACTTTCAGCGCGAGTTTGCTGGGCGTGCTTTACAAGGGTGCGATGCCGGTGTTCGCGGACATTGACCCATTGACCTACCAGATGGATCCCGCCAAAGTCGAAGCGAAGATCACTCCGCGCACCAAGGCCATCCTGCCGGTCCACATCTGCGGCTACGCAACCGACATGCCGCGGATCATGGAGATCGCCAAAAAGCACAATCTCAAGGTCGTCGAAGATGTCTGCCAGGCGCACATGTCCGCGATCAATGGGAAGAACCTCGGCACCTTCGGCACGACCGGTTGCTTCAGCTTCCAAACGTCGAAGGTGATGCCCATCGGCGAGGGCGGGGCGATCGTCACTGACGATGCCGCGCTCTACGACAAGCTTTACTCGTATCACAATTACGGTTTCAAGACGAACGTCACCCCGGGTTCGTACGACAACATCGCCGCGTTCATCCTGGGCAACAAGATTCGCATGGCCGAATACCAGGCGGCGATCGGCCTTTGCCAGATTCGCAAGCTCGAGGAACAGACGAAGCTCCGCAACGAGAACGCGGCGTATCTCACGCCCAAGCTGGCGGCCATTCCCGGCATCACCCCGGTGAAGCCCTATCCGGGCGTGACCCGCTTGTCCTACTACATGTATCCGTTCATCTACAACGAAGCGGAGTTCAACGGCCTGTCGCGGGCGGCGTTCGTGAAAGCGCTTTCGGCGGAAGGCGTGCCGGCCAGTCCCGGTTACCCGAAGTATCCGATTTACACGCAGGAGTTCATCCACGAGATGTTCAAGAGCGAGGTGTACAAGAAGTTTTACAGCAGCCAGGAGCTGGATTGGGAAGCCTACAAGACGCGGAACGAATGCCCCGGCCTGATGAAGACTTTTGATACTTCGGTGTGGTTGAGCACGACCGGCATGTTCCTCGGGACCAAGGACGACATGGACGACGTCGTGCGCGCCGTGGAGAAAATCCACAAGAACTCCGCGAAGCTGAAGTCGGCCTGACCGGCGGTAGGAAAACCGCCTTCGGAATTGGGTGGGGCGCGCAGTCCTCTGCGCGCCGGCGTGCGAAGGCCGAAAACCCTTCCGCTTGCCACTACTCCCGGACGGCAGCAGCGTGCCGGTCTCACCTTTGCCTTACTTGGACGCGCCGGCGTGTTCTTTGGCCTGCTTCACCATTTTTTCGTATTCTTCCTTGCCGCCAAAGAATTCGTAGTGCACCGGCCCGATGAGTTTTAGCTGCGCGTTAAAGGCGTCCCACTGCTCGCAACGGTAGGCATACAGGGCGTAATTGTGGCGCCAGGCGGTGTCGTTGGGAGTGAGCTGGAAGAATTTTTCGAATGAGGACTGGATGTCCTTCCACACCGCCGGCTGTTTCCAATATTGCTTCTGCGCGTCGGGATCTTTGGCGTAAGCGGAGATGGTTTCATGGGCGTCGACGAGAATCAGGGGGACGCGCCCCTTCCAATCCTTGGATTCGACGCACTGACGGCCGAACACCAGCATGTCCTGCTCGGTGCCGTACCATTTCGGCGAGACATAGTTCAGCTTGCGGGCGCAGGCGTCGTAATTGGCTGGTTGCGCTTTCATGGCGCGCGTGAACCACTCTTCCATGCGCTCGCGTCCCTTGCCGCGGCCCTGTTCGACGGTGATCATTTCCGTCGCGATCCGGGTGTCATTGGGGTTGAGGGCCCAGGCTTTCGTGAGGGCGGCTTCTGCCTGGTCGAGGTGGCGGTTGAAGTCGGCGTATCCCGGGTCGGTGGCGGAAAAGTTTTTGCCCACCGTGCGGTTCATCCACGCATCGGTCGAGTGGAAGGTGCCCTGGATCAGCAGGGCGAAAGCCTGGTTGGACCAGTTCTGCAGGAGGATCGGCTCGATCGCGCGGTAGGCCGCCTCGTAGGCTTTGGGATCATCTTTGGTGACGCGCAGCAATTCGTTGCAGGCATCCTCGGCTTCCTTCGCGGGCATCTGTTTGTCCTGCAGGGCCAGCGGTAGTTCCTTGATGGCCCGGTCACGAAACGATTGGGTGTCTCCTTCGCTGACGACGGAGACCACCCGCAGGTCGGCATAGAATTTTCGGATTTCAGGGCGCTTACTGCCCGCGAGGGCGTCGGCCACCTTTTTGTATTCGGGGCCCGCGGTCGCGGCGGTGTGCTCGTGGCCGGGCAGGGTGAAACGGATATTGAGGTAGCGCACCATGGGATCGGTGCAGCCGCTGTCCACGGCGAGTTGGGCATTGGTGGCGATGATGCCGAAATATTTCCGCGGCGTCTCGTTGCCGTCGGTCCGGACATGGGCAAAGGCCTCCAGTGCCGTTTTCGCCGGGGCGTCCCACTTGCTGTTCTTTTCTCCGTGCTGCTCGTAATCGCCGACGAGCGTATTGACGTTCCACTGCAGGCGGTCGTTCGCGCCGGCTTCCGCCGCCGCCCCGCCGACCGTGGCCAACAGACTGCCCAGGGTGACCATCAGTAGGATTCGTTTCATAATCTTCAAGCAATGCATTTTGCGGGTTTTGCAGGTTTAGCGCACGGAATACAAGCCAAATGCATGCCAATTATGGGCGATTTGCGAAGTTCAATTGCGTCCACCAGCCTTGCAATTGAAGGAAAAGCCACTATTTCCCCCCCGGGACATTCGCGCAACGATGAACACTCGCTCACGGCGCTTTGGGCTGGCGGAGCTGCCTTCGCACCGGCGGCGGAAAAGAAATGGACGATGGGCGAACCCATCGTGACGTACTGGTGCGGCCCCGTGGAGGCTTTGCCACAAGATGTGCCGCTCGGAGACTTCGGCAAATCAGCGCAGCATCCGAAGCAGCTCGTCGTCGTGAATCTCGATTTCAAGAAGGACGCGACGGTTTTGCTGCGAGGGCCCGGACGGATGCAGACATTCCATGCTCCCACGCAGACCTGGACGGACGGTGGTGAAAGCAAGTCGATCAAGCTGGAATTACTGCCGGGCGGAGGGGCCCTGGTGAGATTGCGACCGTAAACTCGCTTCCCGACGTCCGTCTGCGGTATATTACCTTTGTAATGGCAACGCCTATCAAACTGATTTCGACGGATTACGACGGGACCATTTTTTCGGAGTTCGGTAACCCGCCGATTCCCGCCGAGCTGGAGGAGCTCATCGGCTCGTTGCAGCGGCAGGGTGCCAAGTGGGTCATCAATACCGGGCGCGACATGTCGAGCCTGATGGAGTCGCTCGGGCGCAAGCACATCACCATCGAGCCGGACTACCTGGTGTTGGTGGAGCGCGAGATTTACCAGCACGATGGTTCGAGCTATCTCGGCTTGGACGATTGGAACGCTGCCTGCGCCCACGATCACGGACACCTCTTCGCCCGGATCGAACGCGATGTGCCGAAGCTGACCGAATGGATCAATGCCCGCTTTCACGCGCGCATTTACTCCGATCCCTACTCGCCGTTTTGTCTCATCGCCGGCAACAACCACGACGCGGATATCATCCACCGGCACCTCGACGAATACGCGGCCACCGTGGAAAACTTGGTCGTCGTGCGCAACGACGTCTATGCGCGGTTCAGCCATGTCGCCTATAACAAAGGTTCCGCGCTCGCGGAGATCATGCGCCGGCTGAGCGTGTCGCCGCCGGAAGTCTTTGCCGTCGGCGACTGGCTGAATGACCTGCCCATGCTCGATCGCCGCCACGCGCACCATATCGCGGCCCCGGCCAACGCCATTGAGCCGGTGAAAGCCGCAGTGCTCTCCGGCGGCGGTTTCGTGAGCCAATTTTCGCATGGCAACGGCGTGGTGGAGGCGTTGCGGCTGGCCTTGCAAAAAACAGTTTAACTGGAGGAAACGGAGAGAACAGTGATGGAAAAGAAAACTTCTCCGTTATCTCCGTTTCCTCCTGTTTAAACTGCTTCGGTTATTGTGCTCCGACCCGATAGAAGTAAGGCCCCGCACCGACGGCATTGCTATCGGTGTAGGTCGTGATGCTGCTGAAGGCGGTGATGTTGCTCTGCAATCCGCGGAAGGCCGGCACTGCGGTTAAGTTGGTGGAGCGTTCGATCCAGTATTTCCGGCTGAAGACACTCTGCCAGGTCACGGAGACACCCACCACGGCCTGCGTGGTGCCGAGCATTTTCAGGGCAGAAAGCGCGTTGGTCGGCACCGTGCCCGCGCCCCATTCCTGGAGATTGCTCGCGCCGTCGGCGTCAGGGTCGGCGGAATCGGAAGCGCTGTTGATGGGCAGGCCATATTGCGCGAGCCAGAAATAGGGCAGCGTGGAGGCGGGCGATTGAAACTCGTACGCGCCGAAGTCCACCGTGCCGCCCGTGATCCGCGGGTTGCCGTCGAGATCCGTGGCGTCGATCGCGAAGAAGTTCGTTCCCGAGTTGATGCAGGGAGAGTTCGATTGCAGCCGGAGGTTGCCGGTGGCGGCGTTCACGAAGACCGGGGCATTCGAGATGGTCTGTGAAATGGTTGCGCCGGTGGTGGGCAGGGTGCAGCAGGAAAACAGGGTTGCGCCGGACCAGTTCGAACCGCCGGGTGAGCTGTTGTAATAGACGATGCAATTATAGGCGGTCGAGCCGTTGAGGCCGCCGCCAGAGTTGGTGGCGGTGTTGCCGACCAAAGTGCAGTCGTAGAGTGTGCCCTTGTCGGAGCCGCCGCCCTGGAACTTCGCAATGTTGCTGACGATGAGGCAATCGTAAGCGTAACCACCGCTGGTCCCGCCGCCGTTGCTGCCCAGGTTGTTCGTCATGACACAATAGTAATTCGTGCACGAATCAGTCGCGCCGCCCTGTCCCACGTTACGCGTCAGCGTGCAATTGACCAGCAGGCAGAAGCTGGCTCCGCCGCCGCCGTAGGTGCTCAGGTTCGTGATCAGGGTGCAATTGACGAGGCGGCTGTGATACGCCCCGCCGCCGGTCGTGCCGTAGCCCCAGCCATTGGCCGTCAGCGTGCAATTAGTCGCCGAGCATTGGTAGAGTCCGCCGCCATACCCATACGGCGGCGAGGAAGGCGCGGAATTGCTCACGATGATGCAGTTGTTGAGGATGGCCTGGGAGGCCGCGCCGCCGAAGGCCGCGTAGTTGTTCGAGATGACCGTGTTCCAGATGCTCCCGCCGTAAATACCGCCACCGCTGGAACCGCTCCCCGAACTGCTATGGTTGCAGATGACGAAACAATTGCTGAGCACCCCGCCGGCTTCGCACCAGATGCCGCCGCCGCTTTGTTCCTTCACGGCGTCTCCTATGTTGGCGCGGGCCTGGCCGTTGGTGATGGTGAAACCCACCAGCACGGAGTTGCTGCCCACGAGCGCCCCGCGGGTGTTGAAGGCCCCGGCGATGGTCGTCGCCTGCGACCCACTCACGCTCAAAACCGTTACCGCATTCGTGAGCACCACACGATTGGTTTCCAGGCCGAAGACAGCTCGGCCGCCAAATTGATAGACACCGTTGCTGACAACGACGAATTCGCCCGGCGCGGCCGCATCCACGGCGTCCTGGATGTTTGTCGCGGCGGTGAACCAATTCGTATACGGCGCCGACGGTGAGGCGTTGGTAATGCGCGCATAGTGGATCGGAGTTTGAAATTCGTACGCGCCCACATCTACGCGACCGAATTGTATTCGTGGCTGCCCGGCCAAATCTGAAGAGCTGACGACAGAACTGTTAATTCCCGCGTTGATGCACGGCGAGGCCGCCGTTAGACGAAAGTCTCCAGCTCCTGCGTTGGCAAAAGCAGGCACGTTGGTGAAGGTATCGGGACTGGCGAGTCCGAACGGGAACGGGGTCGTGCAGCAGTAGCTGAAAGTGCCGCTATTGTAATTGGTGCCGTTGGCTGAAGCCCCGGAATTGCTGTTGTAATAAATAACTGAATTGTAGGCTTGAACGTTGTCCGTGCCGGCACCTAAACCCGGAGAGGAATTCCCCACGACGACGCAGTTCTTCGCAGTTCCGCCGTAGAGGCCACCCCCACCGTAGCCCGACCAATTGCTTACGATCAGACAGTTGTCGAGGTTCGCGAGACTTGCTGCACCGCCCCGTACACCAGCCGTGTTTTGCCCGAAAATGCAGCCTTCGAAAGTGCAACTGCTGCCGCCACCACCGTAAATTTTCGACGAATTGCCCATGATGAGGCAATTCGTAACACCGACATTAAAGGTTGCACCCAACACGCCCCCACCCAGGCCCGAGCATCCATTAGTCAGAGTGAACCCCGTAAGCGAGGAGCCGGTCACGAGGCCAACGCAGCGCATCGAATTGGGATCGTTGGTGCCCAAAGGTCCGCGGTAGCCTTTGATCACAGTCACAGCCGGCCCATTCACACTGCGCACATTGAGGGGTCTATTTACCGCTACCCTGCAGGCGGAGCCAAAGCCGGGGATTACTCCGCTCCCGGTTTCATAAACCCCGTTACTCACGAGGATCACACCGCCGGCAAAAGCCGAGTCGATCGCATCCTGAATGTTCGTTGCGGCTGCGGCCCAGGAAATGAAGGGCGCAACAGGAGTGGGATTAGCTTGCAGCACGTAGGAGATTGGGTTTGCCAGCACGTGTATGACAACAATTGCACTCACGCCAGCTGGATGATCGTCGTTCACAGCGGTGAATGTAACGGTGTAATTACCCGGGCTTGCGTAAGCATGAGAAACACTCAATTGGTTGCTCACGGTCGCCGAACTGTCGCCGAAGTCCCAAAAGCTGGCGGAAGGATAGCCATCAACGTCCCCTGTCAATGTGTTCACGAAGCCAATGGCGAGGTTCGTGTAGGCGACTGAAAAACTGACGCCGATTGGCACCGGCGCAACGGCCTGATATTCATACGCTCCCACGTCCACGTAAGCGCCTACGATGCGTAAGTTGCCGTCCAAGTCCAGGGTTTCGGTCGCGGCGGCATTATCTCCGGCGTTGATGCAGAATGAACCGGACTGGAGATGGAAGTTACCCGCCGGGTAATCAACAAATAAAGGAGCGTTGGTAAAGTTGCCCTGTCCGCCATCTGGTGTGGAGCAACAACGGTTAAGAGAAGAGCCGATATGGTTGTCGTAACCATAGCCATGATTGTAATAGAGTATACAGTTATTCAGAGTGCTGTTCCCCGAACCTCCTCCCGAGTAGGCGCTGTTCTCCACAAGAGTACAGTTGTTCAGCAAGGCGCCCCAGGCACCCCCGCCACCGCTGGAGAAAGCGCGGTTCGTGGTAAGTAAGCAATTGAAAAGCGCGCCCCCGCTAATCCCACCTCCAGTACCCGCGGAGTTTCCTGTCACGACACAAAAATTCAGAAAACTGTCGCGCGCGCCCCCTCCTTCCTTGTCAGCATAATTTCCAATCACCGTGCAGTGATTTAGCACACTGCCATTGGCGCCGGCTCCGCCTGAGGTGTCATAAAAGCCCTGTCGAAGCTGATTACTGGAAACGAGGCAGTCTTGCAGCGTGCCGCCGCAAAGGCCGCCACCTCCATGCCACGCCAGGTTGCCGGTAATGATGCAATTCGTGAAAAAGGAGTTGGTGGATTCACACCATGCACCGCCGCCACTTTGTTCAGTCCAAAGATCGCCCTCTCCGTTGCGGGTGGCTCCCAACGTCAGCGTGAAACCCGTCAGTGCGGCTCCATCAGCAAGATACGCGCAGCGTGCGGTGCTCTCGTCCGAAGTATAATTGCCTTGGATGGTGGTCACTGCCGGCCCGTTCACGCTCAGGACGGACACGGCCTTGTTGATCGCCACGCGATTGGTGAGGCTCCCGTATACGACGCGCCCGCCCGATTGATAAACGCCGTTAGTCACGAGGATCTGATCACCATCGCTCGCGGCGTCAATGGCGTCCTGGATATTGGTCGCCGCGATGCCCCAACTTGAAAAAGGCGCGGCGCTGTTTGGACTGTTTAGGTCCACGTAGAGTACCGCTGCCGGCAAAGGGGCAGCGAGGAGCAGCACCAGCACCTTGATGGAGAGGGCAAGGCATTCGCGGAAACCGAAACGGGTGTGTTTCATGGCGCCAACTCCACAACCCTTTTATGCCAAGGGCGGGGAATACTCAATAAAACAAACTGGTTAGCAAGCCTGATGCCTACCCTGTTTTTGGCGGAATTCGGAAGATTCCCGGAAGCGTGCTGCGTGATATTCACGCATTGCGCGTGAAGTTGACGCACTGACGCCGACGAACAGAAATTCGTTGTCGCCACGCAAGGAATTTTGAAATTATTTTTCATCGCCCATTCCTCCTCCGACCTTTCCCACCACCATTTCCATCCCGTAAACATTCACTTTTGTGACGATTCAACCTTTCCCATCCGCTCAAAATAATCTCCCACCGTGGGAGATGATTTTTCCCCTCCCTGTGCTAAATTCTCCCCGCGTGAATGAGTAACCTCATTTGCCTGCGGCGGTAGCTTTGGTGAAGGAGGACGGAACTGATATGAACTGGCAACGACTGGCTGTCATTAAGAAGGTGTGGACAATTGCCGAAGGACCGGCGGCAAATTCGTGTCCTACTGTTGCCCGGCCTCCTGAAAGCCGAGACGACCCCTTCTGCGCAAAGCCGGGCCTGGACGTAACTGGTCTTGCGTTCCACCGGTCCTGCATCCGGGCCTCCAGCCAACCAGAAGTTAACCTATCGCCAGCCAGAATGCAGCCTCCGGCAAGCCAGGCGGCAAACCTGAAAGCAAACCTAAAACCCCGGCAAACAAACCTGATCAAACCTGAATCAATCAAAAATCCGGAGACCTCAAATCCGCCTGCTGCCGCCGCTTTATGCCGGGCAGGTCCGAAATCCGGCTATATCCGCCCAAATCCGGGTAAATCCGGCCTTTCAAAAAAAATATGAGCCGCTCTCGCACCGGAAAATTGCGCGTCCGCTCGCAACTCTCCGCGAAGAACTGAACGCCCGGCTGCATAACGGCGCGAAGAGATGCCGCTTGGTGGAATGCCTCAACGGCTTGTCCGGGGGGCAAAACATTGTTGCCGCCCGGTTCGGCGGTAGGCCCTTCCGCCCGCAGACTCTCTCCGAGTGGAGAGAGAATGGTTGCCTCCATCGTTTGCCCTCCGCCCCCAGCGGTCGTATGCTGTGCGCGATGAACCGAATCGCCGTGGCCGCCGGCCTGCTGGCTTGCGCTGCAATCGCGGCACCCGGCGGTGAAGCTTCATCCAACTCAGGAACCAATAAGATGGCCGCCACTCATTCGTCGTCGTCGCCGGCGCACACCAACCGCCTCGCGCGGGAAAAATCACCCTACCTGCTGCAACACCAGCACAACCCCGTGGATTGGTATGCGTGGGGCGAAGAAGCATTCGCGAAGGCGAAAAAGGAAAACAAACCGATTTTCCTGAGCATCGGCTATTCGACGTGTCATTGGTGCCACGTGATGGAACGCGAGTCGTTCGAGAATGACAAGGTCGCGGAGTACCTGAACCAGCATTTCGTCAGCATCAAGGTGGACCGCGAGGAGCGGCCGGACGTGGACAAGATTTACATGACCTTCGTGCAGGCGACGACGGGGCAGGGCGGGTGGCCGTTGAATGTGTTTTTGACGACGGATCGCAAGCCGTTCTTCGGCGGCACGTATTTCCCGCCCGACAATCGCTACGGTCGCACGGGCTTCCTCCAACTCCTGGAGCATCTCCAGAACTTGTGGACGACGCGGACGAACGACATCGCCGACTCCGCCAATGACATTCACGCGAAACTGTCGGAAGCCACCGCCGCGCGCGAGCCCGGCGAGCTGGCGCATACGAACGACATTCTTCGCCGCGCCGCCGCGCAAATGAAAGGGACTTACGATCCGCAGCATGGGGGATTTGGCGGCGCGCCAAAATTTCCGCAGCCCAGCCAGCCGCGCTTGCTCCTGCGCGTGGCTAAACGCGAGGGCGACGCGGATGCGATCCGAATGGTTTTGAAGACGTGCGATCATATGGCGGCGGGTGGCATTCACGATCAATTGGCCGGCGGTTTTGCGCGTTACTCGGTGGACGCGGAGTGGCTGGTGCCCCACTTCGAGAAGATGCTTTATGACCAGGCGCAACTGGTGGAGTTGTATCTCGATGCCTGGCTCGTGAGCGGCGAGACGCGTTACGCGGACACGGCCCGGGACATTTTGGACTACGTGCTCGCGGACATGACGCATCCGGACGGCGGATTTTATTCGGCCGAGGACGCGGACAGCGAGGGGCACGAGGGCAAGTTCTATTGCTGGACGCGCGCGGAATTGATTGACCTGCTCACGCCGGAGGAATTCAAAGTCGCCGGACGTTATTTCGGTATCACGGAACACGGCAACTTCGTGGACCATAGTCATCCTACGCCGCTGCCAAACCAGAATGTCCTCAGCATCGTGGATCCCAAAATCACCGACAGCGAGCGCGCGTTGCTCGCGTCGGCGAAACGGAAAATGCTGCACGCGCGCGCCAAACGAATCCGTCCGCATCGCGACGACAAGGTCCTGGCCTCGTGGAACGGCCTGATGCTCGGCGCGATCGCCCGGGCCGCCGTGGCACTGGGCGACGACAAATATCGCGCGGCCGCGGAGAAAAACCTCGCCTTCCTCCAGGCAAAACTCTGGACCCCGCCTGCCGACAAAGGCGCACACCCGGTCGGTTCATTGTCACACCGCTGGCGGGACGGCGAAAAGGACCAGGTGCAATTGCTGGAAGGCTATGCGTTTTTGCTCGCCGGCGTGGTGCAGCTTTACGAGGCGACGCTCGACGAGCAGCACCTGGCGTTTGCGATCGAACTGGCCGAAGCCATGCTCGCGAGGTTTTACGACAGTGAAAACGGCGGCTTCTGGCAGAGCGGGCCCGACGCGCAGGATCTCATTCTGCGGTTAAAAGAAGACTACGACGGCGCCGAGCCGTCTGGAAATTCGATTGCTGTCATGGCGTTGTTGCGCTTGGGAAAAATCACCGAACGCCAGGATTTCACGGCAGCCGGGGAAAAGAGTCTGCGCGCCTTCGCCAGCCGGATGCAGCAGACGCCGCAGGCCCTGCCGGCGATGTTGCAGGCGTTGGATTTTACGATGCAGGAACCCAAACGAGTAGTGCTGGCCGGCGACGCGAAAAAACCCGCCGCCCGCGCTTTGCTCAAGGCGATTCACGCAGTCTATCAGCCGAACAAAGTCGTGCTGGGAAACTCCGGGCCCGTCGAACCCTTCGCCAAAACTCTTCCGACCAAGCCAGGCACGGTCGCCTATGTGTGCACCGGCACCTCCTGTCTGCCGCCCACCAGTGAACCTGCCACGATAAAGGCCTCCCTGAAATAAGCTGGTTGGCGTATGAGATGAATGACGAAGCCCGAATGACGAATGACGAAGGAAATCCGAAGTCCGAATAATCAAGCATCCCGGCTCACTCGTTCGGATTTCGAGCTTCTTTCGTCATTAGTCATTCGGGCTTCGCCATTCCCACAAGACACTCTCTGTCCGATAAAAAGGCACGTTCTCTCACCGTCGGCCGTTCGCTTTCGCCGTTCGTTCGTCCATTGGCGTAGGAGCATGCGTGGCCGGCACTAATCGCAAAACCTTCTTCAACTTCGGCACGCTTCATGCATTTGGTCTGTCAATGTTCTGCGAAAGGATGTCCGCGTGAAGTTCTCTCTCGAAGTCGGTGATACCGAAAAACATCGTTTGGATTACAACTACAATCAGCTTCTCGGAAGCCTTACCATCAAGGTCGACGAGAAGACCCATGAGCACACGACCCGGTTCTTCAATGAGCCGGTCAAGGAAGTCCACGTCGTGGCTGTCGGCGAAAATGAAAAGCACGTTATCCGGATTGAAAGGCAACGCAAAGGGCTCATCGGCTATCGCGGCCGGGTCTTTGTGAACAATCGCCTGACGAAGGTTCTGGACGTCATCTAGCCCCGGGGAGAAATCCGGGTGCGGGAGCGTTGGAGGCGGGCGTGGCGGCGACCAGGCGGTTGCCGGTGATCGCGGAGTCTTGCCGCGAATTCCAAAGCAGAAGCACGTTCGAATGGATGGAATCCGGCGGCACCAATGCCGCCGCACTGGCACGCGGGAAGCGTGCCGCCACCCCGCCAGCACTCCGGTAGGGCCGCGCTGCGCGGCCGTGGTATCTCGCTCTGTGGCCACACATTTACTTAATCCGCTCTAATTTTCTCCAGGCGACAAACAGGCTTGACGAAAATCCGCTTCGGCGGAGAGTGATGGCAGGCACGGCGGGCGGCCGAACACCATCACGCATGAAGAGCAATCGTTTGACCCGGCGGGCGTTTCTCCATCGCGGCGTCACCCTGGCCGCCGGAAGCCCCCTCGCATTCAAGCTTGCGCCCGGCGTACTGTTCGGCGCGGAGGAGCCCGCAATATCTCCCGCCAACCTCGGCAACGCGAAAGTCGCGATCGTTGAGTGCAAGTCCTACGGCAAGGAAGTCCAGGCCGCGCTCGACAAATCACTCGACCTGCTGGGTGGCATCGGCTCGCTCGTGGGCGGCAAGACCGTGACGGTGAAGCTCAATCTCACCAGCACGATGTTCGTCAATTTCCTCGGCCGGTCGGCGGGCGAGACCTTCATGACGCATTACGCGACCGCGCTGGCGCTGGCCAATTCGCTCGCGGCCAACGGCGCGCGCCGCATCCGGTTCGTCGAATCCACCCAAAGCCGTTCCACGCTCACCGAGAGCCTGAACCTTGCCGATTGGGATCTGAAACCGTTTGAGACGCTGGGCAAGGTCGAGTTCCTCAACACGCGCAATCTGGGTGGCTACAAGAATTACTCCACCACCAAAGTGCCCGGCGGCGGCCGCATGTTTTCGGAGTTCAATTTCAACCAGGCCTACGAGGACACCGACGTGATGGTGTCGCTGGCGAAGTTGAAGAACCACGTCACCTGCGGCGTGACGCTTTCGATGAAGAACCTGTTCGGCATCACGCCGAACTCGCTCTACGGTGATGCCGCCGGCAGTGAGGATGCCACCGCCGGCCGCGGGCCATTGCACAATCCGAGCGGCTTCGAGCGCATCAAGCTGCCCGGCCTCAAAGCCGGCATCAAGGAAACCGACCCCACCTGGCGCGTGCCCCGCATTGTCGTGGACGTTTGCGCCGCGCGGCCGATTCACCTCGCGATCATTGACGGCATCATGTCCGTGAACGGCGGCGAGGGCCCGTGGTGCACCGATGCCGCGCCCATGAAACTCACCACGCCCGGTGTCTTGATCGCGGGCCTGAATCCAGTCTCCACCGATGCCGTTTCCACCGCGGTTATGGGCTATCCCGATCCGACGGCCTTGCGCGGCGCAAAGCCCTTCCAGGTCTGCGATAACCATCTCCTTCTCGCCGAACAAGCCGGCCTCGGCACCGCGCGGCTCGCGAAGATAGACGTGCGCGGTCTTTCGATTGAGAAGGCCAGATATCCGTACGGCTGAGCGGGGTTACTTCCCCGTCGTGAGCACCACGCGAAACCTCGCCTTGCCGCTCAGCATGCGCTCGTAGCCTTCCGCCGCCTTCTCCAACGGCAGCACTTCGTTCATGGAGCGCACGCCGGTCAGCACGCTGAACTTCAACGTGTCTTCCGAATCAATCGCCGTGCCGGAATACCAGCCCTTGATCGCGCGGGCCCCGGTGATCAGCACGATGGGCGAGACGGTCAGCGATGGCGCGGCGCCGATGACCACCAGCGTCCCATTCATTCCCAGTCCGGCCTGCACCGCGCTCATGGCATCGCCCGCGGTCACCGTGGCCAGGATCACGCTCGCGCCGCCCAACTTCTGCAATTCCGCCGCCGGTTCCTGCGCTTGCGTATCAATGTAATGATGCGCTCCGAGTTTTTTGGCGAGCGGCTCCTTGTCCTGCCCGCGTGCGATGGCGATCGTCTTGAATCCCATCTTCGCCGCGTATTGCACGCCCAGGTGTCCCAGGCCGCCAAGACCCAGCACGCCGACGACGTCGCCCGGCCGGGCCGCGCTGTTGCGCAACGCGTTGTACGTGGTGATGCCTGCGCACATCAGCGGCGCGCCGTCCACCGCCGGCAGATCATCGGGCACCGCCGCCACGGCAATCGCCGGCGCCACCATGTAATCGGCGTAACCGCCGTCGAACGAAACGCCGGTGATCTTCAGCGCCACCGTGCAGCCGAAGAAATGGCCGCGCCGGCAGTTATCGCACTGGCCGCAGTGACCGCCGTGCCAGCCCACGCCCACGCGCTGGCCGGTTTTCCATTGCGTGACGCCCGCGCCGAGCGCGTCCACCAAGCCAATGACCTCGTGCCCCGGCACCCGGGGATATTGCAGGCCGGGCCAATGGCCCTCCTTCACGAGCGAATCACTGTGGCAGATGCCGCAGGCCTGGACTTTAATCCGGACCCAGCCGGCTTCGGGTTGCGGGATGGGACGTTCAACGAGTTCGAAAGGTCCGCCGGGACGGCTGACTTGGACGGCGCGCATGGTTGTCATAAGGAATCGGTCGTTATGGTTTCACTCAGGGCGGTTGCAATCTGGCACATCGCGAATGGAACGCAAATAACGCTGCCTGCGCACAACCAGTAACCCCGGGCACCCAAATCACGTCAATTCATGGGTGTTCGACGCGCGCTTGAGACCGAGGCTCAGACATGGCCTGAATGGGCCATGCCCTGGGCAGTGCTTTTGCATTGCCGCGCGTGCCGGGAAGGTTTAACAGATTAGGCGACTGCAATTATGTTCACACGACGTTCATTTCTGAAGCGCGCGGCCCTGGCCGCGGGAGGATTATCTGCCGTTGGCCCCTGGTCGGGACCAAATCTCCTCGCCGCCGAAGCCGCCGCCCGCAAATTGAATTGCGTGCAGATCGGCTGCGGCATCCGCGGGATGCAGCACCTCGACTATTGGATCTTGCAGGGCAAGGCCAACCCGACGGCGATCGTGGACGTGGACGAAAAGCGCTTCGAAGCGGTCAAGAAGTGGATGGGCGGCAAGGATGTGGATTCCTCCAAACTCAAGACTTTCACGGACTATCGCGTCATGTATGATCAGATCGGCAAGGAGATCGACGCTGTGTTCATCGCCACGCCTAATCATCACCACGCGCCCGCCGCTCGGCTGGCGATGGAGCGGAACATTCCCGTCTATTGTGAGAAACCGCTGTGCCACGACATTTCTGAGGCGCGGCAGTTGCGCGCGATGGCGGCGAAATGCAAATCGCCGACGCAGATGGGCAACCAGGGCCATTGCGGGGATGGCTACCGGATTTTGTGCGAGACGATCTGGTCCGGGATGGTGGGAAACATCACCGAAACGCATAGTTGGACCGATCGCTCGAACGGCGGCGAAGGTCCGCGCCCGCCTGCGGAACCGGTGCCCGCCGGGATGCACTGGGACGACTGGATCGGACCGGCGCCCTACCGTGAGTTTCACGCGGACCTGGTACCACATGAATGGCACGGCTGGTATGATTTCGGGAACGGTTCGCTGGGCAACATGGGCTGCCATGTGCTGGACGGCGTTTTCTGGGCGTTGAAGATAGAGCATCCCACGTCGGTGGAGCTGGAGGAAGTCTATGGCGGATCGGATGAGCGCTACCCGATGGGCTGCAAGATTCGTTACGACATTCCCGCGCGCGGCGACATGCCAGCGATGAAAGCCTATTGGTATGAAGGCCTGCAGGCCGGCGTGGATAGGTCGAAGACGAAGAAGAAAAGCAAAGCGGAGAAAGGCAAAACCATCGGCAAAGAGGGCCAAAACCTGCCGCCGATCCTCGCCAAATTGCAGCAGGAATTCCCGGACGAGGTGTTCGCCAGCAACGGCACGATTTACGTGGGCGAGAAGGGCATTGTTTACACCGGCACCTATGGCGAGAAGATGCACATCCTGCCGCTGGAGAAATGGCAGACCATGAAGCACGCGCCGCAGACTCTGTCGCGCCCGGGCGACATCATGAAGAATTTCCTCGAAGCCTGCCGCTCCGGCAAAAAGGAAACCGAAGTCAGTTTCGATTACGGCGCGCGGCTGACGGAATTCGTCCTGCTGGGCAACCTGGCCGAGCACGCCGGCCTGCACAAAAAAGTGATCTGGGACAGCTCCGAAATGAAGACCAACCTCCCCGAGCTGAGCAAGTGGATCCAATGCCCCGCCCGCAAGGGCTGGCCCGTATAAGCCGGAACGCTTCAGTCGCAAACGATCCGCTGGGTAATTGATCTGTGGCAGCCGGGGTGACGAGGCTCCATAAATCCGATTACTCTTAGTAGCCGCCTGCACCAAAGGGTGTCTGAAACCAACGCTGTCCAAACGCTCCCCCTCTCCTTTTGGGAGAGGGCCGGGGTGAGGGGGGCGCTTCTTCCAACTGAATCGTTCCGGCTTGGGTGTTCGAGCTTCGGGCTTCTTTCGTCATCCGTCATTCGAGCTTCGTCATTCCCCACATTCGCGTCCATTCGCGGTTAAATTCTTTTTCCTCTCCACCCTTCCCGCTAAACTCCCCGCCGCGAAATGATCAGCACCTTCGACCAGCACCCCGCCGGATCGGGCAACTCCATTGTCCGGCAGGTCGAAGAGATTTTTTCGCCGAGCGGCCTGCTGTCGCGCTCGAAGAATTTTGAGTTCCGGCCGCAGCAACAGCGTATGGCCGTGGCCGTGGCCCGCGCGCTGGAGGAAAAACGCCATCTCATCGTCGAGGCCGGCACTGGCGTCGGCAAGAGCCTCGCCTACCTGATCCCCGCGATTCTTCACGCCGTCAACGCGAAGAAGAAGGCCGTGGTGTCCACGCACACCATCAATTTGCAGGAACAGCTCACGGACAAGGACCTGCCGCTCCTCCAGCAAATCCTGCCGGTGGAGTTCAAGTTCACGATGATGAAGGGCCGCGCCAATTACCTGTGCACCCGCCGGCTTAAGCGCGCGCGGCAGCAGGCGGCGGGCCTCTTCACGTCGTCGCAGGAGGCCGAGCTCGACCGCCTGACCGAGTGGGCGAGGAACACCGACGACGGCAGCCTGTCCGATCTTTCCGTCGAGCCCGACCACAATGTCTGGGACCAGATTTGCTCCGAGCGCGGCCTGTGCTCGCCGAAGATTTGCGGCTACCAATCCGATTTCGCGAAGGACAACAACGTTTGTTTCTATCAGCGCGCCCGCAGCCGCATGCTTTCTTCGGACGTGCTCGTGCTGAATCACACCCTGTTCTTCACTCTCTTGGGCATCCAGGAAGAAGACGACGAAAAGGAAACCGACGGCGTCCTTTACGCGAACGATTTCGTGGTCTTCGACGAAGCCCACCAGGTCGAGCACGTGGCCTCGCGTCACATCGGCCTGCACGTTTCGCAGGGGATGGTGCGTTATGCGCTCCAGCGGCTGTGGAACGGCCGCACCGGGCGCGGACTTTTCGCTTTGAATGGCTCCGAAAGCGCCAAGCGCCAGGTGACTGAGTTGGTCGAGGCCGCTGACGAATTTTATTTCAAAGTGGAGACAGCTTGCGAAGAACTCCGGCGGGCGGTCGCCAAACGCGCCCTGAGCGAAGGCGAGGGCGGTGCGAACCAGCGTCGCAGTTGGACCGAGCTGCGCATCCGCCGGCCCGAACTGGCTCCCGACCTCATCAGCGAGCCCATCCAGCATCTGCGCGAGGAAATCAGCGGTCTCGTCAAATTGAGCGACGACCAGGAGCTCGGCCAGGAATTGATGCTCTGGGCGCAACGGCTCGGCGAGCTCCGCAAGGCCGTCCAGACCTTCTTGGACCAAAGCGGCGAGGATTACGTTTACTGGGTCGAGCGCGGCGGCAAGGCTCAACAAAACATCACGCTCAACGCCGCGCCGATCGACGTGGCTGGATTTCTTCGGCGGCGGCTCTTTCGCGAAGGAGCCTCCGTGATCCTCACGAGCGCCACCCTGGCCACGACGGCGGACAACTCCGACGGCGACTCGCCCTCCACCGCGCCGCTGAATTATTTCGCCCGGCGCGTCGGCGCCGAGTCCGCGGAAATGTTGCAGGCCGGAACGCCCTTCGACTACGAACGGCAGATGAAGCTCTACGTCGTGCGCAAGATGCCGGACCCGCGCGCCGAAGAATATCAGAAGGAACTCGTGCGCTGGGTTCAGCATTTTGTGAAAATGACGCACGGCAAAGCGTTCGTACTCTTCACAAACTACAAGACTATGCAGCAGGTCGGCGAACGCATGCAGCCGTTCTTCGACAAGCTGGGCATCAAATGCCTCATCCAGGGCACCGGCATCCCGCGCTCGCGAATGCTTGAGCAATTCAAGGAGGACATCGATTCCGTCCTCTTCGGCACCGACAGCTTCTGGCAGGGCGTGGATGTGCCGGGCGAGGCGCTGTCGAACGTCATCATCACGCGGCTGCCGTTCGCGGTCCCGGATCATCCGCTGATCGAGGCGCGCGTCGAGGCCATCGAGGCGCGGGGCGGGGATGCCTTCAAGGAATTCTCGCTGCCGGAGGCGATTTTGAAATTCCGGCAGGGCGTGGGTCGCCTGATTCGCACCAAAACCGACAAGGGCATCATCGTCGCCCTCGACAATCGCCTGCTTACGAAGAGCTACGGCCAGGCCTTTCTTTCGGCCCTGCCGAAGTGCCCCGTGGAAGTGGTTTAAATTTACATGAACGACCAGCAATTCAAACGCCTGCGGCAAATCCGCCACGTGGCGCTCGACATGGACGGCACGATTTACAGCGGCGGCACGCTGTTCAAGACGACGCTGCCGTTTCTCGCGCAGATGAAACGGATCGGCATCGGCCACACGTTTCTGACGAACAATTCCTCCAAGAGCGCGAAAGACTACCTCAAGCATCTCGAGCGGATGGGCATTCCCACCGAGCGCGACGATCTTTACACCTCCACGCACGCGGCGATTGAATACCTGCGCGAGAAGATGCCCCGCGTGCGGCGGCTGTTTGTCCTGGGCACGCGCAGCCTGCAGCACGAACTCGCCGCCGCCGGTTTCAAAATCACCCGCGACAGCGCAACCGACCGGCCGGATGCCGTCGTCGCCGGCTTCGATACCGAACTCACCTTCGCGCGGCTATGCCGGGCCGCCTACTGGGTCAAGCAGGGCAAACCTTTCATCGCCACGCATCCGGACCGCGTCTGCCCCACCGACCAACCCACCGTCCTGGTGGATTGCGGCGCCGTCTGCGCCGCTCTGGAAAGCGCCACCGGCCGCGCCCCCGATGTCGTTCTCGGCAAACCCGACCCCTGCATGCTGCGCGGGATCCTCCACCGCCACAAACTCAAGGCCCGCGAACTCGCGATGGTCGGCGACCGCATGTACACCGACATGGCGATGGCCCGCCGCACCGGTGCGTTGGGCGTCCTCGTCCTCACCGGCGAAACCACCGCCCCAGACGCCGCGAAACACCCCAAAGCAATGGACCTCGTCGCCTCCGGCTTGAAGGAACTAGGTGAGTGGCTTACCGCCGCGCGGCAAAAATCCGAATGATCCTGCTCAGCGGGATCGAATGTCGGAAAAAGCTCGAAGTCCGAAGGGCCTGCAGCAATCTCACTAAAACTGAAGCCACCGAAAGGTAGGGCCGGCAGTCCCCTGCCGGCCGCGGCGTCGCTAGCTGCGGCCGCGAAATAATTTAATTCGCGCTAAAGGAAGGAAATTTCAGATTTCGAACTTCGAGCTTCTTTCGTCATTCGACATTCGTGCTTCGTCATTTCCCTTCACGCCGCCACCGGCTCGCGCGCGTGGCTGAGGACATGGATATGCTCTCGAATCGCGTCGATCAATTCGTCGGCATTCGTCTGATCGAGGCGCTTGAGGACGCATTCCCAGCGGTAGGAGTAGCTGCCGCCGACGTCGTAGGGGGAGTCTTCGAAGAGATTGTCGAAGGCGCGGCGGCGTTTGCGGTAGTCGTCCTGGATGTGGGTGAGTTGCTCGCGGAAACCGTCGAGGTAAGCGAGCGCGAATTCACGCGCGTTGGGGACGATCGCCTCCCGGCGGTTCACGGGGCGGGCGCATTCCGCGGCGAATTTGTCCAACGGATCCATGTAGGAAGTGAACGCGCCGTTGTGGTCGCCGATCAAGAGTTCCGCCGGCATGTTTTGTTCGTCCTCACAGACGACTTCATCGCCGTCGTCGAACGCGAGCCGCTGGTTGTCAAAGGTGCGTCCGACGATCAGATTGGATGCCGCGGCGCGGCCCAGCAGGGCGGCCAGCTTTAGCGCGTAGCCCGCGCGGCCGTAATGGTCCTGCGACAATTTGTCCGTGGCGATGCCCGGGACGTAATCACGCTCGAAATAAGTCGTGCGGATGCGCGCACCACGGTAATGGATGTTTTTGCCGTGGTACTTTTCACTGAGCCGGCGCATGAAGACCCGGCGGCAAAGGTTCATGCCGAGTTGCCGGCACCCCAGGCGGCGATCCAGCCAGTAATCCGTGTATTCGTCGCTGTCCTGAATGGCGCTTAGCAGGTCCTTGCCCGCGTCGAGGTGTTCCCACACGCTCCATTTCTGCAGGCGCATGAAGCGTTTGGTGGGGCTGGCGTCCCCGCGGGCGCGGAATTCCATCAGGTAAACGCCGCGCCGCCCTTCCTTTTGCGGACGCGAAATCGACAACGACTCGGGCACCATGCCGAGGTTGATGTATTCGAGATCGTCGATGTCGCGGACGATGTTGAAGATGATGTCCTTCGCGCGCGGATCGCAAAGGCGTTGCAGCGCCCTGTCCTCAGGATGGGCCGCCGCCTCGTCGAAGACGGAATCCAGGAGAAACTCGCCTTCCTCGAAGCGCCCGCCCGCCAGCCACTCGACCTGCATGTAGAACTCGGGGCTGAGCCCGGCCAGGAGTTGCTCGCTCTCGGATTCGTTCCCGTCCAAAAAGAGTGTCGCCAGCATCCGCTCACTCCAGGATTTGTTGAGCGGGTTGTCCTGCCCGAATGACTCGAGCACGGCGGAGCGGAAGCGGGCCTCCAATTCGGCGAAGTTCTTGCGCAGGCTCTCGGAGGAAATCTGCGTGAAGACCACGTCGCTCAAATCCTTCGTGCCGAACTTGCGCAGGTCGGTCGCAAAAAAATCAATCTCGGGACGGCCGAGGCGGTTCCGCCGCACGGCGTGCTCCGCGATTTCCTGGAGGTGCCGGGCCAGCCCTGCGTCGTCCAGCCGGCCGAGGCCGGCGAATTCCTGGCAGGTGAGCCAGCGCGTGCCCGTGAGCCGGTTGTAATAATAAATCGGCAGGCCATGAATACTGACCTTCGAGCCAAGAATCAGCTTCGCCTTTGCGTCCTGCGTCTTCGGCAGGCCGCCCAGGCGCCAGAGTTCGCCGCGGCGTTTGATCGCCTCGCGGACCCGCAAATCGGACACCGACAAAAACTTCACCTGCCGCTTCGAGACGATGGTCTGTAGCAATTCATCGGCTTGAAAGGCCAGTTCGAGACATTCGGGATCGGGACGGATGAGGATGTGGTCGGACTCGAAAATCAGATCCACCGAATTCATCGCGAGGCGTTCCTCTTCCTCGATGCTCAGCGGCGCCAGGCCCTTCGCCGCGCGGCCCTCGTTCATGTGTTCGACGAAGCCGAGCCGTTGCCAGGCGTGAACACAGGGGGGGCGCGTGAAAAGCACATTGTGCTCGGGGAAAAGAGTCCCCATGCGAGTCAAGGGTTGCCCCGCCGCGTCCGTTGCGAACGGATGCGGGCCTATCAATTCTACACTCATCGCGCACCGTCAATTTCGCCTTTGTGACGGACTTTGTCCATGCTGTTGTCCCCGGGAAATGCCTTGTCCCTTCACCGGTTACATAATTGCACCTACTGTAAATAAATGATTATAAGTCACTTGCGAAATAATTTGCCAATAAACAATGAACAAATACCCTGAAACCACGTCTAAACCCTTGTCTAATTCTCCAAACAAAACTAATTAACAAAATAACCATGAAAAAATCATTCCTCCTCTCCGCCCTGATCGCCGGCATCGCGGTGCTCGGCTTTGTCTCCAACTCCGCCGCGGCTGACACGGCGAAGGAAAGAACCATCAAAGGCGAGGCCAAGTGCGCCAAGTGTTCGATGAAGGAAGGCGAGAAGTGCCAGACCGTCATCCAGGCCGAAAACAAGAGCGGCAAGATGATCACCTATTACCTGGCCGACAACGAAGTCGCGAAGGATTTCCACTCCAAGGTCTGCAAAGGCCCGGCGAAGGCCACCGCCACCGGCACGGTGAAGAAGGACGGCGACAAGATGATCCTCACCGCCACGAAGATCGAAGTGACGGAAGCGAAAGCCGACGCCAAGTAAGCGCGGTTCGTTAACCTCCAAAAACCTTTACCCCGGACCGGCACCGCCGGCCGGGGTTTTGTTTTTGGCAGGGGCGGAACGAACGTTCGGGGAGACAAAAAAACCCGCCACCGGCATTTGCCGACGGCGGGTTTTCTGAGATTCGGGCCGGGGCGGTTTAGCGATGGCCGTTGCCGCTGACGATTTCCGGCATCTTGAAGATCGGCAGGAACATACAAATCACCATGCCGCCGACCACGACGCCGAGGAACACGATCAGGATGGGTTCGATCAAAGCCGTCAGCCCCGAGAGAATCGTCTCGATCTCTTCGTCGAGGAAGTCCGCGATACGCTCGAGCATGTTGTCAATTTTGCCGGTTTGCTCGCCGGCGGAAAGCATGCGGATGATCATGTTCGGGAAAACCGGGTGTTTGCCGATCGCGATGGAAATGCTTTCGCCGCGCTCGATGTCGGCGGTGGCGGTCTTGATGGCTTTCTCCATCACGACGTTGCCGACGGTCTGGGAGACGATGTGCAACACTTCCAGGATCGGCACACCGCTGCGGATCAGGGATGCGAGCGTGCGGGTGAAACGCGCGAGACAGATTTTGTGGGCGATGGGACCGAAGACGGGGAGCTTGATGCGGCGCGAATCCCAGAACTCGCGGCCGACCGGGGTCTTGATGAAGTAGAGCCAGCCCCAAACCGCCGCCCCCATGCCGAAGAGCACGAGGATGATCCACTTTTTCACGAAATCGCTCACGTCAATCAGGAACTGGGTCGGAGCCGGCAGCTTGGCGCCGAAGTTTTGGAAGATTTCCCCGAACACCGGGACGATCTTGACCAGCAGGAAGATCGTAATGGCAATCGCGACGATCGTAACGACGATGGGGTACATCGTCGCCGACTTGACCTTCTTGCGCAGGCGGGCGGTATTTTCCAGGTAAACCGCGAGGCGCGTGAGAATTTCCGCCAGCAAACCGCCGCGCTCGCCGGCCGCCACCATGCACACATACAGGCGGCTGAACGCCTTCGGATGTTTCATGAGGGCCTCCGAGAAACTGTCGCCGCCTTCCACGCGCGTGCAGACGTCGCGGATGACGTCGCGCATCACCTTGTTGGTGGTCTGATCCGCCAGCGCCTGGAGGCACTGGACCATCGCCAGGCCGGCGTCAATCATCGTGGCCAGCTGACGGGTGAAGACCACCAGGTCGGCCAGGCCGACTTTGCCGCCGCTGGTTTTGCCCTGTTTGCTGATTTTTTCCTGGATGGAAACGACCAGGAGATTGCGGTTGAGCAACGCCGAGACGGCCGCCTGCTCGGTGGCGGCTTCGACCGAGTTGCGGATTTCGCGGCCGGAGCCGCTCTCCCGGGCTACATAGACGTAGGAAGGCATAGAATCAGGTTAATTGCCAATGCTCGCCGCCCGGGTTGATCCCGCGACGCACATGGTCTTGCTCGTTTTGTGCGACATTCGTCGCTGTCAGGTGAGCAGCAATCGTTCCAGTCCGTCTCACGTCAGTCTTTCCGGCAAACCATTGCGGTTCCTCCATTTGCGGTGGAAAGATGCAGCCGGAATCGCTGCCCCGCCCTGATACAGAATTGCACACATTCCGGATGGTTGGAGGACACGGCGGATCGGGACGGGCGTGTGCAGTGCGATAAAATGCGTCAGGCACGATTTGGTTGAAGGTTGAAGGTTTGAGAGTTGAGGGTTGCGGTCCTAGGAGCGGGGGCGCTGTGCTCCGAGCAGGGCGTGGCAGGCAGGATGCGGATCTGGAACCTGGCCCTTGTGGGGCCCCCTGGAAGAGGTTGTTCTTTAAGTGTTTTTAGGTGTTCTTTGGTGTTTTTTCGTGTGTTTTGAGTGTTCTTTTGGCGTTCCTTGAGTGTTCTTTGAGCGTTCCTTTGCTGTTCTTTCGTGTTCCATTGGTCTGTCCGGCCCGGGCGGGACGCCGGCTGCCCCACTTTTGGGGCCCGATTTTTTTTTGGTTTTACCAGGTTTGACCAGCCCATTTTCCTGAGGTTTTTGGTTTTACTGATGGTTTTACTGGCAGCTTGACCGGAGGTTTGACCGGGTTTTACCCGGGCCGGGTGCCGGTTTGACTCGAAGGGGGAGGCAGTGGCGGTGGGAGAGGGAATCCTGATGGGACGGCCGGGACTCATGGGGCCTATGGGATGGAAGCCGCCGTGGGTCAAATGTGGCCGCAAACGCGTGGCTGACATTGTCCGCATGCAATCCTCCTGTTCTGACGATCCGGTTCCCTCAAACCGGGTAGCGGCCCATGGCCGCGACGGGATTTGGACAATCCCAGCGGCATTAACGCACAAAATGAGTCAGAAAAATCTCCCACGACGGGAGTTTCTCCGGTGACAGAGATGGGCCCTAATGGCTGGCCATCAAGCAGAGGATAATGCCGAACCCGCGCATAGCACCGAACGCTCAGCTCACCGATGGCGGCCCGCCATCAGCACCCGAATTTCCCTTACGCTCCGTCGGGTCGCCATTCAGTGGAGCGGCGGGTTCGGCGGCCCGCCTCTTTGCGCGTTCAAGGCCAGGGGAAATCACCCGTGAGCTCCCATCGACCGCCTCATACTCGTACCGGTATCCGAAGTTGTCGCGGAACGTATCCTCTCCACTCCATGAAATAAAAGGGCCGCCCCACTCGGGATCGTCATAATTGTTGTCGCAGAGGTCGCGAAGAATCGCAGGATACCTGCCGTACTTCGCATGGTATAGGAATATGGCCATGCGCAGAGTGCGCAGCCTCGCCTCTTCTCGCTCGATGAGGTCTGCGTTCGATTCTCTCCCGGTGAACGCCCGCCAAAAGTGGCCACAAGCCTCTATGGGGTGCGAAAGAATGTAGCCGATCCGCGCCATATCGAAGCTAAGCCGAACGTAAAAAGCTGAGCCACCGCCGACCTGCGACGTGAACCTCGACAGCGGAACTGACAGCGCCAACGGCGGCTGGCTCCGGCGACTGGCTAGGCAGACGGCTCATGTAAGAGTGAAACTGTCTCCAATGTCTGACCGGCAACTGTCCCGCGCACAACGTCTGCCTTGCGCATCTGCGACATAAAAAATCCAAGAACCTTGTCATCCGCAGCAATCTGTCTCCATCGTTTGACAAACCTGCTGGCAGGCGTCTCGCTGACAAGAGTGATAAGCAAGACGCTTGTATCTGGCGAACTGCACATCCGCTGAACCTTGAACTTCTCGGCCACCTCCAGAATAAAAGCATCCGCGCTTTGCTGGTCGCGTATATTTAGCCCCATCACGATCGCTGTGACCGGGCCCTCCTGAGACTCAAGCGGCATCGTCTTCAAGTTGGCGATGGTGTTTTTCGCCTCCGGCTTTGAGCATCCAAATAAACCAAATAATCCCATAATCAGTATAGTGGCTGTGAGTCTGCGAATCGTCATGCGCGTAGTCTGCCTAACGATCAGGGTGAGCGACGGGAAGCAGCCGCCCCGGGCGTTGAATTTGTGTCTGAACTGAACGGCTGCCTCCCGTTCGATCCACCCTGCGGGTTGGGCGGTTCATAACCAACCCGCCAAACAAGATTTGTGTTAAGTTCAAAATAAATCCGGCCATCACCCAGGCTCTTCGGTAATCCAGATAGTGAAATGTTAGTATGCGAGCTCTTCGAATAATCAGGAATCACACTCCAATAAATCGTAACGGCTTCAGGAAGCGCCTGCGGATTCGACAGCCGAATGCCTGCCGCTCCATGTGACACCATTCTGCCGATGTCCCATGACCCCTCGCTGGCAAGACCATCAACACGAACGAGTATCTCATTGGTGCTCCAATTCCAGACGCAAATCATGTTGGTGAAAACCTGACCGCCCTTAGCGACCTGCAGGCACGAAATTAAAATTGAAATAGCCATCAGAATACGCATTGCAAAACCGCCGACGCCAGAGGTCAGCGACGTGCGCTGGAAAGTGAGGTTGAGCGTGAATAAACCACTCGAACAAGCCAAATCCTTTGAACGGAAAGGCGGGCGCACGCTCGCTGCACCGATTTTGTTAGCCGCTTGCACGCTTCTTTCTCCAGAGGCGATAAAACAAAAAACCAAGTCCGGCAATCATCAGGTAAGCGACCATCACGTATCGCTCGGTAGTGGGATGCTCCCGGATAATGAGTGTTCCGGGAAGCATGACTAAATTGACGATGAACGAAACCGCAACCGAAAGGCAAGCGGCGCTGACGATAAAGATCACCACGCTGAGTCCCAATCGTGAGCGGTCTGCTATGCGCCACACGACCGGATGAGACGCCTTCCGTGAACTCACACAATCCTGACAAATGCGAAGAGAACCAAGAAACAGAGGCAAAACGATGAAGAGCGAACTCTCGCCAGCCCTTAGCGATCGTTTGCATTTGATGCACCGGGCGCTGAAGTATTTGATGCTCACGGCGTCTGCGGCTAACGACCGTGATGAGGCGCGGCGGGCCAAGGGAGTCCAGCATGAAACAGACGCGGAATCCCGTCGTCGCCTCCAGCACTTTCGTTAGGTCTTGGTTGGAAGTCTCGACACATAATTAACCAAGTCAGAGAATTTGCGAATTCCGTCCCGGACACTTTCTGGGATCGAGCACCGAAGTTCCTGCTCAACACAGGTGACAAAATGAGGACCGTCGAAGTCATCATGGACATTTAGTTCGGAAAAGGTTGCCTCTGGCGTCAATTCCCCAAGAGGAACGTCGCACT
The DNA here is from genome assembly GCA_964448135.1 of uncultured Verrucomicrobiota bacterium. Classification (GTDB taxonomy): domain Bacteria; phylum Verrucomicrobiota; class Verrucomicrobiia; order Limisphaerales; family UBA8199; genus CAYUVH01. Next base: position 6,520 of record CAYUVH010000034.1, on the reverse strand, counting down.
CCCTCACGAGAACCCGTGCGAGCACGGTCGCGACCGAACACTGTTGCTCCGGGAAACTTCGAGAAGCCCACCGCTTCAACTCCACCTCATCGACCGGGAAGGGCGCACGCGGTCGCTTCCGGTCGATCCACAATACGAAGGCCAGCCCGAGGACCGGCGCCAAGCAGGCAAGGAAGAGATTCATGTGCAACGAGGACCTAAAGCTCGCACTCAGGCACGGCGCGTCCAAGGTGCAGAATATGAAACCAAGGCGTGACCGCGCCGTTGCCTGAAGTGCGATCGTTATGTAATGGTCTCATTGCCTTTTCATTGGGACGGGGACAAGTCCGTCCGTCGCCCGGCTGACAGCGAGGGGCCCCTCAAGTATGAAGCCGGTGTCTGTGTGAAGCGAGTTTATTCGGCCCGCAAGACTTAGAGCCCCGCGGCAGTAGGCGCCGTAAGCAGTGGCATATCCGGGCCGCGAGAACACGAAGCAACTTGCCCAAGTCTCGTGGAGGCCGGGGACGGTGATTACGCCGTCCTCCCCCGATGGTGGTAGGTTGGTTGGACCGGTGTGGCTCACCCCGAGCAGGAGGTCATACCTATCTTGCCTCCATGTGGTTTCAACGCCCGTCAAAGATTGGCCGCTCAAGGCGTCAACCGCCCGGAAGCGGACGGTGTGAGCGCAGCCGGCGCCAAAGACAACGACCAGCCCCGCTCCAGCAAGTAATCTTTGGAACCCAAGCTTACGGCTATGACCCATAACGACAAAAGTCAGCGATGGCGGCGGCCCCAGGCGTTCGATATTGCGAACAGCATCCGCCCGCCGCCATTCGCTGCACTGGCTGGTTCGGCGTCCTAGTCAGGCGCGGCATAGCAGTACACTTCGGTGGAGGAGGAGTTCACGAAGAGCCTTCGGCGCCAAGCGTCCCCTTTCTCATCAGGGGTATGGCTGAACTCCACTGCACCAGCACCAAGTTTTTCGGGCGTCCACCATGCAGGGCGCCCTTTCCAAAGGTGAAAGTCGAGGCCGGGATTCGCGTCTCGGCTGTAACTGCCGCCCTGTACGATGCCGGCGAGATCGTCTGGTGAGATAGTGAAGTGCAGATAGTGATCAACCGCTGTGAAGGCTCTGGTGCGGCTATTGATTATGCGCACGCTGCTCGGCATGGGCTTTCTGGTGGCGGTCTGGAAAGTCTGAGCCGGGGTGGTCCGATCACACCCGATACACGGGAGGACTACGCCAACCAGAAACATCAGTGAGAAGTATGGCATCTCGCGTCCTACGCTTGCCGCCGAACGAACGAGCTCACTCGCGCCGCGCCGGTGGCTTGCAATGTGAAAGAGAAACGTCATCGCGGCGTCGAGTGAAGTGGGCTTGTTCGCCATGGTCTGAATATCTGATGCCTTGGGCGTCGGGTCAACGCATGGGGCGTCCTCGCGCCTGGAAGAAGGGGGCCTCCTCTCCCCAACCCTCTCCTCGTTCCCTCCCGCTCGGAGCGGGACGGAACGAGGAGAGGGGGAAGGTTTTTTTGGGGGTGCGCTTACCCAGGGCGGCGTTCGGTGACTCACTTTGCCCTGGGCTATTACCGCATCGTCCCTACAGGACTTCAGTTTGGCTCGCGCTGCTCGCATGGTTGGCGAACGCCCGCGCTCAATCGCGCCGAGGCAATAACGCTGCATATTCAAACAGTGCGTGCCATCGGCGTCGAGTGCAGCGCGATTGTTGGATGAAGTACGGTTCATGTATCCAATTTCAGCGAAAGCAACTGGAGCAAGCAGCAGATCTTGTTACGAATCTGCGTGTTATGTTTTTCCGATTCCGCGATGCGGCCGGACGGCAAGTGCGTGACGCGAACGGCGGTATCCATCTCACCCAGCCGGCGACGGCGAATTTGCGTTTTTAACTCATCTGGCTGGAAGTACCCCTCCAGAGATTGCAAGACATCGCGGTCGAAATCGTGTTCTGGGTTTCTCATCGCTCACCCGCCATCCAACGGACCAAGCTCAGCGACCCGGCGCGCGGGACGCAACGATTGCAACCGTGACGCTCCCGCCGGGTTCGCTGCAGCGCATGGTTAGGCATTCGGTTTCCAGTCTCCATTTCTCACTAAACCAGAATCAATGGCAACACGCATCGCCTCCTCGGGTGACTCCCAGAGGTCATCAGCAAGGACGCAGTGATCAGAACTGACTGCAAACAAGTAGGCACGAGGCTCATCTCCAGAATACTGAGCGACTGCGTACGCGGAGATGGGGACTCGCTCGCCACTCTCGCGATCATTTCCTCGCTGGCCCGAAATAGCAGGCGCGACCCAGAGCACGTCTGCTCCGTCCAATTGTCGTGGGAATGTGCTCATGACGTGCGAACGATGCCTAACGCCGCCGGTCAGCCACACCGCGCGACTGGCGTCCGGTATGAAAACCGAGGGCTCATCGCGGTGTTGGCTGCACGGGCTTGTTCGCCATTCGGTAATCGTAATCCATCAGTCTCCAAATCCGTTTTCCTGTGCCGTAATTGCGGCCTGACGAAGCAACACCTTATCTTTGATCATGGCCGCGCACAGGGCCGCGGTCTGCACTGCGTCGTCAAAGTCTGCGAAATGAATGTAACAGGCATCGCCCTCTGAGTTTGGGTTCATTGTCTCCGGGCTGGCTTCGAGGCCATTGAGAAGGCGTGTCGCCATCACCAAACCCTCAACACCCGGCCCGTTCAGATAGTAATCTCCAATGCTATCACCGCCGCAAAAATCGTGAAGCCAGTTCCAGTTGGAAAATTCCAGCCGCACATCCTTCCATTTGCTATCGCGGCAATCGCGAAGAACGAACGGCGCAAACGTTGTTCTATCGTGACCTTCGGAATCGAAATTCGGCCTCATGCGCTGACATGGCTACGTGAGCTTGGCGAACGATCAAGATCACCGATGAGCGGCCTCCCTGGGGTTCCGAATACCGAACTGACGTGATGGCCGCTCATTCGGTGCATCGCCTCGTTAGCCGGCTCCACGAGCTTCGAAAGATAAAGGACGCTTGGAAAACAGTGAACGCCTACCAGCACGCCCGCATCGTCGAAAAAAAGCACGTGGCAGTTCTCACCACCCTCGTACAGATCGCAGGCGGCTACACCGCTGCTGCGCTGCCCGCCTTCAAAGTCGGTCACATAATGCGCCAGCCCATGCGTGTCCTTCTCCATCGCTGCCCAACCTTTGTCCGGCCGAGAAGCTGAAGCAACCAGCCGTGCGGCGTAGGCCATGTTCCTGCGGATGTCATCACGCCTCATCCCAATGTGGTAGCGAAGACTCCATTCAAAGCCCAACCCATGGCTACATGGCGGGGACCATGTCTTGCCAAGCGCATAAAGCCCCGGCTCTGCAACCTCAGTAGGTGCCAGCGTAGGCGGGCCGTATCGGAACATACAGTAACAGGCCAAAGCGACGGGAATCGCCACGACGGCGAGCACGACAATCGCCAACACCCTTTGGAACATAGGCGGCATATGCGGCTAACGACCCAAGCTCAGCGACCCGGCGCGCGGGACGCAACGATTGCAACCGCGACGCCCCCGCCGGGTTCGCTGCAGCGCATGGTTAGGCCGCGTTCGTGTGTCTGAAATACTCAATACAAGCATAACTCCATCTCGTAAGCTCCGCCCACTCCGCTGGACCGTCACACCACCACTCAACCTCGAATGAATGTGGAATGTGAACACCAAAACTCTCCCCGTCGCAGCCGATCAGTCGGTCGGCAACAAGCGGAATCCGGATCGCTGACAACGCGGCGAGCTGCTGCTCGAACCACTGCGCATCAATATCAGCGGAGCTCTCCTCCAGTGTGGGCTGCGCTGCAATGGGCACGCGCTGTCCGTCTGCGGCCTGTCGCCAAACGACCGTGTGAAGCTTGCACCCGCCGCGAGCTCGCGACACAAACCAACCGTGGCAGTCCAGAAAACTAGGAATGTGATAGACAACCAACGACGGAAAACCAACTCGGCGAAACTGTGGAAGCTCGTAAGGGCGTCGAACGGCTTCCGTGCCTGCGTGAAGACACTGATACCACTCATTCGGCGTTTGCTGCTGGTCGCGCCATTGCGCCTTGAGTTCTTTCTTTCGCGTGGCGTCCATAAGCGGCCTAACCCTTGATTAGCATAAAGTTAACTTGATGCTATTGGATATTAGGGACCAAACGTCAAGTCGACTTGAGTGTCCATTAGCATCACCTTTACCGTTAAATTGTATGGAATTTCGGCCGGCCAGTCAAGCGGCGAGTGGAACCGGCGCCCCGTCCTCGCCCGCGGTAACCTACGAGTCGGTCATCCCGAATCCGAACCTTAAACTCCTGGATCAGCTTCGGGAGGTGCTGCGCCTGAAGCACTACTCGATTCGCACGGAGCGAACTTATGCCGATTGGGTGCGGCGGTATGTGAAATTCCACGCCCTGACGCGGCGAGAGGATCGGTTGCCAGCCGAACCGAAAATGGAGGCGTTTCTGAGCGACCTGGCGGTGGTGGGCAACGTGGCGGTGTCCACGCAAAACCAGGCGTTTAATGCGCTGCCGTTTCTGTACCGGGAGGTGTTGCATGTGGCGATTAGGCGGATTGACTCGGTGCGCGCGACGCGGCCCGCGCGGGTGCCCACGGTGCTGACTCCGCAGGAAGCCGGGCAAGTGCTGGGGGCGATGAGCGGGACGCCGTTGCTGATGGTGAAGCTGATCTATGGTGGCGGCCTGCGGCTGCTGGAGGCATTGCGGTTGCGGGTGAAGGACGTGGATTTCGCAATGAAACAACTGACCGTGCGGGATGGCAAGGGGGCGAAGGATCGCTACACCGTGCTGCCCAGTACCCACTTCATGCCCGCCACCAAGCTGGGCTGCGGCGTTTCCCGCATGGAGCGAAGCGGAGATGCGGAAGCAACCCAAGGGGGCGGCGCGGAAGGTGGAACTGGCTTGGCCACTGCGGGCGCAGACGACGATGTCGCTGGGCTGGATTGCGCGGCGGCTGGAGATGGGAAGCCGGGGATACCTGGCGTTTTTGTTGCAACAGCGACAGAAACAAAAACCGGCGGGCAAGAAGGTGGCGGGATGAGATATGACAATATCATTAACCCCTTTTGGAAAAGCCCGAAGAGCGAGCCGAAGCAGTCGAGGGCCAAAAGGCACGGCGGTACCCAAGGATGGCGCAAGTTCCAGATCGCCGGTTACACTTCCTCGAAATCGCCGATCTCGCTGCTTCGGGTGCCCTTTCGATGGAAATGGAATGCGAGGCTGGCCTTCATCGCCATGTGAGTTCGAAGCCCCGACTCAGTCAAACAGCGAGTAAACCAAGCCGAGTTGCACGCGGAAAATATTTCCGCTGCCGGCGCCGCCGAATCCCACCTGGTTTCCGTACAACCCCTCCAGGCCCACGCTCAGGCGTTTGCGGATTTGCCACACCAGGTTCGCGCTCGCGTAGTTGCTCAGATGGTAGAAGGTCGAAACCTGGCCCGACGCATTGTTCAACTGCACGTGACCGTAGCTGATCGTGGACCGGAACACGTCGTTCCAATTGTGCGTGTATCCGACCATCGCACTCCAATAACCCAGCGCCTCCAATTGGTCGCTCGTGGAAAACGCGCCGTCGCTGTTCAGGAAGCTGGTGTCGTTGCCCATGCCGCCGCAGCCTTTTCCAAGTACCAGCGCGCCCTGCACGAAGTCCTTTTGCGTCAGGTTGAACGCGGCGCAAAGGTTCACCCCGTAACCGAATACATTCTGCGTGCCCGACGTCTGGCCCTGGCTCCCGATCTCGCGGAAGATGGTGCTGAATTGAACGTGCCCTATGCCCGCATGCTCCCAGCGCACGTTAAAACCAAGGTCCGGCATCACCGTGTGCAACTGCGTGGTCGAGTCACTGCTGGAACTCGTATCCAGGTAAATGTCCGGCTGTTCCACGCCGAATGTCGTGTTCCAATGCTCGTTGAAAGCGTAGGTGTAATGCACGACCGGCCGCCGCGCGAAGATCGCCGCGTTCGGTCCTTCATAATCCACCGTGTCCGGCCACACCGCATCCGGATCCTCAAACACGCCGTAGGTGAATCCGGCCGTCACCCCAAAGAACTGCCCGTATAGCTGCTGCAGCCGGTATTTCATATTCGAGGTGTCGGAGCCAAAGAAGTCGTTCTGGTAATAGAACCGCATGTTCCCAGCCATTTCCGGCGCCCGCACGTCCAGCCGCAATTGGCTGCCGTTCGCATTCACATAAGCCTGCTCGGTGCCGCCGTAACCCGCCTCGCCTTCAAGCGGAAACTTCGCCGGCACAAAACGAAAATTGTCCCCTGTGTTCTTGTTGTCCACGGTCAGGTCCACGCGCGGCTTGGCGTTGAACTTGATCAACACCGGTGTGTTGGGAATGGGCACGAAACCCCGATACGTGGGATCCAGCGTGTAATCCTTCGGCCGCGGTACGGCGTCCTGCTGGTTGTTCAATGCCTGGCGGTCCTGGATCTGGCTCGGCACTCCGAGGTCCTTGCCGGCTTCGTGACGGAAACAAATATCGGAGAACTGCGAGGCA
>CAYUVH010000033.1:0-45706 GCA_964448135.1 uncultured Verrucomicrobiota bacterium | reverse complement strand
CGTGGCCGATTTGAGCTTCAGAGAAGCCGGAGAAAGTCGAAGTTTTGGAGTGCGGTAGTCCTCTGCCGCTTTCGCACCAGTTGCGTGATCCGACAAAATAGCGGCAGAGGACTGCCGCACTCCAAAACCTGTCGGAGATGGGATTACGTTTGCGGCTTCCGCAGCGACAACTAGGCGAGCGCTTTGACGGTGTTTTCCAGGCTGGTCACGTCGGCGACGTTGAGGATTTGGAACGTGGGCTCGATGCGCTTCATGAAACCGGTGAGCGCGGTGCCCGGCCCGAGTTCGATAAAGCGGGTGAAGCCTTCGCCGAGCAGGTAACGGATGGATTCCTCCCAGCGAACCGACGACGTCACTTGTTCAACCAGCTTGCCGCGGATGGAATCGGGTCCTTCGTGGGGGCGGGCGGTGACGTTGGAGACCACAGGAACCGAAGGCGCATTCACGGTCACCTTCAAGAGTTCGACTTGCAGTTTTGGCTGCGCGCTGGCCATGAGCGGGGAGTGGTAGGCGCCGGCAACAGGCAAAGGCAAAGCGCGACGGGCGCCTTTGGCTTTGGCAAGATCGCAGGCCTGGACGATTTTCTCGGCTTCGCCGGAGATAACAATTTGCCCGGGACAATTCAGGTTTGCGAGCACCACACCGGCTTCGGCGCACACTTCGCGAGTCGGCCCTTCGGCGAGGCCCATCACGGCGGCCATGCCGCCCTTGGTCGCTTCGCAAGCTTCCTGCATGTAGCGGCCGCGTTGCCGGACGACGCGCAGTCCATCTTCGAAAGCGAGCGCACCCGCGGCTGTGAGCGCGGTGAATTCGCCCAGCGAAAGGCCGGCGGTGGCGTTGAAGGTGAGTTTTGGACAGCGCGCCTTGAGCAATTCCAGAGCAACCCAGCTCACGAGGAAAATGCCGGGCTGGGCATTTTCGGTTTTCGTGAGTTCCGTGTCCGGGCCTTTGAAGCAAACGGAGGCGAGATCGTAGCCCAGCGCGGTATTGGCGCGATCGAACCACGCCCTGGCTTCGGGAAAAGATTCAGCGAGATCTTTGCCCATGCCGACGACTTGCGCGCCCTGACCGGCGAATAAGAGAGCGGTTTTGCTCATAAGGATTGCCGAGCCTAGAGGAATCGGCCTTCAGAGAAAAGAATTTCCAACGCCAAGACTTGGGGCCGGAATGACGAAGCCCGAAATCCGAATGACGAAAATCGCGCTAGCTCAGCGGATTTGAATTTCGGGCTTCGTCATTCGTGCTTCGTCATTTACCCATCACGGCCGGGGATGAAACTTCCGATGCACCTCGCGCAGGCGGTGGCCGGTGACATGCGTGTAGATTTCCGTCGTGCCGATGCTGGCGTGGCCGAGGAGTTCCTGGATGACGCGGAGATCGGCGCCGTGTTCGAGCAGATGGGTGGCGAAACTGTGGCGCAGCATGTGGGGCGTGATGTTGCGCGTGATGCCGGAGCGGCGGACGCGTTGCTTGATGCGGAGCCAGAGCGTGACCGAGGCGAAGGCGCGGCCGCGCTTGCTGAGAAAGACGTTGGCGGTGGAATGCGGCCGGACGAGTTGAGGGCGGGCGGTACTGAGGTAACGTTCGATCGCAGCGACAGCCTGCTTGCCGACGGGCACGATGCGTTCCTTGTTGCCCTTGCCGATGACGTTGATGAAGCCGGCTTCGAGACGAAGTTGTTCCAGGCGAAGGTTGCGCAACTCCGCGAGGCGAAGGCCGGAGGCGTAGGCGAGTTCCAATATGGCCTGGTCGCAAAGATTCGCGGGAGATTCGGGTGTTTCGGGAGTGAGCAGGCGATCGATCTCGCGGGCGGAAAGCGCCTTCGGCAGCCGTTTCCAGCGGCGCGGCAGGGAAAGATTCTCCGCGGGATTGGACGGCAGATGTTTCTCGTTTTCCGCGAACCGGAAAAATGCCCGCAGGGCGGCGATTTCCAGATACACACTTTCGCCGCTCAGGCGGCGGGTGGTATTTTTAGGGGCGCCAACAGGAGCGCGTTCGCGTTCCTGTTTCAGGAAATCCATCAGGTGGGAGAGCTGGACCTGTTTCCACTCTTGCAGGCCCTGCTTCTCCGACCAGGTGACGAATTTTCCCAGCAATGCCGAGTAGGTTCGCTGGGTGGCTTCCGCCTGACCGCGCTCATGGCGCAGATGTTGGAGGAACTCTTCGACGAGGGTTTGCAATGCTACAGCTTCCGCCCGGTGATGCGCTCGTAGGCATCCAGGTATTTAGCCTGCGTCCTGGCGACGACTTCCGGCGGCAGCGGCGGCGCGGGGGGCTGTTTGTTCCAGTCGAGAGTTTCCAGGTAGTCGCGCACGAATTGTTTGTCGAAGCTGGGCTGGCCGCGACCGGGGGCGTATTCGGCGGCGGGCCAGAAACGCGAGGAATCGGGGGTCAGGACTTCGTCGATCAGCAGCAGGTCGCCGTTGAATTCGCCGAATTCGAACTTGGTGTCGGCGATGATGATGCCGCGTTTACGGGCGTGGTCACGGGCGAATTTATAGAGCTTGAGGCTCGCGTCGCGGGCCTGCTCGGCAATTTTCTGGCCGGTGATTTTGGCGGCCTGTTCGAAGGAGATATTTTCGTCGTGACCGACTTCGGCTTTGGTCGCGGGAGTGAAAATCGGCTCGGGCAACTCAGAGGATTCCTGGAGGCCGGGCGGGAGTTTGATGCCGCAGACGGTCTGGTGCTGGCGGTATTCCTTCCAGCCGGAGCCGGCGAGATAGCCGCGCACCACGCACTCGATCGCCAGCGGCTTAGCCTTCTTCACGATCATTGAGCGGCCGGCAAGCTTGTCGGCGAACGGCTTCAAGTTGGCGGGCAACGGATCGCCGGCCTGGGCGGCGAGATGATTGGGCTGGAAGGATTTGGTCTGGTCGAACCAGAAATAGGATATCTGGGTGAGCACTTCCCCTTTGCGCGGGATGCCATTGGGCATCACGCAGTCGTAGGCGGAAATGCGATCCGAGGCTACGAAGAGGAAATATTCCCCCAGGTCAAAAATCTCGCGGACTTTGCCGCTTTTGATTTTGCGGATCCCGGGCAACTCAAGCTGAAGTAAAGTATCATTCGGCATGGCGGGGATTATGGGAAAGCGGAAGTGATGGGCAAGGGGGAAAAGGGAGCGGCTTTTACGGGACGCGACTGATTTCCAGCGCATTGAGTTGGGGGTGGATGGGGGTATACCCCCCATTCTATCGGTTACACGGTTACAAACCGCATAACCATTGGGTGAAATGCATGTTTTATCGGTTACATTTGTGGTTACAGATCGGTTACAAACCCGCTGTATCGGTTACAGACATGGGGAAACTGGCGATATTTGACCAGCGAGCACCGGCACAGATGCTACAGCAGTCTATTTAACTTCGCGGCCAGTGCGCCATAACGTCGCGGCCGCGCAGCAGCGCGGCCCTACCGTATGAATGGCCACAGTTTTATGGAAACGGCGCTAATCCACCAAATCATCCATCGAGAGGATGTGGGATTGGATGGCTTTGGTGATCGGCATGGCGCGGGTGATGGCGTTTTGTTCGGTCTGGCCGGAGAGGGATTTCATCACGATGCGGGCCACGGCGACGGGCTCGCCGTTGCGATCGCGCAGGGGCGTGATGACGTTTACCACCTTGTCTTCCTTGCCGTAATAGATGACGCCCTGTTTCATGACCTCGCGCTCCGATTTGCCGCCAGGCTTGCCCAGGTCGGTCACGTCCTTGCTGGCCACGATTTTGGTGCCTTCAGGGCTCTTGTCCGCCACGTAGATTTTGAGGCCTTCCAGCTTGGAATACTTTTTCAGGACATCGCGGACGATGCGTTGGGCGGGGGGCTCGCGCGATTCGTAGGTGATTTTAGTGCCGACGAAATAGCTGACGGAATCGGATTTCGTCCAGAAACCGATCTTGCCGCTGCCGAAGGACTGATCGTTCAAGGGCGGAATCACTTCCTTGCCGTCCAGGAGGAAACTGATCTGCGTGCCTTTGCATTCCACGGTCAAGTCGTGCCAGACGTTCGAAACGATCGGCAGCGCCTGGCCGATGGGCCGGCTGCGTTCGCCATTGACCACTTTGTAAAACCGAAAGGTGCTGCCTTTCGAACTGGCGCGAACCACGTAGAAGTTCTGCTCGTCCTGAATGCGGAAGGCGATGCCGGCGATTTGTTCCACCTCGCCGCTCACGTTTTTGAAGCGGGTGGTCAGCTTGAAATCCTTAAATTTTTCCTTTTCGTAGATGAGCATGGGAAAATGCTCATCGGTCGGATCCTGGGAAGTCTGGGCGAGAACAGCGATTTTGGAGACGTTGGCCGCCTGGGGCGAGAGCGGCGCCAGCGCGGATGGCACTTCGTCCATGACGACCTTCCATTCGCCGGCCTTGCCCTGGCCGTAAACGGTGGCGCGGAAATCGGCCGGGGTCTGGCCTTCGGGCAAGTTGCCGAAGTCGAACTTCAACTCGGCCGCGGTAGCGGGCAGGGCCAGCGCCAGCGTGATCGCAAAAACAATCCTGTGCATCCGTGGCCACACTAGCAGAGGACAACCGTGCGGCAAGTGGATAGGGACACCGCGTTACCATGCCGCCGGCGCACAAAAACCGGAGGCCATCATACCGGTTCCGGCAGCTGCGGTTCAGAACGGGATAAACATGCCGAGATTCAGGGAGTGTCAGTCAATTTCCATTGCCCGTTGATATTCCTGAAGGAAAAGGAACTGGGTGGGATTTCGGGGGTGATTTGCACGTGCAGGACGATTTCCTCAGGCTCATCCGGTCCGTGCGATCGCGGCGGTTCCTTGCCGACGACGGCATAACCGGGAGGCATCTGTTCGCTCTTGAAGAACTCTTCCCTGCCCTCCCTCTCGATTTTTTCGCGCAGGTATTTCGCGGTCTCCGGCACGATGGCCTCCAACAGCTTTTCCGCGTCGTGGTTTGAGGTGGCCCACATCAGCGATTGCAGAGTGTCCTCGGGCGTGTGGTAACCCATCCATTTGGCCTGAGACAACCGGAGGTAGTTGGTCATTCCCGCGGGCCCGGAGCCGGGGGCGGGCTTAGGGCGGGAGTCGAGTTCACGGCGCAATTGTTGGCTCTCGGTGGCAGCGCCGGCCAACTCGCGTTTCTCGGCCGAGAGTCGTGCGACCTGGTTGCGCAGTTGCAGCAGTTCGAGAGGCACGGCCACATCGGCAGCGCCCGCGCCGCGCCGATCACGGGCGGCATGGGCGTCACGTTCGGCCTGCGCGGCCAGCTCCTGGTATTGCGCCTGGTTAAGACGGAGTTCATCCAGCTTGTGCTGCCGCGACCAGGCGGCCCAGACGAGCGCGCCGCAGAGAATGCAGAGACAAAGGGTAGTGATTTGCCGAAAGTTCATGGCTGCTTGACCGGCGCCTTGGGTTCGCGCTCGAAATAGAGTTTGCCGTTACGTTCGACGAACCACTCCGGATGAGTGCGGCCAATTCCCATTTGGACACTGCCGTCACACAGGCCGACATTGCCGTGGATCGGGCAGCGCGAGAGGACACGCTCCGGCTCCGAGTCGGCTTCCTTGTCGGCGGGCGCCAGGAAGTCGTAGGAGCAATTGGCCGGTGAGCATGAAGCCCAATTTGCCGCCTCTGTATGACCCTTGTCCGCCGGGCAAATCAGGATTTTCACGCTGCTCAATTCGTTGCTCATGGACATCACATCCGGCGGGGTCATGTCGTTGTTGTCCAGGGCCCACACACGAACCGCGAGTCCAAATTGCTTCAAGTTGTTGACGCACTGGATGGACTGCGCGCGTTCGGTCGCTTTGGCCAGCGCTTCGGCTTCCTGCGGGGAAAGCCCCAACTGGACCGGCGCGGCGAGTTGGGCGCGCAACTGGCCATTGTGCGCCTTGATTCGGCGAAGCTCCGCGACTTCGGAAGTCAACTGGCTGACTTGTTCCTTGAGCCGCGAGATTTCCTGTTGGTAATCGCCGACGGAAGCAGCGGCGTCGGCGGTACCGGAACGGTCACCCGCGGCCGCAAGCACGGCCGTGGGTGTCCCCTGCCCCGGACTCTGCTTTTGTGCTTCCAGTTCCTGGATGCGCTGTTGTTGCACCACCAACGTTGCGGCACAGGCGAGCGAAATTCCGGCGGGCGCGAAGATCGGCCACCAACGTTTAAGCCAGCCGACCGGGGCAACGGTGCTGGTTCTGAATTCAGCGGGCGCTTCCATGGTTTGCATACGAATGTCAGCGATGAGTTTCTCCTTCAGCCCGGGGGGCGGGGAATGCCGCGGCGGGTTCCGCAGGAGGTTTTCGATTTCCGAATCGGAGAGGTTCATGAGGTTTGTGAGGGCGAGAGGCGCGGTGACTTGCCGGGCTCCGCCAAATTCTTCTGCAGCGCGGCCACCGCCTGGCGCAGGCGGTTTTTTACCGTGCCGGCCGATACTTCCAGGGCATCGGCGGTTTCCTGCAAGGTGAGCTCCTGGTAATAGTGGCAATGGACCACGGCGCGGAGGTCGGGATCGAGCTCCTCCACGCGGGTGAACAGGGTTGTGCGCAGATCGCCGCATGTCAGGGATTCGTCGGGAGCGGCGTCCGGGCTGACTTGCGTGTCCCACCACTCGGGCGGACGCTCCTCGTGTCGGCGATTTTTGCGACGCCAATCCAGATAAACGTGGTAGGCGATGCCATGAATCCAGGAGGAAACGGACGACCGGCCTTCGAAGGTGGACAGCCGTTGCCAGACGCGGGTGAAGGTCTGCTGGGTGAGATCGGCGGCGTCGGGCTCGCTGCCGGCGAGGCGATACAGAAAGTTGTAAACCCGTTCATAAAACAATTCGATCAGCCGCACCGCCGCGGCGTGGTCGCCGTGGCGGAACTCCCGCACCAGTTGACTGGGGTCCGATTCCATTCGTTGTCTATCCATAAGTCGTAAGCCGGGGCTCAAGTGGACAAAAATACTTTCGAGTTCTTTTCAATCAGAGGGATGAAGGCGGGATTCGTTTTGGCATTCCGCACAACTGGATGGCCGGAAGCCTCAAAATATGGGGGTCCAACCTGGCGATTGGTGCATCCGGACGCTGGCCCCGAAACGGAGCGTGGCCGTCCCCGGCCACGGCAACGTACAAAAGCAATCCGGCGTTTAGTTACTTGAATGATTACGGCAGCGGAAATCTTCGTAACTCCCGACACGACAGCGCATTGTTACGTTGCTGCGCCCGGGGACGGGCGCGCTCCGGGGCAGTGGCGAGCTTCGTCCCCTTGTGGTAACAGGCAGGGTTTCCCCGTGACCCGCCGCACCGAATAGTTTAGATTGGGCGACGCATTATGAAGCCGGAATCAAGCGAATGAACTTGCTCCCGCTTATTGTGCCGATGCGCCTCAGGACACGTTTCCGGCTCTGGAAGTCACCTCGCGGAAGGGGTGCCGACCTGCGGCCGCATCCCGCTTTTTGGCCGGGAAGATGTTTGCAGCCTTTTCTGTCGTCCCTGCGGGACTTTCTGCTCCTTTGGCCACCGGTCCCAGGCTTGAAAGCCTGGGCCATTTTCGGAAGTCCCTCCGGGACTACACAGAAAGTGAGATGCGTCCCCGCACTGTTCCTGGTAATTTCCGTTCTCGCCTCCCCCTGCTCTGCCGCGACCGCGAAGGACGCCGCGCCTCAAATTGATTTCAATCGGGATGTCCGGCCGATTCTTACGGAGAATTGCTTCAAGTGCCACGGGCCGGATGATGGCTCCCGCAAGGGAAGGCTGCGCCTCGATGAACGCAGCGAAGCTTTGAAGCCCGCGAAGTCTGGTTCGCTGCCGGTGGTGCCGGGCGCGCCTGAAAAAAGCGAGGTGTTTGCCCGCGTCACCGCCAGCGATCCGGATGATCGCATGCCGCCGGTTCAATCGGGCAAGACACTGACGCCGAACCAAATCCAAACTCTGCGCTCGTGGATTGCGGTGGGCGCTCCTTATGCCGCGCATTGGTCGTATGTGAAGCCAGTCCGACCGCCGGTGCCCGCCGTCAAAAGCAACGGCGTGTCGCGCAACCCGATTGATGCTTTCATCCTCGCCCGCCTTGAGCGCGAACATTTGAAGCCGTCCCAACCGGCGGACCGGCGCACCTTGATCCGCCGGGTTTCGCTGGATCTCACGGGCCTGCCACCGACGCCGGAAGAAGTGGAACAGTTCCTGCATGATGGGAGCCCTCTGGCGTATGAGCATCTGGTGGACCGATTGCTGGCCAAGCCCGCGTTCGGCGAACATTGGGCGCGCTTGTGGCTGGACCTCGCGCGGTACGCTGATTCCGCCGGTTACGCGGACGATCCGCCCCGCGTGATCTGGGCCTTTCGTGATTACGTCATCAAAGCCCTCAACGCCAACAAACCCTTCGACCGTTTCACCATCGAACAAATCGCCGGCGATTTGCTCCCCGGCGCCACGGAGGAAGACCGCGTGGCCACGGCCTTCCATCGCAATACGATGACCAACAACGAGGGCGGCACTGACGACGAGGAGTTCCGCAATGTGGCCGTCGTGGACCGGGTGAACACGACCCTGGCGGTTTGGATGGCGGTTTCGATGGGCTGCGCGCAATGCCACAACCACAAATACGATCCCATCTCGCAGCAGGAGTACTTCCGCGCGTTCGCCATCTTCAATAATACCGAAGACGCTGATCTGAAGGATGAAAGGCCGCTGCTAGAAATCCTTTCGCCCGAGGACAACGCGAAGCGCGGCAAATGGCAAAATGAAATTGCGGACATCGAAAAGAAATTCCACGCGCCCACGCCCGCGTCACTGGCTTCGCAAGCTGCCTGGGAACAAAGCCTTTCCGGTGACCACCAGTGGTTCACGGCCCGCCCAATGACTCTCGCCGCGCAGCATGGCGGAGCAATCACCTCCGAATCCGGGAATCGCATCCAGCTCGCGGCCCAACAACAGGCCGAAGCCTACACGCTGAACCTGGCGGTCGGCCCCGAAAATTCCGCGCCGTCCAACCAAGTTCCTCACAAGCTTGCCGCCATCCGCATCGAAGCTCTCCCGTCCTCCGACACCTCCGAGCCCGGCCAGAAACTCAATCGCGCTTATTCGATCACCCATGTCTCCGCAAAATTCACGGGCCCGGCCACCAATCGTATGTCCGGACGTTTTGTCCGCATCGAGTTGCCGGGCAAGGAAAGAATTCTGTCACTGGCTGAAGTCCAGGTATTCAGCGGCGAGGATAACCTGGCGCGCCGAGGAGAAGCTTCGCAAAGCAGCACTGCCTTCGAAGCTCCCGCCAAACTGGCCAATGATGGCAATACGGACGGCGATTTTTACGGCGCCAAATCCACCACCCACACCGAGACTTCCGAAAACCCCTGGTGGGAACTGGATTTGAAAAACCAACAGGCGATTGACCGCATCGTCATTTGGAATCGCACGGACAGCAAGCTCCAGACACGCCTGAGCGACTTTCGCCTGGTGGTACTGGACGAGAAACGCGCGCCGGTCTGGCAGAAAGTCGTGGCGAAACCTCCCAAGCCCAGCTCGGCCTTTGCCCTGGACGGATCACAGGAAATTACACTCACGGCGGCGTATGTCGATTCCGGGTCCCCGGAATCCAATCTTAAAAGCGTTCTCACCGGAAAGCCCGATCCTAAGAATGGATGGAAGGTCGAATTCGATGATGCCAAAACACACTCGCTGACACTGGTTCCCGCGAAACCGGTGCTGATCCCGGCAGGCTTGCAGCTTCGGTTGACCCTGGATCAGTTTGCCCAACGCGTCCGACCGCCGCCCGCATTGATCCGCGTCAGCATTTCGGACGACGAGCGCATCTCCCAGTACGCGCAAATTCCCGGGGAGATGCTGAGAATCCTCTCGCAACCAGCAGCCGAGCGCAGCGAGCAGCAGCGAGCCGATCTGTCCGCTTATTACCTCGCGAACGTGGCGCCGGAGCTTAAGCCCGAGCGCGAACGCCTGCGAACCCTCAAAAAGGAACTCGCGGACATGAAGCCCGACACCGTCCCGGTCATGCGCGAGTTGACCGGCGCCAAGCGCCGCAAAACTCACATTCAACTCCGGGGCAACTTTCAGGCCCTGGGCGACGAAGTCATCGAGGGCGTTCCGGCCGTCTTTCCGCCGCTCAAAGATCCCGTGCCGAATCGCCTGGCCCTGGCTCATTGGTTGGTGGACAACGACAATCCGCTCACTGCGCGCGTGCTGGCCAATCGTTTGTGGGAACAAATTTTCGGCACCGGCATCGTGCGCACGACGGAAGACTTCGGTTCGCAGGGCGACCGCCCCACGCACCCCGAACTCCTCGACTGGCTGGCCTGCCAGCTCCGCGACGGCGAGGCCACGCATTCATCCGCGGCTCACCCGACCGCTACCTGGGATATCAAGGCCTTCCTCAAACTGCTCGTCACCTCCGCCACCTATCAGCAATCCTCGCGCGTCACCGCCGTTTTGGAGGAACGTGATCCCGAGAATCTCCTCCTCGCCCGCGGCCCCCGCTTCCGCACGTCGGCCGAAGTCGTGCGCGATCAGGCCCTGGCCGTCAGCGGTTTGTTGAGCCGCAAAATGTATGGCGTCTCGGTCCGGCCGCCGCAGCCGGCGCTCGGCCTCGCCGCCGCGTTCGGGGGTTCGCTCGATTGGAAAACCAGCACCGGCGAGGATCGCTACCGCCGCGCGCTTTATGTCGAGTGGCGCCGCACCAGTCCCTACCCCTCCATGGCGACCTTCGACGCGCCGAACCGCGAGGTCTGCGCACTGCGCCGACCCCGCAGCAATACTCCTTTGCAAGCGCTCGTCACGCTGAACGATCCCGTCTACGTGGAGGCCGCCCAGGCACTGGGACGCCGCATCTCCACGGCCAAGGGGAGCGTCGCTGAAAAAATCGATTTCGGTTTCACGTTGTGTCTTGTACGGCCGCCAACAAAAACCGAATCGAAACGTTTGGTGCGACTTTACGACGAAACCCGCGCGGCATACGTCCAGGATCCGGCGAAGGCAAAAGAGTTCGCGGGCACGGTCGAATCTTCAGCTTCCAAACCCGAAGGTAAGCACGATCCCGCCGAACTCGCCGCGTGCACCGCCGTGGCCAACGTCCTGCTGAACCTCGACGAATTTCTCATGCGCCCATGACCCCACAACTCGAACAGCTCCAAAACTTCACCCGGCGCAGCTTCCTCAAGAGCGCCGGCCAGTTCAGCCTGGGCGCCATCGCCCTGGCCAGCATGATGGGTCGGAGTCTTGGAGGACTCGCGCCCGCCGCGGCCATCAATCCGCTCGCGCCGAAAAAGCCGCATTTCGAGCCGAAGGTCAAAAGGGTCATTTATCTTCACATGTCTGGCGGCCCGCCTCACCTCGACCTTTTCGATTACAAACCCGAGCTGGTCAAGTGGAACGACAAGCCCTGCCCGGACGAATTCCTGAAAGGCCGCCGCTTCGCCTTCACCTCCGGTGTTCCCAAGCTCATGGGCACGCCGCACACGTTCGCCCAATACGGCAAGAGCGGCATCTGGATGTCCGACGCCATCCCGAATTTTCACGATATCGCCGACGAGTTGTGCGTCATCAAGTCCATGAACACGGACCAGTTCAATCACACGCCGGCGGAGTTGCTGCTGTTCACCGGCTCGCCCCGGCAGGGCCGGCCGTCGATGGGTTCCTGGGTCACGTACGGGCTGGGTTCGGAGAACGAAAATCTTCCGGGTTTCGTGGTGCTCATCTCCAGCGGTGTGCAACCCAGCGCCGGTCCGGGCGCGTGGGGCAGCGGCTTCCTGCCTTCCGTGTTTCAAGGTGTGCAATGCCGCTCCAAAGGGGACCCGGTCCTCTACGTCTCCGATCCGCCGGGGATGGACCGCGCCATGCGCCGCCGCACCCTTGACGCCCTGCACGACCTCAACGAGGCTGAAGCCCGCGAACTCGGCCACCCCGAGACCGTCACGCGCATTGCCCAATACGAACTGGCCTACCGCATGCAAGTCTCGGTGCCGGAAGTCATGGACATTTCGCGCGAATCCAAGGCCACGCTGGATGCGTACGGCGCAACTCCGGGCGGCGCCAGCTTTGCCAATAACTGCCTGCTCGCGCGGCGGCTCGTGGAACAAAACGTCCGCTTCGTCCAACTCTTCGACTGGGGCTGGGATTTCCACGGCACCCACGAGGCTGAGGGCATCCAGGACGGCCTCACCAAAAAATGCGCCCAAACGGACAAACCGGTCGCCGCGCTCATTCGCGATCTGCGCCAGCGCGGTTTGCTCGATGATACCCTGATCGTTTGGGGCGGCGAATTCGGACGCACGCCCTTCCGCGAAGGCCGCACCGCCGCCAGCCAGATTCTCGGCCGCGATCATTACCCGGATTGCTTCACCTTGTTCCTCGCCGGTGGGGGCGTGAAACACGGCATTACCTACGGCGAAACCGACGAACTCGGCTTCTCGGTGGTGCGCGACAAAGTCCACATCCACGATCTCCAGGCCACCATCCTCCATTTGCTGGGTTTCGATCACGAACGCCTGACCTTCCGCTCCCAAGGGCGCGACTTCCGCCTGACGGACGTCCATGGACAGGTGGTCAAGGACATCCTTTCGTAAGGGAAGCCTCATTCCCGCGCCCTGGCCACAGCAACGCACGAAAGCAATCGCGCGTTTGAATAATTCACGGTTCCGCCAGCGGAAATCTTCGGAGCTCCAGACGCGAAAGTGCATTCGTACGTTGCTGCGCCCGGGGACGGGCGCGCTCCGGGGGCAAGGCCGATATGCGCCCAATTGGAAAATTGGAAAGCGCTATCCAGTTGAGGCTTTACTCGCCGGTTCCGGGTTGCCTAATTTCCATTCGAGACCGGCCTGGTTGACTGCACTCGCCCGGGCGGTCTTTTCAATGAACAAACTGCCCGGACAATTTGCACGAATCAGTTCACTGCTCGCCGTGATTACTTTGCTAGGCCTGGCTGGGAGCACGGCGTCGGCCCAGACTTTCGCGAAGTTGGATTCGCCCGAGACGCCGTCTGGTTACCTGGCCCGGATATTGATCAACGAAAATCCCTTCCCAGGCGAGCGGGGTTATGTGAGCGAGGAGGATTCCAAGGCCGGCATGCTGGCAATCCTGTGGGTGCTCAATGCCCGCATCCGCTACATCCCGGCCGGCTACGAGCAAGCGCACGTGGCCAATGTGACCACGAAGAACATTCTCGATGTCATCACCGCCAAGGGGCAGTGCGAGGGGTTTTCCCGCTCCGCGGACGGCCGGTATGTCATGGTGCCACGGGTGGAAGAGCGCGTGAAATATCTGCTGAACATAGCCAACAGTGGCAGCCAGCCGGGCAAATTCGCCAAGCTCTTGAATTATGCCCAGGGACTGGCGCGAGCTTATTTCAAATCGGGCGTGGACGGAGCCGATCGTTTCGCCGGCCTGGCGGTCGTTTCCCGGGTGCAGGTCACCGGCCGGGCCTACGCCTGGATGACCGGGAAGGATTGCTACAATCCCGGCGGTAATTTCGTATCCATCCCTGACGGGGACGACGGCACCCTGGGCGGCAACCGTTTCTACACGCTGCGAAAAGATCCTCAATGAACCTGACCTTCTTCAAATCCCGCGCGATTCAACCCGGATTGCTTCTGGCCCTCGCGCTTTGCTCCCTACCCACCTTCGCGCAAGACGCGCCGCCAAAGGAGGCAACCGAAAAACCCTTCCTTTTCGAGGTCGTGCGCCATGTTTACCGCTGGCATTTGGATGAGGAAGAGATCGAGAAGGTGCGCGGTCTGAAAACCTTTACCTTCGAAGTGCGCGCGCTGCATCCCAAGTTGGACGAGGAGGATAAGAGCCGGTTTCTCGAGGTGTATCTGCCTGTGTTCGGCGTGTCGGTCCGGATGAAGCAGGCGGATTACAAAATCCCGGAACTGAAAACCGAGGTCAAAAGCGCCGGTTACAAAATCACCAACGTCGCCCGCACCGCGCCGCCGAAGCAGCGGCTGCCGGGAACAAGCGCGATCGAGGTGTCGTTTCCCGAGATGAAGGAGTATTTGTTCAAGACCCGGCAGCAGGCGGAATTTCCCGATGCCGAATTGGTCGAGCGCTGCCGCGAAGCATTGCGCAAGGAACTCGCCGCGGAGGCGAAGTCCGACCCAACGCTCAAGCCCGAGGGCACGCAGTTCGTCCATTTCGCGCCGCTCTCGCCGGTGGCCAACGAAATGTGGGTCTATTGGGAAAACGGCCGCCGGCTGATTCGCTTTTCTTCCGACATTGACCTCGCCAACCCGGACGTATGGAAACACGAGACCCTCGCGGTGCGCGTGTTCGATGTGTACAACCAAGTCGTGATCACGCTGGATGACGCGGCGGGGAGCAATGGGTATATGACGCGAAATCACGTCGGACGGGCGTTGTATAATTGCGTGGTGCTGGGGAAACGGGAGGAGTTGACGCCGCCGGCGGCCGCGAAATAGAGAACCCGGACGGAATATTGGTGCAAAGGCTGGCGTGGTTCGCCTAAATTCCCGGTCATGCCGTCTGTCCCATCGTCGCCGCCATATAGATTATTGGCCGCGATCTTTACGTTGGCGCTGCTGACGACCGGGTGCGACCCGGTCGTCAACGTTTACGGCTCTTTTTTTCCCGCCTGGGTGGTATGTCTCGCTGGCGGCATCACTGCCACCGTCGCCTTGCGATGGGTTTTTGCGCTGACGCGGCTGGAACGCAATCTCGGGCCGCTCACGCTGGTTTATCCTGCCCTGGCATTCCTGTTGTCGGGAGTCATCTGGCTGAAATTCTTCGGGCCTTGAAGCGATGGACACCCCGCAGGATCCGCTATGGCTGAAGGTTATCGGGCGCGTGCTCGGGTGGGCGATCGTCATCGGTGCGATGGCGATGGGGTTCCACGTGACGCGGCTCAATTACGAGTATCCGCGCACGGATGACGCCGCGGTGACCGCGAACGTGGTGGGCATCGCGCCGCATGTCAGTGGAGCGCTGACGGTGCTCAATGTGAAGGATGATCAGTTGGTGAACCCGGGCGATCCGCTGTTCACGATTGATCCGCGGCCTTACGAGGCGACCGTAGCGCGGGCGAAGGCGGCGTTGATGCTGGCGCGCAGCGAGTTGCAGGCGATGTCGAATTCGATTTCGGCGGCGGAGTCCATGGTGAAGGTGCGCGACGCGGAGCTGTCCCTGGCGCAGAGCGAGCTGCGGCGTTACCTGCCGCTGTTGAAGACCGAAGCGATTGACGCGTTGTCCGTGGACACGGCGCGGATGGGCGAGCGAACCGCGGAAGCCCGGCTAGCGGCGGCGCAGCAAGACCTGCAGCAGCAACAGAACCTGCTGGCGCAGTTCGGGACGTTGAACGCGCGCATTGCGGCGGCGGAAGCGGAGTTGCAGTCGGAACAGATCAACCTGGATTACTGCCGGGTGGCATCGCCCTTTCCGGCGCGCGTGGCGAACATGGAGATTTCGGCGGGGGAATTTGCCCGCCAGGGTGAAGCCATCTTCGCGTTGGTGGACACGCGGACGTGGTATGTCGTCGCCAATTTTCGCGAGACCTTCGTGGATTCGATTCATGCGGGGCAGGAGGTGGATGTTTACCTGATGGCGTATCCCGACCGGAAATTTCGGGGCAAGGTCGAGGGGATCGGCTGGGGCATCCAGACGGAGGACTCGACTCCCAAGGGCGGCTTGATGCTGGTAAAGCCCACGCTCAACTGGGTGCGGCTGGCGCAGCGCATTCCGGTGCGCATCGTGCTGGAAGCGCCGGACCTGAAGCAGCCGTATCGGATGGGCATGACGGCGGTGGTGACGGTCCGCAAAGGCACCAGTCCGCCGGGTGCACAGGCACCGAGTCCAAAGCCGTGAACGCAGCCGCGCCCACCTCGGCACATCGGTGGGAACAGGTGTGCCTGGATTTCCTGCGGGCGGAACTTGCGCCCAGTGCCACCCGCTGGCGTGACGCGCTCCGGTTGACGCTGTTGTGCACGATCGCGACGACGATCATCCTGGCGTTCCAAATCCCATTCGGTGAATTCCTGATCATTTTCTTTTTCGCCGTCTGCCAGCCGGACGCGTGGGCATCCTTTCGCAAGGCACGGTGGCGGTTTGTCGGCACCCTGATTGGCGGCGGGCTGGCGCTGCTCGTGATGGCGACCTGCGGAGACAAGCCGGGGTTGTTCATATTCCTGCAGGCGGTGATCTTTGCCATCGGATTGTTTCTCTCGCGAACGACCACGATTCCCTACGTTTTCCTGCTCGGCACGATGACCTTTGTGATCGCCACGCCGGCGGTGATGAACGACCCGGACTCGAGCATCAGCAAGGTAATATGGCGCGTCGTCCTGACCTCGGTGGGAACGGCCATCGGCACGATGGCGCAATTGATCCTGTGGCCGGAGCATCCGGAGAAACTTCTGCTGGCACAACTCAAACGCCGTCTGGAAAGGGCCGAGCTCATCCTGGATCGCATCGCCAGCGGCGGCGCCATGTCCGAACCGATTTCGCCGGTGACCGCCATGGCTGGCCAACTCGATCTGCTCAAGAGCGCGGAGGCGGGGAGTCAGTGGCTGCAACAGCGACACACCGAGCAGGTAAAGCTCATTTGCGACGTCGAAATGATCCTGCTCGCAGCGCGGCGGCTTGAGCATTTGGTGGCCGCAAACCCGGCCGAATTCAGCAACGAGTCGGCGGCGGTGCGCCTGCGGGTCATTCGACGGCAGGTCGCCGAGGTCCGCCGGGCATTGGAAGAACGTCGGCTGCCCACCCCCTACACCGCGCCGCCGGCGGCGGAAAACGCCGTCTCGCCGTTGCAGTCGGCCCTCGCCGATCTGGACCGGGTTTTGGCACACCTCCCCGCGGCGATGGGTTTTCTTGAACTCGCGCACATCGAATGGAAACACGGCCGGCACGTGCTGGATCCCGTGCGCGAACCGATTGCCACGAAGAACGTCATCAAACCGGATTGCCGGCTGTCGAATACCGAGGTCGTGCGCTTCGCGCTGAAGAGCTCGCTGGCGGCGACGATCTGCTACGTGATTTACCAGGCACTGGACTGGCCGGGGATTTCCACGTGCGTCGTGACGGCCATCATCTGCGCGCAATCGAGTTTCGGCGCGGGGTTGCGCAAATCGCTGATGCGCATCCTGGGCGCGTCGCTGGGCGGAATCGCTTCCCTGGCGTTCGCGGCCATCCTGTTGCCCAACATCGAGGACGCGGGCTGGTTCATCATCGGCATGAGCCTGCTCTTCTTTCTGGCCAGCTGGCTCAATGTCGGCAGCAGCCGCGTCTCCTACGTGGGCATGCAAATCGGCCTCGCGATGGCGCTGGTGCTGGTCAACCAACCGCATGGGCAGGTGGAATTGAAGGCCGCGGGTGATCGTGTCCTGGGCGTGCTGCTGGGGATCTTCGTGATGGGTTTCGTGGATTTGACCATCTGGCCGAATTTCGCGGGCGTTTCCCTGCCCCGCAAAATCCGCGAAACCGTGCGGGCGCTCGCCATGCTGCCGCGCTCGGCCGCGCGACAGGATTGGGACAAGCTCAGTGCCACGTCGCTCTCCGCCCACGGCCAGATTGCCGGCATGCTCGCGCTCTACGAGGAATCCCGGATGGAATTTGGCTCGCCGGCGACCGCAAGCTCCACGGAACAGCACCGGGTGCTGACCCTGATCAACGGACTGCAGGAAGTGTTTCTCGCGTTGCTGGTGGTGTTGCGCCATCACCGCACGATGCACCACGAGGCCTTGCCCAAGGCTTGGCAGGAACATGTGCTCGCGGTGGACGAGGCGATTGCGCAATCACTGGAAGCCCTGGCTGACTCGCCTGGAGAACCGGTCGCGCGCATGGCGGTGCAGAAGTTGTCAACGCTGCTCGAAACCCTGCCCGCGATTCCCGCTGAAGCGGAAACTCCGGGCACCCGTGCGCAAGTTGCAGAATATGCGCTTGTATGCAGGGAACTCGCCGAGTCCCTCCAACGCGCCGTCGCCCGCCACGAAAAAAATTGAGGTGGCGCGGCGCGCCGATCCCGTTTTGCCTTTCGCCCTTCCCGTGCGGCTGGCATTCTGCGCTTAAATGGGCTTCACGCCAGAGCAATTCAAGCAGATGGAGGCGCGACTGCGCAGCCCGCGGCGCGCTCCGGCGGCGCTTTACGAACGCAGCCAGCCGACGGCCCTGCCAATGCCGGGAGCTGCGCGTTCGCAGGAAGTGATCCTGGGGCTCGACCCTTCGCTACGTGGAACCGGCTATGGAGTTTTGCGCACGGCCAAGCCGTTTCCCCAAACCATCACGCACGGCACGATTTCGTGTCCGGCCGGCTGGCCGCGTTCGCGCTGTCTCGCGAACATTGCCCAAAACCTCCGTGACGTTGTAAAGAAACATCATCCCACCGTCTGTGTGGTGGAGGGCTTGTTTTTCGCGCAGAATCTCCAGACCGCGCTCATCATGGGCGAAGCGCGCGGCGCAGCGCTTGCGGTACTGGCAGAGGCGGGGCTGGACATATTTGAGATCGCGCCGCGCAAGGTGAAGCAGGCCGTGGTCGGATTCGGCGGCGCGCAGAAAATGGCCGTCGCCAAGATGGTCCAGCGGATGTTGCACCTGCCCGAGCCACCCGCGCCCGATGCGGCCGACGCCCTGGCGCTGGCATTGGCCCATGTCCAGGGGCAGAGCCGCTACAATCTCGCGCCGGCCAAACGCATTTGAAATGATCACCTTTCTTCGCGGTCAGCTCATCGAAGCGCTTCCCACCCAGGTCGTGATCGAAGTGCACGGCGTGGGTTATGAGGTGCTGATTCCGCTTTCGTCCTATGACAAACTTCCGCAGCCCGGCCAGGAAGTGAAGTTGCTCACGCAACTCATCGTGCGCGAGGATTCGCACACGCTCTATGGTTTCATGACCGGCGGAGAGCGCGAACTCTTCCGCCTTTTGGTGAACACAGTCAGCGGCATCGGGCCGCGCACCGCGGCCAACATTCTCAGCGGCATGAACGTCACGGCGTTTCGTGGCGCGGTGGCGAATGGCGACGTGAAGTCGCTCTCGCAAATCTCCGGCGTCGGCCGCAAGACCGCGGAACGGATCATCGTGGAATTGAAGGACAAAGTGGGCGAGACCGGCGCGTGGGAAACCGCCAGCGCCAGCCGCGCGCTTTCGCCGGACGACCAGAAGATCAACGACGCCGTGCTCGCGCTGATGGCCCTCGGGTTCAAGCAGATCGAGGCGCACGATGCCGTCCGCAAAACCCAGCAGACCCTCGGCTCCAAAGCGAGTGTGGAAGATCTCGTGCGCGCCTGCCTGAAAAAGGGCTCCTGATTTTTCCACCCAGCAATGACGTCGCCAGCTCCAGCCCGCCCGCGCAAAAGCGGCGTCGTTGTCCCGAACGCTCCGCGCTGGCATCAGCGCCTGGGCGCGTGGTTCCTGGTCATGGCCCTGCGAGGTGTCGCGCTCACGCTGCGTTATCGCTTCAACGACACCACCAAATTCTTCGACAACCCACCACCCGGGCCGTTCATCTTTTGCATGTGGCACAACCGGCTGGCGCTTTCACCGTCCGCTTATTTGCGGTATGGCCTCAAGCAACGCAAGACCGGCGGGCTGGCGGGGCTGGTCAGCGCCAGCCGTGACGGTGCATTTCTCGCGGCCGTGCTGGAGTATTTCGGCCTCCACGCAGTCCGCGGTTCTTCCAGCCGCCGCGGCGCTCAAGCGCTGCTCGAGCTCACGACCTGGGCGGAAAAAGGTTACGATCTCGCCATCACTCCCGACGGGCCCCGCGGGCCGTGCTACACGGTGCAGGAAGGCGTGGTGGCCGTCGCGCAGCTCACCGGGCTGTCGATCATCCCGTGGTCCTACCAGCTCTCGTCGAAAATCCGCCTAAAGAGTTGGGACCGGTTTCAAATCCCGCTGCCGTTTGCGCTTTGCGAAATCAAGGTCGGGCCGCCCATCCGCATACCGCGTGAGGCTTCCGACGCCGAACGTGAAGCCTTGCGCGTCAAGCTGGAGCAGACCCTGCGGTCGCTCGCGCGCGACTGACTTCACTTCTTCGCAAACTCCCGGCGATATCGCTCCCGACGTTGCTCGATCGCGAGCACATAGCCCCGGGTTCCGGGAAAACCGATCTGCGCCACGAAGGCGATGCTGTTCGTGCCCGCGGCGCCATTCGTCCATTTCAAAACATTGCCCCGGCCGGCGTTGTAATCGGCGAGCGCGTAAGCCACCGGGTCATCGGTGCGCGCGTAGCGGTTCATGACGTGCTTCAGATACCAGGCGCCCGCCAGGGTGTTCGTGGCGGGGTCGAGGCAATCGCTGTGAACGAAGTTGGTGATGTGCTCGGCGTCGGCCCATTCCTGCGCCGCCGTCTCGCGCAGCTGCATCAGGCCCAACTCTCCCGCGCGTCCGTGAACGTCGGGATGGAACCGGCTCTCTTTCCACACCACCGCCTTCACCAGCGCCGGGTCGAGGCCGTAACGCGTGGCCGCGGCGGCGATCGGGACGTCCTGGCTGTGTTCGAGCCAGTTTTGCCAGCGCCAAAACGCGATCCAGCCTCCCGCCAGCACGACTGCCAGAATCAGAATACGACGCGCCCGTCTCATTTGCTTTTTCGACCTCGTTGCGAACTTTGTCGTACGGCGTCAGGTCACGAGAAACTGTTCGCATTCGCCGCCTGGTGGCCGTGCAAGTAAACGAACCACACGGCCGCGAGGAACAAGGCCATTGCCAAAGCCAGCGTGCGCCAGAAAAACGTGTCCTCCCGGATGACGCCGAAATCAATCAGGATCACGCGCAGGCCGTAAAATCCGTGGAGCAAGAAAAAGAGCAGCAGGAGGATATCCAGGGAAGCGTTCAGGTGCATACTGACCGCCGGGCCCATAAAGCTGGGAAACGGGACTTTTCCCAGCCCCGCCCAGCCGCTGTAAATCTTCACGGGTATCAGGAAGAACAATCCGATGGCGCTCACCCGTTGCGTAAGCCAGGCCCAGGTGCCGCGGTAGCTTTGGAAATTTCGTGTTTTCACGCGGACACTCCCAGCTGCTTCAGCAGCTCCGCGGTTTTCGCCTGCGCCTGATTTTGCACGTCCTGTTGCAAGTTCCCGCCGTGCGCGTCAATGCCGACAGTCAACGGGCCCAGGCCGTTGAAGCGAATCTGCCAGATGCATTCCGGCATCAGGTCTTCCCAATAAACTTTTTCGATTTCCTCGATTTGCAAGGTCTCGGAGGCGGCTGCGCCGCCGGTCACGCTCAGGTAGCACGCGCCGTATTGCTGCATCAGTTCCGCGCTGCGAGTGGAGAGGCCACCTTTGCCGAGGATCGCGCGAACACCGTAGTCACGCAGCAAACCCTCGGTGAAACGGTCCATGCGCATGCTGGTGGTGGTGCCGACGCAGATCGGTTCGTATTTGCCGGGACCAATCTTCTTCACGTTGGGCGCGGTGTGCAACAGGGCGGCGCCCTGCCAGTCCACTGGAAGCGGCGCTTTTTGATCGAACAACCGGATCATGTTCGCGTCGCGGATGCCGAAGATAACGCCATCCAGCAATACCGAGTCGCCGACGCGCAACTGGCGCATGTTAGCCTCGGTCAACGGAGTTTTGAAGCGATATTCGGCCATAGGCTCAGAAACCGAAGGTCACTTTCTGATCCGGCGTAATCTTCGCGCGCCGGCGTTCCGCGCGCCAGCATCGCAGATTCACCGCCACCGGGTTGCAGGTGATATGCGTCCACGCCGATTCGATGTGCACCGCGAGAGCCGTCGTATCGCCGCCCAAACCCTGTGGGCCGATGCCGGTCTGATTGATGACGCTCATCAACTCCTCTTCCAGCGCTGCCAGGGTGGGGTCGGGATTCTTCGAGCCGAGCGGACGGGTGGTGGCCTTCTTCGCCATCGTCATGCAGAGGTCCGAGGAGCCGCCGATGCCGACGCCGACGATGGTCGGAGGACAGGGTTTTGCTCCAGCGCCGATTACCTGCTCCAGGACGAATTTCTTGATGCCGTTCACGCCGTCGGCGGGCACGAGCATTTTCATGAACGACATGTTTTCGGAGCCCGAGCCTTTCGGCATGAAGAGGATGTCCAGTACATCCGTGTCGGGCACGAAATCGTAATGAATGATCGGGATGCGATCGCCGGTGCTCGTTTGCCGATTCTTGCGCTCGATCGGGGAGACGATGCTTGAGCGCAGCGGATGCTCCTTCGTCGCGCGCTCCGTGCCTTTTATGATGGCCTGGGTCAGCTTCGCGCCGTTGAATTCCAGGTTGCCGCCAATCTCCACCCAGTAAATCGGAATGCCGGTGTCCTGGCAGACGATCATCTTTTTTTCGCGGCCCAGTTCGATGGAGTGGAGGTAGTGGGAAAATATGCGGCGGCCGACTTCCTTGGTTTCGCGTTTGGCGGCCTGGCGGATGGCTTCCACGACGTCGGGCGGAATTTCCTTCAGCGAGTCGATGTACAAGTCGCGGCAGACGGTTTCGACCAGTTGGTAATATGTATCGGGCAGCGGCACGGTTTTGCGTTTAGCGGAATCTACACGCGGGGAAAAACCGCCGCCAACCTTTTTCCCGCGGGCGGAGGGTGAGGGGCTCGTCTGAACAAAGCCATGGGAGAAAAGTTCGCCTACCTGAGTGGGTGAGGTTGGAGGCAAAATCCCCCTCACCCCGGCCCTCTCCCATCCGTCCCGCTCGGAGCGGGACGCGACAAGAGGGGAGAGGGAGAGCATTTGGACGCGTAGGGACAAGGGTGGATTTTGGCGCGAGCGGCGGTTGGTTTGTAGTACTGCCGAGGGCGGGCATGGTTCGATAATCTTCAGGCATAAAAGCGTTCCTGAGCGCTGCGGCTGGTCGGAGGACCGACACAGCCGCGGTCCGGGGCCAGCGGATCGGTGGCTAAATTATTTTTGGTCGATTTAGGTTTGCCGAGGCTTGATTACTGGGGTTTTTGGTTTGCTTTCAGGTTTGCCGCCAGGCTGGCCGGGGGTTTGCTTCTGGCTGCGCTGTGGTTTGATTTTGGCTGGTCGGGGGTTTGCGAGGGGACTGATGGGACTAGTGGGACCACTGGGACCGGTGAGACTAGTGACACCGGTGGTGAAAAAAAAGCGATAGTGGCAATAGGGGGCATTAGGTGGCAATAGGTGGCTTTTGGGGTCCGCTGAGGAAGGGACAAAAGGGACCGCCAGGACGCAAGGGACTCGCGATGGGTTGAGTGGCATGACAGTAATAGAATTGAGTGTGCTTGCGTTTCCCTGGTTCAGCCCGCGTACACGCCGGGCGAGAAATCCCTCCGGGGATAAAGTGGCACGAATTGGGTGGGTGTCAAGAAATCGGGATCGCGCTATGCAAATCCCGCGCGCTCCTCCAACAACCGCTCCCGGACGCGACGGCGGTTGCGCTCAATCAAGGCCAATAAATACGTGATTTGCACGGCGGCCAGGACCATGACCAGCAGCGCCAATGAGGAACGCTTCGAGGCGTAAGCGACGGGAAACAGCAGAGCACCCGAGAGGGTCACGCCCATGGTAAAGAGGAAGGGAATGCCGGCGACCAGTCCGGCGACGCGGGCCATGGTGAGCAGCGGAGAATAGCCCTCGAGGCTGGACCACATACCGAGCCAGCAGGCGGCCACAATGGAAAGCCCGAGGCAGGCGAGGTTGGCCGCCAGACCGATGGGCGCGAGGACAAACCAGAAGTCATCGCCCTGCCGGAAGGCGCCGGTCTGGCGGATGGCGTTGGCGAAGGTGAGCAGGATAATGGTGAAGACCGCAGTGGCGAAGGGGCGGATCAACAATTTCTTCAGGGCCGCGCATTGTCCGATCAGAATGGTGGCTGCACCATAGGGTGTGGTGAGAAGCAGTTCCAATTGACCGGTTCGCCGGGCTTCATACAAAAACCAGCCTGCGCCGCGGGCGACCAAGGCCACCACAATCAGCATGAAGATCAGGTTGACCGGCTGGGCGACGACGCTCGTGCTTGCGAGGGCCATGGGAAAACCCGCCATCCAACCGAGGAGATACGGGACCGAGCTTAGAAACGCGGCCGGAAAAGTGGCGCTGCTGATGGTGCGCTGGTGCAGCACCAGCCATTCGATGGGATCGTCGTCGCCGGCCTTGCGGCGTTCCTGGGCGAGCGCGATCGCGTCGGGCACCTCCGGCAACGGAACGACGGGGAGGGACGTGGGCGGCGGCTCGGAGGAAGGTTCGGGCGGCTTGGAAGATTCCACCAATTCGGCGCTGAAGGATTCGCGTAATTTTTTCGACGTCCTCGCCAGCAAATACCAGCCCCATCCCTGAACGATCAGCAACGAGACCGCGAAACGAACCGCCTCGGGTGTGCTGGTCGGGTTCGAATAGCAAAGCGCCGTGAGGGGACTGAGCAGGCCCACGCCGGAAGTGAAGACCTTCACCGAGTGCGCGAAGGCCTCCGCCAGGGCCGGGGCGAGGACCAACAACGCCGTCATGCCCAGCGCCAAGCGCGCGGCGCGCACGGCCTCCAATCGCCGCGCCGACGCCCATAATCCGGTCACCAGCGAAAGAAAGAGCAGGTCCAGCAGCACCAAGCCGCGGCAAAATGCCTCACGGCCCGTCACGCCCCCCGCCAGTACAGGCAGGGTGAGCACCGGCAGCAGTGCGGTGAGTCCCCACAATCCGACCAGTCCGACGGATGCCAGTTTCCCGACGACGATTTCGAACACCCTGACGCGGGTCAGCAGGAGCAATCCCAGCGTGCCATCGCGGCGCTCGGAACTCAGGAGGTCGGCCGTCAACAGGCACGCCGCGGCGCAGAGGACGAACGCCGCGCCGGTAAGCCAGGCAAATCCGAAACGCCCGACATAGGCAGGAGTGGCACCCTCGCCGGTCATGAGGATGGGGAGACAAACCAGCATGCCCAGTGCGGCCACGGCCAGGCGGATCCAATACGTGCCGCTGCGTCGCGCGCGGAGGTTTAGCTCTCGTTCGATAATGGGTGGCAGGCGTGTCATGGTAAGAGCGGCTCCGCTTTCCTTTTAACGAGAATGACCGCTCCCAGTCGAGAACTGAGTCTTGACGTGTGCCTTCACTAACCGCAAATCCTCATGCTTTTGAACGCGCTGCGGCTTATAAAGCCGCGCTCCGGGAATTTTGGGCATGCCCAGCAAGGCGACGCCCGAACGAATCCAGAACGTTCCCGGCCGACGCGAGCGCACGCGCAATTCGCGCGCGGTGACGGGTGGGAAGTGCAATCCCTCGAGATATCTTCCTACGGCAAAATTCGGCGCCATGGGAAATCAGGTCACCAGAGATCCACTCAAGCGACGGCGGGTACGGCGCAGGAGCCAGGCGAGATAGATGATTTTGACTACAGCGCCCGCCCAACTCGCCGTGTGCATGGTCCAGGATCCGGGGACCACCAGAGTACCCAGAGCGCCGCGCAACCCGTAGCCAACCAGCAAAGCCATTGCATAGGGTACGCCCGCAGCCAACCCGGCCGACCAGGCCACGGTGGCCAGCGGCGTGTGGCCGCGGGCCGCGAAGAACATCGCCAGCCAGCAGACCGTCAGGAGCGCCAGCACCAAACCGGTGATGCCCAACGCCACGTTTACGAAGGGCACACACCACAGGACAGAGGACGAACCGAACTGCAGGAACTGCAGCATCATCGTAAAATGCATCAAGGCAATGATGCCGATGGCGACCCCGAAGGGGCGCTTCAGAAAGCCTTTGACGGCCCGCCACTGGCTGCTCAACAAGGTCTGCGCGCCACAGGGAGTGGTCAGCAGCAGCTCCAATTGTCCGCTGCGGCGGGTTTCGTAAAGAAACCAACTGGCTCCCCGCGCAACCATTCCCATGGTTAACAAGGAAAAGACGAGGCTGAATGACTGGGAACCGAAATTTCCCCGAGAAGCTCCCGCCAACGGTAAAGCCAACCAGGACGACATACCCGGAAACACCGAAAGGATGGCCGCTATTTTGATGGCCCGGCGCGCGCCGGGTTGCCGCGAAGCGAGCCAGCGGATGGGATCCACGTTGCGGGGCACACGGCGCGCCAGCCATGGCCGCGCGGCGACGAATTCGTCCATGGCCTGCTCCGGTTCCGAGGCTTCCTCCAAATCCTTGCTCAAAGTGTTCTTCAGATGTGCCGCGGCCATGACCAGCAGCCACCATCCCAATGCCTGGATCGCCACCAAAGAGACCGCAAACCGCATCCACTCCAGCTTGCTGGCCGGGCTGGCATAAATAATGGCCACCAGCGGACTCACGAGTCCGATCCCGGAGGTCCAGGCTTGAGCACTTCGGAAAATCGCCTCAAGGATGGCCGGCAGGAGCATGATCCAGATCATGAACCAGATGGCGGTCCGCGCCGCACGGGTGGATTCCCAGCGCCGCGCCGAGGCCCACAAACCGGCGGACAGCGAAAGAAACAGCAAATCCAACAGCACCAAGCCGTGACAGAAGGCCTCGGTTCCGGTGACCCCGCCGGCCAACACTGGAACCACCAAAATCGGCAGCAAACCGGCCAGGCCGAAAACCGCCACGATGGCCACCGATCCCAACTTGCCCACGACGACATCGAAGGCTCGGACGGGGGTCAGCAGCAGCAAGCCGAGCGTGCCTTCGCGGCGTTCGGAACTCAGCAAATCGGCCGTGAGCAGACACGCCGCGCAACAAAGCAGGAACCCGGTGGTGACAACGCTGTTGAAGCCGTAGCGGCCCAGGTCACGGCCGGGATAGTCGCCCATGGTGAACATCGGGAGGCAGGCGAGCAATCCGAGCAACGCGGCGACGATGCGGATCCAAAAGACGCCCGCGCCGCGCGATCGCACCTTGAACTCACGAACGATGATCGGGGGCAATTGCATCGGGCGGCGTCAAACTCCTTCGATAAATGCGGATGCTTCCCATCCCACTTCCATGGGGCGACGGTAGCTTCAGGAGGGATGGGGTCAAGCTTGTTTCCGCCACGGGGGCGCGGCGGTCCCCAGCCGCACCGGGAACGAGTGCTTGCGAATACAGGAATTCACTCGGCGCTCTTTTCGAGATTGAACGCGTTGCGGCTGAGGACAGCCGCGCTCCATCAGGATTTTGCCTCGGTGGCGACAGGGGTCACGGGCTCGTCGCTGGCGATGAGGCCGTCGCGGATGCGGATGATGCGGCGGGAATGGCGGGCGACGGCTTCTTCGTGGGTGACGACGATGATGGTGTTGCCGTTGCGATGGAGTTCGTCGAAGAGGGCGAGAATTTCAGTGCCGGTTTTCGAATCGAGGTTGCCGGTGGGTTCGTCGGCGAGGAGCACCGAGGGTTTGTTGACCAGGGCGCGGGCGACCGCGACACGCTGGCGCTGGCCGCCGGAAAGTTCGTTCGGCTGGTGGTGAATGCGTTCGGCCAGTCCGACGCTGGTCAGGGCTTTGAGCGCGATCTCACGACGTTCACCGGCGGACACGCCGGAGTAAATGAGCGGCAGCTCGACGTTGCGGAGGGCGTCGGAGCGCGGGAGGAGATTGAAGGTTTGGAAAATGAAGCCGATCTCGCGGTTGCGGATTTCGGCGAGGCGGTCGTCGTCCATTTCGCCGACCTCGGTGCCGTTGAGCCGGTAGCTGCCGGAAGTGGGCGTGTCGAGGCAACCGATGAGATTCATCATGGTGGACTTGCCGGAGCCGGAAGGGCCCATGATGGCAACGTATTCGCCGCGTTGGATTTCCAGGGAGACTTCGCGCAGGGCGTGGATGGTTTCCGAGCCCATCTGGTAACGGCGGGAAACCTTATCGAAGCGGATGAGGGACATGTGAGGCCAGACAAAGTCGTATCACTACATCAACAAAGGCAGCCAGGCAGAAGTCGACCGCAAAGCGGCAGAGGACTGCCGCACTCCAAAACCTGGCGGAGGAAGGGACGGGCTTTTGGCGAGCGGAGGCCGATATGCGTTCGTTGGCTCAAGTTAGTCCTTTTTTTCGGCGTCGGTTTTGTTGTCGGTGCCGGGAGTTCCTTTCTGCACTTTCTTGCCGTCCTCGAGATCCTTGAGCGCGCGGAAGCCGCCGGAGACGATTTCCTGCCCGTCGGTGAGGCCTTCGAGGATTTCGTAGTAATCCTTGTCGCTAATGCCGATTTTGACGGGCACCTGTTTGGCGCGCTCCCCGTCCGCGAGGAAAACGACGGTGATCTGCCTGGCGGATTCCCTGGCCTTCTTTTCGGAGAGCGAATTGGTCGCGGGAGAAACACTCGCGACTTTGTTCGTCTGCAAATCGGCGGGTTTCGATTTGTCCTTATCCTTATCCTTGTCCTTCCCCTTGGGCAGCCGGCTGACGACGCTGGCGAGGGGCACGGTGAGGACGTTGGTGCGGGCGCGGGTTTCGATCTCGGCGGTGACGGACATGCCGGGGCGGAAGATTTCCTTTTCTGTCAGGCGAATGCGGACTTCGAACTTCGTCGCTTCCTGCGAACTGCTGCTCGCCATGGAGGAGGTGCCCTTCGCGGAATTGCCGATTTCGGTCACGATGCCGTTAAACTTCCGGTCCTTGAAGGCGTCCACCTCCAGCCGGGCGTGCTGGCCGGGTTCAATGAGGACGACGTCCGTCTCGCCGATGTCCACGCGGGCTTCCATTTCGTTGAGGTTGGCGATGGTCATGACTTCGGTGCCGGCCATGGTGGCGGTGCCGACGACCCGTTCGCCGAGCTCGGAATCCAATTTGCTGATGGTGCCGGTGATGGGCGACACGATGGTGGTCTTGGCGAGGGCTTCGTCCGCCTGATCGAGCTGGGCCTTGGCGACGGCAACCTGGTGGATGGAGTTGGTAAGCTGGGCCTGGGAGACATCGCGCGTGGTCCGGATTTCCAGGAAAGCGGATTCGGAGATCAGTTTGCGCTCGAAGAGTTCGCGGTTGCGCTCGAACTCGGCCTGGGCGCGGTCGAGATTGGCGGCGGCGGTGGTGCGACCGGCGATGGAGGATTTGTAGCCGGCCTCGGCCTGGTTGCGGGTGGCGGTATAGGCGTCCGGTTTGATCTTCAGGATCAGGTCGCCCTTCTTCACGGACTGGCCTTCCTTGACGGGGAGAGCGATGATTTCGCCGCTGACTTCGGGGCTGATTTTGACCTGCACGACCGGCTGAATCTTGCCATTGGCCTCGACCAATTCGATCAAGTCGCGGCGGGCGACCTTTTCCGTCTGAATGGTAATGACGACCTCACGTTTCTTGAGGATGGCGGCGGTGGTCAGGCCCGCCAGCACCAGGGCCAGGAGGGCGAAGATCAGGAGTTTTTTGCGCTTTTTTGGTTTGGCCATTTCAGTCCAGTGTTATTCAGACAAAGGAGGGATGAATTCGTTTGCTGGTTTTGCCATTTTTTTATTTCGCGTGGGCCGCCAGCCGTTGGAGCATCAACGAGAAGCCGAGCAGCGAGCCACACACGACCAGCCAGATGCCAAAGACCCACACGCCGGCGCGCAGAAGCGAGACCCGGGCCAGCCGCGCCAAGCCCATGGCGCGCACAAAGAGCAGCCAGAAGATCGTCACGTCGACGAGGGAGTAGAAGCCATACATGCTGTTTTGCGGATCACAGGGCTTCAGGAAAACCACCAGGCTCGGGGTCGCATAAGCGCTGCCCAAAGCAAGTTGCAGCAGAGTTTTTATGATGGTCTGCAAAACCAGGATCATGCTGGTCAGGCCGCCGATTTCGAGAGCCTTGAAAAATGAAAACTCGCGGCCGAACACTTTGGTTCCGAGAATCCAAATCAGGAAGCCCGACCAAAACGCGTTGAACAAAGCCAGGAAGGGAGGACCGACCACGGCCACCAGGCGTATCATGACCGCACCCATGCTCTTCATCTGTTCGGCCTGCTGTTCCGGAACATGGTTTTTCTTGATTTGCTGATCAAATGCCTGATTCACCGGCTCCATGAACTGGTGCATGAGCGAGTCCTGCGAAAGGATGATCCAGCCGCAAATCCAACCGACCAGGATGAGGAGAATCGCAGGGCCGATCCAATTGCCGTGGTCAATCTGCGGGGCCGAGGCGACCTCATCGAAGACTTCGCCGGGGGCGGCGAGGACGTTGGCCATCCGGACCGGCAACGAAGTGACCGGGGGCGGCGCTTCGCCTGACGAGGCGTCGGGTGATTGGGGCGGTACTTCCATGCTCAACTTGTGATGAGTGACCCAGTGCGAACTGGCGGGCAGAGAATGAGGCAGCGGAAGAGGGTTGTCCAGCAGAGTAATTTGACGCAATAATCCACCATCGTATGTCACGCTATTTTACCCCGCTCGTCCTGGTGCTCGCATTTGTGTCATCCCAATTCTCCGCGCCGGCAAAGTCGCCGGAGTTGCGCGAGGCCGGCGCGGCGCTCGTGGACATCACGCCGAGTTATCCGATCTGGCTGTCGGGTTACGTGGCGCGAAAGGCGGAATCGGACGGAGTTGCGCAGCGGCTCTACGCGAAGGCGCTGGCGCTGGGTTCGGACGCGGAGAGGCCGGCGATCCTGATCACAGTGGACAATTGCGGCGTGCCGGCGAATGTGCGGGACGAGGTGGTGAAGCGGTTGCACCAAAGCCGGGGAATTGATCCCGACCGCGTGGCGATCTGCTCGAGCCACACGCACTCGGCGCCGTGGGTGGTGGGATTCGCGCCGAATATTTTTTGCCGGCCGATTCCCCCGGACCAGATGGCGCGCGTGGAAAAATACACGGCGGAATTGATCAACTGGCTGGTGATTGTGGCCGAGCGCGCATTGGACGACCGGAAGCCGGCGCTGCTCGCGCGCGCGCTGACGAAAGCCGGGTTTGCGGCGAATCGCCGCACGAAAGGCGGCCCGGTGGACCAGGAGTTGCCGGTGTTGCTGGTCAGCTCGCCGGAAGGAAAAGTGCGCGCGATTTTTGTGAGTTACGCGTGTCATTGCACAACGCTGGGCGGGGATTTCAACCAGGCCTGCGGCGATTGGGCGGGCTACGCGCAGGAGCAGTTGCAGATCGAGCATCCGGGCGCGGTGGCGCTGGTAGCGTTGGGTTGCGCGGCCGATGCGAATCCGGCGCCGCGCGGGAGCGTGGATTTGACGAAGGAGCATGGGCGGGAAATTGCCAGCGCCGTGGGCAAGCTGGCGGTTTCGGATTTTCGGCCGGTGACGGGGAAATTGGTTTGCCGGGTGAAACGATTTGAGCTGGCGTTCGACACTTTGCCGACGCGGGCGGAGTGGGAGACGCGGGCCAAACAGACGGATTACGTGGGGTATCACGCGAAACTGAACCTGGCGCGGCTGGATCGCGGCGAGAAGTTGCCGACGAAAATGCCGTATATCGTTCAGACTTGGACGTTCGATGACAACCTGGCGATGGTGTTTTTGGCGGGCGAGGTGGTGGTGGATTATTCCTTGCGGCTGAAGAAGGAGTTTGATGCCTCGCGGCTCTGGGTGAACGCGTACGCCAATGATGTGCCCTGCTACATTCCCTCGGAGCGGATTTTGAAAGAGGGCGGCTACGAGGGCGGCGGGGCGATGGTTTACTACGACAAGCCGACGCGGCTGGCGCCGGGAGTGGAGGATCAGATTGTGGCGGCGGTGCACAGTATTCTGCCAAAATCGTTTCTGGCAAAACCTTAGCCGGAACGATTCAGTCGGAGGGAAAAGTCCCCCTCACCCCAGCCCTCTCCCAAAGGAGAGGGAGAGCGGTTGAACGTCCTCACCAAATATCACCGTTCAGTTGCTGAGGTCCGCACGAGTTGGTCGGAGGATGGAGCCTCGTTACCTCGGCTGCTACGGCGGAATGAATTGAGCCTCGCGCGGGCGGGTGCTACAAGCAGGGCATGGCCCCGACGAGCGAAACGCCTGCTGCGCAAACGACGCGGCTGTTGTCCGTGGACGCGTTGCGCGGGTTCGATATGTTTTGGCTCCTGGGCGGGGAGCAAATCGTGCATGGGTTGTGCGCCGGCGCGGCGGCCGGGACCTTCGCCCATGCGCTTGATGAGCAATTCGAGCACGTGTCCTGGGCCGGGCTTCATTTCTATGATTTCATTTTCCCGCTGTTTCTCTTTTTGATCGGGGTGGCGATTCCGTTGTCGGTGGATAAAAGACTCGCGCGCGGCGATTCGCGGGGGAAGATTTTGGGCCATGGCATCCTGCGCTTTCTGGCGATGGTGTTCATCGGCTTCTTCACGACGGGGAACATGCTGTCGTGGAATATCGAAGCGATGCGGCTCTCCTACAGCGTGCTGATGATGTTGGGGTTTGGGTACCTGATCGCCCTGGTGCTAGTGCTCTACACCTCGTTGCGAGGACAGATTTTCGCGACGGCGATCATACTGATTGGTTATTGGGCGGTACAGATGTTTATCCCGGTACCGGGGCATCACCCGGGCGAATTCGAGAAGGGCGCGATTTTTGGCGACTGGCTGTACGACCTTTCGCTGGGCCGGCTCGGCAAGCCGTGGAAAAGCATGTATGGCCGCGGCTGGCCGATCAATCTTTGGCCGCACGGGGCGACCGCGATGCAGGGCGTGTTCGCGGCGCGCATCCTGCGCAGCGAGGCAAGCGACACCAGGAAGCTGAGATGGTTGCTGTGGCTCGGTGGCGGGTGCCTAGTTGCGGGACTGCTGTGGAGTTTGCATTTTCCGATTGTGAAGAACCGATGGACCAGCAGCTACGTGCTGGTTTGTGGAGGGTTAAGCTATGGGCTGCTGGCGCTATTCTGGTGGGTGATTGATGTGCGGGGGTGGCGGCGGGGATTGGGACTGTGGCTGGCCATCGGCGCGAACTCGATCCTGGCGTATGTGTTGGCCGCGGTGGTGATGGGACCGGTGGTGAAATTTGCGCGGCGCATATTCGAAAAGTTATTTCATGCGCCCGATGGGACCGTGGAAAATCTGATGATCATCCTGCTTGGTTACGGGTTGGCGTGGGCGGCATTGATCTGGATGCGTCATCGAAAGATTTTCCTTCGGTTGTAATTGTTGTAAAATCCTTCCGCCATGAGCGAAGCGCGTTTTCCTTCCGGGCCCTGGAAAGGCTTCTACAATTACCGCCACGATATCACCCGCCGGCATCGCATGGAGTTGAACCTCAACTTCGCCAAAGGGATCATCCGGGGCGAAGGGGTGGATGACATCGGGCAATTTTTGATCAGCGGGCGCTACAACGCGGCGGACGGGGAGTGTCACTGGACCAAGACCTACATTGGGAGCCACGATGTTTATTATCGCGGGTTTCGCGAGGGCAAGGGCATCTGGGGCATTTGGGAAATCGGCGCGCAGGGTCACGGCGGATTTCGCATCTGGCCCAAGGGCGAAGGGGAGGAACTGGCGGAAGCGGAAGCCGCGGAACAAACCGCGCCCGCCGAAGCCGTTGGGAGTCAGATGCCCGAAGCGGTTCCCTCGGAGCCGGACCGCACCGCGGAGTTGCAATTGACGCATGCGCCATTAACTTGGCCATGTGGTCAAAGATTATTCAGTGGCGGCCCATTGGGCGGGCGGGTTTGACGAAGCGGGCATCAGACGCTGGGCGGAGGACTTGCGCGAGGAGTTGGGCTCGGCGGAAACTTCCCTCGGGTTGGTGTTCATGTCGCCGCAATATTTTCCGCAGGCGGCGCAAGTACTGGAAATTCTGCGCGTTCATGCGCGGATACCCTTGCTGGTGGGATGCTCCAGCCAGTCGCTGATTGTGGGGGGACAGGAATTGGAGGACAGCGAAGGGCTGACGCTTGGGCTTTACTCTCTGCCGGGGGCGGAGCTGAAGGCGTTTCATTTCACGCAGTCGCAGGTGGAAGAAGCCAACGGGCCGGGGTATTGGCGGCTCGAAACCGGGATCGAACCTGATGCCACCAATGGCTGGCTGGTATTCATTGATCCATTTCACATAGACAGCGAAGCCTGGATGCGGAGCTGGAATGAAGCTTACGCTCCCCTGCCCGTCCTGGGAGGACTGGCCAGTGGCTCCTCGGGAGATTCGACGACGCAGGTGTATTTCAACGGAGAGGTTTTTGAGGAGGGCGGCGTCGCCATTTCCATCGGCGGGAAGGTGAAAATCGAAAGCGTGACTTCACAAGGCTGCACGCCAATTGGCGAAACGTGGACGTTGACCAAGGTGGAGCAGAATATCATTCACCAGATCGGCAATCGTCCCGCGTATGAGGTGCTGTCGGAGACTTTCAACAAACTGCCGCCGGAGGATCAAAAGCGTGCCGGGGGAAATTTGTTCATCGGTCTCGTGGTGAACGAGTATCTCGAGGATTTTCACCGCGGCGATTTCCTGATTCGCAATTTGATCGGCGCGGACCCGCGTTCAGGCAGCCTCGCAGTGGGCGCGCTGCCCCGGATGGGCCAGACGATCCAGTTTCAACAGCGCTCCGCCGCCGCCGCGACGGAGGACATGGAGGCGCTGCTCGCGCGGGCGCGTCAGCGCCTGGCAGGCAAGAAGGTCTATGGCGGCTGCCTGTGCTGCTGCAACGGCCGGGGCCAGGGAATGTTCGGCAGCCCGAACCACGACGCGCAAATGGTCCAGAAACGCCTCGGCCCGCTGGGTCTCACCGGGTTTTTCTGCAATGGCGAAATCGGTCCCGTGGGGGAAAAGAATTTCCTCCACGGTTATACCGCGTCGCTGGCGCTGTTTGTGGAGGCGTAGCCCGGCGGGCTACATGGTAGCCGCTGGTTTTGGCTCGGCGGTCTCTTGAATATGCACGGCCTTGTAGCCGCCGCGTGATTTGAAATAGAGAATCAGGGCGATGTAGCAGCAGAGCATGAAGGCGGGGAACATCGCCATTTTGCCCAAGGCGGCGAACTTGCTCGCGGCTTCGGCCTGCTTCAGGGCCTGCTGGCCGTCGGCAGCCTGTATGGTCGCCTTCTTCTCGGGATCAATGGCGTGGTAATCGCCCAGCACTGCGCTGAGCACCCAGCCTTTCTGAACCTTCACGGCCTCATAGATGGCCGGGTTGCTGGCCTGTAAACTTTTTGTGGCGGTGGATTCCTGCAGATAGCCGATGAAGGGAAAACCGAGAATTCCGACCGCCAGCATGCCGATGCCGCCCATGCTGTTCAGCGTGAGCGCGCCGCCTTTCGGGCATTGCTCACTGGTGATACCGAGCATGGTCGGCCAGAAGAAGGTCTTGCCGCAGGCGTAGAGGGTGGCCGCCGCAAAGATGGCGGCGATCGGCGCTCCTGCAGTCTTGGAAAGCAGGGTGAGGCCTAGAATTGCCAGCACCGCACAGGTGGCCAGCAGGCCCAGGGGGGAAAGCTTATGTACGATCGGCCCGGCGCAAAAGCGGAGCAGCATCATGATGGCCGAGGTATAAACGAGGACCCATCCGGGATTTCCTCCCGCTGCTTTCATGGGGTCTTCCATCAGCGCACTGATCCAGCCGTCGGTGCCGATTTCCGTCGTCGCCAGCGGCATCATGATGATGATCAGGAAAATGAGCAGCGGACGCCCGAAGGATTTGGTGATCGCGAAAAATCCGATGGTGACGATCGCCGTCAGCACCCAGCAGACGGTGCTGGACAAGGCGAACACCTGGCCCAACTGTGCGAAAACCAGGCCGAATCCGACAAATGCGCCAAACGCGCCCAATTCCTTGAGCATCTCGAGATAACCCACGCCCGCCTGCTCGCGTTCGCTCCTGGGGAACTTCAATCCAATGAGGATGAGAAAAAAGGCAATCGCGGGGACGAGAATCAACCCCAGCGTCAGCCGCCAGTCGGGATTGTTCGCCAGCTTGATGGAGCAAAGACCGCCAACCACCAGGCCACCGGGCCAGCCGGCGTGAAGGATGTTGAGCCACTTGGTTTTATCGCGGTTGAAGAGCGTGGCGACGAGGGGATTGATGTAGGCTTCCACCGTGCCGTTGCCCAGGCCGAGGATCACGCTGCCCCAGTAAAGCAGCTGGTATCCGTGGGCCTGCGCGGCCGGCAGGTCGGCACCAGACACGCCATGAATCGCCGAATACGCCGCCAGCGCCATGCCCGTGTAAGCGATGTAGCACACGAATGAAAAAACCATCGCCACCTTGTAACCGATTTTATCAATCACGAGGCTGAAGAGGATGATGCTCACGCCGAAGGGCCAGATGCCCGCCCCGCCGAGTTCGCCGGCCTTCACCTTGTCCAGGCCGAAATCGGTCAGGAATTGTCCGCCGCAGAGCATCAGGCGGCTGATGAAGGCGTAAGCGGTCGTGATCAGGGCGATAAAGCAGCCCCAAAACAGGATTTTATCGTGGCGATTATTCATAGGGGATTAGCGAACTGAGCGGAGTCACCGGTGGAAAAATGCGAGGCCGCCAGGCGGCGCCCGGTGGGCGGATGGCGGGGATTTCCCGCATCTTTGGTAGCCAACGCGAATCATTGGTTCCGGTGTTGCGGCGCATAAGAGCCCGTTTCGCAGGGGCCGTCAACGAAAAAGGCCGGGGCGTCGGTGAAAGCCGGTTCTGATTCAGCCCCGGAGCGCGGCTGTCCTCAGCCAGCGCGTAAGCTTTGGAACGCGCACAGGAACTGATTCGATAGCCGGAGGCGAATTTGAAGGTGCTGCGGCTGAGGACAGCCGCGCTCCGAAACAAACGCGTGCCGGGTTCTGTGTGAGAAGCAGACGCCTAATGAGATTGACGGTTCCGCAGGACCATCCAAATATCGTTCATGAACTTGGTGAGGTTGATTTCGCTCTTCACGCTGGCTGTGCTTCCCCTCCCAAACGCCGGCGCCATGTTCGCGTATGCGGAGACGCGGCAGGTTCCCATCGACCGCGTGCTCAGCAATCTCCAGGAACGCCTCGCGAAAAATACCAACGACTTCGAGAGCACTTATTATCTCGCGCGCGTCTATTCGATGGCTTACTCGACGAATCTGCAAACCGTCGCCATGCGCGTGCGCGACGACGAACCGGAGTTCGAGCATCCGGCGTATGAGATCGGGGTTCCACCCGGCGTCCACCGCTTCGCCACGCCGGCCGATCGCGCACGCGCGCTGGCCAGCCTTACTAACGCCATTCAGCTCTACGAACGCACACTCGTGCTCTTGAAAAGTTCGCCGAATACCAACGCCGCCATTTGGCGGATATTTCCCACCCAGCTCGGTCTGGCCTGGTGCCTCGAGCAATCCGGCCGCACCAACGCCGCCATCGCCATGTACCGCCGCACCCTCAAGGCGGCGTGGAAACGCGAAGTGACCGGCGATTTCAGCTTTAAGGAATGGGCGAGCGACGTATGGAAGGACGTGAGCTCGGGGCACAATCCGATCCGGACGCACAATCGCGGTCATCTCGGGCCGGGGGTTTCCTACAGCGAGGAAACGATCGGCTACCTACTGGCGATTCTGGATCCAGCCAAGGACGCCTCCGAGATCGCCCAGTTGCAGAGTGATCGGAAAACGCTGGCCGCCATGCCGCGCGCGATAACTCCGATTCTGATCCCCCTGACACCGACGGCGGATTTGAGTCAGCTCGTGGACATTCACGCGAAGGTGCCCTTCGACCTCGATGGCTCCGGGCTGAAGCGAAGGTGGGCGTGGCTCACCCCCCAAGCCGGCTGGCTGGTGTACGACCCGGAGCAAAAGGGCCAAATCACTTCGGCGCTACAGATGTTCGGCAACGTAACGTTTTGGATTTTTTGGAAGAATGGATATGAGGCTTTGTCGGCCCTGGATGACAACCACGACGGCAGGATCAGCGGCGCCGAATTGAAGGGTCTGGCCGTGTGGAATGACCGCAACGGCAATGGGGTCAGCGATCCGGGCGAGGTGGTGCCGGTGGAGGAACTGGGAATTGTTTCCATCTCCTGCCAGTCGCAGGAGGAGGAAACCGGAATGCTGTGGAACCCACACGGGATCGAACTGAGCAAAGGTGATACGCGCGCGAGTTACGATTGGATGGTTCCAGCGGCGCGATAAGGGTACCGGAACGGCGGAACACAACGAGAACGCCGCCGAAGAAACGGCAGCGTTTCGACGGCGGCGTTGTGAATTAACGAGGAGGCCGGTTCCTTAGTGCTTAAGCGGCAGGATGACCTCGGATCCACGCATGGATATGGTGACCAAGCTGGGAGCATCGAGGTTCATCTTCATAAGGTCCACCGAGCGAATCTGGCTGTTGTCGTAGGTCCGAAAATAATAGCGCTTTGTCTTCAGGTCGCTGACCGCGGTCCAGAGGGTATAGTCGGCGATGACGTTGCCGT
This sequence comes from uncultured Verrucomicrobiota bacterium, assembly GCA_964448135.1. GTDB lineage: Bacteria > Verrucomicrobiota > Verrucomicrobiia > Limisphaerales > UBA8199 > CAYUVH01. The sequence goes on along the minus strand of CAYUVH010000033.1, from coordinate 7,735 downwards.
GGGAATCCTTCTCTTGGTCGCGGGCGGCACCCTTCGGAATGTCGAATTGATTAAGGATGTGAAAAGCCTGGAGCACCAGGTCACTGCCCGTGTCCACCGGCAGCGCGGACTGACTGAACGCCACCGCGCGCACAAACCGCGACGGCGGCGTGAAATCGCCGGGAAGCCCGAGCATGCCCGAGCCCTGGCCAGTGGGCGTGAGTTTGACGCTGCCGAGTTGGACCGGCGGAGCGCTGACCATGGAGAAATTCAAATAGTTGCGCAGATTGGTCATGTGCCAGTCAAATCCAGGACTGTTGGTGATCACTCCCAGCGGGTCATCATAGATATTGAGTTTGCCACCCACGTATTCAACGACGATGCAATCGCCGGTGGCGTCGCGGATGACGAAATGGACTTCCAGTTCGAGGTTCCAGGCCTTGAACAGTTCGGAAGGTACGACGAGCTCGCGCAGAGCGGCTTTGGCTTCGGCGACGGTGGCGAAATTATCGAGCACCCAGGAAACCAATTCCCAGGGTGCAATAGTGCGGCCGGCGTCGGCCGCGGTATAGGGCATGTAGCCGGCGGACCCTGGGAAATAGAAGAGTCCGGCGGCGAGGCCTTTTTCGTTCAGTCCGTCCACGATGATCGGCAGTCCCACACCGTTTGCGCCGACGCTGGCATATTTGGCTTTCCAGGCACGACCGGGTTTACCGTCCGGCGTGGTGCCGGTGCGCGCAAATCCACGCGGGCTGATGAGAATCTCCGACTGGAGATCCACGGCAAACTCGAGCGTTCGCGCGTGGAGCACCGTGCCGTCAAGGGCTTTGAGTTGGATGCCGGTGCAGGCATAAACGTTGGGCGCCAGCAATGCACTGATGGCAAGGTAGGCGATTATGGTTTTACAGATGCGATGTTTCATGATGATTTTTGATGTGTTTTGCCTGGGGCGGTTTTGGGCGGTCGACCGGGATGATTTTATTAGTGACGGCGACGGTACGCGAAATGAGATGTTTCCAAGTGGAGACCATCCTTTCCGCGACGCGGAAAAAATTCCCTCTGTTTTCCAAGGTAGATGCTCACCTCAATTGGTTCGGCGGTACAGCGCCATACTGCACCTATCCTAAAACATATAGCTATATCCAAAATCAGCTTGGCTGCCATTGTCATATGCTGATCATCGCTTGTCGTGGGAGGGGTTTACATCGGCAAGTCCATTCAAGCCATGGGGTTGCGTTACTTCCCACGCGATGAGGCTTCGAAGTTTCATTGAGATTATTTCGGATACCGCGGGGTGGCAGATTCTCGATTGAACACTCGGCTGCGGGCTTTATGCTGCACGCATGATTCGAGTTCGGTTCTGCATGCAGTCGCTCGCCCTGGCCTTGGTGCTTCCGTCACTTTGCCTGGCGGGCGCCGGCGCCTCGCTACCCTGGGAAAAGGATTACGCCACGGCGCTCGCCAAAGCGAAGGCCGGGCAGCGGCCGATGTTCATCATGCTCACGGCCACATGGTGCGGGCCGTGCAAGCTGCTGGAAGCGCAGACCCTGACGAATCACGCGGTGCTCGAAGGGTTGAAAGAATTTGTGTGGGTGAAGGCTTACGAGGACAAGGCGTTGGACGAGAAATTTGAACAGACCGGTTATCCGACTTTGGTTTTCTTCAATCCGGAGACCGACCAGCCCATCTATAAAACGGCCGGCTACCAACCCGCGGGGGAATTCATTCAACAAGTGATCAAGACGCGACAGATCGCGGGCCTGCCGATGACCAAGGAGATGAAGGAGATCGCGGCGAAGATTTTTGTGCCAGACATGAACATGGTGCAGACGTTGCAAACCAAAGGCGATGTCGCCGGCCTGGTCAAATACCTGGCCCCGGCCCAGGCCGATGCGACGCGAGACTACAATTATCTCGTGGCGAAGTTGACGCTGCCGGCGGGGGTATCGGTGCAGGATTTATTGGTAACGGCAGGGGCGCATGAAACGGTGCCGTCGTCCGGCGTCGTGCTGGTCGGCATTCCGCGCGACGACAAGGATGCCCGCTTCACGGTGCTGGCGCCGGGTTGCCGCGGAATTGATGAGCCGATGAAGTTCGACAAGGACGCCGCGGTGCGAACGCGCGAATTTAAAGTTGAACGTCTGACACCGGCTGAATCGGCGATTCTTTCCGGGCGGGTGCTCAAGCCCGATGGCCAGCCGGCGGCGGGTGCGATTGTTCGCATCCTGGATTGGGCGTTGACGAAAACGGATACGAACGGAGCATTCAAGCTGGAAGCGATTTCGCCGGGAACTTTTCAAGTGCGCGCGGAATACCCGGGCGGCGAATACGAGGATACGATTGATCTCGCGGCGGGCCAGGAATTGAAGAAGAACTTGAAACTGAAGCCCGCGGCGACGGTGAGTATTCGCTGGGCGTTGCAAACGAAGGAAGGCGCGCGTGAGCTGACGGGCGCGGGCGTGCGCACGGGCGAGGCGTGTTTCAGCCCGAAGCACAGCCGCTTTCTGCTCGAGCGCGGGGCAGAAGTGCGCGAAGGCTGGGGCAGCGATTTCATGCTGAATGGGAATTGGAAGGGCGTGAGCAGGCTGCTCACGAAAGAACAACTCGCCGCCCTCGAAGGCGCCAATGAAAAGACGCCAATCTTCTGGCTTTTTGATGCCGCGGACCACCCCTCGGGATTGCACGCCGAAACAAACTCCTTCGATCAGATCAAATCAGTGAACGACGGCAAACCGTATGACGAAAAAGGCTATTTCAAATTCCTGCGCGGCGACATCGTGCGCAAAGGGCAGGTTTATACCGTGCATTGCGTGAAGAAGAATTGTTACGCGAAGCTGGAGATCACGGACGTGACGGTGCCGGAAAAAGCCGCCGGCAAGTGAGCGCATTCACATCGGTCAATCCACGTGCTTTTCAATGATGCGCTCGGCCATTTTTTCCCAGGATATTTCGTCCTGAACGTTGAAGACGAAGGGCGCGACGGCCGTGGACGGCATGTCATCAATCACAATGTCCGGCTTCGCGGCGTAGCCTTCGAACAGATCCGTCAGTCGGTGCAAGGCCGCGACCTTGCGCGCATATTCGACGCCGACGGAACTCCAAAGATACAAATGGCAGCCAGCGTCCCTTAGTTTCTCCAACCCTTGCTTTGCACCCGGCAATAGCGCCCCCTTCGCATCCACCAGCGTCAGGTCCACATCCACGAAAACGTTGGCGTTTTTCACGCTGCCAAAGTTTACGTTTTCTTCTTCCCAAACTCCGGATCGATCCGGCGATTCAAGATCAGCGCGAGCGTCAGGCCCGGCACCGCGGAGCAAATCACCCAGACAAAGAAATGCTGATAGCCGATCATTTCCGACAGCCAACCGCTCCAGAATCCGGGGAGCATCATGCCCAGCGCCATGAAGCCGGTGCAGATGGCGTAGTGCGCGGTTTTGTGCGGGCCGTCCGCGAAATAGAGCATGTAGAGCATGAACGCGGTGAAACCGAATCCGTAGCCGAGTTGCTCGACGGCCACCGCTCCGCAGATCACGAGAAAATTCTCGGGCTGGGCGAAGGAGAGAAACACGAAGGCGAGTTTCGGGAGGTACATGGAACACACCATGATCGGCAGCATCCTTTTCAAGCCATGCTTGGCCGCGAGGAAACCGCCGAGCAATCCACCGCACGTCAGCGCGGCGATGCCGAAGGTTCCATACGCGAGCCCCACCTGGCTGGTGGCCAGGCCCAGGCCGCCGCCTTCGCGGCTGTCCAATAGGAAGGGCGAGATGACTTTCACCAATTGCGCTTCATCGAAGCGGTAGAGCAGGATGAAAGCCATGGCCAGCAGCACGCCGGGCTTTTGGAAGAAAGAACCGAGCGTGCGGAGGAATTCGAAAATGAAACCCTGGTTGCCGGAGACCGGGCCGTCATTCACCGGTCGCGGCAGCATTACGCTGTGCCAGCAACTGAACGCCAGGAACAAGCCCGCCACCACAAACAGCGTGATGGACCACGCAAGCGGGATGTTGCCGGAGCTGACGATAAAATTCACACTGGCTTCGTTCTTCAGCTTGGGATCGAGCTGGATTACCGCCACCGCGGCCTGATTCCAATTCGTGGCGTTGAAAACCAGCCGCTCTCCTTCCAGCAAGCGAAAGCCTTTGTCGCCTTTCCCCAGCCCCAGGTACTCGATGCCGCTTTTCTGCCGATCGAAAATTACCGCGATTTCCCTCCCCGCCGCAGGCGCCTGGGAAAGCGACAGATGGACGAAGCCCAGGTTCCCGACGTTCGCAGTGGGCGCGGCGGCCGTTTTCGCTTGTTTGGGGAAAGTCGCCGCGAGCCATTTGCCCAGTGGTCCGGAAATGTAGTTGCCCCAGAACCCAGCTTCCTTCGGCTTGGTTTCGATCACTTTTTCTTCCGCGACAAATCCGTGGCCGCGGTTCCAGGTCTTGGCCCGGCTGGTGGCGTCTTTGATGGTTTGGGCATCAGCCGCGGTGCCGAGGGGGATTTTCAAACTCTCCGGTTTCACCAGGATCTGCATCGCGCCGCCCGATCCACTCAATTGCACGGCAGCAGGATCCAGCAAATTGGGCTGCCCACTCGCGGAAACTGCCTGGACCGGCACCGCGACCGGCGCCAATCCATTCTTACTCTCGAGCACACCGGCCAGCACCACGAGCAAGCCGCTGCCGATGATCATTGCTGTCCGGTAAAATGTGCTGCGCAATCCCACCCACCAGGCCTGATCGTGTTTCGAGAGGCTCAACATGTAGAAGCCATCCGCCGCGATGTCGTGCGTGGCCGAGGCGAAGGCCATGATCCAAAAAAGGAATAGCGACCATTTAAAGAAGTCGCTCCCCTGCACGGAGAACGCCACGAGGGACAGCCCGAACGAAATCAAAAACTGCATCGTCACCACCCAGAATCGTTTCGTGCGCGTGATGTCCACGAGGGGGCTCCACAACGGCTTGATCACCCACGGCAGGTACAGCCAGCTTGTGTAGAGGGCGATGTCCGTGTTCGACATGCCGAGGCGTTTGTACATCACCACCGACATGGTCATTACAATCACGTAGGGAATGCCCTGCGAGAAATAGAGGCTCGGCACCCAGTACCAGGGGCTGCGCGCGTTCTGCGGGTTGGAATTGGGAGCGGGAGGAGGAGAAGCCGTGGGCGTCATGATAATTCGCGACTACGTCTTACCAGTTTGTTGCTTTACGGTGCAAGTATGGAAGGCGCCCGGGAACGGAAGACCACCACCGGCGATCCAGAGCAGCTCAGTGCTTTTCCGTGTCGGAACTCTGCGGTTTGACCGTCGCGGGGAAACCCCTTGCCGGCAAAGTGCGCAGATGCTCGTAAAGAATCCGCCGCACCTCTTCGATCGTGGCGGGGTTGTCGAGGCACGAATGGAAACTGCGCACGATGAACTCCGATTCCGCGTAGTCCACGTGCGCACTGTCGTAACTCACCAGACCGTCGCGGCCATGGTGGTAATCGCCATCGCCCTGCACGGCAACGATGGAGTTCACGATGACGGGCGGTTTGATCGGAATCTCCGCCATGGCCAGCAGCGCGGGATTCTTGGGCGACATGCTGTCCAGGCTGGTCGGCATCCGGCCATTGAAGAATTGTCCACCCTTTGAACCGACCGTCAGGTCCATCATTTCCTTGCTGCGGGCAATCACGCCGCCGGGCAAAGCCACGAACCAGGCCGCCAATCGGCGCGCAAAACTGCCCGACAAATAACTGCCACGATGCGGGGTGCAGATGAAAACCGCGCGGCTCACGAACGGCAGGGGCTTCAGAAACAGCAGCCGCTCCAGGTTTTTGCGATCCGCTTCCGGAATCAGCAGCGCATCAAAGCGGTTGGTGCTAAGCACGTTCCAAATCTTGTCCCCGGTTTCCACGACCGTGCCCTTCACCACGAGGCCGCCCTGGCTGTGACCGATGATCACCATCTCGCGCATAGCCTGGTTGGTGCCTTGCGGATCGAGCCGCGCGACGGTTTCGGTCAGTGACTGGCGCAGATCGGCCACGGAAAAGGCCAGCGAGTTGCCGCTGCCGTAAACGAAACTCCAAATCTGGTAGCGTTCTCGCAGCACCGGGTCCGCCAGCAAGGTGTTCGCCATCTCCGCCCACGTCACCGGACTGGAGAACGTTCCATGTACGAACACCAATGGAATCCGCTTTGGATCGTAGGGCTGGTTCAGGATCAACTGGTTTTTGACGCGCACGCCGGGATCCAGAAACTGCAGCGGCCCGAGCTTCCACACGGTGGCCTGGTTCAGGTTGTAGGCGAGGCAGATGGTGAGGTCCGCTTCGATGGGCACCTGGGTCTTGCCGATGGTCACATCGGGGTCTTCGGGGGAATGGATTTCCAGTTCGCCCTTGCCCTGGCCGCTGTTGATTTCCTTCAACGACATCGGCAACCGCAGCAAGGCCGTGGCCGGTGTCGAGCGGCGCAGTCCCAGTTCCTTCACCATGGGGCCGACGCATATGAGCGGCGCGCCAATGCCCGGCTTCCGATTCCGTGCGCTCAAACCGTGCACGAAAAACTGGTCCGCAAGCAGAATGGGCCCGAGCTCGTGGAGTTCCAAACCCATCGGCGTATCTTTGACGCTTAACTCGATTTCACCCACGGGCAGCCGGCGCTTCCCACCTTGCAGCGTGACGATGGCATTCGTGCTCTTCCGCCCCGTGAACGCCAGGCCCATGCTGTAATTGTAAAAATCACACGCCGCGCAAAACCGGCGGTCGTACGGCCCGGGCGGGGGATCCTCGCCCTCGCCAAAAAGAAACAGCCACGCATACACCGCGGAGCCGAGGTAATAGTCGCGCTCATCCCGCTTGTCCCACGGCGTAACGCTGCGGCGGATTTGGCGGGCGGCCACGTAACTCATCTCCGACAGGGCGAAGAGCAGTTCACGGTCGCCCGTGGTCACCGCCAGCTCGTGGAGTTTCTGTACGGCCTGGTCGGGATGGCTCTCGGCAAGGTCACGCAGTCCATAGCGGTGCACCAGCGAGACGGTCTCGGCGCTGGGCTTGTCGGTGCGCAAGGCGTTGGCCGCCACCTGGTCGTAGGATTGGCGGGTGGTGACCTGGGTGGCGCCAATGGGAGCGGCGCAACCAACGAACAGCCACGCTATCAACAGGAAACCCGCGACAACATCCAATCTCGTGACGAGCCGCCCTAAACCATCCTGCATCTTTTTCATGAGGTCACCGGTGACAGCTCATCGTGGCCCGTCTCGCAGGCACCGGCAAGCGAATCATTTCAATCCCGGCCGCTGAGAAGGCAGGGCGCATCTCAATTTCCTGCAGGGCAGCGCCCGCGAGCAAATAGTGCACGCGGGCACCCAGGCTTTCCGGCCGGGTACGGCACAGATGGGATTTTGGCAGGCCTGGGGGGATGGCGTTGAGCCGGGATGAGGGATTTGTCGTGGAGCAGCCATGGGGCCCCCTTTTTTTTACTTGGATATACTATGACGAACTATGATTGCTGGGGTTTTTACTATGACTGTAGGTGTGACGGACATCTGGCCCATGGTGTGACATAGTGTGACAAGGTATGACATGGCGTGATCGGTCTCGAAGCAGGGGCGACGGATTTTCGAGTGGAACGGGGGCCGCAGCGGGGTGCGGAGGCAGGGTGGATGGAGTGGAAGCAGTCTCCGCAGACTGATCGGCGCGATCATGCATATTTTTACACTCCCATTTTACGGGTAACTGGGGGTTATCGTCCCATACCCGACAATGTTAAGGTGGCCACTTGGAC
>CAYUVH010000032.1:0-210886 GCA_964448135.1 uncultured Verrucomicrobiota bacterium | reverse complement strand
GATTCACCATGAAGACCATGCATCGTATTGGATGGAGCAAGCATACCCGGTTTTTCTGGTTATTGGCGATTTGAAGGGAAAGATACGCTGGATGGAAATACGCGATCACCTAAGGCGCCAGAGCGATAATGGGAAAAGTCCCGTGAAACAAATTGTCTTCAGGGGAGAAATTTTTGACGTTCTGAGTGTGCGCAAGTGGCGAGAAAAATTGTTAATTGAAACCAGTTGAGAACGGGACGGAAACTTGTGCTACTTATGTTCTCTCGATCCTAGTCCACTCCCAACCTCCTCGCATTCCCGCCCTCGGCGGCCCCGTCACACAACCGTCACAATCGCCTGTAAAACCGGGCCTCAATTGTAATATGCGCCCGCTTGGCTGCCTGCGATTCTTCTCCTGAACAGAGGCACGTATGAACACAAAACATGTCGAAAGCTGGCGGAGGTTGCGGCAATGCAATCTGGATGCAGCGAATTCGGCGCTTCCGTTTTCGTCCCGCTCGCCCGCACAGCTGCGCCTTCGACCAGACGTTATCGTGCAATATCCCGCTCCGAGATGATCAGGCACGACACCGCAAACCCCGTTAGCGCAATCGCCCCGAGTATCAGCCCGTCTTCGGGCGGAAAGGGGTCGCCCATGACGAGATTGAACGGGCTGAAATAGTGAAACGGCGAGAGCCGCGCCAGCCAGCCGAGCGGCGGCCAGAGTCGTTGACAGAAGTCCAGGAGCAACGCGGAGAAGGCGAGCAGCGACGTGATCCCGGCCGCCACGCCACGACGGCAGGCGCTCCCGAGGACCATCGCCACGCCGCTCCAGCAGAACAACAACAGACCGAGGTTCAGCGCCAGCGCGGCGATCTGCCCCGCCGGCGGCCCGGGGACCTTGCCCCGAACAAACAGCGCCATGCCAACCCATGTGCCCACCATGATCATGAACAACATCAGGACGATCGAGAATGTTGTCAGCGCAATGGTCCGCGTAATGAGCCAGTGCCGCGGCAGAGGGCGGGCCAGGATCAGGTCCGCGAAGCCGGTTTCGATTTCCGAGGCGGGCTGGGTCGCCAGCGCGATGGTCAGCGCCAGCAGCGCGAGGACGATGCCCAAGTCGAAGTAGCCCCCGCAGACAATGCCGTTGAAGGACATGACGCTGCCGAGCGAAGGGCCAAGAATCGCCCGGACGAACGGCGGCAGCAGCGCGGCAATCTGCTCAAAGCCACCGCTGTCATTGATCGAAGCGGCGAGGAACACCCGCAGCACCTGGAAGCCCGCGAGCAACAGGCCCGCCGTAACCAGCAGCGTCCGCGCGCGTTTGAGCGAGAGCCGGAACAGGAGGAACCCGCGGCTCATGCGCCCTCCCCGCGGTAGTAGCTCAGGATCACGTCCTCCAGCCGGGCCGCATCCAATTCCATGTCCGCAACCGGCAGGCCGCGCAACGCCACAAGCAGCGGACCCAGCGGCCCGACGACGCTCAACCGCCACAGCCGGGGTGTCTTTTCAATAAGTTCAGCTCCCGAAGGGAGTTCGGGATTCGCCGTCACGTCTTCGCTGAAGAAAACCCGCACGCCGCGCGGGGCGAGGCGGCGGCTGTCGCTCACGTTGGTGAGCAGAACCATTTCACCTTTGCGCAGGATAGCGATGCGATCGCAAATCCGCTCCACTTCGGACAGCACATGGGACGACATGAAAACCGTCGCGCCCGCGCGTTTGACGTCCGCGAGCAGATCGTAAAACGATTCCTGCATCAGCGGATCGAGCCCCTCGGTCGGCTCATCCAAAATCAGCAGCGGCGGGTTCGCCTGGAACGCCTGGATGATTCCCAATTTGCGCTTCATCCCTGTGCTGTATTCCCGCAACCGCCGCCGGAGGTCCTTCTGCGGCAACTCCAGCCGGTCGCAAAGTTCCTGCCGATGCCGCTCATCCACCCGCTGCCCGCCGAGCCCGCCGAGAAAATCCAGCGTCTCCAAGCCGGTCAAATCCAGGTAGAGCCCGAGTTCGCCCGGCAGGTACCCGATGCGCGCACGCGCCTCGAGGCTCTGCGTCCAGCAATCGTGACCGAAGATAAAAGCTTTGCCGGCGGTGGGCCGGAGCAAATCCAGCAGCAGCCGGATCGTCGTCGTCTTGCCCGCGCCATTCAGCCCAAGGAACCCAAACACCTCACCCCGCTGGACGTCCAGGTTGAGATCGTTCAGCGCGGTGAGCGGGCCGTATCGTTTGGTGAGCCCGCGAATCGAAATCGCCGGCGTGGAAGCGCCCTCCGTGCCCCCGCGCGGTTCGGCGGCGAGGTCACAAGGTTGGGCGGTGGTTTGATTCATGGAAGCCCGGCGCGTCCGACCAGGCCCGGCCTGGAGGATTTACTTGCTGCAATAGACAGCACCAGCGACCGGAAATCACGCCGTTTCCGAAGCTCAATGCCTTCAGGTTTCCACCTCTGCCCTGATGCCAAAATCTTAACCAAGCTAAAAGCCTTCGCCCCAATTCAATTCGATCAAATGGTTAAAGCAACGGCCACCTTGTTATTCCAAACGAGGAGCCTGTGGCCAGGTCACTCCGGCTCTGGCGGCAGCTACTGGATCAATCCTGTAAAGTGCATATTTCACCTGATCCTGTAGTACAGGATTCTGCGTTTTCAATAGCTCGACTAAATCAGGAATCGCTGCCTTTGCAGCTGGGCCATAGTCGCCTAGGATGACAACGGCATTCGCAGGAATATAAACATCGGGATCGTGCAGTGCCTTTGTCATTGCGGGTACAACCAATTCCGGTTCTGAAAGAATGCGGCCAAGAGCCAGCTCCGCGTCTCTCCGCACCCAGACGTTGGTGCTGCTCATATTTCGCAACAGCGCGGGAACCGCTCGTTTTGCTAATGGCCCTAATTTTGCCAAGACACTACAAGTCTGTGCTTGAGAAAAGCGCGAGAAATCCTTGTTGTAGATTTCAACCAAGGCTGGAACTGCATTCGATACAATTGTGGGGTCTAATGTAATAAGCCCCATCGCAGCTCCGAAATTCCGATCCTTGGCGTCAATGCTTTTGAGTTTTACCAAACGCTGCTTCCTCGCAATCCAAATCAAGCCAGCCCTCAAACTGGAGTCTTTGGCTTGGAGCATTCGCAGCATGGTAGGGATGCCGTTACTTCCAACATGTCGAACAGCTTCATCAATTTTCGACAATTCCGGCCCTTCCACCATTGCGCTATAGCCGCTCAACCAAAAGCTCAACGGTTTCCCCTGATAAACCGGCTCATTTGACTGCTGCTTTCCATAAGCCAGCAACACCAGAACGGCCGCGAGCAAAATGGCGAGGGAAATCCACAGCCGCTTCCTCATGCTCCCAATGTGACTGATCCGGAATGCATAAACCAGAGGTTTCCTTTTTTTGACACGGATACCAATTCCTAGCTTCGGCCTCGCAGGTGGGAAACCCAGTATATTGAAATGCCAGACTGGCATTTCAAGTCAGCCTGTTGCGCAGCCGTATTGGGAAGACGAAGCTCCTGGATCCTCTGTCACACAACCGTCACAATCGCCTGTAAAACCGGGCCTCAATTGTAATATGCGCCCGCCCGGCTGCCTGCGATTCTTCTCCTGAACAGAGGCACGTATGAACACAAAACATGTCGAACTCTGGCGGAGGTTGGAGAACTTCAACTTGGATGCAACGGAAGCGGCGCTTCCGTTTTCGGCCCGGCTCGCCCGGGAAAACCAATGGTCACCCGAATACGCCCGGCGGGTCATCCGGGAATACAAGCGGTTCGCGTTCCTGGCGGCCGCGGCCGGTCACCCGGTATCGCCCTCGGAAGACGTGGACCAGGTGTGGCACCTGCACCTGACTTACTCGCAGAATTACTGGAAGGTGTTCTGCCCGGAGATACTCGGGACACCGTTCCATCACAACCCGACGCAGGGCGGCGCCAGGGAGCAGGCGAAGTTCGAGGATTGGTACGCGCGCACACTCGCGAGCTACGAAGCCTTCTTCCAGGAGACCCCACCACAAGACATCTGGCCCTCGGCGGAGGTCCGAAAGCACGAACGCCACAACTTCGTCCGCGTGGACCGCGAAACGAATTGGGTGATACCGAAGCTGGATTGGCGGAGGGGCTGGGGATGGGGGCGCAAGGGCGGTGGGGCGGTGCGGGCAAAGAAGAGCGGTTCACCGGCTGTCGAAAAGTTGGAGCCTCCTCACGTCGGCTGCTACGGGGGGTGGATGGGCTGGATCGGTCTCCTGTTTCTGTTTTTCTGCGGCACGGGGGCAATGATGGCGAACGGCGCAAATCCGTTTGATTGGAAGGGGCCGGAGTTCCTCCGGTTTTACGTCGTGGCCTTCCTCCTGTGTTTCGGAATTGGATGCTGGCTGAGGTGGTCATTGCGACACCCCGCGCCGGACAACAGCGTCGAGACTCCGGAATTGGACGGCTACGAAACTGCCTACCTCAACGGCGGTCCGGTGCTGGCGGTCAACACCGCGATCGCCAACCTGGTGCGGCAGAAGGCAATCAAGCTGGTGGCAAGCAGCCGCCACCTGTTGCCGGTAACGGGCGCCCAGCCTGTGCTCGAGCATTTCCTGGAAAAGCAGGTTTATTACAGCGCGACGGAATCCGTGGGCGGCAACACGCTGCCTGCCATCCGGAGCGAGGCAAAGCGGTGCACGGACAAGCTGGCGCGCGATTTGAAGGCGCGCGGCCTGGTGGTGGCGGATGAACGGGTCGCCACGGTGATGTTCCTCCCGATGTTGCTGCCGATCCTGGTGATCATGATGGGGGCGATCAAGATTTTCATCGGAACGAGCCGGGGCCGGCCGGTGGAGTTCCTGGTGATCCTGTGCCTGCTGAGCATCATCCCCATCCTGGCAGCCTTCGCCCGGGTTCCGCGGCGCACGCGGCTCGGTGACGCGGTCCTGCGGGAAATGCAGGCGAAGTTCAGCGGGCCCCGGAAGATCCATCACCGAGCGGCGGAGATGCCGGCGGCGGAATTTGCGGCCGTGGTCGGACTGTTCGGAATGACGGCGCTGGCGGAACCCGGCCTGGCCAGTTTGCGAAAGGACCTCCGGCCGCTGAATACGGGAGGGGGCAGTTCCTCGTGCGGCAGCAGCGGCTGTGGCGGTGGGGGAGGCTGCGGAGGTGGTTGTGGCGGAGGCTGTGGCGGGTGCGGCGGCGGGGACTGAGAAAAAATGAACGGGTTGGCGAATCATTGAATCAAAGAGTTGGGAAGCAAGCAACTTGACTGCTGGGCGCGATGGCGCGAAGGTATCTGGCAGTTGGAGGAGATGATTTCCAATTCGATGGAAATCCGCGTCAAATGCGGCTGGTCTTTGACATGATTATTTTATGGGCTGCTTCGCGATTGAAACAGGAGCAGGGTCTGGCAGCCATTCCAACCAATGAATTCGGCCTTGTTGCAACTCGCATCCTGCTTTCGGCCAATTTTCATCGGCCTTTCTACGGTTGTTGCACCTCTGTTGCGGGTTGTGTTGCACCCTGAAACCGGTTTTCGACCAATGTTTATGCGGTTTGTTGCATGTTGCACCCTGTTTGGGGGGTATGCCACCCCCCCGCCTTCCGAGACCTTTCTTTGCCTTTTCAAAGGATCGGAATCGAAGCATCATGACCGCCCTTCGCACAGGCGAAGCGACGATTGATTTATATGTTTTGGTGTGACCAATTGGTGGAGAAAGTTTCCGGGCCGCAGGTCATCAATGACTCGAAGACCCCCTCGGGCCGCGCGCACGTGGGCGCGTTGCGCGGGCCGCTGATCCACGACGCCATTTTCCGCGCGCTGAAATCCCGGGGCGTCCCTGTCCGCTATATGTTCGGCGTGGACGACTACGATCCCGTGGACGAAATCCCATACGGCCAGGCGGAACATTTCGAAAAATACCTTGGCGCGCCGCTCTGCAACACCCCGCCGCCGCCCGGCTCGCCGGCGACCGACATGGCGGAGCATTTCATCTCCGAATTTTTCAGCGTGTTCGGCGAACTCGGCATCCGGCCGGAATTCTACCGGATGCGCGACATCTACCGCTCGGGCAAGTTCAACGAGGCGATCGATGTGATTTTGCGCAAGGCCCCGGTGGTGCGCGAAATCTACAAGGAAGTCAGCGGCTCGGACCGCGCGGCGGACTGGCATCCGTTCCAGGTGATTTGTGAGAACTGCGGCCGCATCGGCACGACGGTGGTGACGTCCTACGACGGCAAGGAAGTGGATTACGAATGTTCGCCGGACCTGGTGAAGTGGGCCAAGGGCTGCGGGCACAAGGGCCGGATGTCGCCGTTCGACGGCCGGGGCAAGCTGCCGTGGAAGCTCGAATGGTGTGCGAAGTGGAAGACGTTTCCGGTCACCATCGAAGGCGCCGGCCAGGATCACAGCACCAAGGGCGGCTCACGCGACGTCGCGATGGCCTGCCTGCGCGCGATCTTCGGCCAGGAGCCGCCGATAAATTGTCCCTACGATTTCTTCCTCGTCGGCGGCCGGAAAATGAGCTCCAGCAAAGGCGTGGGCGTCACCTCGCGCGGCATGGCGGATTTTCTGCCGCCGGAGATTCTGCGCTTCCTGTTGATCCGTCCGGCACCGAAGCAGCCGGTGAATTTCGAGCCGAGCGAAGTCTATATCATCAAACTGTTCAACGATTTCGACCGGTTTCATCAGAAGTATTTTCACGATGCGAAGGCGGCGCCGGGCGACAAGCGGATTTACGAATTGTCGCAGGTGGACGCCGAGCCGGACCATTGGCTGGCCGAATTCCAGCTCGTCGTGGCGCTCACGCAAATGCCGCACCTCGACGTGGTGAAGGAGTTGGAGAAGCGCAAAGGCTCGCCCTTCACCGACCTCGAACGGAAGCATTTGGAACTACGCATCCGCGCCGTGCGTTACTGGGTGGCGAACTACGCGGAGCCGGAAGAACTCACGCGCCTGCAGGAAACCCTGCCCGCGCGCGCCGCCGAACTCACGGCCACGCAAAATGCGTTCCTACATGTGCTGGCGAAAATGTTGCCCGGCACCGAGTGGGAAGGCGCCGCGCTCCAGGTGTGCGTCTTCAACGCCGCGCGCCTCACGCCGATCGACCAACCGAGCGCGTTCAAGGCCATCTATCGCGTGCTGCTTGACCGCGACAACGGACCCAAGGCCGGCAACTTCCTTTCGTTCCTCAACCGCGACTTCGTCGTGAAGCGCTGTGGCGAAGTCACCGTGGACGTGGACCAATATTGGCGCGAGACGGGGATCAACGCCGCGGATTTCGAGAAGTGGATCGCCGAACAGGAAGGCGTGACCGCGCTCGCGGCGCGGATTCAATCACGCGGCGAAACGAACGTGGTGGAATTCCTGGTCACGCTCGCGGACGGCAAGACGCATTGCCGGCGCGTGTTGTGGACCGTGCCGGATCTCGCCGCGGCGCAGGCCTGGATTGAAACCATTGGCCAGAAGACCGGGCGCGAAGTGACTTCGCTTAGTTGAGAAAAGCGGGAGTTGCACGCGTTACTTCGCGGATTCTTTTTCCGCGGCGGCGTCGCTTTTGCGGCGAAGGTAATAATCAAACGCCAGGCTCACGCCGTTGCGGTTGGGCATGGTGAATACCAGCGCAAAAATCATCAGCGCGCCGACCAACAGGAAGAGCAGCATGCTCGGATGCCAGAGCCGGAAATAGAACAGCGCGATGAAGGGCACCAGGAACAGCACGCGATCGAGAAAGAAGAGCGGGCCGAGCAAGTCCCCCTGGTTGGGGAGATACTGCACGCCGCAGGCTGGGCAGTGTTCGTGCAGCTTGAGCCAGCGCACGTAGAGCCGTCCCTGTCCGCACTGCGGGCACTTCTTGCACCACCCGCGCCAGAGGAGGGTTTTCAGGGCAGGCAGAGGCAAGGATTGCGGAGCCATCATGCACCCCTTCCGCGATATATCTCGTCCCGGATCTTCGACCAAGAGGCTCCTCTAAATTCCGGTGTAAGACCACCGCAGACGGTGACCAATGGCGGAAGTTTTCGAGATCTGGCTTCCTGCTCTTTCAGGACGAGTAGCAGACCTTGTTCGGCCAACGAGCGAAAAGTAGTCTTCCGTTTTCGCGCCAACCGCCGGGCGCCGGCGAACAGGTCATCCGCGATTTCGATGGTTACCTTCATAATATGCCAAAAGGTGTTCAGCGCGATAATCCAAGCCTGCATGGGCAATTTTTTCAATCCCAAAGGGATTGCGACCTCCACCGAAGGTTGCCGAGCCGTTGGGATTCCCGCAGAGCGCCTGCGCGTGGTGGCATGGGATTCGCGGCTTGGGCTGGAGGAGGTCAGTCCCTTTGGGAGTGATCCCGGGCGACAGTGCGCGTTCACGCGCCTCCGCTGAAGAGTTTATTAACTTTTGCCTTCACCGCCTCATCCATCTTGATCAACGGCGGCCAGGGGCGTTTGAAGCCTTCGCCGGGAAGTTTTTTCGTGGCGTCGATGCCGAGCTTGGTGCCGATGGCCATTTCGCTGGTGGCGTGGTCGAGCACGTCGGCGGGGCCTTTGGTGAAGATGCTGTCGCGCTGGGGGTCGGTGTTGGCGCAAAGGCGGAAGAGGACTTCGCTGTTGTTGTGGACGTCCACGTCGTCGTCCACGATCACGATGTATTTCGTGAACATCATCTGGCCCATGCCCCAGAGGCCATGCATGATTTTGTAGGCCTGCATGGGGTAGGTCTTGCGGATACTGACGAAGACGAGGTTGTGGAACACGCCCTCGGCGGGAAGCGCAATATCCACGATCTCGGGGAAATTCATCTTGAAGATCGGGAGGAACAATTTCACCGACGCGCTGCCGATGTAAAAATCCTCCATCGGCGGAATGCCGACGATCGTGCCCGGATACACGGCGTCCTTGCGATGCGTAATGGCGGTGATGTGAAAGACCGGATACGGCTCGGGCAGGGTGTAGTAGCCGGTGTGATCGCCGAAGGGGCCTTCCTCGCGCAACGGCTCGCGCGGATCCACGAAGCCTTCGATGACGACGTCCGCGTTCGCCGGGACTTCGAGGTCGTTGGTTTCGCACTTCACGAGCGGCACGGATTGCTTGCGGAGATAACCGGCCAGCAAAAATTCGTCGAGGCCGTCCGGCAGCGGCGCGGTGGCGCAAAAAGCAAAGACAGGATCGCCGCCGAGAAAGACGGAGACGGGCATGCGCGTGCCGGATTCGTAGTAGCGGCGGCCGTGGCGCGCGCCAACTTTCTGCAACTGCCAGTGCATGCCGGTGGAACGATCGTCATACACCTGCATGCGATACATGCCGACGTTGCGTTCGCCGGTGTCGGGGTCCTGGGTGACGACGCAAGGCAGGGTGATGAAACGGCCGCCGTCCAATGGCCAGCAGCGTTGGATGGGGAGTTGGAGAAGAGTTGAGGGTTGAGGGTTGAGGGTTGAGGGGTCTTTGAAATTCGGAGCGCCGGGCCAGGGTTCGGTGCGGGTGGGTGGCGCGTCGATTTTTTGGATTACCTCTTTGCAGGGGCCGGTGCGGACGGATTTGGGTTTGGCGTGGCGGAGTTCGAGGGCGGTGCCGAGGAGTTTCAGGGCTTCGCGAAAGCCGGTCGGTGGCTTGGCTTTCATCAGCGCGCCGAGTTCGGCGGCGGCGGCCTCCACGGATTCAGCGCCGAGGCTCATGGCCATGCGCTTCCAGGAACCAAGGGTGTTGAGCGCCAGCGGGAAAGGGGAGACAGCGCCGTTGACGGTGGGTTTCTCGAAGAGCAACGCCTGGCCACCGCCGGGTTTTTTCATTTCGCGGTCGGCGATTTCAGTGGCTTCGAGCTCGGTGGCGACGGTCTGCGAAATGCGTTTCAACTCGCCGGCTGCTTCGAGCCGGTTGAGAAAATCGCGAAATGAATCAAAAGCCACGGAGGCAAATTAACAGAAGCCCCGTGAGGGGGAAAGGGAGGAGAGGAAATGACGAAGCACGAATGCCAAATGACGAAGGAAACCCGAATGACGAATAACCGAAAATCCGCACTGTCCTGCTGCGGCCCAACGAGCAACCTTGGTCGATGCGAATTTCGGATTTCGAGCTTCTTTCGTCATTCGTGCTTCGCCATTTCCAGAGGTTCATTCTCCCCCATGCAGCGGATTCTGCGTATGCGTATGCATGGGATAGAGCCCGGGACAGCAGCCGAACATTTCATGAAAGGCGGTGCTGAAATGGCTGAGGCTGTTGTAGCCGACTTCCATGGCCGCCTCGGTGACATTGCATTTGCCGCTGCGCAGGAGTTCCGCCGCGCGCTCGAGCCTGATTTGCCGGATGTACTGCTGGATGGTCATGCCCGTTTCCTGGGAAAAGAGGCGGCTGAGATAAAAATGGCTGCAACCCACGCGCTGGCCGAGTTCTTCGAGGGTGGGCGGTTCGCGGAGTTCGGCGCGGAGGATCGTCTGCGTGCGTTGCACCCGCTCGCGTGCGGCGCGTTGGGCGCGGGTGCAAAGCAGCTCGCCGCCGGCCGGCTTGAAGAATAATTGCGACACGAGCTCCAGCGCCTTGGAGCGGAACCACATTTCCTGCGCGGGCTTGAAGACAGGACAATGGCGCAGACTTTCGACCAGTTGCAGCAGTGAGGCCGTGATGGGTTCGGCGGCGCTGACGCGCGACTCTTCAGCCTTGCCACGCACGACATCGCTGACCACGCCATCCAATTGATCCGCGTTGTTGCGCAGGTGCTCGGCCAGAAAAGGGCGGGCGAATTCGACGGTGATAAACCGGTGCGCCGCGCCAGCGCGGCGGGTGGCGGAAAGCGGCGGCGCGCCCTGATAGTAAAAGGCCACCTGGCGGGCACGCAGTTCGAGCTTGTCGCGTAGGTTGCTGACTTCGGCGGTGCCATCGAGATTCAGGCACAACTCGAGGCTGCCCGGATGAAAACTTCGCGCCCAATCCAGGTCCTTGCTGCTGGTGAATTCGTGCCACTCAAAACTGAAGCCCAGGTCCCGGAAGCTGCCGAACAGGGGACGCCAGCCGCCGCCCACCGCCGACCAGGCGGGGGCTTCAGCAAAAGCGGGAGGGACGCCGGAACCGGCCGTCCCCCGGGACGACTGCCGGTGGTTTGACATGGCGGCTTACCTTCCGCCATGTGGGGGCTCCGCGCAAGATTGGAAGTGAGGCTCCCCCGGCCGCCTAAGGCAGCATCACCGAGCGATAAAAGCGATGCTCACCGCCGACCGGCGGCAGGTCGCAATGGAAGCTGCCGGCGAAAGGGTAATTCGTGGAAACGGTCTGCCAGTCCGTGAAGTTTGTAGATGACTGGACGAGGTATGCGATGCCTTCGATCCCGGTGAACTTCGCCTGCAGGCCGACGCTGGTTTGAATGACTGAGCCAACCGAGTCCGGCTTGAGCTTTGCCAAAAGCTGGGAGGGCACAATTTCATAGGCAAGGTCAGTGACGTTGAATCGCCGTGCGTCTTCGGAATTGAGAAAAAGGCACGGCGTGTTCGTAGTGAGTTCGGGCACGGACAGAATATCTCCCAGCGTGTTAAAATATCCACCCGGCTGCGCAGCCCTCGCCAGGCACAGCGCATTTGCGAGCGTGGTGGCCGGCGGCGCGTTGGAGGAGAGGATTAAATTGTCGAAGGTGGGATACGGGCTGTAAGCACTGCCGTCCATCGCACTGTTCGTCAGGGCATTAAATCCATCGAGTGTGGCGGACCATGATTCAACGGACGCGACATTGGGCGAAAGAAGCTGGGCCGGAGGATTGGTGTTCCAGAGCGAAAAGAGCGTGTCCGACAAATGCCAGTCGTTTGTCGGCATCGAATGAATGGCGTCACCGGCATCAGAATCCCCGGTCCATTTCTGCCAGGTTGCAAGGTCGATTGGGGAAGATTTGAGATAGACGGTTTGCCAGGGCGTGCCGCGATGCACGCGGCCAATCATCCCCGGGCCGAAGGTCTCACCGGAAGGAAAGTTCCAAAAATCCGGATTCCACACCTGAGGATCTTTCAACACAGTAGCCCATGCTGTGGCAGGCTCCGCGTCCGCGCCTCTGAGAGGATTTCCTCCCCAGGGTTTGAAATGGTAGTTTACCATTTTGAAATTCATCAGCCCCGGGATCGGCGATCTGGCGGAAACGGCATTTGACCACTCGTCGTAAACCAAATCGGTTGTCAATGCGTGAACAAGTGGGTCGTTTGCCTGCCAGGAAGTATAGTGGTATATCCGCTTCTACGGAGTAAACGGCACCTCTTGAACAAGATTGGTGTTTACAGTTCCGGGATAATAAAGCGGGGAAAATAATTCAAACGCGCGAAAATCGTCTATCAACCTCCTGGGATCACTCGTAACCGGTACGACATAATCTCCCAAAGAAGATGAAACCCCATAGAACCCTAATGAAAGCAGGACCTGGTATATCATCCCGATGGTAACGGAATTGGAGGGAGCTCCAGAAGGGCGATTGGTATTCCACATGGTGGAGAATGAAGGGTCAACCGGCAGGACAAAACT
The DNA here is from genome assembly GCA_964448135.1 of uncultured Verrucomicrobiota bacterium. Lineage (GTDB taxonomy): Bacteria > Verrucomicrobiota > Verrucomicrobiia > Limisphaerales > UBA8199 > CAYUVH01. The sequence continues at coordinate 198,462 of CAYUVH010000032.1, read as the reverse complement.
TTCCCCGGTCAGATTGCGCCGATCTTCCGGTCCCGCCAAGTTGGCGACATCGATTGGGCGCTGGGTTTGCTGATCCACCATTAGAAAGCGGAGTTGATGAGTTAGATCGAGAATCCATTGTGGAGTAGGAAAGCCGGCATTGGTTTCGTAAACAGCCCCCGACAGATTCGTGAGTCCGGGAGGGTTTGAGCGATAAACCGAATCAAGAATTACTATCAGATTCGTGAGCAGCGGTACCTGGAAGGATGTAACGCTGACCGGAACGGACCCATCCGATCCTTGCCATTCGTTGGTGGCCAGTTGCACGGATCCGGCAAGCACAACTTTTTGCGTGAATTGCAGACCATAGTCGTCTGTAAGAGCAATCGAAACAACATCCTGAGCAAGAATGCAAACACTCCGGGGATAGTTATTGGTGTACGGATACCAGGTCTCCACGCCCACCACGTTGGAGATTCCCAGCCCATACATCAAATTAGTGGTCCAAGTGTTTCGGGATGCATGCAGTGACGGTTTGACAACTCGCATCCGGCGAGTGATCTGGGAGATGCTTTCGGTCGAAAACTCATTGAAGCTCGGAAATCCCTTGCGGGCGCCGATGAGCAGGGGGATGCCGATCACGTTTTCGTCCGGTTGCAAGGCGTCGCGGTCGGCAGGAAGCGTCAGGTCACGCCACGCATTGGTCCAGAAGTTGGCGGTGCTTTCCTCGACGTAACCAGCGATGAAGATCGCGCCGCCGTCGTTGGTGAATTGGGGGCGGAAGACCGACGGGAGGTACGGCCAGCCGGTGTCCGTGCGGTTGGTGGTGGCGTCGTAGAGGTTGGCGGTGAGTTGGAGCAGGCGGTGGGCCGCCGGGGTGTATTGGTTGGTCGGGTAGAGTTGGATGTGGCCGAGGTCGAGATTCAACTCGGCGCGCAAGAGGCGCGAGGCGACGTTCGTGAAAAAGCCGATTGGAGTGTGCAAGTCTGGGGCAGGCGCGGCAAACTGTCGCAAGGGCAGGAAGACCCCAAAGCAGAGGAGACACCGGAATAGAAAGCTTCCCAGTGGAAAATGGAGGGCGCCGCGCACCTTATGGAGAAGCCGTCTCCCTGTCGTCATGACCCTTTGAGCTTACGGCGAAAAAGCCTTGGTCGCAATTGGAAAGGACGGGCGCGAGCGCCTCACGCGGCGGGGAACACTAAAGCGTGGACACCAAACGGGGGCGGTCAAAACCGCACCATCTCGCGCTCGCGCTGGGTGAAGTTGCAGTAGTGCGCGTAACCGTGCGCGCGGGCGAGAGCAATGGCCTCGTTGAAGTTCATCGCCACCTCCCCCGGCGCGTGGGCGTCTGAGCCGAAGGTGATCGGTACGCCGAAGCGGGAGGCCAGCTCGAGAAAACGCGGGCTCGGATAAATCTCTTTGCAATCCTTGCGCAACCCGGCGGTGTTCAACTCGATGGCCACGTCGTGTTCATGCGCCGCTTGCAGGAAATCCGTGAAGAGCGGCGAGACGTCCTCGTTCGGATAGAAGCAGAATTTTTTGCAGAGGTCCGCGTGGCCGATGATGTCGAAGAGTCCTGATTGCGCGGCCGCGGTGAGCCGCTGGAAATAGGCGGTCCAAACTTCGATGGGCTCGCGCTCCTTCCATTGGGCGATGGTCGAGGGATTGTCCAAAGCCCAGGAGTCGGAGACGTAATGGACCGAGCCGATGAAATAATCCCACGGGTGCCGCGCGGCGAGTTTGCGGATCCAATCCTCGTAGCCGGGCAGATAATCCACTTCGAGGGCTAGCTTGATCTTGAGGCTGGGGTGGTCGCGGCGGGCCTGTTCGACTTTGGCGACATAGGCGTCGAGGTCCGACTCCAGCATGCGCCAATCGTCGAAATCGTCGCGGGGCATGGGGTTGTGATCGGAGAAACCCATTTCCTGCAGGCCGCGCTCCAATGCCTTGGCCGCGAGCTCCGTCGGTTCGCCGGTGGCATGGCGGCAAAGCGGGGTGTGCGTATGGTAGTCGGGCGGAAACGACATTGATGAATATATAATATCTGGCACGGCGCGGGGCAAGAACGGGGGAGGATCGGCGGGTCAGGGACGCGCTCGGCCGTTGCCCGGAGCGCGAACGATTTGAAAGGCACGCGCTAACTGATAGGCTTCCCGAAGACGCTTTGCCAGGCGCTGTGACTGGGGACAACCGCGCTCCGGAAAAGGGGTGCGGGAACTGGCGGCGACCGGCTACTGGCCCGGTTTGGCGGCTTCCTTTTTGACGAGGTCGCCGAACTCGGTGACCGCCTTTTGCTGTTCCGGTGTCAGGCTGGTATCGACCGCAAGCTTATCCAGTTCCGCGATAACTTCAGGATAGAGGCGGTAACGGGTGCTGGTGCCGATCTTTACGACTGAAGCCTGCAACGGCTGCGGAGCGGAAGCGAAAACCTGCTGAAGTTTGGGGAAGGCGAGAATGGCACTGGTGCTGTTGTCCTGAGGCTTTTGTGATTTTCCGCAGCCCGCGAGCACGAGCAGCGCGATGGGAAAAATGACGAGGAGTCGTTTCATCATTTCAACGAGGCCGATTACTTTTTGGAGGACGCCCGCTGGGCCATCCAGTTCACGTCCACCCAGGAATCATTCGCTGGCACATTGAGGGCCAGGTAGTTGTTGTATTCGGTGTGAGCCTTGATGGTGCTGCCGATCCATTTGTGAATTTCGGAATGGCCGTCGGCGAACACGAAGCCACACGCGCCATTATGGTAGCTCGCGGGGAAGTCAATGATCCGGGCGGTGCTTTGGGAATCGGAGCCGGTGATTTGCACGGCGATGGCGGCATCATTTAGGCTGTCGGGATGTTCATCCACGAAAACAAAAGTCATGGACGGACGCAGCACGGAGGAATCCTTGTCGAACAGTTGATAAACACTCTGCGGGCTGGATCCATGGGGATGCCAGCCATCCAGCCATTCGCCCCAGGCGAAGGATTGGCTCATGGAAATGCTGCGGACACGCGGGCGCCGGGCACCGCTGGAATCGAGTGCCGTGGCCAGGTCGGCGGGGCATTTGAAAATCTTGGAAGAGCGCGCCACATAAGGCCACATGGGGCTGGGCACCATGTCCTGCGTAATCTCGGTATTGGATAGATTCCCCTGGGCATAGTTCATGGTGCCGCTCATCCAATTGGTGCGATTGGGAAGACCATCCAGACTGGCGAGGGTCCAGTCCGCATTGTCCATGGAGTAGTTCTTCCAGGCGATGATCAACTGATGGCCGTTGTTCATGCACATGACACCCTGGGCCTTGAGCTTGGCTTTGCCGAGCGCGGGCAGGAGCATGCCGGCGAGAATCGCAATGATGGCAATGACCACCAGCAATTCAATCAGCGTAAAACCTCGCCGGGGTGGAAAATACGTAGGCAAGCTGCCGGGGGAGGCAGCGCTGGAAGAAGCCGTGCTTTTCACAATTACCTCAAGGGTCAACAGTAGCGATACTGGTGGTTGGCTCAACCATAATGCCGCCCAACGCGATGTAAACACATTTTCAGTGTGCGTCCCGCGGCACACCACCTGTCCTTTTGGGCAGACTTCGCCCATTGCCAGATTGCTTTCCCCCGTCCGGCGGGATTGAATACCGGCGATGATGGCAAAACGGGTCATTCCCTGCCTGGACGTTCACGACGGCCAGGTGACGCGCGGCGTGCAATTCGGCAAAGCCGAGGCGGGCGAACTGCGCAATGTCGGCGACCCCGTCGCCCTGGCGGTGCGCTATAATGAGCAGGGGGCCGACGAAATGGTGTTCTTCGACATCACCGCCAGCGCGCAGGGCCGCAAGACCATGGTGGACGTGATCGAACGGACGGCGGACCAGTGCTTCATGCCGCTGACGGTGGGCGGGGGATTGCGAACGGTCGAGGACATGTACGCCATGCTGCGCGCGGGCGCGGACAAGATCAGCATCAATTCCTCGGCGCTGGCCACGCCGGAATTGATTCGCGCGGGCGCGGAAAAATTTGGCAGCCAGTGCATCGTGGTTTCAATAGATGCGAAAAAGACCGCGCCGGATCGCTGGGAAGTTTTTTCACACGGCGGTCGCAAGGCCACCGGATTGGAAGCGGTCGAGTGGGCGAAAAAGGCCGTGGCCCTGGGCGCGGGCGAGATCGTGCTCAACAGCATTGACGCCGACGGCACGAAAGCCGGGTTCGACCTCGTCATCACGCGGCGGATCAGCGAAGCCGTGGGCGTGCCGGTCGTGGCCAGCGGCGGGGCGGGGTCCTTGGAACACATGGCGTCCGTCCTCGAGGAAGGCAAGGCGGATGCGGTGCTGGCCGCGAGTATTTTTCATTTCGGCCAATACACCGTGGGCGATGTAAAGCAACACCTGGCCGGCCGCGGAATCCCGGTGCGGCTGGTCTGAGCCGGGTCAGAACGCCAGGGCGGCTTTATAGAAACGCTGCCCGCCGGCCACCGGGGCGTCCACAAACTCAAAGCCTCCGTTGGTGTTCACCAGATTCGTCAGCGTGGTCCAGTTTATGAAGTCACCGGACACCTGGAGGCTGTAGGTCAGTCCCGGTTCGCCGCTGAGGGTCAGGCGCGGGCGATTCGACGCAAGCAGGGTGATGGACTCGAACTTCACCGGCCGGCTGAAGAATTTGAGGATGTCGGACATGTAGTTGCTTCGCGTGGAGGCCGTGGGAATGGTTTCGAAAGGAAAGCCCCAATAGATCACGCGACCGGCGCTGCCGGCGCTATTGTTGTATTGAACGCTGGCGGACCCGCCCCCATAGCCCGGATAAACCAGGGCGGAACTCGCGCCGACGCCGGTGGGAACGACCGCATCGGGATAACCCACCCAATAGATCCCCCGGCTCCCGTCGTCAAATATGCCGCTGGCATCGCCCGCGAAAATCGAACCGGCCGCGGGCGTGAAGCTGTACGTTGTGGAGCTGTCGTTGGTATCGCCGCCCAGGGATGCGTGGAGTTGATTGTGCAGAAAGTTTCGATCCGCGGCCGGGGGACCGGAAGCCCGATCCAGGTCCCAGGCAATTTCGCTGCCGGAGGTGAAGAGATGCCCGCCACCGGCCAGGAACGCCGTCAGCTTTGTCTGGGCCGCCGGATTGAAGGTGCGGTCCGCGGTGGACTGATTTCCACAGGCCCAGATGACTGCGCCATAATTCGTGAGTGCGATCGTACCATTCGTCACGGCCTGGGCCTGGCAGGAGTCGAAGCCCATCAGGCTCGAAGCGGCGATGGCTTTGCCATGCGGCACCACGTAGTCAAAGGAATTAACCCGGGCGGGCAACACGCGGTCCATCGTGCCCGCATTGGTATTGTAACCGGGCGGGTGATACTGCAGCGCGGTGGGTGTCTGGCGCAGGTTGGTGAGGCGATCAAAGCGGCTGAATCCATTCACGAAAAGCAGTTTCGTGGAGAGGGCGCGGGCGGCGCGGCGGCAGCCGACCGTGGCGGAGGGCAGGGATTGGCCGCCCGCGTTGGCGGCGGCGACGCGGAAATAGTAATCGGTATCCGGGTCCAGGTTGGTCCAGGTCACCGAGGTGACGCCGCCGGTGGCGACGAGCAGGGGATTGCCGAAACCGTAACCGTTGGTGGAAAGGTAAACGAGGTAGTTGGTCGGGGCGCCGCTGTTTCCCTGGGCAACTGGCGCGTCCCAGGCGACGACGATGCCGTTGGTGCTGGCGGTGGCGCGCACATTGCCGGGAGGTTCCGGAAGGAAATTCAAGGGGAGGGCATCAAATTCGTTCATGTAACGCACCACGGCCTGATACGAGGCCCGGGCGACCCAATCCCGGAATTTCGGATCGCGGAGCAGTTTGGCGTCATTCGGGTTGTCGTGGAAAGCCACCTCGATGATGGTCGCATCGAATTCGTTGCTGATGTAGTTGTTGTTGATTTCGCCGAAGGCGTAATCGCTGCGGGCATAGGTGCGGCTGGCGGATTGGTTGTTGACCCAACTCACCTCGAAAGGCGGAACGGTGACGGCTTTGAGCGTGTTGTCCACGTTGGTGGCGATGATTTCGGCGAGGCGGCGCTGGTTCGGAGTGTTGGAATTCGGCGCGACGTTGGTGGACAGCGCGGGGTTATTGTACAAACCGATGTCGCCACGCGCGGTGGCGGTGTTGGTGCTGTCGGTGGAGGAGTTGGAATGGAAACCGATGTAGATGCGCTTGTAGATGTTGCCGGCGGCCTCGCGGTTCATTTCGGCGGCCATCCGCGGGGGCGCGCCGACGTTGTCGCTGGTATCGTCGCCGGAGCGGTCGTAAATCGCGAAGGACTGGCCCTGGCCGAGGGAACGTTGAATCCAATAGCGCGAGCATTCCTCTTCGCGCGGATAACTCGAAACCGTGGGTGTTTCCGTGTTGTAGGGCGCCGGCACGACGTCGCCCATGCCGTTGCCGAAACGGATCGCGTCGGCGATGACCACATTCGCGCCGGGCGCGCCTTCGCCGAGGTTGCTGATGATGACCGCGCCATTGGCGGAGTTGGAGCCCGCGTTAAAATAGTAGGTCCCGATATAAATCCAGCCGTTGCCGACCATGTAGTGGGGCACCCGCACGGTCGCCTGTCCGCCGGTGTGGTTGATGCGATAGAGCTGGTTGGTCCGGTTTCCACCGTTGAGCACCCAGGTGTAAACGGGATAGAATCCCGTCTGCGGAATGGTGGGGGTATAGGTGGCCGTGGCGGTCTCGGTCGCCGAGAGGCTCGCATAACGATACGGCACCTGCCCGGCCTGGCCGTAGTAAATCGTCGAAGTGCTGTCCGTCCACGTGCCCGCCCAGCTCACCGCGGGGCTGGTGTTATCGAGCACAACTTCATTGGTCTGGTTTCCAATCGGACGAAACGGGACCACCGTCGCACCGGCGTTGAAGCAGTAGTAGGCGAACAGGGTCATTTGGTCCACGTTGCCGTAGTCCTCGACCATCTGCGTGCCCGGGACCACGCCCCGCTGCGTCACCCAGCCAATCAGGCTGGGCGTGCCATTGAGATAGGTCCAGCCGTGACCGCCGCTGGTGAAGACGATCCTTCCCGTCAGGGCTCCGGCCGGTTGGGATACTGCCGGGACGATGGGCCCGGCGGCCCGGGCTGAAAGCGCTAAAATCAGGGCCAGGTGCGTCACGATGAGCCGGGTCCAGAACATCAAAACCAAGTGTAGCAGAAGCAAAGCGGCGGCGATAGTCCGGCGGTGGGGGAAGTCAATTCATTTTGGGCTTGAATTACCCGGTTGGCTGTCGTCTTCTCAAGAGCAAGAGCCATTAATCAACCCACAACATCATGAAACGATGCTTTCCGCTACTGTTTGCCGTGGTCCTTGGCTGGCAGAGCAACACCTTCGGGCTGGCACTGTATTTCTGGGACGCCAACGGCACCGCGCCGGGCGCGGGCGGTTCCACGCCCACCGGCACCTGGGGCGCGAGCCCCTTCTGGAACACCAACGCCGCGGGTGGCGGCGCCACCGGGCCGATCGCGTGGCCGGCGGGAAACTACGCCGTTTTCTCCGCGGGCAACGACGCGAATGGCGCCTACACGGTTCTAGTCAGTAATACGGTGAAGGTGGCCGATATCCATGTGGATCTCGGGCAGGTGACGTTCAACCCCGCGCCGGTGTCGGGAGGATCGCTCCAGATCCTGGACGGGTTTGATGTGGGCGCGGGCCGCGTGTTATCCGTCGGCCACAAGGACGTGAACGCCGTCGCGCGCTACAACGTGCCCCTGACCAGCGCGACGAATATTACGCGCTACAAACAAGGCACCGTGATTTTCGGCGCGACGAATACCTACTACGGCTCGACCATCATCGAAGGCGGCATCCTGCAGATCGCGGTCCCGAATGCGATTCCCACGAACAGCCAGCTCGTGCTCGCCAACAACGACACCACGCGAGGGGATTTCAATCCGGTCTGGCAATACACGCCGGCAGTGTTCAATAGCGGCGGATTGAATCAGCGGCTCGGAACACTGAAACTCAGCGGCACCGACGCCAGCGTTCAGCGCATCATTGATTTCGACTTCGGGAACAGCGCGGTGTCTTTCGCAAACAGCAGCGCCGAGGATTGGGGTGGATTTACTCTGACGCTGGTCAACTTCAAACCGGGCATTGACTCGTTGCGCTTTGGGACGAGCAGCGCCGGGCTCACGGCCACGCAGCTCGGACAAATGCAATTCGCGGAGTTCAACAACCTGCCCGGTCAGATCAGCGCGAGCGGTTTTGTCACTCCAGCGATCCCGGTGTTCACGCAAATCAATCGCTCGGGGACGACGGTGAACCTGACCTGGACCGCCGTCAACGGCCGCACTTACCACGTGCAATCAAAGGACAGCATCACGCAGGCGGGTTGGGACGATCAATTTCCCGACGTCACGGCTTCCGGAGACACCGCGTCATTCATGGACAGCAACGCCACGGTGACCCAGCGCTATTACCGGCTGATCGTGCAGCCATAATTCAAACCGGCATTCAGCCGGCACCCGCTCGTGTCAAAAGCGCGAACGCGTTCCCGAAGGTCCCGGTCGGCGGATTGCGAAAGTCGTCGCATTTTCCTGGTCATTTGCTGGATCGGGTTGGTTTTTGGAATCACGAGCCTTTCGTGGAACGAAATCAAAACCCGGCGGGATCGCGAGTCGCTGGGCTGGCCAAGAGTGTCCGGGACCATGATGCAATCCGAGCTTTCCAGCCGCGCCCGCGCTCGCAGCAGCACAGTCTATTTTACCTCCGTATCCTACCGCTACCGGGTAAACGATGAGCGGCGCCTGGGGCACCAGGTCAGCCTGTGGAATCCGACGGCGGCCGGCGGTCGTCAGGATGCCCTGAACTTTATCACCAACCATCCAGTCGGATCAGCCGTGGAAGTCTATTACGATCCCCAACGCCCTGAGCGGGCGGTGCTGCAGCCGGGAGCAGATGAATTCCAGCACCGGCTATTTTGTTGGGGCGGCGTGATCGTGTTGATGATCGCCGTGCTTGGCTTGTTGCGGCACAAGGCAATCAAAGCGCCAGCAGAACGCTCGCAACCGCAGGCCTAGGAAATAATCCCCATCGCCACTTCGCCAAACACATCGGTGAGACGGAAGTCGCGGCCCTGGTAGCGGTAGGTCAGTTTCTTGTGATCGATGCCACAGAGGCGAAGCATCGTCGCGTGCAGATCGTGGACGTGCATCGCTTCGCTGTCCTCGACAAAGCGGTAACCCAGCTCATCGGTACGACCCCAGCTCATGCCGCCTTTGATGCCCCCGCCGGCCATCCAGACCGAAAACGCCTGGATGTGATGATCGCGGCCGGTGCCCTGGCCCATCGGCGTGCGGCCGAATTCGCCGCCCCAGATGATCAGCGTGTCGTCCAGCATGCCGCGTTGCTTGAGGTCCTTGACCAGCGCGGCTGACGGACGATCCACTTCCTTTGCGGACACCGGCATGTCGCGTTCGATTTCGCCATGATGATCCCACGCACGGTGATAAAGCTGGATGAACCTCACACCCCGCTCGGCGAGTCGCCGCGCGAGGAGGCAGTTCGACGCGAAGCTGCCGTCGCCCGGCTCCTTCACGCCATACATTTCGAGCATCTCTTTCGGCTCCTTCGCGAAATCCGTCAGATCGGGCACGGACGTCTGCATGCGAAACGCCAATTCGTATTGGCTGATGCGAGTTTGGATTTCGGGATCGAGATGATCTTCGGCGAGGATGCCATTCAGCCGGTTGACTTCCTCGATCACCTGGCGTTGCGTGCTCTGGCAGACACCGTCGGGATTGCCGACGTAATGCACCGGCTGGCCTTTTGACTGGAAGAGCACGCCCTGAAATTTGCTCGGCAAAAAACCGCTGGACCATTGCCGCGCCGAGACTGGTTGCAAACCGTTCTTACCCTGCGAAGTCAACACCACGAACCCCGGCAAATCATCCGTCTCCGAACCCAGACCATACAACAACCAGGAGCCCATGCTTGGCCGACCCTTGATCGTGGATCCAGTGTTCATGAACGCGTGCGCGGGGTCGTGATTGATCTGCTCGGTGTGCAGCGAACGCACGACGCAAATCTCATCCGCGATACCGGCGATTTCCGGAAACAGCGCCGAAATCTCCTGGCCGGACTGGCCGTATTTTTTGAATTCAGTGAACGGCCCGCGCGCCTTGAGCACCGAGCCTTGCAACTGCGCGAGTTGTTGTCCCTTGGTGAACGATTCCGGAAACGCTTCACCGTTGATCTTTTTCAGCTCCGGTTTGAAATCAAAACTCTCCAAATGCGACGGCCCGCCGGCCATGCACAAATGAATCACCCGCTTCGCGCGCACGGGAAAATGCGGTTTCGTGATGATGCCAGGAATGCCGTGCGCCTCCGCGGCGGAAAGGCTGCCGATGATTTTGGGATTCAGCAACGAAGCGAGCGCCATCCCCCCGATGCCGTAGGCCGCGCGGCCGAGGAAACTGCGGCGATTGATGCTCAGGGCGAATTTTTGAGGATCGAAAGACATAAGCGGAAGCACTAAGCACTAATGACGAAGCACGAAAGAAGCTCGAAGCCCGAAGAACACCTCCAGAGATACTGGGCAAGGGAGCGGCAGTTCATTCGAGTTTCGTGCTTCGGATTTCTTTCGGATTTCGTCATTCGTGCTTCGGAATTATTTTTAGTATCTCGTAATCGTCTCGTGGAGGTTCAACACCACCCGACACACCTGCGTCCACGCCGCCAACTCCGCCTCATCCGTATGCTCCGGCTCGTGCGTCAGTCCCACATGCAGAAACTTGCACGCGTCGTCCTTGTTCGCGCGATAGTGTTCGCGTTGTTGCCCCAGGAAGGATTCGAGCGATTTCAGCTCGGACGGCTTCGGATCACGCGCGAGGGCATCGTTAAAAATCAGGTCCAACCGCGCCTCGTCGGATTTTGTGCGCGAAGCAAGGATGCGCGTCGCAAAGACACGCGAGGCTTCGACGAAGGTCGGGTCGTTGAGCAAGGTCAACGCTTGCTGCGGTGTGTTGGAGAGATTGCGCGCGGCGGTGCATTCTTCCCGGTGGGGTGCGTCGAAGTTGACCATCATGGGATGCAGGAACGTTCGCTGCCACCAGGTGTAGAGACCGCGGCGATATTGGCGGTCGTCCTCGTCCGCGTAGTAATCCCGGTTCGGGAATTGCAGGCTCGCATAGTAGCCAGCCGGTTGATACGGATGCGCGCTCGGGCCGCCGATGTCGTAGTTGAGCAGGCCGGCGACGGCGAGCGCGTTGTCGCGGACAAATTCGGCGTCCAACCGGCGCGGTGACTGGCAGGCGAGCCAGCGGTTGTTCGGGTCGAGTTCGCGCAGGTCCGCGCGCGGACCGCAGGCCTGGCGGTAGGTGTTCGACATCACGATGACCTTGGTGATGTGCTTGAAGTCCCAGGGATGCTTCGCCGGTTCGTTCTTCGCGCCGGATTTCCAAGTCGGCTGCTGAAACTCGCAGGCGAGCCAGTCGAGCAGTTCGGGGTGCGAAGGCCAATCGCCCTGGCCGCCAACGTCATCCACCACGGAGGAGATACCCATGCCGAAACATTGCTTCCAAAGACGATTCACAACGACGCGGCTGGTCAACGGATTCTCCGGCGCCACCAGCCATCGCGCAAGATCGAGGCGCGTGAGCCGTTGACCCGCGGCCGGCGCGGCCGGCTGCGGCAGAAAATGCGGCACGGCCGGTTCGACTACTTCGCCGCTGTCATCCTGCCAGTTGCCGCGCGGGAGGACGCGGATGGTCATGGGTGCGCGCGACTCGGTGATCTGGACGGGCAATGTGCCGCCGCGGCATTCGCGGAACTCGCGTTCGAGCCGGTGGGTTTTCGCGAGATAATTGGTATCGCCACTGGTGTTCAGAAGATAGGCGCGCTCGATGGCGGCGTCCTGTTTCGACGAGCGCATCCATCCCGGCGAGTTGATCGTGGACCGCAGCGCGGCGTCAGCCCCGGCTTGCAAAGGATCTTCCGCGGCAAAAGGCGAAACCGAAATACGGACGGATTCCAACTCCGCCTCCGCAAACGCCAGCGTGAGTTTGCCAGCAGCGTTCACACGCACCGGTTTGTCGAGCAGGCAGATGGCGGTTTGCAGACCGTGATTGGTGGAGACGCGCCACATGTCGCGCACGCCGAGCACCGGCAGTCCGAAGTCGTAAAGGACCTGGTGATTGTCCGCGTCGGCATAATGGAACGCCAGCTTCTGGTCCTTGCCGTCAACGTTCAGCGTGGCCGCGAGCGTGACGTCGCTGAGTTTGCCCTGGCGCCTGCGCGCGGCTTTGGCTGCCTGCGCCTGCACACGGGGGGATGCGGATTGCTTTTTGGCTGCTGCCTTGGTTGCGGGCGCTTTTCCGCCGACCGCTACGGCCGGCGCTGCGGCAGGTGGGGCGCCGGCCGCCACGAGTTCGGCGGGCACGAGCTCGACACGTATGGCGGAAATCCAAAGGTTCGTGAGCGGCGCTGTAATGGTTGTGCCTTCGCGCGGCAGAGTGGTGAACGTGACGGTATGATCTGGCCGGATGGTGAAGTTCGTCAGCGCCGCAAACTTCGGGTCTTTCATGACCACTTTCACGCCGGGTTCGGGCGTCAGCCAGCCATCGGGCGAATTTGCCAGGAAAGCGCGGCTCTCGTCGCGCCAGGTATCGAAAGCCTGTCGGCTCTTCTTATCGGCCTTCACTTTCTGCCACGCTTCTTCCTGCGTGCTCTTCAACTCCTCGCGCAACTGCACCATGCGCTTCTTCAAATACGGACTCTCCACCTGGATCTCGGGCGGAAAGGGATGCTCATTGGCGAAGCCGGCCAGTTCCGGCGTGGGCGCGTAGGGCGCGTCCGCGTAATAACCCCACTGCTTCAGGTCCGCGAAAAACGCTTCCATCTGGTAAAAATCCTTCGTGCTGAACGGATCATATTTGTGATCGTGGCATTCGGCGCAACCCATCGTGGAACCCATCCACGCGCCGCTCACGGTGCGCACGCGGTCGGCGGCATACTTCGCGAGATATTCCTTCGGCTGCGCGCCGCCTTCGCGCGTCATCATATTCAGCCGGTTGAAGGCCGTGGCCACGCGCTGCTCGGTCGTGGGATTCGGCAACAGATCGCCCGCGAGTTGTTCGACCGTGAATTGATCGAACGGCTTGTTGCGGTTGAAGGATTCAATGACGTAGTCGCGATACGGAAAGACATTTTGGTTTTGATCCCCGTGATAACCCACCGTGTCCGCAAACCGCGCGACATCCAGCCAGGGTGAGGCCATGCGTTCGCCGAAGTGCGGCGAGGCCAGCAGCCGATCCACCTGCTTTTCATACGCGTTGGGACTTTTGTCGCGCACGAACGCTTCGACCTCCATCGGCGTGGGCGGCAACCCGATCAAATCCAGCGACAGCCGGCGCAGCAACGTGCGGCGATCCGCTTCCGGCGACGGCTTCACGTTGTGCAATTTCAATTGCTCGAGCACGAGTGCGTCTATGGGATTGATAACCCATGAATTCGTGGCGACATCCGCCGGCACTTGCGGGCGATGCGGCGTGATGTAGGACCAATGCGGTTCATACTTCGCGCCTTCGGTGATCCATTGCTTGAGCTTGTCCTTCTGCTCCGCGGTCAGGGTTTTGCCGAGGGAGGGCGGAGGCATCACCTCTTCGTCGTCCTTCGAGAAGATGCGTTTGACCAGCGCACTGTCGTCGGGCTTGCCGGGGACGAAAGCTTCCTTTTCCAGCGCGACCTCCCGCACATCGAGCCGCAGCTTCGCCTTGCGTTGATTTTTATCTGGGCCGTGGCAGCGGAGGCAGTTTTCGGAAAGGATGGGCCGGATATCGCGGTTGAACTGCAATTCCGCACCCCGGGACGCGCAGGCAAGCAGAAGCACGAAGCCGAAAAGGCATTTTGCGTGGGTCTGACGCTGACGAATCATAGGGGGTGTTAGCGAAACTAACGATTATATACTGCTATTGGCTCCGAATGCTCAAGTTCATTTGACGGTTCCGGGACCAGCCAGCTTCAAGCCATTTGAGCGGTAGCGGTTTTCGCGCTGCGAAAACCCCGCCCGAAGGGCGGAACGAATGGGTTCAACCATCAACGTTCCCAGCCATAGCGCGCTTAAAAACTTTGCGATTTACCGCAATTAAGGACAGCTACAATAGTGACGGCACGCGGCGCTAATCGCGGCTGGGCGGATGTGTGCTGGGCGGTAAATCACGGACCACAGAAGGACTCCTACCGCGAGTAATATGAGAATCTCGGCAACGGTTATGGATTTCTTCACGGGACGATCTTCGCCGACAATTCGTATGCGTAGCATACGACAAATTGATGGCAAATCCAAACGGCGAAGTGAATGGTCATCGCTGCGGACTCCCGGAATTCGACAAACCCGCCCTATTAAGGAATCCTTAAAATGTGAAAGATACCGACACGATGACGGTTTCAAAGTCTGGCCAGAGCACGCTTCCCAAATGGTGGCTCGATGCTTCGGGGTTGTCCAAAGGCGGACTGGTCGAGGTCCGGCCGCTGCGCGATGGAAAAAACAGCATCATCCTGACCCCCAAGCCGGCCCGACGGCAGGGAGCCGTGGGTCTCCTTAAGCTGTTCTCCCGCTGTCCGGCCCCGCTGCCGCCGCCGGAACGGCACAACCTGCCCTTCACGTAAGTTTCTTGGTTTGCCCGGCTCTGCCGCGGCCAGACTTTTCAGTCCACACGCCGTCTATCGATCTCATCGCGAATACATCTCTCACAGACTCCATAGACCCCTTCACCGTGTCCCTCGTCGGCCAGAATGGTATCCGCATCGGCATGAACGCAGCGGCTCTCGATATTGTAAGTGCGAAACAAGAGGACGCCGGGAACCGGTGTACGCCGCTGAAGTGCCTCGAGAACACGGTTCATACACGCCTCGCAAAACCAAAAAATCTTCGCCTCCGGCGGGCGCTCCGCCTTCCGGCAGAGATGACAACGGAGAAACCGGCGTATGCCATCCTGATCCCGCACGTAGGGAACGCGTTGCGGATAAGCCAGACAGTCGTCGAGCAACGCCGCCATCTGCCAGCAAGTCTCCTCGGCTAACCGCGCCAGCCGAAGGTTGCAATCAACGCCCCGTTTGGCCAACTCGGCCTGGAGGGCGCAAACCTCTCGCACATGAACGAGCACGCGCTCTCCCAGTGGCAAGTCGCCCTGCCCGCATCCGACATGTCGCAACTCGCGGCACAAATCTTCGAGCAACTCCTCGTCGGTGCGTTTGTTGATTGGCGGTCTGGGCGGCGAATCAGCCATACGCTTAGGGTTGCCTAACCAAACTAATTTGATGAACGGCGATTAGCCTTCCCGACGCGCCACCACCGTCACCAGCGCCTGGTTCTTGGCAATCATATCGGGCGCCAGGTAGCCACGCCAGCAGACGCTCGGATACACCACTGCCTGCCGCCCAATGATGCTCCCGGGGTTCAGGACGCTGTTGCAGCCAATCTCCGCGCGGTCGCCGAGCAGCGCGCCGAATTTGCGCAGGCCGCTGTCGATTTTTTTGCCGTCAGCGTGGACCGTCACGTTGCCCGGCATGGATTTGACGTTGGAGAGCACGACGCCCGCGCCGAGATGCGCGCGATAGCCGAGGATGGAATCGCCGACGTAATTGAAATGCGGCGCGACCGCGTGATTGAACAGAACGGAGCTCTTGAGTTCGCACGCGTTGCCCACGGTGCAGTCGTCGCCGATGATGACATTTTCCCGGATGTAGGCGTTGTGGCGGATCTGGCAGTTGCGGCCAATGATGGCCGGGCCCTTGATCATCGCCCCATCCTCCACCACCGTGCCTTCGCCGATGGAAACTTCCGGGCCGATAAAGGCGACACCATCGCAGCGGTTGCGCAAGCTGGGCTTCAGGTTCCACTGGATGAACTCCTGCAGCCGCGCCAGGGCCTGCCAGGCGAACTCGCAGTTTTCAAATAGAGCGGCGTGTTCGGTCTGGGCCAGATCGAAGAGGTCGGCGGGCTTGAACATGGGAAAACTCTAGGACACGGTCTTGACCAATACCAACCAAAAGCCACCCGGGTGTTTGGAGCTTGACCCCAAAGACCCCCCGCTTTACAAAGCCGGAAATTGCCGGATGCCTCGTAAATCCTTATGAATGCAACATTTTGCCAGCGCTTCGCCAAAATTTCGGTCCTGGTCGCCGTTTGCGTCTCAGTCGCCGCCGGTTGCAGTTCCGGCCCGCCCAAACCCAAGCCCGTCCGCTGGGACGTGAAGGTCTCCAAAGCCACCACCGCCTCCATCTTCGTGGACCTCGTGGGCGTGACGCCGCTGGACAAGGCCTACTGGCAAAACCTCAGCGTGAATGATTACTGGCGCAAGAACAGCACCATCCGCGCCGGCGCGGGCAAGATCGAGGCCAGCTTCAAGGACGGCCTGACGTGGACCCTGAAGATGAACGATCCGATCTGGAATACGTGGTTTGGCTATGGCGCGACCGAGATCATGATCATCGCCGACCTGCCCGGCAAATCCAGCGGCCCGGCGGATGGCCGCCGGGTCTTTCTGCCGCTCGACAAACGGGTTTGGGAAGCGAGCGATCACACGCTCGAAGTGCAAATCCAGGAGGAGCGCATTTTCGTGCGCACTCCGATGAAGCCCAATCCCTGATGCCTTTCGCGCGGCGGCGGGGCATCCCCTGCGGCGCGGGTTTTGATTCAGCCAGCCATCCGGCGGTCCTATGCCAATCTTCGGCGAATTTGAAACCGTCGGAGACCCGATTGCCACGCCCGAGGAGGGCGGGCGCTTTTTCACGGTTTGGAAGGCCCGTAAAACCGCCGGTGGCGACACGCGCGACTATGTCGTCAAATGCCACGCGCCCCCGCGCCGCGCGGCCGCGGGAGAGGCGGGCGAAAAACTGGAGCGAGACCAAGGGCTGGAGTTTCTCGAGAGCATCAAGCAGATGGAGAAAGCCCGCCGGGAAGGCGGGGAAAATCTCGCGCCGGTTTATGGCTTTGGGATTTCGGAGCTGGGCGCGTGGTATGCCACGGCTTTTTATGCCGCGCACGACCTGAAGTTCCACATCGAGCACCAGTTGGAGGTGGATTCGGAGGCCCTTCGCCATGTCATCCACAATGTCGTGCTCGGCTGCCTGGCCCTGAAACGTTCGCGAGGTTACTCGCACGGGAATCTCCGGGCCTCGAACGTTTTCCTCGCGAAACAGCAGCCGCTGCGAGTGGTTCCGCTCCACCTTACCGATCCCTATCCGGCCGGGGCCGAAAAGCTGGCCGGCCTGGATGCGCGCGGCCAGGAGGATTTCAAGCAAATCGTCGAGGCCAACGATTTGCTTCAGATCGGGTTGCTGATTCTCCAACTCGTCGAAGGCCGCATCGTCAGCCGGCAGGATGATCATCAGTTTTGGGACCTGACCGATTCGCTTTGGAAGCAACTGGGCAAGCGCCGCGCCTACTGGCAGGAATGGCATCACAAACTGGTCCGGCTGGACGCGGCGGCGCTGGCCACGATCAACCTCGAGGCGTTGGAACGGGAGTTTCGCCCGGATGAAGCCGCGGCGCGGCGACGACTGATCTACCAGGCAGCCGCCGGGGTGGCGGTCGTGGGGGGGATTGTGGCGCTGGTTGCCTGGGGGATGCACCGCGGCAGCGTCGGGCGCGAAAAGGCGCACCGGGATGCGCTGGCCTACGCCACGAACTTCCTGGAACTGTCCGCCGCCGCGCTGGAAAAGGAGGAGTTCGACCACGCCAGCAATGGATTCTTTCTCGTGCAACAAAAGCTGGCCGACTGGCCCAAGGAGCCCGCGATTCAAAAAGCCGCCAACGGCCTGAAATTAACCGCCACCCTCCAACAGGGCACGCGCGAGTTCGAAATTTCCAACTACGTCGCGGCGGCCAAGGAGTTTGAGGTGGCCGCCGGGCTGGCGCGGGATTTTTCGATGAACATCCGGACCAACGCCGAGGCCTGGCGCGTCCGCTCGCAGCAAAGTGCCAGCAGTGTTTATGCGGCGGAGTTCAAACGGAGAATGGACACCGGCGATGCGGAGCTGAAGCGCCGTAATTACGAAGTCGCCGCGCTGGAATTCAACAAGGCCGGCGGGCAGGCGGATTCGTTGGCCGACGCCGGCCGCAAACGGGACGCCGCCCGGCGCGAGGAATTCGCCAACAAACTCGCGAACGCGATGTCCGCGCAAACCGCCGGCAACGTGACCAACGAAATCCGCTGGCTCAAGGAGGCGCTGGCCATTGAATCCACGCCCGACCTTCTGGACTGGTGGGATCGCGCCGATCGCAAGCGGCAGGAGGAGGAACAAAAACAGGTTCGCGCCGACAAGGCCAAACGGCTGGCTTCCGCCTTGGAGCGCGCGGAAGGGCTTTTGCAATCCGGCAAATACGCCGCGGCGAGCGAGGATTTTGACAATGCGACGGTCCTGGCCTCCGATTTGGGCGGCGAAAAGGCGAGGGAACGAAAAATCGCGGACGAGGGAAAACGTTACGCCGGTTTGCTGAAACAGGCCGCCGAGGCCGACGCGGCCAACAACTGGACGAACGCCATCAGGTTGCTGCAGGACGCCGTCAAAATGCGGCCCGATCCCAAGCTGGACGCCTGGCTGGCCAGGGCGAGAAGCA
Organism: uncultured Verrucomicrobiota bacterium; assembly: GCA_964448135.1. Lineage (GTDB taxonomy): Bacteria > Verrucomicrobiota > Verrucomicrobiia > Limisphaerales > UBA8199 > CAYUVH01. The sequence continues at coordinate 179,922 of CAYUVH010000032.1, read as the reverse complement.
ATGAAGCGGAAGCCAAAAAACCGCCGCCGGAAACGGCCGCGCTCGCGCAGGAAGCCATTGACGCCGGGAACGCCGCGCTCGCGAGAACCAATTACACGGACGCCGAGGCCAGTTTCAGCAAGGGCCAGGGCATCGCCGTCCGCGTTAAATCGCCCGGTTTGGAAAAGGAAGCGAAGGAGGGCGTTGAATTCGTCCAGAAACTGGTTCGCGCCCAGGCGGCGCGCGCCGCCGGCGACCTCCGTGACGAAGCCGATTTGCTGGAAGCCGCCCGCAAGCTCCGGCCAGGCGATGCGCGTTTGACTGCGTGGCTGGCGGACTCCCGCGCGCGACGCGACGCGCAGGCCACCAAGGAACTGGCAGCGAAGCAAAAGCAGGAATTGGAGACAGCCTTCGCGGAAGCCAGCACGCTGCTGGAGAAGGAGGATTACGCGAGGGCGGAAAAGAAATACGCGGAGATCGTGACCGCCGCGGAAAGCCTGAAGGACGCCCGGGCCGCCGATGCGCGGCAGAACGGCGAGTTCGCGCGCTTCATGGCGCGGGCGCAGGTCGCCGCCAACACCGATGAGCAGATCACCAATGTCCAGAAGGCGCTCGAAGCGCGCAAAGATGACAAAGCGGCCCAAAGCTGGCTGGCGAAACTGATCGAAAAGAAGAAAACCGAGACCGAGGAGAAGGGCCGGCTGGTGGCGCAGGCGGATTTCCGGCGCTCCATCACCAACGCCGTCAAATCCCTCCAAAATGGAAATTACACCGACGCCGATTCGCAGCTTGCCGACGCGGAAAAGCTGGCGCGTGACCTGAAGCCGCCGCCGCCGGAAGATCCGGCGGCCATGCGCCTTTTCGCCAAAGAAATGGCCGGGGTGGCGCCGCTGGCGGCCACGAACGCGTGGGCGGGATTCCGCAAGGCCACCAACGCATACCCGCTGGCACGCGGAAGTCTGGCGGATACCGAGAAGCAGTTGGCACAGACGGTCGCCGCCCGGCTGTTGGTGTCGGCGTGGGAGGACGCCATCCGCGCGGGGGATGGCGTTGAGGCGAGCAATCGCCTGGCGTTGGCCGGAAGCTATAATATCAGCAAAGACACCATCGCGAGCGTGCAGGCGGGCATTGCGGCGATTTCAAAATGGCCGGCGCAAATTCCCTACGCGGGCCTCGTTTTTGTGAAGATTTCCGGGCTGCCGGGAGCGGGACGCGCCGGCATGGCCTATGTTTCAAAATATGAAGTCAGCCAGGAAATCTTCCGGCAAGTTGCCGGAACGTTGCCCGCCCAGCCGGTCACGTCCAATCAATGGCCGGCGCACCTGAGCAGCGCCGCCGCCGCCGCGCCGTTCATTGACAAGCTCAACACCGATCCCAATCGCCCGGGCGTTTTCAAGAGCGGCATGTTCCAGCTCCCTTCCGTGCGCCAGTACCTGGCGCTGTCCACCCTGAACGCCCAGGCGGACTTCGAAAAAAATGCGGACTTCGAACATAACTCGAACCTCGTTATATCCATGGATGCGCTCACCGGAGCAACAAGTCGGAAGGAAATCCGCCCCAAGGAGCTGGCGCTGCCGTTGCCGGTTACGGAGGACGCCGCAAATCCGCTCGGGTTGGTGGACGTCCTGGGGAACGCCGCGGAATGGACTTCGGATAACGAGCAGTTTGGCATCAGTCATCAGGCGCAGGTCATCACGAAAAGCGCCCGCAACCTGGTCAAACACCCCGCGGATACCGAAATCAAGAAGCTGTATTTCGTGGGGTTCCGTCCCATCTGGATCCCCCGGGACTGAGCCGCGCATGGGTAGCTCCGCCACACCCGTTCTTGTCGCCTTTGCCGTGAAGGAAGAGGCGGCGCCATTTCGAAGGCTGACCGCCGGAATGTCGGCCGTGCACACCTGTGTCCTCGGCATGGGGCCGGCGAATGCCCGGCGGTCAGCGGAATCGGCGTTGGCGCAAACCAATCCAGCGCTGGCCCTGACTTGTGGCTTTGCCGGCGGACTCGATCCTGGTTTGAAAACCGGCACGATCATTTACTCGGGCGATGTCGGCGGAGAATTGGAAAAGAAATTGCGCGCGGCCGGCGCGCGGCCGGTGCAATTTCTGGGAGTCGATCGCATTGCCACGACGGCGGCCGGGAAGCAGCAACTGCGCGAGTCCACCGGCGCCGACGCGGTGGAGATGGAATCCTTCGTGGTGGCGGCGATATGCCGGGAACGAAAAATTCCCTGCGTCACCGTGCGAATCGTGCTCGATACGGCGGACGAGGATCTCGCGATTGATTTCAACCAGCTCGTGACGGCGGATTGGCGGTTGGACGCCCGTAAACTGGCGTGGCTGATTTTGAGATCGCCCGCGCGGATTGGTGATTTATTGCGGCTGCAGCGGCGCAGCAAATCAGCGGCGGAAAAACTGGCGAACGTAATTATTTCCGCGCTGAAGTAATCCGGGGTTACGGCGTGGAGGCCACGGAATTGGGCTCCGCCTTGGGCTTGGAATGTTCGCTGTAACTGATCAGCGCCGCCCCCAGCATGATCAGCACGACGCCCACCCACCGCATGCCCGACACCCGCTCGTGCAGAAACCAGACCGCCGCGAAGGTCGCAAAAACGAAGCTCAAACCCGTCAGCGGCCAGAGGAAGCTGATGTCGCTCTTGGACATGAGCAGCAGCAGTGAGGCAAAAAAGAACGCTTCGAATAGCACACCCACGAGCATGCGCGGATTGGCGGCGCCGGCTTTCACGACGCGCACAAAATCCGCCGAGTCTTTCACGCCGGCGCCGCCTATCTCGACCATTCCCTTTTTCAGGAACACCACGCCCGCGCTTTCGAAGATCAGTCCGACCAGCAAAATGAGAAGCATTTTGATCATATCACAAATCCTGGTAGCGAATGAGTTTGATACCGAGCTTTTCGACCAGCGCCCGCGCGCGGGGGCTGATGAGTGCCTCGAATTCATTCTTAAACTCATCAAGCGAGGGGTGTGAGTAAAGCTCTGAATCTCCGGCGGGCAGTTCGGGCAGCAGCTTGAGGATGTAATCCTCGTCCACTCGCGCATTTTGCAACAACCCGAATACCGCCCGCGTGTGCCGCAGCCCGCGTTCCTCAAATTTCCGCCGGGTCCGCCCGCCGCCCAGCACGCCGAAGATCGCCGCGTGGCTCAACCGATAACCCAGGTGCCCGCGCGCGATGCGCAAATTCAGGCGCAAAGGATCCCGCGTCAATCGCATGCGCTCGATGCCAAACGCCTTCGCCTCTTCCAGCAAAATCCCAAACACCACCGGATGGAGGTGCAGGTGCAAATGCCCGTTCACATGGTCGAGGGTCAGTCCGGTCTCTCGAAATCGGGCGAACTGCGCGCGGATTTCCTTCCGCAGCGGCTCGTGCAGCTGGCGCGAAAAAAAATAGCGCCAGCCCGCGGTGAAGGGGCTGTTGGTGAAGTTTCCCTCCGCGTCGGTCAGCCCGGGAATTTCCGCGGGCGGCAGGGCGGATCGCCCGCACAAAAGCGCGAGGTGCAGGCCCACGCCGAGCCGCGGGTTTTCGCGCGCGCGCGCCACCGCTTCCGCGCAGCCCGGCTCGTTCACCATGAGGCTCGCCGTGGTTAGGATGCCCTCGCGATGCGCGCGGATCACCGCTTCATTGATGGACGCCGAACGGCCGTAGTCATCGGCATTGACCACCAGCCGCCGCGTGGCGCCCTTGTGGGTAGGGACGACCTGCCGGTCGTCCGAAGCCGCCCTGCCCTCAGACGCCATAGGCGGGCGCAGTCACCCCGGCGAGAAAGCGGCACCAGGCGCCGAGGATCAGCCAGAGTTTTTGTCCCTTGTTGAGCCGGGGCGGTTTGTCACGGAAGACATTGAATTGCTCGCGCTCGAGTTTCCGCAGCAGCCGCCAATAAACCATGCCCATCATTTCCGCCGCCACCATCGAGCGCCGGTCCTGCACCGGCAGCGTTTCCCGCGCGAGCTGGTAATATTTTCGCGCGCGGGCCGCGGTGAATTGTGCCAGCTCCACGAACCGCGGCGAGTATTCGGAACGTAAAATCTCCTCGGGCCGCACGCCGAAGCGTTCCAGATCCTGGAGCGGCAGGTAAATGCGCTCGCGTTCCGCATCTCCGCGCACATCGCGCAAAATGTTCGTGAGTTGCAGGGCCTTGCCGAGATGGATCGCGTAGTCCTGGCACTTGGGCGAGGTGTAGCCAAAAATCTCGATGCTCAACAGGCCTACCACCGACGCCACCCGGTAACAGTATTTCTCCAGCGTCTCCCAACTCTCGTAACGCTTGATGTCCAGGTCCATCTCGACGCCCTGGAGCAGTTCGTCGAAAAGCCCGAAGGGCAGGCGGTAGTGCTGGATCACCGGTTGGAACTCCTGGTTGACGATGTGCTCCGGCCTGCCGTTTTCGCACGCGCGCCGTATGTCCGCCCGCCAGGCCGCCAGGGAGGCGCGCCGGCGTTCCACCGGCACGGAATCCTCGTCGGCGACGTCATCCACCTCGCGGCAGAACGCGTAGAGCGCGGACATGGCGTCGCGCTTCGGTTTGGGCAACATTCCAAAGGCCAGCGCAAGGTTGGAGGAGCTGCGATTTGTGATCGCGCGACTGGCTTCCATGGTTCAGATGTCCGAATCGGGCGGGCTGTTCGGACGTTTCGGCGGCAGGCCGCCGGTTTCGGCGAGGGTGGGATTGCGTGGACGATGTTCGCGCCGGCGCCGGCGATGACGGCGTTCCCCGTCCTCGGCTTCCTTCGGCGCGTCCGTCACGATCGGCGCCGGTTTCTCCGAATGTTCCTGCCGTCGACGGTGCCGGCGGGAGCGGGACTTCCCTCCGCCGCCCCGAAAGAAAACCACCCAGATGGCGATAAACAGGGTGATCAGAGTAATGGAGCCCACCACGATCAAGCGCTCCCGGACCGAGGGATCCAGGTTGCGCATCGAATTCATGATGTCCTGGGGATCCACTTCCGCCAGGAATTGGAATGGGAGGCCGTTCATATCGCCTTCTCCTTCGGGTTGGCCGCGACTTCCTCGGTATCGTTGCCGCCGGAAATGTTCAGCCGCTGCATCCGGTAGCGAAGCGCATGCCGGCTGATTTTCAACTGCTCCGCCGTGCGGCTCAGGTTATGCCGATTCTGTTCGAGGATGGAGGTGATGAGGCTGCGCTCCATTTCCGCCATGCGTTCGTCGAGCGAACCTTCCGTCGCCGGCACTGGTGCGGCCGGCGCGCCGCGACGCAGACGTGCCTCGAGGTGAAAATCCGGCAGACTCTCCGGCAGCAGCTCGGCGCCGGTATGCAAAATCAGCGCGCGCTCGATGACATTGCGCAGCTCGCGGACATTCCCCGGCCAGTGGTGCCCCAGCAACTTGTGCTGCGCCGCCGCGGTCAGGGTCGGCGGCTCCTTGTGCAGCGCCACACCGAAGCTCTTCAAAAAATGGCCCGCCAGCAGAACCACATCGTCCCCGCGCTCCCGCAACGGCGGCAGCAGAAACTTCACCACGTTCAACCGGTGAAAGAGGTCTTCGCGAAACTGGTCCTCGTCAATCGCCTTGATGATGTCACGGTTCGTCGCCGCCACCAGGCGCACATTGACGCGTAATTCCTGCGTGCCGCCCACTCGCGTAAACGTCCCGTCCTCCAAAAATCGCAGCAGCTTGGCCTGCAACGGCCGGCTCATGTCCGCGATTTCATCGAGAAAAACCGTGCCGCCGTCCGCTTCCTCCACCCGTCCCGGCTTCTGCCGGATCGCGCCGGTGAAGGCGCCTTTCTCGTGGCCGAACAATTCGCTTTCCAGCAGGTTCTCCGGAATCGCCGCGCAATTGATCCGCACGTAATTCGACTGCCCGCGCCGGCTCAGGCTGTGCAGCGCGCCCGCCACCAGTTCCTTGCCCGTCCCGCTCTCGCCCAAAATCAACACGCGAGCGTCCGTCGGCGCCACCGTCTGGATCAATTGCCGCATTTCACGCATCCGGGCGCAATCGCCCACGATTTGCTCGAGCGTCCATGTCTCCGTCGCGCGCGCGCGCAGGCTGGCGTTGTCGCGCTTGAGCAGGTGGCGCTCGGCGCAATGCCCCACCGTCTGCAGCAGCTCCTCCGGCGCGAATGGCTTCGGCAGGTAATCCGTCGCGCCGGCCTTGATCGCCTCCGCCGCCATCTTCGGCGTCGGATGCGCCGTGAACAGGATCACCGCCACATCCGGCCACTGGGACCGGATGCGCTTCAGAAATTCGTACCCGTTCATTCCGCCGAGGCGGAAGTCGGTGATCACGAGAAAAAATTCCTCCGCTCCCAGCGCCAGCAGCCCGTCTTCGGCGGACTCCGCCACTTTCACGGTGTAATTCTCGTCCTCCAGCATGTCCTGCAAAGCCAGGCGCATGTTCTTCTCGTCGTCCACGACGAGCACGGGCGGGAGCATCGTTTTCATGGGCGGATCGCTTTCCGGCGCGCGTACAATGCTCCCGCCACCGCCATGGCGGCGGCCCGGCTCCCGCGTTCGGCCTGGGTATTTCTCACTGCGAATCTTTCAATCAGACCAGCGATTTCGCTGGAAATACTACGATGAAGCGCGTGCCCTTTCCAAGCTCCGATTCCAGGCGCACCGTGCCGCCGTAAAGCTCCACGTTGTGCTTTACCATGGCCAGGCCCAGCCCGGTCCCCTTGCCTTTGGTCGTGTAGTAGGCTTCGAAAATCTTTTCCCGCTTGTCCGCTGCGATGCCCGGGCCATTGTCTCCAATCGTCACTTCGATCGAACGATCGCCATGGCAGGTGGCCGAAACGGTGACCCGCGCGTCCTCGCGGCCTTCGAGCGCCTCGCGCGCATTTTGCAGCAGGTTTTGAAATGTGTCCGCCACGTGGCGGCGCAACATCACCAGGGACGGAAACTCGCCCGCTATCTTGCGCGTCACCGCCACCGGGTATTTGGCCGCGGGTGGAAAAACGCGGTCGATGGCGTTTTCCAGTTCCTCGCGCACGTCCACCTTTTCCACGCGGCCGTCGCTCAACTGGCCGTGGCTCATGATTTGCGTGATGATTTGGTCCGACCGTTCGACTTCCTCCTGGATGATTTTGACCTGCGGGCTGATGTCCTTTTTACCTTCCCGCAGGCTTTTTTGCAGCGTGTAGGAAGCCGTCTGGATGATGGCCAGCGGATTCTTGATCTGGTGGGCGAATTCCGCCGCGAGCCGGCCCACCGAGCGCAGTTGACCTTCGCGCGCCGCGAACTCCCGCGCTTCCTCCAGCGCCCGCCGCTGGCGCTCCAGCAATAGTTGCAGGCCGTAGCAGCACGCCGTCATCAGCAACAACAGCAGCAACCGGACGAGCAGCGGCTGGGCCGGGCTGTCCAGCGACTCCGCCACCCACGGTGATTGCCAGCTTTCCTGTTCGGCTTCCTCCGGCGCGAAATGTTTCGGACGGGAGACTGTCGTTCGTGGGGCGGCGTTCGTCATTACGATCGCGGGAACGCTGGAAGTCAGGCTCGGGCCGGGTGGACGAGGTGCGCGGGTGCGGTCGTTGGTTTGCAGGACCGAGGAGGCGCGTTGCGAGACGCGTCTTTCCGCCGCCGTGGCGCGCAATTCATCTTCGACGCTTTGCGCGATCGAAATGTTGATCACCCCGGCCAGCACGTAGCAACCGATGAGGGCAAAATTCAGCGACAATTGCGACGTGGTGCGCGGCACGCTGACCGCCGTGCGCACGATCAGCGCCAGGAACATCCAGTAGAGGAAGCTTTGATATCCGCCGGTCACCAGCGTGAGCGCGGAAAGAAACAAGGCGTCCACCAGGCCGGTGATAAAGACCACCCACTGGATCAATCCCAGCGGCAGGCGGTCCATGTTGAGCAGCACGATGGCCACCACCGCGTTGAACGCGAGATAAACGAGGAGGAACTGCTGCGTCGTCTCCACCGCGATGTCCAGCACGCTGAGCACCTTGCCGAACCAGGGCTTGTAGTGGAACGAGTAGAAGAGCATCGCGATCCCGGCGGCCTTGAGGGGGAGAATGATGTCCCGCTCCATGAGGCCGATGCGCCGCCGGAGCTGGGGCGCCTCCGGTTCGGGAATGTTCAGCAGCTCGATGGCGCGGCGGTACCAGAAACTGATCTTCTCCCACACGTCTCCCTTCACCGGTTGATCTTCGCGCGTGCTCACCCGGAAGTCTCCTCACCAACCTGCCCCGCAGCATCCCCTGCCGCTCTTCCCTGGTGTCTCTGTGCCTCGGTGGTTCATTGCTGCTTAAAGAAGACATTTAAACCACGGACGCACGGAGGCACAGAGAAATCAATCGGCTCGAAGATCGCGGGCAACTGCCCCGGAGCGCGGACATTCTTGTCCGCGGCAACGTCCGCATACCGGCTGCCCCGGTTTTTTTCGCGGTCAGGGGCGGCGGCCCAAGCCGCATTCGTCATTGGCCCGCCAGCCATAGCCTCGGCGAAGGCTGGTGTTTCGTCATTAACCCCGTCACTTCCCCAACATCGCCAACGCCCGCTTCGCCACCTGGTCCACCGGCCAAAGCCGTCCCAACCCCTCATACCCGCACGAAAGCAAACCCTTCTCCGGCCCGATAAATTCCGCTCCGCGCTTGCGCAACGTGGCGACATTCTGCTGCGTCGCCGGATGCAGCCACATCTTTCCATTCATCGCCGGCGCGATCAGAACTTTCGCCTTGGGATTCAATGCCAGCGCGACACAGCTCAGCGCGTCATCCGCGAGCCCGAGGGCCATCTTCGCAATGGTCTGGGCCGTCGCCGGCGCCACGAGCAGCAAATCCGCCTCGTCCGCCAGTTCGATATGGGAAGGCTTCCACCCCTCCGATTCATCGTACAAATCCGTCACCACCGGATGCCGCGAAAGCGTCTTGAACGGCAGCGTCGTGATGAACTTCTGTGCGTCCGTGGTCATCACCACCCGCACCGTACACCCACCCTTGACCAATAAACTCGCCAGGTCCGCCGCCTTGTAAGCCGCGATGGACCCCGTCACCCCCAGCACCACATTTTTGCTTTTGCTCATGCTTGTTTAAGCTTCCGGTTATTTGGAGCTTGGAGCTTATCTGGTGCTTGGTCCTTGGTTCTTGGAGCTTTTCCGGCCCCTGTTCCTCATCACGGTCGCCTTTAAAACTCAGGCGCCGTCGCCCTATTCGACCGCATCTTCTCCGCTTCCACCACGGCGAGCATCCGCCGCAAGTCTTCCGGAATGCTGGTGCTCAGCACCAGGTAATCAAAATGTTTCCACTGCGCGAACTCCTGCTTCGCCAGGCTCAACCGCTTCTGAATCGTCCCGGCTTCATCCGTGCCGCGCTTGCGCAACCGCGCTTCGAGGATCTCCAGGCTCGGCGGCGTGAGAAATACCGTCACCAGCGACCGCTTCAACTCCGCCTCCTCCATCGCCTTGGCGCGAATCGTCGCCGCGCCCTGCACGTCCACCGTCAGCAACACGTCCTTGCCCTGCCGCAACTTCCCCAGCACCTCGGCCTTGAGAATGCCGTAGCTGTTTCCGTAAACCGTCGCGTGCTCCAGAAAATTTCCTGCCTGCAGACGCTTCAGAAAATTCGTCGCGTCCAGAAAATAATAATCCACGCCGTCCTTTTCCCCCGGGCGCGGCGGCCGCGTGGTGCAGGTTACCGCCCGCGTCATCTGCGGCCGGGAAGCCAGCAGCTCGTTCGACAACGTGGTCTTGCCCCCGCCCGACGGCGCCGAGAGCAGCACCAGCAATGGTGACGTGGTGGAAAGGCGTCCCGTCTCCTCCGTTTTTTGCTCACGATTCTCGACGCTCATCATTCCACATTCTGGGCCTGTTCCCGGAATTTTTCCAGCTCTGCTTTTAGCGTCACCACCGCCCGCGAAATCTCGCTGTCATTGGCCTTGGAACCGATCGTATTGATCTCCCGGTTCATCTCCTGCGCCAGGAAATCCAGCATCCGGCCCACCGGCTCCTTCTGCTTCGTGCCATCGTCGTATTGCTTGAAATGACTCTCCAGCCGCGTCAATTCCTCCGAAATGTCCGAACGATCCGCGAAGTAAACCACTTCCTTGCGCAGGCGCTCGTCCTCGCCGTCCGGCATCTCCAATCCCGCCTTGCGAATCCGCTCCAGCAACTGCTGCCGGTAATTTTCCGCCACCCGTGGCGCCTGCCGTTTGACCAATGCCGCCGCCTTGCGCATGATTGCAATCCGTTTCGTCAGGTCCGCCGCCAGGTGCGCCCCTTCGCGCTCGCGCATCCGCACCAGCCCCTTGAGCGCCTGCTCCAGCGCGCGCTCCACTGCGGGCCAGAAATTCTCCGCTTCCCCGATTTCCGCGTCCGTCTGAAATACCCCCGGCGCGCGCGACAACTGGTCCAGCGTCACCGGTCCGCTCAGGTCCAGTTCCTTCGCCAGCTTCCGCAATTCCTTCGCATACGCCCGCGCCAGCGGCAGATTCAACTGCACCCGCGCCGAGGCGTTCGTTTCGCTCGCATGCAGGCTCACCCGCACCGTCAGCCGTCCGCGCGCGATATGCCGGTTGATCGCGTCCCGCATCTGGCCTTCGAGCAATTCGAGTTCGCGCGGCAACACCACGCCCACCTCCGCCTGCTTGCGGTTCACCGAACTGATCTCCACCGTCACCTTGAAGCCATCCTGCAAGGACTCCCCGCGGCCATATCCCGTCATTGATTTCATCGCCACATCAGCGTGCAAAATTGGAGCGCGACTGGCGAGGTAAAATCCAGTTACGAAACTCGAATCCTCCTCCTCGTTCTCGTGCTCGCACTCGAAAAACCACCCCAAATTGCGGACAGGAAACCTGCGCCAGTAGCCAGAACCGTAAATCCCCCCCTCCGCTGGCGAATCAATTCGGATATTCCTATTTGCCGACGTACACTTCCCGTACACGATAGAGCACCAGACGTTCCCCGGTGTCTTCCTTCGGCATGTCGGCAAACCGGCTGAGATCCTCCTTGTCGAAAAGGATAAGCATTGCGTCTCTCCCGGCCTTGAACAGTTCCGGGATATGTGTTTTTGGCATCCATTCCTCCCTATACGCAACCAGCGGACTGCCATTCTCAGCGAGCAGAAAATCGCCGAGGTTGCCGATTTTTGTCCGCGTGCCCTTAATCCGGGCGCCGCCGGAGAGTTCCTGCTCGTAAGGAACCTCATAGCGGTCGGCAAATTTCCGATAAATCTCCTGCCAATTGCCGCCCCGCTGGAGTTCGTCTTTGATCTGCTCGAGCACTTTTCTTCCTTCCGCGGGCGGCATATCTGAATAGGAGATATACAGGCTGTCCAGGACCATGTGCCTCACCTTGGACTGCTTGATCATTACTTGCATGCTCTCCTGATTTTCCAACTCCGGTTTGTCTTTCAGTGCGGTGGACAATTGCGCGAAAAAGCGACCGGGCCCGGCGGTCCAGATGGCGTTGGCAATGGCATTCGAGTACACCCGCGCGTCCACCGTCGGCAGCAGGGCGATTTTCCATAACAGCGGAAAATTCGTGATGCTGCCAAACATCTGGTCCGTTCCCCATGGATCAGGGAAGCAACTGCCCTCCCGCCATGACGATGCGTATTTGAGCAACCTGGGAGGAATGGGCGCGCCGTTTGTCCATGCGTTGCCCGCCTGGATCGTGCGCTGCTCCCAATCTTCTTCAGCCAGCGCCGAGAGGCCAACAGCCAGCCAGACGCAGGAGAGAATGGCAGGACTCATTTTCATGATTCCGAGCTTAAGTCTCATTTTTGCTTCCGGCAACAGGTAGAGCTTCCGCTTTCAATTCCCTTTTTGCGCCTTTTTGTGCCTTTTCGCGGCTAAAAATCTTCTTTGTGCTCTTTGCGTTCTGCACCCCGAATACTTTCGGGGTTGCGGTTACTTCTTTTCTTGGTTCGTCATTCCCTCGCCCCTTGACACCCCTCCAATTCGTGTCACCATAACTCCGGAGGGATTTCTCGCCCAGGAAATCGCCTGTGAACTCAGACGATCTCCCACCAGGCGCAAAAGGAGGAAATGCACTTCCGCTGAACAAGGAACACGGAGGCACTATGCCATTACAACTGATTGACAACGAAGGCACCGCACTCAACTCGCACCCGTCCACGCCTGACCCGTCCCACCCGTCCCACCTGTCCCACTTACCTCTCCCCGCCTTCCTCGCCGATCCCGAGCCCTCGCCCACTCCGGTGAACGGCGCCCTGCTCCTCGACGACCTCGCCGCCTTCCTCACCCGCCACGTCATCCTTCCCGAGTTCGCCGCCGATGCCCTGGCCCTCTGGTGCCTCCACACCTACGCCTTCGAAGCCCGGGACATCAGCACCTACATCGGCGTCGAATCCCCCGAAAAACGCTGTGGCAAAACCACCCTCTTGAACGTCCTTGGCCGCCTCGTCCGCCGCCCGGTCGCCGCTGCCAACATCAGTTCCCCCGCTTTCTTCCGCGTCATCGCGGAAACCCAGCCCACCCTCCTCATCGACGAAGCCCTCGACCTCGTCCGCCATCACACCGAACTCCGCGGCATCCTCAACGCCGGCTATCACCGCGAATCCGCCTACGTCCTCCGCGCCACCGGAGCGCGGACATTCCTGTCCGCAGCAACGTCCGATCCCTCTGCCACCGGCGTCCCTCCCCAACCCTCCCTCACTCTTCCCGCCTCCTCGGTGGGGCGAGCGTACCCGCGAGCCTCTTCCTCCCCATCCCCCACCTCCACCCTCGAACGCTTCTCCTGCTGGTGCCCCAAACTCATCTGTATCACCGGCCGCCTCCCCGAAGCCCTCGCCGACCGCTGCATCCTCATCCGCATGCAACGCAAACAATCCACCGAACCCTGCGAACGCCTCCCTCACTCCCGCGTCGCCACCGAGGAAATCCGCTCCCGTTGCCTCCGCTTCGCCACCGACCATTCCCAATCCCTCGCCACCGCCGCTCCCGCCTTCCCGTCCGAACTCCACGATCGTGCCGCCGACATCTGGGAACCCCTCCTGTCCCTCGCCGACCTCGCCGGCGGCTCCTGGCCCGAACGCGCCCGCGCCGCCGCCGTCGGTCTCACCCAAACCGCCGCTGATAGTTCCGGCCCCATCCAGCTTGTCCTCGACTGCTTCCTCTGTTTCGAGGATCCCAACCCCGACCAGCTCCTCACCGCCGATCTCCTGCTAAAACTGAACCGCTACCGCGGCCGCCCTTGGTTCGAAGCTTTGAAAGGCAAACCCATGAGTGCCGCCTGGCTCGCCGCCCAACTCCGCCCCTACGGCATCCGGCCGTCCGCTTACCGCGAAGGCGACCACGTCCGCCGCGGCTACACCGCCGCCGATTTCTCCGACGCCATCAGGCGCTACCTTCCCGAATCCGAATTCGACAATCTCGCGCCGCGTCCCGCTCCCACCCAACAGTCCCTCAAAAAGCGGGCCCTTTTGGACATGTATGCCCCTTTCCTCAAATCCCAAACGAATTCCCCGCCGGGCGGCACGGACGACGTAATGTCCCAACTCCGCAACACTATCCTGAAAAGTTTCGGTACCGATTCTTCGCCGGCCGTCCTGCCCGGTGAATCTTGCAACCCCGCAAAGAACCAATGAAAACAGCCCTTGTTGCGACTTGCGCCTTAATTTCGGCCAATGTTTATGGGCATTCTTCAACCCGTAGCACCCTTGTTGCACCTTTTGTTGCGGGTCGCAACCCGCTTTCGACCCATGTTTATGCGGTTTGTTGCATGTTGCACCCTGATAGAGGGTATGCCCCCGGAGCGCGGACATTCCTGTCCGCAGCAGCGTCCGCCCGCCCCACGGGTTGGCCCTTTCGCCCATTGTTCCCAGCTAAGACCAGCCGATCGCGTGCCTCCTTGCCTCCGACCCAACGCCGCCCAATGCTCTCCCTCTCCCTTTGGGAGAGAGCTGGGGCTTGTCGCGCCATAGCGTCCTCGCGGAGGCGGATGAGGGGGGATTTTTCCTTCCCCCTTCGACTACAAATCCCGGCCCTCTTTCCAATTCCCCCGGCCGCGCTCCCTTCCTAGACTCCTCCCGTTGCCATGAGATTTCTCATCCTATTCTGCCTGTTGCTACCGGCCGCCGCCGCGCCGATTGCGTTTCAAAACGCCCGCGTCTTCGACGGCACGAAACTCCTCACCAACACCACCGTCCTCGTCCGCGACGGGAAAATCGCCGCGGTCGGCAAGGACATCCCCATTCCCGCGGACGCCCAAGTCGTGGACGTTACCGGCAAAACCCTCCTGCCCGGCTTGTTTGATGCCCATACCCACGTCTGGGGCGCGAACTCCCTGCGCCAGGCCCTCGCCTTCGGCGTCACCACCGAATGCGACATGTTCACCGGCCTCGAATCACTCAAGGAAATCCACGACGAGATCGCCGCCGGCAAAGGCGCCGACCTGGCCGATCTCCGCTCCGCCGGCATCCTCGCCACCGCCCCCGGCGGCCACGGCACCGAGTACGGTCAGGAAATCCCGACGATCTCCTCCCCCGCCGAAGCCCAGGCCTTCGTGGACGCCCGCCTCGCCGAAGGCTCCGACTACATCAAAATCGTTTATGAACATGGCCGGGCCTTCGGTCGCCCCATGCCCACCATAGATGTCCCCACGCTCAAAGCCCTCGTCGAAGCCGCGCACGCCCGCAAAAAGATGGCCGTCGTCCACATCGGCTCGCAATCCGAAGCCCGCGAGACCATCGAAGCCGGCGCCGATGCCTTGGTCCATATTTTCATCGAAGAGCCTCCCGCCGCGGACTTCGCCAAACTCGCCGCCGATCATCACACGTTCATCGTCCCCACGCTCACTGTGCTTCACAACGTCGCCGCGCCGAAGCACGAGCCGGCGCTGCTCAAGGATCCGGATCTTTCGCCTTACTATTCCGCGGTGGAAATAGATCGCCTCGGTGCGTCATTCCCCCAAGGGAAACGCAAACCCGCCGACTATTCCAACGCCGAAGCCGCCGTCCGCCAGCTCAAAGCCGCCCGCGTCCCCATCTGCGCCGGGACCGATTGCCCAAATCCCGGCACCACCCACGGCGCGAGCATCCACGAAGAACTCGAACTCCTCGTCGCCGCCGGCCTCACGCCCGCCGAAGCCCTCACCGCCGCCACCTCCGTGCCCGCCACCTGCTTCCATCTCGAAGATCGCGGCCGCATTGCTCCCGGCCTGCGCGCCGACCTGCTTCTCGTCGAAGGCGATCCTACCGCCGACCTCAAAGCCACCCGCAAAATCGCTGGCGTTTGGAAGGAAGGCGTGGCGCTCGATCGCGTCGCCTACCAAAAGCGCGCCGAAAAACAGCGCGTCGCCGCGAAGCAAGGCACGCCGCCCCCGGATTTTGGCACCGGCCTCGTGAGCGATTTCGAAGAAGGCAGAATTCGCTCCAAATTCGGCGCCGGCTGGCAGACCTCCACCGACAGCCTGCGCGGCGGCAAATCCACCGCCGAATTCAAGGTTGTCGAGGGCGGCGCAGAAAACAGCAAGTATTCCCTCCGGGTCGAAGGCGAAGTGATTGGTGGATCGGATGCCGCGTGGGCCGGGGCGATGTTCTTCCCCGGGCCGGTTCAGATGCAGCCCGCCAATCTATCCTCAAAAAAATCCGTCTCCTTCTGGGCCAGGGGCGACGGTCGTGCCTATTCCGTCATGCTGTTTTGCCCGAGCAAAAACTGGGCGCCGCTCATGAAAACCTTCGTCGCCGGGCCTGAATGGAAACCCTTCACCTTCACCTTCGCCGACTTCGAAACCGACGCCCACGACGTGGCCGGGATCTTCATCGGTGCCGGCAATCCCACGGGCAAATTCACCTTCCAACTGGATAGCGTGAAAATCGACTAGCCGCGTTTTCGCGCGGGCGCTACAGCAATTTCACTAAAACTGTGGCCGCCCAAGGGTAGGGTCGGCAGTCCTCTGCCGGCTGCGGCATCGCTAACCGCAGCCACGAAGTAATTTGATTCGCTCTAGTGAAACGGCCAGGCGCATACGCACTTCGCCCACAGGACATAAAAGCTGAGCAGGCTGGCGGCGATGACCACGATGGCAATGGCAGCCGTGAGTCCGTTCTGATGGTCCGTGGAGGGGTTTTCCGCTCGATGCGGCAAGGGCTTCATAAGCACGCCTATTCTAGCCGGACACTCCAACCGGCACCGCGCTGATGCCGGTTTGGTTCAGCTATCCCACGTTCATCCCGGGCAAGCCGAATTGCCGGACTTTTTTTGTCCAAGAACAGCCCTCGATTGCGGTCCCTGGTTAAACTCCGCATCGGGAAAGCCCGTTGCAGCGGGCTTCGCATTTGGCTCCGGCCAGTCGCGCTCCGTTCCAAGCAGCGTGGCACAAGCGGCACTCTCCGGTTCCCACCCAACGGATTCCGCTTAACACCCGGCCACACCTATGACAAAGTCCGGGAACAATTTGTACGAACTTTTCGAGGCAGGATGAAAATCATTAAAAACGGCGGACATCGGTTGTTTGAAACGGACGAGCAGACTTCCCAGATCGTCTCCCAGATGCTGAAGGACCTGGAGAAACACGGCATGGATGCCGTGCGCCGATACAGCGAGAAGTTCGACGAATGGAGCCCGCGCAGCTTCGAATTGAGCGAGGCGCAAATCCAGGAGGCCGTCGCCAAGCTGCCGGAGCAGGTCGTGAAGGACACCGAATACTGCCAGGACAACGTGCGCCGTTTCGCCCAGGCGCAACTGGCAACGATGCACCCGCTCGAAGTCGCCATCCGCCCCGGCGTCGTTTTGGGCCACAAGCACATCCCCGTGAATTCCGTCGGCAGTTACATTCCCGGCGGCCGTTACCCGATGTTCGGCTCCGCGCAGATGAGCATCATCCCGGCGAAAGTCGCGGGCGTGAAATCCGTCGTGGCCTGCACGCCGCCGGTGAAGGGCGAGGGCTGGTTTCCCGCCACCATCAACGCCATTCGCCAGGCCGGTGCCGATCGCGTGTTCATCCTCGGTGGCGTGCCCGCGCTCGCATTGATGGCGTTTGGTCTGGGCGATGTGCCGCCGGTGGACGTGTTGTGCGGCGCGGGTAACAAGTTTGTCGCCGAAGCCAAGCGCCAGTTGTTCGGGCGCTGCGGCATTGATTTGCTCGCCGGCCCCACCGAAATCATGGTCATCGCGGACGATACCGCCGATCCCGCGCTTGTCGCCTGCGATCTGCTCGGCCAGGCCGAGCACGATCCCAACAGCGGCATCTGCCTCGTTTGCCTGAGCGAAGGTTTCGCGCAACGAACCATCGCCGAGGTGGAGCGGCAACTCGCCGTCCTGCCCACCAGCGAAATCGCCCAACTTTCCTGGCGTGACAACGGCATCGTTTACGTGGCCGATCATCGGGAAGAAGCCATCGCGATCAGCGACGATTACGCCCCCGAGCACCTCGAACTGCACGTCGCCGATCTCGATTATTACGCCGAAAAGCTGGTGAACTACGGCTCACTCTTTATCGGCGAGGAAACCACCGTGGCCTACGGCGATAAATCCATCGGCACGAACCACATCCTGCCCACCAGCCGCGCCGCGCGTTACACCGGTGGCGTCTGGGTCGGAAAGTTTTTGAAGACCTGCACCTACCAGCGCATGACCGGCGCCGCCAGCCGCGAAGTCGGCGCCGTCACCGAGCGCCAATGCACCGTCGAACGCATGCTCGCCCACGCCATCACCGCCAAAGTCCGCGTCGAACGCTATAGCGCAGCGAAGTAACGCATTCCGTTCGGACTCTCGGCTTTAGAGCATTAACGGTAGGGCCGCGCTGCTGCGCGGCCGCGACGTCTTGGCGGCTTGGCTGCAGAATTAAATAAACTGCTGTAGCCCAATCCATGTAGTTGCGAGGAACGGCGTCTGCATCCTTCCGAGTAGCAGCCGAGCTGACGAGGCTCCATATTCCCGACGACCCTTCGGAGCGAGCTTTACCAAGTGCTGACTAAAACCCAAACCCTTCAACCGCTCTCCCTCTTCCTTGGGGGACTTTGCACAAAAAGTCCCGGAGCGCGGCTTTATAAGCCGCAGCGCGCCCGCAATGCCTGAGATTTACCGTTGTCGGAGCCGTCCGGGCAATGATCCGGACTTTTTGTGTCCAAGAACAGCCCTCGATTGCGGTGCCGGAAGAGCGGATTGTTCCTGGGGGTCGGTGACTTTTGGACAAAGCTCCCGCCGCGGATTATCCTTTGCGCTTACGAAGCGCCTGCCGCAAAAAACCTCGCTCGTTGCTCAAACCGCCGCCGTGCTGCTGGAGGAAATCCAGGGTGGCCGGTGGGGCGACACCCTGCCCGGGGAACATGCCCTGTCGGCCCAACTCCACGTTGGCCGCAAAACCCTCCGCGCGGCTCTGGAACGACTGCGCGAGGAAGGGGTGCTCAAATGCCGGCGGGGATCCCGGCGGCGGATTGTTTCTTCACGCTCGGCCAAGGTGCGGCGGGAGGGAAACCGCGTGGTGCTGTTGATGCCGGCGGCGCTCGAAGGGTTGAATCCCTTTGTGCTCTTCCTCGTGGACCGGCTGCGCCAGCACCTGGCCGAGGAGAATTGCCGGCTTGAGACTCACGCCAGCCCGGCGCTGTATCGCGCGCGAAACAATTCCGGCCTTGAGAATATTTCCCGCACCCTGCATCCCGCCGGCTGGGTGCTGCTGCACTCGACCGAACGCATGCAGCAATGGTTCGCGGCCCGCATGCTGCCCTGCGTGGTGGTCGGTTCCCGCTATGCGGGGGTCAAACTCTCCTGTGTGGATATGGATTACGAGGCCGTCTGCCAGCATGCGGTCAGTCAGTTCGCGTCGCGGGGTCACCGGCGCATGGCGCTGGTGAATCCATTCGCGGTGGCCGCAGGTGACGCGCGCACGGAAGCGGGCTTTCTGCAGGCGGTGGCGCAACAAAGGACGGCGGGAATTCACGCGGAGGTGGTCAATCACGATGGCACCGTCACGGGCATCTGCAAGCGGGTGGACGGTCTTCGGTCGCGGGGGAATCCGCCGACCGCCTTCCTGGTGTCCCGCGCCTCGCACTTTCTGACCGTGCTCACCCACCTGTTGAACCGGCGCGTGCGCGTGCCGGGCGACGTCGCACTGATTTCGCGCGAGCATTACACCACCCTCGAGGACGTGGTGCCCAGCGCGGCGCGATACTTTCAAAGTCCCACCGCTTTCGCCGCCAACGTCAGCCGGCTGGTGATGGGGATGATCCACGGAAACGCGCGAATCGAGGAATGCAAGATCATGCCCCAGTTCATCCGCGGTGACACCCTCGGTTGACCTTATCCTGCGCCGGGTCACCTCCCCCCGCCCAATCCCGCCGGGACCGGGGCAGAAACTCAAAGATGTTCCCTTTGGAGACATGTAAATGAAAGTTGAAGGCTCCGCGGGTCGGAAACTAGATTGCCCTTGAAATACGCATGATGGATATGAGCCGCGCTTCACGCAGACATTCAGCGCTCCCCCCACGGGCTCGCCTCGGATTCACCCTGATTGAACTCCTGGTGGTCATCGCCATCATCGCGATCCTGGCGGCGATGCTGCTGCCGGCACTCGCCAAAGCCAAAGCCAAGGCCAGCCGGATCAGTTGCCTCAACAATCTCAAGCAGATCGGCCTGTCCACGACCCTTTACTACAACGATTACGCCGACCGCTTTCCGCCTTTCGCCATGCTGGCCAGCGATGGCAATGCCTATCAAACCCAGTACGGCTGGGTGGGCCGGACCGGTGCCAGCGGGGCGTATGCGCTGCTGACGGTGACGAACCGTCCGCTCAACTATTACCTTAGCGAGACCCGGGCGGACTCCGACGTGAAGGTCGCCCGCTGTCCCAGCGAGATCGGAACCAACAACAGCCGCTATTTCGCCCAGGGCACCTCTTACCCGCACAATGCCATCCCCGAAGGCACCTACAAAACCCTCTGGATGTCCGACAACCAGAGTTGCAAATCCACCGACATCAAGAGTCCCACGCGCATGGTGACCATCGGCGAGGAAGGCGCGTATTATCCCGCTTTCAATCCCGAGCTCGCCACCCAGAAGGAATTCTTCCGGCACACGGCCTACATGGATTTCCGGTTCAATGTCGCCTTCGCGGACGGGCACGCGCAATTCCAGCGGGTGACTTATACGCCGGCGCTGTCGGTGCCGACCGGGCCGGACTACACCTTTTTGCGGGATAACTGATCACCGCGGCCATTTCATCACGCACTCTCCCCGACCCACAACGCCAGCCTCGTACTCCCACCCAATGAAATACATGACCCACAGACCCTGTCGCGTTTCTGTTCTCCTGTCCGGCCTGGCGGTTGGCGCCCTGCTGGCGCTGGGCGCGTCGCGTGCCCTGGCCTCACTCACGATCTATTCGGATTCGTTTGAATCCTATCCGGTGCAAAACCCGGCCCCCAGCCCGCTGACCAACGGGCCCGCCGGCGGTCAGTGGTTCTTCGTTGCCCCGATCCCGCTGCCGATCACCTTCAATGAACAGCAGATTTTGAACAACGGTTCGCTGGGCGCCGGATTTTATTCAAAAGTCTGGGCCAGCCTCACCAACAATGCCCGCCTCACCAACGCCATCAGCGTCAGCGTGTTGCCGGCGGTGGTGCCGCCATACAAATTCCGGCTCTCGTTCATCACCGCGGCCGACACCACGGACGCCACGCGGTCTATCGCTTTCAACTATGCCATTACCAGTTCAGCCTCGGACCTGGCCTTTGTGTCTGGCCAGAATCTGGACGGCAGCCAGATCCTGGGCGGCCTGGCGGGGAGCGGCGTCGCTCCAGCCGGCACCACGGGCAAGAGCAACAACCGCCGGTTTGAGTTTATCTTCACTAGTTCGCTTATGACCACGGCGGACACCATCACGTTTGATTTCACGCGCGTAACCAACAGCACCGGCGCGGCGTTGAACGTCTTGCTCGATGACGTGCAGTTGACCGTGGATGACGCCAACCCGCCGAAGGTGCTGTCGCTGACGCCAGTGCTCACGCTGCAACACGTGCGGGTGAATTTCTCCGAGCAGGTGGACCCGGCTTCCGCCACGAACATGCTGAATTATTCCTTTGTGGGCGGGGCGTTGACCGTTCAAAACGCCAGCCTGGTCAGCCCCGGTATTGTGGAATTGTGGACCAGCGCTCAGGCGCCGGGCACCTCCTACACGCTGCAGGTCACCAACGTGCTGGGCGAATCGGGCATCAGCATGACCAC
The DNA here is from genome assembly GCA_964448135.1 of uncultured Verrucomicrobiota bacterium. GTDB lineage: Bacteria > Verrucomicrobiota > Verrucomicrobiia > Limisphaerales > UBA8199 > CAYUVH01. Next base: position 158,839 of record CAYUVH010000032.1, on the reverse strand, counting down.
CACACAAATGAGCTTTACCACGCCGGCGCTGACCATCTCGCCCATCCGCTACGATGCCGGCACCACCACCACCCAGCCGGCGGGTCCGCTTGATCCTTCCGTCACGAATGCCGGCTATTGGACCAAAACCGTCCCCGTGGCCGCCGGATTCAGCATGGCGCCGGTGACGGATGACTTGGGCAGCGGGCTCAATTCCTGGAGCATCACCGACTCGACCACGGCGGCGGGCAACCCCACCTGCGTGATTCCGATGCCGCAACCCGCCTCCGTCAATCTGGGCACCAACGGGTGGCGGTTGATCACCGTCAGCCGGCTGGCCGACAATTTCGGCACCACCGCTTCCGACCAGTTCGTGCTCTTTTTCAATCCCGGAATCCGCTACGGGCTGTCCTGGGGCGCGGACATCAGCGGCAGTCTGTGGCTGGGCTCCGTGGGTGGGGTAACTTACATCGTCAGCCCGAACTTGAACGGGTTTCACACCAACATCATGGTTTACAACCCGGTGACGAAGGCGGCGGCAATTTATTTCGATGGCCAGCTCATTACGGACTCTTACACCGGGCAGGCCCTGGCCGGGTCCGGCCTCACCTTCGGCGGCGTCTCCACCGCCGGCAAAGGCCAGATGAATTACAACCTGGTGCAACTGGACGTAATCGGAGCCACGGCCCCCTCGGTCGCGCAAAGCCCGCCCAGCACCACCAACGGCGTCGGCCAGAAGGTGACCTTCATCGCGGCGTTCAATCCTTACGTCAACACCGTCCAATGGTATTCCAACGATGTGGCCATCGCCGGCGCGACCGCCACCAATTACACCACCAGTTTCATCAACTCCGGCTACAACGGCAGCCAGTTCCGCTGCCGGACCTTCAGCGCCCTCGGCGATATCTCCACCGCCGCCGCGGTCCTGACGGTGACCGATGACACGAATCCACCCGTGATCATTGCGGCCGCCCCTTCACCGATCATCGACCGCATCATGCTGACCTTCTCCGAGCCGGTGCAGGAGGCCTACTCAACCAACCTGGCCAACTTCTCCTGGGTCAATCCCGGCGTGACGAACATCGCCGCGCGCATGCTTGATTCGCTAACCCTCGAGCTGCGCGCCGGCCCGTTTGTGCAGGGCAGCAACTACACCGTCCGCGTCAGCAACGTGCGCGATACTTCGAACCTGATCATCGTGTCAAACTCGCCGGCCACCGTGGTTTTCCCGACGCTCGGTTCGGTGGCGCGTTACGACGCCGGCAACACCACCACCGCTCCGTCCGGTCCGCCGGACCCGGTTTCGCCCCAGGGCGGAAGCTGGATTCTGCCGCCGTTCACCGACCCTGGCCTTTCGACCAACGCGATCTTTGACGACAACGCCACCGGCCTCAACGCCTGGCAGGTGCGGGACGCCTCGACCACGATCGGCGCGTTTATCACCTACTCCTTGAACATCGCCACCAACCTGCAGGACGCCGCCCGGCAATCGGGCTTCGTGCTCAGCGTGCGCAGCCGCATCGCCGAGAACTTCGGTAACGGCCCGGCGCTGTTCGCGTTCTGGGAGGATTACAAAAACGGCCGCTCGGGCTTCGGCTTCAACGCGGACGCCAACAACAACCTCGTGCTGGGGCTCGCAATCACCAACGGGTTTACCAACTACGTCCTGACCGCCGATTCTTCCGCCCTGGACGCCTATCATCTCTACCAGGCGGCCTTCGACCCCGTCACCAGGCAGGTGTCCTATTACTACGACTCGAATTGGGTGGCGACGTTGCCGTTCAGCACCACCGCCAATTCCATCATCGGTCTGGTGTGGGGTTCGCTCGCCAGTGCCGGCGAAGGTACCGTGAATTTCAACCTCGTGGACCTCTCGGCCGTCAATCCGCCGTTCGTTACCGTCACCCCGAACGGCGCGAACATGGATGTTGCCTATCGCGGCATCCTCCAGACCGCGACGCAGCTGGTCACGGGCCCGATCTGGACCACGGTGGCCACCAATGCGGGTGGCGGCACCAATATCTATTCGCTCCCCCGCAACCAGTCGCCGCGGTATTTCCGCACCCAATTGCCACGCTGATCTTGCTTCGGCTCCCGCCGGAGGCTCAGGTGCCGGGGTGTTCTGCGCACCCCGCACCATCGGCTGAAGTCCACTATGTCGAAAATCCCCGCCCTGCTCGGTCTGCTGTGCGCCCTCGCCGGGCGGGCGGCGGGACCGGCCCCGGAGTCCGTTTCCCTCGGCCAGCACTGGAAGCTGAATCTATTCCCGCCCGTGGTGGCCGCCCTGGCGGATCCCGGGGAGCACCGCTGGGGTCAATACCAGTTTCCCACTTTGTCCGCGTATCCCGGCGGCAAGTTGCTCCTGCGTTATCACGCCGGGGAGGATTCCGTGCGCGCCTACGGGCACGCCGAGCCGGCGCTCATTTCGAGTGATACGGGCAGGACCTGGCAGCCGGCAACCGATCCGTCCATGCCTCACAGCAGCCTCGTGGCCGGGATTACCGACGGACAGTTTTTGTGCATGCCCATGCCCAGGCCGCTGGAGCTGGGCAACCTGCCAAAGCCATTGGGCGACTACTTCTGCTATCGCAAGATGGTGATCTACGATGCGCAGGATTTCCCCACGAACATTCAGAATTTCCTCAACCATCAACCCGTCCTGCGCTGGAAACCGGCCACCGGAAAATGGCAGTCGGAGGACTCTGCCTGGGACCCGCGCGGCCGGCTCGTGTGGATCGCGCAAGGCAACGAAGCCGGATTGATTTCCGGCATCACCTTTGAGCGGCCGCCGATCGTGGTGGAAAAGGAACTGTTGTGGGCGGATTATCGCGCGCTTTACAAAATGCCGGACGGCTCAACGCCGAAGGGTTGTGGCTGTTCCTGCTTTGTCTCCACCAACAACGGCCGGACTTGGGAAGTCCGCGCGCCGATTGCCAACGCTAACTCCATCCCCGGAGAGATCAGCAACATGACCGAGCCTGTCTTGTGTCAGATCGCCAGGGGCGAACTGGTCTGCGTGATTCGCCGGACGGATCAGGACCAGAAATCCATGCTCATTACATATTCCCGCGATCAGGGGCGGACCTGGACCCCGCCGCGCGCACTGAACGAACTGGGCAAGTTCGGCGTGATGCCGGATTTGCTTCAACTCAAGTCCGGCCCGCTGATTCTGACCTACGGCCGGCCCGGAGTGAACCTGACTGTCAGCCTGGATGGTTCGGGCAAAACCTGGCAGCCACCGATCGCACTGTTCTCCGGCGAACGCGAAAAAATGGGTTCGCGCACGGATGGTTACACGGCTTTGCGCGCGATTGGTCCGAACGAGTTCCTCATGGCGTATACGGATTTCGAGCGATTGGACGAACAGGGTCGCAAGCGCAAGGCGGTGCTCGTCCGCCGGATGAGCGTCGAAAAAGATTGATTGCAGCCGGCGGTGGCGAAGACTCGTGTCGCCGGCGACCAGCCACGGTCGCCGACTTTGATCGAACCTTATGTCGAATGCTGATTCATCGCGGCCGCAGGCGGTGCGCAAGTGCTGCTGCGCCGGCGGGGAGTGCGGGCCCTCGGCGTCCTCCGCCATATCGCGGCGTGATTTTCTCACTCTGATGGGCGTGGGCGGCGCCGCCTTGCTCGCGACGCCGGCGCTCGGCGCTTTTTCACTGCCGGAGGCCGATTACGCCGCCTGGCGCAAACAACTCCTCGGCCCGGCGCTGCCGCGCCGGTATTTTTCCGATGTCCACACGGATGCCCGCATGCACCTGGGCGGCATTGGGACCGGTAATTTCGAGATCGGCGCCGATGGGCAGATGACGACGTGGCAGTTGTTCAACACGTTGCGCGACGGGCATGTGCCGTTCCATTTTATTGCGCGCGCGGGCGGCGCGACGCGGCTGCTCCAAACCACCGGCGGCCCGGACTGGCCGCGCGTGCGGCGCATCGAGATGACTGGTGAATACCCGGTCGCGACGCTGCGCTTCGAGGACGCGGATCTGCCAGTGAAGCTGGAATTGACCGCGTTCACCCCGTTCGCGCCCCTGGACGCGCGCTTTTCCTCGATGCCTCTGGCCGTGTGCGTGTTCCGCGCGCAAAATCCGACCGCGGAAAAACAAAGCGTTTCCCTCGCCGCGCTGCTGCAAAATCCCGTCGGCTACGATGCCTTGGGTGGCAACAACTCCTTCGAAAACCCGGCCTTCGGCGGCAATTTCAACGAGGTCTTCACCACCGGTCGTGCCCGTGGCGTGTCGTTGCGCACCAAGGCCGGCCGGCAGCCGGTTCTCGATCAGCCGGTGACAATTTATGCGCCGGGAAGCATGAGGGGCTTGAACGTGCCGCCGGCGGATCGTCCCGCCAACCTGAAGGTGGAATTTTTTCCCGAAGGCACGCCCCCGGCCGATCCACCGGCCGCTCCCGCGCAGACGGTGATTTGGATGGAAGAACCCGCGGTCATGCTGCCCGAACCGGTCATGGCGTGGACGCGCAAGGCGGTCGAAGCCGGGGCTACCTTGATTTTTTCCGGCAATGCGATGCCGCTGCTCGAATCCTACGCCACTTGGAGCCAGGGCCGGCCGGCGTCGGAAATCGATGTGCGGCCAGATATCGTGTTCGAGGATTTCGAGGGCGACTATGGCAAGTGGCAGGTCGAGGGGCAGGCCTTCGGCAAAAAGCCGGCGCGTGGCACGCTGCCCAACCAGCAGAAAGTCACCGGCTACATCGGCGCGGGATTGGTGAACACTTTTCTGGAAGGCGACGACACAACCGGGCGGTTGGTCGGCAAACCTTTCACCGTCGAGCGTCGTTTCATCCGCTTTCTCGTCGGCGGCGGCAACTGGCCCGCCACGCAGGTGCGGCTGCTCGTGGACGGCAGGACGGTGCGCGCGGTTTCCGGCCGCTCGCGCGAGCACCTCGAGCCCGTCACGTGGGACGTTTCGGAATTCCAGGGCAAGACCGCCCACCTCGAAATCGTGGACGAACAGAAAGGTCCCTGGGGTCACATCAACGTGGACCAAATCGAGTTTTCCGATCTACCCGGGAACCGCGAACTGATGCTGGCCCTGGACGCGCTTTTGCCAGCGCGATTCAAACGGCTGCGGTTGGAAAAGAATGGCGCGAGCGGGCGGCCGGAAATCCAATTCGAGGGCATCGCGCTATTGCCGGGCGCGTCGGAGTCCACGCTGCCGAACGGTTTGAAATCCTTCCAGCGTGCGCTGGGCAAAGGCAAAGTTGTTCTCGCCGCCGGCGCCGTGCTGGCACCCGCGCAAGCCTCGATCATGAATGCCCGGCAGGAAGCTTACGCCGTCCTGTGCAAAATCGCGGGGGCAAATTATACGCCCTCCGACGGCCTCGACCCAAAAGCGCCGGGTTACGGGTCGCTCGCGCTGGCCACGCTGGCGGAATCGTCCAGCACCTTTGCCTCGGTCAAAGACTGGGCCGAAATCTGGGACGCATTTTCCACGCGGGGTAACTTCGGCGCGGCAGAGCAATCCTCCCCCGGTACACCGACTCCTCGCGGCCGCACGGTGGGCAGCGCCGTGGCCGCCACGGTGGACGTGCCTCCGGCCGGCAGCGTCGAAGTGCCGTTCCTGCTGGCGTGGCATTACCCCAATAGCTACGCGGTCAAAGAAGGCAATCAACCGGGCGAATGGATTGGCTGCCATTACGCGACCCAATGGCCGGATGCGCAGGCGGTGATCGCCGAGGCGGCCGGCAAGTTCGATTCGTTGCGGTCGCGGACGGAATCCTTCCGCGATGCGATGTACAACAGTTCACTGCCCTACTGGCTGGTGGATTCGCTTACCGCCAACGCGGCGATCATTCGCTACACCGGCGTCGTCTTTCGCATCGCCAACGGCGACATCTACGGCTGGGAAGGCTCCAATGGTTGTTGTCCTCCGACCTGCACGCACGTCTGGGGTTATGAGCAGTCGCTCGCGCGGTTGTTTCCTGATTTGGAAAGGGAGATGCGCCGGATCGATTTCAAACACCAGCAGCTCGCTGACGGTGGCATCAACAACCGCACCGACGTGCCTTCGCCCCCGCATCCCACCGGGGAAAAGCCATTCGCGGATGGTCATGCCAGTTGCATTCTGAAAGCGTATCGCGAGGGGTTGAACTCGCCGGATGAGGCGTTTCTGCGCGAGTATTGGCCGGGCGCGAAAAAGGCGGTGGAGTACCTCATCGAGCGCGATGCCAAAGACGGCGGCGGCAAACCGCTCGGCATTTTGCAGGATGACCAGTGGAACACCTACGATGAAGCGCTGCACGGCGTCACCACGTTCATCAGCGGTTACTATCTCGCGGCCTTGCGCGCGGGCGAAGAATGGGGCCGGCGGGTGGGCGACAGCGCGACCGCCGATCGCTTCCACGAAATTTTCCTGCGCGGCCAGAACAAGCTCATCGAGCTGTGCTGGAACGGCGAATACTTCCAGCAAAACCTGCCGGATTACCAAACCCGCCAGGGCGAGGTCGGCCCTGGTTGCATGGCGGACCAGCTCATCGGTCAGTGGTGGGCGCACCAGCTTGGGCTCGGCTACCTTCTCCCGCGGGACAAGGTCGTTTCGTCGCTGCGCGCGATTTACAAATACAATTTCAAAACCGACCTGACGGATTGGAAACATTACCCGCGCGCTTTCGCCGGCGCGAAAGACATGGGGCTGATCATTTGCACCTGGCCGAACGGCGGACGGCCCAACGGCGTCATGTTGTATTCGGACGAAGTCTGGACCGGCATCGAATACCAGGTCGCCGCGCACCTGATCTACGAAGGGCTCACCGAGGAGGGGTTGACGCTCGTCAAAGCCGTGCGCGACCGCTACGACGGCAAGCCGCGCCCGCCGATCCGTCGCAATCCGTGGAGCGAAATCGAGTGCGGCGGGCACTACGCCCGCGCCATGTCTTCGTGGTCGCTGCTGCTCGCGCTCTCGGGCTGGGAATACGACGGGCCGCGCCAAAGTCTGCGCTTTGCGCCGCGTCACACGGCGGAGGACTATAAAGGGTTTTTCACCGGCCCCGAGGGCTGGGGACACGTGCGACAATCGCGCCGCGACGGAAATCAGGAGAGCGTGATCACCGTCGTCGAAGGACGTTTGCAGTTGAAGGATTTTCTTTCGACGCCCGCCGGCACTCCCGTGGTCGCAACGGTCAGCCGTGCGGGAAAACCGGTCGTGGCCAGCTTCGAATTCAGCTCCGGTCAGGCGCGGGTTTCATTTAAAGAAACCCTCACGCTCAAGCCCGGTGAGCCGCTCGCGGTCCTCCTTTCCGACCGCGTCTGAAAGTCCTTCTGCTCCACGGTCTGGAAACGCTTTTCACTCCGCCTGGCACATCGCCAGCAGCGCGGTCACCGTATTCCAATTCCGCAACGTCGCCAGACCCAGCTTTCGTTCAATGACGTTGCTCGAGAGCTTCGCGCGTCCCAGCCCGTCCGCATAATACGCATAACCCGCCCCACCCGTTATCGTCAGCCGTTCCTTGTCCGTCACCAGCTCGCCAATCTCCTTGATCGCCTCCGCCCCCGGCGCCTTTTCAAAAAAGCACACATACATCCGCTTGCCGAACTCCGGCAGCTTGGTGTCATACGGATTCGCGCCCACGATCTCGGCCAGTTCAGCCGCCGACCTCACCAGCGTGGGCACCGCAAAACCCAGTTTCTTCGCCAGGTGTTTCTCCAGCGCGCCCCGCACCGCCGCGGCTGTCTTCTCCCGATGCGTGAAAACCACATTGCCGCTCTGAATATAAGTCCGGACCTCCCCGGCCCCGAAAGCCTCAAAGTGCGCCTGCAAATCCGTCATCCGGACGAGCTTCTGTCCGCTCACATTGATCCCGCGCAGCAATGCAATATAAGTGGCCATGGTTTATGTGGCGGACGGCGTTGCAAAAAATCCCCGGAGCGCGGCTTTATAAGCCGCAGCTCGTCCAAGAGCACGGGAATTTGCGGTTTAGCAGGACAGTCGCCAGCATCAGTCCCTCCCTATTACCACTTTTCCGCCCTCCTCACGCCTGCTTTTTTGTGCCTTTTTGTGGCTATTGGAATCCGACTCCTGTTTGTAGGACTTTTGCGCCTTCTGCGCTTTTTCGCGGCTAATTCTTCCTCCTCTTCATGCTCTGTTTCCTCAGTTCGCTCCTGTTAAACTCCGTTCCCCATCCGCGCCATGCCGAGCGCTCGCACTCAGGCATGGTGCGACAAGGACGGTTGAAATGGAACAGAACCGTAATCGCGCCGTTGCCTGAAGTGCGCTCGTTGGCCGTCATAGCTCTCTCGCCTTGCCATACGGCACGGACGGGTGCATCTGGCTCCGGGCTATGAGCGATACCTCGGACAGCTCGGCGCCCTCTCCAAATAGCTCAAATAGTCCGTCGCTCACCAACTCTCTCAAGACCCCCTGGAAGTCATTGAGGCCCAGGTCTAAATTGCCGCGGGTCTTGTGCACCCGTGCGTAAAGCTCGCCGACGGGAATCTCATTGCAGCCCTCGTCCTTGAGAGCGTGCTCAATTCCGCATATGACGGCGTTCTTGCTCATGCAGCTAACGGAAAGCGCAGCCAAGCCGGGCCAGTGACCCGATCCCGGCCTTGCCTGCAACCGGATGGTTCGTCATTGGGACACCACCTCTGCTCTGAACGACCCGTTCCACCGGTAGCGGGGCTCATCTCCGGTCTGCTCCAGTGCCCCGATGCGCACCAGGTGCTCCAACGTCTGATAAAGCAAATCGCTCACCGGATTGGCAGTGAAGACCGTGGGCTTCGATGCGGCAAAGCTCACCGTTGGCGCGATAAGCCCCAAGCAACACGCCCCATGATAAGCCGCGACGTCTGGGTCCTCCCACTCCTTTAGGGCCTCTCTCAGCGAAACAGATTGCAACGGCTCGCTCATGACTAACGAAGCGTATCACCGATCCGGCGCCGATCGCTGTCGATTTGGAACAGAGACATCATCGCCGGGTTCGGTGCATACGCTTGTTAAACCACGAATGATACGTCATCTCGAAATCCGTGTGCATAAATCGCCTCGGGGGTGGTGTAGTCCTGCTCGCGTAAAGAAACCGAGAGCTGTGATCCGTCCTCAAAACGAATGATGAACGCCTCTGCCTCGCGACACTCCACTGCGGCTACAATCTTCGCAATCTGTGAACAAAGTGCGTCACGAAATCCCGGCTGCCATGAAGTCACTGACAACTGACCTGTCTGCACAGTCAACGGGTTCGTGACATTGATGCCCGGCCCGTCGAACCAAAGCTGCAAGTAGTCCTGCACGAATGTCACGGCGCTCAACTGCTCGCCGCGAAGCTGCTCAAACAAGGCTGCTGGTGTGTGCTCGCTCATGCGGTGCGAAGTCGCCTAACGACCAGTCAGCGATGGGAGTCAGCCGCTGCTGGTGTTGGATTTGTTTCTGGGGGAATCGGCTGGCTCTTGTTCGCTGGACCGCCTCGTTCGGCATCATTTCCGTTCTCCAACGCAGCAACAACCTCCAGCCATTGCGCTCTCGATAGATCGCCCGGCCGCGTCTGCCCCTCAATCTTCAGGTGCAGCTGTGCCATTTTTCCAAGAACGGGATCCTGTACAGCGTAATATATTCCTTTTTCCTTGTCTGGGAGACACAACAAACTGCCAAGGAAGAAAAAGTGAACATTTCCAAGGAGAAACCATCCCTCCGGTGCGGGAAAGAGGGTCTTGTCAGTCCTCACTTCCACTCGGGAAGCATTTTCGAACTGCTTCACAATTCGCCTGATTGTTTCGCCCCCGCGTTCTGAGAGCGTGATGGGCTCCTGGTGGTAGGCCTGAAACACCACGTTCGTCGAAGCGAGGGCTCTCGCCACTAAGGCTGCCGGAGGCTTTCTGCACCCCAAGGCCAGGATAACGAAAACCCCTGCCAAACTTATGTACACGATCTTTGTCATGCCGAACTATTAATATACGACAACTTGTTCGTATATTAAACGAGCCAAAACATGGTGCAATAGCCTACGGACTACCCAACCCCACCCTGATCAGTCATTTACGCGGATTGTCAGCCGGGTGGATAAGACCGATTCGTGCCAGCATCAGTCCCTCACTATTGACACTTTTCCGCCCTCCTCACGCCTGCTTTTTTGTGTGTTTTTGTGCCTTTTTGTGGCTATTGGCCTTCGACTCTTGTTTTAAGACTTTTGCGCCTTCTGCGCTTTTTCGCGGCTAATTCTTCCTCCTCTGTTTTCTCCGTTTGCTCCTGTTAAACCTCCCCTTCCGATTCGTCTTCATCCGCCTAATCCGCCTAATCCGCCGTTCATCCCGTCTTCCCACTTTCGCCGCCTTTTCCCGGCGGCTTGCAATATATTTTTTAAATTATTTTTTTCGTCTCCCTCCCAAAAAATCACCCTTCCACCCCCATTTAACCCCTGTAAACATTGGCTGTTTTCCACCTCCGGCCCTCTCAACCCCTCTCCAAATAATCGCCCCCGGTGGGAGATTATTTTTCGCCCCTTATGCCATACTGCCCCCGTGTGAATGAAATTCCTCATTCACCGAAGGAGGAAAGCAAAGACATGAAACTGCCGAGAAAATCCCGGCCGGACCTCGATTCGGCCATGACGGCCCTCAAGCGCTTGCCGGCCGACGACCGCGCCGACATCCTCGCCTGGCGCTCCGACCCCGCCTTGACCACTGCGGCGGCCCGCCAGCTCATCGCCGAAAAATACGGCCTGCAACTCAACCAGGACAGCCAGCTTCGCCGCTTCTGGAAGTGGCAGCTCGGCCAGGCGACCATTGATACCCTTGTCGAAATCAAGGAGTGGGACCAGGACCAGTTGCAGCAGCGCTTTCCCAATCTGACCCGCGACCAGATCCGCGATGCCATCATCAAACGCAGCTACGCCATTGCCGACATGACTGAGGACGTGGCCCTCAGCCTTCGCGCCGCCCGCAGCGAACCGCCCGCCGGCAAATTCCTCGCCCCTACCGGCCGCCGCGCCTTCGTACTAAACAACCCCCGCGACCGAAGCCTGGCCGGGTAAAAAGAATGAAGATTTCTCTCCATTCTCCCGCAATCGCATTTGAGCCCGCCTCACTTGCCTGCTACCTTGTGCGCCGTCGGGCTGCCGTCTCACAGACGCTCACTTCGACCCAAATGAGTGAAGTACTAGTAATCGGGCATCGCAATCCGGACACGGATGCGATTTGTTCAGCCATCGGCTACGCGGAATTCAAACGCCGCATCGGCATGACCTCCGCCGTCGCCGCCCGCTGCGGCGACACCAACGACCGCATTGATTTCGTGCTCAAGTCCTTCGGCGTCGCGGCGCCGCGCTTCGTCGCCGACGTCTCCCCCAAGGTCCGCGACGTCATGCAGACCAACGTGCAGAGCGTCAGTCCGAATTCAACCGCCGCCGAGGCCCTGACCCTCATGGATGAAGGGAACATCCGCATCCTTCCCGTGCTGGACCAGGAACACCGCTGCCGCGGCCTCCTCTCGCTTTTCAAGCTGAGCAAGTTCCTCTTCCCCACGACCAATCGCCTCTTCGACTCGCGCCGCCTGCTGACTTCCCTGAAAAGCCTCACGCAGACGCTCGGCGGCGAGATGATCCTGGCCCACGACGAGGATCTGGAACGCGATCTCATCCTGATGATCGGCGCGATGGGCCTCGATTCCTTTTCGGAACGCCTGGAACAGTATCCGCGTGAAAAGCTCGCCGTCGTGGTCGGCGACCGTTGGGACATCCAGAACCTCGCCATCCGCGAAGGTGTGCAGGTGCTGATTGTCACTGGTGGGATGCGCGTGGAAAAGAAAACCGTCGATACCGCGCGCAAGAACAAGGTCAACCTGATCTCTTCGCCGCACGATACCGCCACGACCGCGGCGCTGTGCCGCGCCTCCATCGCGGTCCGCCACGTATTGAATGAGGAATTCCTGGTGCTCAACGAGGACGATTCGTTGGAGGAAGTGCGCGCGCGGGCCACTGCTTCCGGCTTCGCCGCTTTTCCCGTTCTGGATGCCGAAGGCCGGACGGCCGGCATTCTTTCGAAGACGGATTTCCTCAAACCCGTCGAGCGCAAGCTGATCCTTGTGGATCACAACGAGCTCTCCCAAGCCGTCCAAGGCGCTGACCAGGTTGAGATCCTCGAGATCATCGACCACCATCGCATCGGCACGCTCACGACCCAGCAGCCCATTCTGTTTCGCAATGAACCCGTCGGCTCCACCAGCACCATCGTGGCCGATTGCTTCTTCCGTTACGGCGTCGAATTGCCGCAGCCCATCGCCGGCCTGCTCCTGGCGGGCATCGTTTCGGATACGCTGAACCTCACTTCGCCCACCACGACCCTTGTGGATGGAGAAATCCTGGCGAAGTTGGAAAAAATCAGCGGCGTGAACGCGCGCGAATTCACCGAAAAGCTTTTCGCCTCCGGCTCGCTCCTCACGCACAAGTCCGCGCCCAAGGCCGTCACCACCGATTGCAAGGAATACAAGGAGGACGGTGTCCGCTTCAGCGTGGCGCAGATCGAGGAGTTGGGCTTCGACCAGTTCTGGAAACGCAAGGCCGAGCTGCAGTCCGCGCTGGAAGCCTATCGCCAATCCCGCAAATACCAGTTTTCCGCGCTGCTCATCACCGACGTGACCCGCCAATGCTCGCTGCTGATGCTGGCCGGCGACAACGAAATCATTGCGAACATCAAATACCCGCGCGTCGAGCCCGGCATCTTTGAGCTGCAGGACATCGTCTCCCGCAAGAAGCAACTGCTTCCGTACCTGACGCATTCGCTCAAGCACTCCAAGAGGTAAACCGTTGGGCGCATGAATGTTTCCGGACCGGCCTTGCTGGCCGCCAATGATCTCGCCCTGGCCTACGGCTACCAGCGTTTGCTGGAATCCGTCACGCTCTCCGTCGGCGCCGGCGAGAAGGTCGGCCTCCTCGGCCGCAACGGCTGCGGCAAGACCAGCCTGCTCCGCATTCTTGCTGGTCACCAAACTGCCGACGCCGGCGAAGTGACCCGCCGCCGCGGCCTGCGCATCGGCTATCTGCCGCAGGAATTCGAACTCGATGGCAATCTCACCGTGCGCCAGAACATCGAGGCCGGCGCCGCCGACCTGATGGAATGGCTCCGGCGTTACGAAGCCGGCGAAGGCTCCGAGTCCGAACTCGCGCTGCTCCAAAACCAGATCGAACACGCCGATGGCTGGAAACTCGGCGCCCGCATCAACGCCGTCGCCTCCGCCCTCGCCGCGCCGCCGCTCGATGCGCTCGTCGGCCCGCTGTCCGGCGGCGAAAAACGCCGCGTCGCCCTCTGCCGCGCCCTCGCCGGCCAGCCCGATCTGTTGCTCCTCGACGAACCCACCAACCACCTCGACGCCGAATCCATCCTCTGGCTCGAGGAATGCCTGCGCGAATTTCCCGGCGCCGTCATCTTCGTCACGCACGACCGCTACTTTCTCGACGTCATCGCCACGCGCGTCGTCGAAGTCGCCGACGGCCGCTGCTATTCCCATCCCGGAAATTACACCGCTTACCTCGAATCGAAGGCCATCCGCCAGCAGATCGCCGAGCAATCCGAGCGCCGCCGCCAGCGCTTTCTCCGCGAGGAACTCGAATGGGTCCGCGCCGGCGTCCGCGCCCAGCGCTCCAAGCCCCGCCATCGCCTCGAAGCTTTTTACAAAGTCCAGGGCCTCGAAGCCCCGCCCGAGGAACGCGAGATGGACCTCCTCATTCCTCCTCCGCCATCCCTCGGCAACCACGCCATCCAACTCCAGGACGTCGGTGCAAAAGTCGGCGAAGGCGACGCCGAACGCTGGCTCTTTCGCGGGCTCACCGTCACGCTGGAGCCCGCCCAGTGCACCGGCATCGTCGGCCGCAACGGCGTCGGCAAAACCACGCTGCTCCGCCTCTGCCTCGGCGAGCGCGCCCCGGACGAAGGCACCGTCAAAATCGGCAAGCGCGTCATTTTTAATTACATCGACCAGGCGCGCATGCAATTGGACGGGACCGGCTCGGTGCTTGAAGAAATCTCCGAGGGCAACGAAACCGTCCTCTTCGGCGAGCAACACCTCAGCGCCCGTTCCTACCTGCGCCGCTTTCTCTTTGCCGACGATCGCGTGAACGAACCCGTCTCCCGACTCTCCGGTGGCGAACGCGCCCGCCTCATGCTCGCCAAAGTCCTCCGCCGCGGCGGCAATCTCATCGTCCTCGACGAACCCACCAACGATCTCGATCTCCCGAGTCTCCGCATGCTCGAGGAAGCCCTCGCCGACTTCGACGGCACTGTGCTCGTCGTCAGCCACGACCGCTATTTTCTCGATCGCATCTGCGACCAGGTGCTCGCGTTCGAAGAAGGCGGCGTCTTCGTCCAACCCGGCAATTACTCCTACTACCTCGAAAAGAAACGGGAGCGCGACGCCGCCCACCAGGCCGCCTTCGCCAGCGTCGCGAAGTCCATCGCCCGGAAACCCGAATCCCCCAATTCGCCCGCACCCACGCGCCCGCGCAAACTCAGCTTCAAGGAAACGCGCGAACTCGAAGGCATGGAAGCCGCCATCCTAACCGCCGAAACCCGCGCCCAGGAATTGGAAACCACCCTCAACGACCCAGCCTTCCACGCCACCCGCTCCCGCGAAGCGCCCGCCCTGATCACCGAACTCGAAGCCGCCAAAGCTGAAGTCACCCGCCTCTACCACCGCTGGGAAGAACTGGCCGCCCGCGCCCCGGAATCTTAGAACTTCTGCACCTCATCCGGCCCGGGCTTCGCATAAACGGGATCAATCGCCCGAATATTCGCCTCCCCATTCTCCAACGTCTTCACCTCGATCGGCACTATCGTCGTCCCGCGCTGGTTAATCGTCTGTGCATCTTTTGAAAGATCGCGTGCTTCGATTCCCTCGCGCGGCAGCGGCGGAACGTTGCCGTTGAAGAATGCCGTGCACCACCATTTCCCGTCCTTCGTTTGAAATGGTGTCCCGTGTCCGAGAAAACGTCCGAGGAAATGCCGCGGCCCGTACGGCCCCGTGATTTTGTCCGACGTGCAATAGTATAAATTATACGACCCTTTGCGTCCCTCGTCCGTGGACCACGCCGTCCCAATGTGTACATACTTCTTCCCGACCTTGAGCATCGTTGCGCCCTCATGGCCGATCGCGGACTTCGCGACGCCCGCTTTGTTCGTGCGACTGCCCGCCGGATCAATCCGCACCGGTTCCGCCGTGAAGCGGGAAAGGTCTTTGCTCAACGGAGCGATCAAGGTGTTCTGCCACAACAACCACCACGTATCCCCATCCTGGAACAGCGAAGGATCGTGCTTCTCTCCGAGTTTGTCTCCCAGCGGATGCGTCCACGGCCCTTTCAACTCCGGGCCGGCGCTGATGGCGAGGCTTGCCTTCGGCCCGGGACAATGCACCAGCGCCCAACGATCGCCGAGCCAGTGTATTTCGGGCGCCCAAACCACTTTCCCGGGCGGCTTGCGAATGCTGTCCCGCTCCAGCGTGAACGGTTCTCCGACGTATTCCCAATCGATCAGATCCTTGCTGCGCCACACGCGCACGGACGAACCCACGATGGATTCCTTGCCCAAGCCGACATTATACGGCTCGTTGTGTTCGCGTGGATCGCCGGGTTTCGGCGTCGTGCCGGTGAGGTAATAAAAGTTGTCCGGCCCGAGCGTGATATACGGATCGCGAATCCATCCTTCCTTGATGTAAAGCGCGCGGTCGTGTGATTTCAGTCCCGCCTCAATTTCCGCGCGCGGCATGGCGGGCTGCACCCCGGCCGGCAAGGCGGCTGATTTTTCCGCCGAAAACCCGGTCGTCGAACCAACCAACAGTAGCGCAGCGATCCAATGCTTCATATTCAGGTGTGACTCTGGCCTCACGGCTTCGGAACGAATTTAAAGTCCCCTTTCTTCGCTCCCTCGAATGCCTCCACCGTATCCAGCGCCGCGCCGGGGTCGCCTTGCCGTGCCATCCACTTGTCCAGTTCAGCGCTCAAGCGCGCCTTGATCTCCGCCGTCTTCGGATCCGCGATGAGATTGTTCATTTCGTAATGATCTTCCGCGGTGTGGTAAAGCTCCTCCGGCGGACGGGTCATGTAGCGCTTGACCAGCCGATACGTTTCCGGCTTTTGCTCGCTCGTAAACATCCACGTGCCCCAATACGGATTGTTCAATTCCGCATTGCCCTGCGAGCCCATGAGATACTTCTGAATGTACAGTTCGTTCGGTGTCAGATTCCGAATGTAACGCCACTCGCCATCCGAAATCGCCCGGCTCGGAAAGGCCGGCCCCTCGGGCAGGTTGTCGTGAATCCCATAGACAAACTGCCGGTGCGAATCTTTTTCTCCGCGCAACACCGCGGCAAAACTGATTCCGTCGAACGTCACTCCCTCCACGCCTGATCCGCCGCCCGCCAGATCCAGCAGCGTCGGCACCATGTCCGCGTAGCTCACCAGGGCATCCGTGCGCTTGCCGGCCGCAACCTTGCCCGGCCAGCGCGCGATCAAGCCCGTGTGCAATCCTGTGTCCCAGCACGTCCATTTGTTTCCGGGAAACTGCGATCCCTGTTCGCTCGTAAAGAACACGAGTGTGTTCTGGTCCATTCCTGCGGCCTTGAGCGTCGCGAGAATTTCGCCGACCTGCCCATCCATGTACGTGATCTCCGCCAGGTATTTGCCGAAGTCCTCGCGTGTGCGCGGGGTCGCGGCAATGTTGGGCGGAAGTTTGATTTTTGCCGGCGGATACTGGGACGGATCACCCATCACCCACGGCACATGCGGTTCCACCAGGCCGATCACCAGGCAGAAGGGTTGGTCGGCTTTGCGCGTGATGAAGCTCTTCAGGCCCTCGAGCGAATGCGGTTTCGTCGGTCGATCCACGCAATTCGGATCAAAGCCTCGGACTTCCTCGAACGGATAACACTTCTTCGGGTACACATCCGACTTGCCCGCAATCCCCACGCGATAACCGCGCGCGCCGAGAAACTCCGGCATGCTGCGCGTCGCGGGGCGGCTCGCCGAATGATTCCACGCGCAGCCGTTCCGCACCGGATTCTGACCCGTGTACATTTCCGAACGGCACGGCTGGCAGATCGCCATGCTGAGATATGCGCGATTGAACGTCAGCCCTTCGGACGCGAGCTTTTCGATGTTCGGCGTTTTTGCGTTTTGCCCGCCATAGATGGGCAGGTCGTTGTAGGTGCAGTCATCCGCGAGAATGATCAGGAAATTGGGCCGTGCTCCGGCGGGAGCTTCGGCTGCCTTCGCTCCGGCGCAGCAAACCAGTGCGGCTAGCAGCGCCACGGAAATCAGTCTCATCGTTCGTGCCAAAATACTTTTCATCATTTCACTATTCCTTTTTCTTTGCGGGCTTCGCCACGAGTTGGGGGTACGCAATCACCCCGCACCGGGCCGCCCATTGGTCATACTCCGCCGCCAAATCCTTCACAATCCCCGGCTTATCCGCCGCCAGGTTCTTCGACTCAATCCGATCCGTTTCGATGTCGTAGAGTTCCCAAGCTTCGCCCGGTCCCAGCGCCACCAGTTTCCATTTTCCTTTCCGCACTGCGCGATTCCCCTCGTGCTCCCAGAACAGCAAGCGGTTCCCGTCTCCGCGCCCGCCTTCCAGCATGGCCAAAATGCTTTTGCCCTCGGGCTTCACCACGCCGTTCGTCGGATATTTCGTTCCCGCCAATTCCAGAAACGTCGGCAGCAAATCAACCACGTGTGCCGGTTCGCGCACCAGCTTGCCCCCGCGGTTGGTCGGGACTTTCGCCGGCCAGCGCACGACGAGCGGCGTGCTGATCCCGCCTTCGTAAGCAGTCACCTTGTGGTGCTTCCACGGCGTGTTGCTCACTGACGCCCACGGCCGCGCATAGCCCACGAACGAATCCCGGCTGCCCACCGGCGCCGACTTGTCCCCGCGGTTCGGGTCCTCCGGCGCGCCGCCGTTGTCGGACATAAAAAGCACCAGCGTGTTGTCCGCCACGCCCAATTTTTTCAACTCCTCCAGCAGCCGGCCGATCGCGCGGTCCATGTGTTCCGTCTGCGCGGCATAAATCTCCATACGCCGCGCCCATTGTTTGCGCTGCTCCTCCGTCAATTCATTCCAGGGTTTTTGGTTCCCGCGATCCATTGGCGACATCTCCTGGCCCGGCGGCACGATCCCCAGCTTGATCATCCGCTCCAGCCGCTCCTTCCGCACCGCCTGCCAGCCCTGATCATACTTGCCGCGATACTTTTCCACCTCGGCCTCCGGCGCCTGCAACGGCCAGTGCGACGCGTTGTAAGCCAGGTAGAGAAAGAACGGTTTGCCTGCCGGTTGCTTTACCGCCTCGTCCAGAAATTCAATCGCGTGATCCGTAAACGCATCCGTGGAATAAAATCCGTCGTGCGGCGGTGTGTAAACCTGGTCGTCCAGCGCCATCGGCGCGCGGGGACCTTTCCCCGAATCCCCGCCGTAATAATTCATCGCCCCGTCAATCTGCACGAACGACCGGTCAAATCCCCGACGCACCGGCCATTCTTCCGGCCGTTTTCCCAGATGCCACTTCCCACACATCATCGTCCGGTAGCCCGCGCCGCGCAGCAACTCCGCCATCGTCGGGCTGTTTGTGCTCAAATGATCCTGGTAAGCGATGCTCTTCGCCGCCGCCCGCGCCTCCGCCGCGTAATTATCAATCATCGCCCCGATGCCCACCTGGTGCGGATACCGCCCGGTCATAAGCGCCGCCCGCGTCGGGCAACACCGCGCCTGATTGTAAAACTCCGTCAGCGCCACCCCATCCTTTGCGAGCCGGTCAATATTAGGCGTTGAAATCTCCGACCCAAAACACCCAATGTCCGAATACCCCAGGTCGTCCGCGAGAATCAGGAGAATATTTGGCCGGGTCTCCGCGCCCCGCGAAACCACAACCGCAGCAGCCAGCACCGCAAATAACGCCGCAACGCATTTTCGAACAACCAATCTGATCATCGTTTCCCGCAATCATAACCAAGCCCCCGCCGCCAACACCATCATCCATATAGACTAGTTGGTGGGACTCGGAGTGGATTGGTGCGGCTACAATCTTTCGGCAACGCCAACCTTGAACACCTGGCTGGCGGTAATGCTAAGCGTCTGCAAATGGATTGTCTGTTCCAGGAGGTTACTTTTTGCAAGCCACCGCCAGGCTGACTTCGAGGTTCTGGCGCAAACCCTGGTCCGTTTCATTTTCCAAGCGCATTTCGAGAAGCCGGCGAGCCTGCATTTTGAGCCCCTTATCTCTCGCGAGGCAGGCCAGATCAAAAATGCCATTGATGGCCCGGTTACGAACCTCGATGTCCTCGTGCGCAGTCAAAGGTTCAAGCGCCTGATACCCGGGCTCTTCGAACTGGGCGATGATCCTGCCCGCGATATTGCCGGTGTGCTGGTCGCGGGGTTCTTTCGAAAGAAGTTTTCGGACCAGGATCGCTACTCCACGCGGATCATTCCGCTTTGCCAAGGCTCCAGCCGCAACCAGCCCTGAGGGACCGTCTTCCTCGACCATGGCGAGCAAACGCCGGGCGCTGACTTCGTCATCGAAATGTCCCAAAGATTCAACTGCGGTGCTGGTCACAAAAGATGCTTCGGCGGTAATTTCAAGCAGGGGAGCGATCGCAGCTTCGACCCGCATTTGGCCGAGTATTTCGGCGGCTTCACACCGGACATGATAATCGTAATCATGCTTTAGCAGGCCCAACAAAGTCGCGATCGCCTTGTCGCCGCCGATTCGGCACAGATGACGTACGGCCTTGACCCGGTGGGCCCTCGTTTTTGAGGAGAGCCTTTTCGATGCTTCGTCAAAGGTGAGAATTTCCTCCCGTGGCCGCACTCGTCGCTTTTCCTTCGCTGGTCCGTCGAGGTAAACGGTCGGAAGTTCACCGGCAATACCTGAATGCTCGAACGGCTCGTCGGTCAGTTCGGCGAGTTCGTGCCGCATCCAATCCGCGAAACTGCGGTATCGCCTTGCGCCCGGCAGCCAGTTGGCAAAGAACCAGGCTTCCCATTCGCCATCCGGCCAGACGACCATGGGGTTCAGCAATAGAACCGCGGAATCTTCGAGTTCGCTGAGGCAGAGTGTGTGGGCCAGATGTTTTGAGTCAAAATTCACCGTGTTACCGTCGGTGTAATTGAAATAGTCGCGCTCGGCGGGAAGAAGGAAGTTTGTCCCTCGCAGGGGATCCATGTAGGCCTGAGCCCATTCCGGGTGTTCTCTTTTGAACCAGCGAATCTTTTCGCTTGGCCGCAAAACCGGTATTTCACGCGAGGCATTTCGCCATCCGTTGCTCTCGGTGAGGAACGCGCGGTACGAAGGTGGCAGCGTGACTTTTAACCGGCTTTCGGCTTTGAGCAATTGCGCTTCCGAAGCTGGCGGATTTCCGGGCCATTCGGTTGCTGCAACAGCAGTCGCAAATGATTTGAGAAAGTCGTGCCACTCCGCCGGCGTTGAAAGTGTGTTCACAGCCGGTATTCCAGCAGGGCTCGGAGTCACGTCAAGTCCGGATCGGATTCGCCTTCGGTCCGGCCTATGTTCTATCGTCCCTCCGTCCCACGAAGTGCGGTTTCAAGCCGCCGTGCAATTTCATCCGCGCCTGGACTTTCGCGCACGCGACATCGGGCGCGTGCTTCTGGCAGGCCGGACAAATCCCGAAAAACACCAGTTCATGGTACAGCCGCTGGTAACCCTCCGCGGCCGCAATGTTTTCCTCGAGATCGGTGATTGATCCCAGGCCCGGCAGTTCGCAGATCGTCCCGCACCGGTGGCAGGCCAGGAAATGGGTGCTCTCCCCGGGGACATTCAAGACGAAGTAACTGGCCTTGTTTGGCAGGCTCACCTGGCGAATCACTTCCAGTTCATGCAATAACATGAGCGTGCGGTAGACTGTGGCGGCGTTACACGCGCCGCGAATGCCCCCGGCCTGCGTCATGGCCTCCAGGCTGACGGGCACCCGTTGCGCGGCCAGGTGGGCGATGATCCTTTCGCGAATCGGGGTCAGCCGCATCCCCGCCAGCAGGCAAACCTGCAGGGCCCATGACTT
The DNA here is from genome assembly GCA_964448135.1 of uncultured Verrucomicrobiota bacterium. Classification (GTDB taxonomy): domain Bacteria; phylum Verrucomicrobiota; class Verrucomicrobiia; order Limisphaerales; family UBA8199; genus CAYUVH01. Next base: position 137,863 of record CAYUVH010000032.1, on the reverse strand, counting down.
CCTGGCGGCGGGATCCTTCATTGGCGGGCGGCAAACGTCCAGTTCACGGGTAATTCAATTTCACGCGGAGCTGGTAGAACCGGCTGGTCGCAGGTTCCCTGGGCACGGAATCGCGTATCGTTACAATTTCGGCGGCGCCGTTTGTCGCCGCGCCGCTCACATTGGTAATGCTCCCGGCCAATGCCTCAAGGGCGCTCGCAGCTCGCACCTGGAGAGTCAGGTCGCTCGCATTGGTCGAATGGATATAACGCAACGCCCCGTAATTAGTACCGCCTTCGTTCACAAACGTCAGGGCGGGAAGGTTGGTATAAAGCGGAGCGTTGGGATTGTTGCCAAAAGCGTATTCGAGGAGATTCACAATGCCGTCGCCGTCCGGATCAGCGCCGGCTCCGGCGATATTTGTCCCGGTGGCGGGCAGCCAGTTGGTCGAGACCCAGCTTTCCCACGGGCGCAAGGGCAGGATTTCAAAAGCCCAGGCCACGTCGCGGCCGATGATGTTCGTTGATTCGCCGACGCGCCGGCCGGTGACGCGGCAGGTCACCCGGTAGAGGCCGTTGGTGCTGAATCCCCAATTGTAGTGCTCGTGACTGCCCGTCAGCGGATTCATGACGTTATTGTTCGTGGAAACAATTCCATTCGTGCAGATGAACTTCACGACGGGCGGCTGGCCCGCGACGCTGTTGGCCCAGGCGAAGAAATTCCCCGGCCCTTCGGCGGAAAGCAGTTCGAAGTTTAACGCGCCGTCAAACACGCCGAAGGGAATGTCCTCCGCCGAGGTGCCCACGTACGGCAGCGTGATGTTCTGGCTTTGCGGCAGAATCCAGATCGGGGCGCCCGGCGTGCCGAGAAAAGCGTAATTGGGATTGCCGGGAATGGTAAGCAGGGCGTTCGTGTTCCCGACGATATACACCTGCTGGTTGGTCGCCGTGAAATGATCGGCGCCGGTGTCGTAACCGAGTATGGTGTAAAGGCGGTTGGTGCCCTCGGCATTCGGATCGTACTGCAAACGAAAATCCATGTGCTGGTGATCGAGATAAACCACCTGGGCGCCGGCGATGGCTGCGTGCGCGAGCCAGACGGTTGTTCCGGCGAGCAGCAGCGTTTTGATTTGTTTCATGAAGGCAGGGAGTTTGTGGTGGATGGACATGGCGGCGGCGGAACAGCGCGCCGCCGCCATGCCGCGGGCTACGGCTTCACGAGCCGGAAATACACGTTGGGGTTGGCCCGATCCGTTTCGACGGCCAGATTCGTGACCCCGGTCGAGCCGTTGTTCAGACATGGATACCAGTCGTTCGTTGCGGTCAGGCTCACGCGGTTGGATTGCAGCATCCAACCGCGGTTGGTGGGCCACGCCAGGTTCAAAGTGCCGCCGTCCACCGCAGCCTGAAGCAGGCCGGGATTCGGGTTGATCAGCACCTCGTTGGTGGCGACCACGTGAAACTTGTAGTCCACCGGCCCGCTGCTGGTCGCGCCATTCAGCACGCTCACGGCGTCGGCTTGGAACGTGACGGTGTAATCTCCTGGCGCGCTGAACCCCCAGTTAATATGGCTGTGCGCGCCCGACGGCAGCGTGCGCGAATCCGCCGGCCCCAGTCCGTCGCCCGGGTTCATCCAGACTACCGGATCGCCAAAGGAATCCACGTCGTAGATCACGAGGTTGCCCGGTCCGGAGAAGCCGGTGAGGGTGACGGTGAACTGGTTGTTCGAAAACGTGCCGTCCGCAATCTCCTCCGCGCCAAATCCGAGGAAGAGCAGGTTGGAATCCTGCACCTTGGGCAAAGTCCACACGTCGCTGCCCACCGGTCCGAGGAAACTCCACTGCGCGCCGGCCGGCACGAAGCCATGCGCGTCGGCTTTGACAATCAACAACGCGTTGGTCGGCGGCGAATACTCCATGTCGTTAACTTCGTCATGAATGTGGAGGTCCCATTCGTTGACGTCTTCGTCGTAATCAATGCCGATGTCCGTGTGGCCCTGGTAGAGCCACGTTTGTCCATGCGCGGACATGCCCGCGGCCAGGAGCGCCGCCAGCCCGAGCTGGCGGATCCGGCCGATAATCTGCGATTTGGTTTGTTTCATAAGCATTCTGTTTTTTGGGTTGGTTCGATGAATCACGGTTCGCGCCGTGAAAGGGGTTCGGAGGGTTATTGGGGAGGTTTGGCAAAATTATCGCCGGCTTCGATGCGCAGGCGGAGCGGTGCGGGCTTCAGCGCCGCCACGTGCCAGTCGGCGAAGAGGTAATTCGCGGTGCCGTTGTGGCGGTCGGGCTGGATGTCATCCAGCACGCTGTTCCACCCGTTCAGCCAGTTGCGCGAGTGGGTGTGGTCCTGGCCGGTGCCGGTGCCTTGCCGGTCCGAAATCTCGAAGACCAGCATCGTATCGCACGGCTTGGCGATGGAACTCAGCTTGTTCCACGTGGGCTCGGTGGGGATGGGGTCGCCAAATGGATCCAGCGCGGGCGTCGAAGTATATTCATTCATGATATAGCTCGTTCCCTGGTTCAACAGGCGCTCGTCGCGCTTCTTGTCCGCCAGGCACAGGCGAATCCGGTCCACTTTGGCAACGTAGGGAGCCAGGCTGTATATCCAGGTGTTGCTGAGGCTGGAATGCGCGGTGCCGGGCAGATACCCATTGGCGTCCTCGGCGTACATCCCCATCGCCAGCCCCATCTGGTGGAAGCTCGACGCGCAACTGGCCGACAGCGCCCGGCCTTTGGCGCGGGCGATTACGGGAAAAAGCAGCGAGGCCAGGATGGCAATGATCGCAATGACGACCAGCAACTCGATCAAGGTGAAGGCACAACGGCGTGCGGGTACGCGATATACGCGATTCATTTTCATAAATGTCTTTCCGTTTTTGATCCGCCCACGGCGAATCCGGGCGCGGAACGGCCCGATCTGAACAGAGTTATGGAGAAATCACTTTTCCGAAGTCATGCCGGGGGCGTATGCGCGCCGCCGGTTTCAGAAAAGCCAGCTTTCGAATCAGGAAAGCGCCGCAGGAGGACCGCGGCTCGGAGGAAGGGAAAAATCAACCGAAACGAAAATCGTGCACTGCACCGGCGCCAGCGCCTCGACCGCGACCACCAGGGGAACCGCCACCGCGAGGCACTCGGGGGCGTCAACCTGTCCGCTGCGCAGCATGCTTACTGAACATTGGTGATTGACCTGTCCCGCATCTGGATGCAGCGCGCGGTGCAGTGACTCGGAATGAGCCATCGCCAGCAACACCAGGAATTGGAGCAGCAGCACAACAGCCACGATCCGCCGCAACGGACGGGCTCTGCCGAGGCCGATATGTTCCAATTTCTTCAAAGCACCTTAAATCCAGCAGGAATCATGCAAACCGACAATAGCGATTTGTGCAAGCCGCTTGCACGCTGGACTCACCCGATGCCTGGGAACCGCGATTGGTTGCAATAGGTGCCTCCGGTCAATCTCCGGTGCTTGCCGCCCGCTTCTTTGATGTAATCGCCGCCACCGCCGGATGGGTCAGCTTGCGCTCCGGCGTGATCGCGTAAAACTGCTGCTGACATTCCTCCGTGCTGCCGATCACTTTAAACCCAAAGCGCGCCACGACCTCCGCCGCTGCAATCGTAGGCACCGACAGAAATCCGTGATCGTGCTGGGCCAGCACGTTCACAAACGCGGGATCGTAAAACTCGCCCACGAGCCGAGGACGCACTCCCGCCGAATGAAACCATTTCTCGAGCGAACGCCGCAGGCCCGTGTTGGCCATGGGCAGCAGTGCAGGCGCTCCGTCCAGGCACTTCGGAAACCGGCCTGCCAACTTCCGCGCCAGTGCGGGTGAGGCGCAGAAGGAAACGCCGGACTCTCCCAGCAGATGGTTGAACATTCGCGTAGTCACGCCGCTGGATGCGGGTTCGTCGGCCAGCACCACGTCCAGCCGGTAGGAAGCCAGCTCCAACAACATGTCGGACACCGTCGCCTCCCAGCAGGATATCTGCACTGGTGGGGTCAGGTGAAATACCGGCTCGATGATCTGGTAGGTCACCGCCTTGGGCAACGCGTCCGCCACGCCCAGGTTGAAACGCAGCGGCCGCGAGGTGGGGCGCAGCTTGATGGAATCCATCAGGTCCTGACCGATTGTAAAGATCTCGTCCGCATAGCTCAGCACCTGCTGGCCAACGTCGGTTAGCGCCAGGTTTCGGCCGGCGCGTCGAAACAACTTTTGTCCCAGGACTTCCTCCAGCGCCCGAATCTGCTCGCTGATGGTGGGTTGGGAAACATTGAGTTTGGCGGCCGCGCGCGTCAGCCCGCCTTCCCGCGCCACGGTCCAGAAATAGCGCAGGTGATGATAGTTCAGAAATTCCATGCTCCACCATCATTCGGTTAAACCTAAATGTCCATTCGAGAAATCGTATTAGTCTAATCCGCGCTTCGGACGGAAAGTGTGCGCATGAAAATGAAGATGACGGTTCTGGCGTTGCTGATGGCGGTGGCGCCGCAGACGCGGGCGACCATCCATCGCGCCTTCCGGGCCAGCGACTACGAGATTGTCTGGGCGGGCAATCCCGCCGAAGCGGCCGAGGCTTCGGCGCGCTGCCAGCCCGGGCTCGTGCTGCTGGACCTGAACCAGACACTGCTCGGCGGGTTGGGCGTGGTTGAACAAATGCGTTTCCTGAATCCCGATGCGCCGCTCGTGGTGCTGTCCGAGCCGGGCTTTGTTCCTCCGCCCGGCGTGACGGACAATTCCACCGCGGTGCTCCATAAGCCGGTCGAACCCGAAGCGCTGGTGGATGCGGCGAATGTATTGCTGCTGACCGCGACCAAGGCCGAACCGGAACCCGACGTGGGGCTTTCGGAGTCGCAGCGATTCGTGGAGCTGCTGACGGCGCGGCACGATATGCCGTGCGCGCTCGGCCCGTCTTATCGGAATTGGGGGATCAACGAATAGCGTGGGACGTTGCCGTTCCACGTTGAACCAACAAGCAAAGGAGCAAAATGAAAGTGCAGTATCGAATCCGGGGGGTTAACGCGACAGCGGAACTGCGTCGCTGGCTGGGGCAATCGCTGGAGCGATTGCGCAAACTGATTCCCGTGAGCAATGCGGCGGTCGTGCTCGAGCGCCAGCGTGAAAGCGCGCCGGCCTTCCGGGCCTTTGTGCATCTGGCGGTGCCGGGCCCGGATATCCACGCGGAAGCGCGCGAGAACACGCTGCAAGCCGTCTGGCTCAAGGTGACCGATGTGTTGCGGAAACGCGTCGGAGAACGGGAAAACCGCAGGAAAGCGCGAGTGAAGAACAAACACGTCACCGCGGGCTCCGGCAATCGCTGGGGCCTGCGGGCGGCGGGAGCTCACTAGCGACGACTTCCGAGCGGTGGGTCGCACGGGCGGGAGGGAAAGCGCGGGGAAGTGAAGCAGCGTCGCGGAACGCTGTTTCCTCTTCGCGCCCTCCCGCCTTCTTTTTTGCGAGAGTGGGCCTTTTTCTTTGTTTTTCCCCGGCGAAACCAGGTTTACCAGAGACTGGCCACAGGGATCGCCGGGGAAAAACAAAGAAAAAGGAAGGGAATTTGGAGGACGTAATTTCTTAATCCCAATCCTCCCCGCGCAAAGATTGCGTAACCCTTGGCCGCAGCCCTATCCTCGTGCGCGGTTCACCAATGAATTTCGCGATCTGCAACGAAATCTTCCAGGGATGGAAGATAGATGACGTATTCGCCTACGCCGCGCGGCTCGGCTATGGGGCCGTGGAAATCGCACCCTTCACCCTCGCGAATTCCGTCACTGATATTTCCGCCGCCGAACGCCAAAGAATTCGCGAGTCCGCGCAGCGCAGCCGGATCGCCATCGCCGGCATTCATTGGGTCCTCGTCAAACCCGAAGGCCTGTACATAAACCATTCCGACGCAGCCATCCGCACGCGAACCTCAACGTACTTCTGTGATTTGGTGGATTTCTGCGCAGATCTCGGTGGCAAGGTGATGGTGGTGGGTTCCCCGAAGCAGCGCAACATCCTGCCGGATGTTTCTCCCGGGCAGGCCCGCGCCTGGGCTTTGGAAACTTTTCGCCCGGCGGTCACGCGCGCGGAAGATCGCGGCATCACCATCTGTTTCGAACCACTCGCGCCGGCGGAAACGAATTTCATCAACACCGCGGCTGACGCGATTGCTTTTGTGGACGAACTGAACTCGCCGCGCTTTCAAATCATTCTCGACGTGAAGGCGATGTGCTCCGAGTCCAAAGCGATCCCGCAGATCATCCGCGAATCCTGGCCGCGCTTCGCCCACTTCCACGCCAACGATCGCAACCTGAAGGGACCCGGCTTCGGCGACGTGGATTTCCGGCCGATTGCGGCGGCGTTGAAGGAAGTGGGATACGGTGGCGTGGTGTCGGTGGAAGTATTCAATTTTGAGGAAGGGCCGGAAACCATCGCCACGAAGAGCCTGGAGTACTTGCGAAGGGCATTTGAAGGCGCCGTCTGACCGGGTGCCGGGGCTCAAGTGGAACCGATGCTGTTGGACGAAAGGTCCGCCCTTACCCCAACCCTCTCCCCCAGGAGAGGGAGAGCATTCGGCCGCCAAGGGTTTGAGTCGTTCTGAGCTGAAATCGGCTCTAGAAGGTGTTTGGAAAGAAGGAAACTCGTTGCATCACTCCGGGAGAAGAAATGGCAAACGCCATCTCTTTCAACCGCAGGGATTGGAACTCAAGCTGCCGGAGCGGCCTTGGCGATTTTTTCCAGCGTGTGCCGGATCATGGCGAGCAATTCGTCGTTGTCCACCGGCTTATGAAAAAAGCTTACGGCGCCTGCCGCGAGGGCACGTTCCTTGTATTTATCGGGATCGCCGCCGGTGATGACGATGATGGGGATGTTCTTGGCTTCGGGGATGCGCTGCAGCCATTCCATGATGCGGAAGCCATCCCAGGCGACTCCGCCCTGGCCGACATCAGGCGGGAAAGAAATATCGAGCAGGATCAGGTTGGGCGATTCACGGCGGGCCAGACCCACGGCCTCCGCGCCATCGGCGGCGAGCATGACCGTGTAACCGGCCGACTTCAATTTCATGCCCAAGGCCTTGAGCACGACCGGGCTGTCGTCCACCACCAGAACCTTTTGACCATTTTTCTGCTCCGGAACGGGAGCGGAAGGGTTCTGGGGAGCAGGCGGGTGGGCGGCTCCGGGCGCGGCAGCTGGCTTGGAACCGGAAGCCAAAATGTTTTTCAATTTTTCGAACATCCGCAGCGAGGATTCTCGCTATTTCATTTGTTTATGACATATTTTTTCGCGCTTGGCAACCCGGTTTCGCCGCGCGCGACGGGGTAAGGCAGTTCGTTTCCGCCGCAGCCCGCAATAACTTAAGCATGTACATGGCCAATCGTTACTACGATCCCGGCAAAAACCGCGCGACGCGGGTAAACGAGCTCTTCTCCCGCATCGCGCCGCGTTACGACCTGATGAATGACGTGCAAAGCTTCGGCTTGCATCGTTATTGGAAGGGCCGTGTCCTGAAACTGGCCAGACCGGTCCGCGGCCTGAAAGTGCTGGATCTGTGTTGCGGCACGGGCGACCTCGCCCTGGCGTTTGCCCGCGAGGGGGCTGAGGTGGTGGGCCTGGACGCCAATGAGCCCATGCTCGAAGTGGCGCGGAATAAGGGCGCCGGGCGGAAAGCTGACAGCGCAGCCGAAGGTGGCGCGGGGGTGAAGTTCGTGGCCGGCGACGCGCAGCGGTTGCCTTTTGCTGAATCGGCCTTCGATTTGGTGACGGTGGCCTACGGGCTGCGAAACCTTGCAGATTGGCAGCAGGGCCTTTGCGAAATGCAACGGATCCTGCGGCCGGGGGGGCGGGTGATGATCCTGGATTTCGGCAAGCCGGCCAACGCGCTGTGGCGCGCGATTTATTTCGCCTACCTGCGGATGGTCATTCCCGTGTTGGGCTGGATTTTTGTCGGCGATTCCGCGGCCTACTCCTACATCCTGGAATCCTTGAAACATTACCCCGCGCAATTGGGGGTGGCCGCCGGGATGCGCGAGCTGGGCCTGGTCAACGTGCGCATCGTGAGCCTGCTCGGGGGGGCGATGAGCATCAACTACGGAGAGAAAGCCACCGTGGCCAGCGAAATTCTCGACAGCCGCGCCCCGGCGCGGCAACAATAACGAACGGCGCTAAATTAAATTAACGTGAATTTTCGCGATAAAATTATTTCCTGGGAGCGACTGCCCGAATGGCGTGCCGCGCTGAAAGCCAAAGGCCGGCGGCTGGCGGTGACCAACGGCTGCTTCGACCTGCTGCATCCGGGCCACGTGGTCTATCTCGAGGCGGCGCGCAATAACGGCGACGCGTTGCTCGTCGGGTTGAACGGCGACGATTCCGTGCGGCAGTTGAAGGGCGACGGCCGACCGGTGAACGAGGAAGCCGATCGCGCCATGGTGCTCGCGGCGCTGGAGAGTGTGGACGGCGTCTGCATTTTTCCGGAAAAGACCGCCACGCGCTTTCTTTCGGCGGCGACGCCGGACGTGTACGTGAAGGGCGGCGACTACACCCTGGAGACCCTGAACGCCGACGAGCGTCGCACGGTGGAAAGCTGCGGCGGCCGCATCGTGATTATTCCGTTCGTGCGCGGCAAATCCACCACCGCGCTGCTGGAAAAGATTTCGCGGCTTTGAAATGGTTTGGTTCTCGAACAGCGCCCGCGGGCGGGTGAGCGCCGGGAGGTAAATGAAAATCCTCGTCATTTCCCTCGCGGGCATCGGCGACACCCTCTTCGCCACGCCGCTGATCCATGAATTGCGCGCGAATTATCCGGACGCGCAATTGGATGCCTTCGTCCTGTGGGCCGGCTCGCGCGACGTGCTGGAGGGAAATCCCCATCTTAACACGGTTCACCAGAAGAACCTGATCAACGCGAGCAAGCCGGAGGCGCTGAAATTCCTGCTGGGACTGCGCCAGCAACGTTACGACATTTCCCTGAACGGCCACCCGCAGAGCCGCGTGCATTATCGTGCCGTGGCCCGGGTCGTGAATGCGCGACTGCGGGCCAGCCACGATTACGATCACGCCACGCCGTTCGACCGCCTGCTGGTGAATCGCACCCTCAAGCAGGATTACGAGAAACACAGCATCGAGAACAACCTCGCGCTACTCGACTTGATCGGCGCCAAACCGGTGCTGCCAGCCCACGATTACGAAATATTTCTGTCACCCGCCGACACTGCCTGGGCCGCTGAATATCTCGCCGCCAACAACCTTGAAGGCCGCCAGCTCATCGGCATCCATGTCGGCTCGGGCGGCACCAAAAATTTACCGCTGCGCCGCTGGCCGCTGGCTTCCTACATCGAATTGATCCGCCAGTTGAACCGCGAGCATCCCGACTGGGCGATTTTGTTATTTGGCGGCCCACAGGAAAAGGAGGTCCACCCGCAAATCCTGGCCGGGACCGATCCCGGAAAAGTTTTCACGCCGGAAACCAAAAATCTCCGCCAGGCCGCGGCGCTGATCAAACGCTGCCACGCCTTTCTGAGCGTGGACACGGTCATGATGCACCTCGCCGCCGCGATGAAAGTCCGCGGCCAGGTGGTCATTGAAACTCCCACCTGGAACAAACCGATCCAGCCTTACAACCAGAAGTTCACGTTGATACCGAACCCCGCGGTGGCGGGAAGGAATCTGGAGTATTATCGGTACGATGGCGGGGGGATTCGGGGGACGGCGGAGGAGTTGGAGCGGTGCATGGCTTGTGTCGAAATTGAGCGTGTGTACGCGGCAGTTTCAAACCTGTCGTCGGAGTAGCAAGCTTTCGGGCTAAGAGGGCCTTCGAACGGACAATCAGAAAAGGCGTGGAGGGAAAGCCGCCTGTATCTTTCGCAAATCCTCCAGATCCCCCCCGGTGGCGGGTTGTCCTTGGTATTGAAAGATTTTGTTGGCTTTCCATTTCATCTTAAGACAGTGGCCATCGGCGAAAGAAAAATTCGCGCCGCGTGAGTGCCGGTCGGAAACAAGATTAATCCATACGCTGGCAGGATTACGGTCAACGGCGAATACGCCGTCGTCGAGCGTGGATTCATGTTCGTCCAAAAAGACAAAAGCATCGGTCGGAACCTGGATTTGCGTTATCAGGGTGATGGTGTCGGAACTGCTGCTGTTGTTGAGAACCCAATCCATGGAATAACTTCGCAAGCGTGTCATGGAGCCATCCTGGGTTTTGGAGCGGTCGGAGGGACAGTGGTAAACGTGGAAATCAGGGGTGTAGCGATAGAGGCTTCCGTCAGACATATTGGTGGCACCCACACCATTCAGGGCGTTTCCCACCACCCAGGACCCGGCCGAACTTGAGGCCGTGGTGCCGGCCATGTTCGATTTGTTTTCAGCAATACGGTTGCGATTATCGTCAGGGTAGGTCAGCCAGGCTGTCTGCAGTTGTTTCAGATTATTAATGCACGAGACCTGAAGTCCCCGCTCTTTCGCCTTTCCCAGCGCAGGCAATAACATTGCCGCCAGAATCGCAATAATCGCGATGACGACTAATAGTTCAATCAATGTGAAAGCTTTCCTCGCCCGAGCACCCATCCTTATACTAACTAGTAAGTTTGACCCATTTTGTCCAGACCTTTTTTTGCTGATTTTTGGCTGCTGATGCAAAAGGAGCCATAATTCCGGCACCCCGCGCCTGGCGGCCTCCAGCCAATGGACTCTCGACAGGGAACACGTCCAAAGATTATTCTGGTCCGATGTCAGACTGGCTTGCGCCAATCAAGAAATTCAAACATGCCGTTGTACTTCCAATTCTGGCCGGTTTGTTCGATCTCAAGGGAAGTCGTTTTCGGACTGGTGGTTGCACATTCGAAATACCCAGGCAATTGACCACGCCGCTACTGCGTTCCCGCTTCTTTCTCCACACTTACGAAGCGCGCGAACTCAGGATGATCCCTCGCTTCATACAAGCAGAAGACCGGGTGCTGGAGGTAGGCGCTTGTTTGGGAGTCGTTTCGTGTGTCACCGGAAAGCGTCTGCGCTCTCCCGCCTGCCATGTGGTGGTGGAGGCCAACCCGGAATGCGTCCCTTATTTGACGCGGAATCGGGATTTGAATGGCTTGTCTTTCAAGGTCGAGAATTGTGCGATTCAAGTCGAGGGACAGGGAACTTATGTTCCTGATAGCGGTGATCTGACTGGCGGCAGGTTAAGGGAGGCTACCGATCAGCCTTCATCGATTCCCACTAAAACACTCGAACAACTCAATCGAGAATTCGGTCCTTTCAATGTGCTGATTTGTGACATCGAAGGGGCGGAACTCGGCGTATTTGAGCAGTCAGCCGAACTATTCAAGTCTTACAAGACGGTGATGGTGGAGTTGCACGATTTTGTTTTTGGCGCGGAAGGGGCGGAGAGGTGCCGGCAAATCCTGCGTAACGCCGGACTCAAACTCGTGGCCTCGGACCGGAGTGTGGAGGTATGGCAGCGTAACGGCGAGCCAGCAAAACCGACGGGGAAGATTGTGGAAAAGTGGCGGGTGTTCATGGAGGAAGTAGTAGCGTCGTAGGGCAAGCACTCGCTTGCCTATCAGGTTTTCAGGGCTTGCCGGTTGGATATGGCCAGGCAATTCACCTTTTTTCGCGAAGGAAGCCACTCCATTGAATCTGGTGACCCATCGGTTTTTCATTGACCTTGCAAGTAAGTTCCCTTATAAACAGCTAGATTTGGCTCAAGTTGTTCCCTGCACAAAGAAGGGCATTATGACACAAATATCACGGAGGCTACAGCTTCAGAATTCCATCGGGTGGAATGTTTTATTCCTCGGTCTTTTCATTCTTATAAGCCCGGGCAGGGTCGCAGGCCAGATCTGTACGCCGCCCCCGGCCGGCCTCGTTGGCTGGTGGCCTGGTGAAAACTCGGCTGCCGATCTGGCGGTGGCGACCAACGGAACTCTCGTTGGAAACACCACCTACACCAACGGATTCGTGGGAAAAGCTTTCTCATTCGATGGAAGCGCGGACGCAGTCGCCTTGGGGAACCCGCCGGCGTTGCGAGTACAGGACTTTACCATCGAGATGTGGATACAGCGCTACGACTCCAGCATAACGACTCCAGCCAGTTACGCCGCCGGCCTGCTGCATGGCGGTGGTGGCGGGATCGCGCTGGGCATCTACAATGAAGGCTGGCTTTTTCTCTCCAAGGTCGGCACGAGCCAGGTCTTGATGCAGGACGCGCCAATCACCGATACGGGATGGCATCATGTTGCGGTCACCAAATCCGGCACCAACGTCCAGTTTTATGTGGATGGAATTGCCTATTCTTCGTTTGTCTATGACCCTGGTTTCTCATTTGGTTCCGTGCAGGCGATTGGAGCCAGAGCCGACAGCCTGGTCCAGGGATTTCTGGGGGCCATCGATGAAACTTCGATGTACAACCGTCCCCTGGACGCTTTTGAGATCGCCGCCATTTACAACGCCAGCAGCGCCGGGAAGTGCAATACTGCAGTGGGTCCCTCAATAACACAACAGCCGTCAGACACCACGGGAGTCACCGCCAACCCCGTCTCATTGAAGGTTCTCGCGGCAGGAAGTCCGCCCATTTTCTATCAGTGGCAACGAAGCAGCAACAACGTTCCGGGAGGCACCAATTATTTGCTGAACTTCAGCAACCTCCAGAGCAGCAATGCCGGCATCTACCGGGTGATCGTGAGTAATTACGTCGGTTCCATCACCAGCGACCTTGCGACCCTGAGCGTGGCGGTGGCGCCAACCATAACGAATCAACCGCGCGGCTTCACGAATTTCGCCGGCTCGACCGCGCTCTTTTCCGCCGGGGTTACCGGCGATGCGCCGCTTACTTATACATGGCGTTTCAATGGCGTTGATCTGGCGGACGACGGTCGAATTGTGGGATCGCAAACCGCGACTCTGGCCGTCACAAATATCCAACCGGCTGACGAGGGGAATTATACGCTTTACGTCGTGAACCCCTACGGCTCGGTGACGAGCTCCGTCGCGGTCCTGGCAATTGCTGTTCCTGCGGCCATCATCGAACAGCCCACCAACCAAACGGTATTGCGGGGTGCCAGCCCAACTTTCCGCGTCACGGCCGTCGGGACGCCCCCGCCCTCATACCAGTGGCAGGCGCACGGAACAAATCTGCCTGGCGCGACCAGCTCCAGTCTCACGCTCGGGAATGTGCAAGCCAGCCAGGCAGGGGCTTACCAGGCCATGGTCACGAACATTTACGGATCGGCGACCAGCGACGTGGCCACGCTCACGGTCCTGGTGCCGGTCAGCATCATCACACAGCCCCAAGGTTGGACGAATCTTCCCGGCACAACCGCATTATTCCTGGTAAGCGCAGCAGGCACCCCGCCCCTTTCATTTCAATGGCGCTTTAACGGAACAAATCTGCCTGGCGCCACCCAATATGGCCTGACGATAACCAACGCGCAGATTCCCAATGCCGGCATGTATACGGTGGTGGTTACAAATTCGTTCAGCGCGGTGACCAGTTCACCCGCTTTCCTGGCGCTCAACCTGCCACCCACCATCACAACGCAGCCACAAAGCCAGACGGCCCCCGCCGGCGCGAATGTCTCCTTCAACGTAACCGCCAGCGGTGTGGGAACCCTGAGTTATCAGTGGCGCTTCGGCTCCACCAATCTACCCGGTGCCACCAATTCCATTTTGTCGCTGTATAGCATCCAAAGTTCAAACATGGGCAACTACACGGCATTTGTTTCGAATACCAATGGCACCGTCGCCAGCTCGAACGCAACGCTCACAATTACCAATCCCCTTTGCTTCAATGCACCGACTGGCCTGGTGGCCTGGTGGCAGGCGGAGGGGACTCCTGCCGATTCGATTAGTGGCTCAGCGGGCACGCTGATCGGAAATACCACCTATGCCCCCGGAATGTCGGGGAATGCCTTCAGCTTTGATGGCAACGGGGACGTCGTGGTGCTGGGAAATTCTCCGGCCACCCAGCTGCAGGACTTCACCATCGAGGCCTGGATAAAGCGTGGCAGTACCAACAAAACGACGGCTTCCGCGGGCAATGCTGAGCTGGTGTGCTACGGTCAGTCGGGGTATGGCTTCGGTATTCTTGACGACGGGCATTTGTTCCTCACGGCGGTTGGCATCAACCAAGTCGTAGGGACTTTTCAATTTACCGACACTAATTGGCATCACGTCGCGGTGAGCAAAGTTGGCACCAGTATCGTTTTCTATCTGGATGGCATCGGCTATCCAGCATCGAATTACGGCGGCACCTTCTCGTTTGCGACCAGCCTGGGGGTGGGAGCCCGCAGCGACAATTTGAACAACAGCTTTCTGGGTCTGATTGACGAAGCGTCCATCTACAATCACGCCCTGTCCTCGAATGAAGTCAGAACGATTTACAATGCGACCTCGGCGGGCAAATGCGCGCTGGCGCCAGCGTGGACGCTGCAGCCCAGCAACCAGGTGACGGTCATCAGTTCCAACGTGGTATTCACTCCGTTGGCCTCCGGCAGCCGGCCATTGGCATATCAGTGGTACTTGAACGGAGCGGCAGTCGCCAAGGCCACCAATTCCAGCCTGGCCATCACGGGGGTGGGTTATTACCACCTCGGAAGCTACAACGTCGTCACCACCAACTCGGCGGGCGCGGCCGCCAGTTCCAATGCACTGTTGTCGATTACGCTTCCGCCGGTGGTCAAGAACGGGAGCTTTGAAACAGGAAATTCCTCGAATTGGACGATCACAGACATTTCGCAACCGTTCGCTCCGCTGGCCGTGCGTTCTGCGGGTTACGATCCGGGCTACGGGTTCTTCCTGACGGCGCCTTCGGATGGAGGCTATTGCCTCACGGCAGGTTTTGATGGCAATGGGCCCGGCCGGACCCGGGCAGCAATGGATGTGGTGCTGCCAGCCGGTCCGCTCACACTTTCCTTTAACTGGCGCGCCGGATGGGACATGTATTACTACGGCGGTGCGACCTTGCCACGCACATTCAGCGTGGTAATCGAGCCATTCGGTGGGGGGCTGGCCTTGCAAACCAACGTCATCCTGACCGCCATGCCGGGAACGGCCAACTACGACACGGGCAATCGAACCAACAGCGTGGACCTGACCGGCTTCGCCGGACGTTCGGTGCGGATTTGTTTTGACCTTAACATTCCGGAATACTTCACAGGACCTGGCTTCTTTCAGCTGGACAATGTCGTCATTTCCTACACGCCGGTTCCGCCGCTGGCCATCGGCGTGACGAATCAGTCCGTGGTATTGTCCTGGCCGAATTACTTCACGAACTTCGGTCCGATCTCGGCTGCCAGCCTCGCAACGACGAGCGTCTGGACCAGCATCAACACCAACTTGATTGTTCGTGGGCCGACCAATAACTCACTATCGCAACCGATCGCGCCCGGAAATAAATACTACCGGCTTAAGTCGCCTTAGTCGGGCGGGGGTAGTTGTAACGTTGTTACCCGTTGCCGGGTTTTCGGGATGTGCCACCGGCCGCGCCTGAAGGGCCTGAACTCCACCGGATATCCAATGGAATTTTGAGGCGCAAAAATGGATTCCGGCCTGGATGGCGCAGGATTTTCTTGTCAAGCCTAGCTCATTACGTGACAGTCTGACCCACCGACTAGGGAATTTTATGAGTTTCGTTGCGGGCGGAAGTTCAGAGAGGAGATTTGCGATCATAGCGGTGTGGATAGCGTGTGTCTCCGCGCAATTAATCCCGGGCGAGGCGGTGGCCCAGACGTGTGTGGCACCTCCCGGCCAGATCGTCAGGTGGTGGCGCGGGGAGGGGAATTCGGCCGAAGTTACCGGTGGCATAATCGCCAGCAGAGTGGCCAATGCCACCTATACCAACGGTCTGGCCGGGTTTGCGTTTAGTTTCGACGGCGACGGGGATGCGTTTCTCGTGGGAAATCCCAGCGCGCTTCAACTTCAGGATTTCACCATCGAAGCCTGGAGCCGCCGCTTTGATGCCGCCCTTAGTACCGCCGCGGGAGGCAGCGCGATCCTGGTTGGTTATGGCCTGGACGGCTACGCCTTTGGGATATCTGATGACGGGCGGTTGCTCCTTCAGCAGACTGGCGCGGGGGACGTCCATACGAGCCCCCAGATAACCAACACCGCCTGGCATCATGTGGCGGTCACAAAATCAAGCGACACAGTTGTTTTCTATGTGGATGGGGCGGCCATGGCCCCCTTCACCTTCAACGTCAATTTCCTGTTTCACACACCGCTGGCCATCGGCGCGCGGGGAGATGTTTTCGCAAACAGTTTTCTCGGGGCAATCGATGAGCTGGCAATTTACAGCCGGCCACTGGCCGCCGGCGAGATAGCCGCTATTTACTCGGCGGGCAACCAGGGAAAGTGCAGCGTGCCTACCGCCCCATCCATCACTTCCCAGCCAGCCGATCAGTTTAGCCCCGAAGGAGGTGCCGGCTCATTGCAGGTCGTGGCCGCCGGTACGCCACCTCTCCGCTACCAGTGGACGTTCCATGCCACCAACCTGATCGGAGCTACAAATTTCATGTTGAGTTTCGCCGGGCTCCAAACGAACAACGAGGGCGATTATCAGGTGGTGGTAACCAACGCGTCGGGTGCCATCACGAGTGCGGCGGCCATCCTGGTCGTTTTACCGCCCCCGGCGATTGCTGTTCAGCCCGCCAGTTGCACCAATTTTATTGGTGAAACAAATTCGTTCACTATCGGGGCCACTGGAGCGCCACCCCTCGGTTATCAGTGGCGATTCAATGGCGCCAATCTGGGGGGCGCCACCAGATCCGCGCTGGTGCTGGAGAATATTCAGAGCACCCATGCGGGTAGCTACACGGTGGTGGTGTCAAACCGGGTGGGAATGGCAACCAGTGCGCCCGCATTGCTGGTGCTCAAACTGCCACCCGCCATCGTCACCCAGCCGCAAAGCCAGAGTGTCGCCTGGGGAACCGATCTGGCGCTGGTTGTGGACGCTTCGGGAGACCAGCCACTCTTTTATTACTGGCGGTCGCCGGCATTCACCCTGCCGCCGACCACCAATGCCTATCTCGCCCTGTTCAATCTGCAACTCTCCGATTCTGGCAGTTACTGCGTAATTGTCTCGAACCGGTACGGAACGGTTCTGAGTTCGAATGCCGTATTGACAGTCACGAATCCCGCCTGCCTCAACCCTCCAGCGGGACTGGTCGGGTGGTGGCGCGGGCAGAGCAACACGCTTGACACCGTGAGCGGCACTGCCGCCACGCCGAGTGGGGACCTGGTCTTCACGAATGGTCGCGTTGGTCTGGCCTTCAGTTTTAACGGAAATGGCAATGGGGTCGTCATTGGCAACCCGCCGAACCTCCAGCTGCAGAATTTTACGATCGAGGCTTGGATTCAGCGCCATGACGCTTTATTTAGCAGCGGGATTCCGGGAGATGCGATGTTGATTGGCTATGGTGACTCGGGTTACGGCTTGGGCATCATGGATGACGGGCGGCTTTATCTCACGCAAACCGGTGTCGGCGCCGCGGTCACCACCCCGCAAATTATCGACACCGCCTGGCACCACGTGGCCGTCACGAAATCAGGGCCGATGGTCATATTTTATGTGGACGGCACGGCGCTGCCGGCCTTCTCATATAATCCCGTTTTTACGTTTTCGGTTACCAATGCCCTGGGAATCGGCGCACGAGGAGACAATCTGGCAAATGGTTTTCTGGGCGCAATTGATGAACCTTCCATATACAACAGGGCACTACCTGCCAGCGAGATTTTGGAGATTTACCTGATTGGAAACCAGGGCAAATGCAGTGGATTCGTTGCTCCGTATCTGACGGTAAAGCAAACTTCGGGAGCCATCGTGGTCTCCTGGCCTTCCACTTTTCCCAATTATGGGTTGGTTTCCGCCACCAGTTTGAACGCGGCGAGCGTTTGGAGTCCGGTAGACACAAACCTTATCTTGCGTGGAGCGACAAACAATTCGTTGTCGCAACCGATTGCACCCGGAAACAAATATTACCGGTTGAAGTCTCCCTGAGCTCAACTTCTCCGGCAGGAGTGAAGGTCCACCCCCCTCCCGAGGTTCCATGCCCGGGAGGGGGACTCTTTTGGGACCGGTTTATATGGCTTTTAGCGACAGATTTAGTGAAGGATGTACACGCGGACGCCGGGGATCATCTGTTACACGATTGGGTTACAGGGGATAACCCGGGTGGCTGGGCAATATTTACTTGTCAGGCATATCGAGTTTCGGGAGAATCTGCACAATCTACCAAGGAAGTTTATGAGATACAGAGCGGGTGCCAGGGATTGGAAAAGGATGGGAGCAATTGCAGCCTGGATGGCGTGTTCCGCGCTAAATCTGTTTCCACTCGGAGCCATGGCCCAATCCTGCACCCCACCGCCCGGGCAGATCGTGGGGTGGTGGCGGGCGGAGAGCAATGCGGTCAATGTGGTTACCAGCCTCGCGGCATCGAATGTCGGCAACGCCACCTATACCAACGGTTTCGTGGGCCGCGCGTTCAGTTTTGATGGGAGTGGGGACTATTACAACGCGGGCACGTCGAGCGCTTTTCGCGTGCAGAATTTCACGATCGAAGCCTGGGTGAGGCGGTATGACACGGCGCAGGCCTCCTTCTCGGCGGGCGGCGGACTGCTCTGTTCCTATGGGCAGGACGGCTACGGCTTCGGGGTGCTCGACGATGGCAGCCTGTTTCTCAGCGTCATCGGGTCGAGCGCGGTGGTGAGCGCTGTTCCCCATATCACCGATACGAACTGGCATCACCTGGCTGTATCGAAGACAAATACCGCTTTGGTGTTCTACACGGACGGGGTGGTGGTTGAAACGAATACTTATTCCGCGACCTTCGCGTTCAACACATCCCTTGGCATCGGCGCGCGGCCAGACAGCGCGGCGAATAGTTTTTTGGGCGCCATTGACGAGCCGTCGATTTACACCCGGGCGCTGGTGCCGGCGGAAATCGCGGCGATCTATGCGGCCGCGGGACAGGGCAAGTGCACAAACGCCGCGCCAGCCATCACGGTTCAACCCGTTGATCTGACTGTCACGAATGGCGGCTCCGCATTATTCACCGTGCTGGCGGCAGGCACGCCCACGTTGACATTTCGGTGGCAATTCCTCGGCTCCAATATCACGGGTGCCACGAGCTACATCCTCAGCCTTACGAACATGCATGCGAATAACTCCGGTGATTATCGCGTGATCGTCACCAATTCGTTCGGCTCGATCACCAGCAGTATGGCGGTGCTGGCGGTGCTCGCCCCGCCCGTGATCGCCAGCCAGCCGGCAAGCATCACTAATTTCGTCGGTGAAACGAATTCCTTCACGGTGGGTGTTTCCGGGCCGGCACCGTTGGCCTACCAGTGGAGGTTCAACGGAGTCAATATCAGCAACGGGACCAACTCCTCACTGACGCTGGAGAACATCCAGACCAACCAGGCCGGCAGTTATGTCGCGGTGGTGTCCAATCTCTATGGGTCGGTCACCAGCGCGCCGGCGCAATTGGTGATAAAGTTCCCACCCGTGATCACGACGCAGCCGCTGAGCCAGACGGTAACGTTGGGAGCGGATGTTTCGCTGAGTGTGGTAGCTTCCGGATCGCTCCCCCTCACCTATTACTGGATGCAGGACGCCGCGCTGGTTTCCGTTTCCACGAACGCGACCCTGGCGCTCGGGAACGTCCAGACCAATGCCTCGGGGGTTTACTCCGTTCTCGTTTCAAATCTGTATGGGGTGGCCCTGAGTTCCAACGCGGTCCTGACTGTAACCAACGTCCCTTGCTTCGCCCCGCCTTTGGGAATGGTGGCCTGGTGGAAGGCCGAGGGCAACACGGCGGAGCTGGTCAACAACACGCTGGGTTCCGTGCTCGGCAATACCACATACGTGCCGGGCCGGGTCGGGCAGGCGTTCTCGTTTGACGGTACCGGCGACACCATGGTGGCCGGGACGAATGTAAATTGGCGCCTGCAGGACTTCACCATCGAGGCCTGGATCAAGCGCGCCAGCCCGACCCAGAGCAGCACCTCGGCCAACAACGCGGAATTGATCGGCTACGGCAACGGTGGCTACGGCTTTGGCTTGATGGATGACGGCCGGCTCTTTCTCACCAAGATCGATATCAGCATCATTTACAGCGTGCTGACGGTCACTGACACCAATTGGCATCATGTGGCGGTGACCAAAGAGGGCCCCACGGTCATCATGTACCTGGACGGCACGGGTAACGCCGCCGGCGCTTACGGCGATACATTTAGCTTCGGTACGGCGCTGGGCGTGGGCGGCCGCGGTGACAACCAGGCCAACAGCTTTTACGGCCGGATTGATGAAGCCGCGATTTATAGTCGCCCGCTGGCCGGCGCGGAAATTCTCTCCATCTTCAATGCCGGCGCCAGCGGCAAGTGCTTCACACCGGTGCCGGCAGGCATCGCCACGCAGCCGCAAAGTCAAACCGCGCCGTTCCTTGCCAGTGTCAGCCTGAGCGTGCAGGGTTCCGGCACCCTGCCGCTTTACTATCAATGGTATCTGGGTGGAACCAATATCGCCGCCGCGACCAACACGACGCTTTCCGTCTTCACCGGACAGAGCACGAATCTGGGCCCTTATTCGGTGCTGGTCTCCAATGCCTATGGCTCGGTGCTCAGCTCGAATGCCTACGTCACGCCGACCAATCCGGTGTGTGTCACTCCGCCCAGCGGACTCGTTTTCTGGTGGCGTGGGGATGGCGGCCCGTATGAAGTCGTGAGCAACGTGGCCGGCACCGTGATGGGAAATGCGGTGCCGACCAACGGTTTCGTGGGCCAGGCCTACAGTTTTGATGGCAACGGCGACGCGATCAGGTTCGGGCTGACGCCGGCCGCCCAGGGGGCGAACTTCACGACCGAAGCGTGGATTCGCCGAGCCGTTACCAACAAAAGCTCGCTGACGGATTCCAGCGGGCTGATCGTGGCCTACGGCCAGGCCGGCTACGGCATGGGCATCTTTGACGACGGCAGCCTGTATGTGACCGCGGTGGGTGTGAACTATGTCGCCAGTTCGCTGAAGGTGACGGATACCAACTGGCATCACGTCGCGGTGACCCGTCAGGGATTCGCCACGGTGTATTACCTGGACGGCGTGGGCGTGGCGGACAATTCCTACACCGCCACCTTCTCCTTCGGCACACCGCTCAGCGTGGGCGCACGCGGGGACACCCTGGCCAACAGTTTCCTCGGCTCGATCGACGAGGCGTCGGTGTACAACCGCGCTCTGAGCGCCCAGGAAATCCAGAACGTCTACTTGTCGGCCACGGCCGGCAAATGCTACGTGCCGGCGCCGCCGTCGATTTCCCAGCAACCGACCAACCGCGTGGCCCCGATCGGGACGAATGTCACCTTCACCGTCACTGCGACCGGCACCCTGCCGCTGGGTTACCAATGGCAGTATGGCGGCGTGGACATTTCCGGCGCCACCACTTCGAGCCTATCGCTTACCAATGTGCAACTGGCCAGTTCCGGCAATTACCTGGTGGTGATCACCAATCCCGCGGGAGTCACCACCAGTTCGGTGGCAATCCTCACGGTGATTGACCCGCCGGTCATTACCATCCAACCCGTCAGCATTGCCAACTTCCCCGGAGAAACAAACTCCTTCACGGTCGGGGTTTCCGGCTCGGCGCCTTTTGCCTACCAGTGGCGGTTTAACGGGACCAACCTGGCCGGCGCGACCCAATACGTCCTGGCCCTGAATAACATCCAGACCAACGACGCCGGCAGCTATGTCGTCGTGGTGACCAACGTGTATGGAGCGGCGACCAGCGCCCCCGCAACGCTCGCCATCAAATATCTCCCGCTCATCCTGGCCCAGCCTCAGGGAGCCGTGCTTCCCGCCGGGTTCAATCTCAAGCTGAGCGTCACCGCCACGGGCTCGACCCCGCTGACTTATTTTTGGAAATTCAATTCGACGAATATTCTAGTCGGGACCAATACCGACTTGTCCCTGGTGAACATCCAAACCACCAACACGGGCGTATACACCGTGCTGGTTTCGAACCTTTATGGCACTACGCTGAGCTCCAATGCCCTCGTGACCGTGACCAATCCCGTCTGCGTTCCCGCGCCCTCCGGAATTGTGGCGTGGTTCAAGGGTGATGGTTCCACTTACGACTCGGTCGGCAACTTCAATGGCACCCTGGCCGGAAACGCCACCTACGGCCCCGGTAAGGTGGGACAAGCATTCGTATTCGACGGCAACACGGACGGCGTGCTGGTCGGAAACCTGCCGGCACTTCAGGTGCAGAATCTTACCATCGAAGCCTGGATGAAACGTGCCGATCCGATCAAGAGCTGCCTTACGGGCAACGATGGTGTCATCGCCTGTTACGGGACGGCGGGTTACGGCCTGGGAATGCTGGATGACGGGTCGCTGTTCCTCGTGGGAGTGAGTGTCTTCGCGGTTCAGAGCACCCAAAAGGTGACCGATACGAACTGGCATCACGTCGCCGTCACCAAGTTCGGTACCAATACGGTGTTTTACATCGATGGAGTCGGAGTGCAGGGTGGGCCGTTCACCTCGAGTTTCACCTTTACGACCCCGCTGGGCATCGGCGCGCGGGGTGATACCTTTGCCGACTGTCTCTGGGGATCGGTGGACGAGGCGACCATTTACAACCGTCAGCTGAATCCGGACGAAGTCCTGGGGATTTACAATGCGAGCAGCGCCGGCAAGTGCTTCCCGGTGCCGCCGTTCATTTTGACCCAGCCGACCAACCGGTTGGTTGCGGTCGGGAACAGCAACAGTTTCAGCGTGGTCGCCGGTGGCACCCAGCCGCTGGGATACCAGTGGCAGTTTGGTGGGCTGAACATTCCCGGAGCCACCAACACAGTGTTGAATCTCGCCGGTATCCAGATATCCAATGCCGGAAATTACCAGGTGGTCATCACCAATCTGGGCGGCGCTTTGACCAGTACGGTGGCGGTGTTGACCGTGGTCGATCCGCCGGTGATCGTTGCCCAACCCCAAAGCATCACCAACTTCATCGGGGACACGAATTTCTTCGCCGTCGGCGTTTCCGGCGGGATGCCGCTGGCTTACCAGTGGCGGCAAAACGGCACCAACATCAGCAACGCCACCGACTCCTCCCTGGTCCTGGAGAACCTCCAGCCGGCGAACGCGGGGAGCTACAGCGTGGCGATTACCAACATATACGGTTCCGTAACCAGCTCGGCCGCGGTGCTGGTAATGCGCGTGCCCCCGGTCATCACCGCCCAGCCCCAGGACCGAGTCCTGCCCGTCGGCGCCAATGCCACGTTCGCGGTGGCCGCCGCGAGTTCATTCCCGTTTACCTACCAATGGCTGTTCGGCAGCATGCCGTTGCCCGGCGCCACCCGGTCTTCACTGGTCCTGACCAACGTTCTGCAGACGAACGTGGGAGCTTACTCCGTGTTCGTTTCCAACACATATGGTCCGACGTTCAGCGCGAATGCCATGCTCGTCGTAACCAATCCCACATGTATCACCCCTCCGTCAGGGTTGATCGGCTGGTGGCAGGCGCAGGGCTCGACCGCGGATGCGATGACGGGTTTAACGGGCAGCTTTGGCGGTAACGCCACCTACGGGCCGGGCTTCGTCGGCCAGGGTTTTGTTTTCGACGGCACCGGCGACGCGATGATCGCGGGAACCAATACTGCCTGGCGCCTGCAGGACTTCACCATCGAAGCGTGGGTCAAACGCGGCAACGCCACCAAGAGCAGCAATGCCGCCAACAACGCAGAACTGGTCAGCTTCGGCTCGGGTGGATTTGGACTGGGAATGTTGGACGACGGCACGCTTTTCCTCACGCGGCTGGATAACAGCATCGTCAACAGCACGCTCCAGGTCACCGATACCGCCTGGCATCACGTGGCGGTCACCAAGCAAGGTACGACCGTCGTGATGTATCTGGACGGTGTGGGTGTGCCCACGAGCGCTTACAGTGTCACGTTCACCTTCACCACGCCATTGGGCATCGGCGGCCGCGGTGACACTGCGGGAAATAGTTTTCTGGGCAACATTGATGAAGTGGCCCTTTATTACCGTCCTCTGGCGTCCAACGAAGTCCAGACTCTCTACTACTCGACCATGGCGGGCAAGTGCCTGCTCCCGCCAGCCTGGCTGACGCAGCCGACCAACCAAACGGTGTCGCTGAGCTCGAACACGGTATTTTCCGCTCGCGCAAGCGGCAGCCGGCCGCTTGGTTATCAATGGTATTTGAATGGCGCCACGCTGCCAGGCGCGACGAACTCCACGTTGAACGTGACGAACGTCGGTTACTACCAGGTCGGAAGTTACAATATCGTCGCCAGCAATAGCGTGGGCTCCGCCACCAGTTCCAACGCCGCTCTCACGCTCCGTCTGCCGCCCTACCTGCGGAACGGCAGCTTCGAGACCGGCACCTTCACCAACTGGACCCTCCTGGACATCGCGCAGCCGCTCACGCCGCTGGCCGTACGTGCGGCGGGTTACAACTCGGGCTTCGGATTCTTCTCCGCCGCGCCCACCGACGGTTCGTCGGCTCTGACCACCGGCTTCGACGGCGGCGGACCCGGACGTATCCGCGCAGCACTGGACGTGACCCTGCCGCCCGGGCCGGTGACCTTGACCTTCAACTGGCGCGCCGGTTGGGACATGCTGACCTACATCGGCGCGACGCTCCCGCGCACCTTTACGGTAGTGATCGAGCCGTACGGCGGAGGCACCGGCATGCAGACCAATGTCATCCTCAGCGCCGCGCCCGATACCGCGAATTACGACACCGGCAACCAGACCAACAGCGTGGACCTCTCCGCCTTCGGCGGGCAGCCGGTGCGCATCTGTTTCGACCTGAACATACCGGAATATTTTGCGGGGCCGGGCTTCTTCCAGCTCGACAATGTATCCCTCAGCTACATCCCCGCGCCGACGCTGGCGATCAAGCGGTCGAGTCATTCCGTGGTGCTCACCTGGCCCGCGTATTTCACCAACTTCGGCCCGCTTTCGTCGCCAGGCCTCGACGCAACCAACATCTGGTCGGCGTTGGATACGAACGCCATCGTGCGCGGCCCGACCAACAGTTCGCTCACGCAACCGATAGGGATTGAGAATTTGTATTACCGGCTCAAGTCACCTTGAGCGGGTTAGCGCACGAAGTCAGATAAACTGTCAGAATTGATTTCCTTGGCAACGGGTGGGGCAAGTGCCCTGGCCCCCGGTGGGGGAAATCGGTCCCGTGACTTTATCTGATCAAACAATAAAAGAAGAAGCGGGTACGGCGTGCAATTGAAACGAATTTGCGGTCGGGTTTTCCCTGAATGGCGGAAATGGTTTTGGGCCGGCGCCCTGCTTGCAGCCGGGATTCCAGCTTTGGCGCAGCCCTGCGTGCCGCTGCCGGGACAAATCATCGGCTGGTGGCGCGCGGAACTGAACACGACCAACACGGTCGGCACCAACACCATCTCGACGACGGGCAATCCGGACTACACTTCCGGCGAGGCTGGCTACTGCTTCAGTTTTGATGGGAGCGGAGATTCGCACGTAATCAATGATTCGGCGGCATTCGAATTGCAGGACCTGACCATCGAAGCGTGGGTCCGCCGGTATGACGCCACCAAAACCACCGCCCCCGGCGGAGGCGGGTTGTTGTTCAGCTACGGCCCGGGCGGGTACGGCTTTGGGCTTTTCGATGACGGCCATCTTTTTCTGAGTCGCATCGGAGTAAGTAGCGTGAACAGCACTCTGCAGGTGGCGGGCACCGGCTGGCATCATGTGGCGGTCACCAAGTCCAATGCGGTCGTTTACTTCTACCTCGACGGCGTCGGCGTCCGCGCGAACGACTATGATCCCGGGTTCACCTTTACCACCGGTCTGGCCATCGGCGCTCGCGGAGATAACGCGGCCAATTGTTTCCTGGGCGCGGTGGACGAACCGGCGGTCTTTAGCCGGGCCTTGACGACGAACGAAATCGCCGGCATCCGCAACGCGGGCAGCTCCGGGAAATGCACCGGCCCAATGCCGCCGGTCATCAGCCGGCAGCCTGCCGGCCAAAGCAATGTCCTTTATGGCGCCGCCGTGTCGCTGTACGTGCTGGCGGCTGGTTCCGCGCCCCTGCGTTACCAGTGGTCCTTCAATGGGCTGCCACTTCCGGGAGCCACGAATTACATCCTGAATTTCACCAGTATCCAGGCCACCGACGCCGGTGACTACAGTGTCAAAATCACGAACGCCTACGGGGCCGTGACTAGTGTCATCGCCCCCATTTCCGTGCTGTCGCTGCCGGTGATCGTCTCACCGCCGCTCAGCCTAACCAATTTCGTTGGTGAAACCAATGCGTTTGCGGTCGGAGCCTTGGGCTCCAGCCCCTTGTACTATCAGTGGCGGCTCAATGGTGCGAATATTGACAATGCCACCAATGCCTCCCTGGTTCTGGCCCCCATCCAGCCCGCGCATACCGGCGCTTACACTGTGGTCGTTTCCAACTTCTACGGCATGGTTACCAGCCCGCCGGCGCTGCTCGTTCTCAAGCTTCCGCCCGGCATTATCACTCAGCCCGCCAGCCGGGCCATCGCCGCCGGGAAAGACCTCACTTTTTCCGTCTCGGCCGTCGGCAGCCCGCCGCTTGTTTACTACTGGAGTTCGGGCGCGACCAATTTTCCCCCGGCCACCAACTCAGACCTGAAGCTGCTTAATGTGCAGCTCGCCGACTCCGGCGTGTACTCGGTGATAGTCTCGAATTCTTACGGCCTCGCCCTGAGCTCAAATGCTCTCCTGTCGGTTACCAACCCCGTCTGCGCTCCGCCGCCGGGACAGGTGGCCGCGTGGTGGCGCGCGGAAAGTAACACCGTCGATGTCATTAGCGGCGTCAGCGCCACCAACTCGGGCAATGCCGCCTATACCAACGGCGTCGTCGGTCCCGCCTTCAGCTACGACGGCAACGCCGACGGCACGGTGGTCGGCAATCCCGCGAGTCTTCAGCTTCAGGACTTCACCATTGAGGCTTGGATTCGGCGCTATAGTTCCACGCTCTCCACCGCCACCGAGGGCAATGCCATGTTGATTGGCTACGGCTACCAGGGCTACGGCATCGGTATTTTTGACGATGGCAGCCTGTTTCTGACCCAGACCGGTGTGGGCGGCGTGGTTTCCATACCCCAGGTGACCGATACTTCCTGGCATCACGTCGCTGTGACCAAATCAAATTCCACAGTCGTGATTTATGTGGATGGAACTGGACTCCCTCCTTTCTCCTATAACCCGGGCTTTTCCTTTATTACCCCCCTCGCGATCGGTGCGCGAGGGGACAATCTGGCCAATTGCTTTTTCGGTGCGATTGACGAACCCGCCATTTTCAGCCGGGCTTTGACCGTGAGCGAGATCGCCGCCATTTACTCCGCGGGAATTCAGGGAAAATGCGCCGCGCCCACGCCGCCCTCCGTCACCTGGCAGCCCGCCGATCAAATCTGCGTGGACGGAGCTTCGGTGACTTTCGCCGCCCTTGCGGCGGGCACCCCTGCGCTGGGTTACCAGTGGCGGTTGAATGGCTCCGATGTGGCCGGCGCGACCGACTACGTTCTGAATCTCGCGGGAGTTCATGCCAATAGCGCCGGCAATTACCGGCTGGTGGTCACCAATGCCTATGGCTCGGTCACCAGCGCCGTGGCCGTCCTCACCGTGCTCCTGCCGCCCACCATCATCAGCCAGCCCGCCAGCATTACCAATTTCGTTGGCGAAACCAACGCGTTCACCGTGGGCGTTTCCGGAACCGCTCCGTTTGCCTACCAATGGCAGTTCAATGGCGCCAGCATTGACCGCGCCACCGACTCCCGGCTGGTCGTTGAAAACATTCAGAGCGCCAACGTCGGCAGCTATGCCGTCGTCGTCACCAACCCCTACGGGACCGTGACGAGCGCCCCCGCCGCCCTCGCGCTCAAACTGGCACCCGTCATCACCACTCAACCGCTGGACCAGAACGCCTCGGCGGGAATCAATGTCGCCCTGAGCGTGGTCGCCGCGGGGACCCCTCCCCTCACCTACTATTGGACGTTTGGAGCCACGCCCCTGGGCGCCTCCGTCAACCCCACTTTGCTCCTGCCGAACGTGCAGCCGGGCAATGCGGGCGCTTACTCCGTTCTGGTTTCCAACTTCTATGGCGTGGCCCAGAGTTCCAACGCCGTTCTGACCGTGACCAACCCCGTGTGCGCCGCGGCTCCTTCCGGTCTCGTCGCCTGGTGGAAAGGCGACGGCATTGCGATGGAAGTGGTGGGCAAAGTTCCGGGCACCAACAGCGGTAACCCGACCTTCGTTCCCGGCAAGGTCGGCCAGGCCTTCGCCTTCAATGGCAACTCCGCCGGCGTCAAATTCGGCGGAATGTCCGTCGCCCAGTTGCAGGACTTCACCATCGAAGGTTGGCTCCGGCGGTCGAACGCCAGCCAGATTTCGGCCAGCTCCACCAATGGTCAGATCATAGGTTATGGCAGCGGGGGATATGGCGTGGGACTGCGCAACGACGGCGCCATCTACCTGAGCCACCTCCAGGTCAGCACGGTCACCAGTTCGCTCCGCGTCGCGGATACGAATTGGCATCATGTTGCCGTGGCAAAATCGAATGCGGTGGTCACTTTTTACCTCGATGGCGCCGGCGTGGCCCCCACCAACTATGGAGAGGCTTTCACCTTCTCCACGGCCCTGGCCGTCGGTGCCCGGAGTGACACCCTGGCCAACAGTTTCCTCGGCGCGATCGATGAGGTCGCGATCTTTGATCACGCCCTCGCTGCTGACGAGGTGTATTCCATTTACAATGCCTCCTTCGCCGGCAAATGCTATTCGGCTGCTCCGCCCGCGATTTTGGTTCAGCCCGCCGATCAGATGGTCGGGCTCGGAGCCAATGCCACGTTCACGGTTGCCGCTTCCGGTGAATTGCCGCTCGCTTACCAATGGAGGTTTCAGGGCGCCAACCGGTCCGGCGCCACCCGTTCGAGCCTCACGCTCACCAATGTGCAATTGAGCAATGCCGGTGGCTACAGCGTGGTCATCACCAATTACGGGGGTTCGCTTACCAGCGACGTCGCCACTTTGAGTGTTCTCTTTCCCCCGTCCATCGCGACGCAGCCCTCCAGCATCACCAACGCCGTCGGCGAGTCGAATGCGTTCACGGTCGTTGCCTCCGGCACCACTCCGCTTGCTTTCCAATGGCGATTCAATGGCGCCGCTCTCGCCGATGCCACCAACTCCACCCTGATTTTCGCCGGCATCCAGACCAACCAGGCGGGCAGTTATGTCGTCACCGTGTCCAACTTCTATGGCATGGTGACCAGCTCTCCCGCGCTGCTCGTTCTCAAGCTGCCGCCCACCATCAGCGTGCAGCCATTGACTCAAAGCGCCGCGGCGGGAACGGACCTGGCGCTTTTCGTCGTGGCTTCCGGCGAGCCGCCCCTGTTTTATTACTGGAGCAAAGGAGGCGGCGATTTGCCGCCCTCCACGAATGCCAGCCTCACCCTCTTCAACCTCCAGCTCACCGATTCCGGCCCCTACTCGGTGCTGGTGTCCAATATTTTCGGTGTGGCCGCGAGTCCGACCGCCATCCTGACCGTCACCAACCCGGCCTGCTCGGTGCCACTTTCGGGAATCGTCGGCTGGTGGCGGGCTGAAAGCAACACTCTCGACCGGGTCACGGGCGCCAGCGGCACCAGGATGGGCAATGCCACTTACACCAACGGGTTCAATGGCGTGGCCTTCAGTTTCGATGGCGACAAGGATGGCGTGGTCGTCGGAAATCCGCCGGCATTTCAGGTTTCGAATTTCACCATCGAAGCCTGGATTCGGCGTTACAGCCCCACGGCCAGCACGAAACCTGGCGACGGCAATGCCATGCTTGTGGGTTATGGCCAGGGGGGTTATGGGATGGGAATTTTTGACGATGGCCGGCTGTTTCTCACACAGACAGACATCGGAGCAGTAAACACCGCCACCCCTCAAATCACCGACACGGCCTGGCATCACATGGCCGTCACCAAATCAAATGCCACCGTGATCATTTTTGTGGATGGAGTCGCGTTGCCTCCCCTGACCTATGATCCGGTCTTTTCGTTTGGCACTCCCATGGGCATTGGTTCGCGCGGGGACACCCAAGGTAATTGCTTTTTGGGAGCGATTGATGAGCCGGCAATCTATGATCGTCCGCTCCTCGCCGGGGAAATCGCCGCGATCTACTCGGCGGATAATCGGGGCAAGTGCAATCTACCGACGCCGCCTTTCATTACCACGCAGCCGCTGGGCGCGGTGGCGGTGGATTCCGGGCCGGCATCGTTCACGGTCGTTGCCGCAGGCGCGCCTCGGCTGAATTACCAATGGCTGTTCAGCGGCGCCAGGCTCGACGGCGCCACGAACTACACCTTGAATCTCACCGGGGTGCACACCAACAACGCCGGCGATTACCAGATCGTCGTCTCCAACTCCTTCGGCTCGGTTACCAGCGAGGTGGCGACTCTGACTGTCCTGCTGCCTCCGTTCATCATCACCCAACCGGCCGGCAGCACGAACTTCATCGGGGAAACCAACACCTTTACGGTGACGGCCGGCGGATCGCCACCACTCGCTTACCAGTGGCGCTTTGCCGGCCACGTCGTCAATAACGCCACGGATTCCTCGCTCACCGTGTCGAACATTCAGGCTGGTTATGCCGGAATCTTCACGGTGACCATCACCAACCCCTACGGCGCCGTGACGAGCGCCCCGGCGCTGCTGGGCATCAAGTATGCCCCCACCATTACCACGCAACCGCAGAGCCAGAGCGTGCCGTTGGGCGGCAATTTGACTCTGGGCGTGGTCGCCGGGGGCACCTTGCCGCTGAGTTACTACTGGAAGTTTGGCACGACGGACATCGCCAGCGGCGCTTCCCCCTTCCTGCCGCTCTTGAATTTTCAAGTCACCAACGCAGGCAGCTATTATGTGATCGTCTCCAATCTGTATGGCACTGCCGTCAGCTCGAACGCTTTGCTGGCCGTGACCAATCCCGCCTGTGTCACACCGCCGTCCGGCCTGGTGTTCTGGTGCAAGGGTGACGGCTCCGGCGCGGAGGTGGTCAATAACGCGCTGGGCACGAACGTGGGCAACGTCGCTTTCGCGGACGGCAAGGTAAACAAGGCCGTTACTCTCGATGGCACTTCTTCGGGCATCCGGTTCGGCCCGGTTCCCGCCGCGCAGAGCCAAAGCTTCACCATTGAAACCTGGCTGCGCCGGGCCAGTGACACGAAGAGCTCTTCCAACACCACCAGCGCCGTCATTGTGGGTTACGGCGCGACGGGCTATGCCCTGGCCATTCAGGATGACGGAGCCCTTTTGCTGGCGGCCATCGCTGTCAATCAGATCGCCAGTCCGCAACACATAATCGATACGAATTGGCATCATGTGGCCGTGACCCGGCAGGGTTCCACCGAGATTTTCTACGTGGACGGCGTCGGCGCCCAGTCCGCCCCGTACAATCCGACGTTTAGTTTCACCACCAGCATGGCGGTGGGCATACGTTCGGATTCCTCCGCCAGCGGCTTTTTGGGGCAAATTGACGAGGTTTCCATCTACAATCGCGTCCTGACCTCGGACGAGATTCTATCCCTCTACAATGCCACCGTGGCCGGCAAGTGCTATTTTCCCATTCCGCCGGCGATCACCGGCCAGCCGACCAACTTGACGTTCTATGTCAACACGTCCAACCAGATCTCCCTCTCGGTAACGGGGAGTCTTCCGTTTGCCTGGCAGTGGCAATTTCAGGGAACCAATCTCGCCACCGGGACCAATGCCGTCCTGTCGTTCTCCAGCTCACAATTCAGCGACGCGGGAACCTACACCGTCATCGTCACGAATGCGGGCGGCGCGGTCATGAGCAGTCCCATCAACGTGAGCGTGGTTGACGCCGCGGTCATCACTTCACAGCCCCAGAATGCGAACATCCTCATGGGCACGACCGCGTTTTTCCAGGTCGGGGCCGCCGGCCAGACGCCGCTGTCTTATCAATGGCGTTTCAACGGCACCAACCTGCCGGGCGCGACCGGTTCCTCCCTGACCATTTCGAACGCGCAACCGCGCGATGGGGGCAACTATCTGGTGGTGGTGACCAATGCCATCAACGCCGTCACGAGCAGTCCGGCCCTGCTGGTGATCCGCGTCCCGGTGATCCTTACCTCCCCGCCACTGGATGCCGCGGTGCCGGTAGCCGCCAACTTTACTTTCTCGGTGGCCGCGCTGGGCGATCCGCCCCTGCGCTACCAGTGGCAGTTTGCCGGCACACGCATCTCCGGCGCCACGGACAGCGCTTTCACCATCTTCGGTCTGCAACCCTCCAACGCGGGGATGTATTCCGTCGCCGTGTCCAATTCCTTTAGCTACACGGTCAGTGCGAACGCGCAGTTGACGGTGACCAACCCGATTTGCGCCAATGCGCCGACCGGCCTGGTGTTCTGGTGCCGGGGCGAGGGTTTTCCGGCGGACGAAGTAAACAATCTGTCGGGCAGCATCAACGGCAATCCCACCTATACCAACGGATTTGTCGGCCGGGCCATGTCTTTTGACGGCAGCTTCGACGCTTTCGTCATCACGAATACCGCCTCCTTGCAGCTCCAGGACTTTACCTTGGAAACCTGGTTCCGCCGTTACAACACCACTGCGGTCTCCTCGGATCCCAATGCGATACTCCTGGGTTTTGGCTCGCAGGGTTATGCCATCGGATTGTGGAACGACGGCCGGCTTTATCTCACCCAGACGGCGGTGGGCGCGGCCAACACTTCCTTCGTGATCACCAACACGGCCTGGCATCACCTGGCCGTGACCAAGTCGAATGCCACGGTGATTATTTATGTGGACGGCGTGGCCCTGCCGGCCATGACGTACAATCCGACCTTTCTATTTACCACGCCGCTGGGCATTGGCGCGCGCAGTGATACGCTGGCCAACAGTTTTCTCGGCGCCATCGATGAACCGGCGATCTTCAATCGGCCGCTGACTTCCGATGAAATTCTGCGGATCTATAATTCCACCCTGGCGGGGAAATGCTTTACTCCGGTTCCCCCTTCGGTCTCGATCCAGCCGGCAAATCGGGTGGTTCTCATCGGCACGAGCAATCAAATCAGCCCGGACATCGCCGGCACCCTGCCGCGCTTCTACCAATGGCAGTTCGCGGGCGCCACCATTGCCGGCGCGACGAATTCGTTCTTCAGTTTTGGCAGCGTGCAGTCCAGCAACTCGGGCGCTTACACCGTGACCGTTTCGAACGTCGTGGGCACGGTGACCAGCAGCGTGGTGACCTTGACTGCCGCCCTGCCCACGGTCATCACCGATCAGCCGCAGACCCAGACGAATTTTCTGGCCACCACCGCCGTGTTTCAGGTGGGAGTGACCGGAGCCCCGCCGCTCTTCTTCCAATGGCGCCGCAACGACACCAATCTGGCGGGTGCCACGCAGTCGCTGCTGACCGTGAGCGACATCAAAATCGGCGACGCCGGCAGCTACACCGTGGTCATTTCAAATTTTGCGATGATCGTGACCAGTACTCCCGCGCTGCTGGTGTTGCGACTGCCGGTTTCAATTGCGATCCAACCCGAGGGCCGCACGGTCGTGCCCGGAGTCGCCTACTCGATGTTCGTGGCCGCCGCGGGAGAACCGCCGTTTACCTATCAATGGCTCCTGAATGGATCGCCGTTGCCCGGGGCCACGACCAACTTTTTGCGCCTCAACGATATTCAACCTTCAAACGGCGGCCCGTACTCTGTTTTGGTGTCCAACTCCTTCAGTTACGCGACCAGCTCCAACGCTGTGCTCACGGTGGTGGACCCGGTTTGCCTTTCGGCGCCTCCCGGCCTGGTCGCCTGGTGGCAGGCCGAGAACACCGCGCAGGAAAACCTGACCGCCTTGCCCGGCACGCTCATGGGCAGCACCACCTTTGGTCCGGGGCGCGTCGGGCGCGCCTTCGTATTCGATGGCATCCTTGATGCCGTGCTCGTGGGCAATCCCGCCGCCTGGCAGTTACAGAACTTCACCATCGAAGCCTGGATGAAGCGCGCGAGTGCCACGCAGAGCACCGGCTCCGGCTCGGACGGTGAAATGGTGGCTTACGGTGTGGGTGGCTACGGCTTCGGGATTTTCGACGATGGCACGCTTTACCTAACCAAAGTGGGCGTGAACAACGTCAGCAGCCCCTCGGTCGTGACCGACACAAACTGGCATCATGTCGCCGTTACCAAATTGAGCTCGAACGTCACTTTCTATGTGGACGGCGTCGGTAGCGCGGTAGTGCCGTATAGCCAGGTGTTCACCTTCAGTAATAGCCTTGCGATCGGGGCGCGAGGCGACACCCTGGCCAGTTGCTTCCTGGGCAGCGTGGACGAGGCGGCGATTTACAATCGGGCGCTGTCCTCGAACGAGATTCAGTCGCTCTATTTCGCTTTCACGGAAGGCAAATGCCCCCTGTCGCCCGCGTGGCTGACGCAGCCGGTAAGCCGCAATGCTGACTATGGCACCAACACCACTTTCACTGCCCTCGCCTCGGGCACCCGTCCGCTGGGGTATCAATGGTTCGTCAACAGCAGCCCGATTGCCGGCGCCACGAATGCCAACCTTACTCTGACGGGTTTGAACTACTACAACGTCGCAAATTACAACGTGGCCGCGAGCAACATCGCCGGCGTCGCTCTGAGCTCGAACGCAGCCCTGGCCATTAATCTGCCGCCGGTCATCCGCAACGGCAGCTTCGAAACCGGCACCACCACCAACTGGCTGGTCACCGACGTCCCTTTGCCATTGCTCTCCTTCTCCCCGCGCCCCGCCGGTTACAACAACGGCTTCGGCTTCTTCTCCGCCTTGCCCGTGGATGGCAAATACTGCCTCACTTCCGGCTTCGACGGCAATGGCCCCGGTCGCTGCCGCATCGCCGTGGATCTCCTGCTGCCTCGCGGGCCCATCACCCTAACGTTTTCCTGGCGCGCGGGGTGGGACCTCCTGAACTATGGCACCGCCACCCTCCCTCGCAAATTCAGCGTGGTTCTCGAACCCTACGGCGGCGGAATCGGATTCCAAACCAACGTTATGCTCACCGCCAATCCCGGCACGGCCAACTACGATACCGGCAGCCAGACGAATACGCTGGACCTGACCTCCTTCGGCGGCACCGGCGTGCGCCTCTGCTTCGACCTCGATATCCCGGAATCCTACACCGGCCCCGGCTTCTTCCAATTGGACAATGTGACCCTGCTCTATTTGCCCTCCCCGCCGTTGACCATCGCGCGCTCCGGAAATTCGGTCGTTCTCAGCTGGCCGGCGTATTTTACGAACATGTATCCGGTTGCGCTTACCGGCTCCGTTTCCGGCGGGCTCTGGTCGCCGCTGGATACAAATTCAATCGTGCGGGGCGTGACGAATAGCTCCCTCAGAGAGCCTATTGGCCCCGAGAACACGAGTTATCGTCTCCGTTCGCCCTGAACGCGGAGGACGCCCTCGAGTACCCGCCCTTCTGTATATCTGGCTCCTGCCGCTCTGGGTGCACCGCCTGGACGCAAAACTACTTCTGCGCTTTTCGACCGATGAGCAGCGCGCAGTTCCACGTCAGGAACTCGCGGACAATCGGAAGGTAGAGCAGAAATGCAAACTCCGTATAATACCGCGGCGCCGCGCGCTCGATCGTTAATGTCGGACTGTTGCGGATTTGACTCATCGTTTTACCGATATAGGTGGGAAACAGATTCTCATAGGGCGTGTGCTTGCGCTTCCGCTTGGTGAGCTTGTCGTAGAGGCGGTAGCCGCGCTGCACACCCAGATAGTGAAACGGCGAAAACTCATGTCCACCCCACGGCGATAGCCAGTTGGTCCAACTCAGGTAGAGTTTGCCCTTCGGAGTCAGGATGCGGTGGACGGAATCGAGAAACCGATCCGGTTGCGTGAGGTGCTCGTAAACGTTTGAGCAGATGACGAGGTCGAACTGGCCGAGTTCGGCGAGGTCGTCCTTGTCTATGTTCACGCGGCGGAAGGGGGCGTCTTTCAGCTCCGGTAACAGCCAGTTGTCTTCATCGGCAAACATCACCTGGCAGCCTCGTTTCGTCAGTTCCGCGCCGAAGACCCCGTGTCCGCAACCGAGATCGAGCGCGCGTGTCTGCGGACTCATCGGCACGCCGCTTTTCTCGATCCAGCGGATGGCGTCCAGGGCCTGGTCGAGGTAAAAGGACGAGTCATCCTTGTGCTTCACATACTGCGTAATGAGCTTGTGGATGATCATGTCGCGGTTCGGTTTGTGTTATTGGTTGCCCGGGATCAGCTCTTGCGCAAGCGATAAAACGTGTTCAGGACGAGTTTCGCCACCCATTTCGGCAGAATCCTGCTGCCGGTCACCTCCGCATAGCGCCACCAGGTGCGGTAGCGAAAAGCCGGCGTGAGATATGGTTTGAACTCCGGCTTCGATCGCAGCACGCGCATCATCGGCATGCCAAACAGCGAAAGCGCCGCGCTGTCCTTGATCCGGTCGCGGACTTCTGCGAAGTGCGGCGTGTTGAGCAGTTCCACAATCCGTTCGAGCACGTGCCGATGTTCGGGCTTTTCACGCCCCGCGGTGTAATGGGAATTCGGCAGAATATTCACCACAGAAAGCATCTCCGGCACGAAGCAGAGCCCATCGCGAAACGCCGCCGCGTTGCTGAGAAACCAATCCGCGTGCCACCGCAAATCATTGTGTAATCCGCCCACCCATTTGAACGCGTCCTTCCGGATGATGACACTGCTGCTGCTGATCAGGAGTTTGCCGGACTTCCCGATCCGAATCAGGTCATCCGGCGAAAGATAAGCGGGCGTCGGCGACATTCCGACGCCCATGTGCCAGGAAAGATTCGAGTGTTCGTAGCGCCAGAGGCAGACCGTGCAACTCAACGCTGCCTTCGGATATTGCGCGAGCAATCGCAGCGATTTTTCAAACATCCCGGGCACCACCTCATCATCCGCTGCCGAAAGCAGCAGATAATCGCCCGTCGCCAGTTCCGCGCCGCGATTGAGCGTGTAATTCACTCCGCGATTCTTGTCGTTCTGGAAGACTTTGACGTTAGGATATTTGCGCGCGAAGTCCTGGAGGATCTCGACGCTGTTGTCCGTGGAGCCATCGTCCACCGCGACGATTTCATAAGGTTGCACCGTCTGGTTGAGCATTGCCTTCAGGCAGGCGGGCAGGTAGGCCGAATGATTGTAATTCGGCAACACCACCGAGAGGCGCGGAAGTTGTGGTTGCGTAGCGCTCACGACAACACCTCGTCCAGCACGGCTGGTCCCTCTGGAAATTTCAATCCCAGTTCCTTCTCCGCGCGGCTCGCATCCAGGCTGGTATGCGCGGGCGCTTGCTCGACCGAATCCGCCGGCGCCGGAACGGCCTGCACCAGCGACGGATCGCGCCCCAGTCGTTTGGCCAGATGCCGCGCGATGTCGGCATAAGCCATGTCGGCTGGCGCGGAAAATTGCCAGATGCCGGAAAGCTGCCGCGTCGCAATTCGCGCGATCCCGGCGACGACTGTCGCCAGATTCACCGGCGCGCAGATGTAATTGCTGAAAGCGCGAATGTGTTGGTTTGCCCCCAATGCCTGGTTCCAGTTCTTGAGCAGGCTCAGTTCCGCATGAATAACTTTCGTCAGTCGCACGACCGCCGTCTTCTGCGGCCACGCGCGCAGGGCGCGTTCCACTTCCGCTTTCTGCCGGCCGTATTCCACCAGCGGGCACTGTTCGTCCGCGGCTGGGCGACGGGGCTTTTGGCCGTCAAACACCAGATTCGTTGAGAGAAAGACCACGAAGGTGCCGGCTTCGACGAGTTGGCGAATCAAACACGTCGTCTGTTCCACATTGATCTTCCTCGTTCCGACCGGGTCGCGCCGGCAGAGGTCCTGACTGGTGACGGCGGCGCATATGATCGCCGCAGAGCACTCGGGAAGCGGCGGCCAGGATTCAGCGGCCAGATCAAACTGAAAACGCTGATCGTCCGGCGGAAGTGGGCGGCGGGTTGTGGTGATATAGGGCAGTGCTTCCCTTTCGCAAAGACTCGCGATCGCTTTCCCAAGCTGGCCATCGCCGCCCACGATCAGGATTGGCCCTTTCGCGGGACCGGCCTTTCCACTCGCTGACGCGGCCGGAGTGCTCATCGGATACCGGCCGGGCCTCTAGGCGGCGTTTCCAAGCATCACCATGCAACGCCCGGCGACGCGGCCGTTCTTGAGGTCGCTGATGGCCTCGTTGATTTCCTCGAGCTGGTAGCGCTTGCTGACGAGGCCGTTGAAATCGAGTTTCTTGGATTCGACCAGCCGCACCAGCTTCGGAATATCAATCTCCGGCCGACAATCGCCGCCTTCGGAGCCGGTCAGCACCTTTTTGAAATGCAGCGGCAGGGTGTAAATGCTCGGCTTGCGCGCGGCCTTCGGCGGCACGCCCACCAGGATCACGCGGCCCTGTGCTCCAGTCACTTCGTAGGCCACTTCAATCAAATCAGCGATGCCCGTGTTCTCAATCGCCACGTCCACGCCCTGCGGTCCAACAATTTTGCGGATTTCCTCGCGCAGATCGCCGGATTTCGAATTGATCGTGTGCGTCGCACCCAGCTTCTTCGCCAGCTCGAGTTTGTGGTCGTGCAAATCAACACCGATGATCGGATAGGCCGCCACGCGGGCCGCGAACTGAATGATATTCAATCCCACGCCGCCGGTGCCGATCACCACGATGCTTTCGCCGATACCCAGCTTCGCGTTGTTGTTCACAACACCGAGCGCGGTTGTCACCGCGCAACCGAACAATGCACCCGCCTCGGGATCAAAATTCTCCGGCACCTTGGTGACGCGATTTTCCGAGACGATGGAATATTCGCTGAACGTCGTGACCCAGCCCGAGTTGATCTTCGGAAACGACTTCGACTTGTAGAGCGGAGTCGGCCCCTGCAAACCCGCGCCCTTGCGCCAGTGGCACACGACGCGATCGCCCGGCTTCACGGTGGACACGCCTTCGCCGACTTCCTCGACGATGGCCGTGGCCTCGTGACCGAGCAGGTGCGGAAGAAATTTATCCGGACCCTTGGCGCCTTCGATTTCGTTGATCTGCGCGCCGCAAATGCCGCTGCAGAGGATGCGGACCAGGACCTGCCCAAAGCGAAGCGCGGGACTCTCGATTTCCTCGATGACCAGCGGCTGCTTGAGCTCGACGAGAATGGCGGCTTTGAATTTCACTCGAAGTAAATGAATTCGTAATCGCCGGTGTAGCCGAAGTGGTTGTAGAGCCAGATCCACTCGGCGGTATCAAGCAACGACTCGGCCGTCAGCGCCCAGCACTCCAAATTAAACATTTCAAGTTCGTTGCGGTAACTCTCCAGCATCACGTAACCGTTCTTGCCGACGCGCTGGATTTCCGCCAGCGCCGTCTTCAATTCGAAGAGGCGCAGGTTGTGCAGACAGCCGAGCGAGATGACGAGGTCGAAAGCCTTGTCGCCGTATGGATACGCGTCCTGCGCGCGGTACTTGAACAGCGTGCCCTTGAAATCCGGATGACGCGAGGCCAGCCCGTGCTTGGAGACATCGAAGCCCACCAATTCCAAGCCCGGCTCGATCAACTGCATTTCGTGCAGCAAAAACGCCTTGCCGCAGCCGACGTCGAGCACCTTCGAGCCCGCCTTCAGGCCGTAGCGGTCAATCAGCGCCTGCGCCACGGGTTTCCAGCGGCCGGCCAGATATTTGTAGCCGCCGTAGCCGTAGCGGCGGTCGCCGTCCCAGTAATCCTGTTCGTATTCCTTCGCCTTGAGCATGCAGTGGACCTTGTCGTCCACCATGCGGGCGAGGTAATCACGCTTCGTCGCTTTATGCAGCGGCGTAACAATATTCAACAATTGTCCCATAAAGTTTGCGGGAGGTTAACGTAATGCCGGTCACCACGGCGCAGCCGCTCAGGCCCGCGCCGCCGCCGGTTTGGCGGAAAGTTCCTGCACGAGCGACACCAGCTTTTCCGTCGTGATGTCGTAGCGCTTCATCAGCGTCGCCTGCGAGCCGTACTGGTCCGGGAACACATCCGGAATGCCCAGCCGGCGAAAGCGCTTCGGCGAATCAAATTCCGTTTCCGCGAGCACTTCCGCCACCGCGCTGCCGAGGCCGCCGATGACCGTATGCTCTTCGATCGTCACCACGGCCGACACCGGGCGTACCATCTTCAAAAGCGTTTCCGTGTCCATCGGCTTCACGACCGGCATGTGCAACACGCCCGTCTCGATGCCCATGGCCGCCAGCGTGGTCGCCGCGT
Source organism: uncultured Verrucomicrobiota bacterium (assembly GCA_964448135.1). Taxonomy (GTDB): domain Bacteria; phylum Verrucomicrobiota; class Verrucomicrobiia; order Limisphaerales; family UBA8199; genus CAYUVH01. Next base: position 97,665 of record CAYUVH010000032.1, on the reverse strand, counting down.
CCAACGCCGCCTTCAGCGTGATACCCGTCGAAATAATCAGCGCGTCGTTGCCTTCGCGCATCGGGTAAGCCTTGTCCATCTTGAACGGCACGTTCGGGTTCGTGACCACCGGTTCGCCGCCCTTGCCGAGGCGGATGTAAATCGGCCCCTTATGCTCCACCGTTTCCGGCATCATGCGCTTCATTTCCTCGGCGTCCGCCACGGAAACTATCGTCATGCCCGGCAACGTGCGGAAAATTCCAATGTCCTCGATCGCTTCATGCGTCGGCCCGAGCGGCGCATACACCACGCCGCCACCGTTCGCGATCAGCCGCACATTGGTTTTGTGCAGGCAGCAATCCAGCGCCACCTGCTCGAAGCAGCGGCGCGTCAGAAACGTCGCGATCGTGTTGACGTAAACAATCTTGCCTTCGAGCGCCAGGCCCGCGGCCATGCCGACCACGTTCGCCTCGCTCACGCCTTCCATCAGGAAGCGGTCCGGCATCTCGGCCTTGAACTGCTTCAGCGTGCCGACGCCCAGGTCCGAGCCAATGAAGACAATGCGTTTGTCCTTCTTGGCCAGCTCATAAACCATGTCCAGGCTCGTCTTGCGCATTAGGCCGCCCCTCCGAGTTCAGCGAGCAGCGCCTTCACTTCTTCCTCCGCCACTTTGTTTTTGTGATGCCAGTTCAAATTGTTTTCCACGAAGCTGATGCCCTTGCCCTTGATGGTGTGACAGATGATCACGCTCGGCTTGTTCTGGTCGAACGGCGTCCGCTTCAGCGCGCCGCGAATCTGCTCCACGTCGTGGCCGTCCACTTCCTCAGCCGCAAAATTAAACGCGCGCCACTTGTCGGCGAATGGCTCCAGGTCCAGCACTTCGTAAGTCGTGCTGTAGGACTGTTGTTTGTTGTAGTCCACCAGCACGGTCAAATTGCTCAACCGATGCTTGCCCGCGCACAGTGCGGCTTCCCACACGGAACCTTCGTTTGACTCGCCGTCGCTCGAAACCACGAACGTCCGGTAATCCTTCTTCTCGATCCGGGCGTTCAACGCGAAACCCACGCCGATCGGCAGACCGTGGCCCAGGCTCCCCGTCGAAGCTTCGATTCCCGGCACCTTGCCGTATTCCGGGTGACCGCCGAGGATGCCGTCCACCTTGCAGAACTTCCACAGTTCGGCTTCCGGGAAAAATCCCTTTTCCGCCAGCAGCGTATACAGCGCGAGGCAGCCGTGGCCCTTGCTCAAAATGAAACGGTCGCGGTCGGGCGAGCGCGGATTCTTCGCGTCGTAGCGGAGGATATCATCGTAGAGCACGCGCAGGATTTCCACGAGCGAGAACGCGGAACCGACGTGGCCGCGTCCGCCCTTTTGGAGCATGCGGACGATCTGGCAGCGGAGCTCGCGCGAACGGGCGTCGAGCTTGGTGGTATTGACGGGCGGGCCTTTAATCACGGTAGGGAAAATTTTGGTATTCGGAGCGGATCTGCGCGAGCATCCGGCGGGATTTGCCGAGCTGCTCCATCTGTAAAGCGGTATGCTGCGCCGGAGCAATGGCCGCAAACTGCCGGCGCAACAGCGCTTCCGGCAGAAATTCGTTCAGGAAAATCAGGCACCACTTGAGGCCGAACAGCGGATATGCGCTTTCCACCCGCGCCGGCAAACCCGGCCAGTCGGAGAAACGGCGGAACAAAGTCGCGGCAAAAGTCTGCTTCACTTTTGCCGGCAGATTCATCGCCGGATGCAGCAAAAAGTCCGCTATCATCTTCGCCGGATCATCCCAACCGAAGTATTCGAAGTCCAGAAAAATTACCCTCCCACCGGGCTGCCGAATCGCATTATGGAAGCCAAAATCCGAGGGATTCAGCGTCCTTTGCTCCGCCGGCAGCTCCTCGGTAAACGAGAGGCCCGCCGTCTTCATGTGCCCCTCGCTCCAGCGCGCAATGTCGTCCAGCAGCGGCACAAATTCCTTCGCCAGGAATGCGTGCATCTCCGCAAAGGTGCCCTCGCGATTCTCCACCGCCTGCAATCGCGCCAGCCGGTCGCGCACGTGCGACGCCACCTTGGCCACCGCGAAATTTGCCTCCGACGCGGCGCCCAATTCCCGGCTCTCCGCGTTCCGGCTTAGATCGCGCAGTCGCGCCAGAAAATCCGCCGCCGCCAGCACCTCCGGATCGCCGGCCTCACCGTAAGGCACTTTCTCGCCTTCGATAAACCGGTAGACCGCCCAGCCGCGCGCGGCGTCAAACGCCACGGGCTCAGGCATCTCGCGAAAACCATGCGCCCACAAATACTGAAAACTCCGATACTCCGTCGCCAGCCGGTCCCGCTGGTCCGCCGCGTGGCGGAAGTATGCCTTGAAGGCCAGCGGCTCCGCGCCCGCGAGACTCACCTTGTAAACCTGGCTGTTCCGCCCGCCGCCGATGCGCTCCAGGGCAATCGCCCTGACCTTCAGCCATTCGGCGAAGGCGGGCCCGATCTTGTCGAGCGTAAGCTCAGTGACTGGTGCCGAAGACATATTTGTTTACGTGCGACCAATCCGCCGCCGGCTTCACGCCAGGCAATTCCTCCGGCGCGTGACTGTGGCCGAAGAGAATCCGCTCCACGCCCTTCGGAAATGACGGCTCGAGAAAAGTCTCCTCCAAATCATCAATGAAATGCGTGCAACCCCGTTCCCCAATCAGTTTCACCTTCTCTGGCCGCGTGCCTGCAAAAGACACATGGTCCTTCGCCAGCCCGATTTTCTTCGGATCAAAAAACCCCTGCTGTTCCAGCCATTTCCGCGCGCTCTCGTGCAAATCGTACGCCGGACCCTGCGCGGGCGTGCGCGTCTTGTGGCTGATGATGTACACCGGAATTTTCTCCCTTATGCAGTGCGCAAAAAAATCGAGCACCCCCGGAAACGGCTGCGCCTCCGCCATCCGCGCGCCATAGACGTATCCCTGCAACTCCGTCCACTCGCGTTCCTGGCCCTGGCTGCGCAGAACGTCGCGCACGTCCTTCTTCCGCTTCGCGACCGACTCGGAAATCAGCTTCTGCTCCACCGCAATGCGATGAAACAAATCATCGTACCGCACGATGGTGTTGTCGAAATCAACGCCTAGAACCATGCGGGTTGGAAGCTGTTCCAACTAACTGATCTTCAACTCCTGCATCCGCTTGATGTTGGAGTAAATCGGGTTCTTGAGCGGATCTTTCAGCAGGCCCTTGCGATACGCCGCGGCAATATCCGCAATGGCGTCTTCGATCGTGAAATTGGTCTTGAAACCGAGCACCTTCCCGACCTTTTCCGAATTCACGTGGTACGACCGATTGTCGTTGCTGTGCTCGAAGGCCAGTTCGATTCCCTCGTCGCCGAGGATTGATTTCACCATCTTCGCGATGTCTTCAACGGAGCGATTCTCGAAGCCCACGTTGAACGCTTCCTTGTCCACCTTCGCCACCGGGGCGTCGAGGAACGCCTCGTAAGCGCGCACCATGTCGTTGACGTGCAGGTTCGGGCGGAGTTGCTTGCCACCGAAAATGCGAATCTTGCGGTTCACCAGCGCGTTGATGGTGAGAATGTTCACCGTTAAATCCAGGCGCAGGCGCGGCGCATAGCCGCACAGCGTGGCCGGGCGCACGATGATGCGCTCGATCTTGCTGCCCTGCGGGTGGGCGAGCAGGTCGCGTTCGCAATCCAGCTTGAACCGCGAATAATCGGTCAGCGGTTGCGGTTCGGCGTCTTCGCGCACATCGGGCGTTTCCTTCACGCCGTAGATGCTCGATGAACTCGCGTAGATGAAGCGCTTCACGCCCTGGTCGATGGAGCTCTGGAGCAGGCCGGTGAACGCGTCGTAATTGATGGACTTGCCGAGCGACGGATCGAGTTCGAAGCTCGGGTCGTTCGAGATGCAGGCCAGGTGAATCACCACGTCCACGCCCTTGAGCTCTTCCTTGAGCTTCGGCGTGTTGCGGATGTCCAGTTCGATGCGCTGGATGTTCGGGTTCTTGTTTTCGTCGCCGAAGACATCGTGGCCGTACCAGAACAGGTCCACGACCTTGACCTTGAAGCCCTGCTTCGCCAGCACCGGCACGAGCGCGCTGCCGGCATAGCCGCCGCCGCCCGTGACCAAAATCGTTTTGTAACCGTGGGGATTTTTGCTCATAGAAAAGAATTACTTCATCAACGAGGTGATGTGCCGGAAGAGGCTCGTCGGCTCGATGAAACTGCGGTGGCCCATGATCGTGCACGCCTCGGCGCCGACCACGTTCGCGATGAAACCCAGCACCTCCGGCGGCACGCCCAGCGCCGCGCAAGGCGACGTGATGCCCAGCACGGCGTCGCCCGCGCCCACGCGATCCACCACCTTGATGGCGAACGCCGGCACGCGGGAAATGCCCTTGTCCTTGTCGATGATGAGGCAGCCGGAACTTCCACGCGTGACGAGAAACTTTTGCGTCCCGATTTTGCGCGCCACGCCTTCCGACAGCTTGGTCAAATCCGAGCTTACCTGCCGCGCGTCCAGCCGCACTTCCGGCTCGCCGATGGACACAAAATCCGCGCGCGGATACTTCGAAATCGTGTTGAAACCCTTGTTGCCGGCGTTGGTCTGCGTGTTGACTGCGAGAAACTTCGCCTTCTCGCAAACCAGCTTCACGGCCTTCTCGGTCATCAGGAAGTGGCCGTAGTCCGCCACGATCACGACATCATACTCGGCAAGCCGCTTTTCCAGCTCGCTCAGGAATTCAGCCTCCGTCGCTTCCGGCATGGCCTCATTCCGCATGATGTACACTTCGAACAACTTCGCCGCCAGATACTCCTCCAGGAAGCGCCGTTTGACGATCGTCGGCGCACCCGGCACCGTGACGAAGTGCAGCTTGATGTTCTTGTTCAGCTTCTCGCGAACGAACCCCTCGTAAGAATCCTTTTCGCCCAAAGAGGTCAGGAGGCCGACGTGATCGCAGAAATTTGAGACATGGTTGGCGATCGCCAGCACGCCGCCGGCGTATTGCTCCGTGCGATTGTGCAGCGCGGCGAGCACGGGTTCCTTGCCGGATTTACCCATCACCGAGCAAAACTGATACTCATCAATGACGGTCTCGCCCACGATCAGGACCTTGAGCTTCCGCATCTGCTGCAGATAACCGACGATCTCCTCGGGACTGTGCCGTCCGCGAAACTCCTCCAGGAATGTTTTCGTATCGGACGAAAACACGTTCATGAACTGGTTGATCAGCGTCGTGGCGCTGTAAGTTTCCTCGTCCGTCAGCACCATTTCGCCGCCGTTGGCTTCGACAGCGTCCTTTTCGAGGTCGATCGCGTTCGTGTGATCGCGCTTGCCGGATTCGCGCACGACGCCTTTGACGTAAAAACTCGGTTTCAGCCGGTTGATCGTCTCCACTGCGGTCGGCCATTCGTTGATGGCGACGTAGCTGGTGGAGGTCAGGGAAGCCAGGGCCTCGGCGCGCAGGCCTTCCGGAAAGGCGGGACGATGCGGGCCTTTGTTGACGAACCGGTCCGGGGTCAGGGTTACGACGAGAATGTCGCCGATCTTCCGGGCGGCCTCGAGGTGCTTGATATGGCCGATATGCAGGAGGTCAAAGACCCCGTGGCAATGGACGATTTTTTTCCCTTGGGCGCGCAAATCCGCGAGGATTTTCGCCAATTCGTCTACCTTTTTGATTTTGTCCGCAGTCATCATCACCCAGCTCTGCTTTGCCAAGCCGGAACCGGTGCTTATACCCTTAATTGGTGGTGGTGGCAAGGCCAGGCCGCTGCTTCAAGCCGGGGAATTTCTTGCAAAATGCACGAACTCCGACTTGGTGGCGAGGGGTGGCATACCCCCCAACAGGGTGCAACATGCAACAAGCCGCATAAACATTGGTCGAAAGTGGGGTACAGGGTGCAACACAAGGTGCAACAAGGCTGCAACAGCGCAGGAAATGCCCGTAAACATTAGTCGGAATGGATGGGAGAGTCGCAACAAGGCTGTATTTATTGGTCATAAATGAATCGTGGCTCAAAAAGAAGGTGGCAAAAGTTCGGCCGCCACGTTTTGGTCATGATGTCGTCTCCAGTTTGCATTCGTTTCCTCCATTGAACGGCCCGATCGGGGTGGGGTGCTCAAACCAGGAAATTCTTCGGCGAAAAATCCCTCCGCAGCAAGGATGTCACGATACAGCAGGGTGTCAAGGGAACGAATGGAAGCGAAGGGGATGCACTTGCTTCGAGCGGGCGTGATTAAAAGTGGGTGAGACCCAAGGTGGGGCCGGCATTCCGCTGCCGACTGCAGCGTTGCTGCGGGGGGATGGTTTCAGGCAAGTGTACGACGGCGCGCACGGAGTGACGCGCCCTACCCAAAGATTTTGGGCGCTCATCAAGCCCTCTCTCACTTCCAATCACACCTACCCCCCGAACCATGGATTTCAAAAAGGCTCGCCTCCGCCCCCATCCAAAGCTCACAATCCCGCCCGTTTGAACGAAGACAGTTTTCCTCGCATTTCGGTTGTTTTGGCCAATTACAACCATGCCCATTACCTGCCGCGCTGCCTGCAGGGGATGCTCGAGCAGCCTGTTCTCCCGTATGAAATCATCGCGATCGATGATTGTTCCAAGGACAACAGCATGGAAGTCCTGCAGGAATACGCGAAGAAGCACCCGGTTCTGAAGGTCTTCAAGAACGAGAAAAACCTGGGCGTTTGGGGGACGCAAAATCGGGGGATCCAGCTCGCCACCGGTGATTACATCGTTTTCCCGGCGGCCGATGATGAGTTGAAACCGCGCATCTTCGAATTGGCGGTGAAGATGTTGAAACAGTATCCGCAGGCGGGGGTGTTTACGGGGGTGTGCGAATGGCGGACCACGGACACGAATCTTTCCTGGCTTTGCGGGGCCCGAATGCCGAAGGAGGCTTGTTACCTTTCGCCCGAGGACATGATCAAGCTTGGCCGGCATGATCGCCTGGTGATTTCCGGACAGAATGCAGCCTATAAGCGGTCCGCACTCATCGAGGCCGGTTGCTGGCACCAGGAACTGCCGTGGGTGGCGGATTGGTTTGGGTCCAACGTGCTAGGCTTCCGCTACGGCATTTGCCATGTGCCGGATGTGCTTTCGGTTTTTAATCTGCATCCGACGTCGTATTTCAATTCCGCGAAGTCGCAGGGCGAACGCCGCGATGTGATGCGGCGGGTGTTGAGGTTGCTCGAGTCTGAAAAGTTTCGGGACGTCGCCCCGCTCATCAATCGCAGCGGGATGATCGGCGGCCTCGGCGGCAACATGGTGCAGGTCGTGTTGGGTTCGCCGAAGAACTGGAAATACATCAGCTACGGTTTTCTGCGGCAGGCTGGACAGCGGATCGCGGAGAAAGTCGGGCGGCGATTCATTCCCAAATCGCTGGCGCGGGTGATTTTGAAAACCTTCTACGGCAAGGGTTGAATCGCGTTGCCGCACCGCATAGCATGCCCGGAAGCAAATTCTAATTGATGAAGAAGCGGATCAATCTTGGTTGCGGCGGCACCTACATGGACGGCTGGGTGAATTGCGACGTCAATCACCGCGTGAAGGCCGACGTCTATTTCGACGCCAACAAACCGCCCTACCCGCTCGAATCCGACATGGCCGAGTTCATCCTCATGGACAACGTCATGGAGCATCTCGACGACATCCCGGCGGTGATGGATGAGCTTTATCGCATCCTCGCGCCGGGCGGTGTGTTGCGGGTTTTGGTTCCCTACGGGAAGACCGAGGGGGCGCTCTGGGATCCGACCCATACGCACACCTTTACGGAGCAGAGCATGGATTATTTCTGCTTCAACACGGAGAAGTCGAAGATCACGTATTCGACGCACCGCTTCGAGTTGTTGAAGGCAAAGCTGCTTTCCTTCAACAACAACACGCACAGCAAAATTCGCAATCTCATCCCGTTTCGGAAATACCTGAAGTATTTCCTGTGGAACATGTACGACGGGATCGAGTTTGAATTGCGGAAGCCGGCCACAGGCACAAGCGTAGCGAACGCAAAATAGCCGGTGCGCCAGGCCGGGTCTTTGCAGGAAGCGAGAGGACGTACAGGCCCTAAATCGCATTCGTACGAAAAGCGGTGTCGCCGCTTCGCTCTGCCACCGCACTCCAAAAGAAGCGCGTGAAGTTTACCGCTGCTTGCCCCAGTTGCGCTTATCCACCGGCTTGAAGGCCTGGCGGTTTTTGAAGGAGCAGGAGGGGCTGAGGGAAGAGAAACGGATGGCTTCCAAGGCGCGGGAAAGTTTCGGGAACCATTCCAGCATCATCCGCTTCATCGGCAGAAATTTCGGATTCGCCAGCGCGTCCACGTTGCCGGACTGCTCGGGCGTGGCTTCCTTGTCCCATTGGGCCTGAAAATCGCTTTGTTGCGGCGGAGTGGCGAGGAGGGGTTTGTCGGCGGTGCGGCGGGCGCGGACGAAGAGCATGACCGGGTATTTGTTCACCAGCGCGGCCTTGGCTTTGATCGTCGCCGGATCGGACACGGAGAACCACCGATGCCGCGGACCGGTTTCGGCCGCGATGATTTCCTCCACCACGAAACCGTTCTGCTCCGAAAACAGTCGAAAATACAATTCGGGACCGAATTGATAAAATCCGTGCCCGAAGTAATTGTTCGCCGGCGTCGCCGTGATGAAGCGTCCGCCGATTTTTACCATCTCCAGGCAATTGCGCATGGCGGTCTGGAAATCAAAGATGTGTTCCAGGGTGCCGAAATCGCATACCGCGTCGAAGCGTCGCTTTAACTTTTCCGGGATGGGATTGTTGAGGTCGTGCACGCAGGTGGCGCCTTCGAAGTCCGAGGCGTCGATCGTCTCGAGTTCCTCCGTGCCGAGCATTTCCCAGAAATCCTCCGAGAACCGATCGCGGGCATAGGGATGATTGACGAGCTTCTGGTAATTGTTCGGATCCAGACCGAAGTCCCGGAGCAAATTCTTTCCCTCGCGCATGCCGAGGTTGTAATTCTGCCGCCCGAGCGTCGCGCAGACTTTGTACGATGTCCCGGCAAATTTGCTGCCCAGCAAAAAGCGGGCGGTTTCGATATCCAAGCCCATTACGCGTGCGGGCGCGCGAGGTGGGATGGCGCCGGTTCGATTTTCATGTTCGCGCGCAGGCTAGCAATGAAGCCCGCAAACAAAAGCGCAAATTTGCCCTTCAGCTCGCGCGGCACGTAATTAAAAGTGGGTGAGAGCCAAGGTGAGGCCGGCACTCCGCTGCGGGACGGGGCGATTTCTAGCAACGGAACGGCGGCGCGCACGGAGTGACGCGCCCTACCCAAAGACTTTGGTCTCGCATCAAGCCCTCACCCATTTGCAATCACACCCACTCGAACGGAGCGCGGTTCTCTCAGCGGCGGCGGGGGCGGTTGGGAATGGGCGTGGGAAGTGATTCGATGGCGGATTGTGAATTCGCACGCGCTGCGGCTCATAGAGCCGCGGTCCGAAGGCGTCCAGACGGGTCTTGACTATCCCCACTCACCGCGCTTGGCTTGTCCTGACATTTCGCAAACCCATACCCCATGAGCGCCGAACAAAATTCCGACACCGGGATGCCCCGCCGCCGGTTCCTGCAACTCTCCGCCCTCACGGTCGGCGCCGCCGGCGCGCTCGAAACGCCGTCCGCTGCTGAAGCCGCTGCCGCCAGAAAGTCTGCGCGCGGGCCGCGTCCACCCGGGGCGCACACCTTCGACGGCCCCTACACCGGGCAATACCTGGACCACATCGCGTTTCCCATGGGCGGCATCGGCGCGGGCATGATTTGCTTCGAAGGCTGCGGCGCCCTCTCGCACGTCTCGCTGCGCAATCATCCCGAAGTTTTCAACGAACCCTGCATCTTCGCCGCCATTTCCGTGAAAGGGAAAAATCCCGTCGCGCGCGTCCTCGAAGGTCCCGTGCCCGCGCGCAAGCTCTTCGGCGCGCCCGGTGCCGGCAACGGCCTTGGCGGCGCCACTTTCGGCCTGCCGCGGTTTGCGAACGCCTCTTTCCTTGCCCGCTTTCCTTTCGCCACCCTGTCGCTCACCGACGACCAGCTTCCGCTCAGCGCCGAAGTCACCGGCTGGAGCCCGTTCGAACCCGGCGACGCCGACAATTCGAGCCTGCCCGTGGCCGCGCTGGAATACAAATTCACGAACCGTGGCAAATCCCCGCTCGAGGCCGTGTTCTCTTTCAACACCAAGAACTTCATGGCCAACGGCAAGGCCGCGAACGCGGTGCGTCCCATTGCGGGCGGCTTCATTTTGTGGGGCGAAGGTGTGAAGGAACGGCCGTGGGAGGAGTGCGCTTTCTCCGCCACGGTGTCCGATCCCAGCGTGAAGGTGAATCACGCGTGGCTGCGCGGCGGCTGGTGGGATGCGCTTACCATGGCGTGGAAAGAAGTCGCGGCCGCGGAATGCGTCGAGCGCCCGCCGATCACCGAAGGCGGCGCCAGTCCGGGCGCGACGCTCTCCGTGCCGTTCAAGCTCGCGCCCGGCGAATCCAAGACCATCCCGCTCCGCCTTGCGTGGTTTGTCGGCCAGACGAATCTCCGTTTCGGCAAGGACGTGCCCGAGAGCGCGCCGGATACCAGCGACGCTCGCAATTACCGCCCCTGGTACACCAGCCGGTTCACGGACATCAACAGCGTTAGTTTCTTCTGGCGCGATCACTACGACGAACTGCGCCGCAACTCCCGCCGGTTTACGGATTGCTTTTACGATTCCACGCTGCCGCCCGAGGTGCTGGAGGCCGTCGCCGCCAATCTCACCATTCTCAAATCGCCCACCGTTCTGCGCCAGGTCGACGGCAAGCTTTGGGGTTGGGAAGGGTGCAACGATAATTCCGGCTGCTGCCACGGCTCCTGCACGCACGTCTGGAATTACGCGCAGGCTGTGCCGCATCTTTTTCCCGCGCTCGAGCGCACGCTGCGCGAAACGGAATTTGGTCCTTCGCAAAACGAAGCCGGTCATCAGCAATTCCGCAGCGCGCTTCCCATCCGACCGCAGGAGCATGATTTTCACGCCGCGGCCGACGGCCAGCTCGGTGGCATCATGAAGGTCTATCGCGAGTGGCGCATTAGCGGCGACACCGAATGGCTTCGCGCAATGTGGCCGAAGGTGAAGCGCAGCCTGAATTATTGCATCCTCGCCTGGGACCCGGGACACAAGGGCTGGGTCGAGGAACCGCATCACAACACCTACGATATAGAATTTTGGGGCCCAACCGCGTTCGCGACCAGTTTCTATCTGGGTGCGCTTCGAGCGGCCGTGATCATGGGCCAGGCTCTTAACGATTCGGTCCCGCTTTACGCTGAACTCTACGACGCGGGCACGAAGCGCGTGGAAGCGGAGCTGTTTAACGGCGAATACTTTTTCCAGCGCGTCGAATGGAAAAACCTGAAGGCCCCCAATCCCGCCGCGAAAAAGAATCCGCCCGGCTATTCTCCTGAGGAAGCGCTCATACTTGAAAAGGAAGGACCCAAATACCAATACGGCAACGGCTGTCTCACCGACGGCGTGCTCGGCTCCTGGCTGGCCCAGGTCTGTGGTGTCGGCCAGGTGATGGATGCGACCAAAGTCGCCAGTCATCTCAAGTCAGTTTACCGCTACAACCTGAAGCACGATCTCTCCGACTATCCGAATCCCCAGCGGCCCACGTATGCGTGCGGCAATGATGGCGGGCTCCTGCTCTGCACCTGGCCGAAGCACGACGAGCCTTCGCTTCCGTTCGTGTATTCCAATGAAGTCTGGACCGGCATCGAATACCAGGCCGCGTCGCATCTCATGCGCCTGGGCATGGTGAGCGAAGGCCTCGAGATCGTACGCGCCTGCCGCGAACGCTACGACGGCCTCATCCGCAATCCCTTCAATGAATACGAATGCGGCCATTGGTATGCCCGCGCCATGTCCTCCTACGCGCTCCTCTTCGGCCTCACCGGCGCGCGCTACGATGCGGTCGAAAAGATTCTCTACCTGGCGCCCTCCATCAAAGGCGACTTCCGCAGCTTCCTCGCCACCGCGACCGGCTATGGCATCGTCGGCGTCCGCAAAGGCAAACCCTTCTACGAATCAAAGGCCGGCAACCTCGAGATCCGCGAGATCAAATATACGAAGGCTTGATGAAGGGAGGTTGGGGTGATTCGAGCCTACTGTTCTTTCGTCCCTGGCGGGACTTGAATGGCGTTTGGAACCATTTACCCACCGATGAATCGGTGGGCTATTTTCTTTCGTCCTCTCGGACTCGATAGAGGAAACACTTCAATCAAAAATCATTCTCCCGGCCACTCGGATAGTTCTGCCAAATAATCCGAGTGGCAACCCGTTACAAATAGATGCTCGCGCGTGATTTTGGACGTACCCACGCAATTGGTCATGACGCCAGTCGTTATGGCGCTTGCAGCCGCTATAAGCGCCACACTGAGCGTCCAGAACCCTGAGTCAAGCACCGTGCTTGTGAGCAAAAGCACCGCGCACACCGTGAATCCGCTCCAGCCAATTATCAGCCCCCGGTTTCGCTTCCGGCGGTGTCCTTCGCACAATCCGACATATATCACCCCAGACCTCCCAAAAAGCGACCGCAATTCCCGTTTGAGCCGGTAACCATTTGCCGGCGCGTTGCACTTCACACATTGGTCGTGCAATTTGGTGTTCGTTTCCGTGACCAGCAACGTTCCGTATCGCCAGGCCACACCGGGAGTCGTGGTGGCCCCTTCGCTGAGTTTTTGCAGGTAGGCCGGTTTGCAGCGCGCGCAGATTTTGGAGTTGTTCAGCATGATCAACTCGCTGGCCGGGAAAATCCTGCCGCATTCCACACACCCCTCGTGCGCCGTGGGAATCGGATCGGCGGTTGCCCGTCTGAACGGCTGCCAATCCGCCATCCCCTTCCGCCACACCAGCGTCTCCCCGTCGATGGTTCCCGCGCGGGCCAGCGCCTCCAGTTGCCCGGCAGAGACCGGGCCCTGTTGATTGCCATCCCGCACGTAAAACCACATGACGCCGCAGGTTACGCCCGCCCGTTTGTCGTCGACAAACGAAAACCCCGCCCGGCCGTTGCCCTTTTCTTCAATTACTTCAATTGTGTTCATCTGTGTACCTCCATGGTTGATAACCACTTACTTCCCTCATGGGTCTTTCGGCCCAGTCCAAACCTCAAAGAATTCCTTGCCCCGTCCGAATATTCATATTAGTAACACTAACATCAAAATGAAAATCGTAACTCGTTCTTACCGCCAGGGCGCGCGGGCTGACGCCGCGGAAGCCACCGGCCGCCGCATCGTGGAGGCGTTCCTCGCCCGGATGATGACCCAGTGGTTCGACGAAATCACCCTCGACCTGGTCGCCGCCGACGCGGGCGTCACGGTCCAGACCGTGGTCCGGCGCTTCGGCGGCAAGGAGGGCCTGCTGGAACAGGGCGTGGAGGTGATGGCGGCGCAAATCAACGCCCGCCGCGCCGCGCCCCCGGGCGACCTGGACCGCCTCGTGGACAACCTCATCGCCGACTACGAAAAAACCGGCGACACGGTAATCCGTTTGCTGGCAGTGGAATCGCGGCACCCGGTGCTCACGGGCTTTTTGAATGTCGGCCGCGCCTATCATCGCAACTGGGCGGAGACTGGATTCGCGAGCGCCCTCGAACCGCTCGACGACGCCACGCGCCGCCGGTTGGTGGACGCCATTGTCATCGCCAGCGATGTTTACACCTGGAAACTCCTGCGCCGCGACATGGGGCGCAGCATCCGCGCCACGGCAACGACCATGAAATCCATGATCCGCGCCTGCCTCGAAAACGCCGGCGACCAAATTGTGGCAGGGCCGCGCGGCCGCGCGGCCGCCGCCTGATCCCGCGCCCACGATCAGCCAAGCCTTTTTAACCATAAGAACAAGCAAACCAAGCAGACCCATGAAAAAACAACTGAACTACCTCTTCACCACCTGGGAAGGTGGTGGCAACGTCACTCCCGCGCTCGAAGTCGTGCGCAAACTCCGCGCCCGCGGCCATCGCGTGCGCGTCATGAGCGAGGAATGCAACCGCCCCGAAGCCGAAGCCGCCGGCGCCACGTTCATCGCGTGGCATCGCGCGCCGAACCGCAGGGACCGCACCCCGCAAAGCCAGCCCTTCCAGGACTGGGCCGCGGCCACCCCGCAGGAAGCCATCATCGGCGTGATCCGCGACACCTGGTCCGGGCCTTCGCTCGCTTACGCGCAGGATGTCATCGCGGAATTGCGCCGCGAACCGGCGGACCTCGTCGTCACCTGCGAAGTCCTGTTCGGCGTGCAGGCCGGTTGCGAAAGCATCGGGCAAAAGTATGTGAACCTCTGCCCGAACATCAGCTTCACGCCGCTGCCCGGCATTCCGCCGCTTGGCCCCGGCTTCGCTCCCGCGCGCAACGACGAGGAACGCGCCCTGCACGCCCAAGTCATCCAGGGCAACCTCGAGATCTTCGATTCCGGCCTCCCCGCCTTGAACGCCGCCCGCGCCGAACTCGGCCTGCCGCCGTTGGAACATCTCATCGAGCAATTCCAGGCTGCCGAAGCCGAGTTGCTCGCCACCAGCCCGGCGTTTGATTTTCCGTGCAGCGACCTGCCCGCGCGCGTTCGCTACGTCGGCCCGCAGATCGGCGACCCGAATTGGGCGAAGCTATGGAATTCCCCCTGGCCCGCGTCCGACACCCGGCCGCTCGTGGTTGTGTCCTTCTCCACCACCTTCCAGAACCACGCGGCCTGCCTGCAAAAAACCATTGATGCCCTCGCGCCGCTGCCCGTCCGCGTGCTCGTCACGCTCGGCGGCTCGATCAAGGCCGGCGAATTGAAGGCGGCTGCCAATTGCGTGCTCGTGGAGAGCGCCCCGCATTCGGTGGTCATGCGCGAAGCCGCCTTCGTCATCAACCACGGCGGACATGGTTCCGTCATGCGCAGCTTGCTCAGCCGCGCCCCGATGCTCGTCATCCCGCACGGCCGCGACCAGAACGACAACGCCATCCGCGTCACTGAACGCGGCGCCGGCCCCTCCCTGATGCCGGACGCGCCGCTGGAGGCCATCCGCGCCGCCTGCACCCGCCTGCTCAACGACCCATCCTTCCGCGCCGCTGCCAAAAAGCTCGGCGATCAGGTCGCCGCCCACGCGGAGAACTCGAAAATCGTCGAAGAGCTGGAAACCCTGGCGCTTCAGCCAAACTGCGTGCCGGCGTAAACGTGCAATCAAGCCGGGACGCAAACTCCGGTTTTGTTGAAGCCAAACCAGACTCGCGCGACGTCCGGTGGGAGTCTTCGCACCGGCAAGCCGCGCTCAATGACAAACAATTCCCTTGTGGAAGGCGGGAATTGACTCTAGAACTGCGTCATGTCCCTGAATTCAAGCCGCACCGGCTCCCGCTAACAACGACCACCACCCTGCCTCCGTGAGGCTATCACCCATGCTAAAACCCATTTCGACCGCAGTGTTCGCGCTATTCATTTCGATGTCCGTGAAGGCGGCGACCCATACGCTTACGGGCGATTTCACGATCACCGATTTTTCGGGAGCCTCGCTGGGCACGGCGATTCAGACGGGGGATACCTTTCATTTCAACCTTACGTACGACGACTCGATTCTGGACAGTGACCCGTCAGTCACAGTTGGCCAGTTCGATTTCGGGATACTTGCTGGGGGCACGCTGACGCGCACCGGCGGCACGGGCACGTGGGATCCCGCATCGGGCACACTGAACTCGGGCATTGCCTTCACGCTGCACAGCACCGCGGACGACTTTCAAACCTCCACCACGGGAACCGGGTTCGCGCCGGCCAACGGCATCCCTTTTTACTTCCTGAGTGTTGGCCTGCAACACTCGCCGCCGAACTTCCTCAATGACACGGGCGCCGGCCAGACCCTCGCCCAGCAATTGTCAGATCAGCCAGTGATGTCTTTGCCGTGGGAAACCGGCTTTGGCGAAATCGATTTTTTCGACGGGGAGTTCGTAAGCGGAAGCGCGAATTTTGAGTTCACCTTGATTCCGGAGCCCTCCACTTGCGCGTTGGGCCTGCTGGGGCTGGGAGTCCTGGCCTTCCGCCGCCGCCGGCAGCATCGCTGAACCTACAGATCATCCCGGGGCATCTGGTATGTTGCGCTGGTGACCGGTCCGGCCTTGGTTTATTTCGGGATTTATTGGACGCTCCTCATGTCATCCAGCGCCCTGCCGCATTTCGCGCGGCGGAAACCATCCCGGTAAATTTCAGAAGGATTATCTACGCGGAGCCAGCGGCGGCGGCGTGGGTGCTCCTTCGCTCAGTTTCTGCAGGAAGACCGGTTTGCAACGGGCGCAGACATGTTGGTGCGCGTGTGCGATCATGTCCACGACTTTGAAGGCCCCGCCGCATTCCACGCAGTTTGTCTCCTCGCTGACTTGCACGAAAAGATGCAAAAAAGGCAGATGACAGAAAAATTTGCGACAGAAAAATGGAGACTTCAGGCAAAAACATAAGTGCCGGCTGAAGGGGAGGCCGTCAGCCAGAAGTAAAAACCCGGCTGAATGGAAAAGGGCCGAAATGACCGGGAGAGAGTGTTTTGAACAGGAGGGAACGGAGGAAGCTGAGAATGACCGAATCACGCACTTGAACGAAGGGGTCGCCGAAAATGGAAGCGGCCGCGGGGAGCAACTGCGGATTGCGGATGGGAGGAGGCAAAGCAAGAAGAGGAGACTTGCAGTGATTCTCATCCATTTTGTAAATCTGCATAGGCGTGAAAGTAATGGCTGTTCTATCCCTCGCAGTGGCTAGGTGACAGCGCATGGGGTCAACGCGAGAAGATGTATTTGTTAAGTCGCGGGATGAAATGGCCAGCCGTGTCGACGCAAAGAGTTGGTTTCCCAAGTTCGGCACGGTCCAAGTCGGTGGAAAAAAGTGTAAATAGTGAGAACTGACACTTGGATGACACTTGGACGACCCCTTTTCGACCCCTTTTCCGTGAGATACGGTTGTGCGTTTTGTTCTGGCATCCTTTTCGGATGCAGGGGGGATTTTTGGGATCGCAATCCGGTGGTCGTTCCTCGCAAGGCCTCGGAACGACGCACCGGCTACCTTCTATCATGCCTTCGGCATGAACTGCAAAAGCGCGACTGGATGAGCCACGTTGACCTCTGACCTCTCCCTTACTTGCCCTCTCCACTCATCCACCTCCACCGCACAAACACCATCGGCGCCTTGAACCACTCGCTCTCCATCGGCGGTGCGATCTCCACCACCTGGTGCGCCGCCGGGTCGGCCTCGATCCACCTCCCGTTTCCCAGGTACGCCATGATGTGAATTCCATCGGCGGTCACGGCCAGGTCTCCGGTTTTCAGTTTTGAAGTATCCACCTGCGCAGTCGTCTCGCCCCGAAACAGCTCCGACGTCCAGCCCCGGTAACCATCCCGCAACGCCATGGCCGAGCTGTCATGCCACCAAAGCCCGATCGCATCCCGAATCGGCCGTCCGTTCAGCGTCCGGACACCATGATAAAGCTGGCCCCAAACCAGTCCCTTGCGAACCAAGCCCGAGCAATCAATCCCCAGCCAGCCCTCGCCGCCCCACACATAACGAACCCCGCGGAACGCACGCAGCCCCCGCGCATAATCCGCCGCCAACCGCTCCGGATCAGCCGGGCGCCCCGGCAGACACAGCGCGAGCAACGGAAGCACTCCCACAACCAGTAAAACCACCCGCGCCACCCGTCGATTCCACCACAGCAGCAAAGCTCCCAGCCACGTCGCAGTAATCCCAAAAACCAAGGCAACCCGCGTGATTTGATACTCAACCGGATAAAGACACACGATCCCCGTCAGGATCCGCAATCCAGACCCACACTCGCATCCCCGCCTTTCTGGCATCAACGGCTTTCACATTGCTGGCACCAAAATCATTAGACCGTGCGACTCAAGCCCGGTCACGCGGGATTCATGCGCTCCGCCCACGCCCAAAGGTTCGGTCCTCAAGTGTCAGCCCTCACCGGCCACGTGTCAGGGATGGAGGTCAGGTAGGTGACAGCGCATGGAGTCGACGCGAGAAGATGTACTTGTTAACTCGCGGAATGAAAAGGCCAGCCGTGTCGACACAAAGAGCTAGTTTCCCAAGTTCGACTCGGTCCAAGTCGGTGGAAAAGGTGTAAATAGTGAGAACCGACACTTGGACGACACTTGGACGGCTGTTGGCTGAAGCGTGACGTTTGGGAGCGGTGTCATTGTGAACGATGTTTGGCCGCTTCAGTTTCCAAATCCAGCCTTTCAGATTCAGCTTTTATCTTGGCTATACTGATGAATCTCTGGATTTCGTCACGTTCTCGCTTCGCTTCAAAATAGGGCCAGAACTTCTTTAGGCCGGGAACATCTAGGCCGGCGGCAGCGTCCATCAACGCCACATCATCTGGAACCTGTAGGCTGAGGACCAACTGCTCAACTTTCTGCTTTGCGGCATTTAGCTTCTGCTGTTGTACGGCCGCATCTGCCTCTAACGAAGCAACCACCTTTTCCTGTCCTTGCAGCCTCCGTTCACCCGATTCCACAAACCCATCCCTTAGAGCCAGTCTCTGAACGAGGGCTAGAATGTTAGTCTGTTGGACAGCCAGTTCTTCAAGGCGGCGGCGCAGTTCCAACAAGGCCTCGCTACCTGCAGGCAGCGAGGCGGAACGGGGAATGGATTCAAGGTTTTGCTCGTTAGCCAACTTAATCTGCAATTGCGAAATGGTTTGCTCACGTGCCTCCACCTGCGCTTTTAGCTCAGCACACTCTCGGTGGGATTCCTTTAGAAGGGCTCTGCTGTTTAGCGTGCCTATGGTTGCAACTGCAACGACAACTGCTAGCACCACAAGCCCGAGATAGAACATTCTTGGTGCCGTATTCATGGATTTGTAGGCGAGGTGTGGTTCGTAAGTCCAAGCCGCCAGTTCCCCGGTCCTCTGATGCGTGAGCTGTTCATAATCAGCCGCTCTTGATTCGACAATACGAGGGCAGGTTCGTTCATTGCAGGCTCGAAGATGCTTGTCGGAATCCCGACTCGCCCTCGGGCATCAGCCGCCGTGCGGGATGTTGTGTTCAAGCCCCCAATCAAGGCCCGCTCTGTCTGCTCCCGTCTAGCCTCCGCTGACGATTTGTTCGACATCTCCCGAGCGGTGTCTAATAAACAACTGGAAGGCTCCCTTTCGCTGCACCGTCTGGTTCGACTTTCTGTGCGGCGATGAGCTTTGCGTGCTCTTGGGCGGAGGAAACACCTCGATCCAGAGCAAGAATCGACAGCAATCCAACGGGTCGTTTGCTGCGCGAAGCAGCAAATATCTTGTGGTGCCCATCAATGATGTAGTGCGCCAAACACCAGTGAGACGTGACCGATGAATCCCCATCCAAATCGGCGGGCTGCTTGATGTCGAGCACTGAAATCGCAAGTGCGGTCGGGTGCCTTCCCTCCTGCAGATGACCTTCAAATTCCGAGACGCGCTTGGCGTCGCACCAACTGTCAGGGAACATCGGAATCAAAAACTCGTACAGGTAGGCGCCATCACCAAGCGACCTGTCCGCTCCTCGGTAGTACTTGGTACGCGGATTGTGAGGCAGGCCCCAAAAACCGTCGATCCCCCAAAGTGCCGGCTGCTCGCAGCAGAAGTAATCGCCACTCTCTCCTGGTGCCACCAAGCGGGGAGTCCGGCGGAGGAGTGTAGCCTCGTAGTTGCCGTCTGGGAGCAACTCCGAAAGCGCAGTGGCTTGAGCATCTGTCAGTCCGGTGAGCCCGGTTGTAAGTTGCTCCTGAAGATCGCGCGGGTTAAGGCTCTTGTTTGCTCCATCGCAACGCTGAAAGAAGAAAGAGCAGGTGCCGCAGATATTGCCAATGTGGTAAGCGTCCTTGCCTTCGATCGTTATGAACCGGTCCCAGACATCCCAAGAGCCTCCGCCTTTGGTGGCGAAGCCCAGAGGAGATTTGGAGTCGTGGACAATAATCTTCATGACTCGGCCGAACGAAAGCACTCACTGGCGCCGCGCCAGTGGCTTGCAATATGAAACAGAAACGTCATCGCGGCGTCGAGTGAAGTGGCCTTGTTCGCCATGGTCTGAATATCTGACGCCTTGGGCGTCGGGTCAACGCATGGGATGTCCTGCGGCTGGAAGAAGGGGGCCTCCTCTCCCCAGCCCTCTCCTCTTTCCGTCCCGCCCGGAGCGGGACGGAAAGAGGAGAGGGGAAAGGTTTTTGGGGGTGCGCTTACCCAGGGCGGCGTTCGGTGACTCACTTTGCCCTGGGCTATTATCGCATCGTCCTTACAGGACTTCAGTTTGGCTCGCGCTGCTCGCATGGTTGGCGAACGCGAAGGTGAGCGACGGGAGCCAGCCGCCGTTGACGCACGAATTGGAGCTGACCTGAACGGCTGGCTCCCATCCGCTCCACGCTTTGGTTCGGCGGGCTAGTCATTGCTCTTGCTCCACTCCGCGACGATCCCGTTGACGGTATTCGTATCGAGGCCATACTGCGCTTTCCACGCTGCCCCCGCTTTTACGTCAATCTTCGCACGTGCGTCGAGAAGGAACTGCACGTAATCCGCTCGCTGGACGGGGGAGCTCTGCGCGCGCGCCCACATCTGCAAGTGATACTTGTAAGCCCGTGAGAGATGACGCAACGCCTCGTTGGTGTTGCCAGTGTAAATCATCATGCAGGCCAGCATCGAGCGAGGGGCAAGCTGTGTCGCGGGGATGTCGCGACTGACGGGGAATGGAACATCATTACCCTTGAGATCAACCGCACCGTAATCGCGGAAGGAAGCCAAACGCCCCTCATTTGCGTCCAGGTAAGCGGTGTACGCGAACAGAGCGTTGGATGCCGACTCAAAGGAACCCGATTCATATTGTTGAAACGCTCGGTCCATCAGCCTATCGGCTTCCTGAGCGGCTCTTGACGAATTACGGGAGCACCCCGCAAGTGTCGGCCCGAACGCGCAAACGGAAAGTGCCGCCGCGAGTGCCCAGACTCTCGGGCTGTTCAGACTGCAAAACGAGAGAATGCTCATGGTCGTGCTCTAGTCGCCGAACGAGGTGAGCTCAGCGACCCGGCCTGCGGGGCGCCACGATTGCAACCGTGACGCGATGGCCGGGTTCGCTGCAGGAAACGGTTAGCCTGCATTTTTCTTCACTGGCTTTCCCTGAAAGCTAATGCCGACGTGGTCCGTCGGGTAGACGGTGACGTGAACGTCTGCGATGTCCGACAACTTCGTGTAGACCAGCTCCGGGTAGCTCTGTGTGGTCTCAGGTTTGCCCTCGCGCTCCGGCTTCGTGACAACCATGCCGACTGGCTTCTTGATGTCCGCTTCCCCGAATGCGGCTGCGACATCCTTGATCGTGCGCATCTCTTTCGTCAGGTTGACGAGCCGGTCACGCTCGGCCTCGGTAAGCGTGTGAAACAGTCGATCACGTCGGGACTTCGGCGCACGGCCGCCGCAGAAGGGGCAGAAGTACATCATCTGGTAGTCCTTCGGACCACGAACCAGATGATACTCGTTGAGTTCAGCATCGAACTCGACTGGGCACTTTGGGTCCTCCGTGGCGCGCTCGAACCATTGGCACTTGCAGGTTCCTTTTTCCTTTTGTGGAAACATGGCGTTTTGCTCAGGCTAACGATGAGCATGAGCCACAGGAGGCAGCCGCCACTGGCTTAGAAACAGGGACCAACGTAACCGGCTGCCTCCGGTTGGCTCAATGCTCTGGTTGGGCGAGTTCACTTTGTCCTGATCGTTCGGAAAATGGCCCTCGCCGTGGCGCACTCATTCTCGGTTCGGCAGCTGGCCATCATGGTGAGCCTTGATCCTCCTGCGCCAAGTTGCGGGAAGTGAATTGCAACTACATCGTCAAAGGGCACGGGATACACTCCGTTGCGAAAGGAGACGACGCTGGCCTGCCAGCCGCCAATGAATTCTGCACACTCGATTCGGTTGGTACCCTCGGAGTGCTTCAAGTCGTCGGAAAACGGGCCGTAATCGAATTCCAAGGATATGCCGTCGCACCGGTATTTGCCAACGAGCGAATCGATCCCAACTGCTGGCACGGACTTGATGTCGGGTGGGGCGTAGAATGTGAAATACTGCTCATCAACCTGCACCCAGGTCGCCGGGTGCCTGACGTATGTTGAGGACGTGCAACCCGTGAGCGTTCCTGCTGTTAGGAATGCTATGAGAATTGCCGTACGCATATGTGCGATGCCCAACAGTATGATTAGGACAAAGTCATTGTTGCAAAGACAAAGTCGAAAGACAGAGTTTGCAGGCGGGGTGTCGTGGTGGTTTGGCGGTAATTGGGCGGGGAATGCAGCGGCCGGGGGTAAGCGGGGTTTGGCTTTGGTTGTTTGGTAAAGGCCGCGCAAAGACAAAGTGGCCCTGGGGTGGGGGTGGGCCTGTGATGCTGTGCTCCCGGTCTCATCACAGGCAGCAAAAGGCCGAAGGGCGAAGCTGTCAAGCGGGAGATGAATACGGGGTTTGGCGTGAGCGGGATGCAGGTGGGTGAGTTGGCGGAGGATCCGCTTTCGCGAGGACGCTACGGCGCGGCGAGGAAGCGGGTCGGAGCGTCCAATCGGATTCCTCAATGTTGCCTTGATGATCGAAGGCCTATTAGTTCGCTCGGAAATAGATGGTGCCCTGGTGAAAATACCCGTCTTTCCGGTTTCTTCGCGGAGGAACGCGCCCTGGTGGGAGAATGGCGCAGGCGCAGCGGTCGGGCCAACCGCCTTCTTCCGTAACGTGGCGGGCAAATTTTACTCAGCCGGCCAA
Source organism: uncultured Verrucomicrobiota bacterium (assembly GCA_964448135.1). Lineage (GTDB taxonomy): Bacteria > Verrucomicrobiota > Verrucomicrobiia > Limisphaerales > UBA8199 > CAYUVH01. Next base: position 74,967 of record CAYUVH010000032.1, on the reverse strand, counting down.
ACGTCGTTTGGCCCTGTATTCACCGGGCTTTTTTCACCAGTTTCTCTCCTTTCTGTCACGGGAGAAACTCCCACCGTGGGAGATTATTTTTCCAAGTTCCATGCTTTAATAAGCGCGAGAGGACAACCAGGTCCCTGTGCGGACCGCTCGCCGCCAGTTGGAAATGCCCGCCCCGATCGAGCCGGGAGAAAATCTGAAACATGAAATTGAAGACCAGGCCAAAAAGGGCAGCCACCTGTGCATTGACCGCAACCTGCAACTTGGAACCTGCGCGCCCCGAGGGCCTTTACTCGGGACAACTTGCAACTCCCAGCACCCCGCCACCTATTGCCATCCAAAAGCCAGCTAATGCCACCTATTGCCCGCTATTGCCAGGGTCGTTTTTTTTGAAGCCGGCCCAGGGCCAAGGTCGCCAAAGCACGCCAAAAGACACAAAAAGTCTCCAAAGGGACGCTCAAAGTACACTCAAAACACGTGAAAAATCACCTAAAGACACCTAATTCCGCTAAAGGTACAACTCATTCATTTTTTTCGCGCTTAACTTGCAACGTGCAACGTGGACGCCGCGTCGAATCCCGCTTTGCGGGAGAATACCCGGCCGTTCTTTCCTCCTTTCCCCATTTCCGGGTTCCGCGCTAATGTTTCGCCATGCGAATTTTGTCCGGCATACAGCCTTCCGGGGCGCTGCACCTGGGGAATTACTTCGGGATGATGCGGCCGTCCATCGACCTACAGGAGAGGGGCGAGGCGTTTTATTTCATCGCGGATTATCATTCCATGACGTCGCTCTGGGACGCCGAACTGCGCCGGAAATATACGCTGGATGTGGCATTGGATTTCCTGGCGTGCGGGCTGGATCCGAAACGGGCGGTGTTCTTCCGGCAATCGGATGTGCCCGAGGTGACCGAGCTGGCGTGGATGTTGGGGACGCTGGCGCCGATGGGGTTGCTCGAGCGCTGCACTTCCTACAAAGACAAGATTGCCAAGGGATTGCCGGTGAACTTCGGCATCTTTGCTTATCCCGTGCTGATGGCGGCCGACATTCTGATTTACGATTCCAACGTGGTCCCGGTTGGCCAGGACCAGAAGCAGCACGTGGAGGTCACCCGCGATCTGGCGATCAAGTTCAACGAGCAGTACGGCGAGACCTTCGTGATTCCGGAGCCGCAAATTCGCACCGAAACCGCGAAGGTGCCTGGTTTGGATGGGGACAAGATGAGCAAGAGCTACGGCAACACCGTGGAAATTTTCGGCGACGAGAAGGCGCTGCGCAAAAAGATCATGGGTATCAAGATGGACAGCCGCACGCCGCAGGAGCCCAAGCCGGACGCGGACCAAAACCTCGCGATCCAGTTGTTGAAGCTGGTGGCAACGAAGGACGTGGCGGCGGATACGGAAAGCCGGTTGCGGGCCGGGGGGCTGGGTTATGGGGACTTGAAAAAGGCGTTGTTCGAGAATTATTGGAATTATTTCGCCGAGGCCCGCGCCAAACGCGCCGAGTTGGCCGCGAATCTGGACCACGTGAACCAGATTTTGGCAGAGGGGGCGGCGAAGGCGCGGACCAAGGCTCGCGAAGTCCTGAGCCGGGCCAAAACGGCCTGCGGGTTGAGCTGAATTAGAGACAGTTAAAGATTTGGGATTGACGGACTTGCGTTGATTCCCGTTAATACAGCCCATTGGCACGGCGTTTGCGGCGTTTTAGCGGCGAACCTCGTCTAACCATGCGAAGCTCAATGTTCAAATTGCTCAAGTCCGGTCTGCTCGGCGCTCTCGCGCTGGCGGCGGGATTGTTCGTTGCCCAGGCGGACACGACCAATTTCACGGGCGTCTTCGCACCGCCGAACTGGCTGCTGCAGCCTTACGCGGGCACGGTCTATTTCTCGAATTCCGCCACCTGGTTGGTCCTGAGCGGGCCAAATGCGCCGCTCACGCAGACCAACAGCTTCGACGGTATTTCGTATCAGGGTCCGTTGGGCGGGGGATTGGTGGAAGCCGGCACGGTGATGTTCCACTGGGAATTCGACGCCCGCGCCTCCACGACGGCCGAGGCTGATATTGCGTGGACGAGCGGCGGTGGCGGACTGCACACGCTGGCCTCGGGCGGGCCGGGATTTGCGACCAGCGGCGATTATTCGATCGATCTGGATGCCGGATCGTTCTTCAGCCTGTTGCTTTCCACCGACACGGAGCCCAGCAAACTTGCGGGCATCTTTACGCTGAGCAATTTCCGTTTCCTTTCGCAGCCCGCGCCGGAGCCTTCGATCGCCGCGTTGCTTGGACTCGGGATTGCGGTTCGCGCGCTCTATCGCAACCGCCGCTCGCGCGGCTGTTAATTCCGCGGCCGGCGCGGACTTCCTTTCCTTCCCGCTGATTTTACCGCCACACGGTTGAGGACACCGGTGTGCCAGTTCGCGACACTCGGCCTTGGATTCCACTGCACCACACCCGCACAAACGATTGCCCATTCGGGCACATCGTTCTCCTTCAGGTATTTATAAACGGGAGAAACTGACTCAAAAGCGATTGGGAGCAGGTCAGGTGTGTCTCTGAACGAGACAAAACCCGGCCTGTAGCTGGCGCAATGCCATGCCAACATTTGAATCCGCGGGCGTGTCAGGATTTTTTACCCTGGTTGTAGGACGTGAGGCATAGGTGCTGCTTTGGCAATACGCCGGAAGCCGTATTGTGGACCGCTGCTTTGGCAAAACGCAGCACGGCACCCTAATTATGATCACGGACAGGAACCGAATAACAGAGACGTGTCTTCGCATCACGAAGACGGGAAACACTCTTTTGATTCTGCTGGGGCTGCTGCTCGGGCTCGGCGTCGCGGCGCCACCCCGGGCGCACGGCGCGCAGACCGTGGTGCAACAATTCTTCGTGCCGTTCACGGAAACGGATTTTCAGACCTCCCTGCAAGCCATCGCCGGCGGCACCTCCGTGGGCACCAACGTGCAGACGGTGCTTTCGATCGTGGTCGGCACGACGAACACGGTGTTGATTTACGATCATTGGGAAGATGGCTACGAAAACGACCTGAACAACCCGGTGCAGGCTACGACGCAGATCTGGGGTGACGGCATTCTGACCAATGGCGTGGCGCCGGGAACGACCAACGACGTGCTGGCCCTGGGCTCGGTCATCACGCTGACCAATATCGTGTCGCTGCCGCGTAATCCTTCAACGTTCAAGTACGACGGCCGCGATCGCATTGGCGCGACGCGGGCGGTTACGCTCTCGCGCGCAGGTTGGACGACGACCATTGGCACGCTGCTGGCCAGTTCGACGGAAGTTTACGACACCACGCGTTACGGAACGTTCTTCATGATCCCGGTCGGCACGAACACGACGCCGGCGGTGGAGAATTTCAACTACTCGTCGCTGCACATCATCGCGTCGCAAAACGGCACCACGGTAACGGTGGACAAGAATGGCGATGGTTCGATGGATGTGACCAACAACCTGAACATGGGCGAATCGATGTTCGTGAACGGCGGCGTCGCGGCGGGAGCGACGGTGACGGCGAGCAAGCCGGTGCAGGTGCATGAGCTGACGGGGCGCACGAATTCGAATTATCAATCGCGCACCTTCGCGGTGCGGCCGACGGCGCAGTGGGACACGAGTTACTTCGCGCCGGCGGGCACGACGACGACGAACAACGCGCACGCGGTTTTTCTCTTCAACCAGTATACGACCAACATCATCGTCCAGTTTTCCGGACAGGGCACCAACGGCTCGTTGACGGTTCCGGCCAAGGGCAATTTCAAATTGATCATGCCGCTCAACTCGGGCGCGCAATTTTTCACGACCAACGGGACGACATTCTACGCGGTGGGTTGCAACGATTGCGGCAGCACCAGCACGGGCAATAACCAGAATTACGACTGGGGTTACGCGCTGCTGCCCGCGGCCGCGCTGACGCCGGTCGTGATCGTCGGCTGGGCGCCGGGATCGGACGACCAGAATGGGACCGCCGGACCGGATCAGAACGGCAGCCCGGTGTGGGTGACGCCGACGAAGGCCACGACGTTGTACGTGAATTATTCGGGCAATTACAATGTCGGCCCGTTTACGGCTCCCAACGGCCACAAATACGACACGAATTACACGCTGCCGGCGTTTCAGTTTCAGCGGATTTTCAACCCGACGACGCGCAACATGACGGGCGCGCGGATTTTCACGGCGGACAGCACGACCTTTGCAGCCGCATGGGGCGAAGATCCCTCCAATTCCAGCCAGGGCGCGCCTTACTTCGACCTGGGCAACGGCATCATTCCCTTCCCGGTGCCGACCATTCTCAAGTCGTCCGCCCGGGCCGTTGATGCGGACGGTGACGGCCGGACGAGCGTCGGCGATACGTTGGAATATACGATTCATGTTCAGAACCTCGGCATGCTGGTCCTCGGTAATGTGCTCGTGCTCGACGCGTTGCCGACCGCCATCACCTATGTGTCCAACAGCACTTCCATCAATGGCACGCCGGTGGCAGACAACCTGGTACCGCCCGCGACCTCGCGTTTCCCGCTGGACGAGGCGGGTCTGATCCTGCCGCAGATCGATGTGGGCGGTTATACGGACATCAAATATCGCGTGGTGATCAATGCCGGCGCGACGAGCATCTCGAACTCCGTGCTCGGCTCCGCGGGCAGTGACCCGGTGACCAGCGCTGAACATGTGTATGTGGCAGTGCCGATCTCGATTGCCTTCAGCGATTCGCTCGGCACCAACGTCAGCGCCTACCTTACGAACACGAGTGTGTATGTGACGCTCTACGACTCGGTCCAGAATACCAATTCGGCGACGGTGCAGACGGTGACCGTGCTCGTCACGAATCTTTCCAATGGCGATTACGAGTCGGTCCTGCTGGTCGAGACGGGAACGAACACGGGCATTTTCCGGAACACGAATTCGCTCCCGCTGTCGGTGACTGGCGGCGGCAGCAACCTGGATGGCACCCTGCGCGCGGCGGCGGGGAACAATCTGATCGTGGCGTATACGGATTCGCTGATGTTCAGCTCGGCGTCGGCGAATGCCGTGGTGGTCGCGTCGCCGTTCCCCACCGTCACCAAAACCTCCCAATTGTTTACGGACGTGAATACCAACGGCCTGATCAATTGGGGCGACACGGTACGATACACCATCACGTTGACGAACAGTTCGGCACTCACCATCAGCAATCTCGTCGTGCGTGACACCCTGGCGGGCAATGTCACCTACGTCACGAGCTCCACCACCAGTAACGGCGTGGCGGTGGCGGACAGCGGTTCCACGGCGTTTCCGTTGGATGAGGGAGGATTCAGCGTGGCCAGGTTGCCGCGCACGAACGTCGTGATCCAATTCCGCGTCACGGCGAATTCGGGAACCACGCTTTCGAACTCGGTGGCCGTGAGCAACTCGGTGGGCCAGGTCGTGGCGACGGACGTGGCGAGCGTGGTGCCTCCTCCGCCGACGTGTAACATGAATTTCTCCGACGCGATCGGCAATCCGCTGGGCTATACCGCGGAAAACGCGGGCATCTACGTCACGATCAGTGACACTACACTGAATGTCAGCGCGTCAATCGCCGAAAGCGTTTCAGTCATCGTCACGAATCTTTCAAACGGCGACATCGAGTCGCTGTTGCTGGTGGAGACCGGCACCAACACCGGCGTGTTCCGCAATACGAGCGCGCTGCCGTGTTCCACGGTGGCCGGACAAGCTTTGCAGAATGGGACTTTGTACGCAAAAGCGGGCCAATCACTGACGGTGCGCTACGCGGGCGTGGGCGGGGAGGTGTGCTCGGCGGCGGCTTCGATGGTGCCGGCGATCCAGACCAAGAAGCTGTATCTGAGCGCGCTGCTGGCGACGAACCAGTTCCAGAATCTCGACCGCGTGGATCCAGTCGCGGCGAGCAAACTGTTTACGAGCAACAGCATCGTGATCAGCAACGGCATCAGCGCCACGTTCGTGCAGACGCCGTCCTTCTGCAGTCCCTTCACGCTGCCGTCCGGCATGCCGGTGGCGATCACGAATTACATAACGAATTTCAGCGGTGCGATGCCCGCGAGCCCGCCGATCCAGGCGCTCCTGAAGAAAGGCACCAACGCCGCCACCGCGACAACGATGATCGCGCTGACCAACGCGTCCTTCGCCGGCGGCGTGCTCGGCTGGTCAGGGACGCTGGCCACCAATTACAACCTGTCGGCGGGCGATTCCATCTTCCTGGTGGTCACCTCCGCGCAGACGGGTGTGCGCTTTGCGATTCAATACAACAGCATGACGCGTCCTTCGGCGATCAGCATGCCGACGGTCACAGTCATCTCGCTGGATACGCTCGGCATGTATAGCGCGCCGTATCCGGGCGGCACGTTGCTCACGAATGCGAACAACGGCCAGACCGTTTACATCCGCGCGACGGCGAGCGATCCGTTCGGCGCGTATGACGTGACGACGTTGAGCGTGTATTCGCTGAACCCGGGCGGTTACAGTTTCACGACCAACCTGGCGACGTCATATCTGGTGGCGAGCAACAGTTGTTCGCGCACGTATGAATATCCGTGGGTCACGGAAAACTGGCAGGGCTCCTACAGCATCCTGGCCACGGCTTACGAAGGCACCGAAGGCATCACCAACGCGGCGTTCACGACGTTGCAGGTGAATTATCCTCCGGGTGGCACGCCGAGCACGGTGCGGTTCATTGACGGCAGCGGCAATCTCACGAACAGCTACGTTACCAACCAGACGATTTGCGTGCGGGTCACGGACCTGAACATGAATCTCAATCCGGCGGCGACTGAAACTGTCAATGCCACGATCACCAGTTCGAGTGGTGATTCGGAAACGGTTGTGCTGAGCGAAACCGGCACGAACACGGGCATCTTCACCGCGTGCCTGCCGTCCAACACCAATTCGCCCTCGCTCAACAACGGCACGATCAACGTGCCGGGCGGAGGCAACCTGGCTGTCACCTACACCGACCCGATCAATCCTTCCGATACTTCGAGCGACAACGCCATTATTCTCACGCCGCCAGGACCGCGGCCCGTGATCAGTCTCTTCAAGACGCTGGTCTCGCCCGCGAACGGACAGGTGCTGCTGAACGGCACCGTCCAGTATGACATCCAGATTGGGAACCCGGGTTCCATCACGGTGACTAACGTGCAAGTCACGGATACGTTCCCGACCAACCGGCTGAATTTCGTCAGCGCAACCATCACGCCCAACAGCAATACCCCGCCGGGCACCCTGACGTGGACGAATGTGGGCCCGATTCCCTCGGGCGGCAGTGTGACGTTGAGCACCTTTTTCACCGCCCGGCTGGCCGGCGCGGTCACGAACTCCGTGTCCGTGAGCGGCAGCACCAATGTCGGTCCGGTAACAGCCGTGGCCAGCACCACCGGCCCGGCGATGTCCGTGGTGAAAACCGTCCTCACGCCGATTCCCGGTCCGGCTTATATCAACAGCAACGTGGTCTTCCGCCTGGCGATTACGAACATCGGCACGACGTCGATCACCACCTGGAACCTCCAGGATACTTTTAGCTCCGCCTGCTTCCAATTCCTCGGCTCGTCGGTGACTCCGGCCGGCTCCGGCGGTGGTTTGATCCTCTGGTCGGGCATGTCCTCCCTGCCCGTGGGCGGCAGCACCAACATCTATGTGACCAACAAGGTCATCGGCACCTGCGAACCGGCCTTCAACACAGCCACCATTACCTCGGGAACGGACCAAAACGGCACCGCCGTCCCGACGACTCAGGGCCAGACCAGCATCACCAATGCGGGCGGCACGATCAGCGGCACCATCTTCTACGACGCCAATGTCAACGGCACCAACGACTCGGGCGACTCCGTGCTGTCGTCGGTGATTGTCTTCGCGGACATCAACAATGACGGCGTGCGCCAGGGCAGCGAACCGTTCGCGACCACGGGTACGAACGGCCAGTATCAGATCATCGCCCTGCCGTCGGGCGCGTATTCCGCGCGGGTGGACACTAATTCCCTGCCGGCGGGTTTGCGACCGACCTACGATCTGGACGGCACCAATACCGCGCATTCAGTCAGCCTGACGATGACCAACGGCCAGGTCGTCACCAACCTGAATTACGGTTACGTGGGCAGCGGCTCGATCTCGGGCTTCCTCTGGGAAGACGCGGACGGCAACCAGGTGAAGGGCAGCGGCGAACCGCTGCTGTCAGGCATCAACGTGTTCATTGACTTGAATGGCAACGGCGTTCGCGAAAACGGCGAACCGTACACCACCACTCTCACCAATGGCACCTATGCATTTACCAACCTGATCGCTGACACATATCGCGTGACCGTGGATTTGTTGTCGATACCCACCGGGGTGTCGCCCACTTACGACACCGATGGCACCGGCACGCCGGACCTGATCACGGTTTTCCTGGGCGCCGGCCAGAACAGCACGGCCAATAATTTTGGTTATAAATCACTGGCGAGCCTGAGCGGCAACGTGACCAACGCGGTGACCGGCCTGCCGGTTGCCGGCGTCACGGTGGTTGTCATCGACCATCCGGGCGCGGTCTTCACGGTGACCACCGACAGCTCAGGTTATTACGTCGTGACGAACCTGTGGGTGGGGCCGTCGTCGATCACCGCGAGCAAAGCCGGTTACAATTCGACCAACGCGACCCCGATCATCACGCCGGGCGCGAACGTGCAGAACTTCCTCCTGAGCGGAAACACCCTCTCGGGCGTCGTGACCAACGCGGTGACCGGCCTGCCGATTTCCGGAGCGACCGTGCAAGTGGTTGACTCGGCGAACGTCACCAACACAGTGACGACCGACGGCAGCGGCAATTACTCGGTCTCGGGCGTGGCGACGGGCGCGGCGACTGTCACCGCCAGCAAGACCGGCTACGGTTCGAGCACGGCGACTCCCACCATCGTGCTGGGTGCCAACACGCAAAATCTGCAGCTCTCCAGCAACACCCTCTCTGGCGTGGTGACGAATGCCGTGACGGGCCTGCCAATCGCGGGCGTAACGGTGCAGGTCGTGGATTCCGCGAATGTCACCAATGTCATCGTTACTGGCGCGGGCGGAACCTACTCAGTGACGAATATCGCCACGGGAGTGGCGACGATTACCGCCAGCAAGACGGGCTACGGCTCAACCACCGCGAGCCCGACGATTGTGGCCGGAGCAAACACGCGCAATCTGCAACTTACCGCAAACACCTTGACGGGCATCGTGACCAACTCGGTCACCGGCCTGCCGATCAGCGGCGTGACAGTGCAGGTCGTGGATTCCGCGAACGTTACCAACGTGATTGTGACGGGCGCGGGCGGCACGTATGCGGTGACGAACATCGCCGCCGGTGCGGCTACCGTGACCGCCAGCAAGACGGGCTATGCCTCGACGAGCGCCAGCCCGACCATTGTGGCGGGCGCCAACGTGCAGAATCTCGCACTTACGGGCAATACGCTTACCGGCATCGTCACGAACACCCTTACTGGCTTGCCGATTTCGGGAGTCACAGTGCAGGTTGTGGACTCGGCAAACGTCACCAATGTAATCGTCACTGGCGCAGGTGGAACTTACGCGGTGACAAATATCGCCACCGGCGTGGCGACAATTACCGCGAGCAAGGCCGGTTATGGTTCGACGAGCGCGACTCCGACCATCGTGGCTGGCGCGAACATCCGGAACCTTGGGCTCACCGGCAACACGCTTACCGGTATCGTAACCAATTCCGTGACCGGACTACCCATCTCGGGCGTCACCGTCCAGGTCGTGGATTCGGCCAATGTCACCAACATTATTGTCACCGGCGCGGGTGGCACGTATGCGGTGACCAATATTGCTGTTGGCACAGCCACGGTCACAGCCAGCAAGAACGGTTACGGAACCGCGAGCGCGAGCCCCGCCATCGCCGCGGGCGCCAATGTTCAGAATCTCGCGCTTACGGGTAACACCCTCTCTGGCGTAGTGACGAACGCTGTCACTGGTCTGCCGATTTCAGGCGCGACGGTGCAAGTGGTGGATTCGGCAAACGTGACCAATATCATTGTCACTGGCGCGGGTGGAAATTATGCAGTTACAAACATCGCCACGGGTGTAGCCACCGTAACCGCCAGCAAGACTGGCTATGCCTCGGCTTCGGCGAGCCCGACGATTGTCGCGGGTGCCAATGTCCGCGACCTCGGTCTCACCGGAAACACACTGACCGGTATTGTGACGAATACGGTCACCGGGCTGCCGATCTCCGGCGCGACGGTCCAGGTGGTGGATTCTGCCAATGTCACGAACATCATCATCACCGGCGCGGGCGGAACGTATGGCGTGACCAACATCGCCACCGGCGTGGCCACGGTCACAGCGAGCCTCGCCGGCTATGGTTCCGCGACTGCGAGCCCCACGATTGTTGCCGGCGCGAACGTCCGCAACCTCGGCCTCACCGGTAACACTCTGACCGGCATCGTGACGAACTCCGTGACGGGTCTGCCGATTTCGGGCGCCACCGTGGAGGTGGTTGACTCCGCAAACACCACGAACATCATCGTTACGGGGGTTGGTGGAACCTATGGAGTTACAAATATCGCCGTCGGGGCGGCGACGGTCACCGCCAGCAAGACGGGCTATGGCTCATCGAGCGCCAGCCCGACCATCGTGGTCGGCGCGAATGTGCAAAATCTCGCGCTGGCCGGCAACACGCTGACCGGCGTCATCACCAATGGGATTAGCGGTCTGCCGATTGCGGGTGTGACTGTCCAGGTGGTTGATTCGGCCAATATCACCAACACGATTGTCACCGGCGCAGGCGGTGATTACACCGTAACGAACATCGCCGTTGGCGCGGCCACGGTGACGGCGAGCAAGACGGGGTATGCCTCGGCGAGCGCCTCCCCGGCCATTGTCTCCGGAGCGAATATTCAGGACCTGCAACTCATCGGCAACACGCTCGCGGGTGTGGTCACCAATACGATCAGCGGCCTGCCGATTGCCGGCGTGACCGTGCAGGTGGTTGATTCCGCGAACGTCACAAACATCCTGACGACTGATGTGGCCGGTCATTACGCCGTTACCAACATCGCGGTGGGTGTGGCAACGGTTACCGCGAGCAAAACCGGTTATGGTTCAGCCTCGGCGAGCCCGACGATTATCGCCGGCGCGAACGTTCAGGATCTCGGATTGACGGGCAATACGCTGGCGGGTGTGGTGACCAACGCGGTTACCGGCCTCCCGATCGCGGGAGTGACCGTGAGTGTGGTGGATTCGGCCAATGTCACCAATACCCTCACGACCGACATCAACGGTTATTACGCCGTCACGAATATTTCCGTCGGCACGGCGACGGTGACCGGCAGCAAAACGGGCTATGGATCAAGCAGTGCCAGCCCAACGATCGCCGTCGGCGCTAACATTCAGAATCTGCAGCTCATCGGCAATACGCTGGCGGGCATCGTGACGAACTCGGTCACCGGTCTCCCGATTTCCGGGGTCACGGTGCAAGTGGTCGATTCGGCCAATGTGACCAATACGCTGACGACGGACGCGGGCGGTCATTACGCGGTCACGAATATTGCCGTGGGGCTGGCCACGGTCACCGGCAGCAAGAGCGGGTATGGTTCGACCAGCGCCAGCCCGGCGATCGTCGCCGGCGCGAACGTCCAGAATTTGCAACTCACGGGTAACACGCTCACGGGTATCGTGACCAACTCCGTGACGGGGCTGCCGATTGCGGGAGTCACGGTGCAAGTGGTGGACTCGGCCAACTTCACCAACACGCTGACGACGGATGCGGGCGGTCATTACGCGGTGACGAATATCGCCGTGGGCTTGGCCACGGTCACCGGCAGCAAGACGGGGTACGGCTCGACGAGTGCCGGTCCGACGATTGTCGCGGGCGCGAACATCCAGGATCTGGAGCTCACCGGCAACACGCTGGCGGGCGTGGTCACCAATTCTGTCACCGGCCTGCCCATCGCGGGTGTCACGGTGCAGGTGGTTGATTCTGCCAACGTGACGAACACTATTGCGACCGACGGCACGGGTCACTACGCGGTGACGAATATCGCCGCTGGCGTGGCGAGTGTGACTGCGAGCAAGAGCGGTTATGCCTCCACGAGTGCGAGCCCGACGATTGTGGCCGGCGCGAATGTCCAGGACCTGTCGCTCACGGGTAATACCCTCACGGGCGTTGTGACAAACGGCATCACCGGCCTGCCCATCGCGGGAGTGACGGTGCGCGTCGTGGATTTGGCCAATGTCACCAATACGATTACGACGGATGCCAGTGGCTACTACGCGGTCACCAATATCACCGTGGGTCTGGCCACCGTGACCGGCACTAAGACCGGGTATGGTCCGGCCAGCGCGAGCCCGACGATTGTGGCGGGTGCGAATGTGCAGAACCTGCAGATGAGCGGCAACACGCTGGCCGGCATCGTTACCAATTCCAACACCGGCCTGCCGATCTCCGGCGTGACGGTTACAGTCGTGGATTCGGCCAGCGTCACGAACATTCTGACCACGGATGGGGGCGGCCATTACGCGGTCACCAATATTGCGGCCGGCCTGGCCACTGTTACCGGCAGCAAGGCGGGTTACGTCCCGACCGGCGCCAGCCCGACCATCGTCGCGGGTGCCAATATCCAGGACCTGCAACTCAGTGGCAACACACTGGCGGGCATCGTTACCAACTCGGTAACGGGGCTGCCGATCTCCGGCGTCACGGTGCAGGTTGTGGATTCGGCCAATGTCACCAACATCATCCTGACCGGGGTGGGCGGAACCTATGCCGTCACGAACATCGCCAGCGGTGCGGCCACGGTCACCGGCAGCAAGGCGGGTTACGGCTCGACCAGCGCGAGCCCGACGATTGTGGCCGGTGCGAACGTCCAGAATCTCCAACTGACTGGCAATACTCTCGCGGGCGTGGTGACGAACTCGGTCACTGGTCTACCGATCGCGGGTGCGACCGTGCAAGTGGTGGACTCCGCGAATATCACGAATACGCTCACCACGGATGCCGGCGGCCACTATGCCGTGACGAATATCGCGGTGGGTGTCGCCTCGGTCACCGCCAGCAAGAGTGGTTATGCTTCGGCAAGCGCCAATCCTACGATTGTGCCGGGCGCGAATATCCAGGACCTGGCGTTGAGCGGCAATACGCTCGCGGGTGTCGTGACCAACGCAGTCACCGGCCTGCCGATCGCAGGGGCGACGGTGCGAGTGGTGGATTCGGCGAATATCACGAACACGATCACGACCGATGTGAGCGGTTACTATGCGGTCACGAATATCGCTACCGGTGCCGCCACGGTCACCGCGAACAAGACCGGTTACGCCTCCGCGAGCGCGAGCCCGTCCATCGTGCCTGGCGCGAACATTCAGGATCTTGCGCTTACCGGTAACACACTGTCCGGCGTGGTGACGAATGCGCTCAGCGGTCTGCCGATCGCGGGTGTCACCGTGCGCGTGGTGGATTCGGCCAACGTCACGAATACGATCATCACGGATGGCAGCGGCTATTACGCGGTCACGAACATCGCCACGGGTGCGGCCAGTGTCACCGGCAGCAAGGCGGGTTATGGTTCAACGAGCGCGACGCCGACCATTGTCGCCGGCGCGAATGTGCAGAATCTGCAACTCGTCGGGAACACCCTGGCGGGCGTGGTCACGAACGCCGTCACCGGCGCGCCGATCGCCGGGGCCTCGGTGCAGGTCGTGGATTCCGCGAGCGTCACCTACAACCTGACGACCGACGCGGGCGGCCATTACGCCGTCACGAACCTCGCGACTGGCGCGGCCACGGTGTCGGCCACGAAGAGCGGTTACAGTTCGTCCAGCGCCACGCCGACCATCGTGGCCGGCGCGAACGTCCAGAATCTCCAACTGTATGAGAACACATTGACGGGCATCATCACCGATTCGACCACGCATGCGCCGATCCTCGGGGCGACGGTGTTGGTGATTGATTTCGCCGGTGCCACCAACAGCATAACCACGGACATCAACGGATTCTACGGTGTGACGAACCTCGCGACGGGCATTGCGGGCGTGGCCGCCGGGAAGGTCGGTTACAACACCACGAACGGCGCGATCAACATCGTGCCCGGACTGAACACGTTGAATCTCGAGCTGACGCCGGGCAACCCGACGCTCGCGCTCATCAGCTCCTTCAAGGCCACGGTCGCGAAACCGGGCGTGACCGTGCAATGGACCACCGCTTCCGAAATCGGCTCGGTGAGCTTCGATGTCTATCGCCGCGATAACAGCGGCAAATGGGTCCGTGTCAACCAGCAGCCCGTGCTGGCGAGCGGCTCCGTGAACGGGTCGAGTTACGAGACCGCTGACGCGCAGGCTAAGTCCACCGGCCGCCTGGTTTATCAACTTACCGAGCTGGAAGAATCCGGCACGGTGCGCACCTACGGTCCGTTTACCATAACGCCGGCCAGGGCCGCGGCTACCACCGTCGCACGCACCACAACGGCCCCGGCGCGCACGATCAAGCCGCGCACGTCCACGGCAAAGACCAATTCGACGACCGCGAGCACGACTGGCACTACCGTGGTGCTCGCTCCAAGCGTGCCGTTGACCTCGCTTGATGGCACGCGCTTCGTGAAGATCGCGACGACGAATGGGGGATGGCAGATGGTTACCGCCTCCTCGCTGGCCACCTTGCTCAGCCAGCCGGTATCCACCATCCAATCGGCCATCCTGTCCGGCCAGTTCCACCTGGCGAACCAGGGCCTGCCGGTGGTGACGTTGCCGGCCGCTGACGGCAACTCGCTCGGTTTCTACGCCGACGCGCTCAAGAATAATTACACGGCCCAGAACATTTACTGGCTCACCTACGCAGCGAATGCGGTTCCGGCCACACTCGACGGCCAGTCGCCGACGGCCACCGGCACCGGCTATTACCCGGCCACAGTCAGCATGGAACAGGATCTCCTCGCGCTGCCGACGATCGTGCAGTCTCCTGATGAAGACTTCTGGATGTGGCAGAAACTCGTGGGCGGCATCCCGTCCTTCGATACCGGAAATTACAACTTCGCGGTGGATCATCGCGCCGCTGGTGGCGATGCCGCGCAACTCACGCTCCGCCTGGTCGGCGGCGATGACGCGGTGCATATCGTGCAGGCGAGCCTCAATGGCACCCTGCTCGGCTCCGATACCTGGACCGGCCGTTCGCCGCGCACCACCACGCTCAGCGTGCCTGCGAGTCTGTTGCTCGAAGGCACGAACAAGCTGACGCTGAAGGCCGTCCGCCCGGCTGGCGGCCCGCTCAGCCAGTGGTATCTCAATAGTTTTGCGCTCACTTACTCGCGCCAATACTTCGTCTCCGCTGGAGGCACTCTGTGCTTCAGCGCGAACAGCAATTCCATCATCACCGTGGATGGCTTCTCCGATCCGGCCATCAAGGTGCTCGATATCACCGACGCCAAACAGCCGGCGCTGGTTCAGAATCTGACGGTCAAGTCCACGGTGTGGGGTTACTCGGCGAGCTTCGTGCCCGCGGGACCGCTGGATCGCTTCGTGGCCGTCCAACCGGGCGCTGGAACTCCGGCTGCTGCGGTGACGATTGGCAAGGTCGCGAGTCTCGCCGCCGCCACGAACACGGCCGATTACATAGTCCTCGCGCCGGACAGCCTTATCGCGGGTGCGGCGAATCTCGCCGCCTACCGCCAGCAGCACGGCCTGCATCCGATCGTTGTCCGGTTGGAATCGGTTTACAACGAATTCGGCGCCGGCGTCGCCACGCCGGAGGCCATCCACAAATTCCTGGCCACCGCTGCGAACCAGTGGACGCTCAAGCCGCGCTACCTCGTGTTGATCGGTGATGGCACTTACGATTATCGCGACCTGCTCCAGAAGCACGACAACCTCATGCCGCCGATGCTCGTGTCGACCGCTTATGGTCTGTTCGGCTCGGACAGCGCGTATGGCGACGTGAACGGCGACGGCCAGCCCCCGATTGCGGTCGGCCGCCTGCCGGTCAAGACCGCGGATCAACTCACCGCCGTTATCCAGAAGATCAAGGGTTACGAAGCCCTGCCGCCTCAGGCTCACGGCCAGGCGTTGCTGCTCGGCGACACTCCGGATAGTGCGGGTGATTTCGCCGCCAGCGTGCAGAAGAGCGCGAGCGCGCTGACGGGTGCGTATTCGAACACCGTTCTGCAGGCGAGCGCCCAGACCGACGCCGCGGCGCTGCATGATTCCGTGCAGACAAAACTGAACGCCGGCGTGGACCTCATGAATTACATGGGCCACGGCGCCATCGATCGCTTCGGCAATGCCGGTTACCTGACCAGCACCGACGCCACGAACCTGCATAACTCCGCGCGCCTGCCGGTCGTGCTGGCCGTGACCTGTATCGCGGGCCAATACTCCGTGCCGGGCTCCGATTGTTTGGCGGAATACTTGATGTTGAACAGCAGCGGTGGCGCCATCGCGGTCATTTCACCCACCGGCCTTTCTGAGAACGCCGATGGCACACGCCTGGGCGTGCGGTTGGTGAGCATGCTCCGCGCGAACACGCTACCGGCCGTCGGCGACATGTTCCGCACTGCCCTTTCCGACTACGTCGCGAAGGATGAACCGGTCATCCAACCGGCGATGTATAACCTGATCGGCGATCCGGCCATCATTTATAACGTCGTGGGCGATGGGGTCATCGCGCCGCTGCGCATCCTTTCCGCCAACCGGACGGTTGGCGGTCTGAACCTGAATTGGTCCGGCGGCTTGCCGCCTTATCAATTGGAAATCAGCCCGAGCCTCGAGGCCGGCGCGAACTGGCAGCCGATCGGCGCGCCGGTGTCCGGCACGAACACCATCGTGCCCGCGACTGCGCCCGCCGGGTTCATCCGGATTCGCTCCAACGAGTAAACGGCCGCCGCCCCTTGACCCAAAGCTTTCTCACAAGATACGCCACGGAGGTGGATGTGAGTTGGGGGGCGGCGGTTTGTTTTTAAAACTCCAGACCCAGTTACGCGCCGTACTTGTCGAACATCTTCGCGTTCGCCTGCATGAGACGCATTAGATCCTTCGCGGGAAAAACGCCCAACGATCCCTGATTCGCTCCGGTCTCAGTGAAGCGATCCAGCTTGTCAGAGCCGGAAATCGCGGAGTGCAACAGAACCGGCTGCGGATGCCACGAATGACCGTGCATGGCGCACGGAGTGGAATGATCGCCGGTGATCACGAGGACGTCCGGCTTCTTGCCCAGGAGCACCGGTAACGCGGCGTCGAATTCCTCGATGGCCTTCTTCTTCGCCTCGAAGTTCCCGTCTTCGCCGTACTTGTCCGTGTATTTGAAGTGGATGAAAAAGAAATCGAAATTGTCGTATTCCGCCACGTAGCGTTCGAATTGCTCGCGAATGGTCTGCGGCCCTTCGATTTTCTTCATGCCGACGAGTTGCGCGAGACCCTTGTACATCGGGTAAACGGCGAGCGCGGCGGGCCGGAGGAGATACCGATCTTGGAATAATGGCAGATGCGGCTGGTGCGCGATGCCGCGCATGAGGAAACCGTTCGCCGGCTTTTCCTTCGCGAGCACCGGGAGCGCCTGCTTGTAGAAGGCGGCGATGAGCTTCGCCATCTTCTTCTGTTTGGCGCTCTTGGCGTTGCGCGGCTTCACCGTCGGGATCGGGAGTCCTTCACGATTCGGATCGGCATCCGTGAGCGGGCCTTCAAGGCCTTTGCCACGGAAGACGACGACAAAGCGATGCTCTTTGCCGGCGCGAATGATGACCTGGGTGTCGCCGATCTTTTTGACTTTCGAAGCGAGGAGCGCACAGAGGCGTTCGCAAGTCTCGGTCGGGATGCGTCCGGCGCGGCGATCGGTGACGATGCCTTTGGCGTCCAGCGTCGCGAAATTGGCGCGGGCGCAGACGTCGCCGGGCTTGAGTTCGAGGCCGAGGCCGAGCGCTTCGATGACGCCGCGTCCGACTTGATATTCGAGAGGGTCGTAGCCGAACAATCCGAGGTGTCCAGGGCCGCTGCCGGGTGTGATACCAGGTGCGACGGGGATCATCCGGCCCTGGGCCGAGTCCTTGCTGAGGGCGTCGAGGTTTGGGGTCACCGCCGCTTCGAGCGGCGTGAGGTAGCCCTGCTCGCGGGTGGCGAGATCACCGACGCCGTCCATGACGACGAGGGCGAGTTTGGCTTTGGTTTTGAGAGTCAGTTCGGAATACAGCGCATCAATGTTCATAAAAATCTTCGTTGTCGGAGCGCGCCCGTCCCGGGCGCAGCAACGAACATCCGCGGTCGAGCGTCCAGTTTACCCAAGACGCCCGATTGCGGGTCTTTCGGAGTTGCTGTGGCCGGGACGGCCACGCTCCGCTCTGTCCGGCGGTTACGCCGGCGGCTGCCAGATCATGTCGGCGACGGTGCGGCCGGCGGGGATGAACGGCAGCACGTGTTCCGTGTAGGGCACGATCACGTCGAGCACATACGGTTCCTTCGAGTCGAGCATGCGTTGCATGGCGGCCTTGAGGTCCTTCTTGTACATCACGCGCTCGCACTTCACGTTGAAGCTCGCGCACATGGCGACGTAATCGGGGTAAATGGATTTGCGGTTATCGGGATCGCCGAGATAGGTGTGGCCGCGATTCTTGTCGAAAAAGCGGTCTTCCCATTGCACCACCATGCCGAGGTGCTGGTTGTTCAGCACCAGCGCCTTGGCGGCGATTTTCTCGATGTGCGCGGTGGCGAGTTCCTGGATGTTCATCAGGAAGGAGCCGTCGCCGTCAATGTCAACCACTTCACGGTCCGGGCAGGCCACTTTAGCACCCAAGGCGGCGGGATAACCATAGCCCATGGCGCCGAGGCCGGCGCTGGTGAGGAGCTGACGCGGGAATTTGAAGCGATAGAACTGGCCGGCCCACATCTGATGCTGGCCCACGCCAGTCGTGATGATTGCGTCGCCCTTCGACAGTTCATAGAGCATCTCGATCGCCATCTGCGGCAGGATGACTTCGCTTTCCCGGCCCTTGAGATGATCCTGCATGTGATCGGACTTGGCCACTTCCTCGGTGACGGCATAACCGAACGGCGCGCGCTTCTTCCACTCGCCAATCTGCTTGTGCCACGCAGTGAACTTCTTCTGGATTGGCTGCCGCTTCACCATGTCGGAGAGCCGGCCGAGCGCGTATTTCACGTCGCTCACAATCGGCAGGTGCGCGGGTTTGTTCTTGTTGAGCTCGGAGGCGTCGATGTCCAGGTGCACAATCGTGCCCTTCTCGCAAAACTTGTCCACCTTGCCGGTCACGCGGTCGTCGAAACGCACGCCGAACGCCAGGAGCAGGTCCGCGCCGGGCGCGATTTGCTTCATTGGATCGTTCGCATTCTGACGATGCTCGAATTCGCCGTTCACGGCCCAATTTGCGTAGGCGGCGCCGTGCATGCCGAGCCAGCGCAGGGAAAGCGGACTGCTCTCGGGGAACGCGCCGCAGCCCATGATCGTCGTGGTGACGGGGATCTGGGTGGCCTCGGCGAACTTGCGCAATTCCTCGCTCGCGTTGCCGGAGATGATGCCGCCGCCCACGTAGAGCACCGGGCGCTCGGATTTTTCGATGAGGCCGATGATTTCGTTCAGCGCGAGGTCGCTGGCACGAGGATCGGCGTCGTAGCCGCGGATGTTCACCTCGGTCGGGAACACGGGCTGGGTCCGGGATTGCTGGATGTTCTTCGGCAGGTCCACGAGCACCGGGCCGGGCCGGCCGGACGTGGCCAGGTAGAACGCTTCTTTGACGATGCGCGGAATGTCGTTCACGTTCGTGATCAGATAGCTGTGCTTCACGATCGGGAGCGTCATGCCGTAGATGTCCGTCTCCTGGAAACCGCCCTTGCCGATCATGGCCTGGGGCACCTGGCCGGTGATGGCCACGAGGGGCACGGAATCCATGTAGGCATCGGCGATGCCGGTCACGAGATTCGTTGCGCCGGGGCCGCTGGTGGCCATGCAAACGCCGGCGCGGCCGGTGGCGCGGGCGTAGCCTTCGGCGGCGAAGGAGCCGCCCTGCTCGTGGCGCGGGAGAATGGTGCGGATCTTTTTGGATTTGGTGAGCGCCTGGTGGATTTCCATGCTCGCGCCGCCGGGATAGGCGAAGATGGTATCCACGCCCTCGCGCTCGAGGCACGCCACGAGGATTTCGCTGCCGGACATCGTCGGGCCCACTTCGTGTTTCTTCGCGGCGGGCGCCTTTTTGGCTGTTTCGGTTGTCTTGCTCATACTGCTCTTTCTTAGGTTATGGCGGTCCGGCGTGGATGCAAAAAAACCCACGACCGTTGCCAGCCGTGGGTTCTTGTCGAAATTCGAGTTATCCTCGACAAGCGCCAACGGCGTCGCTTACGACGACGACCTGCAGGACTACTTGTCGATAATTCACTGACATTGGGGAGAGTTTAGCCGAGAAGGGAGACCGGGGTCAAGGGAGGATTTTGGCGGGCTTAGGGGTCAGAGGGGTATATACCCCCATTTTATCGGTTACACGGTTACAACCCGCATAAACATTGACTAAAATTGATGTTTTATCGGTTACATTTGCGGTTACACATCAGTTACAAAGTAGCCGTATCGGTTACATTCGATTGGAAAAGGAGAAGGTTTTAGAGTATGAGACTGGTTTTTGAAAAAGTTAACGTTAACGTGATGGAAAATATTGTAAAATTGCAATATGATCAGGGAATTACATGCGAAATAGTGGCAAAACTGAAACTTTCTTCCACTAAATTACTCAAGTTAACCAAAGCCGGAGGCAATCCAGACTGTGCCGGTTTTCCAATGGGTCTCACGGTTCATTACACCCTCACGTTTGCCGGGCAGAGCAAGAGCGAGGAGATTCGCGCGCTGGTGGAGCGGGCGCATGCGCTGACGCAGCGCGCGGCGGTGGCATCGGTTGCGCCGGTGCTGGAAATCGAGCCGGATTTTCCGCTGGCTCATGAGTGGGTATTGGGTGAAGGGGAGTCGGACGATGAAAGAACGTTCGCTGATGTGCCACCGCAAATTGGATACGCGTTCAGCGTCGGCTTGGGAAGGGATTGCGAAAACATGCTCCTGGGTCTGTGCCGGTATCCAAGCGAGATCAAATCCCAGGGCCGAAAGCTGCCTACACGAGTGGGTGACAAATGGCGACTTCACCACGCCTGCAAGACCCAATACGCCGGCCTCCACGGCTGGGATTATTTTCTGAAGTGCCACCAAACCGTGTTCGAGTTGCTGGGTATCTGGCGTGAGCTGGGGGTGGGCGTGGAGATTAACGATGAGGGTGGATACTGGCCGGATCGGTCGGAGGAAGAGCTGCGGCGGCGGTTGGACGAGATGAATGGCATCACCGCCGCGTTGAGCGGGGCGATCAAAGACAATTCGGCTGGGCTGAAGGTGGAGGCGCCGATTTTACAGCATCCGGACTTTGAGCGTTTGGAAGCGGAAGGGGAGCAGCGGTATGGCGACAAAGTGCGGAAGGTTGTACGAGCCGTGAAACGTGCGATTAGACGGAAGTAAGCCGGAGCGCCGGGTGAGGGCACCCGGCCTACAAGTTCGTGGCGGGTGGGGCTCCCGGCCTGCCACTTATTGAGCGATTTCGCGCACTTTCGAATTTATGGCGCGGGAGCGCCAGAGGTAGTAGATGGCGGGGTAGACGAGGAGTTCCATGAGGGTGGAGGTGATGACGCCGCCGACCATGGGGGTGGCGATGCGTTTCATGACGTCGGCGCCGGTGCCGTGGCTCCAGAGGATGGGGGCGAGGCCGGCGATGATGACGCAGGCAGTCATGGCTTTGGGGCGGACGCGTTTCACCGCGCCGTGGTAGATGGCGTCGCGGAGGTCGGTGAGGTTGCGCATTTTGCCGTCCTTGGTCCATTGGGCATGGGCGAGGTCGAGGTAGAGGAGCATGACAACGCCGGTTTCGGCGTCGAGGCCGGCGAGGGCGATGATGCCGACCCAGACGGCGACGCTGAGGTTGTAGTGGAAGAGGGCAAGGATACCGAATGCGCCGACGAGAGAGAACGGGACCGCGAGCATGACGATGGCGGTTTTGACGGCGGAGCGGGTGTTGAGGTAGATGATCAGGATAATGATGAGGAGTGTGAGCGGGATGACGACCATGAAGCGTTCGCGGGCACGAAGCATGTATTCGTACTGGCCGCTCCAGAAGATGTTGTAGCCAGGCGGGAGCTTGATGGTGCCATTGGCGACGTCTTCGTTGACGGCGCGCATGGCCATCTGGACATAGGTGCCGAGGTCCACGCCTTTGACGTCCACGTAAATCCAGGCGTTGGGGACAGCGGCTTCGCTTTTGATGCCCATGGGGGCGTGGACAGTTTCGATGGTGGCGACCTGGTCGAGGGGAATCTGCGCGCCGGTGGGCGTGGGGATGGTGATTTCGCGGAGGGCGCCGAGGTTTTCGCGGAAGTCGCGGCTGTAACGGAGGTTCACCGCGTAGCGTTCGAGGCCTTCGACGGTAGTGGTGAGCGGCATGCCGCCGAGGGCGACTTCGAGAACTTCCTGGACGTCGCCGACATTCAGGCCGTAGCGGGCGATGGCGTCGCGATCAATGTTGAACTCGACGTAGTTGCCGCCCATGGTGCGCTCGGCAAAGGCGCTGAGGGTGCCGGGGACGCCTTTGACGACGGCTTCGATTTCGGAGGCGACGCGTTCGAGTTCGGCGAGATCGGAACCGGCGACTTTGATGCCGATGGGGGTTTTGATGCCGGTGGCGAGCATGTCGATGCGCGTCTTGATGGGCATGGTCCAGGCGTTGTTGAGGCCGGGAATCTGCAGCGCGGCGTTCATGGCGTCGGCGAGTTCGTCCGGCGTGCGACGGCGGTGGGCGATGACATGGCCGGAGTCGTCCTTGATGTCCACGACCGGCCACTGGTCCTCCGGCTTGAGCATGATGGTGGTTTCGATCATGTCGAAGGGGGCGGGGTCGGTGGCGGTTTCGGCGCGGCCGATTTTGCCGAAGACATTGTGAACTTCGGGAAAGCTTTTGATGATTTTGTCGGTGACCTGGATGATTTCGCGGGCCTTGGTGGGCGAGATGCCGGGGAAGGTGGTCGGCATGTAGAGGAGATCGCCTTCGTAGAGCGGCGGCATGTATTCGGAGCCGACATTTTGATAGGGGAAGAATTTGCCGGCTTTGAGCGCCCATTCGCGGGCGTTGCCTTCGGGGAGGGTGCGCGTGACGAGTTTGTTCCAGGGGAAGAAAACCCAGACGACGATGGCGGCGGCGGTGAAGACGACGGGCCAGCGCCATTTGATGACGAAATCAATGGCGGGGTGATACAGCCAGATGAGGAAGCGGTTGATGGGATTTTTTTCCTCGGGCGGGATTTTGCCGCGAATGAAAAAGCCCATGAGCACCGGTGCGAGCGTGATGGAAAGCAGCGCGGCGGCCGCCATGGAATAGGTCTTGGTGAAAGCGAGTGGTTTGAACAGGCGGCCGGATTGTTCCTGGAGCATGAAGATGGGGAGGAACGAAACGGTGATGACGAGCAGCGAATAGAAAAGCGTGGGGCCGACTTCGACGGAAGCGTCGCGGATGATTTCCCAATGCAGTTTTTTGCCCTGGTCATGCTCCAGGTGTTTGTGGGCGTTTTCGATCATGATGATCACGGCGTCCACCATCGCGCCGATCGCGATGGCGATCCCGCCGAGGGACATGATGTTCGAGCTGATGCCCTGGGCGAACATGACGAGGAAGGACATCAGCACCGCGACCGGGAGAATGATGATGGCGACGAAGGCACTGCGCAGGTGCAGGAGAAAGGCGATGCAGACGAGAGCCACGACGAGGCTTTCTTCGAGCAGCTTTTCTTCGAGCGTGCGGACGGCGCGTTGGATGAGGTCGCTGCGGTCGTAGGCGATTGAGAGTCCAACGTCGGCCGGGAGGCCTTTCATGGCGGCCTCCAGTTTTTTCTTCACGTCCACGATGACCTGGCGGGCATTGGCGCCGTAGCGGACGACGACGATGCCGCCGACAGTTTCGCCCTCACCGTTCAGTTCGGCGATGCCGCGGCGCATCTCGGGGCCGAATTCGATGTTCGCGACCTGGCCGAGGAGGATGGGCACGCCGCGGTCACCCATGCCGACGGTGACTTTGCGGAGGTCGTCGAGTTTCTGGACGTAGCCTTTGACGCGGAGGATGAATTCCTTTTCGGAGAGTTCGATGGAGCGGCCGCCGACTTCGCCGTTGCTGCGTTTGACGGCCATGGCGACCTCGGAGATGGAGAGGTTGTAGGCGCGGAGTTTCGCGGGGTCCACGGTGATCTGGTATTGCTTCACGAAACCACCGACCGACGCGACCTCGGCGACGCCTTCGACGGAGGCGAGCTGGTAACGGAGATACCAATCCTGCATGGAGCGGAGTTCGGCGAGATCGCGATTGGTGGAGTTGAGCGAATACATGAAGGCCCAGCCGACGCCGGTGGCGTCGGGACCGAGCGTGGGCGAAACGCCGGCGGGCAGGCGGGCGCTCAGTCCGCTCAAGTATTCAAGGACGCGGCTGCGGGCCCAGTAGGGATCGGTGCCGTCGGAGAAGATGACGTAAACGAAGGAGAAACCGTAGAAAGAGTAGCCGCGAACGACCTTCGCGTTGGGGACGGAAAGCATCTTGGTGGTAATCGGATAGGTGAGCTGGTCCTGGACGATCTGCGGGGCCTGACCGGGCCATTCGGTGTAGATGATGACCTGGACGTCCGATTGATCGGGGATGGCGTCGAGCGGGATGTGGCGGACGGCGTAGATGCCGCCGAGGACGAGCGCCAGCGTCGCGAGGAGGACGAGGAGTTTGTTCGCCAGGGAGAAATTTATGATGCGGGAAAGCATGAAGGGAATGACGAAGCACGAATGACGAATCCGCCTTCGCTAAGAAGCTTCGGCGCGACACGTGACGAATGAAGCACGAAGCCAGAATGACGAAGAGCGCGGTTGGGCATTGACCAGGCGCGGAATCCGTCATTGCGTGCGTAACAGAATAGGAGCGCGGCTCGGTTGGCGCGGGTTTCTGTCGTCCCTCCGGGACTTGGGAATTTCGGTGGGGCGGTTACCCAGCGATGAATCGCTGGGCTATTTTCTTTCGTCCCTACGGGACTGTTTTCGGCCGTCCCTTCGGGACTTGAGGATTGCTTCTCATAACTTACCCACGGTTGAAACCGTGGGCTATTGTCGGATGTCCCTTCGGGACAAAGGCAATTGGACCTGAACGCCGGAATCGGTGGGCAAATGATTGGCAAGTCCATGCGAGTCAGTGGGGAGGGTGAGTGGGCTGGGCGGAGTTGTGTTCGGGGAGCGGCGTGGAATTCTTTGGAATCGGCGGCGGGGACATGACGGGGATGAGGGTCATGGTGCATTTGGGGCATTTGCCGGGTTTGTCGGAATGGACGTCGGCGTGCTCGGGCATGGGGCAAGTGTAGTAGAGCAGTTCGCCGCCGGGTTGGAGTTTGGCGAGGACGGCGGAACTGACGGGGACGAGGGCCATGCCGCAGATGGGGCATTTGCCGGGGTGATCGTATTCGATGGAGACGTGCTCGGGCATGGGGCAGATGTATTTGAATGGCGCGGCGGCGGCGGCGAGCGCAGGAGGATTGGTGGCGCCCGGGCTGGGCGCGTTGGTTTCCGGCGCGGTGGTGGAGCCGGGGGATTGCATTTTTTGAATGGCTTCGCGGAGCTGGCTTTCGGAATCGAGCATGAACTGGCCGGAGGTGACGATGCGCTCGCCTTCGCGCAGGCCGCTGAGCGCCTGGTAGAAATCATTCTCCGCCTGCGGACCAAGGGCGACGGTGCGGGGCTCGAATTTGCCGCCGTCGAGCGCGACGAAGACGGTGCTCTTTTCGCCGCTGCGCAGAATGGCCATGTCGGGAACAAGGAGAACGGATGGTTCGAGTTCGGACACGAGGCGGACGGTGGCGAACATGCCGGGCTTGAGGAAGTAACCGGGATTGTGGAATTCCATGCGGACGCGCGCGGTGCGGGTTTTTTCGTCCACGTTCGGATAGACATAGGTGACGCGGCCGCGGAATTCGCGGTCGGGCAGATAGGGGAGCGTGACGGTGACCTCCTGGCCGAGCTTGATGAAGGGCAGGTCGTGCTCGTAGATCTGCGCGCTGACCCAGACGAGGCCGAGGTCAGCGAGGCGATACAACTTCATGCCGGGGTCCACCATCTGGCCCTGCACGACCATCTTGTCCACGACGAAGCCATCCTGCGGGGCGAGGATGTGGAGCGTCCGGCTGGGTTCGTGGGTGCGCTGGAGTTCGGCGATTTGGGCGTCGGAGATGTCGTAGAATTTCAGTTTGTTGAGGGCGCTTTGTTTGAGCTCGGAGCTGCCGGTGCTGTTGGTGGGTTGCTCGAGGGCGAGAATGTATTCGCGTTGGGCGCTGTAAAGGTCGGGCGAATAGACTTCAAACATGGGATCGCCTTTCATCACGAGCTGGCCGGTGGCGCTGACGTCGAGTTTTTCGACCCAGCCTTTGAACTTGGTGGTGACGTCGGCGAGCGTGGATTCGTTGTAGTCAATCGTGCCGACGGCGCGGATGGCGCGGCGGAGCGGGCCGCGTGTGACGGTGGCGGTGCGGATGCCCATGGTTTGAATGGTGGCGGGATCGACCTCGATGGCGGTGGATGCGGGCGTCGCGGCGTTGGTGGCGGCGGTGGGGCTGGATTTGCGGATGGGCGTGAGTTTCATCCCGCAGATGGGGCAGTTGCCGGGGTGGTCCTGGATGACCTGCGGGTGCATGCCGCAGGTGTAGAGGGTTTTTTGGGTGGGGGTGGAATCGCCGGGGCTGCAGTAGGTCAGCAGGAGCGTGGTGAGGAGGGTGAGGAGGAAGAGAAAATGGCGGAGGAGGGCCGTTGGGAGGCTCGGATTCGAGGTGCGCGGGGGAGCGGGTGGCTGCGAAGGGTGGGGGCCTCCTCTCCCCAGCCCTCTCCTCCCGGGGAGGAGAAGGGGAGCGGTTGTGCGGGTCCTGTTTGAGGTACGCGCAGGGGAGGATGGCTGCGGCGGGTGGCCGGTTAGAATGAGCCTCGTTACCTCGGCTGCTACGGATGGGGATGAAATTGATGCGTTCACATGCCGGGGGATTTGGATTTTTTCTGGGCGGTCGAAGGGTTCGCGGTGGCGGAGGGCATGGCAGAGCCGGAAGGGGACATGCCTTCGATGAAGAGGGAGAGTTCGGCGAGGACGATTTCGCGCTGGGCGGCGGCTTCGACTTTGTTCAACTCAAATTCAAGGAGCGTGCGTTCGGTGTCGGTGAGGTTGAAGAAATCGCTCTGGCCGGCGAGGTAGCTGGAACGGGCGACTTCGAGGGAACGGCGGGCCTTGGGCAGGAGTTGCTGGTCGAGCAGTTCGAGATTTCGCGTGGCTTCGCGATAGAGAAAGGATCGCTCGGCGAAGTCCACGGCGAGCGCGATTTGTTCGGCGTCGAGGCGGGCTTCGGCGGAGCGTTTGCCGGCCTGGGCCTCGGCGAGCTGGGCGGCGAGTTTGTCGCGCCAGATGGGGAGCGAGAGGGTGCCGGGGTTGCCAGGGAAACGATAGAGCGTGGGATCGCTTTTGACGTCGGCCATGAAGCCGAGGCTGAAGTCGGGCCAGCGGGATTTGCGGGCGAGCAGGATCGAAGCTTCGGCGGCGCGGACGTCGGATTCCATGGCTTTGAGACGCTGATTGCGCGCGAGGGCGGTGGCGAAGATTTGATCGGAGGTCAGGTCGAGGGTGGTGGATTCAAAACGGGTGGGGACGGGCGGATCGGCGGCCTGGAGTTTGAGACCGAGCGCGGCTTTGAATTGCGCGAGCAGCGAGGTGCGGGAGTCTTCGAGGTTGGCGAGTTCGGTGCGGAGGCGATCCTGTTCGATCTGCGCGCGGAGGACATCCTGAAGGGTGACTTTGCCGACTTCGTTTTGGGAGCGCGCGAGTTGCTCGAGGCCGCCGAGGAGTTGCAGGGTCTCGCGATTCACGCGGACTTTTTCGGTGAGGAAATAAAGCTGGTAGTAGGCGCGTTTGACGGCGAAGGCGCTTTCGAGAACGGCGGATTGGAAGGTAAAATATTTGCCCTGGCTCTCGGCGGAGGCGATTTCGGCGCCGACGCGAAGTTTGTCCGGCCAGGGAATGTTGCCCATCAAACCGGGCATGATGGAGGTGACGGCGCCCTGGACATCCATCTGGAAAGCAAACTGCGGATCAGGGAACGAGCGCGCCTGGGTGATGCGCTCGATGGAGGCGAGCCAATCGAAATACGCGGCGCGGACCTTGGGCTGGTTCAGCATCGCGTAGGTGAGGTAATTGCTGAGGGTGGACTCGGGCGTGAGCGCGGGGAGCGGAGGGTTTTGACCGTGGGGCTGGAAGGTTTCGGCGGATACGCGGGCTTGTTCGCGGGCAGCTTTTTCGGATTTGGTCGGGAGGCCGCGGCAACCGGCGAGGAGCAGGGTGAGCAGGAAGATGAGGGCGAGGCTCGCGAGGCTCGAAGTGGGAACGGTTGCAACGGCAGACAGATCAATCCCCCTCACCCCACCCTCTCCCATCCGCCTCCGCGCGGACGCTATGGCGCGACAAGAGGGGAGAGGGAGAACGTTTGGACGGCCCGGGTTGGAATCAGCGTTTGATGCGGACGACAGCGATGGGTAGTTGCAAATATGGAGACTCGTTACCTGCCAAGATACAGGCTGCGGATCCGTCATGTAACTCAATGCGAAGGAGGATATTGAACGAAAAGCGGCAGGGGACTGCCGCAGTCCAAAACCTGGCGGACATTGGACGGGCTTCCTGCTGGCGTGCCAGTAGCTTAGACCCACCAAACGCACGCGATTGAAAAGCTCGTCTCCTACAGAGAAGCCAGTCGGGGTCGCCAACACGTGGGCTGGGCGCAATATTTGTTTGTGAGGAGGCATGTCCGTGTGCTCCTGGTCATAATACTCCGGGCGAGGCCGTATCCCGCGGACTTTCGGTTCGATTTTCGTGGCGATGTTTCGGATACTGCGGTTGGAATGGAGTGTGGCTATGGCAGAAGGTGAAACCTGCGTTGAGTGCGGCAAGTATTTTCCGGCGGATGAATTGGTCCGCCTGAACAACTCGGCCGTTTGCGGAGCGTGCAAGCCGATTTTCCTGCAACGGCTGAGCGAAGGGGCGACGCTGCCGGGGCGAATGCTGTGGCGAAAGGGGAAGGTGGTGATCCTGACGCCGGGAACGAATTTCCCGGATCGCTGCGTGTTTTGCAACGAGCCGGCGAAGGGCTTTCGGTTAAAGCACGCTCCGCCGGGGATTCTTTTTGGCGCGCTGAAGGTCGCGGGTGGGCGGGCGCCGCTTACCTACGCGGTGTGCCCGAGGCACCGAAAACGTCGCAGCGTGGGGCGAATTATTTCCTGGAGCGGTCGCGGGCTGGGGCTGGCCATGTTTTTTGGCTCCATCTGGCTGGGTGACTGGCTGCGGAATCTGGGTATCGTTTGTATTATTGGCGGCGTGCTCGGGGGCGTGCTGCTGATGGGCAATATCATGGTCATGAAAAAAATGGAGAAGATTTGGGTCACCGGCTGCAAGCGGCCGTTTTTGGACAGTTTGCCGGAATGGTCGGAGAGTTGAGCGCAGGATGGCGGAAGGCGGCGGCGCGGTTGTCTGCGTGGGAGCGGAGGTGTAGTTTTTCAGCGTGATGGGGAACCTGGATGGCGCAGCTTGTGTCGAGTGCGGACGATATTTCCCGGCGAATGACCTGGTGTATCTGAACAACTCGCCGGTGTGCGCGGCTTGCAAGCCGGTTTACCTGCAGCGGCTCACCGAAGGGGCGGCGCTGCCGGGCGGCGGATTGTGGCGGCAGTCCAACCGGGTGGTCATGGCGCGCGGCTCGGAATTTCCGGACCGTTGCATCAAGTGCAACGCCGCCGCGAATGGCTTCCGGCTCAAAGGTTCCACGCTTTACGTCACGGGCATCGCGCCGAGCAGAATCGTGTGGTACGTGGGGCTATGCGATCATCACCGCAAGCGCCTGCGACTGGGATGGATTATTTTTTGGAGCGGGCTGGGAGCGAGCCTGTTGTTTTTGGGGGGCGCAGCCGCATTTGATTCGAGCTGGTGCGGTCTGCTGGCGCTTTTTTCACTTTTTGGCTTCGGGCTGACGGGAGCGGTGATGGCTTCGACGTTGCGCGTGGCGAAGGTGACGCGGGAGCACTTGTGGCTGCTGGGCTGCAAACGCGCATTCCTGGAAAGCCTGCCGGACTGGCCGGGGTGGTAACCGGGAGGTCAACGGGTTTTGATTTGAGGGCGGCGCGGGGACGGGTCTAAACTGTGGCGTGACGTGGTTCTACGCGCTGAACGGCCGGCAACAGGGGCCGGTTTCCGACGAGCAGCTGCAGGCGCTGGCGCAAGCGCGGACCATTGATGGGAACACGCTGGTCTGGCGGGAGGGCATGAAGGACTGGCAGCCGCTACGAGCGGTCCGGGTGGGCGACACGCCGGGGGTTGCGGGAGCCTCAGCCGTTGCCGTGCCGGGGCAGGGAGTGTGCGCGGAGTGCGGACAGGTGTTTCCGCTGGATGATTTGATTCAATTGAATCAATCGCACATCTGCGCGCGTTGCAAACCCATCTTCCTGCAAAAGATCCAGGAAGGCGTGGCGACGACTTCGGCCCGGGTTTGGCGCGATGGCAACCGGCTGGTCGCAGTGGCGGGAACGGTTTTGCCCGATCGTTGCATAAAGTGCAACGCGCCGGCGCACGGCTACCGGCTCAAGCGGACTCTGTTCTGGCACAATCCGTTGTATTACTTCCTGCTGCTGTGCTACCTCGTGGTCTACGTCGTGGTCGCCATTTTTGTCCAGCGGAAGGCGGTGCTCCATCTCGGCCTGTGTGGCGAACATCGCGACCGGCGGAACAAGGGGATGCTGATCGGGTGGAGCGGTTGCGCGCTGGGGGCGCTGCTGCTGGTGGCGGGCGCGGGATTTCAATCCGGCTGGGCGGCGCTGGCCGGGGTGATCGTGGGCATTGGGGGCGGGATTGCAGGGTACATCCTGGCTTACAGCGTCCGGGCGGTAAAGATCACCCGGGAGCATGTATTTCTTACGGGCTGTCACCGGGATTTTCTGGCGGAATTGCCGGACTGGCCGGGGGTTTGATTGTCGAGCGGCCGGCGGCGGTGACCGCGTCCGGAAAAACCATTTGCCAAACGGCGGGGGAGCGGCCAGTATTACGGACTGGTTCGGGGCGTAGCGTAGCCTGGCTAGCGCGCTTGTTTCGGGTACAAGAGGTCGTGAGTTCGAATCTCACCGCCCCGACCATTTTTCATTTTCGAGGACCGGGCACACACCAGAGCGTAACGTTCGTCGTATTGTTTACATCATGGGCGAAGGATCAGTGAACGACATGGATGTGTATTGGCTGTTGGAGAAGAACGACTGGCCGGCCATCCTGAAGCTGATCGACGCCGGCGCGCTCGAGCCCAATCAGAAGATCGTGGTGCAGATGATCGCGTATCAACACGCGATGTATCTGTTGCCGGTGGCGGTGCAGCGGAAGGAGCACGCGGTGATCCGGGCG
This sequence comes from uncultured Verrucomicrobiota bacterium, assembly GCA_964448135.1. Lineage (GTDB taxonomy): Bacteria > Verrucomicrobiota > Verrucomicrobiia > Limisphaerales > UBA8199 > CAYUVH01. The sequence goes on along the minus strand of CAYUVH010000032.1, from coordinate 43,513 downwards.
CTGCTGGCGAAAGGAGCGAATCCAAATCAACGTTACGAACTCGAGACGCCGCTGATCATTGCGTGTGACAACCGGGACCACGAGGCGATCGAGTTGCTGCTCGGTGCGCGCGCCAATGTGGACATCGCCGCGCCCCCGGCCGACGGGGAGGAAGGCCAGACGCCTTTGATGATCGCAGCGGAGGATTTCGACCTTTGGACGGTGGAACGGTTGTTGCGAGCGGGTGCCAAGCCGTCACGCACGACACCCCGGCGGAAACATAGCGCGGCGTGGTTTGTCACTATTGCCGACGATCCAAGAAAATTTCCGGAACGTGCCGCGGTGATCCGCGCGCTGGTTTCCGCCGGGTGCAAGCTGGCCGGGAATGAATTGCACTGGCCGGTGTATCATCGTGACGCGGAACTGGTGGGTTTGTTGTTGGAGCTGGGTTGTCCGGTGAATGAAATTGTGTCGCACGGCGATTCCCATGGACCGCGCAAAGGCGAAACACCGCTTACGCTTGCCGTTGAGGGGAGCGTGGTGGACCTGGCAGTGAGGGTTGTCGGCGCGAAGAGCCTGTCCGAACGAAAGCGGGACATAGTGGCCGGCTTGCTGTCGGCGGGGGCGGATCCAAACCGGGCGAACGACAAGGGCCAGACGCCGTTGCTGCTGGCGGCCATGGGGTACGAACGGATGCGTGTCATGGAATCGGAGATCGGCTCCGAGTTGGAAAAGGTGAGGCTGCTTCTAGACGCCGGCGCGGACCCGGATTTTTGCCCGCCAGAATCAAAGGCGGGCTCGGCGTTGGATTTTGTGAGGAAGGAGAATGTTCAGGTGCTGGTGGATTTGTTTGGCCACAGTTCGGGGTAGGCCGTTTCTTCGGCCATCGCGGGGCATTACGGCGCGGAGCTGGGATCGCCATTTTCGGACATGGAATTTAATTTCACTTCGATGTCCGAAAATGGCGAGCGGCGGAAGAACGGGCGGCTATATTGGCTGCATGGTGCAGGATCGAAAAGCTTGCTACAAAGCGCTCATCTCCCGCGATGTGCGGTTCGATGGTGTGTTCTTCGTGGGCGTGACTTCCACGGGGATTTATTGCCGGCCGGTGTGTCCGGTGAAGCCGCCGAAGGAGGTGAACTGCCGGTTTTTTGGCAGCGCGCAGGAGGCGGAGCAGGCGCGGTTTCGTCCGTGTCTGCGCTGCCGGCCGGAATTGGCGCCGGGCAACGCGCCGATGGATCGCGGGCAGCGGTTGGCGCAATTGATCGTCAAGCGCATCGAGGAAGGGGTGAGCGATGACGGATCGGCGCTTGAGGCGATGGCGGCGGAGTTTGAACTGAGTTCGCGCCAGATCCGGCGGATCATTCAAAAGGAACTGGGGGTGCCGCCGATTCAGTTGATGCTCACGCGCCGGCTTCTGCTCGCGAAGCAACTTTTGACCGAGACGGAATTGCCGATTACCGAGATCGCGTTCGCGAGCGGCTTTGCGAGTTTGCGGCGGTTCAACGATGCATTCGCCACACGTTACGGAATGCCGCCGACGCGCCTGCGAAGGAAAGTGGTGGAGGGTGCCAGTCCCAACCAGAGCGGGGGAACGGTCACGTTGCAGTTGGCGTATCGTCCGCCCTACGACTGGGCTGGCCTGCTGGCGTTTCTCAAGGCACGGGAAATGCAAGGCGTGGAGTGGGTCAGTGAGGATGCGTATGCGCGGACCGTGCATTTGGGTGACCGCAAGGGCTGGATGCGGGTGACGCAGTCGAAAAAGAAGCCCGCGCTGTTGCTGGAATTCCCGCCCGCGCTGACGCCGGTGCTGCCGGCGTTGCTGAATCGCGTGCGCGATCTATTCGACCTGAACGCGCGGCCGGAGATCATTTCACGACACTTGCGCAAGGACGCGCGCCTCGCTGCCGCCGTGCGCGCCAATCCGGGGCTGCGTGTGCCCGGTGCGTTCAACGGTTTCGAGCTCGGCTTGCGCGCGATTCTGGGACAGCAAGTAACGGTGAAGGCCGCGACGACCATTGCAGGCCGCTTCGCCGCCGCTTTTGGCGAACCAATCGAAACCCCGTTCCCGGAGTTGAACCGGCTGACGCCCGCTCCAGCGCGGATTGCGCGGGCGAGCGTGGATGCCATGGCAAGGCTCGGCGTCCTGAGCGCGCGTTGCAAAAGCATCATTGCCCTGGCGCAGACGCAGGTATCCGGGAATTTGTCATTCGATGGTGGCAATCAGCACGACCCGGAGCAGACCATTGCGCAGTTGACGGAGATTCCGGGCATCGGCGCGTGGACGGCACACTACATCGCGATGCGTGCGCTGCGCTGGCCGGATGCGTTTCCTAAGGAAGACATTGCGGTGCGAAACAAGCTGGGTGGCGTGACGGCGAAACAGGCGGAGGAAATTTCGCAGGCGTGGCGGCCGTGGCGGAGTTATGCGGTGTTACATTTGTGGGGAAGACCCGAAATCCGCAGCCATTACATGGCGGCCAAGAAATCCGAAACAAGTCCGAATCTCCGATGAAGAAATGATTTTAAACCGCCAATGAACACGAATTTGAGGAAATGAACATGAAAGCGACAAGGAACTATTATTACAAAACGATGCCGACAGTGGTCGGTAAATTGAAACTGGTGGCGAATGACAAGGGCCTCGCGGCGATCCTGTGGGAGAAGGACAAACCCAAGCGCGTGCCGCTGGGGCCGCTGCTGAAGCATGATGAACATCCTGTGCTCGCGCAGGCGGAGCGCGAAGTGGGCGAGTATCTCGCCGGAAAGCGGAAGAAGTTCACGGTGCCGCTGGCGACGTGTGGCACGGATTTCCAAGCCAAAGTCTGGCAGGCGCTAAAGACAATTCCTTTTGGGGAGACCTGTAGTTACGGACACGTCGCCAGACAGATCGGCAAGCCCAAAGCCGTCCGCGCGGTTGGCGCGGCCATCGGTCGGAATCCCATCTCCATCATCGTCCCCTGCCACCGTGTCATTGGCGCGTCCGGCAAGTTGACTGGATTCGCGGGAGGGCTGAAGACGAAGGAACGATTGCTGGCGCTGGAAGGCGTATGAATTGTGGTATTCCGGCTTGAGCCAGGCGGGCAGGCAGTCTTGGCTTTCACCGTTTGCTTTGTGTAAGCTGGATGCCCATTGACTGCCCGCATGGAATCCAACTCACTTGCCGACACACGGAGTCCGAGCCTGATTTACGATCTGCCAGGGATCATTGAGCGGATCGAATTGGCCCCGCTCTTCACACGCGCTCAACCGCTCGAAATCGAACTCGGCAGCGGCGACGGATCGTTTCTCGCGGATTATGCGCGGGCGCATCCGGAGCGGAATTTCATCGGCATCGAACGGTTGCTGGGCAGGCTGCGCAAGCTCGATCGCAAGGGGCGGCGCGCCGGGTTGACCAATCTTCGTTGCCTGCGCATCGAGTCGTTTTACTTTTTGGAATACCTGCTGCCCCGCCAGTCGGCCTCGGCGGTGCACGTTTATTTTCCCGATCCCTGGCCGAAGCGGAAACATCGTCGGCACCGGCTTATCAACGAACGATTTCCCGAGGTGGCGCGAGCGGCGCTGGTGCCCGGCGGAGTTGTGTATCTGCGCACGGATGACGCGGATTATTTTGGGCAGATGGTCGAGGTCTTCGCCGGGGTTACGCAATGGTTCAAGCCGGTGGACGCGCCGGCGGAGTTGGTGGCGTTCAAAACCGATTTCGAGCGGCAATGGGAGGCGGAGGGGAGGACGACGCTACGGGCGGCGTATCGACTGGAATGACGAAACAGGAATGGCAAATGCCGAAGGAAATCCGAAATCCGAGGACTTCAACCTTTCGGGCTTCGAGCTTCTTTCGACATTCGTCATTCGTGCTTCGTCATTAACTTCACCCTCCCGCAAATACCGGCCGAAAATTCGCCTCTTCCAAAATGCGCGCCACTTCCTCCCGCTTGTCGCCCTGAATCTCAATCTGCCCGTTCTTGACCGTGCCGCCGACGCCGCACGCCTTCTGCATTTTGCGCGCGAGATCTTCCTTTTCCGGCAGGCCGATGCCGACGAATCCCGTCACAACGGTAACCGTCTTGCCTCCGCGGCCGGCTTTTTGGCGGATGATGTCCACCCGGCCGCGGTTTTTTAACTTGGTCTTGCCGCCGGCGGGTTCGATCAGTTTATCCGGTCCCGGCGCCAGGCCCTCGCTGGAGAGGGAGGCAAAGGGGTTGTGGCTGAGGGGTTGCCCGCCATCGGTGGGAATGCGATCGGATGCGCTCATGTGTTTAGCTACGATTACTTTGCAGAGTGAGGCGGGGGATTGCAAATCCCTTGAGCGTGGGCAGGATGGACCCCGGAGAAATTCGGACCATGAATTCACTTCTTCAAGTTCCGGCGGGCGACGTGGACTACAGTGTTCACGGGCAGGGTTACACTCGCATGCGCCGCACCGATCCCCGGATCGCCGCCCGGGTGCATAACGCTCTGGGTGGCGCGCGCTCGGTCCTGAATGTCGGCGCGGGCGCCGGATCGTATGAACCGGAAGACCGCCACGTCATCGCCGTGGAACCTTCGGCAACGATGCGCGCCCAACGTCCCCCACACCTGGCGCCGGCGATTCACGCCGCGGCGGAGCAACTGCCGCTGGATGACCAGTCCGTGGACGCCTCGATGGCGATGATCACCGTGCATCAGTGGCCGGACCTCGATCGGGGCCTTGCGGAACTGCGACGGGTCACGCGCGGCCCCATCGTCATCCTCACGTTCGATGGCGACGCCCTGCATCGTTTCTGGCTCGCGGACTATGTTCCGAAAATGATCGCGGTCGAGCAGCGTCGCTTTCCCACCATCGAAAAAATCTCGGGTTGTCTCGGCGGCGCGGTGCGCGTGGAAGCCATCCCGATTCCGGGGGGGTGTGTTGACGGTTTTAACGAAGCCTATTACGCCCGGCCGGAATCCTTTCTCGATCCCGCCGTGAGAAGATCGCAGTCGGCGTGGAGTTTCGTGTCGGACGAAGATCAGGCGCGTTTTGTGGAATCGCTCGGTAATGACTTGAAATCCGGCGCCTGGGATCGGAAGTACAGCCAGTGGCGGACAAAACCCTTCTTCGAAGGCTCTTTGCGTTTGATCGTCAGCGATGCACCGCGGCATTGACCCGATCAAACAAAACAGCGAACCCAACCCGGAGGACAAATGAAGAAATGTTTCAAGTGTGGCAGTTCGGAAATTACGCGAGGCCGGATTTCCCAGAACAACGACGGAATTTTTTCCGCCGCCCAATTTGAGCCCGAGGGCCTTCGATTTCTCGCCCTCGCACTGACTCACGGCACCCTGTTGGAATTGGAGAGCTTCGCGTGTCTGAAATGCGGATCCGTTTGGTCGCAAACCGATCCCGATGACCTGCGAAAGTTCATCAGGAAGCACTGTAAACAGTGATGGCCAGGGGCTATCCCTCCTTTGTTTCTCCATCCAGTCTCATCAATCGCTGCGTCAGCAGATTCAAGAAAAGTCCCACATCCGTCACCACGCCCACCGACTCGATGGAGCCGCGGTCGCTGAGCTTCGTTACGACGGCCGGATTGATGTCCACGCACACGAGCCGCACACCGGCGGGTGTCATGTTCCCGACGCCGATGGAATGCAGCATGGAGGACAGCATCAGAATCAAATCCGCCCCTTTGAGCAGGCGGGCGTAGCCTTCTTGCGCTTGCAATAAATCCATCTGCGTTTCGGGCAGCGGCCCATCGTCGCGAATCGAACCCGCCAGCACAAACGGAACATTCTTTCGCACGCATTCGTACATGGTGCCGCGTGTGAGCACGCCCTGTTCGACCGCCTGCGCAATGCCGCCACAACCGCGGATCGTGTTGATGGCTTTGAGGTGGTGACGATGTCCGCCTTCCACCGAGGTGCCCAGTTTCAAATCCACTCCCAACGAAGTGCCGAGCAACGATTGCTCGATGTCATGCACCGCGATCGCGTTGCCGCCGAGGAGCGCCTGCACGTAACCCTCGCGCACGAGCCACGCGAGATGCTCGCCGCCGCCGGTGTGAATGACCACCGGCCCCGGCACCACGACGATCTTGCCGCCCTGCTCGCGAATGCGGTGCATCTCCCATGAAATGCGGTCCACGAGCAATTCCACGCGCCGTTCGCTCGAAACACCCGCGCCCATGAAGGAAAATTCGTGCTCGTGCCCGGTTTGAGCGCCCGTGCGCACGTCGCGCGTCTCCGTTTTGCGCACCATGCGCACGCCTTTGCTGCCGACCACCACGTGCTCGCCGGTTTTGAGCGAGCGAAACAACGCGCACCGCGCCGTTTTCTTTTCCTTGTCCACCACGATCACGCCGTCCATGCGCTGGTTTTCCACCGGCACCCATTTCTTTTGCACGCGCACCTCGGTCGGATAGATGGTCGTGGACATGAAATCATCCGGTGCGACACCGTCCTTGGTGACCGGTTTGAGCTGGGCATCCGCCTCGGTGCGGGAGCCGGCGACTGCGCCCAACTCGATCATGTGGCCGACGATTTTGTCGAGCACCTCGGCGGAAGGAGCGGAAATGCGGATGTCCGCATCCGACGTGCTTTGGCGCTGTTTGCCGAGTGTGAAATGCAGAATCTGAAAACTGCCGCCGCTCTGGACGGTGAGCTCGAGCGCGCTTTCGAGCAGGCCCGAATCAAGCAGATGACCTTCCAGCTTCAATTCGCGGCTCTGCACCGTCGTGGCCGCTTTCGCGCCAGCGGGCGCCGGTTCGGTGAGGCGCAGCGTGAGACACTTCGCCGCGCCGCCGGATTTCATGAATTCGCTGAGCGGCGTTTCCAGCACTTCGAAGCCGGCGCCCTCCAGCCGCCCGCGCAACTCCGCGCCGGCCGCGTTCATGATGATGCGCCGGCCCAGGTTGACGGCGTTGCACGCGAATTTCACCGCGTCCGCCTCGGCCACGGCGATGCGCAGTTCGGCGGGAACGTGCTGCTCGATCAACCGGTTGGAATAGGCGTCGAATGCCTGCGGAAAATAAAGAACGTGTCCGCCCTCTAGCGGGCAAAAGCACGTGTCGAGATGGTAAAAGCGCGGATCAATCAGCCGCAGGGAAGTCGTCTCAAGATTCAGCCACTTCGCCAGGTGCGGATGCGCGTCCAGCTCGCTGCGAAAACCATACGCCGCCCATAACTTTCCGCGATGCTGGTCCATGAGGGCGTCACCCGCGCCCTCGAACGGCAGGTCCGGCGGCAGCTCGAACACCTCGAAATCATGGTCCTTGAACCACTTTCGGAAATGCTCCTCCTCCCCGCGCCGCTCCGCGTGCAAAAATCGGCTCAGCACCACCTTCTTGCCGACGGCCAAACCCGCGTTCGCGGTGAAAACCATGTCCGGCAGCCCCGCCTGCGCCGCCACCGTGTCCACCTTTGCGCCGCATTTCTTCAACAGCGCCACCAGCGCCCGCCATTGCTCGCCGGCCAATTCCGGCGATGAGCGGCTGACATTGCCCTCCATCCAGGGATTGATGACATAGTCCACCTGGTAGGCATCCGGCGGACAAACAAGAAAACGGATTTCGGCACCCATACGGCACAATTTACGGCAGTGGCTCTGGGGAGGCAACGTGCTGCTGTGGGAAAGTTGGCGCGCGTGAAAATGTTATGGTGCGGCGATTCCCCGCTGCTATTACGATAACTCCTCCATGACTGCGCCAATTCCGGTAACCATCCGGCCTCCCGTTGCCGCCGACCGCGCGGCGCTCAATTCCGCCATTCGCCGCAGCCGCGCGCTGCACGGCCGCTGGTGCGACCATGAGCGTTGGGCCTTGCTGGCCGAAGATTTTTGAACACCGCCCGATTCCATGAGTAGAAGTCACGTTGTGGTCGTGGGTGGAGGCGCCGCGGGATTCTTCGCGGCGATCACCTGCGCCGAAACCTCGCCGGGCGTCCGCGTCACGTTGCTGGAAAAGACCTCCCACTTTCTTGCCAAGGTGCGCATTTCCGGCGGCGGGCGTTGCAATGTCACACACGCCTGTTTCGATCCGCGCCAGCTCGTTACTTTTTATCCGCGCGGCGGCAAGGCGTTGCTCGCGGCGTTCCATTCCTTCCAACCGCGCGACACGGTCGAGTGGTTCGAGTCCCGCGGCGTGAAACTCAAAACGGAATCCGACGGCCGCATGTTCCCCGTCACGGATTCCTCGGCCACCGTCATTGATTGCCTCATGGACGCCGCGCGTACACGCGGCGTCGAACTCCTTGCCCATCGCGGCCCCACGGCCATCGTGCGCCTCGAGCAGGGCGGTTTCGAATTGCGCTTCGAAAACGCCGCGCCCATGAGCTGCGATCGTTTGCTGCTGGCGATGGGCGGTTGCCGCGTCCCCGCCGCCGGCGCGCTCGCCGTCTCGCTCGGGCATACGCTTCAGCCGCCCGTGCCTTCGCTGTTCACGTTTCATATCGCCGAAACCTGGCTGCGCGAGCTCTCCGGCATCAGTGTCCCCTCCGTCGAAGCCTCGCTCCCCGAGTTTCGCCGCCGCGAATCCGGCCCGCTGCTGCTCACGCACTCCGGTCTCAGCGGTTCCGCCATCCTGAAACTCTCCGCCTGGTGCGCGCGCGAACTTCACGACGCGAATTACCAGGCCACGCTCCGTCTCAACTGGCTCCCGCACCTCAACGCCGAAGCCCTCGCCGCTCAACTCGATTCCCGCCGCGCCGCCCAGCCCGCCCGCCAGATCGTCAATGCCCCCATCGCCCCGCTTGCCGCGCGCCTCTGGCAGAATCTCGTGCTCGCCGCGGGCATCCCGCGCGAAACCCGCTGGGCCGACCTCCCCAAGGCCGCCCGTCATCGTCTCATTCAGCAACTTCAGCTCACCGAGGTCCGCATCACCGGCAAGACCCTCAACCAGGACGAATTCGTCACCTGCGGCGGCGTCTCGCTCAACGAAGTCAACTTCCGCACCATGGAAAGCCGCCTCACCCCGGGCCTCTATTTCGCCGGCGAACTCCTCGACATCGACGCCCTCACCGGGGGCTTCAATTTCCAATCCGCCTGGACCACCGGCCACCTTGCCGGCCGCGCGATGGCCGAAAACTAGCGCGCCCTTGAGGTTTGGAATTTGAAGTTTGAAGTTTCTCTGGTGCTTGGCGCTTGGTCCTTGGAGCTTTCCGCCTTATTCGTTTCCCCTTGCGTTTTGTGGGGAAAAGTCCACCCTGTAGGCGTCGGATAGACCTTTTGTCGCTTCCAGCACGTGGTAAGTCTTCGGGTGAGCCTCGTTCCGTGATACTATTCAATCCCGGAAGCGCCTTTTTGAACACATTTCCGGCCCGTGCCATTTTATGACCACCAAACTTTTTTCTGAACTCGGCCTTTCCGACGATCTGCTCAAGGCCATTGACAAGCTCGGCTTCGAGCAGGCCGCGCCCATCCAGGCCGCGGCCATCCCCGTGCTGCTGCAGGGCAAGGACGTCGTGGGCCAGTCCCAGACCGGCTCCGGCAAGACGGTCGCTTTCGCCGCGCCCGCGATTGAAAAGGTCGACGTGGACGACAAATCCACCCAGATCCTCATCCTCTGCCCCACGCGCGAACTGGCGGTGCAGGTTTCCGAGGAAGTCCACAAACTCGCCCTGTTCAAGCGCGGGCTGCATGCGCTCCCGGTTTATGGCGGGCAATCCTACGACCGCCAGCTTTACGGCCTGCGCCAGGGTGCGCACATCGTCATCGGCACGCCCGGCCGCGTGATGGATCACATGCGCCGCAACACCCTCCGGCTCGACAATTTGAAGATGGTCATCCTCGACGAAGTGGATGTCATGTTGAACATGGGTTTCCGCGACGACATCGAGCTGATCCTCCAGGCCACGCCGAAGGAACGCCAGACCGTCTTCTTCTCGGCGACCATTCCCAAGCCGATCCAGCAGCTCATCGAGAAGTATGTTCGCGACCCGCAAAGCATCCGCATCGAGCAGAAGGCGCTGACCGTCCCCACCGTGGAGCAGGTCTATTACGAAGTGGATCGCCGCTTCAAAGTGGAGCTGCTCACCCGCCTGATTGACCTGCACGATCTCAAGCTGGGCATCGTTTTTTGCAATACCCGCCGCATGGTGGACGACCTCGTCGAGCACCTGAACGCCCAGGGCTATTCCGCCGACCGCCTGCACGGCGACATGACGCAGGCCATGCGCGACCGCGTGATGAACAAGTTCCGGAAGTCCGGCCTCGAATTCCTCGTCGCCACCGACGTCGCCGCCCGCGGCATTGACGTGGACGACATCGAAGTCGTCTTCAACTACGATCTCCCCTACGACGGCGAAGACTACGTCCATCGCATCGGCCGCACGGGGCGCAAAGGCCGCAGCGGCCGCGCGATCTCGTTCGCTTCCGGCCGCGAAGTCTTCCAGATCCGCAACATCGAGCGCTACACGAACGTGCGCATTCCCCGCGCCCACCCGCCGACCGCCGCGCAGGTGGAAGAAGCTCGCGCCAATGTTTTTCTCGACCGCCTCCGCGCCACGCTGAAAAGCGGCGACTTCAAGCGCCAGGATCAGCTCCTCGAAAACCTGCTCGAAGAAGGTTTCAGCTCCACTGACATCGCCTCGGCGCTGCTGCACCTGCTCCAATGCAGCGAAACGACTTCTGCTGCCGCGGCCGCTCCCGTCCAGGACGACCGGGCTGGCGACCGGCGCGATGACCGCCGTCCATTCTCCCGCGACGATTCCCGTGCCCGCCCGGAGCGCCGTGACTTTCGCGGACCGCGCCAGGATGACTTTGAATCGCGCCCGCCCCGCCGCGACCGCTTTGAACCCCGCGATCGCGCCTCCGGGCCGCGTCCGCCCGGAAAGTTTGGCGGCCCGCCGGCGGGCCCTTCCCCGTTCCGGCCTCCGGTTGATCGCCCGGCAAAAAAGAATTTCCCAACGCCAGCGCCGGCCAAAGACCAGGCGCCGAAGCCGTCCGATTCCCCCGACGCTCCGGTCGCCGCTGTCCCTGCGGTCCCCGCTGCTCCCGCGGTCCCGCGTCCGCCGAAGCCCGTCGCGCCACCCGCTGGTTTACCCGCACAGAAACCCGCCGTCGTGCCCAAGACCAGCCATCGCACGCCCGAAGGCCAGACCCGCCTCTATATGAACATCGGCAAGGAAATGGGCATCGAAGCCGCCGACGTTGTGAACACCATCCTCGGCAATACGGGTCTGCCCAAGACCGCGGTCGGCACGGTGGACCTGCGCGAGCGCCATCTTTTTGTGAACGTCGCCGAGGAGCACGCGCGCAGCATCGTGGCCAAGCTCAGCCGGGCCACCGTTAAAAATCTCAAGGCCAAGGTGAAACTGGCCTGAGAGCGGGCGGCGGTTTGCCGGTCGTAGCGGATCAGTTGGCGTTCAGCACCGGCGGGGTGGTCGACCGCCCGGCGGACGGTTTGGGCGCCACATCGTTGCGAATCAACTGGCCGCCGGTCTTTCCCGCCCAGGGCACCACCTGCGCCGTGATGACCCGCACCGGTCCGAGCAAGCCGGACTCCTGTAGCGGCGAGTCTTTCTTCCACAGCCGCCACGAGGTGAAGGTCGCCCGGCCCGTGGGGCTGCCCTTGACGTCCGCGAGCCAGGCGGGCCATTCCTTCAACGTGCCATTGTCATTGCGCGCGCTGTCCTCCGGCAGTTGTTCATCGCCGATCATCCGGTTGATCCACAGGTTCACGACCTTTACGGTCAATTCATTCATGCCCTGCCGCGCCGCGTCGGTGATGTCCACCCGGAACGGTTTTCGCCACAGCACGCCGAGGTCCTTCCCGTTGAGTTTGATTTCCGCGATCACGCGCACTTCACCGAGGTCCAGGAATAATTTCTGGTTCCCCGCGAAGCACTCATCCGGCAGCGCGAATTGTTTCTCGTAGGTCGCCGTGCCGCTGAAGTATTTCACGCGCGGGTCCGCGTGCTGGCCCCATTCCCCGAGCTGCTCGAATGTGCAGGTGGTGTCGCGGCCGTGCTTGTCCGGAAACGTGACTTTCCACGGGCCGGGAACGTTCACCCGGTCGGGCACGCCGGTAACGTCGAGGTGATACGCCTTGCCGTCGGCCGACGTCCAATCGTAGCGTCCGTTTTCCCACACCAGCAGTTCCGGCACCTTCGCTGCGTTGCCCTCCGGCGACGCCAGTTCCAAAGGCGGTATGCCGGTCAGTGCCGCCGCGGCTTCGGGCAGGATGGTTTTACCATTGTAGCCGATCGTCAGCGGTCCGGCCGGTCGCGCGTGCCGGGCCGGTTCCATCATTACGAATCGCGAGCCCGCCGGTTCCAGCGTCAGCGTGACGCGGGTGCGACCGTGATTCTCGCTGGTCACCAGGGGACACGAAACCTTGCCATTCAGCGGGTCCCAAATCTCGACGTTGCGGCCGGTCGCGCGGAAGGCGCAATCCACGGTGCGCCATTCGTCCGCGGGGTTCGCGATGAAATACAAATCCGTGTCGCCGTCGCGCCGGTGAATGTACCGCACGCCTCCCGCCGCCTCGAAGTCCGGCGGCAGCCCGTGGCTCGCCAGCCAGTTCGTGATGGCTTCAAACGCCGGGTATTCATACAGGCGATCGCCCTGTTGATTCAGCGTGCCCCAGGGTTGCATGCCCATGCCGCCCAGCTCCATCGCGGCCACCCAGCCGGCCGGCGGCTGTTTGGCGCGAAACCAATTGCTGCGCGAATGCGTCTCGGCCACCCAGCTCGCGTCGGACACCACCTTCAGCGGAGTGCCGTCCTTGAACGTCACGGTCAGCGCGCCGATCCATCCCGCCGGGTTTGGATGGTCGGACAGGTTTTCGGCTTCGAGGCAAATCAGGTTTGTGCCCGGCTGGAGCATCCGCCCCACGTTGAGCTTGTATACCCGGGAGAAATTGTCGCCCGCGCCCGCGCGTTTGCCATTCACCCACGCTTCGAACCGGTTGTCCGCCGTCACCGCGAAACTGGCGCTGGTGACGGGCCGGTTGGCCGGCAGCACGAGCGTCTTCTCAAAATATCGCTTCGCCGGTGGCGCCGAGTTGGCGGGGTTTCCCTCCGGATACCAGATCCATTTCGCGCCGTTCAACACGTTCTCGGGCTCCGGTTCGATCGGCGGCCCGGCGAACGCCGTGCCCCAGATGACCTTCCCCTTGCCCACCTGCCGCTCGGACACCGGGGCCGCGGCGCTCATTGAGCCCCAGAGTTTCTCCGCGATTTGCCGCACCTGCGCATCGCAGTTCGGATAGTCGCTCAGGCTCGGCGATTTTGCGGGGGGCGGTCCGATGACGGTTGCGCCGGCTTGCACCAGCTCCTGGATGCGCGTGAGCAGGGCGGGAGTCATGGTCCCGACCTTTGGCAAAACCAGCACGGCGTAGCTCATTCCGTCCGGCAACACCAGGCGGCCATCGCGTACTTGCATGCGCGTCAACAAAACCTCCGGGGTGCAGCCATCGAAATTGTATCCGGGCCGGTCCGGAGTGTTGCCGCCGTCGCCCGGGAGCGTCGGGGAAAATCTCCGGGGCGAACCTTCCGGTTGCAGGAAGCAAATGTCCGCGACGAACAACCCCTGCCGGAGCAAATACTGGCACCGCGCCAGATACTCATGCCACGGTTTGGATTGTTCCCACCACGTCTGCGTCCGTTCGTAATGCAATCCCCACGGGCCCATGGACATGCCCGGCGCCACGTCGTCCCAGGGTTGTAACGCGTAGCGATGAAACACAAACCGGTTGATGCCTTCGCAGAACGCCCAGTCGCCGAGCGCCTTGATCGAGGCCGGGTGATGCAGCCACTTCTCGCCGTCGGTGGCCGTGAAGGCCTCCGCGCCCAGGATCCGTTTGCCGTAAGTGTGCGCCGCCGAGGCCATCTCCGTGCAGCTATACGCCGTGTTCACCTGCCACGACCAGAACTCCGACATCGGCTCGTCCGCGCGCCCGGCAAAAGTCATTTCGTCGCACGGCGCGCCATCGTAGGCCTCGATGGAAAGCGCGAGGCCGTTCTGGTTCGCGAGCTCATGCATCCGGCCGGCGTAATTCGTCAGGATCAAATCGCAAACCGTCTGCCGCAGATCCCACAGGAAACGCTCCGTCACCTCGCGGTTCTCGATGATTCTTCCCGTGACCGTCGGCAGCAGCGGCAGCGGGTCGTAGCCGCGCAATCGCTTGAAATCCTCCCGGAAAGTGGGCGTCCAGTTCTGCGAGCCCGTTTCCCAACTGTCGATGTGCGTGGCCACCAGCGTTTTGCCGGCCAGCGGCTTCGAGTCGCTGACGAGGTTGCCCATCAAACCCGCAAAGGTCGCATCGGTCGCCGCGCGGCTGAGTTTGTCCGATTCCAGTCCCCGCCCGGGCAACGGCGCCGGATGATTATCCTTTCCCGTGAGCGTGTGCCCCAGCCGCAGCACGGTCCAGTTGCCGGCCGGCACTTCCCAACTGAAGGCTCCGTGGGCGCCGAGCTGCGCGGAAATCAGCCGCACGTCAAACCGGGGGATCGTCGCGTCCGCGGGCGCGGCCGGCCACTTGTCGGCCGGGGCCACGTGTTGCGGCGTAAAGGCCGCCTTGGCCGCAATGTCGCTGATGCGCTCGTCGCGTTTGGGTGTGGGAAACGCGAACACCGCGATGTCCTTGTAATAGCTCATGGTCGCCGTCGGCTCGGCGAGCACACCTTCAAAATGCAGCGGGCCCACCAGGTTGGTTTCCGACCACGTAAGCTTTTGCATGGCCAGGTCGGGGGTGATCCACGGACCGCCGCTGCCGCACCAGCCGGCGTCATTGTTCATGTTCACCTGCAGGCCCAGCCGGCTGGCCTCCGAGCACACGTGCTGGAATAGCTTCCGCCACCCCGGCTTGCCGAAGTCCGCCGCGCCCTTGGGTGTCCCCTGGTCCACCTCCATGATCAGCACCCCGCCAATGCCCACCCGTTTCATCGCCTCCAGATCGGCGGTGATGCCGTTGCTGGTGATGTTGCCGTTGAGCCAGAACCAATACACCCAGGGCCGGGCCGCCTCCGGTGGCTGCGCAAATTCGTGGCGCAAATCGGCTGTCCCGGCATTGGCCACCGCTATCATCCCGGTCAGCGCCAGCATCAAACCGCCAAGACCGGCGAACCGGCCCGCCAAGTTCTTCAAATAACCTTTCATAATGGATTCGGGTTTCAGGCTTCTTTCGGATTTCGACATTCGGGCTTCGTCATTGGCGCTGCTTTTAAGCGGCCGCCCGGGCCGCGGCTCCCGCCGCCACCCGCCGGGCAATGGTCAGCGCGTCCACCGCGCTGCGGCCAAAATCATCGGCGCCGATCTCTTCGGCGAATTCCTGCGTCACCGGCGCGCCGCCCACCATCACCTTCACCTGGTTCCGGACCCCCGCCGCCGTCAGGGCCGCCAGGGTGGATTTCATTTCCATCATGGTGGTCGTCAACATCGCGGACAGGCCGATCAACTGGGGATGCCGCGCGCGGACGGCGGCCACAAACTGTTCCGGCACCACCTCCACACCCAGGTCGATCACCTCAAAGCCGCCGCCTTCCAGCACCGAGGCCACGATGTTCTTTCCGATGTCGTGCAAATCGCCCCGGACCGTTCCCAGCACCACGCTGCCAGCCGGGTGCAGCAGGTGTTGCCGCATCAACGGCCGCAGGATCCCCAGCGATATCTTCATCGCCCGGGCCGAGAGCATCAGGTGCGGCACGAAGCATTTCCCGGCCTCGAACTGCCGGCCGGCTTCCTCCATCGCCGGCGACATGTAATCGTCCACCAGGTGCATCGGCTCCGCGCCCATGGCGATGGCGTGCTCCGTGATCTCCCGAGCGCGCACCGCGTCCCCGCTCAGAATGGCTTCATAGAGTCTGTATGCGCCTTCCATGGCCGTAGGGCGTCCGCGTCGCCAATAATCTTCCCCGGCCCGTTGGCTTCAGCGCCGGTTTCCCTGAATGTCCGCCGTAAATCCCCGCCTCACCGCCCCGATTTTGGCAATATCAAGGCGCAGATTGTCGCTGCAGACTGCGGCTTCCCTCGCCTTGGCATTGACGTGTGGCTGGCAATGTCGGGGGCAGGGGACGCTCAGGGGATGCCTCGGACATTAAATCACTTTCTGGTAGCTTGGGGTTGGCCGTCCGGAGTGTCTCCCGTGTCGATTTATTGCCACTGGGAGCAAATATTCGACACCTCACTGTCAATAAGTTGCCATCAAAATGTTAATAATTCCTGAGCAAAATCGCTTGCGACTCCGTACTTTCCGGGGTAGACTTTTCGAAACTGCGTTATTTGGCCTTATCTCGCATGGGGCGGGGTGTAGAGTAGTTATCAAATTATGTCCGAATCGAAAGTCCCGGCGCTCTTCCGGCGCCTAAATGGGTCGGCCTTTACCTTAATCGAGCTGTTGGTGGTAATCGCCATTATTGCAATTCTGGCTGCGATGCTTCTTCCCGCGCTTTCCAAGGCCAAAGCCCGAGCTCAGACCATTGCCTGTTTGAATAATGAGAAACAATGGGGCTTGGCGTTTCGGCTGTACACGGACGACAGCAATGATTGGGTCCCGGAGGAAGGCAATGTGGGTTCACCCATCACGGACCCGACCTCGGGAAACTTGCTGGAAGCCTGGTATAATTCGATTCCGCCCTTGATCAAACAACAAACGTTGGCGGCCATGTACCAGACGACGCCCACCCGCAATCCCCCGCTGCCCTCCAGCAAATCCATATTTTCCTGCCCGACCGCTCCCGGCCCGGAATTGGCCGTCAACAAGTACGGCAACCCGATCGGAACTTTGCCGCCGGACATCAATCGCGCGTTTTTCATGTATGGTGAAAACGGCCGCCTTTGCATCAACCGTCAGGCTGGCGGGCGCACCAGCCAGACCAAGCTCACCCAGGTGTTGAAGCCTTCGGACACGATATTTATCGCCGAAGTGGATCCAGATTCCGCGAAGAACAGCAATGTCTCGCAGTCCAATGTTACGGGCGAGTTCGTCACCGGCCGGCATAACGGCTCGGGCGAGTTCGCCATGTGTGACGGCAGTGCCCGCGGTATCAAGACCAACCTTTGCATCCGCACAAGCGCCGAGTCCAATGATGCGACCACGGAATGGGCCAAATATCCTAATGGACCCGTGTATTGGTATCCGTCATCGAGCACCCCCAACTGAATTTAGAATCTCCGCCCCCCAGTTCATCACCCAACAACCCGACCACGTATGAAGAATAAAACCAACCGTCCGTTTAGTTCCCGGCTGCTCGCCGCCTGGCTGCTGCTGCTCGCCTGCGCTTTCCTGGCTTTGCCCGCCCGCGCCGCCTCCACCACGCTGACCATCGCCGAGATCTACCCCGGCGGCGGCAACGCCAGCGCGACCTATAATTCAAAGTATGTTACCCTGTTCAACAAGAGCGGCGGAGCCTTCGCGATGACGAATTACTCGATCCAGTATCAAAGCGCGGGGGGCACGACTTGGGGTATTGGCATTCTGAGCAATGCCGTCATCCCCGCTGGCGGTTATTACCTCATCAAGCTGACCACTGGGGCGAACGGCGTGGCGCTGCCGATTACACCGGACAGCACCAATGCGCTTAACCCATCCGGGACGCAGGGCAAAATCGCTTTGTGCAGCATGACCAACGCCATGAATTCCCAATGCCCGTCCACCACCAATGTCCTGATTGACATCGTCGGCTACGGCGCAAACACCACTTATTGCAACGAGTTCACCAATACCGCCGCGCCCGCCAACAACACCATTTCGATACAGCGTCTCAGCGGTGGTTGCCAGGATACGGACAACAACCTCGCCGATTTCACCCTCGCTTCCCCGAACCCGCGCAACACTTCCACCAGCCCGTTTACCTGCCCGACATTTCCGTCCGTCGATTCTTACCCCGCGGATGCCACCAAGCTGCTTGGCGAGTCTGTCACTTTCACCGCCACCGTCAGCGGCGCGGTTCCGCTGACCTACCAGTGGTATCTGAATCAAACCAACAAATTGGTGAACGATGCCGTGACTTCCGGCGCGACCAACACCAGCCTGACCGTCTCCAGTTTGGTTTATACCAACGCGGGCACCTACACTTTGGTCGTCAGCAATTCCTACGGCACCACCAGCAACAACCCGCCCGCTGTGCTGGTCGTCACCAATCCGCCGCCTGCGCTGACCTATTCACCGATCAACGCGACCAACCTCCTGGGAACGACCGCGTTCTTCTACGTCGCGGCCTACGGCGTGCCGCCTTATACCTACCAGTGGCGCAAGGCCGGTTCTCCCCTGTCCGATGGCGGCGGCATCGCCGGCTCGAGCGCCAACGTCCTCACCATTTCGAATGTGGGCCCGGCTGACATTGATAATTACACGGTGGCGGTCACCAGCTCCGGCGGCTCCTCCACCAGCGCCCCGGTCACCATCAACATCATCAGCAACGGTTTCCTGACCGTGTGGGATATGAATCCGCCGGGTATCAGCCCGACCAATCCGATCCCCACCTCGGGCGGATTTGGCTCCTCCATCACGATGAACACCACCAACGCCTTCATCCCGGCGAGCGGTGGCGGCAGCCCGTTTGACGGAGCGCCTCCGGGCGGCACGAACTACTACTGGGGCACCGCCAGCTATCCGACGTTGTCCACGGTCAGCAACAAGACCACGGGTCCGCGGTTCAACGTCAGCACGGTGGGTTTGCGTAATATCGCCGTGAACTACGACACCCGCGCAACCAGCACCTCCAGCCGCTATACGCGCATGCAGTACACGACCAACGGCACCGACTTCACGGATTTCCCGACCAGCTTCCGCTTCGACAGCGCCTCGGCTTGGGGTTCCGTGCCCGCGATGAGCCTCGTGGGCTTCCCGGGGGTTAATAACAACCCCAACTTCGGCATCCGTGTGGTGAGCGAATTTGTCAGCACCGCCACCTACGGTTACAGCAATAACCCGGCGTACATCGGTGTCACCGCCAGCTATTCCGCGAGCGGTACGCTGAACTACGACCGCGTGCGCTTCACCGCGGAGGTCATCACCAACGGCGCGGCCACGCCGCCCACCGTCTCCGCCATTCCGGACACCACCGTGCAGGACAACATCGGCACCGCGGTCATTAACTACACCGCCGGCGGCGCCACGCCGCTCAGCGCGGTGGCGTTCGCCGGGAATTCGGTTATCGCCTCCGGTGTGGATGCTTCCACCGTCGGCACCCTTAACGTCTTCATCTCCGGCCAGGACGGCGTCACGCCGGTCTGGGTCACGGTCACCGACGTCAATGGGGATGCCAAAACGGTGTTCTTTAACCTCACGGTCGTCCCGCCGAACCTGCCGCCGACGATCACCCAACTCCCGCACACCAATACCCTCACGAGCTCGTCGATCACCATACCGTTCATCATCTGGGACGACGGATCCATCCCGGCGCTCGCACTCTCTTCAAACTCCGTAAACACCGCGCTGTTGCCGCTCTCGGGCATTGCCATCAGCCGGTCCGGCAGCAATTGCACCCTGACCCTCACGCCGACGCCGGGCCAGTCCGGTGTCGCCCCGGTCACCCTCTCCGTCAGCGACGGGAACACCGCGGCCTCCACCTCGTTCACGTTGATGGTGCGCCCGAGCACGAATGTGGTGTTTATTGACAACTTCGATTATCCGGACGGTCCGCTCACGACCGGGTCTTTCAATTTGTGGCACCTCCACAGCGGAACCGCGAACACGATGCTGGTTTCCAACAACTTCCTGGTGGTTAACTTCAATAGCTCGGAAGATGATTCCGGCTTCCTGATCGGCCAGCCCTACACCAACCAAACGTTGTATTCCAGCTACATCCTGAACATGGCGGCTCTGCCGAACAACGGCGGCTCCTACCTCTCCCACTTCAAGGATGCGGCGGATGCGAATGTCAATTCGACCTTCGGCGCCCGTGTCTGGGCCAGCACCAGCAACGCCGTCAGCGGCATGTATCGCCTCAGCATCGGCAACGGCGCGGGCGCGACCAACATGCCCGACCAGTATCCGATGGATCTGGCGCTCGGCACCAATTACCTGGTGGTCACCCGGTTCAATTCGCACGTGGGCACCAACGCCACCATCTGGATCAATCCGGCGGTGGAATCGGATTACAGTGTCGTGGCGACGGATATTAGTACCAACGTTGACCAGCCGAATGTCTTTACCAATGCCTGCTACGCGTTCCGTCAGGCCAGCGGTGAAGGCATCATGACGATCAACAACCTGCGCGTCGGCAAGACCTGGGCCTCCGTGGTCCAGCAGCCTCCATACCTGAACATCACGAATCTCGGTAACGGGAATGTCGTGTTGTCCTGGACCAACGCCGCCTTCGGGGTTTGGTCTAACGCGGATGTCTCCGGGCCTTATGTCAAGGCCTCCGCCACCAGCCCCTATACGAATTCGATTGGCGGATCGGCGATGTACTATCGCGTCTTTCCGAATTAGCGGGTGGTAAATCCGGCCGGCCTGCGGGCCGGCCTGTGTGGGTTTCACCGGGGACGGCCTGCAAGGGCCGTCCCCGGACAATTTATGAAAATGACTCCTTGCCGTGACTGGTTCTGTGCCCGACGCCTGGCCTTCACCGGGTTGGCGGGATTGGTGATTCTCTCCTTCGTGCTGGCCGGCTGTTCGCCCGAGGCCAGCGCGCCGCCGCCGCCTGCTCCCGCTGGCGACAAGAATAAGGTTACCATCAAAGGCTCCAACACCATCGGCGAGGAGCTGGCTCCGCGGCTGGTGACCGAATTCAAAAAAGACCACCCGCAGGTCGTCGTTGAAATCGAGGCCAAGAACACGGGTTCCGGATTCTGGGGCTTGATCGCGGGTGTGTGCGACATCGGCGCCGCCTCCCGTCCCATCATCAAGGACGAGCAGCAGCAGTGCAGCATGCGCAATCTCTCGCTCAATGAATACGTCATCGGCTCCTATTCCGTCGCCGTCGTTGCCAATGCCGGTTGCCCCGTTGCTGACCTCAAGAAATCCCAGGTGCGCGACATCTTTACCGGTGTCATCACCAACTGGAAGGACGTCGGCGGCCCCGATGTGCCCATTCATTTGTACATCCGCAATCCGGTCTCCGGCACCTACCTGGGTTTCCAGGAGTTGGCCATGGAAAACAAGGCCTACACCACCAACAACCTGACCGAGCTGGAAAGCTACGCCAAAATCGCGGACGCCGTCTCCAAGGACACCGGGGGCATTGGCTACGTCAGCATGGACCTCCTGGCCAAGCCCGAAATCAAGGGCGTTGCCATTGAAGGCGTCGCTCCCGCCGTCGCCACCGTCAAGGACGGCAAATATCCCTACGCCCGCGTCCTGCGCTTTTACACCGTCAAAGGCAGGGAATCCGATCTCACCGGCGAGTTCGTCAAATACGTCTCCTCGGACAAAGGCCAGGCCGTCGTCGCCCAGATGGGCTACGTCCCCGCCAAACCCTGACTTTTCTTCGATCGAGCAGCACGGCGCGCCAGTGCGACTTTCCGCCAAAGCCTTGGCGGCGGTGCCTCGTCAAAAATCGCCACGTCTCCCCTCCGATTGTAACCGCTGGGGCCGGTTTGTAACCGCAATGTAACCACAAATGTAACCGATAAAACATCACTTTCACCCAATGTTTATGCGGTTTGTAACCGTGTAACCGATAAATCAGGGGGTATACCCCCCCCACCCTCGGCAAGCGTCCGGATTTCACAAAACTTGCCCCCGGTCACCCTTTGACGCAGGCTCGTCGTAATGCTCCTGGAACACCTTTCCTGGCCTGAAGTCCGGCGGCTCAAACCCGCCTCGAAGCTGATCCTGCTTCCCCTTGGCTCCTTCGAACAGCACGGCCATCACCTCCCGCTCACCACCGACACCGACCTCGTCACCGCCGTCGCCCGTCGCGTCGAAAAAGCCCGCTCCTCCAAAGTCCTCTGCCTGCCCACGCTCTGGCCCGGCCATTCCACGCACCACCTCTTCTTCCCCGGCACCCTCAGCGTCAGCCAGGCGCCCTACATCCAGCTCCTCCTCGAACTCTGCCGCTCCATCGTAAAACTCGGCGCGAAGAAAGTCTTCCTCCTCAACGGCCACGGTGGCAACGACATCCCGGCCCGCGCCGCCCTCCGCGACCTGAAAACCGAATTTCCCAAAGTCCGCTTCGTCTTCGCCTCCTACTGGTCACTCGCCTCCGCGAGCATCCAGAAAATCCGCGAGTCCACCCTGGGCGGCCTCGGCCACGCCTGCGAAATGGAGACCTCCCTCATGCTCCATCTGCACCCCGACCGCGTGAAGATGAAACTCGCTCGCCGCGACGGCCCGAAGCACAAGGACGCCTACCGCCGCGCCGACATGCTTTACGGCCGCCCCGTTTACTTCGTGAACGAATTCCACGAAGTCTCCCGCACCGGCACCGTCGGCCACCCCGACCTCGCCACCGCCAAAAAGGGCAAACAATTCCTCGACGCCATCGTCCAGGACGTCACCGCCTTCGTGGATGACTTCGCCAAATGGTAAGCGCCTCCCCATTCTGGCGCCTTGGGGGCGGGGACGTCTCGTCCCCAGTAGTCCTATTCCTTCACAGCGCTTCAAAATCTCCAGCACCGTTTTACTATCAAGCGCTACCCCGCCGAATCTCTCTCTCCTCCCCCGGAGGAGCGGGCTGGGGATAGGCGACAGTCCTGTGAAAATCACCCGCACCAAAACCACTCGTACGCTTTCCCCAAGTCGGCCGCCAATTCCCCCTCTCCCCGGGGGAGAGGGCCGGGGTGAGGGCGGACCTTCTTCTCATCCATCCTTTCTGCGAAAACTCTCAGCGCTACCGCTCGCTTGAAAATCACCCGCCTCGAAACCATCCCCATCCGCGTCCCGCTCAAAGCCGAACTCGCCATCCGCAGCGGCCGCGGCGGCGCCCACACCGTTTCCCCCTTCCTCCTCGTCCGCGTCCACACCGACTCCGGCCTCACCGGCATCGGCGAAGCCTCCTGCACCCCGCGGTGGAGCGGCGAAGACCAGGTCACCGGCGCCCATCTCATTCGCACCTATCTCGAACCGCTCCTCGTCGGCGAAGATCCTTCCCGTCCCGAGGAACTCTACCGCAAATTCCGCCTCGCCTTCGCCGGCAATTATTTCACCCGCGCCGCCGTCGAAATGGCCCTCTGGGACATTGCCGGCCAGGCGGCCGGTAAACCCGTCTTCGAACTCCTGGGTGGCAAAGTCCGCGATTTCGTCCCCACCAAATGGTCCGTTTCCGGCCTCGAACCCGCCAAAGCCGCCGACATCGCCCGCTGGGCCGTGTCGCAGGGCTTCAAAGCCATGAAAGTCAAAGTCGGCCTCGAACCAGAAGCCGATATTGCCCGCGTCGCCGCCGTCCGTGCCGCCATTGGTTCAATCAAACTTGGCGTGGATGCCAACGGCGGCTGGTCGCCCGCCACCGCGCTGCCCACCATCGAACGTCTCTACGAACACAACATCGCCTTCGCCGAACAACCCATCCCGCCCGAAGACATCACCGCACTGGCTCAACTCCTTCGCCAGCTCCGCGTGCCGCTCGTCGCCGACGAAAGCATCTACACCATCCAGGACGCCCGTGCCCTCGCGCAACTCGGCGCGGCGGACGTCTTCTCCATCTACGTCGGCAAGGCCGGCGGCATCGGCCCGGCGCGCCAGATCGCCGACTTCGCCGCCTCCGCTGGCATCAAGTGCACCGTCGGCAGCAATCTCGAGCTCGGCGTCGGCAGCGCCGCCATGACACATCTCGCCCTCGCCACTCGCGGCATTACCGCCGAAGAATATCCCTGCGACATCATCGGCCCGCTCTTCTACGAAGACGACATCGTCCGTGAACCCCTCCCCATCCGTCCCGGCGAAGCCCGCGCGAATCAAAAGCCGGGCCTTGGCGTCGAACTGGACGATGAAAAAGTCGAGCGTTACCGGTTGAAGCTGTGATTTCCGATACTCCAACCGAGCCATCCTCCACCCGCGCCCGCTGGCTCGTCCTCGCCGCGGCCTTCCTTGGCTGGATGTTCGATGGTGTGGAAATGGGCATCTTCCCCCTCGTCGCGCGTCCCGCGTTGCAAAGCATGCTGCCCGCGGGTGCCGTGGGAAATCAGGATGCCTTTGTTGGGCTGTGGATGGGCTACATCACCGCACTGTTTTTGGTGGGGGCCGCACTGGGTGGTTTTGCCTTCGGCTGGCTCGGCGATCGCCTCGGTCGTGTGCGCGCGATGACGTTCAGCATCCTGACTTACTCGATCTTCACCGGCCTCTGCTTCTTCGCGGCCGAACCGTGGCATCTCGGAGTGCTGCGTTTCATCGCCGCCTTTGGCATGGGCGGCGAATGGGCCTTGGGTGTCGCCCTCGTGATGGAAGCCTGGCCCGCGGACAAGCGGCCCTTGCTCGCCGGCGCCATCGGCGCGGCCTCGAATGTGGGCTTCGCTTCCATCGGCTGCCTCGGATTGTTCTTCCACGTCACGCAGGAATCCTGGCGCTGGGTCATGATCGCCGGCGCGGCTCCGGCGTTGCTCGCGCTGGCGATTCAGATGGTCGTGCCCGAATCGAAACGCTGGCAGGAAGCCGTCAAGCAGGGCGCGGCGCGGCCTTTCCACGAAATCGTTTCCGGCGGGCTTCTCGGGAAAACTCTGCTGGCCATTTCCTTTGCTTCCGTGGCCTTGATCGGCACGTGGGCCTCCGTCCAATGGCTTCCCTTGTGGGCGGACCAATTGACCGGCGGCAAACTCGTCACCGCCAAAGCCACGACCCAGATGCTGGCCTCGACTGGCGCGATTGTCGGCAGCATCGCCGGCCCGTTGATCGCCGGTCGTGCCGGTCGCCGGCCTTCGTATTTCGCGCTGTGCCTCTTCTCCCTGGTATTCTGCGGTGTGTTGTTCCGGACGGTCCATGAGTATGGCACCGAATTCCTGGTCCTGGTAGTACTCGTGGGCTGCTCCACCGCCGCGTTTTACGGCTGGCTGCCGCTGTATCTCCCCGAGCTTTTCCCAACTCGCGTCCGCGCCACCGGCCAGGGAATTTGTTACAACGCCGGCCGGTTGCTCGCTGCCGTCGGTGCCCTGACCCAGGGCCAGTTGGTTGGCCATTACGGTGGCAGCTACGCCAAAGCCGGGGCAACCCTCTCACTTGTCTACGCCGCCGGCATGGTCCTCATCTGGCTCGGCCCCGAGACCAAAGGCAAACCCCTCCCTTCGTGACTTTGCGTCTTTGCGTCTTTCGCCCTTTGCGTTTCTCCCCGTGACTTGCTCAGCCAAAACTCCCCACCGCCTCCGGCAACTCCCTCCCGATCTCCTCCACGCGATATCCAAACCCGGTCTTGCCCAAGGTCCCCAAATCGATCTTTCCCTCCCTCCTCCGATACAACCCCGGATGCACCACCGCCTCCGCCCTTGAGGCCTCCGGATAAAACTGCATCGCATTCGTTTCCACACCCATGATCGTCCCCACGTTCGCCGCCAGCAGCACATGCGGAATCTGCGCCAGCATCGGGTTCGTCAAATCCTGCACCATCAAACTCATCCCATGCGCCCGTGCCCAGCACGCGCTCAACAGCGCTCCCGTCTGGGTCTTGCACGTCTTGAGCGCCACGCCGGTCCAGCCCAGTTCGCGCCCACGTCGCACCATCCGCCAATCATGCGCGCTCTCGTCGAGGAAAAGCGGCTTCCGCGCGGAGACTGAATGCACATCAATCGCATGCTCCTCCAACTCATACGGAAACGGTTGCTCGACGTACAGCAGCATGTCGTAAATCTCCGAATACTCCTGCTTCAAGCGATCCAGAATTTCATTCACGTACGCCGGCTCGGACACCGTGCAATTGAAATCCGCCGACAAATGCAGCACGCCGCCCGCCTGCGCAATTTCTCCCACGTGAACCAATCGCTCAAAATCCCACTGTGCATCTTTCCCTGTCAGCTTGATCTTCAAGCACTTCAACCCATCCCGCCGAATCCAATCCGTAAGCAACCACGGATAGCCATCCGTCGGCCCGTCTGCGCCTCCCTCCAACTGATCCAACCCGCCCACCAAATGCCACGCCATCAACTCCTTCGCCGGCACTGCCGCTAAGAAATCCGCCGGATACTTCCCATTAAACGAAACATCCGCCGCCGCCGGCTCCAGAAATGCCGCCAAATCGCGGTTCATGAACTCCCGGCGGTAAGTCCGGTAAGTCTCCTCCCCATGCAGCACCCCGTACGCATCATGCAACGCCACATCGAACGGCGAGCAACACACCAACGCCGCCAGCCACGGCATCGGCTCCTTCCCCGCGCGCGTCCGGCGATTGAACTCCGCCAGTCGCCCAGGCAGCACTCCCTCCAAAAAATCGTGCCCAATCTCCATCGGATGCCCTGTGAATTCGACACCCGCCCACACCCCCGCCAGCTCCTTGCAAAACTCCTTCAACGCCTCATGCCTCTCCTCGTACGGAGCCGCGCTCGGCCACACCCATTGTACACTCAGCGGCGTTTCCCCCCAGCCCTCCGCCGTTTTTCCCGCGCCCGACACCCGCACCCGTGCCCGTGCGCAAGTCACCGAAGTCAGCGTCTCCGCCCCAAACTTCAGCGGCACCCGCGTTTGCACCGGCAGGAAGTAAAGGGACGCGCCGGTGGACCGGATATCGGTTGGTTTGCTAAGCGTCACACGTCACCTCGTCCCAATCCTGATGACCGTCCATCCATTCGAAAGCATACCGTCTTTCGAAAAGTACGCCCATGTTCAAATCATTTGGGAGTTCTTCCTTTCGCCTTTGGGCCGCCAATGCGTAACACCAAAGGTTGTAAGTTCGCTCATCTTCGGCGAGGAGCGCTCCCGGAGAGCGCAGCTCCGATTTTTGCAGGAACCCTTCGATGCTGTCGCCCAAGGCGGGCATGATGTCGTCGGCGATGCGTCGCGTATCGCAGCCCTGCGTCGGCAGTCCGAGCGACTCGACCCACTGTATCATCCACAGTAATGTCCACTGCGCCTCTTGTTTCCATTGAAACCGAACCCGCTCCTGCTCCGTCGGCGCGGCTTTGTAAATAAACTCACGCTCTCGCGGAGTGACATCCTTCCACAAACCCTCCTTTTGAAACCAGGCCACAATGGGCTCCGCGTCCACTCCGTAAGCGATCGCGATGACCCCTTGCAGAGCCAGGGCCCGCGCTGCCACTTGTGCGGCAGTTCGGGCTAAAGCCTTCGTGAAATCCGGTACGGGCTCAAGGTCTTGCTCATTCGGGACGCCAAGAGCTTCAGCCCATAGCTTCGTTGTGATCATTCGTTGCTCTCTATGGTTTGCAGCATCAATCTGAGCCCGATTGAACACAAAAAGAACGCAAAGAATAGGATTTCTTTTGTGCTTTTTGCGCCTTTTCGCGGCTCCATCCTCCTCTTCCTGCCTTCCTATCCGTTTTCGCTTCCCTGTCCCTCCTCTTTGAGTTCCAATCTGCGCCGCTATTATGCTGAAAGCCGGAATCATCGGACTGCCCAACGTCGGAAAATCCACGCTCTTCAACGCCCTGACGCGTTCGCACAAGGCGGCGGCGGAGAATTATCCCTTCTGCACCATCGAGCCGAACCTCGGCGTCGTCACCGTGCCGGATCCCCGCATGACCGAACTGGCCGCGGTCGTGAAGAGCTCCGGAGTGCTGCCCGCGACGATTGAATTCGTGGACATTGCGGGCCTGGTGAAAGGCGCGGCCCAGGGCGAGGGCTTGGGCAACAAGTTCCTGAGCCACATCCGTGAAGTGGACGCGCTGGTGCAGGTGGTCCGCTGCTTCGAGGACCCGGACATCGTCCACGTCGCCGGTAGCCTGGATCCGGTGCGCGACATCGAAATCGTCAGCACAGAATTGATCCTGTCCGACATCGAGACGCTGCAACGCCGGATGGACAAGATTGCGCGCGACGTCAAACGCGGGGACAAGGCGGCGCAGCTCGAAGCGCGCCTGATCGAAAAGAATCTCGCGCACCTCAACACCGGCAAGCCGGCCAACACCCTCAACCTGCCGCTGTCGCCGGATGAAAAAGTCGTCGCCCGGAATTTCTATTTGCTCACCGACAAGCCCGTTCTTTTCGCCGCGAACATGAAGGAGAGCGAACTGGCCGGCGCCGAGGATCATCCGCAGGTCGCGCGCGTGCGTGAATACGCCCGCACGCATCATGGGTGCGAGACGGTGGTGGTTTCCGCGCACCTGGAGAGCGAACTGGCCGATCTGTCCCCCACCGAAGCCGCCGAGTATCTCCAGGCGCTGGGGGTGAAGGAATCCGGTGTATCGGCCCTCATCCGCGCCGCGTATCATCTTCTGGGATTGCGCACCTTCTTCACCTTCAACGAAAAGGAAGTGCACGCCTGGACGATCCGCGCGGGCGACACCGCCCCGAAGGCGGCCGG
Organism: uncultured Verrucomicrobiota bacterium; assembly: GCA_964448135.1. GTDB lineage: Bacteria > Verrucomicrobiota > Verrucomicrobiia > Limisphaerales > UBA8199 > CAYUVH01. The sequence goes on along the minus strand of CAYUVH010000032.1, from coordinate 15,298 downwards.
GGTGATCCACTCGGATTTCGAGCGCGGCTTCATCAAGGCCGAGGCCGTGCTGTGGAGCGACATCATCAAGGAGGGTTCCATTGCCCGCACGCGCGAAGCCGGCCTCTACCGCATTGAGGGTCGTGAATACATTGTGCGTGACGGGGACGTCCTCTTGTTTAAGTTCAACGTATGAAGCAACTCCTCCCGCTCTTTGGACTCCTGCTGGTGCTGACGTCCGCGCAGGGGCAGACAAATTACACGCGCACCGAGGACGTAATTTACGGCCGCAAATTCGGCACGGCGCTCACTTTCGATGTATTCCGTCCCGAAAAACCCAATGGCTACGGCATCATCTTCATGGTCAGCGGCGGGTGGTTCTCGTCCCACGAGGCGATCAATCCCGTCTTCTTCCGTCCGATCCTGGATCGCGGCTACACGGTGTTCACCGTCGTGCACGGTTCACAGCCGAAGTTCAACATCACCGAGATTGTTCCCGATATTAACCGCGCCGTGCGTTTCATCCGCCATAACGCCGCCAAATACGGCGTGGACCCAAATAAATTCGGCATCACCGGCGGCAGCGCGGGCGGACATCTCTCGCTCACCATGGCGGTGAAGGGAGCAAAAGGTAATCCGGACGCCAAAGATCCGATTGATCGTGAGAGCAGCGAAATTCAATGCGTCGCCTGTTTCTTTCCCCCCACCGATTTCCTCAATTACGGCAAACCAGGCGAGGACGCCGTGGGCGTCGGCATCCTCAAGGATTTCAAGCCCGGCTTCGGCCCGCGTTCGGACACCGCCGAGAGCCGGCAGGAACTCGGGCGCGAAATCTCACCCATTTATTTCGTTCACTCCAACCAGGCTCCCGTCCTCATCGTTCACGGCGACGCCGACAAGTTGGTCCCGATCCAGCAGGCCGAGACCTTCGTGAAACGGTACCAGGAAGCCGGCAACGAAGCGAAGCTGGTTGTCCGCGAAGGCAAGCAGCACGGCTGGCCGGATTTTGCCAGGGACGAGGAAATGTTTGCGGATTGGTTCGACGTCCACCTGCGCGGCCTCAAGCCAGCGCAGTCAGCCAAGTAACAGAACTTGACCGGCGAACGGGAAGGGGGTAAGCGAAGATGAGCCTGCGAACCCGGCGATGCGCCGGAAGCGGCCGCTTGATTGGGTCCATTATGAAAGGTGATATTCTGAAATCCAGATGTGCGATTCTGCTCGCCGGCGTGCTATTGCTGGCGCACTCGCTGACAATGGCGGCCGACCGCAAGGCGAAATTCGTCACCGGCCCGGCCAAAGGCCAGCTGGGGACCGTCGCCGATATCAATGTGCCGGAGGGCTATATATTGCTGGATAGCAAAAGCACGCAGGCAATTTTGGAAAAGGAAGGCGAGCCGACCAGCGGGAATGAGTTGGGCTGGCTCCGCCCGACGAACGAACAATGGTCCGTGATCTTTGAATTTGATGACGTCGGCTATGTGAAGGATGCGGACAAGGAAAAGCTGGACGCGGACAAGCTCCTCTCCGACATCAAGCGGAGTACCGTGGAGGCGAACAAACAACGCGTGAAAGCCGGCGGCGATCCCGTCGAGAACCTGGCCTGGGAAATTCCGCCCAACTACAATCCCGACACGCATGACCTGGAGTGGGCCATTCGCGGCACGGTCCTGGGCAAGCCGATTCTCAACTACAACATTCGCATCCTCGGCCGCAAAGGCGTCATGGAAGCGGTCCTGCTCATTGATCCCGACCAGCTCAAAGAGACGCTGCCGACCTTCCGGGACTTGCTGAAGGGATACTCATACCAATCCGGGCAAAGTTACGCGGAATACCGGTCGGGTGACAAAATCGCCAAGTATGGTCTCGCGGCCTTGATCACCGGCGGCGCCGCGGTGGGCGCGGCGAAGCTCGGTCTGTTCACCTGGCTGGCCGTTCTCCTGAAGAAAGGCGGCAAGGCTATTGTCGTCGCGCTGGTTGCCGTGGGCGCCTTTTTTAAACGGATTTTCGGGCGGATTTTCGGCGGCAAGAAAGATTCGCAGATGGAATAGCGCCGCTTTTCTGCGCAGTTGCGGCCGCGTTCTCCGGATGAGCGACCTGGAAATCCTGTTCGTTGTGTTCCTGGCGCTTTATGCGTGGGAATGCGCCTGGTGGCTGGATCGGAGCTCGGTGGCGTTTCGCACCTGGCTCGGTGGCGGATGGCGGCCGGTTTTTCCCGGCGCCCTGCTGGGCAATCCCCGCGGTGGATTCGCCTTCACCCATCCGCTGCCCCCGCTCGGCCAGATGGTCGCCGCGCGCCAGTTTCCTTTCTCGCTTTCACCGGACGCCGTGCTCCTCTGGGTTGCCTCCAGCGTCAATCCGGCCGGCCGGCCGATCCAGAGCGGTCAATGCCTGCGCTTCGACGAACTTAAAAAGGTCGGCACAAAAGGCCGCTGGCTCCGCGTGGACGGAGTGCGGATATTCAAAGCGTGTTCCATCCTCACGGCCCTCCGGCTCGCGGAAACCTTGCGGCAATTGCGGGACACTCCGCCCAAAGACCGGGCCGCCGCGATCACCGCGCTTTTCCGTCAAAGCCTCGACGTCAAATCCGCTCAGGAGCGCTGGAAGGATTTCAACGAACAAGTTCGTCAGGTGCGCTACGGCGCCAATTCGCTGTTCCTGTATGTGTTCGTCGGCGCTCCGCTCGTGGTCTGGCAGCGAGGCATCGTTTCCACGTGGCCGTATCTGCTCGGGGGGACATATGTGCTCACTCTCTGCCTGGCGGTTCTGTTCCGCCGCATCCACAAGAAATTCTACCTGAAGGCGGACGATGACCGCTTCAGTCAGTTTCTGATGATTCTGCTATGGCCGGTGGTGGCGATGCGCGCGCACGATATCCTCGCGCGACCCCTGTTCGAGGAGTTTCATCCGCTCGCCATCGCCAACCTGCATTGCTCCGAGGCGCGGTTTCGGGAATTCGCGCGAACGATCTGGCGCGAAATCCTGTATCCGGCCTCGCCCCTGGTGCCGGCGGCAAATCCGCTGGTCGCGGAGACGGAACATTTTTCACGGGAAACCTGGAAATCCGAGGTGGAGCGGTTTTTGAAGAAGCAGGGCGTCCCGCCCGACTCGCTGTTGACCCCGCCGGAACCAGCCGATGAAAGCTCGCACGCCTATTGCCCGCGCTGCCTGGCACAATTCACGAGCGCAGAGTCCGCGTGCACCGACTGTGGCGGGCTGGCGCTGAAGCCTTTCGTTGCCGCTCCAGCAAAGAAAAAGACCGAAGCTGCCGGAAAGAAATCATGAGCTTGCAGGAAGAGAGCGAACGCCTCGCGCGCTCCTGGATGCGGCACGACGCCGGCATGTTGCGCGACTACCTCGTGAGCAGTGTCGAAGACCCGCGGCTGAATCTCCAAAGCATTTTTTCCCGCCACTTTCTCCTCCAGGCGGTGACGGGCGAGGCCTTCGCGGCATTGATGGAGCAGGAGTCCCGGTTCTCGGCGGTGATGAATTGGGTGCTGAATCAATGCGGTCGCGGTGGAAACACCCTCGAGGACGAAGCGCTGCTGCTCGCGCTGAAGCGGGGCGTGGATAATTTTGAGGGCGTGGAAATACCGTGGTTCGCGCGGCAGGCCTACCGCGGGCTGCCGTTGACGCTGGGGCGGTTGACCATTCCGAACTACCTGGAGCGATTTCTCCGTGAACCACAAAATCGCGAAGCGAACCTGAGCTTGTTTTCCGAACTTTGGCGGGAGGTGCTGGCTGGCTTTCCCAAAGCCAATGCGGAAAGCGGCAAACCAAAGGTTTTCGAGCCGGCCTGCGGCTCGGCCAACGACTATCGGCAGCTCGCGGCCTGCGGCCTGTCCGATTGGTTCGATTACACCGGGATCGACATCTGCGCCAAAAATGTGGACAACGCCCGGGCATTGTTTCCCGGCGTGCGATTTGAATTGGGCAACGCGTTTGAAATTGCCGCCGCCGACCAAGCCTTCGATTTGTGTTTCGTCCACGATCTCTTCGAACATTTGTCGCCCGACGGATTTGCGACGGCGGTGCGGGAGATTTGTCGCGTCACCCGCGGTGGAATATGCGTCGGATTTTTCGGCATGGATGAAATTCTCGAGCACGTTGTGCGACCGGTGGAAGAGTATCATTGGAACACGTTGAGTCTGGAGCGGACACGGGAGTTGTTCGCCCGGCACGGTTTCGTTGCGCAAACGATCCACGTGGCGACCTTCCTGCGTGAAAGATTTGGCTGCCCCTGTACGCACAATCCGACCGCATACACCTTCATCCTGCGACCGATCAAGCCGTCCGCGCCCTCGACTACCTCACAGTTGTGAAGTAACGTAATGCCCATGAGTGCGATAGCGACTGAGACCGTCCCTGATGCCCAAGGCCATTTCGGCCCGTATGGCGGGCGGTATGCCCCGGAGACGTTGATGCATCCGTTGCAGGAGTTGGAGGACGAATACAACCGCGCACGGCAGGACCCGGAGTTTCAACGGGAGCTGGATTATTACCTCAAGGAATTTTGCGGCCGCCCCACGCCGCTTTACTACGCGGAACGGCTTACGCGTGAACTCGGCGGCGCGAAGATTTATTTGAAGCGTGAGGACCTGCTTCATACTGGCGCTCACAAGATCAACAATTGCATCGGCCAGATTCTCCTGGCGCGGCGGATGGGCAAGACGCGCATCATCGCGGAAACCGGCGCGGGACAACACGGCGTGGCGACAGCGACGGTTGCGGCGATGTTCGGTTTCAAGTGTGTGATCTACATGGGCGCGGTCGACTGCGAGCGGCAGTCGCTGAACGTTTTCCGCATGAAGATGCTCGGCGCCGAAGTGGTGCCGGTGAAGGCCGGGCAGCAGACGCTGAAGGAAGCTGTCAACGAAGCCATGCGCGATTGGGTCACCAACGTGCGCTCCACCCATTATATTCTCGGTACCGCGTACGGTGCGCACCCCTATCCCGTGATGGTGCGCAACTTCCACCGCGTCATCGGCGACGAAGCGCGCCGGCAGATTCAGGAGAAGGAAAAGCGTTTGCCGGATTTGCTGCTCGCATGTGTCGGCGGCGGCTCCAATGCGATTGGGCTTTTTTATCCCTTCCTAAACGATCCCTCGGTCAAAATGGTGGGCGTGGAGGCGGGCGGCGAGGGCATCATCGCGGGCCGGCACGCCGCGCGATTTCAGGGCGGTTCACTGGGCGTGCTGCAGGGCACCTGTTCCTACATTTTGCAGGATGAGTTCGGCCAGATTCAACTCACGCACAGCGTTTCAGCGGGACTCGACTATGCCGCTGTCGGCCCCGAGCACGCGTGGCTGCGCGATCGCGAGCGGGCTGAATACACGTATGCCACGGACGACCAGGCGCTGGAAGCTTTCCAAAAGCTTGCCCGCCTCGAAGGGATCATTCCCGCGCTGGAATCCTCGCACGCGGTGGCGGAAGCCATCAAACGCGCGCCGAAAATGAAGCCATCCGAGCTCATCATTGTGAATCTTTCCGGCCGCGGCGACAAAGACGTCTCCCAAGCCGCGGCGAAGATCGGTTTGAAGATGCCGGTTTGATTGGGTAAACTGTGATTATGCAGGCAGCAACACAACGACGAACCACGCATCGCTTCAGCGTCTCGGAGTTTTGCCGGATGTCCGAGATTGGTGTCCTTTCACCCGAGGCGCGTGTGGAACTGCTCGACGGGGAGATTATTGATATGTCACCGATAGGTCCGTTTCATGGGGTGATTACGGCGAAATTGACCGAGTTCTTCATCCTGCAATCCAAAAGCCGTTGGTCGGTCATGAGTCAAAACTCGATCAGATTGGATAAGCAATCCCAGCCCCAGCCGGACTTGATTCTGGTCAAACGCGCGCTGGATGCTTACACCTACCGCCTTCCTGAGCCGGAGGATGTGGTTCTGCTGGTGGAAGTCTCGGATTCCTCCATCGAATTGGACCGGGCCAGGAAGCTCCCGCTATACGGCCGTGCGGGAATCCCCGAGGTGTGGATTGTCAATTTGGAGGACCGTGCTATCGAAGTGTATCGTGAACCGCATCTGACCGGTTATGCTTCCAGTGAAATTCTCAAAGCTGGAGCAAAGGCCGCCCCTATGGCCTTTTCCGATGTCATGGTGGACGTTGCCGGACTATTCAAATCATGAAATCCTCCTATGAACTCGCCATGGAGCGGCTGAACAAGTCCGCTCCCGTCGTCAAACTCACCGGGGCCCAGAAAGCCGAACTCGCCGAGTTGGAATCCAAATGCGCCGCGAAGATCGCCGAGCGCGAACTGCTGGTTCAAGGTGAGATCGCGAAAGAGGTGGAGAAGGGTGATTTTGAAGCGGTCGAACAGTTGAAGAAGCAACTGGTCAGCGACCGCAAATCATTCCAGGCGGACTTGGAAGAGAAAAAGGAAAAGGTCCGCCAAAGCGGCAAGTGATGCGCCGTCACGGCTTGCGCTTCACGCCGCGCTGGTGGAGGTCAAAATAGTAAAGCGCCACGACCACCATGGCATGGAGGATCTTTCCGCCGGCCACGGCTTGGGGAATTTCCGATACGGGCATGAGGCGCGTCGCCAGGTCTTCACCGTGATCCAGCTCCAATTCGTGCTCCCGCCGGCAATTCTCGATCAGCACGGTGTAGCACCGGTTGCTCATGATGGCGGGGTTGGGGAAGACCTCGCCGATCAGGCGCGGAGCATCGCCGACGTAGCCGGTTTCCTCGCGCAGTTCGCGCGCGCCGGCGGCTTCGGGTGAGGCGTCGCCGGCGTCGATCATGCCGCCCGGGATTTCCAATTCGACGGTGTCGGAGCCGTGGCGAAATTGGTCGATCATCACCACCTGTTGATCCGGTGTGAGGGCCACGACATTCACCCAGTTGCAGCAATCAATGACGTGGAAGTCGTGCTCGCCGCCGGTGCGCGGTGAAACGCGGCGATCGGTGCGCAGGGTGAAGATGCCGAAATCGCCCGCGGGCTTGGAACTGATTTTCTTCCAGGGTTTGATCATCGAATGCTGCCGGCGCTTCAGCCGGTCTGGTCTTTCGCCGCCCAGCCCTGGCGCATAAGGCCGAGCAGATGCGTCAGGGCGGCTTCGTAGTTGCCGCCGGGTTTGGCCGCGAGTTGTTGGGCGCGCTTGTCGAGCTGCGCGGCCATTTCGGCGGATTTGTCCGCCGGACAACCCATCGCCACGAGCGCTTTGGCCAACTGGGGCAGGTCCATGGCGGGCGGACCGCGGCCGGTTACTTCACCGAGTCGGCGGGGACAATCTTGATGCTGATGACTTCCATCTTTTTGTCGGGCCGGTCCTGGGGGTGAGTCGGCGTGGTGCCGATTTTTTCGAGCACGTCGTCGCCTTTGATCAATTTGCCGAAGGCGGTGTATTGCTTGTCGAGGAAGCGCGGGTTGCCGTGGCAGATGAAGAACTGGCTGCCGGCGGAGTCCGGGTGCTGCGAGCGCGCCATGGAGAGGACGCCGCGATCATGGTGCCGGTCGTTGAACTCGGCCTTGATCTTGTAGCCGGGATCGCCGGTGCCCCAGCGCGACTCCGCGGAGGGATCCTTGGTGAGCGGATCGCCGCCCTGGATCATGAAGCCTTTGATGACACGGTGGAAACAGGTGCCGTCGTAGAAGCCCTTGCGCGCGAGGGTCTTGAAATTCTCGACGGTCTTGGGAGCCACATCCGTCCAGAACTCCACCACCATGTCTCCTTCGCTGGTTTTGATGACTGCGACTTCGCTCATAATGGGAATTCAGCGGCAGGGTTTACTTGGCGGCGGCGGCGGGCAGGATGGTGGCCGACTTGATGTAGTCGAGGTTCGGGAACGCCTTCTTCAGGTATTCGTTGCCCTGCATCTGGATGCGCTGCTGGTTCGGGCTCTCGCCGTATTCGGCGTTGATCTTGTCCACGACCTCCATGCCTTCGACGACTTTGCCGAACGAAGCAAAGCCCTGGCCGTCGAGACCGGCGTTGTTGCCGAAGTTGATGAACAACTGGGTGGTGCGGGTGTTGGGGCCGGCGGTGGCGAAGGTGATCGCGCCGCGCGTGTTGCTGCTCTTCACGGCATCATCGGGGATGTTGGCCTCGCGCCACTTGGCGGAGACGGCCGGGTCGCCATGGATGCCGAACTGGCACATGAAGCCGGAGACCACGCGGAAGAAGGCGATGTCCTTGAAGTAGCCGGACTTGACGAGATTGTAGAAACGGTCGGCGCCGGCGGGCGCGAGCGACCGGGTGACGTCGATGACGATCTTGCCCTTGGTGGTGTCGAACTGGACCTTGTAGGTATCGGGCGCCTTCTCGGTGAGCTTCGAGGGATCGGTGAAGTCCGCGGACTTGGCGGCTTCGGGCTTGGCCTCGGGCTTCTTGTCGGCGTTGGTGGCGGGTTTGTTATCCTGCGCGAAGGCGGTCGTCAAACCCAGCGCGAGGGTGAACGTGAAAATCGAATTTAATAGCTTCATAAGGGCGCGTATTCTTCCAAAGAGGAGCTCCAAAGTCACGCGCGGAATTGGGGTGGGGACGGCCTTGTCGATATTACCGCCATGACGAGCGAGGCCTCCTCTCCCCGGCCTCGAGGGGGAGGCGCGCGGCCGATTGACGCTTTGGGATTTTCCCTTCAAGCTTGCGCCCATGCCCAAGCGGGATATCCCAGGGTTTATCGAACATTGGTCCGCCGCCAGCCCTTCCGAGCGCCAATTCCCAGGCTTTTCTCCTCGAACTGTGCGAGTTGCTCGAAGTCCCCGTCCCGGATAACCACCCCAACGCCGGGTATTTTTTCGAATTTCCGGTCACCGAAATTCCAGCTTAAACCCGGCAGCGCCTGGCTCTGCAAATTGGTTCACAATCCAGATTATTTGGTGCTCAGGTCCTGAGCATGGCGAAGGTTGAATACTTTGATTGAGAACAGCCAGCCGTCAATAAAACACTCACGAAAAGCGCTTGTCATATTCGCGTGACACGCGCAACAGCAATGCAGAGTATTCGCTGGCGGTCTTCGTGTAGTCCACCCATTCAAACGGAAATGGTGCGATGTTCGTCGCTCGAAATCGGAGAACCTGAAACTCGTCAAAACTTGGGGCCGCTTTTGCTCTGAGTAGTAACTCAGCCTTTTCAGCTTCTTGAGCAGGGTGCTTATGCCCTTTGCCATCAGTGGGCCATTCGCGGTCCTTTTCGAAACTGGTGTAACTGGTCGCACAATTGATCCCGACAATCCCAACACAGATTGGATTGCCTCCTGTCTTCTTAAATTCGCTCACTTGCCGGATAAGATCACCAATAACCCGGTCAATTTGCTTGATCATCGCTTTGGCAAGGATTTTTGTCTCAGCGCCAATTTCTATGTTTGCGACATCCCCCCGGGCCACGACCAGCCCCTCCTCGGTAACTGCGACCGCAGTGGGTACTATTTCGCCGAACGTCCCATCACCGCGGCGGCCGGGCTTTCCGACGGTCTTGTTGCCGAGGTTAACGACGCGGTCTTTTTTTTGAACCCGGTTCGTTAGACGCTCGGATTTGTTCAGAAGGACGAGATCCTCGTAAAGCCGACTTGCGACCATGTCTCCCAATCCCGAATTCCGGTGTTTGTACTGCTTGCCTAAAAACAACTCGGCGAACGTAGTGAGCAGTTTGAATTGCTCCGTGCTCATTGAAAAAAGATCTCAGCCTTCACCGCTCCTGAGTAGCGTATACACGACTGAGCCTCGGCCAGACGCTGCCTCGCAATGGTGACGTATGTCGGTTCGATTTCCACCGAAATGCTGTTTCTACCACAATTCAAAGCGGCAACTGCGGTGGATCCAGTCCCACTGAATGGGTCCAGAACGGTGTCACCAGCGAAGGAAAACATTCTTACGAGTCGCTCGGCGAGGGTAACCGGGAAGGGAGCTGGATGGCCCTTGCGGGTTGACTCACCCTTTATGTCCACCCAGGATGATCTTGTCCAATTCTGCATCTCTTCTCGATTCAGCATTGAAAGTGCGCGTTGGACAACGGATGGGGAACGGTACGAACCACCTTTGCGCAGGAATAAGATATATTCGACATCGTTTTTAATAATGGCTCCAGGCTGGTACGGCTTGCCGTAAAATCCCGCTCCATTTCCTTCTGCCTCAGTTGCCCCGTTGGCAATCTTGTGCCAAAAAATGGGCGTAAGGCAGTCTAAGCCAAAACGTCGCACTCTCGTTTGAATGTCCGCATGAAGTGGCACGATATAATGTCGACCTTCCTTCTTCCGGGGAACGCATACGTCGCCGACTATGCAGCAAATCCGCCCACCTGGAACCAAGGCGCGGGCACACCCCATCCAGACTTTGTCCAACTCTGTCAAGAACTGCTCGTACTCAACTATTTCTCCCAGCTGGGCATCGTTCTTCGCATACTGCTTGAGGGTCCAGTAGGGGGGGGACGTTACGACGAGGTGTACGCTTTCATCGGGAATCCAGGCGAAGTTTCGAGCGTCGCCGCAATGGAGGCGGTGGTTCGTGCGATCAAATGGTTGCGGCCAGGGAACGTTTCGCAGGATTGCATTGGCCCGCAGCATTTTTTCCACCGCGCCGGCGGTATTATCTGATTCAGGGAGATCATTTATTGTGCTGACCGCTGCGTCGAAGACTTCTCTTAGCGCGTCGGGCCTCCCGTGCCCATTGGCCGGATGCCGCGTTTTCGCGCTATTCCGCCGGTTTGTACAGTAGTTCACCTGATGGCTTCGCACCGGATAAGAGTTACCTTACCACACGTCCTATTTCCACCTTTTTTCGCGCGCGGGCAAATTCAAGAGGCGATTCGCGCCGCCGAGGAAAAGCGCGGCATCATCCATTGGCTGCGGCCGGGATACCAAGCCGGCCCCGAAAGGGTTCGGGGTTCAGGTCAGAAGTCAGAGGTCGGAGGTCAGAGATCAGGTCAAAAGGAATTGGGTTTGCCGGAGGGCGAAGGAAAAGCGAAAGCGCGCCCCGCAAAATCAAAACCCGCTGCCGCCAAACCGGCCAAAAAAGTTGCCTGGCCGAAGAGCCTCTCCGAACGCGTCAAAGCCGTTAGCGAAGCGCTGGCGGGTTATCAGGAGCCGGTGACGGCGGAGGAGATGGCGAAGCGGTTTACGCGGGCGAAGGAGGAGGATGTGGCGGAGATTTTGGAGACGCTTTGCACGATGGGGCTGGCGCATCGGGGGAAAGGGAAGGGGATGTATTTGAAGTAGTGTAGAAAGCGGCGGCAGCGTTACACCTCAGTTAGCCGTCTTGAATAAGAGTTTCGTCCACTTAAATGGCCCGCTCTCCTGGCTTTCAAACACTGGAACGGAAGGCGACTATTCCGATTCGTTAGCTGTAGCAACAGGCATATTCGAAATTATCCAAAATAAACACGATTCTGCAGCATACTCTTTAGGTCCCAAATATTGATTTGTAAATATTGGCGATTTTCATTTTAGGCCCAGCCGGAAGACCGCGCTGCAATTCGCACAATCTATCAAACTGCGATTTAAAGAGATCATGCTTTTTTATCCAATTGGATTGGGCGGCGGTAGCTTCTTCGCGTGCGATATCCACACGAGAAATTACACCTTTGATGGTGGACGCTCTGATCTCGAGGGCGCTTCTCGCAATATCGATGCGCTGGTCAAGCTCACGCTTTAGTTCTGTTGCGATTTGATCTCTGATCTTAACCGAGCGCAGCATTCTCATCAGCGGCCTGTAAAAGCTCCGGAACTTCATGCCGATTGCTGCCTTCTCTGATCCGGAACCTGAAGCTCGATCAAGCTGGCTATCGAGAGCGTCGATCTCCGCTGTGATATCTATCAGGTGTTCGAATGTTTTTCGCAATTCTCCTAGCGCGCTAATTACCTCCTCTCCCTTTTCCGTGACGTAGCGCTCCTCGGGCGTTACATCTAGAATACGCTGAATTTCGAAATGTGCATCTTCCAAACTCATCTGACCCAAGCCCAACGCAGACCTTATTCTGAGCAATTCTCCAAGATTCGGAGGTACGCTCAATATTTGCATGGACAGATAACCAGCGAATAGCAGCCCTGCCAGAATTGCTCCCAACCGAAAATCGTCCAGAGGGAGTGGCCAGCAAGAAGCCACAGCAACGAATGGCACCAGATTGAACGCGTAGACCAAATATCTCAACAATCGGCTAAGGCGCTGCATAGGGCGCGACGACTCCAACATAAAAGGAATACGAACTCTCGACAGGATTAGGGCGAAGCCAATTAGTGCAACTAAGGCCAAATAATATGCGCAGGTAAGTATGGCGAAAATGGACCACGCGTTAAAAACAACGTAGGCGGCGAGTGCAAGCAAGAAGCCGGCGTACATGAGGTGGTATTGCAGCATGTGCGGGCCGGTTCCACTCAAGTGCAGACGCTGATTAAAGGTCTGGCGCCCTCGTCGCGAAGCGTGTGCGACACCTACGCCAACGGCTCTGAGCCAAGGGGCCGATACGACATTGAGTATCCAGCTTGCTAAGACAATCATGGATATTACGACCGGCCAAGAGTGACCGACCCTGCCAATCTCACCAAAGGCCATTCCCATAAGCGCAACTACCAAGGCTCCAATAGACCAAACGGTGATACCGTGCTTTGATGCTGCTGCACTACGCAAAGAAAGTTCGAAATCAATTGCCCGGAGAAGCTCCTCGCGCGTAAGGCCTGGCGCGGGTTTTGTTTCTGGGACATTGCTGCTCATTTCCAATATGGTATTAGCACTTGCTCTCTCTTTTGGGCAATACAAAGTTCTCGGGTGTTTATATCCGTTGCCATAAGGTGCTAGTTGCTATGATATTTTAACCGCATAAAATCGAACCATGGACTTCATCACGACTTGGGAACGCGGTAGGCCTTTCAGTGACATTCCCTGCATCGCTGAAAGCTTTAGTACCGTGCAGAAGCCGAGCCGATTGATTCCGCGTCCACTATCTGTCAACCTCCCTCGAGAAAACGAATGTCGCGGCACATACCATTAGTCTGCCAGCACCTGGAAAACATCTCCCGGCAGGCGCTCGAAAAATACCAGCACATCATCCGGCAGTATGTCCGGCAGCGACATGGCGTTTACGCCCTGTATCGGCGCGATCGGTTGTATTACGTCGGACTGGCCTCCAATCTGCGCACGCGGCTGGGGCACCATCTGAAAGATCGGCACGGTCAATCATGGGACCGGTTTAGCGTTTACCTTACGATTGGCGACAGCCATCTGCGTGAACTGGAATCGCTGCTGTTGCGCATCGTCAAGACGAAGGGCAACAAGCAGAAGGGAAAGTTTCCGAAATCCGAAGACCTGCGCCGGCGTTTCACGCACGGGATCAAGCAGTCCTTGCAGTCGGAGATTGACGAACTTCTCGGCACCGCCTCCGCGCCTCCCGTTCGCCGCAAGTCTGCCCCGAAGTCCACCGGGCGGCAGCCGGTTCTTGCTGAATACGTTACCGGCAAGCTGACCCTCCGCGCGCGGCACAAAGGCAAGACCCACCGCGCCTTCGTTCGCAAGACCGGCCTCATCTGGTTCGGAAAAAAACACCATACCTCCCCATCATTCGCAGCTGCCCACATCACCAAAACTCCGACGAATGGCTGGAGGTTTTGGCAATACCAACGAGCCCCGGGCGATTGGGTGCCGCTGGACAAGCTGCGGAAGTAGTCGCGCTTCGGCAGCTCTGGTATGGCCCTGATCAATTGTCACGAATGCGGCACGCAGGTCAGCGACACCGCCCGCGCCTGCACCAAGTGCGGAGCGCCGGTGTTGGTTCGTCTGAAAAGGCGGCGGCGCGCCTATCTGATTCAACTAGCGATATCGCTCGTGTTCGTCGCCATCATGACGTTCTTCGTCTGGCAGATCCTCGAGCGACTTCGCCCGAAGCCCTCGCAAAGCCTTCCCGCGCAATCCCGATGACTGCACAACAAGCCTCTCGTCAGCACTCCCCGACCACGGAGTTAGAAGACGACACCGGCCTCGTCCCCGAATGGATCGCCGAAAGCGTCGTCCAGGAAGCCGAACGCTTTCTCGGCGCCCGCCTGCCAGATGACTTTGTCGGGCGCCTCGCCGCCAAAGCCCATCACCTTTACCCACGCCACCGGCATTTCCAGAAAACGCTGAACCGCCCGGGCAACCTCGGCCGCGACATGCTTTACACCTACATGCGGCATTGGACCTCCGGCTGGCTTAAACGCGAGCGATACGAACTTTATAAGCGGTTGCCGCGTGAGTTTGGAAACGGGATGAGGCTGCCGGTCAGAAACTGAGGCGGACGGGTATCATGGCCGCCAAACCGCTCATCTTCCCTTCGGAGATTAACGTGGCCCAGACCGTCTGTGCTCTGCGTTTCCAAGGCTACGAATATGAGGAGGCGATTACTTCCAGCCGGACGGAAGGTGTGGGCGCACAATTGCAGGCACTGGCTCAACCGGTAATCGGTCGCCTGGTGCTCCACGCCCGGGAAAGCGACAATTTTGCCGCGTTTTTCTATCTGCAACGATTTCTCTTCAAATGGGGTGGTGCTCAACTGGACAAGCTCGCTGCGGAGCACATGGCTTTTGATTTTCTGTTTCTGCATCTCTACCGATCCGACCCGCCCCCGGAATTTCAAGAAGACAAGTACATGACTCAATGGCGTCGCGACTTCGCACCGCGAGCCGAGGAAATCGCCGCCTATTTGCGCAAGTCATTCGCCCGGCGCCGTCGAGTTCCCACTTTGCGGCCCTGATCAACTGTCACGAATGGGGCTCTCCCGTCTTCGCTCCGCTACGACGCGGCGCGCCCGTCGTTGCCTGGCTGGGGGCGGATGGGGAACCCCGCTCCCTTGATCCCCGTAAGCATTGACCTGAAAAATTTGCGTCCGACGTGATGAAAAAGGATTTCCTTCTCATATTTCTGACCCCATTTTTCTGACTCTCATCATGCCCATTACCAGTCCGTTTTCCTTGAGCCCGATCCGACAAGAGGAATTTGCGCAGCTCGACTACGTTGTCATGCGCCATTGGACCTCCGGCTGGCTTAAACGCGAGCGATACGGACTTTATAAGCGGTTGCCGCGTGAGTTTGGAAACGGGATGAAGCTGCCGCTCAGGGATTGAGATGGCCGGGGCAGAGTATGAGGAACCCCGCTCCCTTAATCCCCGTAAGCATTGACCTGACAAATTTGCGTCCGACGTGATGAAAAAGGATTTCCTTCTCATATTTCTGACCCCATTTTTCTGACTCTCATCATGCCCATTACCAGTCCGTTTTCCTTGAGTCCGATCCGACAAGAGGAATTTGCGCAGCTCGACTACGTTGTCATGCGCCATTGGACCTCCGGCTGGCTTAAACGCGAGCGATACGGACTTTATAAGCGGTTGCCGCGTGAGTTTGGAAA
>CAYUVH010000031.1:0-27420 GCA_964448135.1 uncultured Verrucomicrobiota bacterium | reverse complement strand
GAAGGCCGTGCTGACGCCGAGGGCGAGCCAGAGCAGGGTGAAAAGCCCCACGCAATTGAAGAGCAACAACATGTTGTAAGCCAGCCCGCCACGGTCTATCACGTGAAGGCTTTTTTCGAACTCGGCGCGGGTTGGTTTCCCGCTGGCGAACTCCTTGAGGGCGGGAAGCTCTGATTCACGGAATTCCTTGATATCATCGGCGGTCGGCGTTTCGTTCCCTTCGTGCTTGATCAGGACGGCTTTGATCTCGTCGTCCGATTTGGCTTTGACGGCATCCTTCGCATAGGCCATCCGCTCATCGTAGGCCTTGGCGAAAGATTTTTCATTGTCGTCCAAAACCTTGTCCACGATGGATTTGGCATAAAGGAATTCGCCACCGACCACCGCCAGCAGCGCGCAAAGGCCGGCCACCGCACCCAGCGCGGTGCTTCCCTCACGGCAAAACAGTCGCGCGCCCACCCCGGCGAGCACGCCCACACCCCAGGCGGCGTAGCCGATTTCATAGCCGGTCGCCTTGATGAGGAGGAACCACAAAATCATGCCGACGATTCCACCGAGCGCGGCGCCCAAAATGCCAAGGCCGAAATTGCCCTTCATGCCGATTTCTTTGGCGGCGGGAGCTGCGGGAGGACGTACTGCACCGAAGGGGGGGCGCGCCACCGGCACGGGCGGCGGAGCCGCGCCTTCGGTGGGAGCCGCCGCTGGCGCGGCGGCGTTAATGCGAAGCCGAGGCGCTTCAACCGGCGGGGGCGGTGGCGGAGCACCCACCGGCGCGGCGACCGGCGGGGGAGCGACCGCGAAAGGTACAGGAGCGGCAACTGGAGCGGCCGTGGCGATGGCAACCGGCCGTGGAGCTGGCGCAAAGACTGGCGCAGGCGGCCGGGCGGCCAGCGCCTGGGCGATCAAGGTGTTGGCCTTTTGCGTTCCCTCCGCGCCACAAACGGGACAATGAACCGGGAAAGTCATGAGGCCATTCACCGGTTCGACCTCGAACTTGTACTTCTGACCGCAATCGCAGACTACTTTGATTTCAAGCGGCATGGAAAAGGTCGAATTTAAATATTTTACCGCACGGCAAAAGGCCTGGAACTCAAGCGCAGGGTCACGGTGGCGAGGCTATAAAAGTAAATCGTTTTGTCAAGTGCACCGGGGCAAAATGCAGGGCAAACGCATCAAAACCCGCCGGAATACCGGCACCGTGAGTTTAGCTGAGTCTACCCTGAGGGTGGGGGGGTATATATGCCAAATCCGTGTTACACTGTATACACTGTATACAAGGCGCATAAACATTGGGTGGAATAAGGGTCATTCCGTGTTACGTCCGGTGTTACACTGTTAACACCATTACAAAATCAGGGCTTGCTCCCCGAAAGCAGCCTGGCTCCGGGCGGTTGAAAGGCCAACAGATATCCGATTGCCGGTTGGCGTTACGAATTTAGATGTGTTTGCCCCGGGGCGAAATGCCTTGGGCGAACCCGAAACTTGAACCACCGAAAATAGTGTTGTATGAATAGCAATGTTGGCAAGGGAGTCGCTCCGGTGAGGAAGTTATTGATGCGAGCAGGTATTATCCTGTTTTTACTCCTAAGCCTCGCCGCCGCGATGAGGGCGGCGGCCCAGGACGCGGTGCCCCGGATGCTTTTCCTGCATCTGAAAATGGAAACAAATCAGGTTTCTCTGCTCGGGGCTTCGGTCGCGCCCGGCAAGGCCCGGCCCGCTGCGGGGGAGGCGTCACAATTACAAGTGGAGATCGCCGACGCCGCTGGACAGCTTTTGTGGACCAATTCCGTGAGCGATCCCACGGTCCGCCGCCTGGAGTACGAGGACCCGGAACATCCCGGCTCGATTTTGCACAAGGACGTGCAAATGACGAATGTTGAGTTTGTCGTGCGCGCACCTGCGCTGGCTAATGCCCGCCAGGTCAGCTTTTTCAGCAGCCGCTCCGCCGCGGCAACCAACAGTCCGCCGCTGAAGCAGGCAATACCCGCGCAACGCACGCCGCTGGGGGTCGTCACTCTGCCGGACGAAGTCACGAAAGCCTTGAAGCAATGACCATCCGGCGCGGCTTTGCGTTCCTTTTGCTTTTGGCGATGTTGGCCCAGGTCAGCTCGTTGGGGCAGGGGACCTTCACGCAGATTCGCTCGCGGGGTGCCACCGACAAGTGCATCAACCTGGTCTATTTGTCCGAAGGCTATACGGCGGGGCAGCTCACCAACTTCATGAAGGACGCCACGAACCTCATGAACAACCTCATGACCACGCCGCCGTGGAGCGGCTACAGCAATTGCTTCAATGTCTTTACCATCGCGGTGCCCTCCAACGAATCCGGTTCGGATCATTACACGCCGGCCGTCACCCTGGCGGACACGTATTTCAATTCCACGTATGACAGCTATGGAATCCAGCGGTTGCTGACCATTCCTCCGAATGACCGCGACCCGAACTCAAGCCACGGTTCGGGAAAGGTTTACGCGTTGCTCCAGCAATACGTGCCCGACTACGACATCGTGGGACTGATCGTAAATGATACAATTTATGGCGGCTCGGGCGGCAGCCTGCTGGCGACGTCGGTCAACAGCAGCTCGCGGGAGATTTTCAACCACGAGATCGGGCATACGTTCGCCCATCTGGGCGATGAGTACACGTCGGCTTACCCGGGATTTCCGAACATCGAGGAGCCGAACACCACCACCAACACGGTTCGTGCGAGCATCAAATGGAACGCCTGGATCGACCCCTCCACGCTGGTGCCAACGCCGGATGTCACTTCGAACAATGCCGTGGTCGGTCTGTTTCTGGGCGCCCACTATCAAACAAACGGCTGGTACCGCCCCAAACACGATTGCAAGATGCGCACACTGGGAGTGGCTTATTGCCAGGTGTGCGCGCAGGAGTTGGTGTTGTCCTATTACAAGCTGATCCGGCCGATTCAGGATTTTACGCCGGCGCAGACAAATCTCACGGCCGCCAATCTGGACCCGGCCGCGTTCAGCGTGTCGCTCCGGGGGCCGTCCACAAACTCACTTGTGGTCAGATGGTTTACCAACGGCGTGGTGGTGGCTGGAGTGTCTTCCACAAATCTGAATCTCCCCGGGAATCTGTTGCGAACGGGCACGAACCAGATCCAGGTCGTGGTCAACGACGCCACCAGCTATGTGCGCGCGGATTCAGCCGGACTGCTTTCCCAGACCAATGCGTGGCGGCTGAATGTGATCGCCGCCCCGAATATCAGCAGCCCGAAGTATCAGCGCGCCGCGAATACCTTCACGGTTTCCACCCCCACCCAGCCTGGCTGCCAGTACGTCCTGGAATTCAAGAACACGTTGTCGAATGCAGTTTGGACGGCCGTCCGAACGAATAACGGAACCGGCGGCATGATTACGCTCACGAACACAGGCGCCCCGGGCTCAAACCGATTTTACCGGGTGCGCGTGCAGGGATATTAGGATCGCGGGAGGCGGAACCGTCAGGCGCTTTCGGCGAGACAGTTGTTGCCGGAAAGGAAGTCCAGATATTCGATGAGCCGTTGCTTCATTTCCTTCCGCGGCACGATGGCGTCAATCAGGCCGTGATCCACGAGGAATTCGGCGGTCTGGAAACCGGGAGGAAGTTCGGCCTGCGTCGTGTCTTTGATGACGCGCGGGCCTGCAAAACCAATCATGGCCCCAGGTTCGGCAAGGATCAGATCCCCCACGCTGGAATAACTGGCCATTACACCCGCCATCGTGGGGTGCGTCAGGATGCTGATGTAAGGCAGCCGGGCCTTGGCGTGATAGGCGAGCGCGCCACAGGTCTTGGCCATCTGCATCAGGCTGAACATGCCTTCATACATGCGCGCGCCGCCGCTGGTGGAAATGATAATAAGGGGAAGGCTCTTTTCCGTGGCGCGCTCGATGAGCCGTGTCAGCTTCTCGCCGACTACTGAACCCATGGATCCGCCAAGGAAACTGAAATCCATCACACCCAGGGCGGTGCGATGCTCGCCGATCTTGCAAATGCCGGTGCTGACCGCGTCCTTCAGGCCGGTTTTCTTCTGGTAACTTTCGAGTTTGGAGGCGTAGGAGGCGACCCCGGTGAATTCCAGCACGTCCACGCTGGTCATGTCCGCATCCATCTCCTCGAAGGTGCAGGTTTCCACCAGGGAATGGATGCGTTCGCGCGCGCCGATTGGAAAATGGTGCTGGCAGGAAGGGCAGACCTTCAGGTTTTCGTCGAGTTCCTTGTCGAAAACCATGGTGCCGCATTTGGGGCACTTGTTCCACAGGCCTTCGGGAATTTCACGGCGTTTCGACTTTCCGGAGCCCATTTTGGGCTTTTTGACGAAAGTGGTGCCGCCGGCGGGCGGTGGAGTTACCGCAGGTTCGGGAGCATCAATGCCGAGCGACTTCTTGGTAATATGGGTGGTGGCCATCAGGAGGAGTGGGTCAGCGACCCGGAATTGATGCCCGGCACAGTCTGACACGTCTTCATCTTTACGATGGGAATAGTATCTAAACTCCCCGGGCAATTGTCCAGACGCAAACTTCGGCGGCCCCGGCCACCCGGAGGACGCGAGCGCACTCGCTGGTGGTCGCTCCCGTCGTTAACACGTCGTCTATCAACACGATACGTTGACCGTCGAGGCGGACCTCCGAGCACAGGGCAAAGGCCCGGCGGACGTTGGCGATGCGCTCCTCCCGCGTCAGCTTGGTCTGGGTGCGGGTGGGTTGGACGCGGCGAAGCAGACGGTTGTCCAGGGGAATCCCGGTGGCGCGACTCAGGCAGCGGGCGATGCGGGCGGCCTGGTTGAATTCGCGGTCACGCTGCTTTTTGACGTGCAGCGGCACCGGCACAATCCGATGCCAGCCCGCGTTTCGGAGGAGCGGCGCTGCCTGGCGAATCAAAAGTCCGGCGAGGAAGGGTTCGAGGCACAGGTCGCGGTCGTATTTGAAGCGGTGAATGGCTTCGAGGACGGGATTACGCGCGATCACGGCGGAACGCGCAAAATGAAAATGCAGTTCCAGATCGCGGCAGTTGGAACATTCAAAGGTATTGGTAATTTCCCCTTTGAAGACCTGGCCGCAGCGCCGGCAAAAAGGAGGCTCGATGAATTCAGCCCGCGCCTGGCAATCGCGGCAAACGTAACCCTCCGAGGGAATCGCGCGCTGTTTATCGCAAAGGCGGCACCATTCGGGATAGATGAAGCCGAGCACGGCATTCGACCACAGCGCCGCGGATTGGAGGAACGGATGCATCCGGTGGCGGAATCCTAAAAGCAAACGATCGGGAGGTGAAGCTGAAATCCATCGCCCCAAACAAAAAGGACCGGGTCTTGCGACCCGGTCCTTTGAATCAGACCGCGAATCCGGAAGGCCGGATCAGCGTGAGAGCACCTTGAAGAAGGCGGCCGGCGTCGAGCCGATGCTTACCGGGAAGTTGAACGTTCCGTTGCCGACGCTGTTGGTGGAGACCGGCGTCCAGAGCGACAGCGATTGCGAAACGTTCGTGCCCTTGTAGAGGACGAATTCCTGACCCGTGGCGCCAGTGCCGGCAATATGCACACTGCCCAACCCGTCGCTGGTGATGCCCGAGATGTTCGGCGGAGTGGCATTGACCGCGACCACGAAGACCGAGGCCGAATCCACAATGTCGCCGGCGGAAGCGCCGCCATTATAGGTGACGCGAGCATTGACGGTGTAGGTTCCCGCCGGGATCCCCGTCCACGAATAGGTGAACGGTGCTGCCGGAACCGTGGTGAGGAGCACGCCGTTTGTATAGAAGCCCACGCTCGAAACCACGCTGATGTTGGTTACGACTGTCGCGGTAAGCGTGGCGCTCGCCGGGGCGGTCGAGGTGCTGTTGACCGAAGGCGACACGAGGGTCACCGTCGGGCCGGACGCCGTCGCCGGATAGAGCTGCGAAGGCGGAATGACTTCATAAGCGACACCAGTCGCATTGGACCACAGGAGTTGGGCCGTGGCGGACACCGCGTTTTCGAAGTATTCCATGATGATGTCGTACTTGTTGGTCCCGGTGAGGTTGATGGCCCCGCTGTTGGTGGTAGCACCATGCAGCGTCCAGTTGTCAATCAGCAAGCTGCCGTTCACCCAAAGACGAACGCCGTCATCCGTGACGGTGTGGAACTGATAGGAATCGGTTCCGAGGGCCTGTACCTGGCCGACCCAGCGGGCGGTGAAATAGTCCGCCGAGATGGACGGATCGGGCGAGCCGGCACCGAAGTTCATGTTAACATTCGTGTCGGTGCGAACGAGCGTCGGCGCGCCGACGAAGCCGAGGACGCCGTTGGTGTGCATGCTCCAGTAATTGCCGCGCAAGCCCGTGCCGCTGCCCTGGTCGGCCCCAATCGGAATCACATCCAACTGGGCAATGAGGGTGTTGGTGAACCCGTAAGGATTGCCGATGGTGCAGGTGTAATCGCCGGCATCGGCGATGGTGGCCGGCGCTGGCAACGTGAGGGTGGAATCCGTTGCGCCGGAGACCGGGTTGCCAAAGAGGTTCCACTGGTAAGTGAGCGGATAACCGGAATCCACATGTCCATCGCCGTTGGCGTGCATGGTGGTTGCCGTTTCGCCGACATGGATGATCGTCTTGGCGGGATTGTTTGTGATGCTGACCAGGGGATCAACAACGGTCACCGTGAATTTGCGGATTTCGTTGCAAGTACCGTCACTTACCGTCACGGAGTAAACTCCGGAATTGCCGCCGCTCAGTCCAAATTGATCTCCAATTTTGAGCGAGGCATTGGTGGCATCCGTCAATGGACCACCGAAATCCCACTGATAGGTGTAAGGCCCGGGTCCGCTCACGCCGACGCTGAGTGTATTGCTCGAAGTCGTGTACGAGACGGGTAGGGCGGCCGTGATGTTGCTCACCACGCCGTTAAAGGCGTGTGCCACCGTCGTGCCGACCGGCAGAACCAGGACACGCATGGTGACCGACTTGGTGGTGTCGATCTGGGGATAAACGTGCGTGGGCCCACTGAGCAGCACGCGCGCCCAGCGGCTTGAGGAGGTTTGGATGAATTGCCACTGAATGCGGCAGGAATTGGTGCCATCAAACGCGTAATTGGTGCTGACCGTGCTCGAGTTGGGGTTGCTCAGGTAAGTCGCCCCGGGACTCGGCGTGGTCGCCGCACTGGGAGCAGCTATGGTCTGGCTCGAACCGGTGGCGGCGCCTTCGAAATCCTCAATCACCGTGTCGCCGTTCTTGATCTGGTCCACATAAATGTCGTAGGGACCGGAGTCCGTCTCGTTGATCGCAAACGCGAGGCTGTCAAGGGAGGCGTATGCCGGTTGCGCCACCGTGCCGCCCGCCAGCCATTGCAGTGTGGAATCCGTGGGCGAGAACGTCACGGTGTGCCAGCACTGGTCGGCGGTCAAAACCTCGCCGCCGTTTGCGGCGGTCGCGGAACCACCGATAAGGCTGGTCGCTTTGAGGAGGTAAAGTACGCCGGCATTATTGCCATTCACGCCGATCGGCCCGGTGACTGGCACCGTATTTGAGCACAGTCCGAGGGAGAGGCGGATGGAGGGGTTGGCCCCGCCGCCGACCGGGGGTCCGCTGGCCGCCAACGTGCTGACGCAATTGCTCCTGATCTGCGTGGCGGTAATCTGGTCATTGAGAATGAGGCCTGGAAGGCCGGGCACCTGAAGATTGCCCGCGGCGAATCCCCCCGCGAAGTTGGTTCCGCCGATGGGGCTGCCATTGGCATAGATGGTCACATTGGTGGCGCCGCCGGTGATGCCGGTCACATTCACAAACGTCTGGCCCGCCGCCAGCGGGCCGTCCACACCCACCGGGCCAGTCATACCCGAGCAGGGATCGAGGGATTGGAATCGGATCGCGTCCCAATACCAACGACCAGAGGTGGAGTTGAGCGTCCCGCTGACATAGGTGAAGGTCAGTGTGGGCGTCGTGGTGCTGTTGGTGATCACGCAGAGTGGCACCCAGATGTTCTGGCCCTTGGCCGCCTGAAATGCGGTGGTATCGATGCTTGCCTGAACCACGTAATTGGTATCGGCCAGCGTTCCATCAGTGCCAGGAAGGGTGATACGTGCGAGCAAGTCAGCGGAGGCATTGTTGGGACCCCAGGTGGCCCAGACCCGGTATCCGCCGCCCGTGGTGGCCAGGGTGGGCTGCACCGAAAACGTGCAGCCGGTATTGCCGGAGGCCGCGCCGCCGAACTTTGCGCGGGTTCGCGCGGGAGGTGCGGGAATGGCGGTGGAAACTGTCGAGGTGCCGGACGATGAGAAATTGCCGGTCTGACAGAACGGCGGACAAGCCACGATGGTGCCGCCGAGATACGAAGTGACGAAGGCTTCTTCGCCGAACAGCGACGTCGCGCCCAAGGCAAGAAATACCAGGACCGAGGACAGTATTCCGGAGAGGAATCGATTCTGACTGGGGGGTTTGGTCATACGGTGAGGGTTCTTATGGTTGAGGAATCAATCGCAGCACTGTTTGCGGAGATTCATGCTTATGTGGATAAGTAACGCCCCGGTGGTGCTTAAAGTCAAACATAGTCATGCGAATTTGGGCTCACATATTCATGTAGTATGCGGCTTGCGAAAGGGATGAGTGAAGCAGGCTAGCGGGGCTGGACGGGAGCCAACTACCGCCGGTGAAACGGTTGACTGGACCTATAGAGGTCCAACCTCTCCCGCATTTCCCGGGTGAGCGGAGAGTTCGTTTGGGAAGCGGCCAGGGTGGCGACTTGTTCTTGAATCCGGATCGCTTCAGGAAATTGCCGGGTCTCGGCATAGGCCGCGGCGAGGGTGGAGAGAAAAGTGACATTCGAAGAGCCGGACAAGGCGCAGGCCCGGTTCGCAAGGCTGACCGCCTGCACCCCGTCGCGTACCTCCGTCGAGGGGTGAGTGGCCAGGAGCCACGCGAGATTGTTGAGCACTTCCGGCCAGTCAGGACGAAGGCTCAGGGCCTGCTGAAATTCATCGATGGCTTCGCGCGGTTTCCCTTGCTGCAGCAGGGTGGCGCCGGCTTCGTAATGTGAGGAAGCATTTATCCAGGCCGAGCGTTGCGCGAGCGCCGCATTGAGGTTCGTGCGAGCGCCTGCGTAATCCGGTTTGAGTCGGAGCGCCTGCTCGTAAAGCGCAATGGCGTCGTCCAGTTGTCCCTGCGTGGCGAGAACGGAGGCAAGATTTTGATGCGCCTCGGGATCGTTGGGGCGCAAGTCAAGGGCTCGTTTGAACAGTCCGGTCGCCACCCCTAACTGCCCTTGGTCGAACGACTGTTTCGCCAACGTGTCGAATTCCGCACCCGCTTCCTCGCGCCTGTCCTTTTTTTCCAAAGCAAGCGCCAGGTTGTACCGCGCCATGTAATTGTCCGGAGTTACATGCGTGGCCTGGCGGAAAATGGACTCACTGTCTTTCCAGTGGGTCAATTGGCGAGCACTAACCGCCGCGTAAACCAAAATGGATACGGCACCTGCCGCCAACATCGAGCCGCGCGGAAGCCGCAGGCGTTCCGCGCATTGTGGCGCGAACCACGCGAACAGAATGAAAAGTCCGATAAGCGGGATATACGTGTAACGGTCAGCCATGGACTGGACTCCGACCTGAACCAGGCCGATCACCGGGACCAAGGTTCCCAAAAACCAGAACCAGCCGACAAACAGCCAGGGCTCACGCCCGACCCGAACCAGGGCGAGGAACGAAACGCCCAGTACGACGAGCAATCCCAGAATGACCGGTCCCAGCGCGGGTGTTCCCGGGTGCGGATAGAATATGGATAGATCAGCCGGCCAGATGGTTTTGGCGCAGTAACGCCAATAGCTGACGAATGCATTCGCGGCTCTTGCGCCCAATGGCAAAGCGGTGACGTCCGCGACCGTGCTTCCTTCCGACTGAGCGCGAAAAGTGATAATGCAAACCGCCAGCGAGAGCAGAAAAAAAGGAATCTTTTCGATCAGCAACCGCGTGAACGTCTTAAGCGCCGCCGATGCCGCGCCGTCCTCAACCAAACGCGGTCCCTGGAGCCGCTCGATCGGCCAGTAGTCCAGCAACAGCAGGATGAAGGGGAGAGTGACAAGCATCGGCTTGCTCATGAGGCCGAGCGCATAAAAAATCAGCGCGAGCGTGTAGCGTGCCCACCTCGTACCTGTGCCTGGTGTGGCGGGACTCCATTCGAGCGCGGCGGCGGTGGCTGCAGATTTGGGCCTGCGCCTGCCGGAGCGTAGCGCGGAGGTCGCTGGATTCGCTTGAAGCCTGCGGGAGCCGACATTTGTGTAGCGGACATACATCAACAGCGTGAGGAGGAACCAGCACGTGCTGAGGACGTCCTTCCGCTCAGCAATCCACGCAACCGATTCGACATGGAGCGGGTGGATCGAAAAGAGTGCCGCCACAAACAGACTGCGCCAGAAGGCGCCGGTCATCTGCCGTAGCAGGAAAAAAAGCAACAGGGTGTTGGTGGCATGAAAGAGCAGGCTGGTGAGATGGTGGCCGCCCGCGCGCAGTCCGTAGAGTTGCACGTCCAGCATGTGCGAGAGCCAGGTTAGCGGATGCCAGTTCGCAGCCTCGGTCGAGCTGAAGGTCAGGACGACGCCGTGCCAGGTAAGGCCTCGCAGCACGGCGGGGTTTTCCGTGACATAATCCTGATCGTCGTAATCAAGGAAACCGCAGTGAGTGAGCGGCCAATAAACGGTGCAGGCCAGGAGCAGGAGCGCGAGGCACGCCCAAAGATTCCGGCGGGCCGGGGCCGGTTCATTTTTGGCGATAGGCATGGCCTGCTTGGAAAAGCTCAAGCCGGGCCTGCGCCGTTTCCACAGGGTAATTTGCGTCCGGAGCTTTGGCCCGCTCGATGAGTAGTGTCTCGGTGCGGATGGCGGCGGGAAAATCGCCGGCCTCGGCATAGGCCGCGGCCAACGTTGAAACAAAGGAGAGATTGGTGTGAGCAGTCAGGACGCAGGCGCGCTCGGCGAGTTTGACGGCTTCGGGCCCGTTGCGGGCGGCGTCGTT
Source organism: uncultured Verrucomicrobiota bacterium (assembly GCA_964448135.1). Taxonomy (GTDB): domain Bacteria; phylum Verrucomicrobiota; class Verrucomicrobiia; order Limisphaerales; family UBA8199; genus CAYUVH01. The sequence continues at coordinate 16,447 of CAYUVH010000031.1, read as the reverse complement.
GGTGTGGGTGGCGAGCAACCAGGCGAGGTTGTTGAGGACTTCCGGCCAATCCGGCCGCAAGGCGAGCGCTTCCCGAATTCCCTTTGCACCTTCAACGGGCTTTTGTTCTTTAACCAAGGCGGAAGCGACCGTGTACCGCTTCGAGGCGGCGATCCATTGTTCGCGCTGCGCCGCAACGTCCGCCAGGTCGGCGCGAGCCTCCTTATAATCAGGCTGCCGGCGCAGGGCTTCCTGATAGTAGGCGATCGCATCATCCAACTTGCCCTGCAAGGCCAGCACGCTGGCCAGATTGCGGTAAATTTTGGGCGCGGTGGGTTCGAGTTCCAAGGCGCGGTAAAGCTGCCGGTAGGCTTCGTCCAGCCGGCCCACCTGGGCGAGAGCCGTGCCGAGATTGTAGCGGATTCCCGATTGATCGGGCTTGTAGCGGACGCTTTGTTCGATCTGAAAGGAAGTTTCGAATTCCTTCAGCGCTTCGGCATGCTTGCCCTGGTCGGAAAGAGTGGCGCCCAGATTGGCATGCGCCACGTAGTTGTTGGCCGTCACCCGGATCGCCTGCCGCGCAAGCTTCTCGCTGTTTTGCCAGTATCCGACCTGTGGCCACGTGACTGCCGCGCAGCCCACAATGCTGGCGACGGCGATACCTCGTTGCATTGCGGAGGAAAACCGCCATCTGCCAAACAAGTCCCCAGCGCCCCAAACCACCATGACGAAAATGCCGATGAGCGGAACATAACTGTAGCGGTCCGCCATCGAATGTGTGCCCACCTGGACCAGGCCGATGACCGGCACCAATGTGCCCACGTACCAAAACCAACCCACGAATAAATAAGGCCGCGACCGGATCATCAACACCACTCCGACCGTCACCGCCACGAGCACAACTCCGGCGATCATCACGAGTCCTCCGGGCCAGAAATCCGGGTAGGGGTAGTAATATGCCAGGTCAAACGGCCAGATCGTTTTGCGAAGGTAAAGGCCGTACGACATGATTACGTTGGCCAGCCGCAACGGCAGTGGAAATTGCTCGGTGCTTCCCAGATTGTGACGGCTGGCTTGTATCCAGTAGGCCGCGACCGAAGCCGCGATGCTCGCCAGCAGCAGCGGCCCCTTTTCCGCAAGCAATCGAAACGGGGCGTTCGCCGGATTCTGCTTTGCACCCACGCTCCCGGATTTTGCCCCATCCCACGGAAATCTTTTCAGCGGCCAGAAATCCAGCAACAGCAGCAGGAAGGGCATGGTGACCAGTGTCGGCTTGCTCATGAGACTGAGCGCATAAAACACCAGCGCGAGAATGTAGTGCGGCCACGGATCCTTCGTCGTCGACGCCGGCTGCGAGGTGCGTTTCGATTCCCGTGGCGTGGGTCCGCCGGCGGCGAGTTGTGCGTAACGGACATAAGCCCATACACACAACAGCCCGAAAAAGGTGCTCAACACATCCTTGCGTTCGGCCACCCACGCGACTGATTCCACATGCAACGGATGCAACGCAAAAAGTGCCGCCACTACTCCCGAGCGGCCGGTGGATCCCGTCATCCTCAAAAAAATGAAGAAGAGTATGACGGTGTTCGCCGCATGCAGGAACACGCTGGTAAGATGATGTCCACCCGCCCTTGGGCCGTAGAGCTCGTAATCAAGCATGTGTGAGAGCCAGGTGAGCGGATGCCAGAATTCGGCGGCGGTGGAGGTAAACACGTAAATCACCCCTTGTGACGAAAGACCGTGCTGCACCACCGGATTTTCCGTGACGTACATCTGGTCGTCGAAGTTGACGAACTCGAAATACACGACCCTGAAATAGAGTGCGATCACCGCCAGCAGAAGCAAAATACAAATGACGCGGACCGGGAGCTGCCCGGTGGGCGCAGTCACACTGGAAGAGTTAGTTGGCTTTTCCCGCATAAGCCAGTTCCGCGAGTTTGGCGGCTGCCGCTCCGCTGTCAATCACCCGGACGGCCACCTCCCAGCCGTCCCCGATGCTCCGCGCGGCGCCGGCGACGAACAGCGCTGCCGCCGCGTTGAGCAGCACGGCGTCCCGCTTGGGGCCGCGCTCTTTGCCGGAAAGAATGTCCCGGACGATGGCCGCGTTGGCTTCGCGGTCGCCGCCCAGTAAATCCTTCAGCGTGGCGGGTTGCAGGGGTAGTTGCGTGTGATCCAACACCGAGACCGTGAGCGCGCGTTCCTGGTAAAACTCGGCGATCGTGCTGCCGGCAATGGTGGAGAGCTCGTCCAGGTAAAGCGCCGCGAGCGTGGTTTCACTTCCGGGCTCGCAGTTGTCGCAACGGCCGGAGACGACCATCGCCCGCCGCGTGCCGAGCGATTGCAGGACGCGCCCGAGCGGCTCGCACCAGGCGGGGTCCGGCACGCCAACGAGCATCGCCGTGGGGCGCGCCGGGTTCAGCAGTGGACCGAGAAAATTAAAAATCGTGCGGCGGCCTTTTTCCGCCGCGAGCTTGCGCGCGGGACCGATGTGTTTGAACGCTGGGTGATAATGCGGTGCGAAAAAGAATGCGAATCCATGTTCCCGCAGCGCCCGTGCCGCTTGCTCGGGCGTCAGCAAGATCGGAATACCCAGGGCCTCCAGCACGTCCGCGCTGCCCGCACGCGAGGTGGCGGCGCGATTCCCATGCTTGGCCACCGTCACGCCGGCCGCCGCACAGAGAATTGCCACCGCCGTGGAAATGTTAAACGTCCCCGCCCGGTCGCCCCCCGTGCCCACCACATCCAGAATTTCCCGCCCGGCGCGCCATGCCTCTTCGATCGGGGGCCGGATGCTCAACGTGCGCAACTCGGCCGCGAACGCGGCGATTTCCTCCACCGTCTCGCCTTTGTCCGCGAAGCGCAGGAGAAAATCCGCTTTTTGGGTGACCGGGACGCTCTCGTCCACCAATGCCTTCACCGCGGCGCGCACCTCGTCGGGGGTGAGGGACTGCGCGGCGGCCAGTTGCGCGGTGAATTTCTCGAGCACGGGCGGAGTCTAAGGGGCGAAGGGCTGACTTCAATCCCGAAAACCCGGGAGCGGCAGGCGCCGTCAGATGCTGCGAGTGGCCTTGGACAGCGGGCTGGGCTTTGAGTATTCTGTTAGTTTTGGCAGATTAAGTAAGAACTGAACCGCTGAATTATGGCTAGTCCCGGCAAATTTCGCAGATTCATCTGGCTGTTCGTCATGGTCCTCATCGCCCTCGTCGTCGGGGGCGTGGTGTTTTACCGGACCGAACGCCAGGAACCTCCCCAATACACCAGCGCGCCCGTCACCCGGGGCGATCTGACCCAGGCCGTCACTGCCAACGGCCAGTTGAACCCCGTCCTCAACGTCCAGGTCGGCTCCCAAATCTCCGGCAATATCGCCAAGCTCTACGCCGACTACAATTCGCTCGTGAAATCGAACCAGATTGTCGCGGAACTGGATTCTTCGATCTACAAGGCCACCGTGCGCCAGGCCGAAGCTGATCTCGCCAACGCCCAGGCGGCGAAGGAGTTGTCGCAGGTTGAAGCCAAGCGCTCCGAGGCGTTGGTTAAGGACAAGTTGATCTCCCAATCGGATTATGACAAGGCGTTTGCCGACCTCCATCAGGCCGAAGCGCAGGTCGCCATGAAAGCGGCTTCGCTCGAGCGCGCGAAAGTGGACCTGGGCCATTGCACCATTTACGCCCCGGTGGACGGCATCGTCATCTTGCGCAGCGTGGACGTCGGCCAGACCGTGGCCGCCAGCATGAACGCGCCGGTCCTTTTCCAGATCGCGAACGACCTGGCCAAGATGCAGATTGACGCGAACGTCTCCGAAGCCGATGTGGGTACGGTCGAGGAGGGACAGGACACCACGTTCACCGTGGACGCATATCCCTTGCGGACGTTCAAGGGCAAGGTCGTGCAGATTCGTAATTCTCCCATCACGGTGCAAAACGTGGTCACCTACGATACCGTCATCGGCGTGACCAATTCGGATTTCAAGCTCAAGCCCGGCATGACTGCGACGATCTCCATCATCACCGCACAGCGCACCAACGCCCTCAAGGTGCCGAATGCCGCACTGCGCTTCAAACCGCCGGAGCCGCCAACCAATTCAGGCTTTGTCGCGGTGCTGTTTGAAAAGCTGGGCCTGGCCAAATCCACCAAGACCGGTGCGACGAACAGCGTGGCATCGACGAAGAGCAGCACGACCAACAAAGTCGAAACCGCCGAGGGCGCCCCGCCGCCCCTGACCGGCAATGAACCGCCGCCGGAATTGCAGCGGCGCGTCCGCGAGATGCGCGACAAGGGCGAGACCGTGCCGCCCGAGATCATGGCCAAGATGCGCGAGCTGTATCAGAGCGGTGTATTGCAGCGGCCGTCGGGCGGCGGTGGGCCGGGCGGCGGCGGCGGCCAGCAGCGGCAGCAGCGAACGGCCCCGGCCTTCCGCACTCTCTACGTGCTCCGGACCAATACTCCGCCGGGCGCGACCGAGCCGATCGTGGCGCCCGAACCCGTGCGCGTGCGGACGGGTGTAAATGACGGCTCCTACACCGAGATCATGGAAGGTTTGAAGGAAGGCGACCAGGTGGTGATCGGCATCAAGGCTTCCGCCAGCTCGTCCTCGGCCCCGCCTCCGGGTGGCAGCAGTCCGTTTGGCGGTGGCAGCGGTGGCATGCGCCGGTTCTAACCGTTCACGTTCATGGACGCGGTCATTGATTTGCAGGAGGTCCACAAGATCTACCACACGGGGGAGGTGGACGTGCACGCCGTGCGCGGCGTGTCGCTGAAGATTCAGAAAGGGGAGTTCGTCGCGCTGATGGGCGCGAGCGGTTCCGGAAAATCCACGATGATGAATGTCATCGGCTGCCTCGACCGGGCCACCCGGGGGATTTACCGCCTGGACGGCATCGACGTCTCCGGCCTCGACCGCGATGAGTTGGCGGATATCCGGAACCAGAAACTGGGCTTCGTCTTCCAGGGGTTTAATCTGCTCTCCCGCACCACCGCTCTCGAAAACGTCGAGCTGCCGATGCTCTACATGCGGGAGCGGCTGAGTGCCCGCAACCAGCGGGAACGCGCGATGGCGGCACTGACCAGTGTGGGTTTGGGCGGACGAACGGGGCATTTGCCCAACCAGCTTTCCGGCGGCCAGCAACAGCGCGTCGCCATCGCGCGCGCCCTCGCCAACCAGCCTTCGCTCCTGCTCGCCGACGAACCCACCGGCAATCTGGACACGCGCACCAGCGTGGAAATCATGGGCGTCTTTCAGAAGCTCAATGAGCAGGGCATCACCATCGTGATGGTCACCCACGAACTCGACATCGCCCAATTCACGCGCCGGATGGTCGTCATGCGCGACGGAAAAGTGTTGAGCGATACCCCGGTGCAAAACCGGCTCACCGCCGAGGTTGAACTGAAGCGCCTCGACGCGGAACAGAAAGCCGCGCACATCGGCGACTGATTTTCATGCGCTACTTCGTGATTCTCAAAGTGGCCTTCCGGGCGCTGCGGCGGAACAAAATGCGCACCGTCCTGACCATGCTCGGCATTATCATCGGCGTCGGCGCCGTGATCGCTATGGTCGGCATCGGCAACGGCGCCAAGGCCCAGGTGCAGTCGCGCATCGCGGCGCTCGGCCAGAACGTCATCATGATTTTCTCCGGCAGCGTTAATCGCGGTGGCGTGTATTCCGGTTTCGGCGGGGCCGGGACCTTGACCGTTGAGGACGCCCTGGCCATCGAGCGCGAAGTCCCGGGCGTCGTTGCTGTCAGTCCCGAAGTCTCCCGCATCAGCGGCCAGATCATGGCCGGCAATAATAATTGGAGCACCTCCGTCGTCGGCGAAGGCCCGGAGTATCTGAGCATTCGGCAGTGGGAGCTGATGGACGGCAATATGTTCACCGACCTCGACGTGCGCTCCGCCGCCAAAGTCTGTGTCATCGGCAAGACGGTCGCCGACAAACTTTTCCCTGACGAAGATCCCGTCGGCAAAACCCTGCGCATCAAAAACGTCCCCACCCGCATCCTGGGTGTGCTGCGGCCGAAAGGCTTTTCGCTCATCGGCTCCGACCAGGACGACACCGTGATCGTGCCCTACACCACCGCCATGAAGCGCCTCGCCGGCGTCACCACGCTCCGCTCGATCAACGTCCAGGCCGCCTCCGCCGAGCAAATGCCCGAGGTGCAGAGCGGCATCGACGAACTCCTCCGCGAACGCCATCGCATCCAGCCCGGCCGCGACGCCGACTTCACCGCCCGCAATCAGCAGGAAATCGCGGACGCCATGTCGGCCACAACCGACACCATGACGGCATTGTTGGCAGGCGTCGCCGTTATTTCCCTCATCGTTGGCGGCATCGGCATCATGAATATCATGCTCGTCAGTGTCACCGAGCGTACCCGCGAGATCGGCATTCGCATGGCCGTCGGCGCGCGCGGCCACGACATCCTCCTCCAATTCCTGATCGAAGCCGTTGCCCTCAGTTCCACCGGCGGCATCCTGGGCATCCTGCTCGGCATCGGCGGCGCCTGGTCCCTCTCCGTCTGGAAAAACTGGCCGACCCTCGTCTCCTCCGAATCCGTCATCATCGCCTTCCTCTTCAGCGCCGCCGTCGGCATCTTCTTCGGCTTCTACCCCGCCCGCAAAGCCTCGAAACTCGATCCCATAGACGCGCTGCGGTACGAATAAGCTTTTCTGAGGGGATGGCTTTTACGCCACGAATAGGTATGCGTCCCGGCACTTGGAGATGTGGGTGCTTAGGGAAGAAGATGTGTTCCTGGCGAATGCCCTTTCTCATTAACACCTCACTTCAGTGAGGTGCCATGGGACTTCCGATATCGAGGGGAACCGTTTCAACGGTTTCCCGGCCGACTGTTTGAACCGGTCCGCTGACCAGGCGGATTGCCGTTAACTCTTGGGCCGCTCACACCTCCTTCACAATCCCCCAGTACACATCCAACCGCTTCGTGAGATAAAGCTTCACCGCCTTGAGCAGCGTCGTCGCCTCCAGCCTCTGCCCTGCTTCAATAATTTGCTTCAACGACATCCCCGGCCGCACCGCAAAACTCGACTGCGCAATAATCGGCCCTTCATCCAGGTGCATCGTGACAAAGTGCGACGACACTCCGATGATCTTCACCCCGCGCTCATACGCTTGCCGGTATGCCTGTGGCCCCGGGAAACTAGGCAGCAGGGAAGGGTGGATGTTGATGATCTTGTTCTTGTAGCGCCACACGAAGTTCGGCGACAGAATCTTCATGAACCGCGCCAGCACCACAAAATCCACCTCGTGTTCATCCAGCAATTCCAGCGCCCGCTGCTCGGCCTTCGCCCGGTCATCCCACGGCACATGCAAAAACGGCAGCCCGGCATCCCTGGTCATCGGCTCGAGTTCGCGCCGATTCGCCAACACCAGCGCAGGTTCGGTTTGCTTCAGCCCTCCCTTTTTCACCTCCGCCAAAATCCGTTTCAAACAATGCGGTTCCCGCGTCGCCATCAACGCCATCCGCTGACGCCGCCGCGCATCCGTGAAGCGCACCTTGATCTCCATCTTCAGCGCGCGCGCCAGCCCTTCAAGCCCATCAATCACCGAATCCCGCCTCAGTTGACCGTCCTTCCACGAAACCTGCACCGTCATGCTGAACTGACCCCGCGTGACCTGTTCCTCCAGACCTTCAATATTGGCCTTTTGCTCGAAGAGAAAATTCGTGATGCGCGCCACCACGCCCGTCTTGTCCCGCCCAATCACGATAATCGTAGCCAGTCGTTTCATTTCAGTATTTTTCTGTCCTTTAGTTTTTCTGTCAATGCGTCCCCGTCTTGATGCCCGGTCCACACGCAATGTTTCTCAAGATCCGGGCTTCGTGCTTCCTTCGGATTTCGTCATTCGTCATTCGTCATTTCGCGAAGCGATCACGCTCGCGGCCAGAAGCGCAACCAAAACCGTTGCGGCGATTGAATCAAAATCTCGCGCAACAACTCCTCCATGCTGACCGCCTCCGGCTCCTCCAGCCGTCGAACCAGCCCCAGCGTTACCAGAAACACAAACCCCGCCGCCGCGAAGAAAACCGTGTAACGATTCCAGATCAGCCCGAGCCCCACCGGCGCATGCGTCCCCACCGCATCAATCAGTAATCCCCAACCCACCGGCGCGAGCCCCAAAATCACGTTGCCCACCACCGAATACATGGCGAAGAAATGATTGCGGCCCATCACGGGAATGATCGCCATCGCCAGTCGTGTATTGGACATCTGCACCAACGCCGCCAGCAGTCCCATCAGAAATTGCAGCAGCAGCAGCAGCGAAAGTTTCACCGGCAACGCCCCGCCGGACATGCAGATCCAACCCGCCAGCACCACAAGCCACGCCGTGAAGCAAAACGTCAGCACCGGCTTGCTCCCCAGGCGATCCAGCCGTGAGCCCAGGAACCACAAGCTGCTCAGGCCCCCAATAAAAGATGCCGAACTGACCAGCAGAATTTCGGCTTCCGGCATCGTCGTTTCCGTTTTGAGGAAAGCCACGGTGAAGGCCGTCATACCGCCATATGCGATCGAATATCCCGCCAGCGAAATAAGCAACTTCTTGAACGGCGGATAAGCCGCCATTTGCAACCACGGCACCCGCCCCGTGCTCTTTTTGGATTCCTCGGAAATCTCCGCGTCCGGTATGCGCTTGAGAAACGTCAGGCTGATGGCCCCCGTGATCGCGCTGAAACCAAACAGCACCGCAAACTGCCATGGCTTCGTCGTTTCCCCCGCCAGCGCCAACGCCGCAATCAGGAACGTCAGAAAGCTGCCGCAATTCTGCGTTGCCGCCTCGCGCGCCAGATATTTGCCGCGCAGTGTCGGCGGCACCAATGCCGACAGCCACGGCAGCCACGCACAACTCGAAATTCCGCGCGAAAGGTTGAAGGCAAACAGCAGGATCAACATCAGTGCCAGCCGATTGCGCGCGTCAATAAACCCGCGCGACAACGGCACCAGCGCCATCACAAAAATAAACACCACCCGCGTGCCCCACCCGGCATACACGAACCGCTTGAACCCGTGCCTCGGAATATGGCTCGCCGCCGGTATCTGGAAAATCACCAGAATCGGCATCATGCCGGCAATCACGCCCAGAATCGTCGCACTCGCCCCCAGGCTCTTGGCGTACAGCACCATGGGGCTGCTCAGCACGATCTGAAACGACAGCGCATTGAAGAACGTGAAGAGGAAAGCATTGTTCAACCCCGGCGGAAACACGGCGGTTTGCGTCGGCGGCGTGGCGGTTGCTTCTGGCTTCAGGGTCATCCCGACGCGGACTCGGTGGTTCCGCGTTGCGGAAGTGTAGAAAATCCGCTCTCGGTGAAAGAGGAAAAAAGAAAAAAACACCCGCTTGACACCGATGCAATCGCGAGTTAGATGGACCCGGTTGCGAGGACGTGGTTCCTGAGTATCGAAGAAGCTCTCTGACATGGTTCCTTCCATTCCTCGCGAGGAAGGACAAAGGAGATTGGAAACGGCGGCTGTCCTGCCACCAACCCTGGCAATCAATCCAAATCAAGGTAGATCCAGGTAAATCCAGCCTGATCCAGCCGAAAAAATTCGGGCCAGTGCTATGGGCTAGGCTGGGGCACTGCCGCGCAGCCTCACGATGATCGGCGGAAGTGTTTCGAGCAGGTATTTCACCTCGGCTTCGGTCGTGTAGCGGCCCAGGCTGAAACGAACGCTCGAACGTGCGCGGGCGGCGGAGCAGCCCATCGCTATCAGTACGTGCGAAGGATCGAGCGAACCGGTGGTGCAGGCGGAGCCGCTGGATGCACAGATATCTGCCTGATCGAGGAGCATCAGGATGCTCTCGGCTTCGACTCCCTCGAAGGAAAGATTGGAGGTGTTCGGCAGACGTGGTTCGGCAGCGCCGTTGCGTGAGGTGCCAGAGACGGCCTTGAGGATTCCGTTTTCCAGCTTGTCGCGCAGGATGCGCAGTCGGGGGATTTCTTCGCTTTGACCGGCGAGAGCCAGCTCCGCCGCCCGGCCAAAAGCGACGATTCCCGCCACATTTTCCGTGCCGCCGCGCCGCCCTCGTTCCTGTCCGCCGCCAATGATGTGCGGCGCGTATTTGATTTTTTGCCGGACATGAAGGGCCCCGACACCTTTGGCTGCGTAGAGTTTGTGGCCTGACAGGGAAAGAAAATCCGCGCTCAATTCGCGAACATCGAAGGCCAGCTTGCCCGGTGCCTGGACAGCATCCACGTGACAGAGGACTCCGCGCGCGCGACAGCGGGCCGCGATTTCCGCCACGGGAAAGAGAATACCGGTTTCGTTATTCGCCAGCATGACAGAAACGAGGGCGGTGTCCGGGCGCAGAGCCTTTTCGAGGTGTTTGAGGTCAAGTGCACCTTCGCCGTTCACTGGCAGAAGGGTGATCTCGCAGCCTTGTTTCCCGAGAAAACGGCAGTAGTTGATCGTAGCGGAATGTTCAACCGCGGTCGTGATGACATGGCGTTTCCCCGGCTGGGATATGAGCGCGCTCTGAATGGCGGAGTTAACGCTCTCGGTCCCGCAACTGGTGAAGATGATTTCGCGCGGCTCCGCGTGGACCAGACTGGCTACCTGTTCCCGCGCGTTTTCCAAAGCGCGAGCAGCTTCCCGCCCGAAGGAGTAAATACTCGAGGGATTGCCCCAATTGCGGTCGAGAAACGGCAGCATCGCCTCCCGCACCTCCGGTGCAATGGGCGTGGTGGCATTGTTGTCCAGGTAGCAGAACATGCGGCAAATTCATGTTCAACGTAGCAGCCGAGGTAACGAGGCTCAAACATTTCGCAAGCGAGCGCGCGTCCGATTAACTGGAGCCTCGTCTCCTCGGCCGCTTCGGGGGAACTGAGAAAGAAAAAAGTTGAGGGTTTTTGCCAGATGCGGCGTATTATTGAGCGCAGATATATTTAACAATTTATGAAAATGATCCGATATACCGCCGCCATTGCCCTTTCCGCTGCTTTCCTGGCCGCCCCGTTCGCCCTGCTCGGCGCGGACAAGGACGCGAAGGTCAAGCCCTACACTCTGACCACTTGTCCCGTGTCCGGCGAGAAGCTGGGCGAAATGGGCAAGCCTTACGTCATCACGAACGACCTGCGGGAAATCAAATTCTGCTGCAAGGACTGCTCCAAGGATTTCAAAAAAGACCCGGCCAAGTTCCTGAAGAAGATCGACGAGGCCGAGGCGAAGGCAAAGAAAGACAAGACGAACTGACCTGATCAGTCTCGCCAGGATCGCATCAACCGCCGCACGGCTTCCAAGCCGTCGGTGTCGTTCTCGAATTTGCCGCGGTTCCAGTTGTAAACGCAAATAAAGCGGCAGTCTTTGAAGGACAGGGTGCGGCGGAAGTGATCTTCCCAGGCGGCCGCATCCGCGCCGCCCCACCACCATTCGCAGGCGGCCCACTGCTGTCGACCGGCGGTTTCCATGTCCTTGGCGAGCGACGGCGGAGTGCGCGGGTCGAGTCCATAAAAACTCCACCCGGGCGTGGACCAGCGATTAATCGCCGGCCAGAAAGGCAGGTGCTTTTCCCAAGGTTCATAATTCCCGCCTTGATGAGTGAAAACCAGCTCCGGCGGCAACCCCGACGCATTGGCTTCGCGGCAAAGCAGTTCAAGATAATTGCCTGTAACGCGCGCGATATCGTCGCGACTGACTTTGCCGTGATCCTTCAAGCCGGACATGAGCACAGCGGCGTAGCCTGACTGGCTGGCGCCACCGGCGAGATCACGCGCTGGATGCAGTAGATGCTTGGGATCGTGCGACCAATCGTGCGGCCATTGCTCGAGGTACTGATTGCCGTTGGGATAATAGTAGGCGTTGTAGCCGACGCCCGCCTCCCAGCCGACCTTGACGCCACCAAAAAGCCACCGTTTGTCAGCCGGCAATGACTGATACCAGTTGGTGATGATCGGCAGGAGTGTCCGCAGGCCAGTTAGCTGCTCGTTGATCACGCGCGGGCTGGCCAGATTCTGCGCCGGCGCCACGCGGAGCTGGCTGCCCCAGTTCCGCCAGGAGATTTTCACGGCTTGCGTCGGGCTCCAGCCGGTCCACTCCACGTTGAACACATTGCTGGGGTTGTAGCCTGGCTTTTGTGGGTCCCACCAATTCCACAGGTCGGACCGGCTCTGCCACCAGTTCTGGCCATCGAGCGTGATCAGGATGGGCACTTCGGTTTCCCGGCTGCATTCGAGGAAACGGCGCAGGCCGGCGGCGAGGACATTGGTCGGGGTTTCCAGCGTATTGAAAATGAACGAAACGCCAACGCGCAGGCTCGAGTTCTCCGGCGTCGGCAGCTTGCGCTTCACATCATCGAAGATTCCGCGCGTGATGCTGTCCGGGAACTTCTCGTTCCATTCAGAAGACGGAGCAATGTTGAAAAAGATATAGCGCGGCCGGGCGGATTCGGCGGCGGCCAGCGCGCCGCCGGACAGCAGGAGACAGAATACTAGACGAAGTGCCGTCACGGCTACTTCATCGGTTGCATCGTCATCGGGTCGCGGAGCGGGACTTCAGTGAGTTTGCCGCCGGTGAGATCGGCGAGTTTCACAGGATGATTGGGGTGGCCGAGGAGGATTTCGTCCTTCTGGCCGACGACGCAGATCACGAGTTTTTCAGGCACGAGATATTTTTTCGCCACGCGCAGCACCTCGGCTTCGTTTACGGCCTGGATGCGCGAGCGGAATTCCTTCCAAAAGTGCGGATCGCGCGCGTAGCGACCAGTAAATTCATCCTGCGCGAAGGTGCCCGCGATCTGGGCCTTGGTCGAAAAGCTGCGCGGAAAACGATCAATAAATCCGCGTTTGGAAGTGTTCAATTCACTCTCCGTCACCGGCGCGGCGGCCATGCGTTTGATTTCCTCAAGCACGATGGAAGCGGCATAGGCGACGGTTCGGGACTTTGACTGAAACGCAGCCGTGAAGGTCAGCGGATAATAAACGCCACCCGGGAAGCTGCTGTAGGCGCTGTAAGCAAGGCCTTCGTCCGAGCGCACGCGATTCATGATGCGGGAGGTGAATCCGCCGCCCCCCAGGATATCGTTCATGATGATGATCGAGAAATAGTCCGGGTTGTCGCGCTTGACGCCGGGGAGCATCATCGCGACGCGGCCCTGATTGACGTCTTTGTTGATCAGATAGCTGCCCTCGGCGGCGAAGACGGTATTCGTCGGAATCGCCATCGGCCGCTCGCCGGCGAATGGCCAGTCACCCAACAACGTCTCCAGCTTTTTGATCATTTCGTCGCGGTCAAAATCGCCGCTGACCGCCAGGACAAAATTCTGCGGCGCGAACCATTGATGATGAAACCTTTCCAAGTCATCGCGGGTCAGTCCTTTTACTGAAGCTGCGGTCGAATGTTTGTTGACCCAGAAGTTGTCGCCGTAGGCGAGGAAGGAATCCTCGCGGCCCTCGATGGCCGCTGATTCATCATTGCGCTGGGCCATGTCTTGCAGCGTCTGCTGTTTGTACAGCGTGAGTTTGTCTTCCTGAAAACGCGGTTCAGTCAACACTTCGCGCAGGATCGTCAAACCCTCGGTGAGATCTTTGGACAGCAAATTCAGACTCACGCTGCCCTGACTGTCGCCGATGCTGGAATTGAGCTGCGCGGCCAGGAATGCCAGCCGTTCTTCCAGCGCCTCGGCGGTTTTGGACTTCGTGCCGCCGCGCGCGATCAGCCGGCCGGTCAGTTCGGACAGACCTTCCTTGCCGGCCGGATCGAGATACTGGCCGGTGCGGACATAAATGACGATGTTCACGAGCGGCAACTCGCGATCCGGGACCACGTAGGCCACGGGACCGGCCTTGAGCTGGACGCGATATTTTTCCGGCGCGGGCGGTTCGTAATTCAGCGCGGGGAACGTCAGCTTTTCCGGGCGGCTCGGGATGTCCGCGGCCGATGCGCGAAAAGACAGCGCCGTGGCGTCGATCAACAGGGCGAGAGCAAAATTCCGATTCATGGTTTTGGCTGGGTCGCGGCGGCCGGTTTGCGTTTGTAGATGGCCACGGTGCGGTTTTCCTTCGTGAAATATTTCTGCGCCACGCGTTTCACATCGGCGGCGGTGACGGCCTGGATCTTCTTGCCGGCGTCGTTGATTTCGCGCCAGTCGCCTTCGCCGTCATTGTGGATCAGGTTCATCAGGATCGGCGAATTGGCCGAGAGCCGGCGGTATTCCGCGGCGGCGAAATTGTTTTTCACCTTGGTCAACTCCTCGGCCGGAACCTCTTCCTGCTGGAGCTTCTCCAAGATGGCATAGATGCCTTGCTCGACTTCCTCCGGCGTGTGACCGTCGCGGGCCTCGCCGCCGGCGTTGAAATAGCCGGCCCATTTTTGGGAGCCCTGATCGGCGTAGACTTCCGTCGCGACTCCACTACCGAGCACCATGCCTTTGTAGAGCCGGCCCGTGCGGGTGGCAAGCAACTGACCAAGAATCTCCAATGGGTAGGAATCCTTGTGCTTGAAAGCGACCGTGTGCCAGTTGATGTCTACTTGGGGATTCGCTTCCGCTTCCGCGTTCATGCGTTTCTCGGCGAGTTGTGGGACTTCGAGGGTCACCACATCCGGAGGATTCTGCGGGCCGCGCGGGATGCGTTCGAAATATTTCTTCGCCAGTTTTTCGGCCTGGTCGGGCGTCAGATCACCGACGAGGATCAAGGTAAGATTCTGCGGGCAGTAATAGAGTTTGTAGAAGGTGTCGGCCTCGGCTTTCGAGATCGAGGGGATGTCGGAGGGCCAGCCCACGACCGGCCAGCTATAGGTGCAGGATTCCCAGAACATCGCGTTGAATTCCTCGGCGAAGCGGCCCAGCGGCGTGGAGTCGGTGCGCATGCGGCGCTCTTCGAAGACGACGTCGCGTTCGGCGTAAAACTCCCGGAAGATGGGATGCAGGATGCGCTCGGATTCCATCCACATCCAGAGTTCGATCTTGTTCGCCGGCACAGTGATGAAATAGGCCGTCATATCCTCGGAGGTGAAGGCGTTCATGCCGGAGCCGCCGGCGCTCGTATAGACCTTGTCGAATTCGTTCTTCACCAAAATGTCGCGCTGTTCGGTGATGAGTTTGGCGAACTCCTTTTCGAGTTCCTTGTAACGATCGGTTTTGTTCTCCAGCTTGAGCGGGTCGTCAATTTCACCCTGGCGGTACTGCGCGCGGACCTTTCTCTCTTCCTGGCGCATTTCGTCACGGACGCGTTCCTGTTCCTCGATGATCTTGAGGTCCTTCTTGTAATCCTTCGTGCCGATCGTGGGCGTGCCCTTGAACATCATGTGTTCAAAGAGGTGGGCGATGCCGGTGATGCCCGGGCGCTCGTTGGAGCTGCCGACATGGGCGACCCAACCGCCGGCGACAGTGGGTTCGTCGTGGCGCTCGACCAGGAGCAGCGTCATCCCGTTGGCGAGGTGTTTCTCGACGACCGGCACCTCCTGTGCGAGCGAGGGGGCGGCGAGTCCGATAAGTAGCGGCACGAGCGCGGCGGCGAGGTGACGCCGATGAATTCGGTTTCCCATTTTGGTGAGACCAATCTAGCGCATGTGCGTTCAACCTCCAGTGGAAAGTGCGGGGGAATGACGAAGCATCCCGCAGAGCGGGATCGAATGACGAAGGAAGCTCGAAATCCAAAGGATCGAATGAGTGATGCGTCTCCAGGGTTGCGCGACTCCCATGGGCGGGCACAATGGGGCAGCGATGACCCCGCAGTTACCAAGACGTCGATGGGCCCTTTTCAGTGTATTGTGTGTGTGCTTTTTTTCGTTCGTGGTGCGGGCTCACGATCCGGGGCTGAGCACCATGACGTTGCAGTTGGGGACGAATCATTTGGAGATTCTCATTACGATGGCGGTGCGGGATGCGGAGTTGCTGACGGCGCTGGATACGAATCACGATGGGGAAGTGAACGGTGAGGAACTTACCGCCGGGGCGGCGGAGTTGAAAAAGCAGACGGGTGGCGCGATTGAACTCCAGGCAGACGGGCGGGTGGTGAAAGCGGGAGAGGTGCAGTTTCTTTTCGATGACGGCGGCAATGCGAATGCTTACCTGAAATATTCCGCCGGCAAATTCACGAACCTGGTGGTGCGCTCGTTGTGGCTGGCGCGGTGGCCGGCCGGGCATCGGCAGATGTTTACCCTGACGAATCCGAAGGGGGAGACCTTGACCGAGCGGATGCTCACGCAGGGCGATGATGCGGTGACGATTGGGTTGAACGCGCCGCTGCAGGAGCAGGGAGCGGCGAAGACGGGAGGGAATGGAGCAGAGCAATTGAGGAGAAATATTTTGATTGGAGCGTTTGGCTTGGTTGGGGTGCTGGTGGCGGTTTGGATGATGCGGAGAATGAGAGGCGGTGGGAAGTCGGCGGAGTAGGGGATGGGGTGATGGCGGTGGTGTGGAGTTTTCAGGTGGGGATGATCCGAACTGCAGAAGCTGGCCTTCTCTCCCCGGCCCTCTCCTCCAACGGAGGAGAGGGAGGACGGTTGGACGGCTTGAGTTGGA
>CAYUVH010000030.1:0-29462 GCA_964448135.1 uncultured Verrucomicrobiota bacterium | reverse complement strand
CGGCGACAGCGTCCCCAAATTTACGGGGCAGGGGATCATCAACCCGTTCGCGGCTGTTTACAGGGGAAAAGACGATGCTGGATTCTCTCGGCGAAACCGCGGCAGGCTGCCCTGTTGCTTTGAGGATTGAAACCGGAGCGGTGATTCCCTAGCTTGTGGCGCGAGCCGGTGGTAACGGGTGACGGGGTGGCGTTTTATGCCCTGATCCTGCCGGCCAAAAACTTCAGAATCACTAGTTATGATACGATGGCGCAGACAGTGTGCAGTGTTGCTCGGTGTCGGATTGCTGGCGGTGGGCTTTCTCACGGGATGCAAACCCTCCGGCGGCAATGGCGGCGGCGCCAGCGGCAACACCATCAAGGTCGGCGAGTTCGCCTCGCTTACCGGCAAGGAAGCCGCGTTCGGAAAATCCTCGCATAACGGAACCCTGCTTGGCGTGGAAGACCTCAACGCCGCCGGCGGCGTGCTGGGCAAAAAATTCGAGCTGATCACCGAGGACAACCGCTCCACCCCCGGCGAATCCTCCACCATCGCGCGCAAACTCATCTCCCGCGACGGCATTGTCGCGCTGCTGGGCGAGGTCGCTTCCGGCCGCTCCATCGAAGCGGCGGACGTCTGCCAGTTGAACAAGATCCCGATGATCTCACCGTCCTCAACGAAGCCGGAGGTGACGGAGAAGGGCGATTACATTTTCCGCGTTTGTTTCATTGATCCCTTCCAAGGCAAGGTGCTGGCGATTTTTGCGGACAAGACGCTGAAGGCCAAAAACGTCGCGCTGCTCATCGACGCGGCGACGCCTTACAGCGTGGGCCTGGGCAGCAATTTCAAGGAAACCTTCACCGGCATGGGCGGCAAGATCGCCATCGAACAGAAGTTCAACAGCGGCGACAAGGACTTCAAAGCGCAGCTCACGGCGATCAAGGCAGCGAACCCGGACGCGATTTTTGTGCCATCTTATTACACGGAAGCCGGTTTGATCGCCCGTCAGGCGCGCGACCTGGGCATCACGGTGCCGATCTTTGGCGGCGACGGTTGGGAGGCTCCGGAGTTGGTGGAGTTGGGTGGCAAGGCCATGGAAGGCGCGTATTATTCCACGCACTTTTCCGCCGAGGCCACGTCGCCGAAAATCCAGGAGTTCGTGAAACGCTACAAGGCGCGTTACAACGGCGAAGTGCCGGACGCGATGGCCGCGCTGGGCTACGACACCGTGGGGGTGCTGGCCGACGCGATGAAGCGCGCGGGCACGACCGAGCCGGCGAAAGTGCGCGATGAACTCGCAAAGACGAAGGATTTCGAGGGTGTCAGCGGCAAGACGACGATTGACGAGCATCGCAATGCGACCAAGCCGGCGGTCATCATCACGATCCAGGATGGGAAGTTCAAGTACGTCGAGACGATCAATCCTTGAACGAGTTCCTGCAACAGCTCATCAACGGCCTTTCCCTGGGCTCCATCTACGCGCTCATCGCGCTCGGCTACACGATGGTTTATGGGGTGTTGCGCTTCATCAATTTCGCGCATAGCGATGTCTTCATGGTGGGGTCGTTCGCGGGGTTCTATCTCTCGCGGCTGCTGCCGAAGGAGTCGCTTTGGGGCGGCCTGATTGTCCTGGCCGGGGCGATGCTGGTCTGCGCGATCTTGGGCGTGGTGATCGAGCGCCTCGCCTACAAACCCCTGCGCGACCGGTCTAAACTAAACGTCCTGATCACCGCGATCGGCGTTTCACTCCTCCTCGAAAACACCGGCCAGTATGTCTTCGGCGCGGCGCCCAAATCCTTCCCGCCTTTGTTCCCCGAGCATTCTTTTCATTTCATGGGGGGCCTTGTGCTTTCCAGCAATCAGATCGTGGTGTTTGTCGTGACCATGGCCATGTTGCTGGGATTGCGATTCATCGTGTTGAAGACGCGCATCGGCACCGCCATGCGCGCTGTGTCATTCAATCCGCTCGCCGCTTCGCTCGTGGGCATTAACAACGATGTCGTGATCTCCTTCACCTTCGCCCTCGGCTCGGCCCTCGCTGCGGCAGGTGGTATTCTCTATTCGTTGAACTATCCCGCCATCGATCCGCTGATGGGCATTCTGCCCGGGTTGAAATCTTTCGTGGCCGCGGTGCTGGGCGGCATCGGCAATGTCCCCGGCGCGGCGCTGGGCGGCATCCTGCTGGGCATCGTCGAAACCTTCGTCAACGGCAGCCGCTGGTCCACCTACACCGACGCCATCGCGTTCGGGTTGCTGATCCTGATTCTGCTGGTCCGTCCCGCGGGCTTGCTTGGCAAGTCGCAGACCGAAAAAGTCTGAGCATGCACGCGCGCGCCAAAACGCTTTTGCTGGCCGCGCTGGCGGGGAGCGCGCTGATTTCCCTCGGCTCCGGCTACATCAACCCCTACTACCTCGATGTCATCATCGGCATCGGGATCAACATCATCCTCGCGGTCAGCCTCAACCTCGTGAACGGCTACACCGGCCAGTTCTCCCTCGGGCACGCGGGGTTCATGGCGGTGGGCGCCTACACCGCGGCCTCCATTACGAAGTTTGAGGGGCCAAAAATCCTCGCGGCCATCGGCGGGCCCGGCGCGGTCACCACCGGCGGACTTTTCCTGGTGGCTTTGCTTGCCGGCGGCGTCGTCGCGGCCGTGGCGGGATTGTTGGTCGGCGTGCCGTCGTTGCGGCTCAAGGGCGATTACCTCGCGATCGTCACCCTGGGCTTCGGAGAAATCATCCGCGTCATCTTTCGCAACATGGAATCCGTCGGCGGCGCGCTGGGCCTCACCGGCATTCCGGCCTATACGAATTTTTTCTGGGTGTTCACGTTTGCGGCCCTGACGATTTACGTGATCGCCTGCCTCGTGAATTCGACTTACGGCCGCGGATTCATTGCCGTCCACGACGATGAAGTGGCCGCCGACGCCATGGGGCTCAACACCACGAAGTATAAAATCATCGCCTTCGTTATCGGCGCATTTTTCGCGGGCATCGCCGGCGGGTTGTACGGGCACTTCAAACTTTCGATCGATCCCAAGGGGTTCGATTTCGTGAAATCCATCGAGATCGTCGTGATGGTTATTTTGGGCGGCATGGGCAACACCGTGGGGGTGATTTTCGCGGCGATCCTGCTCACCTTGCTGCCTGAAGTGCTGCGGCCGGTGGCCGAGTATCGGATGATCATCTACTCGCTGCTGCTGATCGTCCTCATGCTGACGCGGCCGCAGGGCCTGTTTACTCCGCGGCGCCGGGCGCTGGCGGAGCGCAAAACCGCGTGAGCGCCGCCGCCCAGGAATTGCTTTCGGTGCGCAATTGCACCATCCGCTTCGGCGGGCTGACCGCCGTGTCGGCGCTGAATTTTCACATCGCGGAGCGCGAGCTCGTCGGGCTCATCGGCCCGAACGGCGCCGGCAAGACCACCGTCTTCAATCTTATTACCGGCGTTTACCGTCCCACAGAAGGGGAAATCAGCTTCGGCGGTCAGACCATCAGCGGGAAGAAGCCCTTTCAAATCACGGAACAGGGCATCGCGCGGACGTTTCAAAACATCCGGCTCTTCGGCTCCTTGAGCGTGTTCGACAATGTGCGCGTGGCGTTTCATCTGCATGTGACCAGCGGCATCGCGCACGCGCTGTGGCGCGGGCGCGCTTTTGCCGACGAGGAGAAACGGATCGTCGACCAGGTGATGGAAATGCTCGATATCTTCCGTCTCGGCCCGCAGCGCGATACGCCGGCCAAGAGCCTGCCCTACGGCGACCAACGCCGACTCGAGATCATTCGCGCCCTGGCGACCAAGCCAAAACTCCTGCTCCTCGACGAACCCGCCGCCGGGATGAATCCGAGCGAAAAAGCCGAGCTGATGAAGCTCATCCAGTTCGTGAAGGACAAATATCAGATCGCCGTTCTGCTCGTGGAACACGACATGCAGGTTGTGATGGGCATTTGTCAGCGCATCGCGTTCCTCGACTACGGCGTCAAAATCGCCGAAGGCACCCCGGCCGAAGTCCGCAAGAATCCGAAGGTGATCGAAGCCTACCTCGGCGAGGAGGTGGTGACCTGATGCTCGAGTTGCGCAACCTGGTCGTGAACTACGGCGTGATCACCGCGCTGCAGGACATTTCGTTGACCGTGAAGGAGGGCAGCATCGTCACGCTGATCGGCGCGAACGGGGCGGGGAAGACCACCACGCTGCGCGCGATTTCCGGGCTGCTGAAACCGCGCTCCGGCGAAATTCTTTACCAGGGACGCAACATCGCGGGCGTTCCGGCCCACCAGTTGGTTAAACTCGGAATTTCCCACGTGCCCGAGGGCCGCATGGTTTTTGCGAACCTGACCATCGCGGAAAACCTCATGATGGGCGCGTATCTGCAGCGCGACAAAGCCATCATCGAGAAGGAGCGCAATTACGTATTCGATGTTTTCCCGCGGTTGAAGGAGCGCGAGAAGCAAATCGCCGGCACGCTTTCCGGCGGCGAACAGCAAATGCTCGCGATTGGTCGCGCGCTCATGAGCCGGCCGCGCTTCCTCATGCTGGATGAACCTTCCCTCGGCCTCGCGCCGCTGCTGGTGAAAACGATTTTCGAAAAGATCGTGGAGATCAACCAGCAGCACGGCATCACCATTCTTCTGGTGGAACAGAATGCCAATCTCGCCCTGGAGATTTCGCATTTCGGCTATGTCCTCGAAACCGGCCGCATCAGCCTGAAGGACGAATCAGCGGCGTTGCGTGTGAATCCACAGGTCCGCTCGGCTTATCTCGGCGGTTGAACGCCCAAACATCCCCGCTTATGAAAACCCCCATCACCTGTCTGCTCGTTCTGTGCCTGGCAATTGCCGCCGGCTTCGCACAGGACAAAACGCCCGCGAAAGCTCCGGCGGCCAGACCGCTCAAGGCCCTCTTCTTCGCCGGCGGTGGTTACCACGATTACGCGAAGCTTGCGCCGCTGCTCACCAGCAAGCTCAGCGGTCCGGCCAGCGTCCAGTTCTCGGTGCAGACCAACATGGACCTCCTCGCGAATCCGAACTTCGCCGACGGCTATGACGTCGTGGTGTACGATTTCTGTTACGATGAAGCAGATCCGCGTTTTCTCCTGAACGCCATGGCCGCGACCAAGGCCGGCAAGCCCGCCGTCTTGATTCATTGCGCCGTGCACGCGTTTCGCCGGGCGCCGGAGATCAAGGCATGGGAGGAATTCTGCGGCATGCGCTCAAAAATCCATGATCCCTACGAGCCGTTCACCGTGGACAAGACGGATGTCGTTCATCCGACCACGAAAAACTTTCCCGACCACTGGCAGGACCCCGGCGACGAGCTCTACCAGACCATTGAGTTTCTTCCGGGCAGCACGGCATTGCTGAAAGCCAAAAGCCCGCACGACGGCCGCGTGCACACCGTTTGCTGGGTGCATGAATATGGCAAGGGCCGTGTCTTTGCGACCACGCTCGGTCACGACGTGAAGGCCGCAGACACCGCGGAATACGCCCAATTGCTGACCGACGGCATTCTATGGGCCGCCGGCCGCCAGTGACGCTTTCGTCAGGGGAGTAGGGAAACTCGGTAGATTCGCTGTCCGTTCGCCGCTATGGCGTCCGTGGCCGTGGCAGTGCTGTTGGTCGCCGTCACCGTGCCTGCCGCATTGCTCCAATTCACCTGGTTGAAACCGGTCTTGTATTGGACCTGATACACCCGCCCCGAGATCGCGCTCCAGGAAAGGCTGATCGCTCCGCCTGACTGGGAGACGTTGCCGATGATCGGCGGCACCGTGAAGGCCGCCGAGTAAAGCTGCTTCACCTGGTTGCTCGATAGCGCCGTGGCGAAGACCGCCGCCTCATCGATCGTCCCGCTGAAATTCCGGTAGTAGCTGTATTCCGGCGCGCCGCCGATCCAGAGATCGAGACTGTTGCCGGCGATGGGCACGGTCGCCGTGTTGGTCGAGACGGCCAATTGGCCGTCCACGTAAAGAAATTCCGAGTGAGTTGAGTTGAGGACTCCCACCAATTGATGCCACTGGCCGTCGTCAATGCGGGTGGACGCAAACAGCTCGCCGCTCGGCTGCTGGCCATCGGCAAATCCCGGGTGTCCGTTCTGGTCCATGTCGAGGCGATAAGAGGCATCACCTTTGCTGAGAATCGTCTGGAAGAAGCCGTTGGCCGGGTTCGCTTTCACCCACGCCATCACCGTCACGGGGCCGGTCACGTTGATCGAGCCGCCGGCGATGTCCACGAAGCCCATCGTTCCGTTGAACCCGCAGGAAAAATTCGTCGGCATGAAACCGTTCTGCAACGCGCCTGGATTTCCCGGCACCGAGCCCGATTGGAAATAGCCGTTCGCGCTCGAGCCCGCGCTGCCTTCGTTTTTCGAGGTCGCTGGACTTACCGAATCCATACGGTAGTAGGCCATCGGTGAGTCGCTCGTTGCGACCTGGTTGTACGGCGTGGGTGGCGCGGCGTTGGTGCCGTTCTGGTAGTGGCTGAAGACCCGGCCCAGCGCGAGCACGGTGTTGTAGATGGCGACTTCATCAATGCTGCCGTTGAAGGGCAGGTTGTAGTCGCTCCGCGCGCCGATCGTCAGCGGGCCGTCCGTGTCCGCGATGAAATTGGAAAAAGATATCGAGGTGGCGATGCCGTTAACATAGAGAATCCCCACCAGTCCATTGCATACGGCGACCAGGTGATACCAGACCCCCGGCTCCGGCGGACCGCCGGCCAGGATATCGAGCGAGGCATTGAGTCCATCCTGGTTGTAGAGTTTGAAGTTCCAGCCATCGGCCGTCTGGTAGATGGCCCAACCCGATGCGTCGGTATCGAAATGGCCGCAGGACAACGGGCACGCCACGTCGCTGCCTGTCAGCGCCAGGGTGGGATTCACCCAGGCTTCCACCGTGAATGGCGAGAGCAAGCCGAACTGCGGGATGAACGGGACAGTGATCGGGTTGCCGCCCACGAAGAGCGCCGCCGGGTCCGAATCTCCGCGCAGCGCCCCTTGTGAATACATCGGCGAGGGAGTTTGTCCGTCCGCGCTGTTGCCAAGCGATCCCGAATTGGCGGCCTGGCTCTGGCCGGGCGGTTGGTTGGTCTCGTTCAGGCGCCAGTAACCGACGGGGTTCAAGCCGAGCACAGTGTTGCGATACGGCTGGAAATCGTCCGGATACGCGATGCGGAGCATGAAGCGACGCGTCAGCGAGGTGTGCTCTGTGAGATTGGAGAAAAGAACCGAGGCCGAGTAAACGCCCGGCATCAGTGAGCCGGTGGCCGGGGCGAGACCCATGCTCACCACGGTGGCGCCGCCTGCTGAAACCGTCCCGCCGGCCGCGGACACCGCGAGCCAGGACGGAATATTGGTGAGCGCCCAATTGAACGGCGCCCCACCCGAATTGGTGATGGTGAAATCCCGGTTCGTGACATCGAATGGGCCGTCCGCGGGTCCGGAGGCCATGAAACCCGCGTATGGAACAACGCGCATGCCGCCCGGTGTGAAGGAGACGGGATCGGAAGCGATGCCGTTGGCGACCGCTACGAGTGAAAACGTTTCCGCCGGCAGGTTGTCCGGCAGCACGAATTCCGTCGAAACAACTTTGTTGCTGGTCATCACGCCGGTGCAACTCCAGTTGAAGGAGCGTGCATAATATACGCTCCCCCCGGCGGTGAGGCGGACGAGTGGGTAGTTGCTGTCCATTTGCTGGTCGTCGCCGTAAACGGCGCCGGTCGAGATGCCGTTGAGTTGTGTTCCGGTCAGATGATACGTGCCGTCGGCGTTTTGCGTCACCGAGTTGATGACGGGTTTTCCAGCCGCCAGGGGCGAGTCGCCAGGCTGATAGACGTAGACTTGGGAGTCGAAATCCGAGTAAAGCACCGTGCCGTCCGGCAGATCCAGCATGCACGCGGCGTAAGGCGGAATGTTGTCCGTAGGCCCGGTCGGCCCGTTCACCTGCGTGAACGAATTGGCGACCGGGTCGTATTCGAAAAACCAGGTCGGCGCGTCATAATTGGAAATGGAGCCGGCCACGCAGAGCACCTTGCCGTTCACCATCATCGCCGCGGGAGCGTCACTGGGGCCAAGCCCGAGCGGAATATCCGGGCCCGCAGTCCACGCCCCGGCATTGGTTGAGCCGGACGGAGTGTAGAGGGCGGTGTGTCCGCTTCCGCCGAGATAAAAAGCGCGCCCGTTGGGCAGCAGCATGCCCGCGCCGATTTCGGGAATGTTGTTCCAGAGTTGAACGGGGACGGGCGTGTCGTTGATCCAGCGATTGAGCAAGGGAATATAGCGCTCGGTGAGTGTGCTGAACGGATCGATCGTGAGAATGCTTTCATCGGGCAGCTTGACCCAGCTTGCCTCGTCGTCATTCATGCCGCGAACCAGTCGCGGGCCTTCCTGCCATGCGTTCGCATGCGGGTCGAATATGACGGTCAATCCGCCGAGGCTCGGGGCCACGGGAGCGATGAGCACATTCCCATTGGGGATCATCATGGCCATCGCGTCTTCGAAGGTTTGCCCGCACGGCGGCAGCACCGTCCACGTGTCGGTTTGCGGATCGTAAACTTCGCCCCGGCTCGCGCCGGTGCCGTATTCGCCCCCGGCCACAAAAACTCGTCCGTCCTGGAGCACGGCGGAGGAGTAATACAACCGCGTGTCGTGCATCGGAGCCAGCGTCGTCCAGGTGCCGTTGACGTAACTGCCCTGGGCGTCCGGCGTCAGGCGAAACCACCCGTTCGCGGAAGTTTGGTCGGCGGCCATGACGGTGCCGTCCGGCAAAAGCAGCATCAGGTTGACCTGGCCCGGGGCGGGTTGGGCCAGCGGGGTCCAGGTCCCCGCGAAGCACGGCACTGCCACCACCAACATGGCGGACAGCATCCACAACAATTTACATTTTCTGCCAGGCCCCGCCTGGCAACAGTCCAACGGCGTACAGATTTCCTGCATATGATTGCAATGGACCTGCACTCCTATTGGCTATGCTTTTATATCGTCCAAAATTGCCCCAAAGTCAAACTACCCGGCAGGGCAAGCGCATCAAAAGTGGGCCGGAAATCCGTCGCCGTGAGTTTAGATGAGTTTATCCGGAGAGTGGCGGGGGGTATATGCGAAATCCGTGTTACACTGTATACAAGGCGCATAAACATTGGGTGGAATAAGGGTCATTCCGTGTTACGTCCGGTGTTACACTGTTTACACCATTACAAAATCAGGGCTTGACCCTCTGAAAGCAGTCTGGATCCGGGCGGCTGAAGGGTTTTTCCGGGATTTTTCTGCCCCCATCTTCCTGACAAATCCCCTCGCCCCGGCTGCATCGTCCACCCGCCGGCCAGCCGCCGTATTTTTCAAGCGGCGGGCTTCACGAAGCAGTAGGAACGATAGGACATCCCGCCACTTTGCAAGGCGGCATGGATGCGCGAGCCTTTGACTCCAGCAAAATCCCGGGCCAGCCGATGCAGAAACCCCGGCAGGCGTCGTTCGATGAGTTCCAGCGAGCGCGCGGAATTCTGTTCCATGCCCCGCAACACCTCGGCATTGATGCTCCGGGTTTGGAGGCATTTCAACGGCGTCGCGGCCAGCTCCTGCTCCCACAGGGTCAACTCATCCTCAAACCGGAAGTCCGCGTACAAGAAATGTCCGCCGGGGCGCAGGACGCGCGCGACTTCCGCCAGGAACCGCGGCAGAGAGGGATAACAATGGGACGCTTCGACGTTGAGCACGAGGTCGAAGGCCCCGTCGGCAAAGGGCAGCCTTTCAGCGTCGCCGCGCACGAAGTCGAGCCCGGCCAGTTGGTGGCGTCTCCGGCAAAAGCCAATTCCGGCGGGATTCAAATCCAAGCCCGTGTAGCGCCGTGGCCGGAAGGTGCGGGTGAGGTAGGAGGCTCCGCCGCCGTGCCCGCAGCTTACCTCGAGCACCGCTTTGTCTTGGAGCACGGCCGGCGACGCGACATGGTGGTACAGTTGGATGCATCCCCGGTTTGGCTCGTCCGCGGGCGCCAGCGGAATGGCCATCGGCGGATCCTCTTCGAACGCGTAATTCAGAAAAACGATTTCCTGGTCGCGCAGCCGGAGCGTGACGAAAGGATACCAGGCCCGCCAGATCGTCTTGCGGAGGAAGCCGATGGCGAAAAGGCGCTCAATGATTGGCACAGAGCCTAGACTAGAGCTGCTGCGCTCGGCTGTAAAATACCGATACAATAAGTCCCCGGAGCGCGGCTTTATAAGCCGCAGCACGTTCAAACGCATTGGAATTTGCGGTTAGTGAAAAGATTCATGGTCAAATCTGCACACTTTTACCAAGCCTCTCGGGGGGAGAGCTTCGGAGTCAGGGCGAGCTTCCTCTCGAAGGGAGTCCTCACCCACTTTCATTCATACCCAAATCACCAGTTGACCTTCCACGGCTCTTTATTACGATAGCCGATATCGACCACCGTAATGATTGCCAGCGACATCCAGGCCGCGAATCGCGAGATTCTGCTGAGTTTTTGGAAGGCGCACATTTTGCATCACGCCGGCGAGGAACCGATTCATGGGCAGTGGATTATGTTGGAACTCCGCCGGCATGGTTATGAGATCAGCCCGGGCACGCTGTATCCGCTCTTGCGGCGGATGGAGCGGTTGGGCTGGCTGAAGGGCCGCAGCGAGCCTGGACGTGGCATACGCGCGCGCCGGGACTACCGGCTCACGGCTGCCGGCAAGCGCGTGCTGGAGTTGGTTCGCGAACAGATCAGGGAGTTGCACGAGGAAGTCGTGCTCGAAGCGGAGGAGTCGCACCGATGAACCTCACCAGTTTCGCTTTGCGGCGTCCGCTGACCATCATCGTCGCCATCGTGGCGGTGACGCTCGGGGCGGTGCTCGCCTGGCAACGCGCGCCTCGCGACATTTTTCCGAACCTCGGCGTGCCGACCATTTACGTCGCGCAGCCCTACGGCGGCATGGATCCCGCGCAGATGGAGGGTTACCTCACTTATTTCTACGAGTACCACTTCCTTTACATCACGGGCATCGAGCACGTGGAATCCAAGTCCATCCAGGGCGCGTCGTTGATGAAGCTGCAGTTTCATCCCGGCACGGACATGTCGCAGGCGCTCTCCGAGGTGATCGGCTACGTGAATCGTGCGCGGGCCTTTATGCCGCCGGGGACCGTGGCGCCTTTCGTCACCCGCTTCGACGCCGGCAGCGTGCCGGTGGGTTACCTCGTGTTTTCGACGGACAATCCCAATCGCACCGTCGGCGAGATGCAGGACGCGGCATTGAACCTGGTGCGGCCGATGTTTGCGACGCTGCCCGGCGTTTCCGCGCCACCGCCGTTCGGCGGCAGCGCACGGACGATCCTCATCAACGTGAAGCCCGACCGCCTGCGCGCGCTCAATCTTTCGCCCGATGAAATCGTCCAGGCCATGTCGCAGGCGAACATCATCAGCCCGTCGGGCAATATGAACCTCGGCGACAAGTATCCCATCGTGCCGGTCAACGCCATCGTGAAGAACATCAAGGACCTCGAAGGCGTGCCTTTGCGCAACGGTTCGGGCGGCGCGGTTTACCTGCGCGATGTGGCGACGGTGGAGGACGGTTCGGACATCGTCACCAGCTACGCGCTCGTGAATGGCCGGCGCACCGTTTACATCCCGGTCACCAAACGCGCGGATGCCTCCACGCTTTCCGTCGTCAACCTCGTCAAGGCCAACCTAGCGAAATTTCAAAGTGTCGTTCCGCCCGATGTGAAGGTGAGTTTTGAAATGGATCAATCGCCGGTGGTAACGGGCGCCATCGGCAACCTGGTCAAGGAAGGCGCGCTGGGCGCAGTGCTCACCGGGATCATGGTGCTCTTGTTCCTGCGCGATTGGCGCAGTGCGTTGGTGGTGGTGCTCAACATTCCCATCTCCTTGTTCGCCGCCGTATTCGCGCTCTGGATTTCCGGCCAGACCGTGAACCTCATGACCCTGGGCGGCCTTGCCCTCGCCGTCGGCATCCTTGTGGACGAGGCCACGGTGACCATCGAGAACATCCACGCCCACCTCGCGCGCGGCGCGACGATCGCCCGCGCCTCCCGCGATGCCACGCTCGAAACCGCCGTCCCGCGTTTTCTCGCCATGCTCTGCGTGCTCGCGGTTTTCATTCCGGCGTTTTTCATGACCGGCGCCGCGCGCTCCCTTTTCGTGCCGCTGGCGCTGGCCGTCGGATTCTCGATGGTCGCGTCGTATCTGCTCTCGAGCACGTTGGTGCCGGTCTTGGCCGTTTGGTTTCTGGGGCAGGGCAGGGAGGCCAATACCCAATCGTCTCCCACGAAAGAGCCCGCGAGGCACGGCGGAACTTTCGAACGCTTCGGCAACGCTTATGCCGGCTTGGTCCGCCTTGGTGTCGGTCTTCGATGGGTCTTGGTGCTGTTGTACCTGGTGCTGGCAGGCTTGGTCATTTGGGTGGGCGGCTCGCGATTGGGCGTGGATTTGTTTCCCAACACGGATACCGGTCAATTGGCGGTCCGGTTTCGCGCCCCGGTGGGGACGCGTGTCGAAAACACGGAAGCTACCGCGCTTAAAATTCTCGACCTTATCAAGCGCGAGGCTGGTTCCAATCACGTGGCCCTCACGATGGGACTCGTCGGCGTGCACGCGCCAAATTATCCCATCAACCTCGTTCACCTGTGGAATGGCGGCCCGGAAGAAGGTTGGCTGGCCATCCAATTGAAGCGCGATTCCGGCATTCAGGTGAATGAGTTCAAGGAGCGTTTGCGCAAAGTCTTTGCGGCCGAGCTGCCCGACGTGCGGGTTTCCTTCGAACCCAGCGACATCGTCAATCGCGTGATGAGCTTCGGCGCGAGCACGCCCATCGAAGTCGCCGTGAGCGGTCCCACCCTCGCGGTGAACGAGGAACACGCCCGCAAACTCTACGACAAGCTGAAACAAATCCCCGCCCTCCGCGACGTGCAATTCGTCCAGTCCCTGGACTTTCCCACCGTGGACGTGAACGTGGACCGCGAGCGCGCCGGGTTGCTCGGCGTGAAGGTGGGCGATGTCACCCGTTCGCTCGTGGCCGCCACCACCTCCAGCCGCTTCACCGTCGCCAACTTCTGGGCCGATCCCAAATCCGGCGTGAGCTACAACCTCCAAATCCAGATTCCGCAGTCGAAAACCACTTCGGTCGAGGACCTGAAAAACTTTCCGCTTTCCAGCTCCACCGGAAAATCCGTTCTCCTGCGTAATGTGGCCTCCATCACTCCCGGCACCGCCGTCGGTCAATACGAGCGCTACAACATGGCCCGCGTCGTGAGCATCACAGCCAACATCCAGGGCGCGGACCTTGGCAGCGTGTCCAAGCAAATCGCGCGGGCCGTGGCCGAAGTCGGCATGCCGCCCCCAAAAACCAACGTCGCCGTGCGCGGCCAGGTTGTGCCGTTGGAAGAAATGCTGGGCGGCTTCCGCAACGGATTGATCGTCGCCATCGTCGTCGTGTTCCTGCTCCTCGGCGCGAATTTCCAATCCCTGCGCCTCTCTCTCGCCGTCGTTTCCACGCTTCCCGCCGTCATCGCCGGCGTCGTCCTCATGCTCCTGTTCACCAGCACCACGCTCAACATTCAATCCGCCATGGGCGCCATCATGGCCGTCGGCGTCGCCGTCGCCAACGCCATCCTGCTCGTCACTTTTGCCGAACGCAGCCGCCTCACCAGCGGCGACGCCGCCAAGGCCGCCGTGGACGGCGCCCAAAGCCGCCTGCGTCCCATCCTGATGACCAGTTGCGCCATGATCGCCGGCATGACGCCGATGGCCCTGGGATTCGGCGAAAGCGGCGGCCAGACCGCGCCGCTCGGCCGCGCCGTCATCGGCGGTTTGATCCTGGCGACGCTGGCGACCCTGATCGTCCTGCCCGCCGTCTTCGCGCTCCTGCGCGCCAGTTCCAAAACCCAGTCCCGGTCCCTCGATCCCGACGACCCCCAGAGCGGACATTTTGCAGGGAAGGCATCCACATGAAAACCAATGGCGTAATTTGTCTGACCATTCTCCTCGTCGCGACCGCCTCGTCTGCCCTCGCCGCCGACGCGCCTAAACCAGCCGATGTCAAAGTGGCACATTCCACCCACGGGGAAATCACCCGTTACGTCACCCTTCCGGGCACCATCCGCGCCAATCAACAAGCCACCCTCTACGCCAAAGTCGGCGGCTATCTGAAATCCCTCTCCGTGGACAAAGGCGACCGCGTCATAGCCGGCCAATCGCTCGGCGAAATCGAAGTCCCCGAACTCCTCGCCGACGTCACCAAATACAAAGCCGAAGTCAAAGTCGCCGAGACCGATTTCAATCGCACTGCCGCCGCCCAGAAGAAAGCTCCCGACCTCGTCACCCCGCAAAGCGTGGACGAAGCGCAGGGCCGCCTCGAAATCGCCCGCGCCAATCTCGAGCGTACCGAAACCCTCCTCAGCTACGCCCGCGTCACCGCCCCCTTCTCCGGCATCGTGACCGCGCGTTTTGTGGACCCCGGAGCCTTCATTGCCTCCGCGACCGCCGGCAGTGCGGCCCAAACCGCCGCCATCGTCACCATCGCTGATTTCGACGTCGTCCGCGCCCAGGTCTTGCTGCCCGAGATCGAAGCCTCGCTCGCCAAAGTCGGCCAGCCCGTAAAAGTGACGGTCGAAGCGCTGGCCGGCAAAACCTTCGACGGCAAAATCAGCCGCATCAGCTACGCCCTCGACGACGCCAGCAAAACCATGCTCGTCGAATCCGACCTGCCCAACGCCGATCTCGCCCTCCGTCCTGGCATGTATGCGCGCATCAAAACCGGCTTGGAAACCCACGCCGACGCACTGCTCATCCCGGCCGACGCGCTCGTGATGGAAAAAGCAAACGCCTTCGTCTTCCTCTCCGACGCCGGCAAAGCCAGAAAAACCCCGATCAAAATCGGCTTCAACGATGGAATGAATGTTGAAGTCCTCAGCGGTCTCTCCGGCCACGAAACCATCATCCTCCCCGGCAAACTCACTCTCACCGACGGCCAATCCATCAACCCCTTGGAGGCCAAATGAAAACCAGAATGTTCCTAAACGCCTTCGCGTGCCTGTGTCTCGCCTCGCTGATAAACATTTCCACGCCGGCCCACGCGCAATCCACCAACGCCGGCCCCATCCTTATTGATCTCCCCGCCGCCCTCCGCCTCGCCGGCGCGCGAAATCTCGACGTCCAAATCGCCCGCCAGCGCCTCAATGAAGCCCGCGCCGCCGGCCAGAGCGCCATTCAACAATTCTTTCCCTGGCTGAATCTCGGCGGCAACTTCGCCCGGCACGAAGGCAACATCCAGGCCGTGGACGGCCCCATCCTCGACGTCGAAAAACAATCCTACGCCGGCGGCGGCGCGCTCGTCGCCCAGGTCACCATCGGTGATGCCATTTACAACTCCCTCGCCGCCCGGCAGTTGATCCACGCCGCCGATCACGCCCTCGCGGCGCAACGCGACGACGCCATCTTCAATGCCGCGCGCGGCTACTTCGAACTCGTCAAAGCCCATTCCCTGGCCGGCGTCCTTTCCGAGGCCATCCGCACCTCGCGCAACTATCAGGACCAACTGCACGAAGCAGTTTCTGCAGGGCTTGCATTCAAAGGCGACGAATTGCGGATCCAAACCCAGACCGACCGCTACGAAATCAACCTCCGCCAGATTCGCGAACTCCAGCGCATCGCCGCCGCCGACCTCGCGCGCACCCTGCATCTCGATCCGGCGGTGGACCTGGCGCCCGTGGAAAGCGAACTGACCCCGCTCGAACTCTTCCCCACCAACTCCGCTCTCGCGCTGCTCGTCGGCCAGGCCCTGGCCTCGCGCCCGGAACTCAAGCAAAGTCACGCCCTGGCCGCCGCCGCGCAGGAAGCCCGCAACGGCGCCCTTTACGGCCCGCTCATCCCCTCGCTGAACGCCTCCGCTTACGGCGGCGGACTCGGCGGCGGCGTCGGCAGCAGTTGGGGAAACTTCGGCAATTCCGAGGATTACTTCGTCGGCCTGGGCTGGCGCATCGGTCAGGGCGGCCTGTTCGACGTCGGCCGCGCCAACACCACCAAGGCCCGCCTGGAAATCGCCAAACTCGGCGAAGAAAAACAGCGCGACGAAGTTACCCGCCAGGTGGTCGAAGCCTTCACGCGCGCCGAGTCCCTGCGCGATCAGCTCTCCATGTCGAGCCGCACCCTGGCCGCCGCCGCCGAAACGTGGCGGCTCACCGCCGAGCGCAAACAATTCGGCGTCGGCCTCGTGCTGGAGGATTTGCAGGCGCAACAGGAACTGACCCGCGCCCGCTCCGATTACGTCGCGACCATCGCCGAGAACAACAAGAACCAGTACGCGCTCAGCCGGGCTGTGGGCTCCGGTGCCGGATCAAGGTAACACCAGGGAAGGAGTCCCCGGTGGCAATTGGGTGATGTCGTTAAAATTCGTGTCGAATTGAAAATTGCGCGCCGGAGCGTAATAATAATAGCCGGGGTTTCGGTATTGGGCCGTGGCTCTTTCGCTGTCGAACAGGCAGACCAGGGACGTATTCATCGTCAGCGTCTTCTGGCTTGTGCCGTTGCTCCAGTCTTCCAGCAAACGGATGAAATTCATCGCACCACCACTATAGGTGTTGGTCCCAGGGCCGGTGGAGGACACCTTGCCCGCGATGATGGCTGCGTTGATGGTGGTGTTGGCCGCCAGGCGCATGGACAAGGCTTTGCTACTATTGGTGTCCACCCAGTTCGTGGACAGCACAGTGATGGCATCGCAAACGAGCGACGCGGGAAAACGGTTGCTGACCGACGGGGTGTTGTAGTCGCCCTTCACATAAAGTGGATTGGGTGTGGCAATGGTGAAGCCCGTTGGCTGCCCTCCGTACCCGCTGTTGGTCGGAATGATACTGGCATTGACCAATCGCACCGCGGGAAGCTGGGACACCGTGTAGCTGCGGTTGTCCGCGATGTACATGATATTGGGATAAATATACCCCCCGGCGGGAAATTTGGTTTTCAGCGTGTTATTCGTCGCCATCCAGGACCTCAGCCGGCCCATATCGATCTGCGTTACGAGCGCCCACCTGGCTTCGCGCGCATCCCAGAAAGTCAGTTGATTTGATGAGACGGCCGAGCCATTGGTCAGACTGAGAAATGGGAAATTCGTGACGAGGCCGCCGAAATTATTCGAGCCATAGCTCGCATTGATCATCACCGGTGCCGGGTCGCTGGGTGCGGATTGGAATTTCGCGGAGACCGTCGTGTTGCTGACCAGCATGATGATTTCCGCCTTGTTGTAATACCGCATTTGCGAGATCGCCGTGTTGGTGTCGCCTTCCGGCGGCGGCTGGTTGACCATTTCCCGCAAGCGCGTCGGACTGTTGTCGAGCGGGAAGAGCAGGGGCGCAATGTTGGTCACCACCGGGATGCTGCCTTTGAAAGTGGGGAGAACCGAATATTCATTGGTGGCGTGCCCATCCCAGGCCGGCGAACTGATTTGTCCGCAGGTGGCCACCGTCGCGTTGAAGACATTGCTCCACGCAGATCCCAAGTAGATGTCACCAGCCGCATAAACCGGGCCGCTTACCGTCAGCGGCGCGGCCCAGGTGAACTCCAGCAAACTATTGTAATAAATCGCAAAACTGAAGAGGGGCATGGAACACGGGGAGCGCAGCCGGAAAAATTGCGGATCATTGGTGACGGAAAGTGGCGCCACCACCGTGCTGCCGACCAGGGATTTTTCCACTGCCACGGGGCTCCAGGTTGCGCCTGGCGCCAGGCTGGTCGCCGTTTCAATTCGTGAGTAGCTGTTCCACGTCGTGCCTATGCTCGGCCAGCTCGCCAGGAAGCTGCCGCCTGATTTGCTCAAACTGAGCCGGGGCGCCGGGACGCAAAGCGTGTAGATGGACGGCCACAACACCTTGGGCGAAATCGCCACGTGATCGGTATAGATATTCGTGGTGGACGCATCCACCACGTTCAAAAGCGCGGCATAACTGGTCGCCGTGCCCCAGGCATTGCTCACGACCACATCATAGGTTCCCGTGTCGGAAAACACCGCCGGTTGAAACGTGAGCGAGCCGGCCGTCGCTCCGGCGATGGGATTGCTGTTCTTGCGCCACTGATAATACAGCGGCGGCATGCCCGTGACCGTGGCGGTGAGCGTCGCCGTGGTTTGCGCGTAGACGGTGTGGCTCGCCGGGTGGGTCACGATGACCGGCGGCGGAGCGCCAACGTTCAGCAGCGCGACGGAGCTGTTCGTCGCGCCCCAGGCGTTGGTCACCAGCACATCATAGCTGCCGGTGTCGGAAAGGGCCGCCGGCTGAAAAGCCAGCGCCGTATCGGTGGCGCCGGCGATGGGAACGCCATTCTTCCGCCATTGGTAGAAAAACGGCGGCGTCGCGGTGGCCGTGGCTGTGAGCACGACGTTGGAGCCGGCCAATGCCGTCTGGCTGGAGGGGCTCATCGTCATGGTTGGCAGAAGTATCAGCGTCACTACTCTGCTGGTCACGGCCCCCCAGGCGTTGTAGGTCATGAATTGATACGTACCGCTGCTCGCTGCGGTTACTGGATTTAGGCCAATGGCCGTGCTCGTATACCCCAGTGTGTTCCCGTTGAGTTTCCATCGATAGTTCAAGGCCGGCGACCCCGCCACCGTAAAGGCCAGCGTCACATTGGACCCCGCGCCGACAATCCGGTCTTGTGGTTCCGCCAGGATCGTAGGCTTGAAGCGCAATACATCCCATTGGCTGGTCACCGTGCCCCAGGCGTTGCTGACCAGAAAACTGTAGCTGGTCTGGTTGACCATTTGCGCGTTGGTAACCGTCAGCAGCGTGTCGGTGGCTCCCGGTATCGCACTGCCATTCGCGCGCCATTGGTAGGCGAGCGGAGGCGAGCCCGTCGCCGCGCCGAAGAATTGCACGTCCTCGCCAATCGAGGCTACCGTAAACACCGGCGAAAACGTGACCAGCGGAGAAAACACCAGCGTGGCCACGCTGCTCGTGATCCCGCCGTAATCATTGCTCACCACGACATCGTAATTGCCGCTGTGGAATAGTTGCGCGTTGGTGATCGTCAGCGAGGAGTCCGTGGCACCCTCCATCGGTTGGCCTCCGAATCGCCACTGAAAGGCCAGGGGAGCCGTGCCGTCCGCCGTCACGCTGAAATTGGCGTCCGCGCCCACCACCACAATTTGGTTGGTCGGCTGGTCAGTGATCAATGGTGCCTGTTCCTGGGCCCAAACCGGCTGCAAAAGCGAGGCCAGTCCCAATAACACACAACCATATGACTTGAATCTGTACATAGGTCACACCCGAGCGTTGAATCAACCGGATTCAAGCAGGAGCCGTACCGTGGCGCGTCTTTCCCTCGACCCAAACAATCTCACGTAAAGCTCCCAATCCACTATTTCCAACCTCCGACCGCTGACTTCTGCTCTCTTCACTGATCACTGATTACTGATCACCGATTACTTTCTTCCTTCCCGCGTACACTTCTTGCTTGCAAAAGTACTGCCCACAATCGTAAAAGGGCGAACAGCATGAAGCTTTTGAACATCTCGCGACGGCAGCGCGGCCAATGCGGCCGTATTGCTGGCGTGCTCATGATGTTTCTCTGGCTCGCGACTTTCGCGCTGGCCGCTTCCCCGCAGTTGCATCAACTGCTGCACGCGGATGCCTCCAGCGCCAACCATAGCTGTCTCGTCACCCAGGTCCAGCGCCACCCGTTGCTGGCGGGAGCCGAGGTAATCGCGCTCCCGACGGCGCCCGCGCTGGTCATCACTTTCGTCCCTCATTCCGAATCGCAGTTCGTCCCCTCCGACGATCATTTTTTTCCGCCCGCTCTGGCGGCGCCCAGCGCGGCCTGATCCTTCCGCAGATGGTTGCTGGCCAGGGACGGCTTGATTGGCTCCCGGCCTGGACCCAAGCCAGCGATCTTCCCGATCAGAATTCTTTAGGGAGCCTGAACCCGGCGCGCATTGTGTGTGCGCCGGAACCAGAGCTGAAATGAAAACTAATATCCTAACGCGGTGGGCTGCCGCCCTTTGCCTGAGCGCAATCATCGCCCAGGCACAGGAAACGCCCGAAAGTCAGAAGTTTGAAGAACGGTTGAAACAATTGCAGGAATCCTTCGAGAAGCAGCAAAAGGAAATGCGCGAGAATTTCGAGCGCATGATGCGCGAGCAGCAATCGCAGATCGAAGAACTCAAGCGGCAGATTGCCGTGGCGACGAACGCCCCGCCGGCCATGGCGGACACCAACACGCCGGTGCTGGCGAAGCAAGTGAAGGAATTGAACGAGCGCGTGGACCAGGTTTCCGAGAATCAGAAGAAGACCAGGCCCAACGAATTCAATCCGTCCATTGGTTTCGTCGGCGAAAGCATCGTGTCGTACAACAACCAGCCGAACACTGCCACCGGCAGTCCGCGGCCGGGCGGTTGGGATTTCTGGCAGCGCACCATGGAACTCGACCTCGCGGCTTCGGTGGATCCTTTCGCCAAGGGCTACGCTGTCCTCAATGCCTCCGCGGACACCGCCACCGGCGAGGCGAGCGTCGGCGTCGAGGAGGCCGCCATCCAAACCACCTCACTGCCCTGGAACCTGGAGCTGAAAGGCGGACGGTTCTTCGGCGAATTCGGCCGCTTGTCCTACGTGCACGATCACGAACTTCCCTTCGTCAACCGCCCCCTCGTGCTCGACAATTACATCGGAGGCGAATCGCAGACTGACGGCCTCCAGGTCAACTGGCTCATGCCCGTGCCGCATTACGTGACCCTTACCGCCGGTATTGGTGACAAGTTCGGCGATGATCCGAACAATCCCGGCGCCGAGCGCCCGTTCGGCGGGTTGTCCTTCTGGAGCCGGTTGGGAACGTATTTTGATCTCACGTCGAACTGGCAGCTCGAGGGCGGCGTATCCGGCCTCTGGAATCCCGAAGCCGGCAGCGGCGTGGAACCGCTCACGCTGGCTGACGGAACCACCGCCACGCAGTTGGAACGCCGGGTGGCGGGTATGGACCTGAAGCTCAGCTATGTGCCGTTGCAGGAGAACCAGTTCAAGAGCTTCACGTGGGGCACGGAGTTCCTTTTCAGCGACAACAACTATCGCTTCCAGCCCGAACTGGGTAATCCATCCACGAGCTTTGTGAGCTCGTACGGTTTGTACTCTTACTTCACCTACAAATGGAGCCGCGAATGGAGCGCGGGTTTTCTGTTCGATTGGGTGCAGAACGCGGACAACAACAACGCGCAGACGTTTGCGTATTCACCCTATCTCACCTATGCCATCAGCCATTGGAACCAGTTGCGCCTCCAATACACCTACACGCAACCCAATGCCGCGACCGGCTACAAGGACAGCAGTGCTGTCTATTTGCAGTGGGTCTGGATCATCGGGTCCCATTCGCACGGCTGGTCGGGCCGTTAAATCTCAAGCGCATATATAATCAATCTCATGAAACCAAAATTCATTCGATTCCTGCTGGCGGCCGCGGTCCTGCTGACCGGGTTTGCCGCCATCCCGTCCCACGCCGCGAAACTTCGCGTCGTCACTACCCTCACTGATCTTGCGGATTTTGCGCGCGAGGTCGGCGGCGATCACGTGGAGGTCTTCAGCCTGGCCACCGGCATTGAAGACACGCACGGCGTGCCGATGAAGCCAAGCTTCATCCCGCAAATGAATCGTGCCGACCTGCTGCTCTGCGTCGGTCTCGGCTGCGAACACGCCTTCCTGCCCGCGCTGCTCGAAGCCAGCAAAAATCCGAAGATCCAATACGGACAGCCGGGTTACGTGGATTGTTCGACGGGCATTGATGCCGTGGACGTCCCCAAGAGCACGGACCACTCCGCCGGCGACGTGCATCCCTACGGCAACCCGCACTACATGCTGGACCCGAATCGGGCGAAGATCGTCGTGCAGGAAATCGGCAAGGCTTTCTCCGCGGCCGCGCCGCAATACAAGGACGACTTCGAGAAAAACCAGAACGCCTACCTCGCGAAACTCGACGCCAAAATCGCCGGGTGGAACAAGGAGGCGGCTCCGCTCAAAGGCGTGAAATTCGTGAGCTACCACGAGCACTGGCCTTATTTCGCGAAAGCATTCGGGATGGACTGCATCGGCACGATCGAACTCAAGCCGGGCATTGATCCGACCCCCCGGCACATCGAGGAACTCGTGAACGAGATGAAGGCCCAGCACGTGCCCATCGTCGTCCGTGAACCGCAGTTCCCGGAAAAGGTGCCCAAGCTCATCGCCGCGGAAACCGGCGCCACCCTCGTCAAACTCCCCATCATGCCCGGCGGTGTCCCTGACACCGGCACCTATATTAAGATGATGGACTACATCATCCACTCCATGGTCGCGGCGTTGCCAAAAGCGAAGTAATTCGTGGCAACAACGTCACATCCGCGGCATCAGCAAACCCACATCCCCAAGCTCCACCACTTGGAGCTTGGAATTTGGAGCTTCTCTGGACCTTGGTTCTTGGTCCTTGGAGCTTCTCTCCTATGAACGAACCTTTCCTCACGCTCGAAAACCTCGCCATCGGCTACGATGGCCAACCCGTGCTGTCAGACATTTCGCTGACCGTGGCGCCAGGCAGTTTCACGGCCATCCTCGGCGCAAACGGCTCCGGCAAGTCCACGCTGCTTAAAACCCTGCTTGGGCTTCAGCCGCCGGTGGCTGGAACGATTCGCATCGCGGGGGGGAGTGAGGCCGTTCTGGGGTATGTGCCGCAAACGACGCAGTTCGACCCGCTGTATCTGCTCACGGCGTACGAAGTGGCGCTGATGGGCACTTACCGGCGGGTGGGGCCCGGGAGATTCGTGCCGCGCCGCGAAAAGGACTTCGTCCATGAATGCCTCGCCGCAACCGGCGCGGAGGGATTCGCGCGCCGCCGGCTGTCCGAACTATCAGGCGGCCAGCGGCAGCGCGTGCTGATCGCGCGCGCGCTGGCCACCCGGCCGGACGCGCTCGTGCTCGACGAACCCACCGCCGGCGTGGACGTCCGCGCGACCAAGGCGGTGCTGGAGTTTCTCTCCAAGATGCACGAGGAGCGCAAACTCACCATCCTGCTGGTCACGCACGACCTGCCGGTCGTGCGCCAGCACGCGCAACAGGTGATCTGGCTGCACCAGGGCCGGGTGTTCCACGGCAGCGTCGCCGATGTGCTCACGCCCGCGCGCATGCAGGAAATTTTCGAAATGGAGATCAGTTGATATGTGGGAAACACTGCACCAGGTCCTTTCTCCCGATTTCCTCCTGCGCAATTCGGTCTATACGAGTGTGCTCATCGGCTTCGCGTGCCCGCTGGTCGGCATGTTTCTTATTCTGCGCCGGCTGGTCTTCATGGGCGTTGCGCTGCCGCAGATTTCCTCCACCGGCGTGGCGGTTACGCTGTCACTGCCGTTTTGGCTGGGGCTGATCAAATCCGAGCACGGCCCCCACAGCGAACACTTGCTCGCGTTCCTCGGTTCCTCGCTCTTTTCGCTCGGCGCGGTTCTCATCCTCGCGTTTTTGGAGCGACGCGCCCGCGGTTTGCCGGAAGGGCGGCTGGGTACTGCGTATGTGGTGGCGGCAGCGTTAAGCATCCTGTTGCTCTCGAAGAATCGCTATGCCGAAGTCGGCTGGCTCGATCTGATGAAAGGCGAAGTCATCACGGTGGACACCTTCGACCTGCTCCTCACTGCGGGTGCGCTGGCTGTGGTGCTGGCGATGTTGGGATTGTTTCACAAGGAAATCCTCTTGGTCTCGTTCGACCGCGCGATGGCGGTCACGCTCGGAAAGAACGTGGTTTTCTGGGACGTGGTCCTTTACCTGCTCATCGGTCTCACGGTTTCCATGGCGGTGCTGAGCGTGGGACCGTTGATTGCCTTCGGCTTCCTGCTCATCCCGGCGCTGATCGCGCATTTGTTCGCCGCGAACATGCGTCAGTTCGCGGTTTTGGCCTCCTTGCTGGGCGGCGTGGCGGCGTTCGCGGGCTTCTGCATCGCCTACCAATACGACTTGCCCGTGGGACCCACTGATGTCGTCCTGCTCGGCATCCTTTACACGCTTGCTTTCGCGCTTCATAAACTGTTTCACGGACGGAGGGCCAAACCATAAATCCTCAATGCACCGCTTTTTGGCCGGATTTATGCTTGCTAAGGAACAGAAAGCAGTCGAAGTAACTAAAAACGTGTGAGCTTTTTTGCGACATGGCGGCGAAATACGCGCGGCTTAAAATGGGCCGCAGCGGCGATGCTTGGCTTGTGGGCCGCCATCTTCGCGCTTGCCATTTCGCCGCAACTCCATGATTGGCTTCACAAGGACAGCGGCGAACCCGGTCATCAATGCCTCATCACCCAATTACGCCACGATTCTCCGCTCGCCGGCCTGGAAGCGGTAGTCGCACCGGCCGCGCCTGTCCCGATTTTAGTCAGTTCGATCCCCGCGGCGTTAGGGTTTCCTGACTCCGCGGAGTACCGGTATTCCTCGGGCCGGGCTCCTCCCTCCGTTTAGCTCCCTGGTTTCACGCTGCCCCGGCGCGATGGCGTCTGGGGGGCGCGCGTGCGGCCGATTCCGCTGATTGATCCGTCCTCAACCCGGTTTGCGGGCCTTTTCGACGTGATGATTCCAAATGGTGATCCCGTGGAAACACAAGACTGACCCCTGAAACATATTGCTCATGAATACCAACATACTGAACGCGCCGGCGGCGGTGCCCGAAAACGCAAGCGCCGCGGATCCGGGTCGCGCCACCAGCGCTCCCGCGATTTTGAAAATCGAAAACCTCTGCGTTGATTTCCGCGGCTCCGGCCGGGGCACGGCCGTCAAGCGCGCGGTGAATGGGCTGACGTTGTCGGTGGGCGAGGGCGAGGTCTTTGGCTTTCTGGGGCCCAACGGCGCGGGCAAAACGACAACGATGAATGTGTTGCTTGGCTTTGTGAACGCGACCAGCGGGTCGGCGTATCTCTTCGGGAAGAACGTCCGCGAACCGATTGCCCGGCAGCGGATCGGGTATCTCCCCGAGTTGACCTATTATTACAAATTTCTGACCGCGGAGGAGTTGCTGCGCTTTTACGCCCGGATCTTCCGGATCCCGCGGGGCGAACGCGACCGGCGGATTGATGCGGTGCTGCGGCTGGTGGA
This sequence comes from uncultured Verrucomicrobiota bacterium, assembly GCA_964448135.1. Lineage (GTDB taxonomy): Bacteria > Verrucomicrobiota > Verrucomicrobiia > Limisphaerales > UBA8199 > CAYUVH01. The sequence goes on along the minus strand of CAYUVH010000030.1, from coordinate 4,423 downwards.
ACTGGACCATGCGCGCAACCGGCTTATCCGGACGTATTCCAAGGGCATGCAGCAGCGCGTCGGCCTCGCCCAGGCGCTGATCAATAACCCGGACCTGCTCATCCTGGACGAGCCCACCAGCGGACTCGATCCCATCGGCCGGATGAAGGTGCGGGAAATCATCCAGCGCCTCAAAAACGAAGGCCGCACCGTTTTCTTTTCCTCGCACGAGCTGGGCGAGGTCGAAACCGTTTGCGACCGCGTGGCGATCCTGCACCAAGGCGAACTGCGGGTCGAGGGCCGCGTGGCCGAGCTCGCCAGCCAGCACCGGTGCAACCTGGAACAATTGTTTCTCAAAGTCATCGGCTACCAGCCGCAAAGCATTTGAAAGGACCCGAATTATGATCAACATAGTTGCCATCGCCGGCGTCGTCCTCCGTGAGTTCCGCCGCCGGAAGGACTTTTACGTTTTGTTCATTCTCACCGTGCTGCTCTGCCTGCTGATGGGGTCGGTGAATTTCTTCAACGACGCGAAGATCGTGCGTTATTTGAAGGAGGTCTGCCTGCTGTTCATCTGGATATGTTCGCTGGTGATTGCGATCACGGGGGCGGCCCGGCAGCTTCCCGCCGAGCGCGAGAACCGGACGCTTTATCCCCTGCTGGCCAAGCCGCTGGCGCGCTGGGAATTGATGGCCGGCAAGTTCCTGGGCTGCTGGCTGGCTTGTGGAATCACCTTGCTTTGCTTTTACTCCTTTTTCTGCGTGCTGGCCGGGACCCGCGAGCATCACTGGCCGCTGGTCAACTACGCCCAGGCCGCCCTGCTGCACTGGGTCATGCTTGCGGTGGTCATCGCCCTGGCGCTCCTGGGGTCGGTCCTTTTCTCCGCCAGTTCGTCCAATGCGACCATTTGCTTTGTCGTGGTGGCCTTTATCCTGTTGTTGGGAAGGCATCTGAACAAACTGGCGATCCCGCTGCCCGAACCGCGGCGTTCGTTTCTCTATGGGTTGTATTACGCGATACCCCATCTCGAATTGTTTGATGTGCGTGACCTGATCATTCATGATTGGTCCCCGATAGCCTGGGGCGTCTGCGGTCTGGCGATCCTTTACGCGTCGGCCTATGCGGGCGCGCTCTTGCTGGGCGCCTGCCTGGTCTTCCGGCGCCAGGCCATCAACTGAAAGTCGGCGTATGCGTTCATCGAAAATGCCTTGGTTGGTCCTCGCGGGCTTGCTGGTGTTTTGCTTCGGCGCCGCCGCGCGGCTCGACCTGTGGTACCAGAACTGGGAAGGCAACCGCACGGGCTCCGCCGACCCGGTCAGCGTGCTCCTGGGCGACAGCCGCCGGATGTTTGCCAACCATTTCTTCGTGAAGGCCGATGCCTATTTTCACAGCGGCTTCTACCCCACCGTGTTCGATAACCGGGAAGCATTCCGCACTCCCCACATGGCGGAGGACAGCGGCACGGTCGCCGGCGCCAACCAGGGTGACGAGAAGGGTTTCCTGGGCCGGCCGCGTGACTGGATTGACCGCTTCAGCCGCCAGTTCTTCCCCTCGCGGCACACGCACCTGGACGAAGGCGGCGCGGCGGGTGATCTGGGCGACAGCTCGGCGGTTCGCGAAATCATGCCCTGGCTGAAGCTTTCGACCGAGTTGAATCCAAACGACATCCGCAACTATACGGTGGCTGCCTACTGGCTGCGGGAGCGGATGGGCAGGACCGCGGAGGCCGAGGCCTTCCTGCGGGACGGCCTGCGCGCCAATCCGGACAGTTATGAAATCCTTTATGAACTCGGGCGGGTGTATGCCGAGAACCGCAACGATCCCGTGCGCGCGATCAACCTGTGGCAGGCGGCTTTGCGCCAGTGGCAGCGGCAGGAGGCCGCCAATTCGGACCCCGACAAATTCCTGGTGATCGAGATCACTTCGCATCTGGCCATGCTGGAATCCAAGCAGGGCGATCACCAACAGGCCATTCAACACATGGAAATCTGCAAACACTACTCCCCGAGCCCCGAAGCGATTGAGCAAATCATCAATGATCTCAAAGTCATCGCCGCCCGGGCACCGGCCAGTGGCGCCGCCCTGCCAACCACTCCCGCCAAACCGCCCACTCCAGCCCATGCCGATCCTTGAAATCACCGACCTGAAGAAAGCGTTCCTCTCACCGGAAGGCCTGTGCCATCCTGTCGTGGACGTGGCCGCCTTCAGCCTCGATGAAAAAGCCCAGGTCGCCCTGGAAGGCGAAAGCGGCTCCGGCAAGACCACGTTTCTTAATCTCATCGCCGGCATCCTCAAGCCCGATGCCGGCCGGATTATGATCGCGGGAAAAGAAATGTCTGCCCTGTCCGAAGCCGCTCGCGACCGCCTCCGCGCCACCTCCATCGGCTACATCTTTCAAACCTTCAATCTCCTCCAGGGCTACACCTGCCTGGAAAACGTCCTGCTCGGCATGTCCTTCGGCCCCGGCGTGGACAAACCCTTCGCCGAAAAACTCCTGCAACGCGTCGGCCTCGGCGACCGCCTCAACCATCGCCCCCGCCAGCTCTCCACCGGCCAGCAGCAGCGCGTCGCCGTCGCCCGCGCCCTGGCCAACAAACCGAAGCTGGTCCTCGCCGACGAACCCACCGGCAACCTCGACCACAAAAACGCCCGCGAGTCCCTGACCTTGATCCGCGAAGCCTGTCGCGAAAACGCCGCCGCCCTCCTCCTCGTCAGCCACGACCGCGAAGTCCTCGCCCAATTCACCCAAGTCCGCCGCTTCGCCGACCTGAACAAAGCCATGATGGAGGCGGGCCTATGAATCTTAAGTTTGGATCTTGGTGCTTGGTTCTTGGGGCTTCTCTGGTGCTTGGAGCTTGGTCCTTGGTTCTTCTCTGGCTTGTCGCGCCGAAGCGTCCCCGTGAAGGCGCATGCTTGGTCCTTGGCCCTTGGAGCTTTTCCCGATGACCTTGTTCCGCATAGTCGCCAAAAGCCTCCGCCAGCACGCGCTCTCCACTGCGGTCACCGCCTTTTCAATCGCGCTGGCCGGCGGCCTCCTCATGTCCGTCTGGGTCGTGAAACAGCAATCCCAGGCCGCTTTCACCGGCGTCAACGCCGGCTTCGACGCCGTCCTCGGCGCGCGCGGCTCCAAGCTCCAGCTCGTCCTCAACGCCATCTTTCATCTCGAAGCTTCGCCGGGAAATCTCCCGTGGTCCGATTATCTCGACATCCAAAAAAATCCGAATGTCGAACTCGCCGTCCCGCTCGCCGTCGGCGACAACTATCGCGGCTACCGCCTCGCCGGCACGACGCCCGATTTCTTCGAACGCTCCGAGTACGCCCCCGGCAAACGTTTCACCATCGCTCCCGGCGGCCGATTGTTCGACCCCACCCTCCGCGAAGCCGTCGTCGGCAGTTTCGCCGCGCGCAAGCTCGGCCTCAAACCCGGCGACACCTTCCACCCATTTCATGGCCTGATCTTTGACGAAAAGAATCAGCACTCCGAAACTTATCTGGTCGTTGGCGTGCTGGAACCCTCGAACACTCCCGCCGATCGCGTCCTCTGGATCCCGCTCGCCGGCATCCAGCGCATGGCTGGCCATGACCCGAACGCCGCCACCGACATCAGCGCCGTCCTCGTGAAACTCAAGTCCGGCAGCGCCGTCGCCGGCTTCCAAATGGACCTGATGTATAACAAGCAGGGCAACCGCCTCACCTTCGCCTGGCCCATCGGCCGCGTCATGGCGGAACTCTTCGACAAAATCGGCTGGTTCGATCGCGTGCTCGCGTTGGTCTCCTACCTCGTTGCCGTCGTCGCCACCGCCTCCATTCTCGCGGGCATTTACAACTCCATGAACGAACGCCGTCGTGAAATCGCCATCATGCGTGCCCTCGGCGCGCGGCGGCTCACCATCTTCGCCTCCGTCCTCTTCGAAGCCGCCGCCATTTCCGCCATCGGCATGGCTGCGGCCTTCGTTGTCTATGGATTCGTCGTCGTCGGCGTGGCCGGCGTCATGCGCGCCCAAACTGGCGTCGTGATTGATCCCTTCAAATTCAACCCCGTCATGCTCTGGGCTCCCCTCGCCCTGATTGCGCTCGGTGCCCTCGCCGGACTGGTTCCCGCCTGGAAAGGCTATCGCACCGACGTGGCCGGAAATCTCGCCCCTTCCTCATGAGGCTCTATCGAGACAACCTCCAGGAGCGCGGACATTCCTGTCCGCAGCAACGTCCGAAAGCCAGCCAATCGTTGAGCCAGTTGCAATTCCCGTCGCCGTTCCCAGCTATTTCGGGGGCAGTGTCAGGTTGCACCCGGGAGCGCCTGTCCCTGGAGCGCGGACATTCCTGTCCGCAGCAACGTCCAAAAGCTCTGCAATCATTAAGCCAGTCCCAATCCTCCCCGCCATCCCCAGACATTTCGGCGGCAATTCTCCCTCTCCCCTTCAGAAGGGGAGAGGGCCGGGGTGAG
>CAYUVH010000029.1:0-136136 GCA_964448135.1 uncultured Verrucomicrobiota bacterium | reverse complement strand
AACCAATACGCCACATACACCCCGACAATCCCACCCACGAATGCGCCCCCGACCACATCGCCTACAAAATGATAGTTCATCCCCACCAATCCCGCCGCTTCCGTCAGAAACGCCAGCACCGAAATCCAACGCCAGCGCGTATACGCCACCCACACCACCGCGGCGAGCGAAGTCGTCCGCGCCGTGTGACCTGATGGAAAACTTCCGTAAGCCGTGCCCGATTGGAACCAATGGAAACCATACGCGCCGTTTCCAATCAGCGACGGATTGTCATTGATCCAGGTATCCGGCCAGTAGCGTCCAAACACCCAGCTCAGGCTCTGCCGCGATTGGTCGGCGAGGATCAGCGCCACACACGCCGCAAGCAACACCCACTCCGACCGACGGAACGGCCCCCACGCCCGGCGTACCATCAACGCCGCGATCACTGCCGGCGCCCACGACTGCAAAATTGGCGGCGGGTAGGTGATCCACTTCAATATCGTGAACCGGGCGAAGTCGTGATTGTGCACGAAGAACGCCACCGGGCGGTCCACGAACCAATAGCACAGTGTAACCAGCACCGCTCCGATGGCCAGGGCCGCCAGAGAGCGGCGCAGCAACCTTTCAAAATCCCGCGGGTCATTCATGCCAAGGCGCGGGTGATTCGAGGGCGTTCCGGCAGCAGAGGTTTCGGCATGGCGCAACCCTGCGCACGCGCGCTCAAAGTGTCAATTGCGAGAGAGGAACATTCGTCGTCACGCCCTTGTCTGTTTTTTTGATTGGAGGTCTTTGAAAAAATTCATTTCTGTCCTTTGTTGCGCGTGGGAGGGAGAAAATCAAAATCTCCTCGCGGCAGTGATGCCGTTGCGTTGTTCTTTGAAATCAGCAGACCTAACGGTGCCTACCGCGTATTAACGTTCCCGCTCTGAATATCCGGCTTGCCTTGGCAGTCCAAAGATTGAAGCTTTACGCACGCCTCGGTGACCTTTGGGTTCGGCCGGGGCTCCAAGCCAAAACCAGAGAAATACCGCGCAGTATGTCTAATTCCCCAGGACAGAAATCGAATCCCGTAAACCGCCGGACCTTCCTGAAATCCAGCGCCGTCGCCGCGGCGGGGCTTTCGCTGGCCGACGTGAGCTTCGCCCGGGCGCAGAGCGAATCACTCGCGGTGAGCGGTGGCGGCAAGAGCGTGAATTGTTCCGCCGCCGAATTCGAGGCACTCACGAAATGGCCGCGCTACGGCGACGCGGAGAAGAAGGCGGTCTGCGACTTGTTGGACAAGGACATGACCAGGTTCTACCAGGAAGCGCCGGCGTTCGAGAAGGAATGGCAGGAGTACACGAAGGCGCCCTTCGTGAAACAGCACATCAACGGCACCAGCGCGCTCACCAGCATGTACTTCGCGCTCGACCTGCCGCCCGGCAGCGAGATCATGGTGCCGTCGTACACCTTCTTCGCCACGTGCCTTTCCATGCGCTTCTTCGGTTGCGTGCCGATCTTCATTGATATCAATCCGAAGACCGCGACGTTCGATCTCGAAGACGCCAAGCGCAAACTGACTCCGAAGACCAAGGCGCTCGTCGTGATGCATTCGTGGGGATTGCCCTGCGAGATGGACAAGATTTCCGATTGGGCGAAGGAGAAGGGTCTGATCGTGCTGGAAGACTCCGCACACGCGCACGGTGCTTCCATGGATGGAAAGAAAATGGGCACCTGGGGCGCGATGGGCATCTATAGTTTCCAAGCTTCCAAAGTCATGCCGGCCATCGAAGGCGGCATGGGCATGTATCAGGCGCGCGAACACTTCGAGCGCGCCGCCGCCTTCGGCGAATACAACGACCCCGCCAAATTCCCAAAGGAAAGCCCGGTCCATGCTTACGCTGGCACCGGCTTCGGGCAAAAGTATCGCATGCATCCGGTCGGCGCCGCCCTGGCCCGTCAGCAACTCAAGGGCCTCGACACCCTGAACGCGCTCGTCGAAAAGAACATCCGCGCGATGAATGATCCGCTGACCCAACTCCCCGGCATCGCCGAACCGACCTGCCTGCCGAACCAGAAGCGCGTCTATTACAACGGCAACATGCTGTTCGTGGACTTCAAAAAACTCGGTTTCACCCGCGACGCGCTCGTGAAGGCGCTAAAGGCCGAAGGCGCAAACGTGAAGTTCTGGGATTATCCCGAACAGCATAAGTTGAAGATCTACTCCGAACCCCAATGGTGGGCGCACGCGCCGACGATTCCCACCTCCATGCCGGGCAACGCCTACGTCAACGCCAACCACATCTTCCTGCCGATCTTCTACAACGACTCGCCGGAGTTGACCGCGCAGTACGTGAAAGCCTTCCAGAAAATCTGGGCGCACCGCACGGAACTCGCGAGCATCTAAATCTCGAACACCGTAATCTCCGGGCGGCAATTGAATCGAACCGGCAGGGGAAACCAGCCGATGCCCGGATTGACGTAGAGCGGGCCGGCGGCGGTTTGGAACATTCCCAGGTCGTACTCGTCCACGTTGAACGGAACGAGAACCGGACCGTAGAAAGGTATGCGCACCTGGCCGCCATGCGAATGCCCGGCCAGCGTCAGGTCATATTTTTGGCCGCCCAAATTTTTCACCCAGGCGGGATAGTGGACCAGGAGAATATTCCGGGTGGAGGTGTTGCCGCGGGGTGGCAGCACTTTGGCGCTACGTGCCGCCGATCCGCTGATCGTGAACTTTCCGTCCCCGGTGACTCGCTGCTCGTCCATCAGCCACGCTCCGCCGGTGCCCGCAAAACATTGGCTGATGCCATCGAAGGGCATGTTACTCCAGTAATCATGGTTGCCAGGAACGCCGTAGGCCGGCGATTTCAATTTCGCCAGGGCCTCGAGCGCTTCCGGCAGATGCCGGGTCTCCTCGATGATGTCGCCGGTAAAGCACACGAAGTCGGGGGAGAGCGCGTTGATCTTCGAGATCACGTCATCCAACAGTTTGCGGTTGCCCTTGTGATGCACGTCCGTGAACTGAACGAAACGGTGCGTGGGTTTGCCGGGCGAGAGCCGGACGCGGCGAATCTTGATCCAGTCCGGCTCGAGCAGGATCGAGTCAGCCAGCACCAATGTTGATGTGCCGATTAACAATCGCCTGAACCAACGACGGCGGCTGAATCGACGGGGCGCGGACGAGGGGACCGGCTCCTTCATGAGCAAACGGTAGCACACCGATGAGAGAAAAACCACCGCCTTCAGATGCGCGTGGTTTGGGATCGGAGTCAGTGAAGTGGGGCTCCGTTTTGGCTAAAGCCTCCGCTCCAAACCCAAATCGCACTTCCTACCCGCACAAAAAACTTCATTCCGCGTATTGAATTCCGGCGCACGAGTTCTATAGTGCGAATCGTTCAGTACGCGAATGGTAACTCAATGAACCAACCAGTTGACGCCGGCGAGCCCTGGGACATCCAGCAAGCCAGAAATCTGTACAATATTCATCGTTGGGGGGCGAAATACTTCGACATCAACGACGCGGGCCGCGTGGTGGCCCGGCCGCTCTGGGAAGCGGGCGCGTCGGTGGACATCACCGATGTCATCGAGGAAGCCAAGGCCCGCGGATTGAAATTCCCGCTGCTGATCCGGTTCCAAGATATTCTGCGGCATCGCGTAGAATCGGTAAACGTCGCGTTCCGCAATGCGATCGCGGAATTCAATTACCAGGGCCGATACCGCGGCGTGTTCCCCATCAAGGTGAATCAGCTTCGCGAGGTCGTGGAGGAGATTCTGGACGCGGGCAAGCCGTTCGAGTTTGGCCTGGAAGTGGGCAGCAAGCCGGAGCTGTTCGCCGGCCTCGCTCTCCAAAGCCAGGTGGGCAGCCTGATTGTTTGCAACGGCTACAAGGACGCGAGTTTCATTCGCATGGCTCTGATCGGCATCAAACTTGGCAAACAAGTCATCATGGTGGTTGAGAAGCTCGAGGAATTGCGCCAGATCATCGCGATCTCCAAACAGCTCGGCGTCGAGCCGCAGATCGGCATCCGCGCGCGGCTGCTGAGCAAGGGCGGGGGACGCTGGGCGGACAGCGGGGGCGAAAACGCGAAATTCGGCCTCTGCACCTCGGAGTTGCTCGAAGCCACCGAATTGCTCAAGGCCGAAGGTCTGGGACATTGCTTCAAACTGTTGCATTTTCACATTGGCTCGCAGGTGCCGGATATTCTGCTCGTCAAACGCGCGGTGCAGGAGGCCGCCCGCTTTTACGCGCGCCTGTATCAAATGGGATTCCAGCTCGAATTCGTCGACGTCGGCGGCGGCCTGGGAATTGATTACGATGGCAGCCGCTCCGCGTTCGACAGTTCCACCAATTACACGTTGCAGGAATACGCCAACGACATTGTTTATTACCTCGCGGACGTGTGCAACGCGGAGAATGTTCCACACCCGCACATCATCAGCGAAAGCGGCCGGGCGGTCGTCGCCTACCACAGCGTGCTGATTGTGGAAGTGTTCGGAGCCATCGGCAAGGTGCGGGCGAATGAACGCTTTCAGTTTGGTGAGAACGAACATGCCCTCGTGAAGGAGCTGCTGGACATCCGCAAGAACCTGCCGAAGCTCAACAAGCTCGAAGCCTACCACGATTCCCTGGAGCGCAAAGAGGACGCCCAGCACATGTTCACGCTCGGGATGATGAATCTTCCCGACAAGGCGAAGATCGAGACGCTCTACTGGGAGATCAGCAGCGAGGTGGTGAACAGTTTCCGCGGCCAGGCCTACATTCCGGAGGAAATCCGCAAGCTGGAAGACAGCCTGGGCGATCAGTATCTCTGTAATTTCTCGGTGTTTCAGTCGCTGCTGGATCATTGGGCGCTCGGCCAGTTGTTCCCCATCATGCCCATCAGCCGGCTCAACGAACGCCCCACGCGCGAGGGTACGCTCGTGGATATCACCTGCGACTCGGACGGGCAGGTGAACAAGTTCATTGATTTGCGCGATGTGCGCGACACGTTGCCGTTGCATCAACTTAACGTGAACGGCAACGGCGCCCTGGAGCCTTACTATCTCGGCTTTTTCCTCATGGGCGCGTACCAGGACATCATGGGGGATTTGCACAACCTTTTCGGCCGGGTGAACGAGGTCCACGTATTTCTCGAGCCGGACGAACCGACGGGGTATTACATCGAGGAGATCATCGAGGGCAACACCATCGTGCAGGCGCTCAATGCCGTCCAATACGACGAAAACGAACTGAAGCGGCAGATGAAAGCGCAAATGGACGAGGCTATAAAATCGGATCGCATGAAACCGTCCGAAGCCATGCGGCTGCTCGACGAGTACGAGCGCGGCCTCAAGGATTACACTTACCTGAGTTTCTAGCGCGCCATGCCTGAGCCTGTTCCCCATGCGGAACTGCTGCGCGCGCTGGGCCGCCTCGTGCGGGGCCTTTCGGCCCTGTTTTGGGGATTGCCCATCGCCCTGGTGGTTTGCTTTCACGCCGTCAATTCCGACGGCCTGCGCGCCTTCAACGTCGCCCCGCCGATGGCGGCGACCGCATTGCTTGGTTACGGCCTCTGGCAAATCGGCGCGTTCCAGCCGCAGGAACGCATCTGGCGTACCGCACTCGACCGCGCGCGGTTGCTGGCGCTCATTAATTTCGGGCTCAGCCCGTTTTTATTCTGGTCGCGTTCCATGCCGGAGAATGTGTTTTTCGGCCGCGTGGTTCTGGTCCTGGGATTTTCGGCGCTCATTTTTCTCGCCAGCCTGAACACCGTCCTCCGCCGGCTCGGCGCCATGTTGCCTGATGAAACATTGCGGCTGGAGACACGCCAGTTCACGCTGATGAACCTGAACCTGCTGGCCGCGATGGTTGTGGCCGGAGTGGTTGTGATTCTCCTCCGCCAGCCAGACCCGCGAAACCTGCCGCTCTGGCTGGGACAGATCGCGGGAACGCTCAGCGTTGTAGGTTACTGGGCGGCGGTGCCGTTGTTTTTGCTGCCGCTTTCGCTGACGATGGCGATGATTTGGAAAACCAAGGAAGTAATCCTGGATAGCATCTTCGCGGCGAGAGGGTAACCGACGGTTCAGGGTCCTTTTGTCGATTTCTCGACAAATCCTAATTCCTACAGGGACTATGGACGCGATTCGCCGTCCCGGGTCGGGCGCTTTTTGGTGTCCTCGGGTTTGGACTCCTTCTGGCCCTGATTGAAATCAAAATCCAATTCCGCACCCGCACTATCAGCTTCCATTTGGAGCAGTAAATAGTCCGCGGCTTGGAGACGTGCAGCGGGCAGCCGGTCGATTCTTTCGTGAAGTGCCTTGCGCAACTTATCGGCCACCGAAGTATCCTTCGCCCGTTCAGCCATGAAAGGACTTTACTCCTCCTCCCAGCCCGCTTCAAGTCCCGTGAGGCTTCACCTTAAATTGCCGCCAGCGGCTCGGAAAAAGATACTTTGGACCGGAGGCAGCAATCGCTAGGCTTCCGGCCGATGTCAGACCGGGACCGGACCTCAGTCACATACTTTTACGAGTGCTGGCGGGCCATTCCCGCGGGTATCATCGAAGCGGCGGCGTCGACTTTCCTGCTGTTGATTGCGGTGCGGTGGTTCGAGGCCGGCAAAGTGGCCAAAGCGCTGGTGGCCGGAGGCGGCAGTCTCGGGCTGATGCTCTCGCCGTGGCTGGTATTGACGGTGGAGAAATGGCGCTGGCCGGTGGCGCAGGCTGCCGCGCGGCTGGCCGTACTCGGAGCAATCAGCTTTGGGGTGATGGCGCTGGTGCCCATCGTTCCCGTGTTCGTCGTCGGGTCGGTTATCGCGCTGACGGTCATGTCGGCGTCGGTGCCATTGCTGACGCAGATTTACCAGGAGAACTATCCGGCCCGGGAACGTGGACGGCGCTTTTCGCGGACGATCATGATCCGGATCGCGACGGCGGCGGGGTTCAGCCAGTTGGCCGGTTGGGCGCTGTCTGGTCACATCGGTTACTTTCGCTGGTTGTTGGTGGTGTTTGCGGTTTCTGCAGGATTTGCAGCCTTTTGCGTGTCCCGCTGTCCCTCGCGTCCCCTCACCGCCTCCGGCGGCACGCATCCGTTCCACGCGTTGCGATATCTGCGCGAGGACCGTGTATTCCGGCAGACCATCATCTCGTGGATATTCCTGGGGTTTGCCACGCTGATGATGGCCCCGCTGCGGGTGGAGTACCTCGCAAATCCGAAGTATGGGGTGAAATTGCACGGAGAACTGCTGACCGCCGGGATGGTGGCGATGATCACGGCGGTGATTCCCAACGTCGTCCGATTGCTCGTCAATCCGGTCTGGGGCTGGCTGTTCGACCACAAGAATTTCTTCGTGCTGCGCATCACCTTGAACTTTGGTTTCGTGCTGGGCATTCTATCCTTCTTCACCACCGGCAGCCTCTTCGGATTGATCCTGGGCGCCGTCGTCTTCGGCATATCGAACGCCGGCGGTGACGTGGCCTGGAGTCTGTGGGTGACGAAGTTTGCGCCGCCCGACCGCGTGGCCGACTACATGAGCGTGCATACATTCTTCACGGGAGTGCGCGGCATCGTCGCGCCGATCGTTGGTTTTCAACTGGTGTCCCAAATGTCGTTGCCGCTGATGGGCTGGATCAGCGCCGGGCTCATCCTGATTGGATCGTCGTTTTTGATTCCGGAAATCCGCGAAGGAAAACGCGCCCGGCACGCCGCGGCACTGGTGGAAGAAGTCTCCGAATAGCTTATGAATTTGCGCACAAACAAAGTTCTCGTCACGGGACCGCTCGGCTGGCTGGGCTCGCGTCTGGTTGAATCGCTGCTGCGGGGCCTGCCGGAGCACGAAGCTCTGCGCGAGCCGGCCGACGATTTGCGGATTCGCTGCCTCGCGCTGCCAGGGCAGGAGGCTCCGCTGCAGCGCAAGTGTACGGAACGTGTCGAGGTGGTGACGGGCGATATCCAATCGTTGGCCGATTGCGACCGGTTTTGCCAGGGCGCGGAGGGAGCTGTGTTGTTTCACACGGCGGGCATCATTCATCCGCGGCGGGTGGCGGAGTTTTACCGCGTGAATCTCAAAGGGACGGTGAATCTGCTCACCGCCGCGCGCCGCGCGGGCGTACGGCGGGTCGTGGTGGTTTCCTCGAATTCCCCCTGCGGCTGCAATCCGCATCCGGATCATTTGTTCGACGAGTTTTCGCCGTATCGTCCCTACCTTAACTATGGCAAGTCGAAGATGAAAATGGAGCTGGCCGTGCGCGAGATTCAGGCAGAAAACAAACCCGGGTCGCCAGGGATTGAAACCGTCATCATTCGTGCGCCGTGGTTCTACGGTCCAAACCAGCCGCCGCGGCAAACACTCTTCTTCAAAATGATCCGCGACGGCAAGATGCCGATCGTCGGCTCCGGCAACAATCTCCGCTCCATGGCTTACGTGGACAATCTATGCCAGGGCCTGCTGCTCGCCGCCAATTCGGAGCAGGCCGTCGGAAAGACGTATTGGATCGCGGACGAGCGTCCGTGTTCCATGAACGAAATCGTGGATACGGTCGAACGGTTGCTGGAAAAGGAATTCAATCGACCCTGTGCGCACAAACGAATGAAGCTGCCCGGCATCGCGAGTTCAGTCGCGTACGTGGTGGATTCCATGCTCCAGGGTGTGGGCTTATATCATCAGAAGTTTCATGTGCTTTCGGAGATGAACAAGACCATCGCGTGCTCAGTTAAGCACGCGGAGAAGGAGCTTGGCTACCGCCCGACCGTGGCGCTCGAAGAAGGCATGCGGCGGTCGCTGAAATGGTGTGAAGAGCAGGGGATGAGCTTCTAACAAGACCGGACGGCGGCTGTGGCAGAGCTTGGCCGCAGCAGAGGCGATTGGAGAAGCACGATCGAACTGGCGAGGCTGCGCGACGCCAGATTGTACGCGCTGCGGCTGGGCTTCGCCACAGCCGTGGTTCGAAAGTTCTACGCCGCCAGTTCCTGCGGACCCTTGCCCCCGTTGACGAGGAACAGCACTGCCATCCGGACCGCCAGCCCGTTCGTCACTTGCTCCAGAATCACCGAGCGGTTGCAGTCCGCGATTTCGCTATCGATCTCGACACCACGATTAACCGGGCCCGGATGCATGATGAGCGCGTCCGGCTTGGTTTTCGCGAGCCGCGCCTTGTTCAAACCGAACAGGCTCGCGTATTCATTCAAGCTCGGAAACATGCTCCGGCGCTGGCGCTCGTGCTGGATGCGCAGGAGGTTGATGATGTCCGCGTCGCGGATGGCTTCTTCGACATTGTGAGTGACGCGGCAGCCCATTTGTTCAAAGACGCGCGGCACGAGCGTAGACGGGCCGCATAGCGTGACCTCCGCGCCGAGCTTTGTCAGCGCCCAGATGTCGGACCGCGCGACGCGGCTGTAAAGAATGTCGCCGAGAATCGTGACCTTGAGGTCGGCAATCTTTCCCTTTTTCTCGCGAATCGTGAAGACGTCCAACAGCGCTTGCGTGGGATGTTCATGGGCGCCGTCGCCGGCATTGATCACGCTGCCTTTCAATACGCGCGCGAGAAAATGCGGCGCGCCGGAGGCGCTGTGCCGAATCACGATGATGTCCACGTTCAGCGCCTCGAGATTGCGCGCCGTGTCTTTCAAGGACTCGCCTTTTTTCAGCGATGAAGCTTCGGCGGTGAAATTGATGATGTCCGCCGAAAGCCGTTGTTCGGAGAGCTCGAAGCTGGTGCGCGTGCGCGTGGAAGGTTCGACGAAGAGATTTACGACGGTTTTGCCGCGCAGGGCGGGGACCTTCTTGATCGCGCGCTCACCGACGGACTTGAACGCGCGCGCGGTATCCAACACCGTGAGGATTTCCTCCGCGGTGAGCGATTCGATATCCAGGAGATGGCGGCGATTCCAGCTCATTTTCGTTCCAGCACGGCCTCGTCCGCGCCGCCTCTTTCCGTCAGGTGCACCCGGACGCTTTCCGAGCGGGCGGTGGGAACATTCTTGCCGACGAAATCCGCTTTGATGGGCAACTCGCGATGGCCGCGGTCAATCAAGACGGCAAGCTGGATGCAGCGCGGGCGGCCAAAGTCATTGAGGGCATCCATCGCGGCGCGAATCGTGCGGCCGCTGAAGAGCACGTCGTCCACCAGCACCACGGTTTTGCCGGTGACGTCGAAGGGGATGACCGTGGGCAGGACTTGCGGCGCAGCGCGTTGGTCCAGGTCATCGCGGTGCATGCTTACATCGAGGCTGCCCACGGCGACAGGGTGCGACCAGATGCCCGCAAGCAAAGTACCCAGGCGATTGGCGAGGGGGACGCCGCCGCGTTGAATTCCGATGAGGGCGACCTCCACGCCGGCTTCGTTGCGCTCGGCGATTTCGTGCGCGATGCGCGTCAGGGCGCGCTGCATCGCGACGGCGTTCAGGATGGGTATGGTTTCGGGCACGGTTTCCTTGCCGGGCTCACAGGCCGGGCTTAAAGGAGCGGGCGATGGATTTATGGCTTATCCACGGCCTGCCGGCTTTTGCGCCACTTGGAGCGGTGTTTGATGATCCAGTCGGTGAGAGCCCGTTCGAATCCAATATCGCGGCCGGCTTTTTCCGATTCGATCCACTTGTGTTTGAGGATTTCCTCACGTTCGGCGAGAAACTCCTTGTACAACGAGGAATTCTTCAGCAAATCGCTCGCCGGAAGCGGTTCTTTCGTATTTTCAGACATAGCCACGCAGCCGATTTCAAATGCGCTTGGGAGTAACTAACCACCCATGCCCAACTCTGACAACTAAAATGTGTGTGGCCATTTGTGGCCATTTCATGCGGTGCTCCGCGGCCAGCCGCGTGGGGACGCGGCCACTGTCTCATTACCTCTGGAGAAATACGGATCCCCCGGCTTCGCACCTCGCGGCGCTACTCCATCCACGGGTAAAAATAGCCCGACCCCTGGCCGCCCGCGTAGTTGACATCAAAAGTCCGGTGCCATTGCAGGGCCCAGAGCTTCCGTACGGGAACATACCGGGTGGAGCCGTCCACAAAGTTGAGATTGATCCCCTTGGCATGGCGTCTCAGGGCAAAGTGCATCATGTCCTTGTCCGTGCTGACCCATTGGCCATTGGAGGTTGGCCGCTCGTGCTTGCTCGCCTGATAAAACGACGGGCCGCCGCCCCGCCACATCGAGTCCGCCATAAGAGGGATCTCGGTGACGTTTCTCAGGCTTTTGCTGCCCCAGTAATCCTCGACCGCCCGGTTCTGTTTCAGCTCTTTGCAGTCGTAATTCCAGACGTTGAATCCGTAGCTCGAATAGAGACGGCCGCCGGTGGCCTCATCCACGAGTGAGGAAGGAAAGCGATGCATGGTGGTGACCCCGCCGTGATCGCCCGCGAGGCTGTCAGCGGAGCTGGCTGGGATGGGCGATTCGGCGCCGGCGTTCTTGTTGCCGTTCTTCATGGTCGCGGAGGGGCACACCAGCAAATCGGGTTTCTTATCATAATATCGCTTCAGCACCACGGCCCATTCGCCGCGAGCCGCATCCGGGTCGCCGGGATCGTCGGCGATGCCGTCGCTGAAGCGTCCGAAATCGGTTACGTAAATCGCCCAAACGACCGACCATTGCCGGAGATTGGAGCGGCAACTCACGGCCCTGGCTTTGTCCTTTGCGCGTGACAATGCCGGAAGCAGCATGGCGGCCAAGATGGCGATGATGGCGATGACAACGAGTAATTCAATCAGCGTGAACGCGGATTTCTCCTGCTCAGGGGGTCGCATAGGATTGTGGGCACAGCCTCATCCCGGGGAGAAGTAGTGTCAACAGGAAAAAATCCAAAGTGGTGTATTTGGGAAACTTGACAATCGGCCCGCTCACATTGAACTTTCCCGTCATAATCCCATGAAACGCCACATCATCGTTCTGGCGCTCTGCCTGCTGGTCGCCACCCCCGGGTACGCGGACATTCTGGGCGGCGTGACCACGGGCGGAGCGGCGTACGCCGCCGGCGGGACCTTTGCGCTCCTCACCCCGCCGCTCACCAACTCCTTCGGGCCCACGAACAGCGTGGGCCTCGACAACTTTGAAAGCGTGCATCTTTTTGGCTTCAACGAATTGCAGAATGTCCTCCTCACCACCAATCTCTACACGGACTACGGCACCAATCCCATTCCCGCCGGCACCGTCGTCTCCAGCCACTACATCTTCTTCGATCCCGCCACCAATCAAGACATCGCCGGGATGGTCGGCTTCACCAGCAACGTCCTGGCCGTCATCTCGACCACCACCAACCTGGCCAACAGCGACTTTCTCTCCGCCCCCGGCGTCAACTATCTGGGCCCCGCCGCGCGCGGACTCGAGTCCGGCGACTCCGTGGCCATCAGTGGCACCAACAAGATCAGCGTCCAACTATTCGCCGGCTCGCCCGGCGATTACATCCGTGTCATCACGGTGGGGGGCAGAACGCCCGACCCGGTGGTGGACATCACTCCCAGTGGCACGAACTGCGTGGTCTCTTGGACAACGAATTCCGCGGGCTATGTCCTCCAAGTCTCCACCAGCCTGAATCTCGGCAGCAACTGGGTCAATCACCCGGGCAAACCGGTCGTGATCGGCACGCACTTCAAGCTCACCAACGCCATCTCCGGCCCGGCGAAATTCTTCCGCCTCATCCGCGAATAATAGCCGGCTAGAGCGAATTAAATGTTTTCGTGTCGCCGGTAGCGACGCCGCGGCCGGCAGGGGACTGCCGGCCCTACCTTTCGGCGGCCACAGTTTTAGTGAAACTGCGGTAAAGGCTCAGCCTAATTTTGCCCGCAACGCCTCGGCCACGCGCATCATGGACTGCGCGGCCGGGCCTTTCGGCGCGGACATGACAATGGGTTCGCCGCGGTCGCCGGCTTCGCGGATCTCGGTGAAGATCGGCACTTCACCCAGGAACGGCACCTGCTGTCGTTCGGCTTCGAACTTGCCACCGCCGTGGCCGAAGATTTCGACGCGATCACCATTCGGCGTCGTGAAGTAACTCATGTTCTCGACGATGCCGAGGATCGGCACGTTCACCCGTTGAAACATTCCGATGCCTTTACGGACGACGCCGAGGGACGCTTCCTGCGGCGTGGTGATGATGACACCACCATCGAGGGGCACGGTCTGGCAGAGGGTCAATTGGGCGTCGCCGGTGCCGGGCGGCAGGTCCACGAGCAGATAGTCCAGCTCGCCCCATTCGACGGAGTGAAAAAATTGGGTGATCGCTTTCTGAATCATCGGTCCGCGCCAGATGACGGGTTGGTCGCCTTCGAGGAGGAACCCCATGCTCATCAACTTCACGCCGTGGCGGGCGGGAGGAATCAGGGTTTCGTGATTGGTCGCGCTCGGCTTGCCGTGCACGCCCATCATGAGCGGAACGCTGGGGCCGTAGATGTCGCAATCGAGCAGCCCGACCCGCGCGCCCAGGCGGCCGAGGCCGCAGGCGAGATTGACCGAGAGCGTGGACTTGCCGACGCCGCCCTTGCCGCTGGCCACGGCGACGATGCGCTTGATGCCGGGCAGGCTGTTTTGCCCGGCCACGGGAGCGCTCGCGCCGGCGGGGCGCTGGCCGGCAGCCGGGACCATGAGCTCCACCCGCGCCGAACTCACCCCGGGCAACGCCTGGAGCGTTCGTTCCGCCTCGGACTTGATCTGCTTGAGAATCTCCGGCTGGTTCGTCGTGACCTGCAGGCCGACCGTGACGAATCCCTGCTGGACGGCGATCTGTTTCACCAGGCCGAAGGAAACGATGTCCCGGTTGTACCCGGGATACTTTACCGCTTTGAGCGCTTCTTTGATGGACTCTTCCGTGAGCATGTCAGGTGATATCATCGGGGTTGCGTCGGGGATGTCAATGGCGGGTGGCGTCAGGTAGCGGGCTACTTTGAAAAGTTTCCCGGTAGCCCCATGCTGCCGCGCGGCCTCGGACGACCAGCAGGTCGTCCCTACCAATCAAAGTAGCCCACTACCCGGTGTCATGGCAGAAGTATCGAAATGCGCTGATCGAGTCGGGGGCAGCGAATTGGATGAACAAGCATTTTCTGGTTGATTCAGGTTTGCTTAGGTTTGCTTGCCGGGGTTTCAGGTTTGCGCTCAGGTTTGCGGCAGGTTTTCCGGAGGGTTGCCGCCGGTTGGCTCCAGGTCGTCCGGAGGCTGGCTTTCGGCTTCCTGGGCATTGGCGGCGTCCTGGCCGTGGACGAGGCGTTGGTAGGCCTGCCAGTGCTCGTTTTTGGACTCGTAATCTTCGGGGATGAATCCAAAGACGCGCCGGCGCATGTTATCAATGGCTTCGTGGAACTCGGCATCGGTCATGGGGCGTTTGGGTTCGAGGGAGCCGAGCTTTTTCAGGGCGATGGCGTGGGTCAAGGCGAGGCGCAGCTCCGCGACGTTGGCGCGCCGGGTCTGGTGATCGCTCCGGCGCAGGGCCAGGATGTCGGCGGAGAACTGGCGCAGGAGCTTGAGTTCGGCTCGGGGGTCGTCCTTCGAATCGGCGGTGACGGTCTGGGCCAGGGCGAGGTAGCGGATGGCGACCCAGCGGGCAAGGTTTTCGCTGAGGTTGCCCTCGCCGGCAGCGCCGAGTTGCTTGAGGTCGGTCTGAAAACTTTTGGTGAAGCGGAGGGCGTCGCGGCGGGTGCGCCACTGGCGGAAGGAGTTGAGCCGGTATTCGGCGAGATTCTGGCGGGAGATGGGACGGTCGTCGAATCTGGCAGCGAGATGGGCTTTGACTTCGGGGAGGGCGTTGAGCCAGCGGAGGATGTTGGGCGGCGGATCGGATTGGTCGAGGCGCTGGTTGACCTGGTCGCGGAGCGTGGCGGGGAGGCTGGAGATTTTGCCGATGGATTTCATAAAAATTTGTTCTTTTTGCTTTAAGATAATGGAAGGGGGCGGAAAATAATCTCCCACGGTGGGAGTTTCTCCCGTGACAGAAATGAGAGAAATGGCCGCGGAAAAACCGGTCCAAGAGGCCTGATAACAGGGGAGAAACGGAGGGTTCGAGGCGGGCTTTCGGTGGAGGATTTTTTTGAGGGCGGAAGGAATTTGTGGGCTTGGATTGTGCGCGCGGTAACTCGATGCGAGTGAAGACTTCGAACGAAAAGCGGCAGAGGACTGCCGCACTCCAAAACCTGGCGGACGTCGGACGGGCTTTGTGCTTGCGGGGCTGTATCCTTAGTCCACCAAGCGCGCGCGAGGGAGAAGCCCGGCTGCTACGTAGTGATGACGCGTACGGGTTCTGCCTATGAATCGTTCCGGCTTAGAGCTGGCTGACGTTGACCGTGCGCGTTTGAAACCGTTAAAAACGGTTTCAAAGAATTGTGGCGTCCGGACGACACCCCACTGAAAGTGGGGTGTTAATGAGAGGGGAGTTGCGGAGGCGGGTGCGGCAGCAGGACGGTCATTTATTTCGTTGCCAAGGGGTCGCGGCGGGCGTCCAATCTTTGGCATGCTTTTGAAAGCGATGGTTTGCGTTGCGGGGTTGTTGGCGTCGGTGGTTTTCGCGGGGGCGGCGGAGACGAATCAATTGACGGCGGCGGAGAAGGCGGAGGGGTGGCGGTTATTGTTTGATGGAAAGACGACGCAGGGGTGGCGGAGTTTCAAGAAACCGGAATTTCCGGCGAAGGGTTGGGAAGTGACCAATGGGTGGCTGCATTGCCTGGGGCAAAAGGGCGGGGACATCATTTCCAAGGACGAGTTTGCGGAGTTCGATCTGGAGTGGGAATGGAAGCTGGCGCCGGGGGGGAACAGCGGGGTGAAGTATTTTGTACTCGAGTCACGAAAGGGGCCGATTGCCCACGAATATCAAATGCTCGACGACGAGGTGCATCCGGATGGGAAACTGGCGGAGGGGAAGCGGTTGACGGCGACGTTTTATGATGTGCTGAAGACGACGGTGAAGACGCCGGTGCGGCCGATGGGCGAGATCAACCAATCACGCGTGCGGGTGAAGGGAAATCACGTGGAGCACTGGCTGAACGGTGTGAAGGTGTTGGAATACGATTGCGGGAGCCCGGAGTTGAAGGCGGCGGTGGCGAAGAGCAAGTTCAAGGATGAGGCGGGTTTTGGGAATCAGGTGACGGGGCACATTCTGTTGCAGGATCACGATTTCAATGTGTGGTTTCGGAATGTGAAGGTGAAGGATTTGGCGGGGAAGTGAGCGGCGGAAGCTCCAAGCTCCAAGGACCAAGCACCAGATAAGCTCCAAGCCCCAAGCTTCAATAGTTAGGAATTGAGTGGGGCGCGGGGCGGTTAAGCAAGGTCTACTAAATCTGGAACCGCGAACTCCGATAAATCGCGAGCAGGTGGACGCGAATAAACGCGAATGGGAGGGAGAATAGGCCGTGATTAGAGATCAAGTCGTCGAAGAGGTGCGGAAGGTTCGCGAGGAACAACTCGCGAAATTCAATTACGATGTCGGCGCGCTGTGCGCGGATGCACGCAAGCGCCAGAAGGATTCCGGGCACCCGGTGGTATCGTTCGCCAAACCACCGAAGCCCGGGAAATAGCTCAGATATTCACCCAGGTCTTTTTGCGCGCGCCTTCGTACATGGCTTCCATGACGACGACGCGGGCGGCGGCTTCGCGGGGGGTGACGAGGGGTTGGTCTTTGGCGCCGGCCACGGCGTCGAGGAATTGCTGAAGCGGGAGCTTGGGGCCGGCGGGGAGATTGAGGAGCGGTTCCTTGCTGTCGCTGTTCGGGACTTTCTTGCTCCGGTAATAGAGCTGGCCGTCCATGATGGTGGCGTGGCCTTCGGTGCCGGCGATTTCGAGTTCGACGGGATTCTCCAAGTCCACCCAGCCGGCGGCGAGGCTGCCGATGACGCCGTTCTTGAATTGGATGAGGCCTTCGCCGACTTCATCGCAATCGCCGTAGCGGCCGGTGACGACGCGGATGTCGGCGGTGACGGATTCGACGTCACCGAGGAGCCACATGAGGATGTCGAGCTTGTGGGTGCCGAGGTCGCCGAAGCCGCCAAAGCCGGCCTGCTTGGGATCGGCCATCCAGCGCCATTCGGTGTCGAACCAGCCGCCGAGGGAGCCGCCGTGGCAATTCGAGCCGCGGGCGCGCGTGATCTTGCCGAAATTGCCCTTGGCGATTTCGCTTTTGAGGAAGAGGTGCTTTTTGTCCGTGCGCATGAAATAGCCGGTGGTGAAGAGCAGGTTGGCTTTTTCAATCGCCTCGGCCATCGCGACGCTTTCCTTGCCGGTGATGCCCAAGGGCTTCTCGGCGAACATGTGTTTGCCGGCCTTCGCCGCGGCCATGATCAACTCGGGATGGCGGTTGGTCTCGGAGCAAATGATGACGGCGGTGATCTCGGGATCGGACCAGATGGTCGCGACATCCGCAGCGACCATGGCGTTGAGTTCCTTGGCGCGCTTGTCCGCGCGGGCGGCGTCGTGGTCCCAGACGGCCTTGACCTGGACGTCGTCGCGTTTCTTGACCAGCTCAATGAAGCTGGGCGTGTGGATGTGTGCGGCGCCGACGAAGGCGATGGTGGTCTTTTTCTTTTTGTCGTCGGCGAGCAAAGTGGGGGCGGCGGCGACGACGAGGGCGGCGGTGCCGGAGGTTTGGATGAATTGGCGGCGAGTGAGATTGGGGTTCATGGCGAGTGATTAGATGATGCGGACGCGGGAAAGGTAGCCGGTCACGGAAGAGATGCCAAGAGGGTTGCAGGTTGCCCCGAGTAAAGGCCCTCGGGGCGAGCAGGTTGAAAGTTGCAGGTTGAGGTCAGCGATGCGGCGAAGCCGCATTCGCAGCACCGGCTGGTTCGCCTTTCCTTTCGATTTTGCCGCCGCGCCACTCAAGGCCGTAAAGGCGCAGCGATACCTCCAGATCCCTGGCGAACTCCTCCAGCTCTCGGAGCATCCGCTCGGGATCGCTGTCCAACCCGGATACAAAGAACTCGATGATCACTCGCAAAGACGAGCCAAGCTGAATCTGCTCGCCAAGTGCAGGTGGCAAACCACGGGTGCGTATCTGGACACAACGCCCTGCACGAGACCAGTCCCGCACCTGCCACGACAGAAACTCCAACGTCCTCCAGCTCTCAAGCGTCGGAGAGAGGGTGATGAACAGCTGGCCCAAGGCTTCCCCATGGAGGCCTCCTTTGGTGCGTTGAATTGCCGCGTGTGGCAGGTCGCCAAACGTGACGAGGGACAATTGGCCCACATCGATGTCTTGCAGCGGCGTATGGTCCGCCTCGACCTCTGCAACGCCGGGCATAGCCTTCAGCACGGAACGCAGTCGCTCAATTTGTGGTGGATACGGCATAGTATTCTGGCGAACGAACAGAGGTCAGGCACGCGGGATCAACCAACGTGAACCGCGAAGCGGAACCGAAAGCGCCATCCCGCGTTGCCTGCGGCGATTTGTCAGCCCATTCCTTCCGCAATACACACATAATCTGGATTCACTACTTGCCGAATATACTGGCGTATCGCGGCGGTCTCCGACATCGGCTTGCTCGTGATCCGCTCATACCTGTTCAACCCAATCTCTTCTACTGAGCTGATCGTGAACGACGCGCCGGCACGTCGAATGAATGTCCGAAAGCCAGCATCATCGGGATTGGTATCTTTCGGGAAAATACCTGCCGCCTGCAAAATGCTCTGCACGTGAGCAGCTATCTGCGGCAGAAAATCAGGCCGCTCTGCCCGAAAACGCCGCGCACCTTCCGAAGTGTAACCATAACCCAAAATGTCCAGCGGATGAGCATTCGATGCATGAACTCCCAAAAGACAATCAATCTCGTCTGTGGAGAGGGTCTTCATGGTCTAACGTCCAGAACTCAGCACGCCGGCCTGAGGGTGTCAACCGCGAAGGCGGAGCCGAGCCGGTCAACCGGCGTTGGCTGCAGTGAATGGCTAGGCGACTTTCGGTGGAGGCTCATATGCTAAATCGTAATCGCGGGGAGAATTAGCGCCAATGGCCAAACGGCAACCACGGCGGAGCAACTCTTGAGCTTTAGGGCCGACGTAAAATGCACGAATGCGTGTAAAACTCCTGGCAACTGAAGCAGCAAAAGCGCGATAAAGCGTGGCCGCTTCCGGATGGTCGGAGCAAGTAGCGACGCGGCCAAAAAGGAGTATGTCTGGTGCGTAGAAACCGCCGTGAGCAAAAGTGACGCTGATCGGATTCGCGAGCTGATCGACTGCGTAACGAATATCGCCTGCTCGTTGAGGAATCTCTCGAATGACAACCTTCACGTCAGCGGGCGTCACCAGATACGAATACCCGCCGCTCGCGTTGGGATGTGGTGCGCGACTGGCAAGAGTGGCGATAGTCGAACCGGAGAAGACAGTAGTAAGCAGCGGGGATTCGAACCCACCTGTGAGCGTGTAGGCGACTCGGCGCTTGCACTCGACTCTTTCCAGAACTGGTAGAAGGTCGTCGCTGGTTGCGTAAAAGTGGCGTTGCATGAGATGGTCGCCCGTCGTCTAACAGTATGATTGGGACAAAGTCATGGTTGCAGAGACAAAGCCGAAAGACAAAGTCTTCAGGCCGAGAATGTGGGTGGTGTTGCCGTAATTGGGAGCAAGATGCGGCGGCAGGTGGCGGGCCGGGTTTGTCTTTTGGCGATTTGTGGAAGCCGTGCAAAGACCAAGTGCCGTTCGGAAGCTGGGAGCGTGATCAAGGACGTGGGTCCACGGCGCGTGCGGTCTGCGGTTGGGCTTTTGATGCAGCGCTCCTAGACTCATCGAGATTACTAGACTGCGGGAGGAAAAATCTGTCAAGCGGGATTGGGGCCCGGGCAAACGCATCTCAATTCCCGCAAACCCAGGCCGGCTGATGCAACTCCTTCAGAGTTGTGGGGACCATCAACCACATAACCCAGGGTAGTCCCTCCCCGAGTCGGGACAACCCTGGGCTTGGTTACAAACCCCCGTTGGGGTTTCAGAGCAGAATTCGCAATCACACCTACGGATGTGGATGCGTCCGCCTTGGTTTGAGGCGGGGTGGGGAAGGAGGGGAAAAGGCTGGAGCGGGTCAATTTATTTCGTGCTTATCCGGTTGGTTGACAAAATCCACGAATACAGCCCGCGAGCACCCTTCGGAACGGGCGGCGGGACGCCGCCGGAACCCGCAGGCGAGGACGCCCGCGCTACGATCGGGCCACCCGCAGCTCGATTGATGCAGCGGGAATCAAGTTTGGCAAGAAACCCGATAAGCAGGATTTATTTCGTAGCCGTTGCGCAACAACGTCGCGGCCGGCAACGGAGTGCCGGCCCTACCCATTGGCGGCCATGGTTCTAATTAAATTGCTGTAAATGCCAAAGCCAGAGCAGAACAGAAATCGAAAAGAGCGTAGAGCGTAGAGCGGAGGGGAATGGTTCCTATTTTGGCGGGGTGGCGAGGCCGACGAAGATTACGACGCCGTCGCCGCCGGGGTTGGAGGTGGTATCGATGACGAAGTCGTTTTTCCAATTGTTTAGCACCCAGATATTTCCCGCCCGGTCTATGGCGGAGGCGGTGGAGCGTTGGAAGGGGTCGTAGGAGATGGGGCCGTTTGTGCCGTAGAGCGGTGTGCCGTTGTGCAGGAGGACTTCGCTGCCGGCGGAAGGAAGGGTGAAGCCGGTGGCGGGGCTGATGGGGTCGCCCAGGTTGAGGCCGGGCGGCCGGGTGGCGGGGTTGGAACCGGCCAGTTTTGAGAGTCGAGCGGAGTAGTAAGCGGGGGACAACGGGCCGAAGTTTGCGACCCAGATGTTGTCGTCGCCATCCACCGCGGCGCCCCAGGGGCCGTTGACGCCGCCGCCGCCGAAGCCGCCCAACACGGCGCCATTCGTGTTGACCGCGTAGACTTTGCTATCGCCCTGGGAGGTCAGCCACGCGATATTTTTTGAGTCCACAGCCACGCCCTTGGTGGCGCTGCCGATATTGGTTCGCCAGAGCATTTGCACCTGGTTGGTAACCAACTGGACGAGCGTGAGGCTGCTGGGATATTCGCCGGCGATGCCGCCGCCGCAGGCGATCCAGGCAGTGCCGTTGGGGCCGGTCTGGACGTCGAAGGGCTGGCTGCCGGGGTATTCAGAAAAGTACGCGACATTGGTGGGGCTGCCATTCAGGAACACGTAAACGGAATCGTTGCCGTAACTGGTGATCCACATGTTCCCCGCGGCGTCGGGCGCCATTCCCTGCGCGCGTATCGGCCCGCCCTGGTAGCCCAGCGGACCCGAAATGGCTTCGCCAGAGGCGGTGAATTGCGAGACGCTGCCGTGGCAGCCGGGGGAGTTGGTCGGATAATACTGGCAGGAGTGGTCCGGACCCCAACCGAAGTTGCCAACCCAGATCGAGCCTTGCGCATCGCGCGCGAGGCCATAGCCACCACCAAGCAGGCCGCCGGTGAAAATCGGGGACTTGGGTCCACCATTCAAGCCGTCGGCGGGTTTTCCGTTTGGCTGCAGCACGACCAGCATCTGGCTCGAATAGGGAGTGCCCTGGGTGACGTTGTCCGAAATCCAGGCGCGGCCCTGGGAATCAAAGAGTATGTATCCCAACCCGGCGATGAGGTTGTTGTCGTCGCCGGAATCATTGACCTTCACCGCGAGGGTCCAGGCATCCGGGACGGCGAAGAGCGCGGGGCGGTAAGGCGTGGTCGTCGAGGCGAGCGCAAAGATCTGGGTGACGTTTGTGGCGGGGTTCCGGGCGAGGTTGGCCATGGCCTGGGGCACGGTGGTGGGCGGCGGCAGCAACGGATCGAGCGCGAGTTGCAGGAACTGCGCTGAGACGGCGGGATTGGCTACGCAGGCCGCGAGCAAATTGGCCAGGGAGCGGGTGCCGCGCAGCGAGGTGGTTTGGTCGGCGTTGGGCGAAGTGAGGAGCACGGGGGAGGAGCCGCCGGTGGCAATGTTCACGAGGTTGTCGTTCATGGCGGCGGCGAGGGTGAGCGCGAAGGGGTCGCCGACTATGGCGCCCGAGCGATAGAACTGGGCCATGGAGTAAGTCGCCGCGACGGTGGTTAACTCGTTGACGGTGACTCTTCCCGGGATTGTCGGTCCGAGGATGGTCAGCAATTGCAGGTTGGTGGTGAGGGACGCGGAGATGAAGAAGATGCCGGAAGTGGTGGCTTTGGGGGAGCGGAGGGAGAATTTGCCGGCGGAATCGGTGTTGGTCGTCGCGAGGATGACGGGTTGATTGCTGCCGGCTTCATAGAGGCGCACGGTGACGTTGGGAAGGGGATTCGTCGAGGAGGTGCCGCCGGATTGCACGGTGCCATTCAGGAGGACGCCATTGGTCAGGAAATTATCGAGCCGGTAATACTGCGCGGCGGCGGTGTGGGGCAGGAGGATGAAATTGGTGACCACGCCGGGAACCACGCTCCAGGAGGAATTGGTGACCGTGGGCGCGGTTTCCAGAACGTAGCCGAGCGCTGCGGCTTCCTGCGGCCAACTGAGCAGGACGTTTGTCGTCTGGAGTTGAATGGACAACGTGGGCTGCGCGGCACTGGACCATTCGCAGCCGAAGCTCAAGTAGGCAATCAACGCGAGGGAAAGAACGGGGGCTTTCATGGGTGTGGGGAATGTAAGCACAGGGGCGGAGGGAGCAAGCGTGGAGAAGCACGAATGACGAATGCCGAATGACGAAAAAAGTCCGAGGCTCGAATGACGAATCGAAGGCGATTCGGGCATCCGGAAAGAGGATCGCACACTTTCTCCGCCGGGCTGGATCCGCCGTCGTCAAGACTATGGCGGACAGGGGCGCGGCTCTGCGGCGGGGGCCGAGCCGGAGTGGCGGGACGGCGGCCCGCACGCCGATTATTCGAAGGCGGTGATTTCCAGGGGGGCGACGTGGTTGTCCATGTAGACGGTGTTTTTGGCGGACTTGGGCGGGCGGGGATGGGATTCGTCGTAGTCGAGCAGGAGGGGAGTGGTGACGGGTGGGAACTTGAGCTGCAGGGTGCCGTTGGTGCTGAAGGAGTCGCCTTGGCTGGAAGTGATCTGCACGTTGAATTTGAGATTGTTCTCCAGTGTTTCGTCCACGCGATGGCCGTTCAGAAAAGTGTTCCATTGATAACTGGAACCTTCTTTGGCGAAACGACCGGCGCTGTCGGAAGCACAGTGGAAAACGGGGGCGCTGTTGGTTGAGGTTGCGCTGGCGGAGACGTAGCGGGCGAGGACGTCGCAGATGCGGGGGCGGGGCGACGTGGGATTGACCGGCATGGTGGGGAGCAGCTCGGCGGTCGGCAGCCGGTTTTGATTTTCGTCCGCGTAGAGGCGGACGGCCATGCCCAGTTGGCGGAGATTGCTGACGCAGGAGATGCTCTGCGCTTTTTGTTTCGAACGGTGCAGGACCGGAAGCAGGAACGCGGCGAGGATCGCGATGATGGCGACGACGACGAGGAGTTCGAGGAGGGTGAAGGCGCGAAATGCCATTTGGATTTTCCGGGATGTACGATCTTGAAAGAACATAACTTAATTCCTTTTCTGAGCCGCGTGTTCCCTGGCTTCCTGGACCTGTTGCTCCGGGGATTTGCTCAGGCTCTGCATGGTGCGCTCCTGCTGCATTTTGCGAAGCTGCTGCATCGCTTCGTCCTGCCGGGCCTGGAGGTTCGTCTGGCCGGGACGGAAGGACGGCATGGCGAAGCCCTTCGGCAGCTTGCCCAGCACGTAATAGGTTTGGACTTTCCCGTTCACGTCGGAGGCCACTGCCGCGGCGCTTTCCGTGGAAGGAGTGGGCGCGACTTCCTTGCTGAGGCGCGAGGCGAGATCATTTTCCAGGAGCAGCCTCGAGGAATACCAGACTTCGGATTTCATGCCCGAGCCGCCCTGTCCCATGACCACCATGCCGGAGGTGCTGCGGGTGACGGTGACATTGTGCGCTCCCTCGGGCATGGCGCCGGGAGGACCCGAGGATCGCGTGACGAAATTCGTCATGAAGGAGTTGGTTCGGAATCCGCCGCCCATGCCGGGTGGCGGGCTGCCCATGCGCGAGAATCCGCCGCCCGGGCCGAACGCGTTCATGCGGGGAGCGAGATTGGTCCAGGCGTCCGGGTTGATCTCCGCGCCCGCCAGGAAGGATTTCTCGAGTTCTCCGAGCGAGGCCTTGGATTCGTAGACAGCATGGACTTCGCTCCAGCGCGCCCCTACTTGCGGAGCAATCAGATCGAGCGCCTCGCTGAGCGAAGCATCTTTGACGTCAAGAGTGACCTGGCCGGTCAGTTTTTGGTCGCAAGGGATTTTCTCCCTGGATTGTTTTTCCAGCTTTTGGATGACGTCGGCCAGCGGAGCATTTTTTACATGCAACGTGATCCGGTGGGCGGGCGCGGGGGAATTGGTCGAATTCACGATCAGCGGCGCGACGGCGGCGGCGGCGATGAGCGTGCCGGCAATGGCCACGGTGACCTTGCTGGCAAAAAGAGTTTTTAGCAGCGCGACAAGGGAACCGGTTTTGCCCGCGCCGGAAAGCGCCGAGGCCGTGATGGTGGCGGCCATGCCGACAGGCGCTGCGTGTACCACCTGTCCGGAAAGGACGAGGGCAAGTCCACCCGCACCGACGGCGACGCCCCGCCGCGCCAACAGGCCGCGCAGGCGATCGACGGCGCGGGAGACGCGTTTCTGGGCGGCGTCATCGCTGACACCCAGCGCGGAACCGACGGCGCGGAAATCCTGGTCCTTGAAAAAGCGCAGCAGCAGCGCCTCGCGATCTTCGTCGTTTAAATCCGCCATCGCCTCGTCCAGCACCGGGCGAATGTGGTCCCAATTCGGCGCGGGTTCGGTGTCGGTCATAAGTTGTTCCATGGCTTCTCGTTCGTGGGCAACGCGCCGACGGTCGGCGCGCCGGAGATTGAGAGCGGCAAAGCGGGTGCTGCGATAAAGCCAGCCGACGAGCGAGGCGTCTTCCTTCAGGCTGGCGGCCAGGGGCCGGGCTTTGCGGGCGAGGTCGGTGAAGACGCGTTGGGTGGTATCGGCGGCCAGGTCGGGGGATTCCACCTGGCGCAGGGCCGCGGAATAGACGAGGTCCGCGTGGCGCGTCACGACCTCGTGGAACGAGGGTTCGTCGCCGGTTTCGGCGTAGGCCCGCAGCAGTTGGACATCGGACTGCTCTTTCATCTCAACTATTAAACAGCCGGCCGGGGGAAAATCCGACAAGGGAATTTGCGATTGTTTTTGAAAAGGGGAGGCAGGGGGATAAATGACGAAATCCGAATGACGAATCCGCCTTCGCTAAGATGCTTCGGCGCGACAAGTGACGAAAGAAGCCCGAAGCTCGAAAGCGGGTCCAATTCACGCTTTCCCGTGAGGGGCTGGCAGGCTAATTAGCCGGGGTGAAATCACTTTTGTGGCTGGTTGGCGTGGTGCTGTTGGCGGGTTGTGCGGGGCCGCGGACGGCGGAGGATTCGCGCGGGGCTGCGGACGCGAAGTTCGAACAGGTGGCGGATGATTACATTCGTGGCTATCTCGAATGGCGGCCGCAGACGGGGACGACGCTGGGGCTGCACGAGTACGATGGGAAGGTGACGGATTTCAGCCAGGCTTCGATTGATACGGAATTGGCGCGGCTGAAGTTGTTTGAGCAGCGAATGGCCGCATTGGATACGAATGCGCTGAGCAAGTCGGCGTGGTATGATTACCAGATTTTGCGCTCGGCGATTCAACGGGAGATTTTCTCTTTCGACGGGATGAAGATTTATTCGATGAATCCCATGACCTACGCGGGCGTGCTGGATGTGAATATTTACATCAAGCGGAACTTCGCGCCGCTGACGGAGCGCGTGCGGTCCATCAGCGCGATCCTGAGTCAGGCACCGAAGATCACGGCGGCGGCGCGGGCGAACCTGGTGGAGTCGTTGCCGCGGCCGCAGATCGAAACGGCGATCGAAGAGGCCGAGGGTTCGGCGGATTTTCTGGGCAAGGATTTGGTCGAGGCATTGAAGGGCGTGAAGGACGAAGCCGTGATGGGGGAATTCAAAAGCGCGAATGAAACCGCGATTCGGGAAATGAAAGCTTATGTCGCGTGGCTCAAGGAAGAAAAGCTGCCGAAGGCGAACGGTAATTTTGCGCTGGGGCGGGAGAATTATGAGAAGATGCTGCGCTACGGGGAGATGATCACGCTGACGCCGGAGCAGTTGCTGGAGATTGGCGAGCGGGAATTGCGCAAGAAGCAAAAGACGTTCGCGGAAGCGGCGGCGGTGATTGAACCGGGCAAAAAGCCGATCGAGGTTTTTCAGGCGATTCAGAAGGATCATCCGAGCGAAACCAATTTGATTCCGGATACAGCGCGTGATTTGGATGTGATTCGCGGGTTCGTGGTGGACCGGCGCGTGGTGGATATTCCGTCACCCGTGCGGGCGAGGGTGATGGAGACGCCGCAGTATCTTCGCGCGACGAGTTTTGCGTCCATGGACACGCCGGGACCCTTTGAGAAGAAGGCGACCGAGGCTTACTATTACGTGACGCCGCCGGAATCGGACTGGCCGGCGAAGCAGAAGGAGGAATGGCTGACGGCGTTCAATTATTACACGACGGACATCGTCTCGATCCATGAAGCCTATCCCGGCCATTACGTGCAGTTCCTGTGCCTGAACGCTTCAGCGGCGACGCGGTTGGAAAAGATTTTTTCGAGCTACGCGTTCACCGAAGGTTGGGCGCATTACACCGAACAGATGATGGTGGATGAGGGTTTTGGCGCGAGCGGGCCGCCGAATCCGGAGCGCGACCCGAAAATCGCCGCGAAGTATTTGCTGGCGCAGACAGACGAAGCGTTGCTGCGCGTGTGCCGGCTGTGCGTATCGATCCGGATGCATTGCCAGGGCATGACGGTGGAGGAAGGCACGAAGTTTTTTCAGGAGAATTGTTATTACGAGGAGAAGTCCGCGCATTCGGAGGCGATGCGAGGCGCGTACGATCCGGAGTATTTGTACTATACCGTGGGGAAGCTGGAGATTCTGAAGCTGCGGGAGGACTTTCGCCGGCAGGAGGGCGGGGACTTTTCGCTGCGCACGTTCCATGATCGTTTTTTGCGGCATGGCGCGCCGCCGATTCGCTTGCTGCGTGAATTAATGCTCAAGGACCCGAAGCAGTGGGTCGAGGTTTTGTGAAGAAAGGCTAAAGGCTGAATGCTGAAGGCTAAAATGTCGCGCGCATGAAAATCCTGCTCACTACGACGCGCGACTGGCATTTGGGCCGGACGGCGGCGGCGTTTGCCGAACGCAACGCGCTGGCCGGGCTGTGGATGGCGGACAAAAATCGCACGGGTGTGCCGGCGGAATTGTATCGCCGGGCGTGGCCTTATCACCTAGCGATGAAGCCGTTCTATCATTTGACGCCGCAGATTTGGAATGAACGGGCGACGTACCGGCTGGTTGGATTATACGATAGTTGGCTGCGATCAAAGTTGCGGGCGCCGGATGCGCCGAAGTTTGATGCGGTCCATGCCCTGCTCGGTTTTGGGATCGAAGCGTTTGCGCGGGCGGACAAGGTCGGCGCGTTGAAAATCGCCGACTGTCCGAACAGCCATCCGGTGACGCAACGCGGCTACTGGCAGCGGGAGTGTGACTTGTGGTTTCCGGGGGAGCGCGTGCCGATCCCGGATTCGATGTTCGCGCGCATGAATCGCGAGTTGGAAAGCGCGGACGTGGTGCTGTGTCCTTCGGATTTCGTGCAGGACACGATGATCAAGTGCGGTGTGCCGGCGGAGAAATGTTTCATCAATCCGTTTGGCGTGGACACGAGTGTGTTTCAAGCGCGTGCCAGCGTTCCGGCGACGCCGAAATTCATCTCGGTGGGGACGATTTGCCTGCGCAAGGGGCACCAGTATTTGTTCCCCGCCTTCAAGGAAGTGCGCCGGCAATTGCCGCAGGCGGAACTGATTTGCGTGGGCGGCTTCAAAACCGATTTCCGCCGCGAGCGGCCCAAATGGGAGGGAACATTCCGCCATATTCCGATGTTGCCGCACGCGGAACTGGCGAAGCTTTTGCAGGAGTGCACTGCGTTTGTCCTGACCTCGATTGAAGAGGGCCTGGCGCGCGTGATACCGGAGGCCATGGCGGGCGGGCTGCCGATCATAGCGACGCGCGAGACCGGAGCGGGCACGCTGGTGCGCGATGGAGTGGAGGGATTTGTGGTGCCGCAACGCAATCCGGCGGCCATTGCCGAAGTGATGCTGCGGTTGGCGAAGGACCCGAACCTTTGCCGAAAGATGGGTGAAGCGGCACGAGTGCGTGGGGCGGTGAAAAACACGTGGCTCGATTATGGCGATCGCTTGCTGGCGGAGTATGAGCGGCGGCGAAACCGGCGCATGACGCAGAAAACGATATGAGGTTGTTTTCGAGAACGGTCCGAAACGCTGGCGCGTTCATTGTCGTCATCTTGTCTCTTTCGTCCGTCATTCCCATATCGAACGCCGCGCCGACCTCATCCCCGATACAGCGCCAAACCATCAGCCTTCCGAACGGTGACGCTCCTATCACGCTGGAGTTGGCATTTGTGCCGGGGGTCGTGCCGCGACATCCGGTGATTCTGATGTTGGGTTCGCTGGAGACAAACCGGGTGCCCGATTGGAGCACGAACCTCGTTCGTGAGGGGTACATGCTGGCGGCGTTTTCGGCGGGGCATCCGCCGGACCCGGATCCCGCGCGACGGGCGCAGTGGCTTAATTTCGACGCGCGGTTCGCGCACAGCTACGCGCTCGGGGCGAAACATGCCATCGCTGACACGCGGCGCGTGATGGAAAACTTGACCGCGCGCAAGAATGTGCTGCCGGACAAGATTGGTTGGCTGGGCAGTTCTTCGACCGGGATTCCCGCTCTGGCGGTGGCCACTCAAGGGCCGCGATTGGCGGCGGTGGTGGCGTTTGTGAGCACGGGCGCGTATCGGCAATGGTTTGACACGTGGCAGCCCAACGGCCTCTGGCGCGGGACAAATTACGCGCTGTGGCCCGAGACAGAGAAAGTTCTTCAGGAAATCGACCCCGTTCTCCACGCCGAAAAGCTCTTTCCCACTCCGGTGCTCATGGTGAGCGGTGGCGAGGACAAGATCGTGGATCCGAAGACGGCCCGCGCGTTTGTTGAAGCGGCGCGCCCAGCCTACCAAAACGATCCGGAGCGCCTGGAACTGGTGATCTACGACGGTTTCGGCCACAACCTGCCCGCGGGCGTTATTCAGCTTTACGCGGAATATTGGTTTCATCGGTACCTGAATCCGTCCACACCTGCCCCGGCATCGGCTGCGCCCCCGGCGACGCTGGCGCAAAGCGTTGTGCAGTCGCAGATCAACGCCGCAAGCCACGACAGGGTGGTGGGCGCAATCACAAACAAACTTGATTGGATCAAGGTTTCGGATGACCGCCGGGGTTTCGTGATGGCGGGTTCCGGGACTGCATTCAAGCCGTGGGGCTTCAACTACGACCGCGATTTTCGCATGCGGCTGCTGGAGGATTATTGGGAGACCGAATGGCAGACGGTGGTGGAAGACTTTCGCGAGATGAAGCAGCTCGGAGCGAGTGTCGTCCGCATTCATCTCCAGTTCGCGAAATTCATGGATGGTGCCAACCGGCCGAATGCGAAGGCGCTGGCAAAGCTGCGGCAACTGCTCGAACTCGCGGAGGCCACAGGTCTGTATCTCGATATCACGGGGCTGGGGTGTTACCGGCAGTCGGACACTCCGAAATGGTACGATGGGCTGAAAGAGGCGGATCGGTGGCGGGCGCAGGCGGACTTTTGGGAAGCAGTGGCGGAGTGTTGCGCGGGGAGCCCGGCGGTTTTTTGCTACGACCTGATGAACGAGCCGGTCGTGCCCGGAGCGAAACGTGACGAGGGTGACTGGCTGACCGGGAAACTCGAGGGCTTCAGCTACGTCCAGTTCATCACGCTGGATCCCGCCAGGCGTCCGCGGACCGAGATCGCCAAGGAGTGGATTGCCGGACTGGCGGGGGCGATTCGCCGGCGCGACGCGCGCCATCTCGTTACGCTGGGAATGTTACCCAACAGTCTGCCGGACAGTCCGTTTGCATCGGGGTTTGTTCCAGGCGAGACTACGCGGGATCTGGATTTTCTGTGCGTGCACATGTATCCGCGCACGGGAGAGTTTGAGCAGGACATGAAGACGCTCCGCGGGTTCAACGTGGGGAAGCCCCTGGTGGTTGAGGAGATCTTTCCGCTCACTTGCACGACCGGCGAGCTGCGGCAATTCATCACCGAGGCGCGACCGCTGGTGGTGGGGTGGATCGGTTTTTATTGGGGCCAGATGCCGGATGAATTGCGGCGCTCCAAAGCCGGTGGCGCGGGTTTGACCGCGGCGTGGCTGGATTTATTCCAGGAACTCACGCCGCAAAAAAAATCACCCCCGCGACCGTCGCATCCCTGAGGGGACGGTGGCGGGGGTGTGCAATATCGAAAGGTGGAACACGTTTGTTCCGCCCTGCGGGCGGGGTTTTCGCAGCGCGAAAACCGCCACCGCAAAATGGCGAGGACTACAGCAGTTTATTTAATTCTGCAGCCAAGGCGCCACGACGTCGCGGCCGCACAGCGCGGCCCTACCGTTAATGCGGCCACAGTTTTCTAAAACTTGAAACCCGCGCCCGCGAGCAGGCGGATGTCGTTGGGCTTCCGGCCGGGGGTCGGTTGGTTGTCGTAAATGTCCTGGAGCACCACGCGCAAACTCCAATGCTTGTTGATGGCCGCCTCGATACCCGCTTCCGCGGTGATCACATAGTTTTGCGTCCAGGCGTCGATCTGCGGCGCGTAGTTGACCATTTCCCAGATCTTGGTGCTGTCGGAGAGCTTGTGTTCCAGCCGTTCGGTGAACGAGATGGCGCCGTAAGTTTCCTCGCTTTCGCCCTCGTGTTTTTCGAAGACGAGCGCCGGGCCGACTTCGACCGCGAAGGTGGTCTTCGCGGTTTTGACGAAGTAGTAACCCACCAGCGGTGTCAGGCGAACGCGGTAATCCAATCCCGCAATCCCGTCATACTGGTAGCCCACGCGGAAGCCGCCGTAGAAGCGGTCGGAGAACAAATGATTGAACTGGGCGAAGGCATTGGCGAATTCGTTGTTTTTGACGCTGTTGTCCTCGCCATAACCGCCGCTGGCACCGAGGAGGATTTCATCCCGTTCCCATTTGCGCTGGGCGGCAATACCCGCCGTGATGAGCAGGGTGTCGCTATTGCCGCGGGTGAGGGCGAGCGCCATATTGGCCGAAACGTCCCAGTGGTTCGTGTCCGCGGGCGGCGGGGTTTTTTCCTGGGCGCTGGCGGTGGCGCCGCCGAGGAAAACAGCGGCGACCAGGGGCAGAAATGCGGCCAGCCATTTGGTGCGGGAGGTGGAGGGGGTGTTGGGTTTATACATAGGGAGGAACCGCAATTTGCAGTTAATTCAGTATGGCAGATGCAGTTTCTGCGTGTTGTCTTTTCTGATCAGGTATCCCGAGGAACAGTTTCCGGGACAACGCGCGAAAACTGCCAAGCCAAACCGGGGCCGTCAAGCTGTCCGAAAGCGCACGGAGGAATCATTTGTGCGGACCGCCAGTCCGTAAATGAACGGCTTTCCGCCGGAAACTGTCCATGATAGGTTGGCTGTGTGAGTTCGAATGAATAAGCGAAATTGGATGATCATGATTTGCGCCCTTGGGCTGATGGGCTCGGCCACCGGGGTGCTGATCTATTATCACGGGCACCAGCGGCTGGGAGAACCGGGGGTCAAGACGTCCCCGATTCCGGGCGATGTGCGGCTGAATGTGTTCCTGCCGGAGAAGGTGCTGGACTATACTTCGCAGGTTGTGCCCACGGACCAGATGACGCTGGATGTGCTGCCGAAGGACACGAGCCTCATGGCCCGGCGTTACGTGGGGCCGGATGGGTTCGGGGTGACGCTGAACGTGGTGCTCATGGGCGGTGACCGGACGAGTCTGCACAAGCCGCAATTCTGCCTGGAAGGCGCCGGGTTGCACCTGGACGCGAATGCCACGTTGGAAACCAAGGTGCGGGTCGAGCAGCCCCGTCCGTATGACCTGCCGGTTGTGAAGCTGGTCGGGACGGCGGAAGTTGAAGAACACGGCCAGAAGCGAGAGATTCGCGGCGTCTATGTTTATTGGTATGTGGCGGACGGAGCGGTAAGCGCGACCGCGCTGGGAGGAGAGCGACAATGGTGGATGGCGAAGGAGCTTTTGACGACCGGTGTCTTGCAGCGGTGGGCGTATATCAGCTGCGTTGCGCTTTGCTTTCCGGGCCAGGAAGAGGCCACGTTCGAACGGTTAAAGCGATTTATTGCGGCGGCGACACCTGAATTTCAGCTGGCCGTGCCCCCCGCTTCCGCCACCGAACTGGCGGCCAAACCATAAATCGGCCCGACTCGCCTTCGCAAATGCCCTTAAGGGGTCGTTGCGCCGGGCGGACGAGTTTGTTAATAAAGCCGGGCTGTCACCACTCAGACGATGCTGCGCCGCGACCAACAGATACGGATGCAAGTCCACCAATTGGTGGATGCCTCCCTCTTCGCGGTGGGTTTCTGGCTCGCGTTCGTGCTGCGTTCCGACGCGAACATCGTTGACCTATTGGGCCTCGATCCGATCGAGCATGATTACCCGTTCAAGGATTACGTCTGGCTTTACCTGCTGCTAATCCCGGCCGCGCCGCTCGTGCTGGAGGCGCAGGGGTTTTACAATCGCCCGATTCTCTGGCTGCGGCGCGTGGCTGTATGGCAGCTGGTGCGCGCTTGCATCATCCTGGTGTTGTGCGTGGTGCTGGGGCTGTTTCTGGCGCGCATGACCATTCCGCGCTATGTCGTCATCTGGTTTGGCGTGATCAGTTTTCTCCTGGTATTGATCAAGGAGGAAATCGTCCGCGTCGTGATGCGCAGCGAGCTGGCCCGGGCGCAATACCGCCGCCGGTTCGTCCTGATCGGCGAGCCGGACGAAACCAGCCGCCTGCGCGAGGAAATTCGCAGCGTGTCGGAGCCCGGCATGGAAGTCGTGGCGGAACTCAACCTCAACGACACCCCGGTGGACCAGCTCGTGGAAATGCTGCATGAGCATTCCATCAACGGCGTCGTCGTCAGCGCGCGGCACACCTACATGGACAAGATCGAGGGCGCGATCCGGGCCTGCGAACTGGAGGGTGTCGAAGCGTGGCTGGTGGCGGACTTTTTCAAGACGCAGATTTCGCGCACGAGTTTCGACGAACTGCACGGCCGGCCGGTGCTGGTGTTCCGGACCGCGCCAGATTCCTCCTGGCAGCAGGTGTTGAAGCAGTTGCTGGATTTCGTCATGTCCCTGGTGGCGCTGCTCGTCCTTTCAGTACCCCTGGCGTTTATTGCACTGGCCATCAAGCTCACCTCGCCGGGGCCGGTCTTTTTCCGCCAGCAACGCGCGGGCTTGAACGGCAAGCCGTTTACGATTTACAAGTTCCGCACCATGGTGACGAATGCGGAGCAACTGAAACACGAAATCGAGCGGCTCAATGAAATGTCCGGACCGGTGTTCAAGGTGAGCAACGATCCGCGCGTCACGAAATTCGGCCGCTTTCTCCGCAAGACCAGCCTGGATGAGTTTCCGCAGTTATTCAATGTCCTGCGTGGCGAAATGAGCATCGTTGGCCCCCGGCCGTTGCCCGTGGATGAGGTCAAACGCTTTGATGACGTGGCGCATCGCCGCCGGCTGAGTGTGCGGCCCGGGCTCACCTGCCTGTGGCAGGCGATGGGGCGCAACAATGTCACCGACTTCAAGGAGTGGGTCCGGCTGGATCTTTTCTATATTGATAACTGGTCACTCTGGCTCGATTTTAAAATCATATTCATGACGATTCCAACCGTCCTCACCGGGAAAGGGGCGAAGTGAGCAAGCCTCACGCCGCAAAGAAATCCACTTCACCCACGAGTGTGGTAACAGGGGCCGCCGGATTTTTGGGGTCGCACTTGTCCGATCTCCTCCTCGCGCGCGGACACCGCGTGGTGGGCATTGATAACCTGGTCACCGGGAGCGTGGACAATATCGCGCATCTCGCGGGCAACCGGGATTTTCGGTTCATCGAACAGGACGTGACCGAGTACTTGTTTCTGGAGGGACCGGTGGATTACGTGTGGCATTTCGCGTCACCGGCGAGCCCGATTGATTATCTGGAAATCCCCATCAAGACTCTGAAGGTGGGGTCGCTGGGCACGCACAAGGCGCTGGGCCTGGCGAAACACAAGGGCGCGCGCTTTCTGATCGCTTCGACTTCGGAAGTATATGGCGATCCGCTGGTGCATCCGCAAACGGAGGATTACTGGGGCAACGTGAATCCCATCGGCCCGCGTGGTTGTTACGACGAGGCGAAGCGCTTCGCCGAGGCCATCACCATGGCGTACCGGCAGGAGCACAGCGTGGAGACGCGCATCGTCCGCATTTTCAACACCTACGGGCCGCGGATGCGCCTCAACGACGGGCGCGTGGTGCCGGCCTTCGTCAGCCAGGCGTTGCGGAACGAACCGATTACGGTGTTCGGGAAGGGAACGCAGACGCGGAGTTTCTGTTACGTGTCGGACCTGATCGAAGGCATCTATCGCCTGATGATGGGCAAGTATGATTTGCCGGTGAACATCGGCAACCCGACGGAACTGACCATGCTGCAGTTCGCGGAGGAGATCATCCAGGCGACCAAGTCAAAAAGCCGGATCGTCCATAAACCGCTGCCGCAGGACGATCCGAAGCAACGACGCCCCGACATCGCCCGCGCCCGCAAATACCTGAAATGGGAGCCGCAGGTGCCGCTGGCGAAGGGCCTGGTGAAGACGATCGAGTATTTTCGGACGAAGGTTTGAGCGATGACGCAACGTGGCTTTGCGGGCGTCCTGACGCCGGCGCTCACTCCTTTTCGAGCCGATTTATCTCCTGATCCCGCCCGTTTCGCGCGGCACTGTAAATGGCTGTTGCAGCAGGGTTGCGGGGGTCTGGCAATTTTTGGCACGACGAGCGAGGCGAATTCCCTATCCGTGGCCGAGAAGAGCGGCTTGTTGGACGCGCTGGTTTCGTCCGGGGTGCCGGCCGGGTTGCTCATGCCGGGGACGGGGGCTTGTTCAATAAGCGACGCGGTCGAGTTGACGCGCCAGGCGGTCAAGCTCGGCTGTGGCGGGGTGCTGATGCTGCCGCCGTTTTATTACAAGGGCGTGTCGGACGAGGGCGTGTACCGGTATTACGCCGAGGTGATCCGCCGGGTGGGCGATGACCGGTTGCGGCTCTATCTTTATCACATACCGGCCATGTCGGGAGTGCCCATCTCGCTGGAATTGGTGGCGCGACTGCTCAAAGATTTTCCCGGAGTGGTGGCGGGCTTGAAGGATTCAGCCGGCGACATGACGAACACGAACGCGCTGATCGAGCGGTTCGCGGGGCAGGGGTTTGAAGTGTTTCCAGGAAGCGAGGCGTTCTTGCTGGAAGGTTTGCGCAAGGGGGGCAGGGGATGCATCACCGCGACGGGAAATGTGAACCCGGGCGCCATTGTGCGGCTTTACCAGAACTGGCAAGGCGCGGACGCGGAGAAGCAGCAGGCGGAAATCATAGCGGCGCGAAAGATGTATGACGGGCTGGCGATCATTCCCGCGATGAAGGCGGTGATGGCACACTGGTCGGGCGACGCGGAGTGGAAGAACGTGCGGCCGCCGCTCGTGGAACTGACCGAGGCGCAGGCGGGCGGATTGATCGGGAAATTGAAGTCGGCGGGGTTTGCGATGGCGGATCTTCGATAGGTCGCGACACGATTCGGGCGTCGAGAAGCGCCGGTGGACTGGCGCAGTGCAAAACCTTCGGGCAGTCGGCTGGTAATTACGCTCCAGCTTTCGCAGCAGCGAGATTGTCGGCCAGAGCGATGGCGTTTTGGGAGGAGATGCTCCCGGCGGGAATGGATTTGTCGGCCTTTAGCAGACGCGGAAGCATATCCACCTTTTCCGCGCCCGTCAGAACCCAAAGGATCCGGCGCGAGCGATTCAACAAAGGGTAGGTGAGCGTCATCCGGCGGCGCTTCTGGTAGACGCCGGTGAGGGCGACGTCGCGGTCGGTCACGTTGAGGACCGGATCGTTTGGAACCAGGGAAGCTGTGTGACCGTCAGGGCCGAGGCCGAGGTGGGCCAGATCGAGGATGGGTGGCGAGCCGGCAAACCTGGCCAATGTCGCGGCGTATTCGGCGGCGGCCTTTTCCAGATCAGCAGCCTCGACCGGCATGGCGTGAATCTGGTCGGGCGAAAGCGGAGCATGGGAGAGCAAGCTTTCGCGCAGGTGGGTGAGGTTGCGATCAGGATCGCCAGCGGGCGCGATACGCTCGTCCACCTGGAAGACGTGGACCTGCGCCCAGGGAACCGACTCATTCGCCAGCGCGCGCAACATCTGCCAGGGCGTTTTTCCGCCGCT
Organism: uncultured Verrucomicrobiota bacterium; assembly: GCA_964448135.1. Classification (GTDB taxonomy): domain Bacteria; phylum Verrucomicrobiota; class Verrucomicrobiia; order Limisphaerales; family UBA8199; genus CAYUVH01. The sequence goes on along the minus strand of CAYUVH010000029.1, from coordinate 99,906 downwards.
CACGGCCAGATTGAAGCGTCCGCCGCCGGACACCGCCGCGCGCGCTTCGGCGGCGATGATCTCCGCCGCGCGTTTGGCGACCGCGTCGGCATCGCTGAGGATTTCAAGTTTCACGGTGGCGGTGGCGTTACATCTCGCCTTCCGGATTGCGCCAGCCGCCGGCCGGGCCGACTTTTTCCGCTTCCGTCTCGGGGCCCCATTTTCCGGGTTCGTATTCGAAAACAGGCGTGCCCGCTTTCAATACTGGATCCACGATGCGCCACGCCTCTTCGACGTAGTCTTCGCGCGCGAACAAGGTGGGGTCACCAGCCATCGCGTCGCTGAGCACGCGCTCGTAAGCGTCCATTTCTTTTGCATCCGGATGATGGCCGGCGATGAGCTCGCTGGGGTTGCAGTCGCTTTCCTCGACCGCCGAGAGCACGTTCAGGCCCAGGGCGAGGGTGACCGTGGGGCTGATGCGGAAGCGCAGGTAATTGCAGGCCAGGTCCTTCATTTTGAACATGGTGGGGGGCTTTTGCAGCCGGACGAACACTTCCGTGCAGGACTTCGGCAGGGATTTGCCCGCGCGAATGTAAAAGGGCACACCGCGCCAGCGCCACGAATCCACTTCCAGCTTCAGCGCGGCGAACGTCTCCATTTGGGAATCCGGCGCCACACCGGGCTCGTGGCGGTAGCCGCGAAACTGCCCGCGCACAATGTTGCCGGGCTCAATCGGGGGTATCGCCCGCAGCACCTTCACTTTTTCGTCGCGGATGGATTCGCTGTCGGCGCGCACGGGCGCTTCCATGGCGAGGTTCACCATCACCTGGAACAGGTGGTTCTGAATGACGTCGCGCACGGCGCCGGTGCGGTCGTAAAAGGCGCCGCGGCCCTGGATGCCAAAATCCTCGGCCATGGTGATCTCGATGCTCTCGATGTGCTCGCGATTCCAGAACGGTTCGAAGATCGCGTTGCCGAACCGGAAGAACACCATGCTGTGCACCGGTTGCTTGCCGAGATAATGGTCGATGCGGAAGATTCGCTTTTCGTCGAAGACGCCGAGCAGAATGTTGTTCAGCTTCCGCGCGGAATCCAGGTCGGTGCCGAATGGCTTCTCCACGATCACACGGGCGCCGTCGGGCGCGCAGCCGGACTTGCCCAGCTGCTCGACCACCTTGCCGAACAACACCGGTGGAATGGCCAGGTAATGCGCCGGCCGCGTCGCGCCACCCAGTTCCTTGCGAATCGCTTGAAACGTCGCGTCGTCATTGTAATCGCCGTCCACGTAGCGGAGCAGCGTGGTGAATTTCGCGAAAGCGTCGGGATCGAGGCCGCCGTGTTTTTCCAGGCTGTCCTTTGCGCGGGCCTTGAACTGGTCCAGGTTCCACCCGGCTTTGGCGACGCCAATGACCGGCACGTCGAGGCGTCCGCGCTTCAGCATCGCCTGCAGCGACGGGAAGATTTTTTTGTAGGCGAGGTCACCGGTCGCTCCGAAGAACACCAGCGCGTCGGATTTTTGGGCGCTCATGGGGCTGAATTACTTGGCCGGTTTTTCGAGATGCCCGCCGAATTGGAAACGCATCGCCGAGAGGAGCTTGTCCTGGAAGTCCGCCTCGCCGCGCGATGCAAACCGCTCATAGAGCGCGGTGGTCAGGACCGGCACGGGCACACCCTCGTCAATCGCCGCCTTGATGGTCCAGCGACCTTCGCCGGAATCGGAGACACGGCCCGAGAATTTTGCCAGCTTTTGATCTTCGGCGAGCGAGGCCGCCGTGAGATCGAGCAGCCACGAAGAGATGACGCTCCCGCGGCGCCAGACTTCGGCAACGTCCGCGAGATTCAGGTCATATTGGTAATGCTCAGGATCGCGCAGCGGCGTGGTTTCGGCGTCCGTCTCCCGCTTTTGTTTGCCGACGTTTGCACTCTCCAAAACTCCCAAGCCCTCGGCATACGCGGCCATCACGCCGTATTCGATGCCGTTGTGGACCATCTTCACGAAATGTCCCGCGCCATTCGTGCCGCAGTGCAGGTAGCCTTGCTCCGCGGTGCCACCGAGTTTTTCCCGGCCGGGAGTGCGTTCAATGTCGCCCTTGCCGGGGGCGAGCGCGGCGAAAACAGGATCGAGCCGCTGCACGATTTCCTTTTCGCCACCGATCATCAGGCAATAGCCGCGTTCCAAACCCCACACGCCGCCGCTGGTGCCGACGTCCACGTAATGCATCTTTTTCGTCGCGAGTTCCTTCGCGCGGCGGATGTCATCCACGTAATAGGAATTGCCGCCGTCAATCAGCGTGTCACCGGGGGAGAGCAGGGGAACGAGGCTCGCGATCGTGTCATCCACCACGCCCGCGGGCACCATCAGCCAGATGGCGCGCGGCGTGGCAAGGTTTTTGACAAATTCCGCGAGCGAGGCGCAGCCGACGGCCTTGTCCTTGGCGAGCGCCTGGACGGCTTCGGCGGAGCGGTCATAAACGACGCAGGAGATGCCGGCCTTCATCAGGCGGCGCGTCATGTTGGCGCCCATCCGGCCGAGGCCGATGAGACCGAGTTGCATGGATTTGGACTTCATAGTGGTGTTGATGGTCAGCCCGCGGATTTCAGTTTGCGATAACGCTTGATGAGATGGTTGGTGGAGCTGTCGTGCTTGAGTTTCGGCGCCGCCGGCTCTTCCAGTTCGGGGATGATTTTTTGGGCGAGGGCCTTGCCCAGTTCGACGCCCCATTGGTCGAAAGCATTGATGTTCCAGATGGCGCTCTGCGTGAACACGCTGTGTTCATAGAGGGCCACGAGTGTCCCGAGAATGCGCGGGGTGAGCCGTTCGGCGAGGATGACGTTCGACGGACGGTTGCCCGAGAACACGCGATGCGGCACGAGCCAGTCCTTCGTGCCCTCGGCCTTGACCTGCTCCGGCGTCTTGCCGAACGCCAGCGCCTCTGCCTGCGCAAAGACGTTTGCCATCAGCATGTCATGATGCCGCCCGAGCGGCGTGAGCGCGTGAATGAAGGCGATAAAGTCGCACGGGATCAAACGCGTGCCCTGGTGGATCAGCTGGTAGAACGAATGCTGGCCGTTGGTGCCCGGCTCGCCCCAATAGATGGGTCCGGTGTCGCAGGCCACGGACTTGCCGGCCAACGTCACCGACTTGCCGTTGCTCTCCATGGTCAACTGCTGGAGGTAGGCCGGAAAGCGCTTCAAATACTGTTCGTAGGGCAGCACGGCGACGGTCTGCGCGCCGAAAAAGTCGTTGTACCACACCGCCAGCAGGCCGAGCAGCACCGGCAGATTCTTTTCCAGCGGCGCTTTGAGAAAATGCTCGTCCATCGCGCGGAAGCCTTCGAGCATCTCCTGGAAATTCTCCGGCCCGACCGCGATCATCGTCGAAAGTCCGATCGCCGAATCCATGGAGTAGCGTCCGCCCACCCAATCCCAAAAGCCGAACATGTTCGCCGTATCAATGCCGAACGCCGACACCTTTTCGGCGTTGGTGGACACGGCCACGAAATGTTTGGCCACGGCCTTCTCGTTGCCGCCCAAGCCCTTCAGCAGCCAGTCGCGCGCGCTGCCCGCGTTCGTCATGGTCTCGAGCGTGACAAACGTCTTCGACGAAATGACGAAGAGTGTCTCCGCCGGGTCGAGGCCCTGCACCGCTTCCACGAAATCAATGCCGTCCACGTTCGACACGAAGCGGAACGTCATGTCGCGGTCGCTGTAATGCCGCAACGCCTCGTAGGCCATCACCGGCCCGAGATCCGAGCCGCCGATGCCGACGTTGATCACGTTGCGAATCCGCCTGCCCGTGTGCCCTTTCCATTCGCCACTGCGCACGCGCTCCGCGAACGCGCCCATCTTGTCGAGCACCGCGTGCACCTCGGGGACTACATTTTTGCCGTCCACCTCGATTTTCGCGTTCCGAGGTGCGCGCAACGCCACGTGCAGCACCGCGCGATTTTCCGTCAAGTTGATTTTTTCGCCACGGAACATCGCCGCGCGCCGCTCCTTCAGGTCGGATTGCTCGGCCAGCTGCACGAGCAGTTTCAGTGTTTGCTCGGTGATGCGGTTTTTTGAGAAATCGAGGAACAGGCCGGCGCCCTCGGCGGTGAAGCGCTGTCCGCGCTTGGCGCCCTTCGCGAAGAGTTCGCGCAGGTGGAGTTTCTTGATGGCCTGACTGTGTTTGGCGAGGGCCTTCCAGGCCGTCAGCGATTTGGGTGGTTGACTCATGAAATTATTGGTGTGGTTTCGGCGGGCGTTGCCGGGCCGTGCCGGCCACGGAGACGCCGCCGGTTTTATTCCAGAGGCGGAAGCCGCCCAGAAAGGCGTTGGCGTTGTCTCCCGCGCGGCAGTGCTTCGGCATTTTTTTCAATTTCTTCACATTGCCGCCGCCCAGGACGACCTCATCGGGTTCGAGCGCGGCGATGAAGCGTTTGACGATGTCTTCCACGTAGCGCGACCAGCGTTTCTTTCCATGCCGCTTCAACCCGCGGATGCCCACGTAATCCTCGTAGGTCGCTTTCTTGTAGGGTAGGTGGCCGAGTTCCATGGGTTCCAGGATGCCATCCACGATCATGGTCGTACCCAAACCCGTTCCCAGGCCGAGGAAAAGCATCTTCCCTTTGCGATATCCGCCGAGCGCCTGCATGGCGGCGTCGTTGACCAGCTTGACCGGCTTTTTGAACGCGGCGTGAAAGTTGAAGCCGACCCAGCCTTGGCCGAGGTTCGGCGGCTCCATGATCGGCCGCCCGTGCAATACCGGTCCCGGATAGCCGATGGACACCGCGTCGTATTTCCAATCGCGGGTGATCGCCTTCACCCCGGCCACCATCTTGCGCGGCGTAAGGCTCTTGCCCGAATCGAACTTGCGCGGTTCCTTCTCCCCGCTCACGAGACACTTCACATGCGTCCCGCCAACATCAATGACCAGCACCTTCACGCGTCAATTTCCCCTGGGAATTTGTGTTTCGAGCTTCTTCCGGATTTCGTCATTCCCGCAATGCGGGTCACGCCGCCATTTTCAGCGCCTCGGACTTCGAGGTGATGACGCCCAGCAATTCGTTCCACGATTTGGTGAACGACTTGGCGCCGTCGTCCTGCAACTGCCTGGCCAGCGCGTTCAAATCCACGCCCGCCTTGGTAAACTCGGCCAGCTTCGCCTCGCAGTTCCCGCCGTCCGGAGCCATGACGGCGCCGACTTTGCCGTGATCAGCAAACGCCTTCAGCGTGCCTTCGGGCATGGTGTTCACGGTGTAAGGCGACGCCAGCGTCTCGATGTAAAGCGTGTCGGAAGCCTGCGGGTCCTTCGTGCCGGTGCTCGCCCAGAGCAACCGCTGCGGTCGCATGCCGGAGTTGCAGGCGGCGCGCCAGCGCGGGGAAGCGAGCAGATCGTTGTAGGCTTTGTAAATGCGCTGACCCATGGCGATGCCCAATTGATTCTTCAGGTTCGCGGGTACCTTGCTGGCCACCGCGCCGTCCCAGCGGCTCACGAACACCGATGCCACCGAGTTCACGTCCGGATTCAATCCCGCCGCGATGCGCCGCTCCACGCCGCGCAAATAGGCCTCGGCCGCCGCCACGTAGTGCTCCTTCGAAAACAGCAGCGTCACATTGATCGGCACGCCGGCAAAAATGGATTCCTCAATCGCGGGCAGCCCTTCGGTCGTGCCCGGAATTTTGATGTAGAGATTCTTCCGCCCGGCGCGCGCGTGCAATTCCTTGGCCGCGGCGAGCGTGCTCTTCGTGTCGTAAGCGAGCAGGGGCGACACTTCCAGCGACACCCAGCCGTCGAGGCCGGCCGTGCGTTCGTGCACCGGCTTGAACAAATCGGCGGCGCGGGTCAGGTCTTCAATCGCCAGGTCGAAGAACAGCGCCTCGCCGTTCTTCCCTGCCTTCAACTTTTCGCGGATCGTCGGGTCGTAGGCCGCGCTGTTCTTGATCGCGAGGTCAAAAATCGTCGGATTGGAGGTGAGCCCCGTGACGGACAGCTCTGAAATGTAGCGCTGAAGCGTGCCGGAGTTCAGCAGGTCGCGGGTGATGTTATCCAGCCAGATGCTCTGGCCGAGGTCGTGAAGTTGTTGCGTGGCTTTCATACGTTTAAAGGGCGGTTAAAGTATTCGGTTCAATCTATTCTCCCAGGTGCCCGGTGTCATTCCACAATTGAATGACCGGCTGTGAAATTTGATGTTCGTAACTGAGCGCGCTCAAACTGGCCGTGCTCAAGGTCACCAATCGCGCGTCCAAAACCGGCAACCCCAGCCAGCGCACGGCCAATACGCGCAGAAAGTGTCCGCTGGAAAATACCAATACGCTGCCGGGAAACGCGCGCAGCCGGGCAACCACACGGTCCGCGCGCTCGCAGATTTGTTCGGGGGACTCGCCGTCCGGGCAACCGTCGCGAAACAACAACCAGTCCGGGCGTTCCGCGCGGATTTCGTCGGTTTTGCGCCCTTCGTACTGGCCGTAGTTCCACTCCACCAAATCCGGGTCCGGCTGGCTGGACACCCCGAAACCGGCGAGTTCGCAGGTCCGGCGCGCGCGCTGGAGCGGGCTGGTGAAAACGCGGGCGAATTTTATCGGACGCAACCGCTCGCCGAGTTTCTTCGCGTTGCTCTCGCCGCGCTCCGTCAGCGGCAGGTCCGTTCGCCCGGTGTGCTGGCCGGAGAGGCTCCACGCCGTCTCGCCGTGCCGGGCCAGGTAAAAAATAGGCAACGCTTCGCTCATTCCTTTGTCAGCGCCCGGCGGGCGGCCACCAGTTCCTTGACCTTGTCCGCCCCCACGTCCGGATAATGCAATCCGAGCGACGACAGGGCCTCAATGACTGCCGCCGCGACTACCAGCCGCGTGAACCACTTGTTGTCCGCGGGCACCACGTACCAAGGCGCGTCAGCCGTGGCCGTATTCTGGATCAGATCTTCGTAGGCCTCCATGTAATCCCGCCAATAGCCGCGTTCCTGCGCGTCCGCCGCCGAGAATTTCCAGTTCTTTTCCGGATTATCGATGCGCTCCAGAAAGCGTCGTTTCTGTTCTTTGCGCGAAATATGGAGGAAGAACTTTCGTACGATCACCCCGTTGTGCCCGAGGTACTGCTCGAAATTGCGGATGTCCTCGAAGCGCTCCTTCCAGATGCGTTTGGTAATCAGCGACGGCGGAAGTTTTTGGTTTGCCAGGTACTCCGGATGCACCCGCACCACCAGCGTCTCTTCGTAATAGCTGCGATTGAAAATCCCGATGTGGCCGCGATTCGGCAGGCAGCGCATGCAGCGCCACAGATAATCATGGTCGAGTTCCTCGGCCGATGGCGCCTTGAACGAATGCACCTGGCAGCCCTGCGGATTGAGGCCGGACATCACGTGCTTGATCGCGCCGTCCTTCCCGGCGGCGTCCATCGCCTGAAATATCAGCAGCACCGACCAGCGATCCTGCGCGTAGAGCTTGTCCTGCAACTGGCACAATGTCTCGACGCCCTGCGCCAGCGCTTCCTTCGCCGCTGGCTTGTCCTCGTCCTTGAAATGGAGCGTGTCGTCCGGATCGAAGTCCTTCAACCGAAAGCCTTTACCCCGCTCCACACGAAATGGCTCGGCAATGGCACGGGCTTTCTTGACCAAATGTTTGATTTTCATCGCAGACGGTTTGCCCTGGGCAGATGGAAGCTAACACTGTTTATTCCGCACACAAGCGGAATGGGGGAACAGAACGGGAATGACGAAGCTCGACTGACGAATGACGAAAGAAGTCCGAAGTCCGAAGCTCAAGCCCAATCCGACACTTAGAGCGCCCTCGCCAAGCTCCGGAGAAGCGTGCTTTCCTCAAACAAATATCCTCAGTCCCAGCGCGGTGGGGTGTCTGACCCAAGTCCTGAAATCCATACATTTCATCCGTTTTGCGAATTTCCCCTGATTCCCCGTCCGAGCCACGGCCCCAAACCCTTCGCCACCGTGCCGAAACCGTGGAACTTCCGGAACATGCTCCACGCTTCCCGCGCCTCGACCTTGTTCCCCCGGCGCCACTGTTGAAACGCCAGAGCCCATAAATCCGCGGTCATCCGCCGGCCTTCGGTCAGGCTATCGAATCCCAGCCGCGACCAATCCGCCGCGCGCTCCTGGAAGCTCGCCAGAAAGAACTGCCGCGATTCCAGTGCCCAGCGCGCGCTGCGCACGTTTTGGCGGGCGTCACTGGCTGCATGCACGCGGTAGGCCGCCGTCGCCTGGTTATCCCAAGCGGCACCCGGATAGCGGAGCATCAATTCCACGTACAGTTGCCAATCAATGAAAAACCGGAGCCGTGAATCGAATCGCAAACCCGATTCCACCAAAGCCTGCCGGCGAAACATCACTGAAGTGATGTTGATGTGGTTGATCTGAAGCAGCCGCCGCAGACTTCCCTTCGCCGGCTCGAATCCTGAACCCCCGATCGCACCGGCTCTCGCCGCCCCCGCGTCGGCTGCCGCTTCCCTCTCATTAACACCCCGCTTCAGCGGGGTGATCCCCGACTCGGACGCGCCCTCCAACCGTTTCAACGGTTTCCCCACCTCGTCCACAAAATCCACCGGCCCATGCGCGAATGGCACTTCCGGAAATTTCCGCAACAAGTCCACCTTCCGGCGCAAATGATCCGGATAAAAGTAATCGTCCGCCCCCAGAAAACACACGAACTCCGTCGCCGCCTGCTCCAACAGATAATTCCAATTTGCCACCACGCCGAGATTCTGCGGCTGCCGGTGAAGTTTAATCCTCGGGTGACTCAGCGCGTTGAGAATCTCCCAGGTTCCATCCGTGGAGGCGTTATCCGAAATCAACAGCGTCCAATCCGGGTAATCCTGCGCGAGGACACTCTCCACCGCCGCGCGTATGTATTGCGCGCAATTGAAAACCGGCAGGCAGACTGTGACGGTTTCGCGCTGTGGAGTGGACATACAGAATGCAACTCAGACTCGCGTTCATCATGGTTGCGCGACTCCGCCACCGTCCAGCGCTTTCGAGTGTACGAGGGAGGGGAGCCCGGTCACCGCTGGCTAATGACGAGGCTATCCGGATTTCGTGTCTTTTTCGGGGGTGACTGCGATCTCAGCAGGGTACGCCGGCCGATGCGACGCGGCGGTGATGGCTTCCCAGAAGCTGCCCCAAAATGTCCGTGGCGCCAGGTGTCGCCGGGCCATCGCGTCGATCGCCGGTTCACGCTTGAACAAAAATCCCAGCATCAGAATCAGCAACGTGCCCAGCATCAGCCGCAGCACCCAGGGCGGCGACAGGTAATGCGTCAGAAATCCTGCGAACAAATGGCCGAGCGGCATTCCGCCCTGTTGCGCCAGCAGCATGACCGATAGGACGCGGCCGCGGTTGGCATCGGTGGCGAGCAGTTGATTGGCGGTATTGCTCGGGTTGAGGCTCAGCAACCAGAAGCAGCCATTGGCGACCAGGATAAGCAGGCTCAAGGCCGGAATGGTCGAAAGACTGAAAAGCAGCCCGATGACCGCGAAACCGCACATGGCCAGCGGAATGAGATGGTGGCGGGGATAGTAAGATGGAATGCACGAGAGCAGGAGCGCTCCCAGGATGGAACCCAGCCCGATGGCGGACAGCATCAAGCCGAACAGCCCCGGGCCGCCTTTGAGAACGCTTTGCGCGAACACGGGCAGCAGTCCCTGCAACGGGGCGGCGAAAAACATGAACGTAATTCCCATGATGGTCAGCCGCCGGGTGCCGGGACTGGTCCAGACGAACTTCAATCCTTCCCGGATGTCGTGGTACATCGAGCCGCCGTTGGGCCGTGCGGGCGGTGGAATTTTCGGAATGGCGAAAAAGAGCGCGAGCAACAGCGGGAGGAAGGTGCAGGCATTGAAGGCAAATGCGCCGGCGATGCCGATGACGCCGATCAACCACGCCGCCACCATGGGGCCGCAGAGCCGGGCCATGTTGAATTGCACGGAGTTCAGCGCGAGCGCCGGGCTCAACTCCGCGCGCGGCACCAGGTTCGGCACCACGGAAAGAAACACCGGGCCGTTGAGCGCCCAGATGATCCCTTCCAGAAACGTGAAGGCGATCACCACCCACGGCGTCGCCCAACCCATGAAGGCCGACACCGCCAGTCCGGCGCCGAGTACGCACGCCGCCGTCTGCAGCGTGATCAACCAGGCCTTGCGATCCACCCGGTCCGCGATTACTCCCGCGATCAGGGCCAGCAGGAGCACCGGACAAAAATCCGCAAACTGCAGAATCTCCACCAGCAGGCCTTGGTGGGGGTTGCCGGCCGTCTGGCTGGTCACCGCCCAACTCTGCGCGGCGTTCTCCGTCCAATTGCCGGTGTTCGAGATGCAGGCGCCGATCCAGAAAATCAAGAACGGCCGGTGCCGGAAAACAGCCAGCGACTTCCCAATCGCCGAGGGAGTTGAAGTTTTTGGGCCGTCGGACACTGAAAACAGCTAACACTTCACCGGCGGTGTTTCAACGACCTCCCGATTTCTTTCAATTCGGTCACGGGAGAAACTCCCACCGTGGGAGATTATTTTTGGTCCCTTTATGCTTTAATCGCACCGCGAGTGATGCAGCCATCTCGTCGCGACGAAAATATTGCCGCGCTGATCTTTGAAATCAAAAAGTCGGGCGATGGCCCCGGCGGAACCGGGAACACCTCCTGACGTGTTTTATCGCATTGTTTAAATCCGAAGGTCCCCTTGACGTAAATCCCTGGAAGCCATATAACTGCCGATAGAAGTTCCCAAAACCGCAAAGCGAGCGTGTTATGAAAAAAATAGCTTGTTGGTCTTTCGGCGTTAGTTGGGCTTTGTTCCTGGGGCAGTTTTCCGTTTGCGCAAACCCTTTAAATGGAGTGGTTTCCAGCGGCGCCGCCACCATCCTCAATTCCGGCAACCTCCTCACGGTCAGTCAGACCAGCGGTCGCGCCATTATTAATTGGGGGAGCTTCAATATAGGCGCAGGCGAGACCACGCTGTTCCAGTTCAATGGCGCGGCGGGCGCCAACTCGGTCGTCCTGAACCGCGTTAATATCGGCAACCCGTCTGTTATCGCCGGCATGCTGCGCTCCACCATCGGACCCAACGGACCGGTCGGCGGCACCGTGATGATTCTCAATCCCAGCGGCATCCTGTTCATGCCCGGCGCGCAAATCAGCGTGGGTGGGTTGGTCGCCACCACGTTGAACCTGGCCAACCCTGAGGATTCGCTCGGCCAGGGTGGCCCCCTTCGTTTCACGGGTAACTCCACGGCCGGGGTCGAGAATCGCGGCAGCATCAGTGCACTGGGCGACGTTTACATGATTGCCCACACGGTGAGAAATTCCGGCCAGATTAACGCCGGCAATGTCGCGGGTCTGGCCGCCGGCAGCGACGTCACCCTCGTACAGGGCGGGTCCGAACATCTCAGTGTCCAGGCCGGTATTCCGGGGACGGGCGCGGCGGTCGGGGTCGAAAACACGGTTGGCGGCACGATCAACGCCGTGTCGGCGGAATTGAAGGCCGCGGGCGGAAATATTTACGCGCTGGCCATCAACAACGGCGGCGCGGTGCGCGCGACGGGCATCGTCAATAATAACGGCCGCATCTCCCTGCGCGCCGGCGGCGGCAATATCCAAAACACCGGCTCGCTCATCGCGCAGAATGCGGATGGCTCCGGCGGCCGGATCGTCGTGGATGCCGGTCATAATGCGGATTCGCCCGCGACGGTCCTCGACTCAGGAACAATCTCCGCGCGCGGCGACGCGGCCGGCACCAAGGGCGGCGCGGTGCAAATCATCGGCGATCATGTCGGGTTGTTCGATGATGCCTTGGTGGACGTGAGCGGTGACGCCGGCGGCGGCACGGCGCAAATCGGCGGCGGTTTCCATGGCGCCAATCCAGACGTGGCCAATGCCCAGGCGGCATATGTCGGTCCGAATGCACAGATCAAGGCTGATGCTCTCACGAGGGGCAACGGCGGCGACGTCGTGGTCTGGTCGGATGACACCACTCGCTTTTATGGATCCGTTAGCGCGCAAGGTGGCGCGATCGCCGGGAACGGTGGCCGCGTGGAGATCTCCGGCGCGCGGTCACTCGACTTTCAAGGCTCGTTTGACGCCCTCGCTCCTCATGGCCGTGCCGGCAGTTTATTGCTGGACCCGTTCACTGATCTGACAATTGACAACTCCGCCGACAACAACGTCTCTGGCGGCCCGGCCGGCCCCACTACGTTTGAGCCAAACGGTGGGGGATCGGTGCTTACCTGGACTTCGATCAAGAACGCCCTGACCGGCGGCGACGTGACCGTTACGACTTCGGGCAGCCCGGATAACGGGCAGGCGGGAGATATCAATGTGAACGCCGCGTCCGGCAACCTGGGCAGCACGCGCACGTTGTCGCTCGATGCCGTGGGCGCGCTCAACGTGAACGCCAGCATCCAGAATAACTCGGGTGGCGACTTGAGTTTTACCGCGGCCGGCGGAATCAAGTTGAATGCGAATGTGAGCACGACCGGCGGCGGCCTGGCGATTAACAGCGCGCTGGATGCGTCGGGCGGTGGGACGCTCTCCGGCGCCACGCTCACCTTGACGGGCAGCGGCAACGTCGGCTCCAGCGGCAATCGCCTAAACACCACGGTCACCGCCTTGGTGGACAACAAAAGCGGCGGCGACACCTTCATTACTGAAGCCAACGGCCTCACGCTTTCGGGAACGCTGACGGGTGGAAATCTTGATCTCGCTGAGACCGCCGGAGCCACAACACTGGCCGCCGGCGGATTCGATGCCGCCAGCGGCAACGTCACCCTTGGCGGCGCGGTCACCGCTTCGGCCGGAACACTTTCGGGCGGGACGCTGACGCTCAACGGTGATGGCAATGTGGGCTCCAGTGGCACGCGCCTGAAAACATCCGTCGCGAACCTCGCGGACAACAAGAGCAGCGGCGACACGTTCGTCAACGAAGCGGATGGGCTGACGCTGTCCGGCACCGTGACCGGGGGCAACCTCGATCTGGTGGACGGGGGAACCACCACCCTGGCGGCGGGCGGATTGAATGCCGGCGCCGGGAATGTGACGCTCGACGGCGCGGTGGCGGGTTCTTCCGGCACTTTGTCCGGCGACACCCTGACACTCACGGGCAACGGCAATGTGGGTTCGAGCGGCACCCACCTCAACACGGCGGTTGGAAATCTCGTGGACAACAAGAGCGCCGGCGATGCCTTCATCACTGAAGCCGACGGTCTGACGCTTTCGGGCACCCTGACGGGCGGCAATCTGGACCTGGCCGAAACGGCGGGCTCCACGACGCTGGCGGCGGGCGGTTTCAATGCCGGCGCCGGCAATGTGACCCTCGGCGGCGGAGTGGTTGGTTCGGCCGGTACGCTTACGGCGGGCACTCTGACCTTGAATGGTGGAAATAACGTGGGCTCGCCCGGCACACGACTCCAGACCGATGTCGCCGCGCTGGTCGATAACAAGAGCGGCGGCGACACGTTCGTCAATGAAGCCAATGGCCTGACGCTCTCGGGCACGATGACCGGCGGCAACCTCGACCTCGTGGACGGCGGCGCGACCACGCTGGCAGCCGGTGGCTTGAACGCGGGCGGAGGCAACGTGGCTCTGGACGGCGCGGTGGTGGGTTCAGCCGGCACCTTGTCGGGCGGAACACTCACCCTGACCGGCAACGGCAACGTCGGCTCCGGCGGCACTCGCCTGAACACGGCCGTCGGCGCCCTCGTGGACAACAAGACCGCGGGCGACACGTTCATTAGCGAAGCTGACGGCCTGACGCTCTCGGGCACTCTTGGCGGCGGGAATCTCGATCTGGTTGATGCCGGCGCCACGACGCTCTCCGGTGCAGGCTTTAATGCGGGCGCCGGGAACGTAAGCCTCGATGGCGCGGTGATCGGTTCGGCGGGCACGCTTTCGGGCGGCACACTGACGCTCGCGGGCAATGGCAATGTGGGCTCCAGCGGCGCGCGCTTGAGCACGGACGTCAACGCGCTGGTGGACAACAAAACCGGCGGGAACACGTTCGTCAGCGAAGCCAATGGGCTGACGCTTTCCGGCACATTCTCGGGCGGCGATCTGGACCTGACCGACGCTGGCGCGACCACTCTGGCGGCGGGCGGTTTGAATGCCGGCGCGGGCAATGTGACGTTGGGCGGCGCGGTGATTGGCTCGGCGGGCACCATTGCCGCAAGTTCCCTGACGTTGAACGGCAGCGGGAACGTGGGTTCGGGCGGCACGCGGTTGAATACCGCGGTCAATTCCCTCGTGGACAACAAGAGCAGTGGCGATACGTTCATCAACGAAGCGGACGGGTTGACGCTCTTGGGCACGTTGACGGGCGGCAACCTCGATCTTTTTGATGTGGGCGCGACGACGCTATCGGGCGCGGGATTTGATGCCGGCGCTGGAAATGTGACGCTGTATGGCGCGGTGATCGCCTCGGCCGGGACGCTCTCTGCAAATACGCTGACTCTCAATGGCAACGGCAATGTCGGTGCGAGCGGCGCTCGCTTGAACACGGCGATTGCGACGCTCGCCGACAACAAGACTGCTGGCGACACTTTCATCAGCGAAGCTGACGGCCTGACGCTTTCCGGCGCGCTGACCGGCGGCAACCTCGACGTCGTGGATGCCGGAACCACCACGCTTTCGGCAGGGGGATTCAACGCCGGAGCGGGCAATGTGACGCTGGCCGGTGCGGTGGCGGGGTCGGCCGGAACGCTTTCAGGTGGAACGCTGAACCTCAACGGCGGCGGCAACGTGGGATCGAGCGGCACCCGGTTGAACACGGCGCTTACCGCGCTGGTGGACAACAAGAGCGGCGGCAACACTTTCATCAGCGAAGCGGATGGCCTGACCCTCTCGGGCACTCTGACAGGTGGCAACCTGGACCTCGTAGACGCCGGAGCGACAACGCTTTCAGCTGGTGGCTTTAACGCGGGCGGTGGCGACGTGACTTTGGGTGGCGCCGTTGTGGCCTCGGCTGGTTCGCTTTCGGCCAATACCCTGACCCTCAACGGCAATGGTAACGTTGGTTCGGGTGGCACCCGCCTCAATACCGCGGTTGCTTCCCTCGTGGACAACAAGAGCGGCGGCGACACCTATGTTAGTGAAGCCGATGGTTTGACTCTTTCCGGAGCGCTGACCGGCGGCAACCTGGACTTGAATGACGCGGGCGCGACCACGCTCTCGGCGGGTGGCTTCAATGCGGGCGGCGGCAACGTGACACTGGGCGGCGCGGTGGTCGCTTCGGCCGGCACGCTTGCGGGCGGAACTCTGACGCTCAATGGCAACGGCAACGTTGGCAGCAGTGGCACTCGTCTCAACACCGCGGTGACGGCCCTCGTGGACAACAAGACCGGCGGCGATACTTTTGCGAGCGAGGCGGATGGCCTGACACTCTCGGGAACGTTCAGTGGCGGGAACCTTGATCTGACCGACGCCGGGGCAACCACGCTTGCCGCGGGAGGGCTCAATGCCGGCGCAGGCAACGTGACACTCGGTGGCGCAGTGATTGGTTCCGCGGGCACACTGAGCGCCAATGCCTTGGCGCTTAATGGCAGTGGTGATGTCGGCAGCAGCGGGACCGCTTTGAACACGAAGGTAAACTCCATCGCCTTGAACCGGAGCGGGGGTGACACCTTTATCAATCAGGACGCAGGCACCACCGTGGATCTCCGCGGCACGACCAGCGGCGGCGACCTGACGCTCACTGCGGGTGCCGCCACCGTGGACAATCAGAGCCTCAACACGGGCTCCGGCGACATCACTTTCAACGTCACCACCCTGAGCCTGACCAAGAACGTCACCGGGGGTTCGCTGCTGGTGAACAACAGTGGCAACGCGAGCCTCGCCACCTCCATCCACACCACCGGCAACCAACAGTTTAACGGCCCGGTCCTCCTCACCGGCAATACCGATCTGCACGGCAATGCGCTCATCCTAGGCAGCGGGTTGAACGCTCAAAACCATGACCTCCTGCTGGACTTCAGCACGCCGTTCACAATTCCGGGCACGCTGGTGAATGTGCATAATTTCACGTCGTCGCGGAACATAAATCTGAACGGAAATTTCACGACCTCCGGGAGCCAGACTTACAATGGCCAGGTCGTCTTGTTGAACAGCTCGACGCTGCAAGGTTCGTCGGTGGCGCTCAACAATGGCCTGTCTGGCAGCGGCGATTTCGCCATCGTCGGAGCCGCCTCCATGCGCGGCACGATTACCACCAGCGGAGCGCAGACTTACAGCAGCCCGATTTCGCTGACCGGTGACACCTCGATGCACGGATCGCAGATCCACCTCAACGGCGTGGCGGGCGGAGGCTTCAATTTCACCGTCGGCAGCACGGCGGGCACTTTGCTCACGGGCCCCATCGGCGGAGTTCGCAATTTCACCGAGAGCGGTCCCATCATGATTTCCGTGCCTGGCGGTGGTTCCGAGGATAGCCCGGCCATCATCACCACGGGCCTGCAAACGTTTAACGGACTGATTACGCTAGGTGCCGACGCCACGCTGGTGGGCACCGGCTTCGATCCCGCCGGGGGCCTGGCGGCGAACGGCTATCGGTTTGCCTTCATTTATATCCTGCCCAACGGGAAGTTCCTGAATACCGGTTCGCTCTTCGACGCGGTGGCCGAAACCGACCGCCGCGTGCTGGCCACCATCCAGCCGCAGTTGTACCGGCCCTCGGTCGGCAAGCTGAGCATCACCGGCACGGGGCTGGAAATTCCGGGAATTTATCTCCGCAGCTCCGAGGTGCCCGTTGCCATGCAATAAGCCGGTCGAACCCGCAAATCCCCCAACCGCTATGATTGATATCTGTGCCAGGCCAGGCCGCAAATTCACTCTGGCGCTGCCGCTCGCCGTTTTCTCGGCCGTGGCGCTGTTCGTGTCCACCGCCCTGGGCGCGGACAAGACGCCCGCCACGGCGGACACCGCCCCGCCGCTTGCGGGCGCGGAGGTCCTGCGCGGCATCCGCGTCGTGGGCGCCAAAGCCGACGCCAAAACCGCGACCGAGTTGCTGGGCAACGTCCAGCCCACCGGCGTTTCCGGCCTGACCAAGGTCTCCGTCGAAGGCCCGCCTTTTCTGAAAAACAAGAAATTCGAAAAGATGCTCGGCCATTACCTTGGCTCGCCGCTCACCACGAATTCGCTCCACCAGATGCAGGTGGACATCATCAAGTACTGCCGCGACCAGGGGCACATCATCGTGGACGTGTTTTATCCGGAGCAGGACATCGTGGACGGCGCGATCCAGATCGCCGTGATCGAAGCCCGTGTCAGCGGCATCACCGTTACCAACGCCAACCACAAATGGTTTTCCGACAAGCTGATCCTCCGCGAGTTCGACATGAAAACCAACCAGGTGGTGACGGAGGACAAATTAAACCGCTCGCTTGCCTGGTTGAACCGGAACAATTACCAAAGCCTCGGCTACGAACCGTTCTCCGGAACATTTCGCACCGTGGATGCCACCTTCAAGCAGGGCGATCTGGGCAGCACCGACATCGAACTCCGCGTCGAGGACCGTTTTCCCGTGCGGGCGTTTGCCGGCGTGGATGACACGGGCATCACGGTGATCGGGAACAACCGCGTGTTCGCCGGGTTTGAGTGGGCGAATGTCGCGGGACTGGACCAGCGGCTGAATTATGAGTTCCTGTCCTCGTTTGATTTTGATCAATTTCGCGAGCACATCGCCAGTTACACCATCCCGCTGCCGTGGCGGCATGAGCTGACTGTTTTTGGGGCCTATGCGAACATCAATCCGAATTACGCCGTCCTCAACCCGGTGCTCGGCGCCTACAACAGCGAGGGCACCTTCGCCCAGGGCAGCCTCCGCTACGCGATTCCCCTGAGCTATTCGCGCACGTACGATCACGAAGTGACCGCCGGGTTTGATTTCAAGCACACGGACACGCCGCTCGTCTTCCAGACACCCACGGCCAGCTCGCTCCTGGCCACCAACAATGTGGACGTGTTCCAGTTCATGCTGGGCTACAATGGCCGGTTAAAGGACCAGTGGGGCCGCACGGCGTTTTACGTCCAGGGCTTTTACAGCCCCGGTAACCTCAACGAACAAAACTCGGACGCGGCCTTCAACGAATTCGCGCGCGGCTCGAATCCCCGGTATCTCTACGCGCGCGCGGAACTGCGCCGCGAGACGCTGCTACCCGCCGGTTTCACCTGGTTCACGCGGCTCACCGGCCAGATTTCGGACGCCAAGCTGATCGCCACCGAATCCTACACGCTCGGCGGTTACGACACCGTGCGCGGTTACGATGAGCGCATCGTGAGTGGTGATTATGGGTTCCTGGTCGTGAACGAGCTGCGCACCAAACAATTCGACCTGGGCAATCTCACCCCGAAACTGGGCGTTCATCATTGGATCCAGGGCCTGGTCTTCTGCGATTACGGCGGCGCCTACAATCGCCAGCCGCTTTACAGCCAGCCTTACAATGAGATTCTGCTTTCGGTTGGCGTCGGCTTCCGGTACCAGTTTTCCCATTATGGCGCGGTACGCTTTGACTACGGCTGGGAACTGGACACCGAGTACCAGAACGCTCCCGGCGCGTTTTTCCAGGGCCCACCCATCGACAAGCGCGCCCACTTCGGCGTCGAGCTCAGCTTCTAAGCGGGGCCCGCGCACCACGCCCTTGTGACCGCACTGACCGACCAGGAAACCAGTTGGATCGCGGAGGTAGCCGGCCGGCTGCGCCTGATCCAGGCGGATGGTTCGGCGGTTACGCCGCAGCAGCGCCGCGAGTACCTGGTCGAGGAAATCAATCGCAGCCTCAAACCCGTCCGTCCCGCCGATCGTAAACGTTTCCTCGAAGCGTTGGTCGCAAGGTTTCCCGTGGGCGGAGAGGCGATTGCGCTGGTCGCGGCGCCCGCGGCTCCGTCCCCCCCGCCGCCACCGGAAACCTTCGAGGACATTCTGCATCGGTTGCTCGAGACAGCTCCCGGCATTTCCGAGGCGCGCCGCAACGAGGCGATCCGCCGGTTGTCGGGCGCCGGCTTGGTTCCAGCGCCGACTCCCACCGCGCCGGCGGCACCGGCCACGGCTGACGTCGGTCCCGAATTGCGCCAGGGTCTTGGGCTTCCCGCTGATGCGGCCATCCGGCAGGACCGGCTCGTGCAACTGGTACTGATGATCGTGGACGTCATTCATCGGCTCGATCAAATGACCGTCGCGACGATGCGTGAAGCCGCCCCGAAAAGCGCGCTCGCCAAGCGCGCGCAGAGTTTTCGCGAGGCCGCCACCCAGTTTCTGGTCAAGGAAGAGCAGACGATCGAGCCGCAGGCGCGCCTGCTGGTCGATTCGCTCGCGGCGTTGCTGAAAGCTTTCGCCGACGGCGGCCGCGATTTCGGCATCAAGTACGTCCAGCAGATGTCTCCGTCCGCGATTCGCGACGTGGTGCTCGCGGAAGGCAAGCGCAGCCTCATTCCGGGACTGGGCAAGAACACCGAGGAGTTGTGCTGGGCAAAGTACGGCCTGCTGGCCCGCGAATACGAAACCCCCGACAAGGTGAACCAGCGCATCCGCGAAAGCCTCGCCACGTTCATCGAACAAAAGGTGCTGCGCGGCCGCTAATCCTCCACCGTTATGCACGTACACTGGCACGAAGGCCTCTTTCTCCAACCGCACCACCTGCAGGTGATGCAACGGCGGCTGCACTCCGACATTCGTGCCGAGCGCAAGCTGCGCCACCCCTACGCCTTTGGGGTCATCGAGAGCCGCCTTTCGCCTGACGATCTTGCGGACGGCCGCGTGCGCTTCGAACGCCTGCGCGCCATCATGCCCAGCGGCCAGGAGATCATTTTCCCCGAGGACGCCAGCCTGCCGCAGCTTGATGTCAAAGCCGAGTTGACCAAGAGCGGTACCGGTCTCGACGTGCTGCTCGCCGTGCCGCTCTGGGACAAGGATCGCGCCAATGCCTTCCGCCTTGGTGAAAGCGCCGATCCGCGCGTGAAACTGCTCTACATGCCGGTCGAAGCGCGCGAGTTGGCCGACGAAAACACCGGCGAAAACCAGCAGACCCTGCATGTGCGAAAAGTCAACGCCCGCATCGTGCTGAAGGGCGACGATCTCTCGAACATGGAATTCATCCCGCTGCTGCGCGTGATTCGCGCCTCGGGTGAGGACGCCGGCAAACCGCGCCAGGACCCGGAGTTCGTGCCGCCGTGCGTGCTGCTTTCCTCGTCGCCCACACTTCACGACCTCGCCCGCGATTTGGTCGCGCAACTGAATGCCAGCCGAGAGCAGCTTCGCCTCAAGGTTGCGACGGGCGGACTGAATCTCGAAGTGAAGTGGGAACTCAGCCTTCGCCTCGCCGCGCTGAATCGCTTTTGCGCCAGCCTGCCGTCCATCGTGGACCTCGGCTTCATCTCGCCGTTCGATCTTTATCTGGAATTGCGCGAGCTGCTCGGTGAGTTGCTGGCCCTGCATCCCGCCGACAACCTCTTCGATTGCCGCGCCTATGATCATCTCGATCCGCTCCCGGCGTTCCGCGAGCTTGATCGCAAAATCCGCGCCGAGATCCGCGTCTCCCGCGCCGCCGAGCCGCTCAAGGTTCAGTTTTCCGGCACGCCGGGTTTGCTGCGCGCCACGCTCGAGCCGCGGCATTTCGAACAACCCACCGGTTATTTCCTCGGGGTCAAGACGCGGCTGGAACGCACCAAGCTGGCGATTTACATCACCGACGGCAACAAGTTCAAGCTCATGCCGCGCAGCCTCGAACAGGCGGCGATCTTTGGCCTCGAACTGAAGGAGGAAAATTATCCGCCCCTCGAACTGCCGGCGCAGAGCGATCTGTTTTACTTCCGCGTCCTCCCGTCCTCGAACCAGCGCCGCTGGGACCAGGTGAAGACCGATCTCGCCGCGGCGCTCGTCTGGAACAACCGCGAGCTTGATCTTTCCGAGGCCGCCTTTACCCTTTTCATGACGCTCCCAACATGAAATTACTGGAACTCTACGAGGATTTTTTCCAGTACTTGTGCCGCCTCAACCGCGTCGCCAAGACCTCGGCCCAGCCCGACTACGGTCGCGTCCGCGCCGAGATCAAGGAACTCCTCGAAGACGTCCAGCGCCGTGCTTCCGGTGACGCGCGGATGATCAGCCAGGTGCGGCGCCTCGAATTGCCGCTCATCTTCGTTGTGGATTTTCTGATCCGCACCAGCCGGCTGAAATTCGCCACGCAATGGGGCGAGAACAGCCTCGGCAAGGAGCGCAACGATCTCGCCGGCGACGAACGTTTTTTTGATTTTGTCGACGAGGACATGAAGGACACCAGCGAGGACGCCGGCGAACGACTGGCGGTCTATTATGTGTGCCTGGGCCTCGGCTTCACCGGGATGTACATGACGCAACCCGAGCAGGTGCGCCGCTACGTCGAGGGTATTTTCCCGCGCATCAAGCAGTGGGTGGATTCCGACCCGCGCAGCCGCATCAACCCCGAGGCCTACCAGCACACGGACACGCGCGTGCTGACCGAGCCGCCGAACAAGATGATCAAGCTCATCGCGCTGGGATTTTTGTTTCTTTGCCTTTGCGTGCTGATCATCCAATACGGACTCTACGCGCGCGCCGTGGGCGAATTGAGCGAGTCCATCAAAATCATTTTGAAGGAAGGCAAGCGCGGCGACGCGCCGCCCAAATAGTATGGAAGACAATTCCACATTTGCCGGCGGGGGGCGTTGGGTGCTCGGCGCGGTTGGCCTCGGGTCGCTCGGTTCCGCCTTCCTCTTGCCGTACCCGTATTCGCTGATCATTGCCCTCTCGATCGTCGTTCTGTTCGTGCTGTTTTTCGGCGGCTACATGCTCTGGCAGCGCCGCAAGGCCCGCCGCGAGCGCGAGCAATTCACCTCCGCCGTCGAAGCCCAGACCGCCGCCGCGCCCAAGGTGATCAGCGACCCCACCCAGCGCGCGAACCTGGATCGCGTCCGCCAGAAATTCCAGACCGGCCTCCAGGAATTCAAGAGCCGCGGCAAGGACCTCTACAAACTTCCCTGGTACGTCATCATCGGTGAATCCGGCTCCGGCAAAAGCGAAGCCATCCGCCATTCCTCGATTGATTTCCCGCCCGGCATGCAGGATGAGCTCCAGGGCTCGGGCGGCACCGTCAACATGGATTGGTGGTTCACCAATGAGAGCATCATTCTCGATACCGCCGGCTCCATGGTTTTCAACGACGCCAAGCCGGGCGAAACTCCGGAATGGAAGGAATTCCTCCGCCTCCTCAAGCGCACCCGGCCGGATTGCCCGATCAACGGTCTGTTCCTCGTGCTCTCCGTGGACAGCCTCATCCGCGACGCTGCCGATACCATCTCTTCGAAGGCCAGCCGCCTCGCCCAGCAGCTTGATCTCATCCAGCGCACGCTCGATGTCCGCTTCCCCGTGTATCTGCTGGTCACGAAGTGCGACTTGCTCACCGGCTTCCGCGAATTCTTCGACGTCAACGATCCCGATTTTCAATACCAGATGTTCGGCTGGTCGAATCCGGACCCGCTCGACTCCGGTTTCCGTCCCGAGCTCGTGGAGCAGCACCTGCGCGATCTCGCGACGCGCCTGCGCCGCCGCCGGCTTGCGTTGATCCGGGAAACTTCCGCCGCGGGCCGCCTGGGCGGCGACACCCAGCAGTTTTTCTCCGCCACCTATCAGCTGGGCAAGGGACCCTCCTCGCCGACGCGCCGGCTGGATGAGGTGGATTCGATGTTCGCGTTTCCCGAAAGCGTGCTGCGCCTGGCGCCGCGGCTTCGCCGTTACCTGGAAACCATTTTTATCGCGGGCGAATGGTCCGCGAAACCCGTTTTTCTACGCGGCATTTATTTCACGTCCTCGATGCGCGAAGGGCAGGCGCTCGACGAGGCCATTGCGCAGGCCACGGGTCTGAGCCTCGATCAATTACCGGGAGAACGCAGCCTCTGGGAAAAGAATCGCGCGTTCTTCCTGCGCGATCTGTTCAAGGACAAGGTGTTTCGCGAGGCCGGCCTCGTCACCCGGGCGACCAACACCCTCAAGCTGCTGCGCCAGCGGCAGGTGGCCATTTTCGGCACGGCCGGCGGCGCGCTGCTTTTGCTGCTCATTCTCGCGGGTCTCGGCTACAGCAGCCTCAAGCGCAGCGTGCTTTCCGAATTGTCTTACTGGCAGGCCGGCGCCGGCAACATCCAACTGGGCTGGAAGGCTCCCATCGTGGCCGCGCCGCCGAATGAACCATTTCACTTCGCCCTCTCCACCAACTACGTCGAGGGCGTGGACAAGCTCACCCTCCCGCAATATCTCCAGCAATTGAAGCGCGTGAGCGAAAAGCCGCTCGCCATCAGCCTGGTGTTTCGGCCCATGGCGTGGATCAATGCCGGCAGCGTGCGCGAACGCCCGCACGCGGAGGAAATCATCCTTGAAGCCAGCGTGCTCAAGCCCATCGTGGACGCCACCCGCAAAAAGCTGGCCTCCGTGGATCCCGCGCCCGGCGACCTCGCCGCGCTGCAGCGCCACGGCGAAGCGGTGGTGTCGCTCGTTCAGTTGCAGTCGGACACCATCTCCGGGCCCAACAATACCTTCACCATCAACAGTGGCGCCGCCGCCACGCGGTATCTCAAAACGTTCATGTCCTACCTCATGGAAACGAATTGGGTGCCGGACACCAATCTCGTGGACGTGTTTTCCTGGACGTATGATTCCAAAAAGAATTCCAAGGCTGCCGATTGGCCGCCCACCGTCTTGCTTCGCGCAGACAACCTGGCCCGCAATCCGGAAATCACGAGCGGACTCGACCGCTATCAAACCGCCAGCGCCTACGCCCGCACCAACATCGATCGCCAGTTGAAAGCTTTGAATGAGCTGGCGGACAACCTGCGGATCTATCGCGACCGCGAACTGGCCTGGGTTTCCAACTCCGCCGGCACGTGTTCCGATCTCACGCAATCCAAAGCCGCCGTGGATGCCAGTTGGCGGAAATGGGAGGCCGCTTCCCGTCCCGCGAACGAGTCCCTGGCGACCTTTGCCGCCGGCTATGAAACTTTGAAAGGCAAGGCGGCCGAGGCCTCGGCCTCCGCGCTGCGCCCGCCCATCGCCCTCATCCAGGCGAAGCTTCCCGAATCCAAACAGAAGCTGACGACGGGTCTGCTGCCTGAGACGCTCGACAAGCTGAAGTCCTTCGGCTCGCAGGCCGCCGCGAACGTATCGACTGAACACGACTCGCGCCGGAATTGGTTGGACGATCTCGACTACAATTATCTGGCCCGCGTCGGAAACAATCCCAAACCCGCGTTTGAATTGCGCTGGGACCTTTACTCCAACGCCTGCGCCCTCGCCTCCACACCCGTCAATGCCGAGGAACTCATCGGTAATAAATGGGTGTTGTATTCCGGGCTCACGGCGCGCGCGGATGAGTTTCGTACCAATCTTGCCAGTTACAAAGGGCCTTTGAGCGCGCAGGCGGTCAACGCCAGCACCCGCCTGGCTGCCAATGCCGAGCAACGGCTTCGCACTGAGTTCCTTGCCTCCTATTCAGCGGCCGTTTCCAACAAACTGCGCCAGCTCGAGATCACCACCGGCGGCAATCTCATGCAGATGACGAACGCCCGCAGTTGGCTGGTGCGCATGGAAGCCGATCTGGATGCCGCGGGCGCGTTGCAGCAGCAGGCATCCAAAATCGAGGGGCTCCGACCACTGGTTGCTCGCGGCAAGGAAGCCATCCTCCAGGCGATTGGCCGCGACCTCGATCGGAATCAGCTCGGCTTTCCCATATTGCTGGATTCCACCAAAACCATGGATGCGAACGCCGTGGTCCAGGCCAACAAGCTCCTTTCGCAGATGATCAACGAGCTGGCGAATCCCGCCTGGGGTTCGTCGGCTGCGATTGACGGTTTGCGCGCGGCAGTGGATGCCCGCTCGCGCATCGCCAACGCCCTGCTCGTTGAGGACAAGGCCGGCCTGACGGTTTCCGGGATGAAGGCCTTTTTCGTGCCGCATCTCATGAAGGACGGCAGCGATTATAACTTCACCCGCACGTATCGCTGGTTCCGGCTGAATTTCGGTTCGCAGGAGGGCGAGGAAAAGGAAGTCACCGGCGAGGAGAATTTGATTCCGCTCGGCGAAGGTTCGCTCAACGCCGCGACCACGCTCTTCTGCCGCGACAACGCGGACCATTCGCTGACCGATCGCATCGCCGACTGGCCGTTGCCGAGGTTGATCAAGGATCATCGCGCACAATCCATTGACGGGAAAAACTGGCGCGTGCGTTGGGATTTCAAGGAAGCCGTCGTCGGCTCCCGGGGCGTCGTGCTTGAGCTGCAGGTGAATCAGCCGCTGCCCAAGCCCGAGCTCTGGCCCAGGTGATTCTTCGCGCGCCAACGGGAACGCGATCATGAAAGATTTGTTCCAACGCCGGAAAGGAACCGCGGGCGCGGGCGGACCCAACGGCGGGCCCTGCATCACTCTCGACGCCTTCGGCAAACATCCCGGCTGGGACGATCACATCCTCGGTCTCGGCCTGGAAACCGACACCCTGGCCCAGGCCCGCCAAACGCTCTATGTCGCCGGGGTCGGCGGCCAGATCGACGCGGGCGCCTGGGAAAAACTCGACGCGGACAAACGACTCGCCGATTTCGATCACACGATTCTGTGGCTCGGGCCGGGGTTGGTCATCGCCGGCTTGATGTGGTCCTCGCGCGACGGCAAGGGCCGCGCGAAATATCCGATGGTCGTTTGCGCCGAGGGCGGAGGCGTGGCGCCGGCCTGGATGCTCGCCAAAGTCCTGCCGGTGCTCGAACAGTTGCGCGAAACCTGCCGCGCCGCCGGCGTCGCCGACGAAGTCAAATCCGCGTGCCTGTCCACGAAGGCCGGCCTGGAACGGTTGCTTTCGGGTGATTCCTCCGCCCATGCCGCAGTTCCGCCTTCCGCGGACGCCCGCCGTCGCTTCCTGCAGCATCCTGATCTCGGTCCGGATTCGGTGGGCTTTCGGCGCGTGCTGCATGAGCTCGCCGCCGCGCCCGGATTGACGGGGCGGGGCGGGGCGCCCGGTGCCGCCCGATCCTGCCATCTGCGTCTGCCCACTGCCGGCCAGTCCCGCAACGAAGCCATTTCGCTCTGGTCCGCGTTTCTCCGCACCGTGTTTCCGGAGTCCACTCCCCTCTTGTTTCTCGTGCGCCCCGGCGTGGATTGGTTCGACGTCGTCATCGGCGAACCTGTGACCGGTGATTTCTTCTGCCTTCAGGCGTCGCTCAAAGCCCTGCCGCTTACCACCCAGATCCCGTACGAATTGGCCGCCGCCTCCCAGCAGCAGTTCGACGCGGTCGCTGCGCGGTTCAGCGGAGAAGAAACGGCCACGAGCTTCGCCTCCAAATCAGCTCCGCCCGCCGCTCCGGCGCAATCCCCCGCGTCCACGTCGCCGGATACCACGACGACGCGCAAATCCAGGTTCCCTTTCTTTTTCGGCGCGCTGCTGTTGCTGGCTGCCCTCGCCGCGGGAGGCGTATGGTTCTTCGCCCCCAAGACCGGCACTACGCAAGTGGCGAACAATTCACCTCCGCCCGCCGCCCAGCCCGCTCTCGCGCCTGCCGCTCCCTCGCCTCCTCCCGCGACTCCCGTTCCCTCTTCTTCTCCTCCTAATCCTACTCTTAATCCTAATCCTAATCCCCCCAAAACCGAGCCCTCCAAACCTGTCGAAACCGAAGCCGAACTGGCCGTCAAACGCGCGCAGGCCACCTATGATGCGGCGTTGAGCGCGGCCCGCGCCGCCGATCAAAAAAAGGATTACGCTGCGGCCATCACCCAGGCTCAGGCAGCTTTAAAGGCAAAGCCCAATGATGAAACAGCTTCCAAGCTGCTCGAATCAGCACGAACGGGACAGGCTTCCGTTCAAGCCGCGTCGGACAAAGAAAGAAAATACCAGGCGGCGATGGCTGAAGCACAAACGCAGTTGAATCGAAATACAGGATTTGACGTGGCCTTGCGGCACGCGGAGGAGGCACTCTCCCTTAAGCCGAATGATCCCGCCGCTTTGGAACTTAGATCCAACATCGAAACACGGCGCGTCGCGGCCGCCAAAGCGGCTGAGGCGACCCAACAGTTTCAGACGGTGGTCTCCGCTGCGCAAGCCGCTTACGATCGCAAGGATTACTCCGAAGCGCTGAAGCAGGCTGAGACCGCTTTGAAACTAAAGCCCGACGACACGACGGCCATCGCCTTGCAGGCGAACGCCGACGCCCAAATCAAAAGTGCCGCCGTCGCCGCAAAACTCAAGCAGGACCTCGATGCTGAGCACGCCACCTTAAAGCAACAGCAGGACTATCAAACTGCGCTCACCGCTGCCTATGCCGCGCTTAAAGCCCGGGATTTTCGCGCGGCCAGCGATCAAGCCTTGAACGCTTTGAAAATCAAACCCGGTGACGCGGAGGCGGCGCTGGTCCGCGACCAGGCGCAGGCCGGGTTCCAGGCTGCGGCGCACCAGGAGCAGGTGGATCGTCAGTATAAATCGAACGTCGAAGGCGCGCGCGCGGCGTTGCTCGCGGGCGATAACAATCAAGCCCTCGGCCAGGCGCAGGCCGCCCTCGCGTTGCGGCCTGGCGACGAGTCCGCCACCGCGTTGGTACAACAGGTTCAGGATCGGATAAAACAAACCGCTGCGGTGGCTGCCGCTGCGGCAGCGGCAGCGGTTCCGGCCGCCCAGGCAAACCCCGCGCCCCTGCCGGCGCAGCCTTTGCTTACCAACAGCCTTGGCATGATCTTTGTGTGGCTCGCGAACATTCCACCCCAGGGTCTTTACGTTGGCGAATACGAGGTGACGCAGGCCCAGTATCGTCAGGTCATGGGAAAACTGCCGGATGCCCAGGTCGGGCTGGGCGACAATCTTCCCGTGGACAACCTTTCCTACAAAGACGCCCAGGCGTTTTGCGCGGCGCTCAGCCAGCAGGACAAGCGCACTTACGAACTTCCCTCCCGGGCCGAGTGGCTCGCCGCCGCGGGAATTACCGAAGACCAGGTCCCGGCCGCGTGGAACCTGTCCACCAATCGCCTGCGCAATGAAGTCACCAGTTATGGGAGTGCCCAGGCGCTTAAAGAGCCGGTCGCAATCGGCACCCGTGGCGCACAGGCCAATGGCCTCTCCGATGTGCTGGGCAATGTGCGCGAGTGGGTGTCCGGCTCGATGGGCGGTGAAATCGCCGGCTTCAGCTACCGTTCTCTGGCGGGTCAGAGCAAAGACCTTTTCCTCCCCACGAATTACTCTGGAATCAAAAAGGAAACCGGATTCCGTTGCGTCGTGCGCAACCACCCCTGAGCATGGCGGACTTTCCAAACCCACCAGCCACGCCCATTATTTGAAGGTCTATGATTACTCTGGACGAACTGCTTAAACCGATTGCGGGCGAATCGCCCTCCGGCCCCGACCTTTCCGATAAACCGGAGTTCGACGAGCTGGAGACGCTCCTCAAGGGCAAACCCGAAATCGAAATCGGCTCCATCCGCAAGCCCGCCGAGCCGCCCGATTGGGGTGAGCTCGAGCGCAAGTCCGGGGCGCTGCTCCTCAAAGGCAAACACCTCCGCGTGGCCATCATGTATTGCTGCGGCCTCCTCCGCACCGGCGGCCTGCCGGGTTTTCGCGACGGCCTGCAATTCATCCGCTCCCTGCTCGAGCAGCAATGGGCCACCGTCCATCCGCTCCTCGACAAGGAGGACAACGACGACCCCACCTACCGGCTGAATATCCTCGGCTCCCTCACTGCGCCGCGCGGTTCAGTGTCGGGCTGGCTTACCGTCATTGATTATCTCTACAGCGCGCCGCTCGTCGCTCCGCGTGGCGCTCCGCCGGTCACCTTCGATTTGCTTCTCTCCGCCCGCGGCGCGAAGCCCGAGGACGGTTCCTCTTCCACCGTCGCGCCCTTGTTGGGCGCCATCGCCACGGTGCTCCGCGCCAACGCTGACAAGCTTGCCGTCCAAATCCAGGCCCTCCAGGAATCCCTCGATGCCATCAAGGGCCTCGATCAGTTTCTCACTTCGACCCTGTCCGCCGGCAAAACCATGAGCTTCGACGAGCTCGAAAAGAACCTCAAAGATATGATTGTCGCCCTCCAACCCTACCAGCCCGCCGCCGGCGCCGAAGCCGGTGGCGCCGCCGCTGCCACGGAAACCGCCGGCGCTGAAGCCTCGGCGGCGCTCTCCATCAGCGGCGCCGTCCGCTCCCGCGAGGACGTCGTCCGCGCCCTCGATGCCGTGTGCCTCTACTATCAGCAGGTCGAACCCGGCAGCCCAATCCCGTATCTCCTGCGCCGCGCGCAAAAAATGGCCACCATGAACTTCGTGGAAATGATGAAGGAGCTCAACCTCGCCAACGTCGACGCCCTCCGCCCCAGCATGGGCGGCAGCCTCGACGAACAGGCGGGAGGATAAAGGCTCATCAAATCGCCCGCACCCGCGCCTCGAAGTTTGAATCTTGAAGCTTCCCTGAAGTTTGGCGCTTGGAGTTTGAAGTTTATCTGGTCCTTGGTGCTTGGTCCTTGGAGCTTCCTCCCCATCCCACCGCATGCCTGACCCCGCTCCCATCCCCAACCTCCCCCTCCGTCTCGGCTCCCCCGCCGAATTCACCACCGTCCGCGAATTCTTCCGCCAGGCCGCCTTCAACGACGCCAACCTCTGCCGCCTGCTCGCGATCCCGGACCTGGGCCAGCTCGGCGCCGTGCGTTGGAACGAAACTCCCGCCGACCGCTTCACCGCGCCATTGCGCTGGTGCGTGGACGTCTTCGTCCGCGGCCTGAAAACCTCCGCAGCCGAAGCTCGCGCCCAATGCGGTGATTCTGTCTGCGCTGCTCTGCGTTCCCTCGGTTTGTTGGTGAACGGCGTCAAGGATCCTGCCGCCGTCGTCTGCCCGGTGTGGGTCTATCCCGCCGCCGGTTTCATCTGCGCCTCCGACCGCCGCGACGACCCGGAAGGCGGTGTTCTCACACCACCCGAAGATGTCGTTTTCCCCGCGATCTACGGCGGTACTCTTCGCTTCCTCAAACTGCTGCCCGAACAGAGCAGGGGAGACGCCCTTGATTTGTGCGGTGGCACCGGCATCGGCGCCTTTCAACTCGCGCGCACCGCCCGTTCCTCCGCCACCGCCGATCTCACGCCGCGCTCCGCCTGGTTCGCCGAATTCAACGCCCGCCTGAATGGCCTCCCGGTCGAAAGCCTCTGTGGCGATCTCTATTCGCCCGCCGCGGGCCGCCAGTTCGATTTCATCTCCGCCCATCCGCCTTTCGTCCCTGCCACCGGCACCAACATGGTCTATCGCGACGGCGGCGACACCGGTGAGGAAGTCACCCGCCGCGTCATTGAAGGCCTCCCTGCGCATCTGCGCCCAAACGGAACCGCCGTCGTGCTCTGCGTGGCGCGCGACACCAACGAAGGCAACTTCGAGCAACGCGTCTGGCAATGGCTCGGCCCCGCGCGCGACGAATTCGAACTTGTCTTCGGCCTCGAAAAAATTCTGTCCGTCGAAGAGGTCGTTGAAAGCATGAGCCGCCGCGGTCAATGCCTCTCCGCCGATGCCGCGCGTCAGTTGCTCGAGCGCCTTCGTTCGTTGAACACCCGCCGTTTCGTTTACGGCGCCGTCTGGCTGCAGCGCACGCAACCAAAAATTCCCGTCGCTCCCATCCGCGTCCAGATGACGCCCGACGCCCGCGCCGCGCATTTCGAACACGCCCTCGCCTGGCAGCGCTTCACCCGCTCGTCCAACTTCAACGTCTGGCTCGCTTCCTCCAAACCCACCCTCGCCCCCGCCCTCGAACTCACCGCCCGTCACGGCGTCCGCGAAAACCAGCTCGTTCCCCTTGAATTCATGTTCGCCATCCACGACGGCTTCGAAGCCGCGTTGCGCCTCGACGGCTGGATCATCCCCCTCATCGCCCGTTTCCAAGGAAGCAAATCCGTCCGCCAAATCTTCGACGAAGCCCACGCCGCCGCCGAACTCCCCGAAGGCTTCCCCTTCGAAGCCTTCGCTGACCTGGTCCAAAAAATGGTCGAGCGAGGCTTTCTTAAAGTTACAACGATTGCTTGATCAGCGCGGCCTGCAGCCCAAGTTTGCGAGGCATGCGCAACCTTGGGTCAGCTAGTTTCGTGAACACCGGGCAATTGCCAGACTCTCGACGCAAATCCCGGTGCTGGCTATTAGAGCCAAATGTTGGGAATGAGAAAAGCCAGCAACACTCCAATGACGGCGATGATAGCCAATAAAACGACCAGTCCCGGCTGGGTTAAAACAAACGGTATCTTCCTCGATGGCTGCAACGCGATCACCGCGCCTTCGGCGAGTTTTTGCAGGAAGACCGGTTTGCACCGTGCGCACACGTGGTGCTGGCCGTGGGTGATCAGTTGATCGGGAGAAAAAACACCAGCGCACTCCACGCAGATGGAATCGGTGCCGACCGGTCCCTCGATGGGGACAAGTTGGCGGTATCGCTGGTCGCTATACTTGGTGATGACCAGCATTGTCGCAAACCCGCCCATCAGGAAACCCGCCGCCATTGCCGCAATGCCAAATTGTAAGCCAATAATTCCGCCCAGGATCCAACCCGGCAAAGTGACCAGGGCCACCGCCACCAACACATTTGAGGAGGAACTGCTGAGCCGCGAGATACGGCCGCAACGCGTGCATCGGTTTCGGGAGGTGTTGGTAAGCAGATGTCGCTTCCACGTCAGCGGCATCGGCTCCCGGCAGTAAGGGCAGATCCACATGTTCAGCTTGATCTCACCTGGCCGGCCCTAGAATTTCACGGCCAAAAGCTCGAGCCCCACGAGGCCCAGGACCAACAGCGGAAATATCAGGAGCGACGCAGCCAGCCATCGGTCGCGGCGCGTACCACGCCACAGAACTGGCGTAAGACACACAAGGATGAGCAATGAAACTGCGGCAGCGACGAGTGCGGTGGGCGGAAAGGCCCGTGCATGATAGCTGGCCAGGCCACCGGGCATAAAACCGATCCACGCCAGCAGGGCGAGCGATGCGCCACCGGCAAACACCAGTCTTACGGTAGCCAAGGATGTCGGTCGCTCAACCATGCGCGTATTCCATCTTTTCTTTTCCCCAAGCGAAGCGCCGTAGGCGCGACATGTTTATAGTAACGCAAATGCTTCCATGTCCTAGCCCCGTCAGGGGCGGCATGTTTATCCTTCACCGCATAACAACAACGCCTGATCCCGTTTGTTCCTCGATTTCCCATCCCCATCTTATTGCCCCCATTTTTTTGCCAGAGCCATCCAGCAAACAATTCCTTTACCTCTTACCCACCCGCCCGCAATATCCGCTTACAAGGCAAACCGATGGGCGAGGCAGAAACACACATCCTTCGACGAGGCTCCAACTCTGGACTCACGAAAACCGGCTTTATCCTGCTCTTTTGCCTCCTCGGCATCGGTCTGGCGATCTGGTTCCTCTCCCCACCGAAAGAGCCCTCCTATCAGGGCAAGTCTCTAAGCTATTGGCTGGAGCAGGGTCTGGGTGTCTCCGGTCCGGAAGACCCGAAGGATGCCCAATGTCGGGAGGCCTTCAGTCACATGGGCACCAATGTCATCCCCTTCCTGCTGCGGCGGCTTCAGGTAAAGGATTCCATTCTAAAGGAAAAATGTGCCAATCTGGCCGACCGCCAGGATTTCGTTCACTTCCGGCTCTCCAGCGTCGAGGACCAGAAATACACCGTTCGCGACGGCTTCCAATGGCTGGGTGATCTCGCCTCCAATGCCATCCCGGGTCTCGTGCGCATTTACTCGAATCCCCCGTCCCCCCCATCCAAATGGATCGCGAGCGAATGCCTGATCCGGCTTTATCCCTTGCCCGGCGCGCAATCGCCCTACTGGTTGCCGCCGGATGAACGAGCGGATTGGTTCCTCAATGCCGGCAATATGCGTTACATGGCCGAAGACTTCACCAACGCCGCTGCGGCTTTCTCGCAAGCGATCCGGCTCGACCCGACGAACGTCTCCGGTTTCCTCGCCCGCGGCCAGGTCCTGCTGCAAATGAAGGACCTGAAGGGCGCGCTGGCGGATGTCGGTCAGGCGATGGCCTTGGACCCGGGCAACCATCTCGCTTTCAGCCTGCAAGGTTCGTGCGAATTCGGCGCGAAGGATTACCCGTCGGCCGAAGCCAGCTTCACCCGGGCCATCAACCTGGACACCAACAGTTGGGAAAATTATCACGGCCGCGGCATGGCGCGGGCCAACCTGCGAAAATTTGACGACGCTCTCACCGACCTCAACCTGGCCATCAAAATGGCGCCCGACAACGCGGAGACCCTTCGCAACCGCTCGCTCGTGTATCAGTCGATGAAGAAATATGAGCTGGCGCTGGAGGACGTATCTCACGCCATCAAACTGAACGACAAGGATCCCGTCGTTTTCGTCTCCCGGGGCGGCATCGAGGCTTCCTTGCGGAATTATCGGGCTGCGGTGGCCGATTTTAACAAGGCCATCGCTCTCAAATCCGACGAGTCTTTTTTCTACGGCTTCCGCGCGGGCAGCGAGGTGGCACTGAACGATTTCACCAGCGCCGCGGCGGATCTGGAAAAATCCCTCGCGCTGAATCCTGCCAATCCCCAGGCGTTATACGTTCGGGGCTGGATGAAGACCAAGCAGGGCCGGCCCAACGAGGAAGTGCTCGTCGATACGCAGCGGGCGGTGGAATTAATGCCCTTGTATCCCGAAGCCCGCGGTTATCTGGGTGTTCAGCAATACAAGGCTTCCCAATGGGACGAGGCTCAGGCGAATTGCCGCCGCGCCCTGGCGATGAAGCCGATGTCCTCGGCCGAAGACTTTCTCGCCTGCCTCTGGGTCATCCGCGGACAATCAGGAGAACTGAAAGCCGGCAACGAGGAATTGACGAAATATCTGGAGTCCCTCGACGAAAGCAAAACCAACGAGTGGCACGCCATCGTGGCGCGCTTTTTCACGGGTGCCTGCCCCGAAACCAATCTGCTGACGCTGGCGGTCACCAGTGCCGAGCGCACGAACGTCGTGCCCGGCCGGATCTGTGATTCCTTCTACTACGCGGCGATGAAGCGGAAAATTGAAGGCGATCGTCCCGGAGCTGCCGGGCTCTTTCAGAAATGCCTCGCCACCAAGTACGACAACAGCATCAACTATTATCTCGCTTTGGATGAGTTGCGCGCCGCGCCGCCGGCGAAGTGAGGGTGTGGAATCGGACTGCTGGCGTGCGCGAGGCTGGCATTTCAGCTTGCGGGATTGAGCCCCAAGGGCAATGATTGGATTGAGTTCGTAATATTTGGTAAGTTTGCCATGAGAATCCTGGTTCAGCTCGCGGCGATTGCGGTGGCTGCCAACGCGGCCTTCGCGCAGGGAAATTTCGAGGCTATCACCAACTCGGCGCCCTCGCCGTCCCTCGGCGGCAGCTTTTCGGGCAGCGCCGGCTGGACTTTCACCACCAGCGAAAGCATCGAAATCACCAATATTGGCGTTTTCAAATATGTGGTGGATTTGAATGGCCCCACCCTCGTGGGGCTGTGGGACAATTCCGGCCATCTGCTTGCCTCGAATCTCGTGACCAGCTCCAGCACCTTCCTGAATCAAAGTCTTTACACGGGCGTTGATCCTGTCCTGCTGAGCCCGTCGGAGATTTACCACATCGGCGTCTTTACCCTGAGCGGCAACAACATCAGCCTCAATGTTTTCGTTCCGGGCGAGGGCGGGTTTGTTGAAGCGTCCGATGACATCCAACTTCGTGGCTATGCCCAGGCGAACGACGGCTTCGCCTTTCCACCGGAGATTGGCGGCCCCACCGGCACGATCATCCTGGGACCTAATTTCCTTTTTTCACCAGGCGTTCCCGAACCTTCCGCCGCGGCTCTATTTGGCCTCGGCGTGATGGCTTTCCTGTACCGCTTCAAACGCCGCCGCTAGAGCAGTTTCCATAAAACTGTGGCCGCATTAACGGTAGGGCCGCGCTGCTGCGCGGCCGCGACGTTGTGGCGGCCTTGGCTACAGAATTAAATAACCTGCTTTAGAGGGTCAGCAGCTGTGTCATTTTGGCGCAGTCCGGGCACCCAAATCCCAGCGCCCGCAACCAACTATTGTAACCGATACCCGCGCTTTGTAACCGATGTGTAACCGCAAATGTAACCGATAAAACATCGATTTCGACCAATGTTTATGCGGTTTGTAACCGTGTAACCGATAGAAGGGGGGGGAGGGTATACCCCCCTCCTGATCCTCCTCTTAATCCTCATCCCAATCCCTCCGACTTTCATCTTGCATCCATCCCCGTTTTCGCTACCCTAAACCTTGCCTGAACGCCGCATTGGCGGCTGTTCATTAGGGCTGAGAAAGTAAAGTTAACCAAATACCTAACCCTCAACCCCGAGGTTTTGTTTGCTTCGGGATGAAAGCCTCCGTTGCCCTGCAACGTCTGGTCCGTTAGGCAATGGAGTCCCCTCAGTTCCGGTTTCCCGGAACGACCAGGCCTCCTCTCTGAAAGCTAGTACCTGTCTATGTTGACGATGGAAGAAGCCATGCGGCAAACCGGGGCGCTCCCCTTTGCTGCCGGCAGTATTGTTAAAGGTTCCGTAATCGAAGTCCGCCCCAAGGAAGTCCTGGTGGACATTGGCTACAAAAGCGAAGGCGCCATCCCCGCCAACGAATTCGACGACATCAAGACCGTCAAGGTTGGCGACGAAGTGGACGTCCTGATCGAAAAGCTCGAAGACAAGGAGGGCATGGTCGTCCTCTCCAAGGAAAAGGCCGAGTTCAAGAAGAACTGGGAACGCATCCTCACCATTTGCAATGAGGGTGGCATCATCTCCGGCAAGGTCAAAGCCATCGTCAAAGGCGGCCTGCTCGTCAACATCGGCGTCGAGGCCTTCCTGCCCGCGTCGCAGATTGACGTCACCACGCCGAAGAATCTCACCCAGTACGTCGGCAACGCCTACGATTTCAAGGTCGTCAAGATCAACCAGGAGCGCCAGAACATCGTTCTGTCCCGCCGCGAGCTCATCGAGCAGGAACGCACCGAGCGCCGCCAGAAGCTCCTCTCCGAAATGACCCCGGGCGACATCCGCAAGGGCACCGTCAAGAACATCACCGACTTCGGCGCGTTCATCGACCTCAACGGCATCGACGGCCTGCTCCATATCACCGACATGAGCTGGGGCCGCATCGGTCACCCGTCCGAAATCCTCAAGGTCGGCCAGGACATCGACGTCGTCGTCCTCGACATCAACCGCGAAAAGGAACGCGTCAGCCTCGGCCTCAAGCAGAAGCTCGCCAATCCCTGGGACAGCATCGAGCAGAAGTTCCCCGTGGGCGTCAAAGTCAAAGGCAAGGTCGTCAACCTCGTGCCCTACGGCGCGTTTGTCGAACTCGAACCCGGTGTCGAAGGCCTCGTCCACGTCACCGAACTCTCCTGGACCAAGCGCATCGCGAAACCTTCCGATGTCCTCAAGGCCGGCCAGGAAATCGAAGCGGTCGTCCTCGGCATCAACCGCGAAGAGCAGAAAATCTCGCTGGGCCTGCGCCAGCTCGAAACCAATCCTTGGGACAAGGCGCAGGAGAAGTATCCGGCCGGCACCAAGGTCAAGGGCAAGATTCGCAACCTCACCAGCTACGGTGCCTTTATCGAGCTGGAAGAAGGTTTGGACGGCATGATCCACGTCTCGGACATCTCCTGGACGCGCAAGATCAACCATCCTTCCGAAGTCCTCAAGAAGGGCGACGAAGTCGAAGCAGTCGTGCTCGAAGTCGACAAGGCCAACCAGCGCATCGCGGTCGGCATCAAGCAGCTCAGCACCGATCCGTGGTCCACGATTGACCAGCTCTACAAGATCGGCGACCTCGTCACCGGCAGCGTCACCAAGCTCGCCAGCTTCGGCGCCTTCATCGGCCTGCAGCACGAGATCGACGGCCTGGTGCACATCTCGCAGATCAGCGAAGAGCGCGTGGACAAGATCAAGAACGTGCTCAAGGTCGGCCAGGAAGTGACCGCGCGCGTCATCAAGATCGACAAGAACGATCGCCGCATCGGTCTGTCCATCAAGGCCGCGAACTACTCCACCGAACAGCTCAAGGCCGAACAGGCCGCGCTCGACGCGCTCAAGCCCGGCGAAGACCTCGTCGCCCTCCAGCACGCCTTCGACGCCGCCGACGAAGCCCGTCTGGACGACAAGCCGGAAGATTCGAAGTAATCTTTCCAGTACACTCTCACGAGGGCCGGCCAGCGATGGCCGGCCCTTTTTGTTTTCAGAATTCGCCGCTCTCGTTCTATTCTAGGTCCGATGAATATTTTGGACGAACTGCGCTGGCGGGGATTGCTGGCGGATTCCACCGACCCGGAAGCCTTGAATGCGCGCCTCGCGCAAGGACGGATCGTGGTTTATGCCGGGTTCGATCCGACCGCCGATAGCCTCCACGTCGGCAGCCTCGTCCCGCTGCTCGCGCTGCGCCGTTTTCAACTCCAGGGCCATGTGCCCATTGCGCTGGCTGGCGGTGCCACCGGCTCGATCGGCGACCCCAGCGGAAAGACCCAGGAACGGCAGCTCCTCACCCGCGAAGTCATCGCCACCAACATCGCCGGCGTCAAAAAGCAGCTGGAAATGCTCCTCGATTTCAAGACCTCCGGCAATCCCGCCCGCCTGCTGGACAATGCCGATTGGACTTCGCCCATCAGCTTCCTCGATTTCCTGCGCGACATCGGCAAGCACTTTTCCGTCAACCAAATGGTTGCGAAGGAAAGCATTCGTGCTCGGATGGAAGACCGCGAAGTGGGCATCAGCTACACCGAATTCAGCTACATGCTGCTCCAGGCGCTGGATTTCTACGTGCTATGCCGTGACAACAACTGCGAACTGCAGATCGGCGGCAGCGATCAATGGGGCAACATCACCGCCGGCATTGACCTCACCCGCCGCAAACTTAGCCGGCACGTTCACGGCCTGACCCTTCCGCTCATCACCAAGGCCGACGGCACCAAATTCGGAAAGACGGAAGCCGGCACCATCTGGCTCGATCCCAAGCGCACGAGCGTTTACAAGTTCTACCAATTCTGGATCCAGACCGACGACCGCGACGTCGTCCGCTATCTGAAGTATTTCACCTTCCTCACGCAGGACGAGATCACCGCGCTCGAGAAGCAGCATACCGAGAACCCAGGTGGCCGCGCCGCACATAAGGCCCTCGCGAAAGCGATGACGGACATTATCCACGGCAGTCACGCGACCACCGAAGCGATCCGCGCGAGCGAGATTCTTTTCGGTGGGGAGCTCGCCGGAATTTCCGAGAGCACCTTCAACGAAATTGTGGGCGAAGTTCCCACCAAGACGATTCCTCGCACTGAATTGGCCGGTGCGGGCAAAGCCCTCGTCGAAGTGTTGGTCCACAGTGGGCTATGTCCTTCCAAAGGCCAGGCGCGCAAGGACCTCGAAGGCGGCGGGGTCTACATCAACAACGTCCGCGAAGCCGCCGTTCAGCGCGCGGTCACGGAAGGTGATTTGCTCTTCGGCAAACATCTCCTGCTGCGCAAAGGCAAACGCAACTACGTCGTGGTGTCAGCCCAGTGAGCGGCTCGTTCGTGTTGCCGATCAGGACGGAAGACGGCGTTTTTCTGGCCCGCTACTCCGTCGAAGGCCTTTGCGAACTGAAATTTCCG
This sequence comes from uncultured Verrucomicrobiota bacterium, assembly GCA_964448135.1. Classification (GTDB taxonomy): domain Bacteria; phylum Verrucomicrobiota; class Verrucomicrobiia; order Limisphaerales; family UBA8199; genus CAYUVH01. The sequence continues at coordinate 61,357 of CAYUVH010000029.1, read as the reverse complement.
CAGCCTGGCAAATCATCTCCGGAAAGCACTTCCCCGTCTGATGTGCCATCCGAAATTTGCCAGTGGCACGAGCGCACTGATCAGTGCGTCCAAAAAATCCTCGCCGGCAAACCGCCCGGCAAACTACCGCCTCTGGATTTGTCGTCCGGGACTGACTTTCAACGCGGGATTTGGAAGGCCATGCTGGAGATCCCGTTCGGCGAAGTATTGAGTTATGCCCAACTGGCGCTGAAAGCCGGGAAGCCCGCAGCGGTCCGAGCGGTCGGAGGCGCTTGCGGCGCCAATCCGATTCCCGTCCTGGTTCCCTGCCACCGCGTCGTGGCAGCAAATCGTCGGATCGGCGGATTCTCCAGCGGACTTAAGTGGAAACGGCTGCTCTTAAGCCGTGAGGCGAGTCTGTTCCGGCTCCAGCCCGCCTGAACCAAGCCGGATCAATGGCCGGTGGCCGGGGTGGTGGTGGCTGGTGACGTTGGCGTCGTCCCCGCCGGAGGTGATGCATGGCTGATACGTCCACGAATCATCAGCATCAACAGGCCGCCGATCAGTCCAAACGGGGCCATGAAGTAAAAATAATTTCCCAGGCTCTTGTCCAGCAACCGGCCGAGGATCAATCCCGCCAGGCTGCCGCCGAAATACTGGAAGGAATCAATCAGACCGAGCGCGAAGCCGGCCATCCGCCGCCCGCCGATATCCATCGGCGCCGCCGAACCGAGAATGGAATGCGTCGAGTTCGCCGTGAATGAAATTGCCACCAGGAAAAAAATCGCCGCGTTGGCGCCATGAAATTGAGCCGCCAGCACAATGATGGTTGTCTCGAGGAAATAAAGCGCCGCTGCCACCGGAGCTCGCCGGCCTTTGAACACGGTATCCGATACATAGCCAGCCATCAGCGAACCAGCCGAAGCGACAAACGGTATGAGGAAGGCCAGGAACTTGAAACTCGTTGAGTGGAGGTCTACGTGATAGAGGTCCTGCATGTAGCGGGGGAACCATTGGTCCACCGCCTGCCGGACCGCGCCGGTGCACGCGTAAGCCAGGGCGGTGATCCATACCGCCGGGTTGGTCAGGATCGCACGGAGCACAATTCTGACCTGCGCCGACAGTGGACCATCGCCGGCCGCGGGCCCAGTATTGTCGGGTATGACTCCCACGAAACCGGCCTCCTCCGGGGTCTGGATCACCGTGAACGCCATCACCACCGCCGTTATGGCGCAGAAAATGGATGGCGCCCAAAACAACCAGCGCCAATGCTGCGGCCCCACGGTAATGAATCCGAATATCGTGAATCCGGTCAACAGGGCGGGACCGAAATTGAAAATCCCGAATCGCCCGAGGTTGATCATGAAACCGAATATCCCGGAGAACCTGCCTCTTTCCCGATGACTGAACCAGGCGGTGTTGATCTTCACCATGCCGGGGGCGCCAAACGCCTGCAAATAACCATCCACACCGCGAATGGCGATGAAAAGTCCCAGGGTGCCCGCGAACGACGCCGCCCCGAACAGCAGGTTCATCGTGATCGTTCCCGCGGCCCCGATCAGCATGGCCTTCTTGCCGCCCACGTAGTCCGTCAGCAGGCCATTGATGATCTGCCCGCAGGCATAGGCAAAAAGCGCAGTGGTGATGATGTAACCCATCTGCTCTTTGGAAAAGCCGTACTCGTCACTGATGGCCTTGTTGGCAATCGAGAAGTTGTACCGGCACATGTAATACGAAGTGTAGAGCAGGCCGAGGGAACCCCAATTGAGTCCGCGCCTCGCCCGGAAACCGGGAGGATATTGAATCCAGGCCGAATCCGCGGATGAACTGGCGGAGGGTGCGCTCATGCCCTAGTCCGGAGCGAGTTCCAACCGGCCCTTGAGTTCCACTTCGTCAATGTACTTGCGCGTAGCCACGGGTAATTCATGCCAGATTTTCAGAGCGAGCACCCCTCCGGCAAGCGCAAAAGGCATGAGAAATACGGGCCACCAGTACCAACTCTTGCCCGAAAGCTGGCCGATGCACAGGGATTGCAGGCCGCTGCCGAGATAAACAAACCCGTCCACCACTCCGGCACAGGTGGCGGTGGCCTTCCGGCCGCCAAAATCCGCCGCCGCCGTCCCCGACATCAGGGAATGCACGCCGATGGCCGCCGCCGTGATCAGGACGCAGGCGCTGCCCACGATGAGCGGCGAGGAATAGAGAAATACCGTCATTATGATGGTCAACAGGAACATGATGCCACAGCAGATCGCCACCGGCGGCCCGCGCCGGGATTGATAGTAGCGGTCGGAGACCATGCCGGTGAAACCGCCCAGTATGCCGAAAATACAGAGGAGGAAACCCCAGTGTTCGAGGAAGAATTTCGCATGCGCCTGCGGCACTTCCTTCGCGAAAACGAAGTACCACTGCATGATGCCATTGCGCAGGACGCCGGTGGTCAGGCCCACGGCCGAGATCAGCAGCATCATGCGGCTGGCGAAGACCTTCTTCAACAGATCCATCGTGGTCAGTTCGATGTGCATCACGCCGGACGAGGCGTCGCGGGTGTCCAGATGCGGAAAATTCGCCTCCTCGGGCGTATTCTTGATCAGGAAGAAATCCAGGATCACCCAGAAGGCCAGGATCGCCGCGGGAATGAAGAAGACGGCCCAGACCGCGGTCAACGGGCTGCCCTCAATGGCGAACACCGAGCGAATCACGCGATGCAACCAACCCGTCCCGCCCTCCGGACCGGCCTTGGCCATGTCCACGATGGCCTGGCCCCAGTCGAAGGCGAAATAAACACCGAACGAAATCAGGGTGCCAAAAATCGCGCTGAACACGCCGCGTTCGCGCACGTGAAACCAGTACGCCTTGACCTTGATGATCGAAACCGCGCCGTAGCTTTGAAAATACATGTTCGTGGCGTAGGTGAGGGAGTATGCCAGCACGAGGTTCATCTTCAATTGGCCCTGCATCACGAGGTAGGTCAGAATGCCCATCACGACATTCGCCAGCGCGGCGCCAATGGCGGCGATGAGGATGCCCTTTTTGCCGCCGATCTTGTCCACCAGCGGACCGTTTATCAGGAAGGAGCAGCCGTAGACGATGGTGCCGACGCCGGCGATGATGCCCAGGTCCTCCTTGGTCATCAGCGAGCCGAGGGCGTTTTTGGAAACGTTGAGATTGTAGCGCCCCATGTAGAGGAACGCGTACGTCATCCCGAGCGGGAACCAGTTGATGAAGCGGCGGGTGATGAACCACGGACTGTGGCCGAGCGGGTTGCTCTTGAAGTACAGGAAAATGATTGCCGCCAGACAGGCGGCCGCCAGCGCTAAAACCATGACATCTCCGGGAAGCTTTTATTTCGCGGCGTAAGGAAAGAGAAGGCGGGCATGGCGGGCGTTGGCAGTCTTCTAAGTTTGCGCGGTCAAAACATCGGAATGCTGTTCAGTTGAACAGACCGATGCGCGGAGGTCAAGGGATTCGCCGCTCCGAGCCGCAACGGCAACGAATGTTCAATGCAGCCTCCACTCCCGGAGAGGCATCCGCGCGGGATCAGGGCCGGGTGATCTTCAACCGAATATATCCACTGGCCGACGTGCTCACATTCGTGTTCGCGTGGCCTTGGAACATTGTCGCCGAGTTCACGTCAATCGTGGTGCCGTTGGTGGTCCACGCGGTGAGCATGTCCGGGGTCGTCTGCAGGCTGAAGGTTACATCCGTTGCGCTGGCGCTGCGCGGGGCGGTCAGGCGCAGATGGTTCGCGAAGATATCCACGATGCTCGGATCGTTGGTGGCCGTGAGCGGCGCGAGGCCGAGGGCGTATTTGTAGAGATTCGCCATGCCGTCGCTCGTGGAGATGGCCGTGTCCGCCGAGGGTCCGCTGTTGTTCGTCGTGCCGAACCAGCCGAGGCGCCATTGTTGGATGGGCGCCAGCGCGAGGATGGTCGTCGGATCGAGCGCGGTATTGTTCGCCGCATTCGTGTCGCTGCCGCCGGAAACCGTTGCGATATTCGTCACCAGCGCCGATGCATTCGTCGCGACGTTGACCGTGACGGTGATGGCCGGATAACCGGCGCCCACGCCCAGGCTGTCGGAACGCGTGCACGTCAGGTTGGTGAGCGTGCAGGACCAGCCGGTGCCGCTGATGGCGGTGGCGGTCAGACCGGAGGGCAGGGTATCCACCACGGTAATGGTGCCGGACGAAGCCGCCGTGCCGACGTTTGTCAGATTGATGGTATAAAGATCGCCCGTATCACCCTGGGTGAAGTTGCCGCCGTGTTTGGCGGTGATGGCCAGATCGGCGGTCGCCACGACCACCGGGCTTACGATGCCCTGGACCACCAGGTCAGGCGCGGTGCTGTTGCCCGTGTCATAGATATACCATGAGCCGGAGGATCCGGTCGCGCCCCAGTTGACGATGCGGAAGCTGACGTTGGTTCCCGCCGGCACATTCTGGAGCGCCGGAATTCCGGACAGATCAATCGGCGAGATATATGATCCGCTGGTATTGACGTTCGTATAATAAATCGTGGCTACGTCCGTATAACCGCCGTTGCCGACTTGGTATTGCACCAGGCCGTTCGTTGCGCCGGTCTGCGAACGGCGATAAGCGAACTGGCTGATGGCGCTGAAGGATACCTTGTAACCGGTGTTGGCGGTCACTCCAAAAGTCGCAAATCGGTTGGATGCGATCGCGGAAGCTGACGTGGATTCAACCCAGTTTACTCCACCCCAGCCGTCCGCCGCCCCATTACTGTTAGTTACCACACCGGAACCCCGCGTCAGCGCAGCGACGGTCACGTTGGCCGCGTTGGTCGTGGCCCCAAAAACCGTCGGGCCGAAATTGGATAGTCCGCGCGCGTCCCAGCCTGCCAGCGTGGTCAGGGTGCCGGCGATGGGATTAACGATAGTGGGATCGCTCGCGACGTTGTTCAGTGAATTGGTATCGCCGCCGCCGGCGACCGTCGCGACATTGGTGATGCTCAGCGGCGCATTAGTTGCCACGCTTACTACGAGCGTAATGGGCGGGAAAGCCGAGCCCGCCGCGAGTCCATCCGACCGCGTGCAAGTCAGCGTCGCGAGATTCGTCGTCCAGCCGCTTCCGCTGATCGCCACGGCGGTCAGGCCGACGGGCAGGGCATCGGTCACGGTAATGGAGCCGCTGGAAATGACGCTGCCGACGTTGGTGACGATGATCGTGTAAGTGTCCGCCGTATCTCCGCGGGTGAAGTTGCCGCTGTGCGACTTCATGATTGCGAGATCGGCCGAGCCGGGTGGAGCCGTCGTGAAGGTTTGGTCATTTCCGGTGACGGTGCCGAGCACATTCGTGGCGTAGAGGCGATAGTGATAAAGGGTTCCGGCGGTCAATCCCGAGATGTTCGCGCTCACGGCCTGCGTGCTGTTGCCGGTGACCGGGCCGGTGAATGAGGCGCCTGAGCCGTAATTCGTGGTGAGACCGAACAGGAATTGTCCGGTCGTCGGCTGGCCGTTGGGATCGACGTTTCCGTTCAGCGTCGCCGTGGTCATGGCAATGCTGCCAGCCGAGCCGGTAGTCACATCGGGAACGGCTGCGGGCAGAATGGTGGTCGCATCCGCGAAGCTGTTGTTGACGGTGTTGGTATCACCGCCGGCGGCCACGCTGACGTTGTTGGTTACCGCGCTGGGAGCGTTGCTGGCCACGTTGACCGTAATGCTGATGGAAGGGTAACCCGTGCCCGGCGGCAAGCCGTCGGAGCGCGTGCAGGTCAGGTTACTGAGCGTGCAGGTCCAGCCCGTCCCGTTGATGGCACTCGCAGTCAGGCCGGCTGGCAGCACATCCACCACGGAAATCGTACCCGTGGACGTAATGCCGCCCACATTCGTCACACCAATGGTGTAAATATCGCCGAGGTCGCCCTGGGTGAAGTTGCCCGTGTGACTCTTGCGCACTGCGAGGTCAATGCTCGCGCCCGCTGTGACGGTATAGTTGCTCGACGTGGTCGTGGTGCCGCCCAGTCCCATCACTGCGATTGGCCCGCTGGAGGCGTTGTAGGGGACCAGAACGCTGATCTGCGTTTGCGATTGGATCAAGTATGGCGCGACCGCGCCGTTGACCGTCACATTGGTGGTCAGCGCGAGATTGCTACCGGTGATGGTAAAAGCCGAATTGGTACCGCCGGTGTTCGGGGAGAAGCCACTGATCACGGGCGCGGGCGGCGTCTGCCCGTCAATCTTGTAGCGCAGCACCATCGCAAGGTTGGAGGAAAGGGAAGTGAAGAATTTCAGCCCGGTCTCATTCTCAATCGCCGCCGCATTCGTCCGGTAGGTCATCCAGCCGTCGGCTGCGACCGAGTCGTCATTCGTGATGCGGACTGAAATCACGCGGTTCGTCCAAGTGATGCGGTTCGTCGCGGTACCCGCCGCGCCCGGCCCCGGCACCACCACCACGACCTTCCAGGTGTAGGCCGGCACGGTCACGTGGCCGCTCACAATCTTGTTCGACGTAAAGACGCTCGGCCCGCAGACGATCAACAATTCATTCGTGGGCGAATTGGTCAGCATCCCGCGGCAATCATCTTCCAATTGTTGCCAAATACCGGAGTTTTGGTTCAGCGCCTGCGGAATGATGTTCGACATGAGAAACAGCGTGTCGTTGTTCGTCCGGCTGTCCGTGCGGTCGGCCGAAGGACACATGTGCCCGCGGGCGTAACCGGAGCCGCTGTAGCTGCTATTGGTAACCCAAAAGAAGTTCGGCGGCAGATTCGTGTCCGTGAAGAAAACGGCGGAGCGATCATTGGTGCCGATGTCGCTGATCGTGAGGCTCCAGCTCGCCCAATTCGGAATGCCGTTGGTGGCGTTGTAATCAATCGCCTCAACCGACCTCTGGATCAGAAAATGAGAGTAGTTGTTGGCATCGACCGTGGCGTTGCTGGGATTGCCGAGCTGCAACTGGTAGGGCACACCAATCCACGCCTGACATTGAAAAAACGAAATAACGAGTGCCGCCAAGGTGAGCGGACCAAGCAACCGGTTACGGTTGAACAACTTGCAAACTTTATTGGGCACGCGGGGGATTGCGGCTTAGCCGGGAATAGTCGGTATCGTAGCTCGAATAATACTCAGAGTGACAAAGTTACAATTCTAGCAACAAGATAGCCATTTTTACTGCATTTTGCAAGGCGGTTTTGTCTGATTTTGAGAGGTGGCCCGGAAAAAATTAAACGAGTTGTACCTTTCGGGTAATTTCGCGTCGTTTGGTGAACATTGGCGTCATTTGGGCATTCGGGCTGAGGGACGGAATGGACGTTGTTGGGAGGGGAAAGTCTGATGGGACCTGTGGGACCTGTGGGACTGGTGGGACAGACTCGGTTGCAAGTGGATGGCTGGCATAGTTCGCACGTAACTCCTTTATCCGGACGATTTGGCTCCCGACCTCCTACAGCGGCTTGAGGCCGCGACGGTATTTTGACAATCCCAGCGGCATTAACGCACAAAATCGATCAGAAAGATTTCCGGCGGTGGAAGGTTTTGAAGCTCGAAAGGGGAGCAGCTTCCCATTGGGGCAGATTTGCCAGAGGTGGGTTGCCCTCGCCCCATGTTTCTCCTAAAATTTCCACGCTGACCCTCCTGCGATTCGTCGCCGGGCATTTTGAAATTGGATTAAGATGAAACTACGTACACGCACATTCCATGTCTTTTTCGGCCTCTGCATCGGGGTTTGGGTCGTGCAGGCTGCGAACGCTCAGCCTGTCGCAGGACGCCTCAAAGCCCTGCCGGGACATACCTTTTCGGCGTGGAGCAAAATGACGCCGTTCAGTGTGTTGCCCGCGACGAATGAATTGCGCCTGGCGATCGGGCTGCCGTTGCGCGATCCCGCCGGCCTTGATCGCTTTCTGGCCGAAGTGTACGACCCGGCGAGCACGAACTTTCATCGCTACCTGATGGCCGATGAACTGGCCGCCCGTTTCGGCCCGAGCGAAGCAGACTATGCGGCAGTGAAGGAGTTTGCGCGAACCAACGGCTTTCGCCTGGCGGACGAACATCCGAATCGTTTGATCCTGGACGTGATCGCGAAGACCGCCGACGTGGAGAAAGCCTTTCACGTGGGCATGCGCAAGTATCGTCATCAGAACGAGGCGCGGGATTTTTACGCTCCCGATGGCGAGCCGACGGTGGAAGTCTCGCTCCCGGTGGCGGACGTTCAGGGTCTGAGTGACTATTCCCGGCCGCGTCCGCGCTTCCGCAGGAACTCGGCGAATCCCAACGCCTCGCCCAGGTCGGGAACCGCGCCCGATGGCTCTGGCGACATTTTCGGCAACGACTTCCGCAATGCTTACGCCGCCGGGGTGACGAATACCGGGGCGGGACAAATGGTCGGGCTTGTGCAATTCGATGGGTTCTACACGAACGATATCAAGTCGTACGCCCAGGCAGCGGGCGGAGGCCGCACGAACATTCCGATCCAGGTTGTGCTGCTCGATGGTTTCAACGGCGTGCCCACCACGGGCGCGAACAGCGGAAATGGCGAGGTCTCGCTGGACATCGAAATGGCCATGGCGATGGCGCCGGGCCTCGCGAAGATCGTCGTTTTCGAAGCCGGCCCCAACGGCCTGCAAAACGATGTGCTCAATTCCATGCTGACCTTCAGCAACTCGGTCAAGAATTTGAGCTGCTCCTGGGGCTGGGACGGCGGGCCGAGCACCACGACGGACAATATTTTCAAACTGATCGCCGCGGCCGGCCAATCGTTCTTCAACGCCTCCGGCGACACCGACGCCTTCGTGACCGGCTCGAACAATGACGTGGACAACGTAAACCAGGTGAATGCGCCTTCGAGTTCTCCCTACATCACGCAGGTGGGCGGCACGACTTTGACGATGTCGGGCTCGGGCGTCGCATTTTCTTCGGAGACGGTTTGGAACGATCACACCGTGAATGCCAACGGTGGCAACTGGGGCAGCAGCGGCGGCATCAGCACTTTCTACGCGATCCCCACGTGGCAGGCGGGCATCAGCATGGCGTCCAATGGGGGATCCACCACCAAGCGAAACATTCCCGACGTCGCCCTGACGGCGAACAACGTTTACTCGACGTATGACGGCGGCAGCGCGGGCTCGACCGGCGGCACGAGTTGCGCCGCGCCGTTGTGGGCCGGGTTCATGGCGCTGGTCAACCAGCAGGCGGCGGTCGGTGGCGGCCAGCCCGTTGGCTTCATCAACCCGGCGGTTTACGCGCTGTCGCAAACGGCGGCTTATACCAATTGTTTTCACGACACGAAAACCGGCAACAACGCGTGGTCGGCCAGCGCAGGTAAATTCGTCGCCGTCGCCGGTTACGATCTCGCCACCGGATTGGGCACGCCCAACGGCACCAACCTGATCAACGCCCTGGCGCCGCCGGCCAACACACCGCCTTCCATCACTAGTTCGCCGGCGAGCCGCACCAACAGCCTCGGCGCCACGACCACGTTTACGGTCGTCGCCACGGGTTCCCTGCCGGTCGCGTATCAATGGTATTTCACCAATGCCATCAGCGACGCAACGAACGCCTCGCTTGTGCTCACCGATATCGTCGCGAGCAATGCCGGAAGCTATTATGCGATCGTAACGAATGCCTTTGGCCGCGCCACGAGCGCCGTCGCGCAGTTGACCGTGAGCCTGGCGCCGGGCATTGCCGGGTTCACCCCGGCCTTCGGCGTGACCAACGACACTGTCAGCGTCAACGGCTTGCTCTTCACGAATGTCACTGACGTTTCGTTCAACGGTGTTACCGCGAACTTCACCGTCAATTCACTGACCAACCTCAGCGCCACCGTGCCGGCCGGCGCCACCACCGGGCCGCTCAGCGTCACGACGCTCTTCGGCAACGCCACGACCACGAACAATTTCACTTTGCTCGCCGGAAACGGCACGCCGGTCATTGCCTCGTTCACGCCGACGAACGCGTTTGTGAACACTGCGGTGGTGATCACCGGAACGAATTTTGCCGGTGTGACGGGCGTCGGCTTCAACGGACGCAACGCCGCGTTCGCCGTGAATTCATTTTCGCAAATCACCGCCACGGTTCCGGGCGGCACGACCGATGGCCTGATCTCGGTGACCAATGCCTACGGCGTGGGATTCAGCGCGACGCCATTTGTGGTCGCGACCAATCCCGTGGGCGCGGTCGGTATCAGCCAGATTTACGGCGGTGGCGGCAATTCGGGCGCAACGTATGAGAATGATTACATCGAATTGTATAATCGCAGCGGGAGCGCGGTGAGCCTGAGCGGTTGGTCGGTGCAATACGCCAGTGCCAGCGGTTCGACCTGGACAAAGGTGAATCTCAGCGGCTCGGTGCCCGCGGCACACTATTTTCTCATCCAATGCGCCAGCGATGGAACCACGGGCGCGACACTGCCGGCGGCCGATATTTCTTCGACCGCCATCAACCTGAGCGCCAGCAAGGGCAAGATCGCGCTCCTGAGCGCGCAAACGAATATTCCCTCCGGCACCTCTTCGCCGGTGGGAATTGCGAGCCTGGTGGATTTTGTGGGGTACGGCAACGCGGACGCCTACCAGGGCGCGGGCGCGGCCCCGACCATTTCCGCCACCACTGCCGATTTCCGACTGGGCGGCGGCGCGACCGATACCGGGAACAACGCCGCGGATTTCGCGACCGGCGCGCCGAACCCGCGCAACTCCTCGAGCAGCGGCATTCCGGCCCCGGACCTGGCGGTTAAACTCTCGCACTCGGGAAGTTTCACGCAGGGTGACAGCAACAAAACCTACACGATAGTTGTCACCAACTCCGGTTCGCTTGGCACGACGGGCCTGGTGACCGTGGTGGATACGTTACCCGCCGGTTTGACGGCCACCGCACTGGGCGGTTCCGGCTGGACGGCGAACCTGGGGGCGCTCACCTGCACGCGCACCGACGCGCTTGCTTCGGCGGCGAGTTATCCGGCCATCACCGTCACCGTCAGTGTAGCGACCAACGCGGCGGCCAACGTGACCAATATCGTCACGGTCTCCGGCGGCGGCGATGCCAACGCCACGAACAACGTGGCCAACGACCCCACGGTCATCAATCCCGCGAGTGGCGGAGCGGGAAGCGGTGGGATTATCGCGGGCTGGGAAGTCAGCGGGATAAATAATTACGGGCCTTCGCCGTGGGCGCCCACGAATATCGCGCTGAACGTCACCGTGGTGGGCCTGGCGCGGGGCAGCGGGGTGCCGACCAATTCGTCCCCGGGCAATGATGCCTGGGGCGGGACGGGTTTCGTGTATGCCAACCAGGCGACGGCCATTGCCGGGAACAGTTATGTGACTTTCAGCATCACGGCCGCCGCCGGTTACCGGATTTCGCTGACGAATATTCCGACCTACAACATCCGGCATAGCGGCACGGGATCCACCAACGGCATCTGGCAGTATCAGGTGGGTAACAGCGGCTTCGTGAATATTGGCACCAACATCGTGTGGGGGCCGGTGACAAGCGGCAGCGGAAACACCGAGCCTGCAATCAACCTCTCCGGTATCGCCGCGCTGCAAAACGTTCCGCCCGGCACCAACGTTACCTTCCGCATCGTGCTCTGGGGCGGCACGAGCCCCGGCAATGGCAGTTGGTACGTGAACAATATCGCCGGCCTCGACCTTCAGGTCCTGGGCGTCGTCGCGCCGGTCAATCCCGCGGTCGTCGGCCCCGCCATTTCTTCGCAACCAGCCACGACCAATGTCTTTGTCGGGGGCCACGCCGGGTTCAGCGTCACCGCCACCGGTGACGCACCGCTGCACTATCAGTGGTTCAAGGGCAGCCTGCCGGTCGTCGATGGCGGCGGCGTTTCAGGGTCGGAAACCAATGGCCTCGACTTCCTCCCCGCCGCGACCAATCACGCCGGCGGTTATTCAGTGATCATCACGAATCCTGGCGGCAGCGTGACCAGCGCGGCCGCGCAATTGAATGTCGCCGCGCTACCCATGCTCAGCGTCTCCAACGCTCCCGGAGGTTTCCTGCTCGCAGCTGACAACGGCGCGATCAGCAATCGCATAGTGCTGGAGCGCGCCACGAATCTGGAGCCGCCGATTTTCTGGGAAGCCCTGCAAACCAACCTGATTGGCGCCGACGGGCAAATCCGTTTCCCAGTCACCAACCAGGCGGGGGCAGCCGGGTATTATCGGGTACAGGCGCCGTAACCGCGTTTCATTAGACCTTTCGTTCCATTGTTGCTGCTCGTGGCCCAAGCCACGATACTGGCATGATGAACGAGCATACAACTCCAACGAAGAAGCGCAGATTTTCGCAGGTGACCCGCCTGCCCGAAGTCAAACTCAACGGCAAAAGACCGTCGCCCGCCGCAACGACGGCGCCCAAAGCGGCCGCCAAACCGAAGCAGTCGCCGCCGGCTGCGATCACGCCGGATAACATCCTGCAGCTCGGCCTTGGCTTTTGGGCTTCCAAGACCATGCTCAGCGCCACTGAATTGGGGGTCTTTACCGAGCTGGCCGCGGGTCCGCTGGATGGGGAAACCTTGCGCCGCCGCCTCGGCTTGCACGAACGCAGCGCCCGCGATTTCTTCGACGCGCTGGTGGCGTTGCGCATGCTCGAGCGCAAGGCCGGACGCTACAGCAACACTCCCGAGACCGACGCCTTCCTCGATCGGAACAAGCCGGGGTATCTCGGCGGCATTCTCGAGATGTCCAGCAAACGGCTTTACGCCAGTTGGGGTTCGCTGACGGATGCGTTGCGCACCGGCGAGCCGCAAAATGAAGCGAAGTCCGGCGCGGATCCGTTTGGCACCCTGTATTCGACACCGGAGAAGCTGGAGATTTTCCTGAAGAGCATGACGGCGATCAGCGCGGGCGCGGCGAAGGCCATCGCGCAGAAATTCCCGTGGGCGGAATACAAGACCTTCGTGGACGTGGGCGCGGCCCAGGGCGCCCTCCCGGTGCAATTTGCCAGGGCGCACCCGCACTTGCGCGGCGCGGGGTTTGACCTCGAAGCGGTCCGGCCCGTCTTCCAGAAGTATGTGAAGGAGCAGGGCGTCGCCGGCCAGGTCTCGTTCCATTCCGGCGACTTTTTCAAGGACACCCTGCCGCGCGCCGATGTGCTCGTGATGGGTCACATCCTGCACGATTGGAATCTCGAGCAGAAGAAGATGCTGATTCGGAAGGCGTTCGAGGCGCTGCCGCGCGGCGGAGCGTTCATCATTTATGAGGCGCTGATCGATGATGCCCGTCGCGAGAACGCCTTCGGCCTCCTGATGAGCCTGAACATGCTGATCGAGACGCCGGGCGGTTTCGACTACACCGGCGAGGATTGCCAGGCCTGGCTGCGCGAGGCGGGCTTCCGCCAGACGCGAGTCGAGCACCTGGTGGGGCCCGACTCGATGGTGGTCGGCATCAAGTAATGCCGACCCAGGTCGCGTTCATGGGTTAGCGGCCGCGCCGGTCGAAGGAACCGGAGGAACTCGACGAGCCCGAGGAGCGGGACGAAGAGCTGGTGTCCGGCGCGGACCGGGTCGGCTGCGACTCCGAGCGCGAAGGCGGGGTGTACGCAGGCGCCGAACGGGCTTCGGAACGCGAAGAGTTGACGGACGGCTGGGCCGCACGCGACTCATAGGACGGAACATTGTTGTTCCGCGACGGAGCGCTGGCTGCCGGCGTCGAGCGCGTGTCGTAGGCCGGGGTGTTGTAATTGCGTGAGGGCGCGGTATTGAAGTCCGGCGTGGAGCGAGTGGGCGCCTGGTAGGCGTAGCCCTGGCGGGCGTCGGCCAAACCGTTCGCTGAACGTGACCGGGTGTCCGTGCCGCGGCTGACGCTGCTGTTATTGTCGTTGTAAGTGGTGGCGCTTCGACGCGAATCCAAAACGCTCGAGCGATTGTTGTTATTGTTGGCGGTCTCCGCGGTGTTATTCGGGCTCATCCAATATGGGACGATGGTTCGCGGCTGGGTAGATTCCCTCTGGGTGGTGGTCCGTGAATTCAACAGGTTGTTGCGCTGCGCGTTTTCGGTGGCGGCAACGGCGGCATTGTCGGAACGCGAAGCGTAATTCTGCGTGGGCGATGTCGTCTGGGGCAGCGGACTGCGCGAGCGGTTATTATTGTTGTTGCCGTGAGTGACGACGGCCGATCCGGCGGTGTTGTTGTTCCGGTTGCGGGAAACGGTGTCGTTGGACAGGCGCTCGGATTGCCCGGTCGTGGGAGTGGTCTGCGCACTGGCGCCCGCCTGATAGTTCGGGGTGGTCGTGTGCGTCGGCAGCGTGCGGGTCGAACTCGCAGTCCGAGCATCACGATCGCGAGCCGGGCTGGGTGATTGCGCCGGCGTGATTCCATTCGCGAACCGGGAAGAATCGGATGAAGTCGGGAGGGAGCGCCGCGGCATGGCGGTTTGTGCATCCTGGTTTTGGGAAGGAGTGGTCGACGCCGAATGGGTGGGAAGCGTGTTGTGCATGGTGGAAGCCGGCCTCACACCCTGGCTGGGGCGCGGACGATACACGGAAAGGAATCCGCCACTGTGATCGAGGCTTTCGCCGCGTTGCGTGCCATTGCCTGGGGCATGGATGTCGCGCAGCGGTATTTGTGGCACCCGATTGTGCGTGGCCGCCGCGACGCGATCGCGAGGAACACCCAGAGCCATCACCGAGTTGCGCGAGCCGAGCACGGTGGTGTTCACCACGCAATGATTGTAAATCGTGGTGCATTGGTTGCGCGGCACGCAATAGGAGGCGACGCGCGGTTCGCACACGCGGTTCAGCGGCACGAAGGTGAAACAATTGACGCCCAAGCCAAAGTTAAAGCTGAACGACACGGACCGGCCGCAGTAGCTGAAGCCAAATCCCGGGTTATAGATTGCCGCGGGCGGCAGCGGAGCCCAGCCGCAATAGGAATCATTGTAGCGCCAGCTTACCCAGGACGGACCCCAGACGTTGCCGGGAGCCCAGCACCAGCCGAGCCGGGCGTGTTGGAACCAGCGACCATAGTGGAAGGGCGCCCAACCCCAGGAGTAATCGGAATACCAATACCAGCCGCAATCCGTGTAAACCCAGCGGCCACCATCGGAGTAGGGCCGCCAGCCGGCATTGATGACCGTGACGGTGGGCTGCCAGCAGCGGCCATAGCCCTGGACATCCACCCAGGCGCCATAAGGCGCGAGCGAGCTGTTGAAAGTGTCATCCGTCACTTCCACCGGCTGCTGGACTTGCGGAACCGGTTGCACTTCGGTGTCGTAAGCCGGCGGAGCGGGCGGAGTGCTGTAAGTCGGTGCGGCAGCAGTGACTTCCGGTGCCGGCGCGGGCGCTGGAGCAGGGAGTGGTTGGGGAATCGGCGCGGGCGCCGAGGTCGCGAGCTGGGTCGGTTGCTGCTTCAGCGCCTGGTCGCGTTGGAGCATCGCGGTGATCACCTGGGGCGTTATGCCGACGTCCTTGAGATAAACAATTTCGTCCGCGCTCAGGTTGAAACTCGAGGCTGAATTGTTCACGAACGAAAGGATCACGCCCTCATCGGTGCCGGAATTTGCGAGTTGGATGACCTGGCCCGTGACGCTGTTGGGCCGGACGCCCGCGGGCAGGGGACGATCATTGGAGACAATGGTGGCCGGCGCGTCAGTAAAGCTGGTGTCCACGTTGGTGGACCCAGGCGCATCCGCGGCAACGGACGCGCCGCCGAGGTCCGTGGGCGAAAAGGTGGCCGGATAATTGTTGGTGGCAAGTCCGGTGGCTTCAGCGGCATCGGTGGTGGAACCGGAAGCTTGTTCAGAACATCCGCTGGCGAGAGGCATTACCAGCAACGCCAGCCCGAGAGACCCAACACAGAAAATCTGCGTACTCATGGTTGACTACGACTGGCCTTGCGGGATTGCTCAACCAGTCACAATCATTAGACTGCCCCTTGGGGCAGGCTATTCAATGCTGGAAAATGCCAAGAAATGGGCGGTTTTTACGTGAAATCAAGGGTCCGGCGCGCCCGGAATCAGGAGGTCCAAACATTACCCAGCCTTAAAACTTTAATTGCTGAAGCTAAAGCTTGGAGTCCGACACCGAAAGCGGCGGGGGCGTGCTGTAGTCGGGGCAGATCAACGCGAGGTCGTTGCGATCGAGCCAGCCGTTGCCATGGCTGGTGCGCACGAAAAGGTAACGTCCCCGCGCGCGTTGCAATCGAACCGGATCGCCGGAGGAAAGTTTGGCAACGGTCTGACCCTCGGCGGTGGGGGTGAGACGCAGGCGCGCGTCGGCTTGCAGAATGAAACCGAGCCGCGCGCGGGTGTGAACTCCCAACAAGGCGGGCAAGGTGAGCAGAAACAGTGCGAGCCCCAGCGCCGCCAGGGCTTGCGGAACCGAGGAGCGCCGCCAGCGGAGAATCCCCGGCAGCACCGTCAGCGCAACCGCCGCCCAGAGGCTGAACCCGGCGATCCAGGCCCAGGCGTCCGCGGGCAGCCAGGTGGAGACGACTTCGTACCACGCGAGCTGCGGCGTTTCCAGCTGGGCGGTCTTGCGCGCGTAGCGGAGATTGGAGCGGGCGGATTTATTCAGCGGGTCGAGCCAGAGCGCCTGTTCCCACGCGGCGACGGCCGCGCCGGTTTCGCCGCATTGCCATTGGGCGTTGCCGAGATTCTGGAGCGTGCCGGCGGCCGGAGAGAGCAGGGCGGCGGCCTGAAAAGCGGCGGCCGAATCGCGGTATTCGGCGGAACGATAGGCGCGAATGCCTCCCTCAAAGAGGCGCTCGGGAGTGCCGGGTGAAGCGGAGGCGGCGCGGGCAGGAGTTGAAAGCACCAAGCACCAAGCACCAAGCACCAGGGAAGCTCCAAGGTTCAAGAACCAACCACGGATGTGTGTGGCTTGCTGGAATTGAGGCCTCATAGCCTTGCCTCCAGGCGGAGAAGTAATTGTTCTGTTTCTGGTTGCAGCACGAGGAGTTCGCGGCAATCGGTTTTCCCGGTCGCAAAGCGCGAAGCGTCGGTGACGGCAAAGATGTGGCGAATCAATTCGCCCGCACGGCCCTGGCGCTCCGGTTCGGGAAGCTGCGCGAGCACGTCGGCGCCGACCAGTGCGCGGGGTTCGGCGGCGAGTTGCGGGGCGCACACAGTGCGCAGGGCCTGCACCGTGGCCGCGGAAAATCCCGGGGCATCGCCGGCCTGGGCCGCCCGGCGCAGGGTTTTCAGTTGGACGCGTAGCGCGTGGCGGGCGCGGCGGCGGATGACAATCTCCGGATGTTGCTCGAGATAACGCCGGCGGCGATCCCAGTAAATCAGCAGGACGAAAGCCAGCGCGGGCGCGGCCTGCGCGAGCGGGAACCACCGCACTTCCTGGAGCGGCACCAGGCTGCCCACACTGTAGCCGGGCACCGTCGCCAGTCCGCTGAGGGTCAGTTCTTTTTCACCATCACGTGACTTGGAATTTGCCTGGCGAACCACTGCCAGCGCTGCGGGATCGGCGCCGGGTGCGACGGCGACTTGAACGGACGGAATCGTGATATCGGTATAAGTGCCTTTGATCGGATCAAAAGCGGCGAAGGGAATCGGCGGTGTCGCGTGGGTGGTCTCGGTAAGCGGGATCAACGTGTAATGAAACGTGGTCGAACCCCGCGGTCCGCCGGAGAGATAGCGCGAGGAGGGGGAAAATTCCACGCGCGCGCCAAAGGGATCCAGCGGGCCCGCCTCCACGCTGCCGACGAAAATCTGCCAGTCGGCCGAGACCGGCGCGGGCGGCGGGACCAACCGGCTGACGTTGCCTTCGCCATTGACCGTCACGCTGAGTTCCACGGGTTCGCCGGCGCGCAGGCGATTGGTGGAAAGTTGCGGCGGTTCCACTTTAAAGATGCCGATGCCGCCGCTGAATCCCGGCAACCGGCCCTCGACCGGCAACGGACGGGCGACGACTTCGAGCGGCTCGGATTCGAGCAGCGCATGCATCGAAGGCCCGCCGGGCAGCTCACCGTTTTCCGCGATGCGCGAGCCCGGACAAAAGCCCTGGGCAAAAACTTCAATCCGTCCGGGAGAGAGCGGAATGAAAGTGGTTTCGTAAATATAAGTCAGATAGGGAGCGCCGTGTTCGTTCGCGCCTTCGATGCGCTGCCGGATCGTGCCCATATCCACCAAACCGCCGGGGCCGTTGAGTTGAACCTGGGTAAGCGGCTGAATCCCTCCCCCGGGCGGACCCCGCCAGCGCACGCGCGCCCCGGCCGCCTGGCCGATGTAAAGATTGGTGTCGGTGAGTTCAAGGCGCAGACGGGTGGGGGCGCTGGCCCCGGGCGCGCCGCCACTCACGTCAATCTTTGCCGCGGGCACCGTCACCGTCTTGCCTTCGACCTCAACTGTGAACTCGGGAACCGTCACAACGCCCGGTGCCGCCGCGCGCGCGTGAAAGATGAAAGTGGTGCGCGGCTGCAGCGTGCCGTTGTTGGGTTGAAAAATCTGGCCGTGCGCGCCGGGCTCGAACGTCACGCCCGGGGCGGCGGGTTTGTTGGCCGGCCAGCTGATGGACTCCTCGAGCGCGTTGAAAGTAACCCGATAATCGCTCGCGACCCCGGCCGTCGTCACCGGCGGATCCAGCGAGACAATTGCCTGGACCGGTCCGCCGTTCTCGATCTTAGGCTGGGCCATCATCAGCGAGATCAGCGGATCCTGCGGCGGCGGCGGGTTGGCAGCCGGCGTTTGGACGGAAAGATTGCCGCGCGACGACAGCGCCGCGAGCAAAACGAAAAGACCGATGGCGATCCGCCTCACTGCGCCCTGGTTGAACTCCGGACAGGGCATCAACTACCAGGTCGGCCGGTTGGGATCTTTGGGTTTGCCGGCCGGGCCTTCTCCCATGGGCAGCTTGCGCTCCTTATCCAGCTTGAATCCTTCGAGCAACCAGCCCGCCTGCTCCCGGGACAGCGCCATTTCGCGCCCATCTTTTCCCTGGCCTTCCTTTTGTCCGGGCTTCGGACCGTTCGGCTGGTCCTCATCCTCTTCATCGTCCTCGCCCTTGCCTTTGCCGGGCAGTTGGCCGTCGGGAATCTTGCCTTTGAGCTGCTTCAATTTCTCGCCGAGGTCGCCGGCCTTCTTGCACATGCCGCCCATGCACTGCTGCATCTTGCGAATTTCATCCACGAGCTTCGCGACGTGCCGGTCCACCACGTCCGCGTTGTGGCGCGCGTCCTCGTCGTTATTGTTCAATTCGGCCGAGCTGACGAAATCGCCCCAGGACCGCTGCCATTTGCCCAGCACGGCGCCATGCTCCTGGAGGGCGTCCTGTACCGCCGCCGTCGCGGCCCGCAATTCCTTCTTCACGCCGCGTCCCCGCAGGTAAGCGGCCACCATCTTCTGCACATCGTTGCTCTCCAGCGCGGCGTTGGCCGCGGCGAGGGCATCATCGGCGGATTTTGCGGCGGCATCACCAGCCGCACGAGTCGGACCGCCTTGCTTGGCCTTGGCCAGCGCTTCCGCTCCATCCGCAAAACGGGCGTGCGCAAGATTGTAAAGCGCCGAAGGCTGCAGCGCGACGTTCTGCTCGGCAATGGACGCCTGCAAGAGTGCCTCCGCATCCTGCCACTTGCCGGCTTGGAGCTTGGCCGTGCCCGCGTTGAATTCCTCGCGCGGAGTTGTCGGAGCGGGCGCTGACGGGGTGGGGGAGTCGGTGTTGGAAAATGCTAGGCCCAGCGAAACCAGCACCAGCGCCGGAAGACCGAGCCACAGTGCGCGGCCAAACCCCGTGCCCGAATCGGCCCCGGGTTTTGCGCCAGCGAATGTTTCACGGCTCCGCAACATAATCTTCTCAGCCCATACTATAACCGATCGTCGTTCAAAAGCTACGGGAAACCTTTATTTATCCTCCGCTTCACGGCTCTAGATCTGTATTTCCAAATGATTTTGCCTTCCCCATTTCCCGGCATATCCTGCGCTCATGCAGACTCGAGCCCAGTTCGTTGCTTTCGCCCTCGCCACCGCTTTTCTGACCACCGCCTCCGCGCAACCGCAGGACTTTTCCAAAGTCGAAATCAAAGCCACCAAAGTATCCGGCAACGTCTACATCCTCGAAGGCGCCGGCGGCAACATCGGCGCCTGCATCGGCGACGACGGCATCGTGATCGTGGACGACGAGTTTGCTCCGCTCGCCCCGAAAATCCGCGCCGCGCTCAAGGATATCGCGGACAAACCCCTCAAGTTCGTCATCAACACCCATTTCCACGGCGACCACGCCGGCGGCAATCCTCCCTTCGCGAAGGAAGCCACCATCATCGCCCACGACAACGTCCGCAAACGCCTGCAAACCGAGTCCGAAACCAAACCCGAAATCAAAGGCGGCCTCCCCATCGTCACTTTTAACGATCGCACCACCGTCCACGTCAACGGCGAGGACATCCGCGCCATCCATTTCCCCCACGGCCATACGGACGGCGACAGCGTCATCTTTTTCACCCAGGCCAACGTCGTCCATATGGGCGACGACTTCGTCACCTACGGCTTTCCCTTCGTGGACACCAAAAGCGGCGGCACCATCAGCGGCCTGATCGCCGGCGTCGAAAAAGTCCTCGGCATGATCCCCGCCGACGCCAAGATCATTCCCGGCCACGGCCCCCTCTGCACCACGCAGGACATGCGCGATTACGTTGCCTTCCTGAAAAGCACCCGCACCCTCGTCGCCGACGCCATCAAGCAAGGCAAGAGCGCGAAGGAAATGAAGGACGAAAAACTCCTCGCCAAATACGCCGACAAAAACAAGGGCTTCATCAAAGCGGACGGCTGGATTGACACCCTTTACGCCGAAATCACCGCCGCCTCCCCGTCCGCCGACATCGTGCCTCTCCCGGCCAACGATCTGCCTAAACGATAGGTTCCCTTCACTCGAACCGATTGCCGCTCAGCACGCTGGCCGCCATCCGGCGGACAATCGGATCCGGGTCAGCCAACGCATTGGTCAAGACGGTGCGTGCGGATGGAAAATTGGTATGGGCTGTTAATTGGTTCATGGCGCTCAGGCGCATGGGGTGGTTTGTTTGGCTCGCGATGGAGACGATTACCCCTAGGCCTTCAGGGCCGATCGCGTCCAGTACCCGAAGCGCCCGGTCGCCGGGAAAGTATCCGCCCCGTGCCACGACCTTCTCGAGTTCCGGAATCGCCGGCGCCGCTTGGGGACCAAGAACGAGCAGGAGCATTTCTGCATTTTGGGCTCGCACCAGCCGGCCAGCGACAAAGTAACCGGGCACGTCCTGGAGAACCCCACGCGGCAATCGTCCGGACAACGCCAGCAATGAGTCGGCAAAAGGGTCATACGCCAATTGATGAACCAACCGGGGAAGATCGTTTGTTCCCAGCGCCACGACTGCTGCCTGCTTTTCCGGCCCATCCGCTTCGGTCACCCAGTCACTGATCGTCCGGCCTTTGTAAGTTGCTTCTTTGGTGGCGAAAACCCGAAACAAGGCGAGGCCCATTACCAACGCGCAGCCCAGCCCCGCGATCGCCAGTTTCCTCCGCTGGATCCGCATGAAGCAATCCTGCCACGGGTCGATGCCGCAGGCGAATGCAAAACCATTGCAACTTCTTGCCGCTGCTCTAATTTCCTCCCATGCCGAAAATCCGCGTCAGCGTGCGTCGCACCGGCCCCGTGCCGGACGCGGCCGCGCGCTTTGAAACGCACGAAGTCCAGCTCGGCGAGAAAGCCAGCGTCCTCGATTCTCTCTTTGCCCTCCAGACCGGCCCCTGTCCCGACCTCGCGTTTCGTTTCTCCTGCCGCGTCGGCATGTGCGGTTCCTGCGCCGTCGTCGTCAACGGCCGCGAACGCCTCGCCTGCCGCACGCTTGTCCGCACCGTCGGCAACGAGCTTCGCATCGAACCTCTGCGCAACCTCCCTGTCACGCGCGACCTCGCGGTGAATCTCAAACCCTTCTTCGATTCCTACAAACGCACCCAACCCTGGTTCACCCCGCGCCCTGATCTCGACACCAACGATTTTCAACGCATCCCGCAGGACAGCCGCGAATGGAAACAGATGAGCCACCAGCCGCAATGCATCGATTGCGGCGCCTGTTACTCCGCCTGCTCCCTCGTCACCCTGCATCCACGCTACGTCGGCCCCATGGCCCTCCACCGCGCGCTGAATCTCATCGTGGACCCCCGCGACGGCCAGCGCACCGAACGTCTCAAGCTCGTCTCCGGCGAAAGCGGCGCCTTCCGCTGCCACACCCTCGGCAACTGCAAGGAAGTCTGTCCCCGCGGCATTTCCCCCACCCACTCCATCGAACGCCTCAAGCGCCTCGCCGTCATGGACTGGTTCCGCTCCCTCTTCCGTTCCAAATCCCGCGTCTGACCTATGAAGAGCGCTCTTGAGATTCGGGATTTGAAGTCCCCCTTGTATTTGATGTTTGGAATTTGTTGCTTATCTGGTTCTTGGTCCTTGGTCCTTGGTCCTTCTCCCTCCTCATGGACCGCCTGACCACCGACATCTTGATATTAGGCACCGGCGGCGCCGGCCTCATGGCCGCCCTCCACGCCCGCTGGCGCAATCCCTCCCTCGACATCACCCTCGTCGCGAAGGGCATGCTCGGCAAAAGCGGTTGCACCCGCATGGTCCAGGGCGGCTACAACGTTGCCCTCGATCCCTCCGACTCCGTCCTCGCTCACTTCGAAGACACCGTCAAAGGCGGCGCGTACCTCTGCGACCAGGACCTCGCCTGGACTCTCGTCGAAGACGCCCCCCGCATCGTGCGCGAATTGGAAAACCGCATCGGCTGCCTCTTTGACCGCGCCCCCGACGGCCGCATCCATCAAAAAGCCTTCGCCGGCCAGAGCTTCGACCGCACCGTCCACGTCGGCGACCTCACCGGCATCGAAATCATGTCCCGCCTCCGCGACCAGGTCTTCGCCGCGGACATCAAATGCCTCGAATACACCCGCGGCCTCGAACTCCTCACCACACCCGGCGGCCAGCAAATCGTCGGCGCGCTCCTCCTCGACATCCAGACCGGCGAATACATCGAAGCCCGCGCCAAAGCCGTCATCCTTTGCACCGGCGCGGGCCCGCTCATGTATGAACGCTCCGCCTGCGCCCAGGAAAAAGCCATGGACGGCGTCGCCATGGCCTTCCGCGCCGGCGCGCACCTCATGGATATGGAAATGGTGCAATTCCATCCCACCGGCATGGTCGTCCCCGGCTCGCGCCTGAACGGTGCGCTCCTCGAAGAAGGCCTGCGCGGTGCCGGCGCGCATCTCTTCAACGGCCAGGGCGAACGCTTCATGAACCGCTACGATCCCGAGCGCCTCGAACGCTCCACCCGCGATCGCGTTTCCCGCGCCTGCTACATCGAAGTCCGCGACGGCCGCGGCACCGAAAACGGCGCGGTGCTGATTGATGTCACGCACCTCGGCGCGGAGTTCGTGGAGAAAAACTTCGCCGGCATGCGCGACCGCTGCCTCCAGATCGGGTTCGACCTCGCCCGCGAACGCGTCGAAATCTGTCCCACCGCCCACTTCCAGATGGGCGGCGTCCGCATCGACAAAAACGGTTTCACCAACCTCGAAGGCCTCTTCGCCGCCGGCGAAGACTCCGCCGGCGTCCACGGCGCGAATCGCCTCGGCGGCAATGGCGTCGCCGAATCCACCGTTTACGGCGCAAGGGTAGGGGACGCCGTCGCCGACTGGGTCGCCAGCCGCAAACAAGCCGACCCCGACCCCGAGCCCGCCAAACGCGCCCGCGCCGAAGCCGAACGTTTCCTCGATTCCACCCGCAAAGAAAGCCCCTGGCCCATCCGCGCCCGGCTCGCGAAACTCGCCTGGGAAAACGCCGGCATCGTCCGCAGCGGTCCGAAACTCGAGACCGGCCTCGGCGAGCTCCGCACGTTGGCCACCGCCCTCGAAAAATCCGGCGCGCCCGGCGGCCGCGCCTTCAACCTCACCTGGCAGCAAAATCTCGACCTGCGAAACCTTCTCCTCGGCGCCGAACTCATCGCCCGCAGCGCCCTCATGCGCACCGACAGCCGCGGCGCGCACTTTCGCGAAGACTTCCCCAACACCGACAACGCCCACTGGCTCAAAAACATCTACGCCACCTCCAACCACGGCTCCATCAAACTCTGGACCGAGGACGTGAAGCTCACGCGGATGAAGCCCTGAGCGATCGTGGCGGCAGACGTCCCGTCTGGCGTAGAGCCGGGCGTCTCGCCCGGCGGAAATAACGCCCGCCCTCCCATACCTCCGTTCGAGTCTTCCAACAGCCCCCATCGTGTCTCCCCGATCCGCCGCCAGCAAAAACTCGCAAAACACCAAACCTGTAACTTTCAACTTCCCTACCAACCCGCTTTCGCCTATTCCTCAGACGAGAGGTCCATGGCGATGCCATCCGGAATCATTCTCCGTCGCACGACCAACACGCGGGCTTGGACCCTGATCGAACTGCTGATCGTCCTTGCGATTCTTTGTCTGCTGGCGGCCATGCTCATTCCAGCTTTCACGCGCCCCGGTTCGAGGCACATGCAAGGCATCGTTTGCAAAAACAACTTAAGAATCATGCTCTTCGCCTTCCAAAACTGGGCCACGGACAACCACGGTCTTTACCCCATGCAGGTGTCCGTCACAAACGGCGGAACCTTGGAGTGGGTCGGTGGCAGCCCCGTGTCCCGCCACTTTCAAGTCATGTCCAACGAGCTGAGCACTCCCCGGTCACTGTATTGCCCCGAGGACACGCAACGCAATTACGCCACCAACTTCAACCTCGGCTTCTCCGACCAAAACCTCAGTTACTTCCTCAACACTAGCGCGACCACCAACAGTCCAGCCGCCGTTCTCTCCGGCGACCGCAACATCACCAACCAACCTACACCCGGCAATCGCCTCGTGCCTCTAACCCCGGCCGGTTCCATCGCCTGGACCAAAGAACTGCACCGAAACCAGGGCCACCTGCTTTTCGTGGATGGCCGGGTCGAATTCCTCAAGAACGGCAGCGTGCCAGCCAATCTCGGGACCAGTTCGGTCGCCACCAACCTCCTCGCGGTCCCTTGAGCCCCTCTCATTAACACCTCGATTCATCGAGGTGTACCGCATGTGCATTCCACCCTCTTCATCCGTTTCAACGGATTCACCGCCTCAACGCCCGAGCTTGTCGCGCCATATCATCCTCGCGACAACAAATCTCCCCAGGGCCAACGGCCCGTCCCATACCAGCCCAGCCCATCGGGCTGGGTCAGCCGACCTGTGATTTATTCTGAGGGCTGAAGGCCCGGCCCATGCTCGTTCCCCATTGACCATCCCGACCAACTTCCCCAAATTTGAACAGGATGAAATCGGCCCCGCCTCCGCGCTCTGCGCCTGTTATCCATTCAAATCGGCAATTTTCATCGTGCTCGAAGGGCCGAGCCCCACCGCAAGTCGTCTGACGCGATGAACACCACGCCTCCCCCGCCTGACCCTGCAGCCGTCACCCCGCGCCGTCCACGGGTCCGGCGGATCGTTTTAATCCCCATCCTCGCCCTGGCCGTTCTGATCGGATGGGCTTACTGGCCCGCCGCCCCGGAAATCAGCCCTTATGAATTGAGCAGCGCCGATGGCAAATCGCGCTTTTATGTCACCAAGCCTCCAGCTCGGACAATGCCGCCGAACCTTTCGCTGGGCCAGCAGCTGCTCTGGAAGTGGGATGATTTTCGGAAACGACACCAGAAGCCGAACCCGGCCAGATTTACCTTTTCTCCCATGCGGGTCCAACCCTGCTTGCTTTCGGGCCTGTTGAGCCAGTGTACGGAGGTTGCCGGGACGAAATATTTCATCGCCGTGGAGATTGCGGGGGCCATTAATTTTGGTTTCACGAACAGCCTTGGCGGTGGGCACTGGGTGACCGCCTTCGAGCACGCCATCGAGACGAATGCTCCGGTGGTGTGCCGGGACTATTCAAAGAAGACCATTTTCGAAGATACGCTCCTGGTGATTCGCGAGCGGCCGGGTGTGGTCAAAATCGTGCCGCGGACCAAACACGCCGATTATCAAAAGGCCGGCTTGGTAAGTAAGACTCCACGATAAATTGTCCGGCGCCTTCTCGAATCCCCGTGAAGCCAAACGCACCAGGATAGTCTCACTCGTCTTCCTTGTCCTCTTTCGCCGCGTCCCGCTCCGCCTCGAGCGTTTGCTCCTCTTCCGCCTGGGCCACGCCCTCCTCGACCAGTCTTTCGTTGGCGCTGCGGCCCTCATCGTCTTCGTCCTCGCTGGGCGGAGTCAGTGCCTTGTGTCCCGGTGAACCGGGCAGGGGATCCCAGCGTTCCGATTCGGGCGCGGCTTCCAGCAGCGTTTCCTTCGCGTCGCGGGCGGCCTCGTCGATCAATTCCTCGTTGGTCTCTTCCGAATCGGCCCTCCGCGCCCGTTCGGCGGAGCGCCCGCCCGTCCCAGTTTCGCCGCCGCGTTCACGTCCCGTTTTGCCCGGCGCCGATCCCGATTTGCGGGGTTTATTGATTGGCGTTCTGTCTTTCATAAATAAGCTTGCTCCAGTTCTTCCTCTGTTTACGCAACTCGCTGACTCACTAATTCGCCGGCGTGTTCGCCGAGGGATCGTTGGCTTCGTCATCCTCGTTTTCCCGCCAGGCATTTTTCGGATCTTCCAGAATCGCAAGTTGCGCCGGGGTCAACAGCGGTTTGATGCGGGCGATGGCTGCCGCGCGGTCCGGCTGCAGGCCGGCCCACACATCCTGCAACTGCTTGCGCGCCGCCCGGATTTGCTCCTGGTTCTTCGACGCCCGCGCCAGCCGGCACGCTTCCAGCGCGGCTTCGATGCGCGGCTGGTTCGCCTTCTTGTAGAGCCGGAAGGTATTGGCAAAGTCCTGCTCAAATATCTTCAGCTCGGTACGCTGTTCGCTGGTGAGCTTCATCTTTTCCCGGAGACCCGGTGTCAGCAGGCCTTGCTCCCCGAGGCCGCGATCACCTTCCAATTCCTTCTGGTATTTCTGCGCGTCCAGGTTGGTGCTATTGTTGACGTTTGTGTTTTGCGCCCGCGCCAAGGGCGCCGCCAGCAGGAGAGCGCTGACAAGGGCGATCTGTTTGAACGTGATTTTCATAATGACTCTGATTTCTCGCTTAACGTTTGATTCATTGAACGCTTTCTTTCCCGAAACTCGGCAATCTGCCGCTGCTGTTCCTCGCGCCGAACCAGCCCACAAAACCGATGCGCCCGCGCTGCGACTACTTTCGTCGGCTTGCGGACCTGACCGGGTGCATTCCAAAGCACGTAGAACTCGAAATCCGTCGGCGCACGTTTATGGCTCTCCCGAAACGCACCCAGCCGTTCCTCCATAACCTTCGTCGCGACGACGAACGCCGTTCGCTGGTTTCGCCAATTGGCGCCTGGCGGGGCGTAGCGTTTCCAGATCGCCGGACGGATTTGGTAGCGGGAAATTTCACCCACGGCGCCGACCGCACGGTCATTGTTGCCGGACTCGATCATAGCCAGCGCTTTCCAGCGCGTTTCGCCATCCGACTGCGCAAACAGCTTCGTATTTCCGCCGAACAGGCAGAGGAAGCATAACCCCAACAAACTCCCCCATTTTTGGTTAAGCCTCATGATTTTGAGCTTCTGGCCTCTTGAATAGCTTTTTGAATGCCACCATCCCCCGGAGCAGGCCACCCTCTCAAAAAGGGCTGGACCAGTGCAAAATGCCCGGGGAACGCCCTGCAGAGGTTGCAAGTTGAACGTTGCCGGTTCACCTCAAACGCATTCGGGTCGCAGGTTTACGGTCAAAAAGTCGCTTCCGTTTCCTTCGTTCCCCTTTTTTTCTGTTTTTCGTCATTTGAATTTGTTTCGGATTTCGGGATTCGAATTTCGGATTTCTGCCTTCGCGATTGCTCCCAGTTTGCACTCGTCGTATTTCGCCGGCAGGCTTCGACCGGAATTACCAAACAAGGGCACTCCTTATGCTGGTGGGAAACCGAAATCACACGCTGGTTATGAAACCAAACCGGAACGAGACTCCCAACACCCCGGCCGAATCGTCGGCCCCGGCACCGACCTGCCCTGGTTGCGGCATGGTCAAAAACGAATGGCCCGGAGAAGGCTACACCCACGAAGGCCAGACCTATTGCTGCCAGGGCTGTGCCGAAGGCACCGGCTGCACCTGCCGCGCAGTGGCTGAACCCGGGTTTTCCCGTGAAGGCCAGGTCCGCACCCGTCCCGCGCCGCGCCCCGGCGAGCAACGCAGCGGCGCCCCCGCGCCCCACGGCGAACTCAGCGGCGAACGCGACGAGGTCGGCACCGAAGAAGCCATGGACGAACCCGGTTGCGGCGTGAACACGGCGGAACCCAAATGAGTTGAAGGCCGAAAGTCGCAAATTCACCCCGAAACCATTCGGGGCTGCTGGCTGATTCGTTTTCTGCGTGTTCCTGTGTTCTGTGGGCAAAGATCTTTGTTCGACTTGCTCTCCCCTCCGTTCTTAACGTTTTCTTCTGTTCAAATCGTCTGCGCCCGCAGACTCCAGTGGTCTTTCGGCATGATGTAGCGCGTTGCAGCGACGGCGGGTGAGGGTCCGGATACCCGTTTCGACCAATGTTTATGCGGCTTGTAGCGGGCGTGGCAGGTGTAGCGGGTCTGTTTGCATACCCTGGTTCCCCGGGGTGGTCACATCTGGCGCCGGTCCGCCCTCGACCGCGCTTGCACCGTCTCCGGCCTTGGGGCAAAGTAGCCGCAACCAAAAGAAAGGGAACCTTATGTCGCTCGAATACGAACTGCAAAAATATCCCCGGGAGATCCAGCTCAAGGACGGTTCGAAGTCCACCCTGCGGCCACTCAAGAAAGACGACGAAAAAGGCTTCCACGAATTCTTTCAGACCATCCCCGAGCAGGAACGCATGTTCATCAAACATCGCGTCTCCGATATTTCCGTCATCCGTGAGTGGTGCCAGAACATCGACCTGCATCGCAACCTGCCGCTGCTGGCGCTCATCAACAAGAAGATCGTCGGCGCGGCCACGCTCCACCAGCAAACGGGCGGTTGGAAGCGCCACATCGGCCGCGTCAGTGTGCTGGTTTCCCCCCAATTCCGCGGTCGCGGCCTCGCCCGCGCCATGGTCAGCGAGATTGTGAGCATTTCGCGCCATCTCGGCCTCGAAAAGGTGGAAGCCGAATTCATCGGCGGCCAGGAAGCCGCCATCAAAATGTTCGCGCTCATGGGCTTCAGCAACCTCGTCCGCCTGGAAGATTACGTGAAGGACATGCAGGCCATCACGCACGATTACATCCTCATGGGCGTGGACTTGAAGACTGATGAGGAATACGCCGGTGTGGGGTGATTTGCTTCTCGTGGAACTCGCGAAACTTATTGCCGCCAGGCAGGGTGGCTACTAGGGTAGGCCGTGCCTGTTCGCCTGACCATTCTCGGCAGCGGCTCCAGTGGAAACTGCGCCTACGTCGAGACCGAAGAAACCCGTCTGCTCATTGACGCCGGGTTCAGTCTTCGCCAGATCCGCCAGCGGCTCGCCACCATCGGCCGCACGCCGGAAAATCTCACGGCCATCATCGTCACGCACGAGCACATCGATCACATCCAGGGCCTCACGATGCTGGCCGAGAAACTGGAAGTGCCGGTCTATTGCAATCGCGAGACCCACTACGGCATCGAGTCCCAACTCCGCGCCAAACTTCCCTGCCGCATTTTCAACACCGGCACCAGTTTCGACGTCGGCGATATCACGGTGGAAAACTTTTCCATACCGCACGATGCGATGGACCCGGTCGGTTTCCTGCTGCGCACCCCCTGCGCGAACCTCGGCTTTCTAACCGACCTCGGCCACACCACCCGCCTCGTCCTCGAACGCGTCCGCCCCGCACACGCATTGGTGCTCGAATCGAACCACGACGTGAAGCTGCTTCAGGATTGCCCGCACCGGCCGTGGAGCCTGAAGCAACGCATCCTCGGACGCCACGGCCATCTTTCCAATGAGGACGCCGCCCAGGCCCTCGAAGAAATCATGACCGCGGACCTGCGCCATCTTTACCTGGGTCACCTCAGCCGCGAATGCAATCGCCCCGAACTGGCCGAAAAAGTCACGAAGCGGAAGCTTCAGGAAATGGGCGCATCCCATGTCCAAGTCCAGGTAACCTCGCAAAGCACGCCGTGCCCGACCCTGACCCTCGACGGCCAGAACGTCCGCACGCCGTCCGCACCATACGCGAGACAACTGGTGAATCTGGAACTCGGCCTTTAGGACCGTAGCAGCCGAGGTGACGAGGCTCACTTTTTCCAACCAGCCGTTTCGTCCGCCCGCGAAAAAGATGGGCCCCAAACCCAAACCGTCCACCCTCTCTCCCTCTCCTCCTTGGGAGGAGAGCGCAGGGGAGAGGAGGTTTCCTGTATCCACAACCAAACGCAGCGGGTCGCCGAATAAAATGCGACTGGTTACCGCGATTTCTGAAATGGACGGCTTCCTTCGTTTTTGACGGGTCGCATGTTCCACGTCCAACCCATCACTGATTTCTCGCGGCCGGAGTTGGGCCCGTACCGCACGATGCGCCGGCAGATGGAACATCGCGAACAGGGCATCTTCGTGGCCGAAGGCGAAAAAGTCGTGCGGCGTCTTTTGTCGAGCCGGTTCACGGTGGTATCGCTGCTCGTGCCGGAAAAGTGGGCCGTCGAACTCGAACCCGCCCTGCGCGCCAGGCCGGAGAACATCGAAGTCTACGTCGCGGACAAGAAGCTGCTGGAGACCCTGACCGGATTCTCGATGTACCAGGGTTTGCTGGCGGTGGGCCGCGTGCCGGAAGTCAAATCGGTTGAGAGCGTAATCTCCAGAAGCAGGTCCCCGCGCTTGTTCGTCGCCGTGGACGGCCTCTCCAACGCCGAGAATCTCGGCGCCATCGTTCGCAACGCCGCGGCCTTTGGAGCCGATGGTCTGATCGCCAGCGGAACTTCCTGCAGCCCCTTTCTGCGCCGGGCCGTTCGCAGTTCGATGGGCACAGTCTTTGAATTGCCGATAATCGAAGTGCCGGATTTACCCGCGGCCTTGAATACCCTCCGAAAAAACGCCGTGCGCTGCATCGCCGCGCACGCCCACATCGAAGGCCGCACCCTCACCCAAGCCAACTTCGCGCAAGACAGTTGCATCGTCCTCGGCAGCGAAGGCTACGGCGCATCCCCCGAAGTCCTCGCCGCCTGCGACGACGCGGTTGCCATCCCCATGCCGCCGAATGTGGATTCCCTCAACGTCGCCAGCGCCGCCGCCGTTTTTCTCTACGAGGCTTGCCGTCAGCGTGGGAAGCTATGATCCTGCGAGAACGCGCCTCTTTTCGGTTTGCGGCTGGTCTGATGTCTCAGTTAGTTTCATAAGAAGGTCATGGTTTGTCATTGCAACTCCTGCAAAAGGTTTATTTCCATTTCACTGATTCCGGGCGGCAACCCGGTCGCGCTGGCTGATCCAGCCACATGGGCGACTTCGTACGTCCAATGCCCGGTATGCGGCAAGCCGTATTGTGATCAATGCGCTAGTCGGGACCCGCTCTGTCCCAAATGCGAAGGTCCACGCGAGCTTGCGACTCGCGAACAGCAAATCCAAAACTTGATCAAGCTATGCGATGGTTTCAATTCAGGCGGGTATTCATGGAGCGATCTAATCAACGCAGGCTGGGGGTGCGCCGGGCTATCATACAGCCAGGGCGGTAAGATCAAGGAGCTGCGTGAGTCACTTCCCGTAGTGACTTTCGAAACGCTCGCCCGCGCTGCGAACAGCGTCCTTCACAAATATGCCGACTCGGAGTCGGTTGAATTCTGGGGAATGAGCCGTTTCTACTGGCAACCCGGCACCCCCGATGAAACGCCGATATCGTTTATCAAGGAGCTTGCCGAAGCGGCAACGAAAACGTAAAAACGGGGCGACACTCTCTTAAGCAGTAAAAAATGGGGCCACCTGCCGAAGCAGATGGCCCCACTTGAAAACCAATTCAGTCTACTGACTGATTACTTCTTCTTCGCCGGCTTCGCCTTGCTGGCTTCTTCCAACGCCGCGTGCGCGGCCGCCAGGCGCGCCACGGGGACGCGGAACGGGGAGCAGCTCACGTAGGTCAGGCCGATGCGATGGCAGAACTTCACGCTGTCCGGGTCGCCGCCGTGCTCGCCGCAGATGCCGAGCTTGATGTCGGGGCGCGTGCTGCGGCCCTTGGCGACGGCGATTTCCATGAGCTGGCCGACGCCGGTCTGGTCAATCGAGGCGAAGGGATTCTTGCGCACGATTTCCATTTCGGTGTAGGGCGGCAGGAAGGAGCCGGAGTCGTCGCGGCTCATGCCGAGCGCGGTTTGGGTGAGGTCGTTCGTGCCGAAGCTGAAGAACTCGGCGGTCTGGGCGATTTCATCCGCCGTGAGCGCGCCGCGCGGCACTTCAATCATCGTGCCGACGAGATAGCTGATCTTCGTCTTCTTCTCGGCCATGACTTCCTTCGCCACGCGATGGACGACTTCCACCTGGAGATCCAATTCGCGCTTGAACCCGACGAGCGGGATCATGATTTCGGGCTTCACCTTGATGCCGGATTTCTGCACCTCGGCGGCGGCTTCGAGCACCGCGCGGGCCTGCATCTCGGAAATTTCCGGATACACGAGGCCGAGGCGGCAGCCGCGGAAGCCCAGCATCGGGTTGAACTCATGGAGTTCCTTCACGCGCTGTTGGATCTTCTCGACCGGCACGCCGATCTTGTGGGCGAGGTCCTGCTGCGCCGCTTCTTCATGCGGGAGGAACTCGTGCAAGGGCGGGTCGAGGAAACGAATCGTCGCCGGGAAGCCCTTCAACGCCTTGAAGATGCCGACGAAGTCCGCCTTCTGGTAGGGCAGCAACTTCGCGAGCGCCGCTTTGCGGGCTTCGACGTTGTCCGCAAGAATCATCTCGCGCATCGCGTCGATGCGGTTGCCTTCGAAGAACATGTGTTCCGTGCGCGTGAGGCCGATGCCCGTCGCGCCGAAACCGATGGCGTTCTCGGTCTGCTCCGGGGTATCCGCGTTCGTGCGCACACTGAGGCGGGTAACCTTGTCGCACCAGCTCATCAGCTTCTTGTACATCTGGAACGTCTTGCTGTCCTTGGCGTCCAACGTCTTCTCGATGAGGACCTGGACGATTTCGGAAGCCGCCGTCGGAAGTTTGCCGGCGTAGACGGTGCCCATGGTGCCGTTGATGGAAACGAAATCACCTTCCTTGAAGGTGCTGCCGTCCACGGTCATCGTGCGGGCGCCATAATCGATCTGCAACGCGCCCGCGCCGCACACGCAACCCTTGCCCATCTGCCGGGCGACCAGCGCCGCGTGCGAGCTGACGCCGCCTTTCGCGGTCAAAATGCCTTCCGCCGCGATCATGCCGCGAAGATCTTCGGGCGTGGTTTCGTTGCGAACCAGCAACACTTTCTCGCCGCGATTCGCCGCTTCCACGGCGCGATCGGCATTGAGATACATCTGGCCGGACGCCGCGCCGGGACCGGCGGGCAAACCCTTGGCGATGACCTTGGCGGTCTTCTCCGCTTTCACGTCGAAGATCGGCGCCAGGAGCTGGTCGAGCTGCTCGGGCGGATTGCGGCGGATGGCCGTCTTCCAATCAATGAGCTTCTCGTCCACCATCTCCATGGAGATCTTCAACGCCGCGAGCGCAGTGCGCTTGCCGTTGCGCGTCTGGAGCATGAAGACCTTGCCTTCCTGAATCGTGAATTCGAAGTCCTGCGTGTCCTTGAAATGCTTTTCCAGAATCTTGCGGATGCCTTCCAGTTCGTGGAACGCCGCCGGCATGTGTTTTTCCAGTTCGGCCACCGGCTCCGGCGTGCGGATGCCGGCCACCACGTCTTCGCCCTGCGCGTTGATGAGGAATTCACCGTAGAACTCCTTCACGCCGTTGGCCGGGTTGCGCGTGAACGCCACACCGGAACCGGACGTCTCGCCCGTGTTGCCGTACACCATCGCCTGCACGTTGACGGCGGTTCCCCATTCGGCGGGGATGTTGTATTTGCGGCGGTAAACAATCGCGCGATCGTTCATCCACGAACCGAACACCGCGCCGGTCGCGCCCCACAATTGCTTCCACGGATCCTGCGGAAACGCCTTGCCCGTGCGCTCGTGAATGAGCGCCTGAAAACGCACGATCAATTCCTTGAGATCGTCCACCGTGAGCTTCGTGTCTTCGATGTCCTTGTGATAACGGTCGTGCTTGAGGCCTTCGATCACGACTTCGAACGGCTCATGATCTTCGCCGGCGCGCTTCTGCACGCCCATGACGACGTCGCCGTACATCTGCACGAAACGGCGGTAGCAATCCCAGGCGAAGCGCTCGTTGTTCGTCGCCTTCGCGAGCGCGAGCACGGTCTGGTCGTTGAGGCCGAGGTTGAGGATCGTGTCCATCATGCCCGGCATCGAATCGCGCGCGCCCGAGCGCACCGAGACGAGCAGCGGCATGGCCGTCTTGTCGCCGAACTTCGTGCCGATCACTTTCTCGATGGCCGCGACGCCGGCTTTCACCTGCGCATCGAGGACCTTCGGGTAGGTCTTCTTGTTGTCGTAATAGTAGGTGCAGACTTCCGTGGTGATCGTGAAGCCGGGAGGCACCGGCAGTCCGATGCGAGCCATCTCCGCCAGGTTAGCGCCCTTGCCGCCGAGCAGGGGCTTCATCGAGCCATTGCCGTCGGATTTTTTGTTGCCGAATTGATAAACGTACTTAGCTGTTTTTGCCATAAAGTGCCTAAAGTTATGCCCCGGGGGAGGCAGTTGCCGCTGGGTTAGGGCGCGTGCTCCGAAACGGAGCAATTCAGATTATCAAATTGACTTACGGTGTCAATTCCCGCACGCAGGCATTAGTAACCTGATTTGGCGAAAATCAGACCGCCAATTGCGCCGGTGCCACCGAGCGCCCGCCAGGTTGGAAACCTGCGCTACAAATCTGGAGGCGAGGGCGGCGACTACCGCACCGGAATATCCACCGTGCCCGGCCGGAACTCGATGAAACCGTTGCCGATCTGGCGCAGAGGGAGGAGCGGAAAGAATTATTTAAACAGGTTGTACCTTTCGCGTAATTAGGCGTAATTAGGTGATTTTCCGTGTATTTTGAGTGTACTTTAGGCGCACTTTGACTGTACCTTTGGTGACTTTAGGTGATTTTTGCCGCCCTTTCGTTTTGGGTTATGCGGGTTGCGCATGATTGATCAAGCCCGAACGGGACGGTGCCAGGGTGAATTACCTGGGGTTCTTTCAGTGCGCCGACGAATGCCGAAACGGGCACGCCCAGGTGCGGTTGTGGCCGCCGTGCCCGACGCCACGGCAGGCCAGAGTCCCGCGGCCACGGCGCGGCATGACAATTCGGATGTCAAAGAACCACTGCTTCTGGATGCCAATTCCCATCGAATCGGGAATTACATTCCTCCTACGGCCTGATGTTCGGCGGTGACGGCGGCGGTGTCAAGCGGCGCGAGAGGGTTTCAATTATTTCGCAAAGTATCCCGGTTCGGGAGGGAAGGCTGTCCCCGGTTGCGGACGCGGACACAGGGAGAACCCTTTTTTCGTCGCGGCCAGGGCCCGGCGTCGCGGCGACTACCGCACCGGAATGTCCACGGTGCCCTGGCGAAACTCAATGAACCCATTGCCGAGCTGTCGCGGGGCGACGAGGGAGAGCTGGGTGCTTTCGCCCGGTTTGCGGGCTTGGAGCAATTCCGCGACGCTGCGCAAGTCCGCGGCGGCTTTGCCATCCACGGACGTGAGCACGAAACCGGGTTGCAGGCGGGCGCGGTCGGCCGGGCCGTCTTTTTCGAGTTCCGAGATACTGAGACCGTTCGGTGCGTTCGCGGGATTGTTCGAGGGACGCAGGCGCAGGCCGAGCTTCACGCGAATGAATTCCTCGAACGTCACCGTTTGCACGATGATGGTCTTGCGCTCGGCGCCGCGTTTGACGTCGAAGCGGGGCGACGATTTTTCCGAGGTCGCGATCAACTGGGTGAAGAGCACCAGGCTGGTGGGCGCGCGGCCATTCACCTGTTCAATGCGATCGCCGACCCGCAAATCCGCGGCGGCGGCGGGTCCGCCCGGATCCACTCCGGTGACCATGACGGCTCCGCCCGCCGGCTTGACCTGCGCGCCGAAAGCGAGCGAGTTCATGGCTTCCGGCGTGAACAGCCGCGCGAGCGCGGCGCCGACGTGCTTCACCGGGATGGCGAAGCCCAGGCCCATGCCTTCCGCTTCGCGATACACGGCCACGTTCAGGCCGATCAATTCGCCGCGCAAGTTGACCAGCGGCCCGCCGCTGTTGCCGGGGTTGATGTTCGCATCGGTCTCCAGCCAGTCCCTGGCATTCAGCGGTTCCTTGTCGGTCATGGGCCGGCGGCTTTTCGCGCTGAGGATGCCCCGCGTGACCGAGCCGCCGAGTCCGTAGGGGTTGCCCAGCGCCAGCACGGTCTCGCCGAGCAACAGATCGTCGTCCAGCGCGAATTTGATCGCCGTGAACTTTTCCTTCCCCTTCGCTTTGATCTTGAGCAACGCCACGTCGCTGCCCGGCGTCGAGCTGATGGGCTCGGCGTCGAATTCGCGCCCATCCCACAATTTCACCTGGATGCGGCTGGCCCGGCTGACGACGTGGTCATTGGTCAGCAGGTAGCCTTCCTCATCAATAATGACGCCCGAGCCGAGGCTGATGGACTTTTCCGGCCGGGCGTTGCGCCAGCCGTAGAACTGCCGGAGCAGGTCCTCATAAAAATCGTGGCGCTCGATGACCCGTTCGGTGGCGATGTTCACCACGGAGGGCAGGACGCGTTCGATGGCGGTGACGGTGGCGTCCTGGCGGACATCCACCTCGGCTGGGGGCGGTGCTGCCCGCAACGAAGATGAACCGGCCAGCAACGTCGAAACGGCGGCGACGACCAGTCGCCCGCCACGAAATATCAAAGCCTTCAAGCTCACGGTTATATCAACAGTCAATCCGGACCCCGGATTCGTTCAAATTTGGGAATTTGGCTTTGCTTTTGGCAATCGCGAATTCCAACATTCCCGCGATGGGAAGGCTGCCGGAGAATTTCTATGCGGAATGGCGTTTGCGCGGCGGAGCCGTGTTGCGGCTGGGCGACGATGCCGACTCCCCGCCCGAAAAGCTCCTTCAGGCCGTCTGGCAGCACCAGCGCGTTTTGCGGGATAAACTGAAACTGGCTGATGGCCGGTCGGTTCGGGTGCTGCACCCGGGCTTCCATAGCGCGGAGGGCGGCCCGGATTTTCGCGGGGCGGTGGTGCAGTTCGGTGACGAAAAGCCGCGCTCGGGCGACGTCGAATTGGATTTACGTGCCAGTGGGTGGCACGCACACGGTCACGATCGCAATCCCGCTTTCGCACAAGTGATCCTGCACGTTCTCTGGGAGGGCGATCAGGCGGCCTCGGGCGGACCGCCAGCCTTGTCGCTGCGGGGAGCGCTGGATGCGCCGCTCGGCGAACTGAGCCTGTGGCTGAGCGGTGACCCCGTGCGCGATCTGCCCGAGGCGTTTCGAGGCAAGTGCTCCGGACCGTTGCAGAATCTGGGCGCCGAGGAACTGGCCGAACTGCTGCGCCAGGCCGCGCTCACGCGTTTGCAAAGCAAGGCCGCACAATTTTCCGCGCGCGCGCGTCAGGTTGGTTGGGAGCAATCGCTGTGGGAGGGATTGTTTCGCGCGCTCGGTTATAAAAACAACACCTGGCCGATGCAACGGCTCGCCGAACTGCGCCCTCAATGGTATGGCGGGAATGGCAGTTCGCCCAAACCGCTCACGCTCCAGGCGCGCCTGCTCGGATTGAGCGGGTTGTTGCCGGTGGAATTGACGCGCCAGCAGAAAGCGGCGGACGATTATCTGCGCCAGGTTTGGGACTTGTGGTGGCGCGAACGCGATCAATACGAACAGGTGATGTTGCCGCGCACGCTCTGGCGGATGCACGGCCTGCGCCCGGCGAACAATCCCCAGCGCCGGCTCGCGTTGGCGGCACAGTGGTCTGCAACCGCTGGTGTGGTAGAAAGTCTTGAAAATTGGTGCGCGGAGAAGATTCCGGAGAAGCGCCTGGCCGGTTCGCTCCTCAAGATTTTGCAAGGCGGGCCGGATGACTACTGGTCCTGGCACTGGACCATTCGCTCGCCGCGATTGGCCAAGGCGCAGCCTTTGCTCGGCGCGGGGCGCGTGACGGACCTGGCCATCAACGTCATTTTGCCCTGGCTGTGGATTCGGGCGAAGGAAGGAAAGAGCGCCGCCGTGTTGAAGCGCGTGGAGCAGCGTTATTTTGCGTGGCCGGCCGCCGAAGACAACTCGGTGCTGCGGCTGGCGCGAAAACGGTTGCTGGGTGGCGCGGCCGCGAAGGCGCCCAACAATGCCGCCACGCAACAGGGCCTCATCCAGATCGTGCGGGATTTTTGCGATCACTCGAATGCGGTTTGTGACGCGTGTCGGCTGCCGGAAATGATCGGGCAATTGGGGAGTCTCCCTTCCCGGCCATAGAACTTTTTTGTCGTTTTTGTCGGATATCCTCCCTGGGCGGCAGCCTATGGATGAAATGAACGTGCGACCGCGCGATTTTGAACTGCTCCAGAGCTTTGTCCGCCAGGGCGAACAAACGGCGTTCGCCGACCTGGTGCGGCGTCACGTGGACCTGGTGTTCGGCACGGCGTTGCGGAAAGTCGGGGATGCCGGGGCGGCGCAGGAGGTGGCGCAGAATGTGTTTGTGGCGCTCGCCCGCAAAGCGTGGCGCTTCGCCCCCGACGACTCGCTCCCCGCGTGGCTGCACAAGACCGCGTTGCTCGAATCCAAAGCCTGGCTGCGCGGCGAATTGCGCCGCCGTCGCCGCGAAGAAACCGCCACCCAACTGGGCACCACCATGAGAACTCCCGAGGACCAACCCGCTTTCCAGGCGCTCCTGCCGTTCCTCGACGAGGCGCTGCTTTCGCTCCGCGAAAAGGACCGCGACGCCTTGCTGCTTCGCTTTTACGAGAACCGGCCACTGCGCGACGTCGGCTCGGCTTTTGGCGTCGATGAGGACGCGGCTCAAAAACGCGTGCAGCGCGCGCTGGAAAAACTGGCGCAATTTTTTCACCGCCGCGGTTTCCGCACCGCGACCCTCGCGGCGACCACCGCCGCCTTGAAAGCCACCGCTGCCTCCACACCACCGGCGGCCGCCAGCGCGGTCGTGAGCGCGGCATTACAATCAGCGCCTCCGGCGGCGACCGGGTTGATGGCGCTGCTTTCGCGAGTGGCCGCCCTCTCTAAACCCCAGGCCGCGGCGCTGTGCTTGGTGGTTGTGGCGGTACCCGTGGGCTGGCAATGGCAGCGGGCAAGCCAGGTCGAGCAAGCCGCGGGGGCATCGCATGCCCAGGTCGAAACGACGCGGGCACAGCTGGAGGAGACGGCAGCCGACGTTCAGCGTTTACAAACTGAAGCGACCCGGCTGGCGTCAGCCGGGCTCTCGGCTGCGCAAACGCAGCTCCAACAGCAGGCGGCGGTTCAAAAAATCGAAAGCCTCAAAGCGCGCGGACGCAGCCTCATGGCCGACAGCGATTATCGCTGGCCGGACGATCTGCCTTTTGTCCGCGTGCCCAAGTCCGCGCTGCCGTCCATCACGATGGCGGACGGGCCGAACACCCCGGCCGTCCTGCAAACCAAAATCAACCAACTGCTTGAGCTTACGCCGGTGGAGCAGGAGTCGGTCAACCAGGTATTCACGAATTACTTTGCGGGGTTGGACCAGCTTCTCCAGACGAGCCTGTATCAGACCAATCACCCGGCCAAAGTCCAGTTGCCATCCGGAGCGGAATCCGCGGTGTTCGTGCTGGAGGCGATGGGACCGAAAATCCGCGACGCCATGGACCAGCTTCGCGCCAACCTTGCCTCGGTTCTGGGACAAGACCGCTGGGTGATGATTCGTCCCGATCAATTCGAATTTGAGCATTATGAGCAGGTCCGGCTGCTCGGCTACACGCGATACGCCTGGGACCAAACGCAGGAAATCGCGGTCAACATTTTCCCGAATCCCGGTGGCGACGCGACCGTGAACTGGACGGATGGCCAGTTGGGCAGCAGCACGACGCCGTTGCACCTGTTCCTCAACAAAGGCGCGAATCCGTTTTCCGGCTGGCAGGGTCCGCCGGCACTGGAGAAACGCATAATGCAGTGGCTCGTGGCCCAAGCCGCCGCCCGTGCTGCCAATCCCGCACAAAAATGAAGAAAATTCTGATAGCGGTGAGCATAGTGATACCGGCGTGCGTTCTGCTGATGGCGCTGAGGGCGGCCGCCGGCCGCGGCCAGCAACAGTTGAGGGACGACACGGCAGTCCTGGATTCGCTGGTGGGGCAACTTGCCGACGTGCAGGCGCACCAGGCGGTGTTGACCGGCAAAGTGCATGAGTTGCGGCTGCAAGTCCGGACGGGTGCCGCCAGCGGAGCCATTGATCCCGCGCTGGCCGATTTCCTCCGCAACAAACGGCTCGCGTCCGCGTCCCCGGCGATGCAGGACAAAATACTGGCGCAAGTCCGGCAGGGTGGGCAGATGTCGCGTGATTATACTCTGGTCACCAAAGCCGCCTTGGGGAAAATCGAGTTGCGACCATTGCGGGCTTTCCCTGACAGCCACAAGCTCACCGACGCGGCGTGCGGCGTCCTGGCGATCACGCCCGAAGAGCGGGAAGCGGTGGAGGCTGCGTTCGCCCAGGCATTCGCGGGGGCCGGGGTCTGGGCCAAAGCGAACGTCCAGCGCGATGGGCCTTCCGATCAGATGCTCTGCCGTTACACGCTGCCGGCTGACACGGCTTTCGAGCAAGCCTCCACCGAACGCTTGTTCACCACCATCAAAGCCACCCTGGGCAAGGAACGGAGCGAACTGATGTTTGGCTTCTTTCAATACAACCGAATTTACGAAGATGGAGGCATGGGAAGTCACACCAACATCCTCGAGGTCTATCGCATCCCGGAAAAGGCCACGCTCGGCTATCGCTCCGGCTGGAAAATGGGCAACTCGGAAGCCATCAATACCAATCCGGAACCCATCGATCCGAAGCGGTTCCCGGCGCCCTTCTCGTTTGTCTTCCCCGGTGGCTGGCAGGAAGTCGCCCAACGCGAGGGCTTTACGCTTCCCGAGCCGTAGGATTGCCCCAGTTTTTGGGGGCTGGCGAAATGAGGGGGTCAGCACCACATTAAAACCAGATGACGCCATCCAGGCAATTTGGTTCGCGGCAGCGCGGGTTTACTCTTATCGAGCTGCTGGTCGTCATTGCCATCATCGCGATCCTCGCAGCGATGCTGCTGCCGGCCTTGAGCAAGGCCAAATGCCGGGCCCTGCGCGCGCAATGCATCAGCAATCAGAAACAACTGACCTACGCGTGGATTCTGTATTCGGGCGACTATAACGATCAGTTGGTGGTCAATTGCAACAACGTGGCCATCAACGCGGGCATCGTTGGCTGGGTGCAGGACGTGTTGAACTGGGATTTTCCGCCTTCGCCGAGCAACCCGCAGAACTACGACACCGTGCCGTTGTCCACGGCGCTGCTCGGGCCTTATTGCGGACGGGCGACGGGTATTTACAAGTGTCCCGGTGACAGCACCCCGGGATCCGGCGGCATACGCGTTCGCAGTATCTCGATGAACGCCCAGATGAATGGCAACACCGGCGCGGATGCCAACGGCCCGGCCGTGCTCAATCAATTCGGTGGCGGAAACGATTACAGAATTTATCGCAAGCAGGTGGACCTTACCAAGCCGGGGCCCGTGAATACGTGGGTGTTCATTGATGAACATCCTGATTCGATCAATGACGGATTGTTTCGCGTCAACATGCAACCGGGAGCCAATGTGTGGGCAGATTGGCCGGCGAGCAGTCACTGCGGCAGCGGGGCGTTGTCCTTCGCCGATGGCCACGCAGAGCTGCGGAAGTGGATTGACTCGGCCATCGCGAATCTTGCCGTCCGCAAGATCACTCACTCGGCGCTCCCGGCGACTTCGCCCTACACCGATTTGCTCTGGCTCCAGGATCGGACCACGGCCCTGCCTTAGCAGTTTGCCGGGCATTCACCCGGGAGTTATGCGCCTTCACTACTTCCTGTCCTTTTTCGTCCTTGGCTGCATTTCTTCCCTGCCGTTTCAACTTTGCGCCGCAACTGCCACCGTAGTTACTTCCAGCGGGTTGTCCGCCGAAGTCGAGCCGGGAACCGGCAGATACTCCGTCGCTTGCAAGCAACCGGACTGGAGGCTGGGCGGCGGGTTTAATCACCCGGTTGAAAACGTGCTTACCGGCAAGGGCCGGGATAAACAGGGGGATTACCACGAAGTCACCTTCAATTGGAAAGAAGGAGCCAGGCCCATGAGCGGCACCATCCGCCTATACGACGACCATCCGGTCGCCTTGCTTTCCCAAACCTGTCGCGAGGCCTCCGAAACACCTCCGCCGGCGTTTCCTGCTTTCACGAACCTGCCGGCGGATTTGCACGTATTCAGCTACGGCTGGCACGAATTCGCGCCGCCGCGCTTTTCGGCGACGGAGATTTCGACGCCGTGGATGCTGTTCGATGACAAAGCCAATGCAGTCGTTATTTCCCCCGCGACCCATTTCATGGTGGCGCGGATGATTGGCGACGGTCGAACCAATGTAACGAGCGGCTTCGCGACGAACCTCCACAATCTGCCGGCGGGCTTCACCCACACGACGGCGGTGGTCATGGAAACGGGAATCAATCGGGCGTGGGAGCTGTGGGGAAAGACGTTGCTGGCGCTGGGCGATGCGAAACGCCCGGGACCCGAGGCTGATCCCGTTCTCCGCTACCTGGGCTATTGGACGGATAATGGGGCGAACTATTATTACAATTACGACATGGACAAGGGCTACGCGGGGACGATGCTCGCGCTGGCGGAGCATTACCGCCAAGAGCAGATTCCCATTCGCTACCTGCAGCTCGATTCCTGGTGGTATTACAAAACCACGACCGACGCCGACGGGAAACCCGGCAAGCCCATCAAAGCGCCGAAACTGCCTCCGGGCGAATGGAATCGTTACGGCGGTTTGCTCGAATACAAGGCGCACACGGACCTGTTCACCAATGGACTGGATAATTTCCAGAAGGCCATCGGCCTGCCGCTGGTCACACACAGCCGCTGGGTGGATCGCGAGAGCCCCTATCATCAGCGTTACAAAATCTCCGGGGTGGCGGCCGTGGATCCGAAGTGGTGGGACGAGATCGCGACGTACATGAAGAGCGTCGGCATCGTCACCTACGAGCAGGACTGGCTCGATCGCATATTCACTTATTCACCGGCATTCAGTGGCGAGATTGGGGTAGGGGAGGCCTTTCTTGATAACATGTCGCGTGCCTGCCAGGAGAAAGGCATCACGCTGCAGTATTGCATGCCGTATCCCTGCCATTTCATGCAGGGCAGCCGATACGAAAACCTGACCACCATCCGCACCAGCGGCGACCGATTTCATTCGGGGCATTGGGGCGACTTCCTTTATACCTCCCGCCTCGCGTCGGCTTTGGGTATTCGCCCGTGGGCGGACGTATACATGAGCCCCGAGACCAACAACGTGCTCGTTTCGACCCTTTCCGCGGGCGCCGTCGGCATCGGCGACGCCATCGGCAAGGAAAACAAAGCCAACCTGTTGCTGGCCGTGCGGCCGGACGGCGTGATCGTGAAACCGGACGCGCCCATGGTTCCGCTGGACCGCACTTACATCGCCGACGCGAAGAAGAAGCATTCCCCCTTCATGGCCGCCACGTACACGGAGAACAACGGCCTCCGCACCAGTTACGTCTTCGCCTTCAACCGCTCCGGTTCAGCGCCCGGCGAGGTGAAAGCCTCCCGCGCGGACCTCGGCTTGAACGGCGATGCTTACGTGTATGATTATTTTGCCGCCAGCGGCAAGCCGCTGCCCGAGAACGAGAGCCTGACCGCTCCACTAGCGGAAAAAGCCGCCGCGTTTTACGTCGTCGCGCCGATGCGCCAGAGCGGAATTGCATTTCTCGGCGACAAAGGAAAATTTGTCGGCACCGGTCGCCAGCGAATCGCCGCTATCGAGGAGGCGCGTCACAAACTGACCGTCAACCTGCTGCTCGCCGAAAACGAAGATACCGTGACGCTGCACGGCTTTGCCAAGGCCGCTCCCAGCGCGACCATTCTGGCCGGCGTCGATGATCCGGTTCAATATGACCCGACGACTCATTATTTCACGATGGAAATCAAAGGCGACCGGCACGCGCCACTGGATCGCCGCGGGCCGGATCCGGTTCGCGAGGTAACCGTCATACTCGAAACCCCAAAATGAAGTGGCGTCCCTGCCAGTGCGGGCAAGTGGTCCATGTTGCCCTTCTGGCGGCGGTGTTGTTCGGCACGGAACGCGCGCCGGCCACGGTCTTCCGGCTGCTCACGGGCGATTACACCTTCATCAACGGCGATTGGTCGGCCTATGAGAATGGCCGGACTTTCGAGACTGTGCAGAGTGGCGCCCCGAGCCCGCCGCTTCTTTCCACCCAGCACTACGCCGGTCAGTCTTCGATTCAAATCCAGGTGCCCACCGACAATTCGGGCGCCAAAGAGCGCTTTGAATACGTCATCGCCATGGCCAGCGACGCCGACGGCCTGCATTTCGACAACGCGCGGTACTGCGGTTTTGCCTTTCGTCTCGGCTCACCGGCCGCGGCTTTCACCAGTTCCGATTTGTTCTGGCAGGCATGGCAGGGCTCGCCGTGGGGTCCGCCGGCCAGCCTGAAGCTGACCACCAGCGCCGCACCGCCCTACAACATCGGGCTCTACATCCGGAATATGGCCAC
Organism: uncultured Verrucomicrobiota bacterium; assembly: GCA_964448135.1. GTDB lineage: Bacteria > Verrucomicrobiota > Verrucomicrobiia > Limisphaerales > UBA8199 > CAYUVH01. The sequence goes on along the minus strand of CAYUVH010000029.1, from coordinate 16,730 downwards.
GGGACCGGATTCGGCGGTGCCGGATGTCAAGCTGTGGAGCAGCGCGATGATTCAACCCGACGTGTGGTATAGCGTGGTGATCTACCTCGAACCGGGCTTCACCAACAATAGCGGCAACATCCGGCTCTGGATCAACGGCACCAACCTGGTGAATGTAACAACGAACATTGGCTACGATCCGGGGCTGGTCGCGGGGTCATTGACCGGCCTCGATCTCAAGAATGGCATGTACCAGCCGGATGCGAACAATGGGCACACCATGTTGTTCGATCAAATCGTGCTCGCTGATAACTATGCCGAGGCCGCCGTCACGTCGCTGCCGGCCGATACTCCCCCCACTGCGAGTTCGGGATCGGCCACGACGTTGCGAAATACTTCGATCCAGATTGACCTGGCGACGATCACGCACGATTCCCAGACCGCCTCCACGCAATGCTTCTACACGATCAGCGCGACCAACGGCACGGCCAGTCTGCTGCCCGACGGGCATACGGCCTTGCTGACTCCCACCACTGATTTTGTGGGAACGGCGGCATACACCTACACCGCGACGGGCGAAGGCGAGGATTCGCGTGAGCTCACTCGCTATGGCTTCGAGCCGCCGGATACGGGGACGAACGGGTATGCCACCGACAACTCCGGGCATTTCCGCGACGGGGATTTGCTGGCCGTGGGCGCCGGCTCGTTCAGTTATTCCACCAATACACCCTTCCCGCCGTATGGCCGGGGCTCGCTCCGGTTATTGAAGAGCGGAACAACCAACGCCGCCCGCCTCTCGCGTTACGTAAGCAATCCGGCGGAAATGAACTTCAGCAATCGCAGCTGGACCTTTGGCGGCTGGTTCCAGCGCGTGGCCACCACCAATCACGATATCCTCCTCTATTTCGGTGCCGGAGACGGTTTTGGCGGAAATGGCGACGAATTACAGTTTTACTGCCCAAGCGGCACCCCCTCCCTCACCCTCACCCATTACGACACCAACAAGGTGTTGGACGTCAACTCCGCCTCGGCAGCCACCGCCAGTGCGAGCCAGTGGCATCATGCCGCCCTGGTTTTCCAGCGTACGAACACCAACGCTGGCATCCTGCGCGCCTACCTCGACGGTGTGCAGTTCGTGGTTACCAATGTCAGTTGGGCTTTGAATCAACAAATGCCGGTCGTGTTCGGTGGTCACAATCTGGCGAACTCCCACCTGGAGCGATGGTTCAATGGCTGGCTCGATGACTTGGTGATTTTCACCAATGCCTTGAGCGCCGCCGAATTAACCAGGCTCGCTTCGCGCACCGTGGCGCACTTCGGCGGATTGAGCGCTACGAATATGATCACGCTCACCGTAACCAATTACATGCGGCCCGTGCTGGGGAATTTCGTTGTCGCCCATGGTTCCAGCAGCTTTACGGTGAGTGGAAATCCAAACGCGAACTATTCGATCCAAGCGTCCTCCAACTTGGTGTCCTGGATGACCTTGCAGACAACGAATCCGCCGACCACTCCCTTCATTTTTGTCGATCCTTCGGGGACTTCCGTTTCGTCGCGGTATTACCGCGCGATCATACTGCCGTAGCGACTCGGACGCCTTCTCCGGGTAACGTGAGCTGATGCAGCAATGTCTTTGTCTGGTAGCGCTGGGGGTTCGTGATTACGACGAAGCGCTTGATTTCTACATCAACAAACTCCGCTTCATTTTGATCGAAGATAAGGCCGTCCCGGAACAGGGCAAACGCTGGGTCGTCGTCGCGCCGCCGGGATCGAGAGAAGCCCGACTATTGCTCGCGCGGGCGAATAACCCAGAACAGGAAGCGCGGATTGGTAACCAGACAGGGGGACGCGTGTTTCTCTTTCTCCAGACGGACGACTTCTGGCGCGATTACCGCGCCTATCGCGAGCAAGGTGTTGTGTTCCTGAGAGAACCGACGCAGGGGCCCTACGGGACAGTGGCGGTCTTCCGCGATCTATACGGAAATCTTTGGGACCTCTGGCAGGCCGCTTAACGCGCCAACTGCCGCTCAAGATTGTTGACGGTCTGGCGGACTTCCGCATCCACTTCCATCCGACCCTTCACAATCCGGCAGGCGTGCAGGACGGTGCCGTGGTCGCGGCCGCCAAAAGCTTCGCCAATGACGTTGAGCGAGGCTTCGGTCATGTTGCGGGAAAGATACATGGCGATCTGGCGCGGGAAAGCGATGTTTTCGGGTCGGCGGCGGCTCGTCATGTCGGCGAGGCGAATGTCGAAGCGCTCGGCGACCTTCTTCTGGATGTGCTCAATGCTGATGGCGCTGCGGCCTTCCTCGTGCAGGATGTCACGCAGAAGATTTTCCACGGCATCGAGGGTCAGCTTGCGGCCGGTGAGGCTGGCGAAAGAAGCCACGCGGTTCAGCGCGCCTTCGAGGCGGCGAATATTCGTGCGGATGCGGTTGGCGAGAAATTCCACGATCTCGTCCGGCAACTGAACGTTCATGCCCGCGGCCTTCTTTTTGAGAATGGCGAGGCGCATTTCCACGTCCGGCGGCTGGAGATCGGTGGTCAGGCCCCATTCGAAGCGGGAGACGAGGCGGTTTTCCAGGTTAGCCACTTCGCTGGCGGGCCGGTCGCAGGTCAGCACGATCTGCTTGTGCGCCTCGTGCAGCGCATTGAAAGTGTGAAAGAATTCCTCCTGGATGCCTTCCTTGCCCGCGAGGAACTGGATGTCGTCGATGAGCAAAACGTCCATCTGACGGTAGCGCTTGCGGAACTTCGGGAGCGTGTTGTTCTGAATGCCGTCGATGTATTCGTTCGTGAAGCGTTCCGAAGAAACGTAGGCAATGCGGGCGCCTTTACGGGCACCAGCGACGTAATTGCCGATGGCGTGCAGCAGATGCGTCTTGCCAAGACCGACACCGCCAAACAGAAACAAAGGATTGTAAACCTTGCCTGGATCGCGCGCGACCGCGAGGGCGGCGCCGTAGGAAAAGTTGTTGTTCGCGCCGACGACGAATGTTTCGAACGTGCTTTTCGGATTACAGACCTGCTCGTGAATGACCGCCGGCTTCCTCGAGATTTCCTCAACGCGACCCTTCGTCGACGCGGGGGCGGCGGATCCACCGGCCGGGGCAGGGGAAAGGCACACCTTGAACTTGACCTCCACCGGATGTCCGGCGACCTGCGCGAGCACTTCCTCAATGATGCTCAGATAGTTCTCGGTCAGCCAGACTTCGCAAAAATCATCGGCCACTTCGAGGACCAGCTGGCCCTCCACCATTCCGTGGACGCGGATGGGAGCGAACCAAAGATTGTGGATATCGGCGCTGAGCATGGCGCGGAGTTGTTCCTGCGCGGCGCCCCAGATTTTCTCGGCGGAAGCTTGCATTTTTTTCCCAAAAAGCCTGATTTCAGGCCAACTTTATTCACCTACCCACTTGCCGCACGTTTGAATTGCTCCGATCTCACTCGCGCCCACCGTTTTTTTCCAGGGTGTTCCGCCTTGCGGAATGCAACCTGCGATTTGCGCGTTATCCAGATTCAAATCAATCACGTAAACTATTAAAAATCAATTACTTACAAACAACACGAAGCGCCGGCTCGGCAGTGGAAGTTCTTTCGCCAGCGCAGCGTGGACCAAATTCGTAAACTGCGACATCGTTTTAAAAAATTCACCTGGAAGTTGCGAGGACAACATATTAACTCTTGTTCGCAGGTTATTCACAGGCATTTGCCTCAGTAAAATCGGGCCTTCTGTCGCTTTCCTTCCCGAGTGGGCAGTTTCAAACAGCGGCCTCACCGGTCTCTTCGGTGCGAATGCGAACCGCGTTTTCGATCGAGCTCACAAAAACCTTTCCGTCGCCGATTTTTCCGGTCTTCGCGGCCTTTACAATCGCATCCACGGCCGCGCTCACTTGCGACTCGGGCAGGACGATTTCGATCTTTATTTTCGGCAGGAAATCCACGGTGTATTCGCTGCCGCGATAAATTTCCGTGTGCCCTTTCTGGCGGCCAAACCCCTTGACCTCCGAGACCGTCATACCTTCCACACCCAGCCCCGACAGCGCTTCTTTTACGTCTTCGAGCTTGAACGGTTTGATGACGGCCTCGATTTTTTTCATAGCAAATTCGGTGGTGCTGCTTCTGTGTAAAAAGCATAGGCCCGGAAATCGGCGAGTAAAAGAATATTTTTTGAATCAAAATTGGTCCCGTGGTGTCTTATTAACAGAAGGACACGCTGGCGGCCAAAAGGGCTGGAAACCGCGGGTCCGGATGGTCGGTAATGCGATCATAAATTTTTGTTAATACTTGCTGAAGGTGTTTGACAAAGATTAGTCCCAGTGATAAGTTGGGCACAGAAGTTCGGCCTGTTTGAATCAGGGCAATGTGTGGCCGGACAGCTCTTTGATAACCCTGAATGATTTCGGGCCAGGTTCCAGTACAGGCTTGGTCCGATGTTCTACATAATCCTACTGTTGTACTATTCGAAAATTCCCCGGGCCTTTCGGTCACCCCCTGACTGTCTGGCCCGGTTTTTTTTGTACTTTTCCCGCCACCTGGCAAAATCTCGATTCTCGACCCAGGCCGTCTCCCGGTTCCGGCTGGCTGGCCGGATTGATTGGGGGGATGGGGGGCGAGCGTCCTTGCGATCCGCCCATCGGTTGCGCGGGCATCATCGTGCCTTGAACTGCGCCTTTAAGCCTCCCGCTTTTTTTGTGCATCGCTTAAGCGCAGCAGGTCCCAGCCCCGCGTAAATGACGCCGGCGCAAAGCCCATCGCTTTTTTCAACTGATAATCCCGCTCCAGCACGTTGCGATGACGCTCGCAACGGCGGAAATCCGCCCACTTCACAAACCCGCGCAACCACGCCCAATGCCCGTGCACCGGCACCGGATAATCGCTCCCGTGAATCATGCGCTCTGCCAGCGGCTCCTCCAGGCACTTCGGCACATGCCGCCCGCGCATGGGGACGTTGAACGCGCTGTTGTCACCGTATAGATTCTCAAACCGGCGGGTCATGCCCGCAAAGATGTGGAAGTATTCCGGGTCAAACAGGCCGCTCTTGGTGGCGCAATGCGCGGCGATGACCTTCACCCCGCATTCGAGCGGCAGGGAAAGGATGCGCGGGTCCGCGTATTCCTTGCGAATGACCGGCACGGTGTGCTCGCCGCCCGTGTGCGCGAGCAATGGCAGGCCGGCCTCCGCCATCCGCTCCCAGAACTTCGTAAACCGCCGGTCATTGCAATTGATGTTATGGCAATTGGGCAGGCATTTCATCATTACCGCGCCGTGGCCGAGGCATTTCTCCAACTCCTCCAATGCGTCTGGCCTCGCCGGATGAATCGAGACCGCCGGCAGAAACTCGGGATGCTCGCGCGCCAGCTTCAACACATACTCATTGGGCACATAAAACGAGCCCGCGCCCTCCATCACCCGGCCGTCATCATGGTAAACTTTATCCTGCGCCAGAATCACCGCCGCCCCCAGCGAAGACTCGCGGACGAACTTCAGCAATTGCTCCACGTACAACCGGTCCAGATCCCCCTTGAGCGCCGAAACCGGCAGCCCGCATTCGCGCATCATCACCGCCGCGAGAGGCCGATGCCAGCCACCCACCTTGATCCAACACCCCGTGCCGCCGCTGCCGTTGCCGACAATGTGAACATGAAAGTCGAGCGGAGGGCGCCCGGTCCCAGGCGTCGTATTGTTTGAATCGGGCGGACTCATGAAGCTCTGGCCGCCACGTTAATGGGGCAGGAAGGAGATTGCGAACCTTTGGATTACTGAGGGGAAAGTCGGAGCCCTTTAAAAAACCGCCTTCAGACGGCGGCACTCTGTTCGAGCACCGGCCGTCTGAAGGCCGGATTCCCCTGACCACTGAACCACCAACGGCGTCCCGATTTGCGCGGGCGGCGGTCCGGGCTCACTATCCTGGTGCCCGGACGGCCGCCAGTGCGGCGGCGTCAATTTACTTCTGCGAATACGGCAAGGCGATGCGGGCCAGGGGCACGCGCGTCACAAAGGCCGAATCCTGAAACGCAAACGCGATTTCCACGTCCTGCAACTTCCAGTGCTCGATGAACTGCATGGCGCGGTCAATCAGCTTGAAGTTGTGCGCTTCGGTCGGCTCGCTGGTCCAGCGGTCCGGCCCCTGAAAATAAAGCCCGGTCGAAACTTTTCTCAGTAGTGTTCTCATGGTTCGTACACCTGATTCCGCGGTTTCCGAATGACACTTGCCTCTCGTCAAGCATAGCCGGTGCCAAGGCAGGTTTTGGGGAAAAACCGGGCGTTTTTGTAACGGGACGGGTGGGGGTTTTGCGTAAACGGCGTCATTTTCACGCTTTGTGCGTGAAAATGACGCATGCCTGGGAGTGACTCCTGAATAAAGCTATGCGAAGTTTGTCTAACGGTTGAATTCGGAACACGAATTGGAACTTTATGAAAACTATAAAATGGCTTTTCGCAGTGTGGCTGGCGGGAGTTCCGCTGGCGGTGAGTCTGGCTCAGACGGCCGAGGCGCCGTTGCCAGCGGCGGCGCCGGATGCCGCAGCCAACGGCGCGGCCACGCTTTCCGGCAGCGCCCGGGAGGTCGTGAAGCTGGCGGGTGAGGGGACCAGCGAGGAAGTGCTGATGGCCTACGTGCAAAATTCGCAATCGGCCTTCTCGCTTTCCGCCGACAACCTCCTGTATCTCAAGGACGTGGGTCTCTCTTCCCAGGTGATCACTGCGATGTTGAATCGGGACACGACCTTGCGGAACCAGGCTCCGCCACCGGCACCCGCTCCCGCCCCGGGCCCGACACCGGCCTCCGCTCCAGCGCCCGATCCCGGCCCTGCACCAACCGCTTCAGCGCCGACTGCCATGGCCGCCACGGCGCCGCCGCCCACTTACGTGAGCAATCCGCCGCCGGAGGTGAATTACTTTTACAATGACCTCGCGCCGTACGGCACCTGGGTGCAGTTGGCTGGCTATGGCTGGTGCTGGCAGCCCACGGTGGTGGTGACGAGCCGGGGCTGGTCGCCGTACTGCAATGGCGGCCGCTGGATCAATTCCGAGGCCGGTTGGTATTGGGCTTCCGACTATTCCTGGGGTTGGGCGCCGTTCCACTACGGACGTTGGTATATGGACAGCCGTTGCGGCTGGGTCTGGGTGCCCGGCACGACTTGGGGCCCGGCCTGGGTGACCTGGCGGACCGTGGGCGATCAATGCGGCTGGGCGCCGTTGCCCCCGTACGCGGACTTCCGAGTCGGGGTGGGTTGGTCGTACCGCGGTGCGGCTGTGGGTGTCAGCTTCGGCTTCGGTCTTTCCGCCGCTCAATTCACCTTCATTTCCTACAACAACTTCGGCCGGCACGATTACGCCGCCTGCCGCTTGAGCCCCGTGGAAACCACGCGCATCTACAATAACACCACCATCATCAACAATTACACCGTGAACAATAACGTGTACGTGAACCGCGGGGTGTCTGTTTCGCGCGTCGAATCCGCCTCGCACACGTCGTTCGCGCCGGTGCGTTTCCATGAGCCGCCCGCGAATGCGCGTCAGAACGTCGCGCTCGCTCCCGCCGCGGGTGGTCGCGGCGAGCCGGTGATTTATAAGCCGCGTCCGCTCGTCTCCGCCCCGCACACCACGCCGATGGTGGCTCAAAGCCTGGATTCCCAGCACCCGACCGTGGTCCATAACGCGGCCTGGCCGACCAGAAACACCTCGACGGTGAGCACCACTTCCCCGGGGTCGGGCTACGGCAACAACCGCGGACCGACGCAGCCTGGCTACTCGCCGAGCCGCAACAACGAAACGATCAAGGGCACCACCAGTTCCACGGACCATCGGCCGGCCGGCACGACATCGCCTTTCCAGAATCCTTACACCGGACAAGGCACGGTCAAAGGCTCGGGCACCTCGACCCCGACGACTTCGGGACACGCTGGCGTGCCGACTACTTCGACGTGGTCCGCGCCGGATCGGACGACGAGCAGCAACCCCCGTTATGCCGGACCCGCCTCGGCGGATTATTATCGGCAGAACGACGTGAAGGGAGCCACCGTGCAGGGGAATTTCGGTAATGATCCCTACCACACACGGGGAGGAAATCTTGGAAACGGTTACAGCAATCCCGGAAGCAGCAGTACGGGCAGTGGAAGTGTTGGCAAACCGGCCGAGCCGCATTCCGGGTCGCAACCTTATTCCGATTCCGGCCGTTCATCCAGTCAGTCGGGAAAAGGCTCCTCGGGCTCGAGTTCCGGCGGCAACCGGCTGAAAGGTTCTGAGGGCCCGAAGTAATTCGAATTGCTCTGGCGCCATTCGTCCCGGGTGAACCCCGGGACGAATTCCGTCCGGATTCCGGTTTGCGGTCCGCCGCGCGGTGTGTCAGACTTAAGTCAGTAAGTTACCTTTCTTACTGTTCGGGGCGGTCAGCGAGTGCTGATCGCCCCGGTTCGTTTTTGGGATGGAGCGCCCGTCTCTGAACGGGCGTGCCAACGGACGGCTGCCTCAACCCGTCCATTCAGAGACGGGCGCTCCAAAACTCAGAACTCGAAGCCTGATAAGAATTCCGAGCCCCAGAGGGGCGACATTTAAACTTTCCTGGCCGGTTTATGCCGCTCCTCTCGAGCATTAAGCATTCGCTTCGTCGGTGGCTACAGACATGCCGCTCCTCCGGAGCTGGTCTTGGGTGGAAAACAAAAAAGCGCACGGTTTCCCGTGCGCCCTTTTTAATGCGAAGCGATATCAGGCCGTCGCCACTTCCTTAACCACCCAATCGTAACCCTTTTCCTCAAGTTCGAGGGCGAGTTCCTTGCCGCCGGTGCGGACAACGCGGCCATCGACCAGGACGTGCACGAAATCGGGCACGATGTAATCCAGCAGACGCTGATAGTGGGTGATGACGAGTTGGGCGTTGTCCGGGCCGTGAAGCTTGTTCACGCCGTTGGAGACGACCTTGAGCGCGTCAATGTCGAGACCGGAATCGGTCTCGTCGAGGACGGCGAGCTTGGGCTCGAGGACGGCCATCTGGAAGATTTCGTTGCGCTTCTTCTCGCCGCCGGAGAAGCCTTCGTTCACGGAGCGGCGCAACAGGTCTTCGTTCAACTCCAGCAATTTGATCTTATCCTTCACATAGGTGAGGAATTCCATCGCGTCGAGTTCCGGGATCCCGCGGTGTTTGCGGATTTCGTTGAGCGCCGACTTCAGAAAGTAAGTGCTGTTCACGCCGGGGATTTCCACCGGGTACTGGAAGGCGAGGAAGACTCCTTCGCGCGCGCGCTCTTCGGGATCCATGTCGAGCAGGTCCTTGCCCATGTAGGTGGCCGAGCCGGAGGTGATGTCATAACCATCGCGGCCCGCCAGGACGGCGGCCAGCGTGCTCTTGCCGCTGCCGTTGGGTCCCATGATGGCGTGGACTTCACCGGCGTTGATGGTGAGATCGACGCCCTTGAGAATTTTTTTGTCTTCCACGCTGGCGTGGAGATCTTTGATTTCGAGAATCGGTTGTTTCATTTGGTTCGTTGAAAAATGGTGAGCGGCGCCGCCCGGGCGGAACCGCCTTTGTCATGAGCTCCGGGATCAGCCGACGCTGCCTTCGAGGCTGACGCCGAGGAGTTTCTGGGCTTCCACCGCGAATTCCATCGGGAGCTCACGGAAGACTTCCTTGCAGAAACCGTTGACAATCATGTTCACCGCGTCCTGCGTGGCGAGGCCGCGCTGGTTGCAGTAAAAGATCTGGTCTTCGCCGATTTTCGAAGTGGACGCCTCGTGCTCGATGCGGCCCGTGGTGTTTTTGACTTCGATGTACGGGAAGGTGTGCGCGCCGCAGAGATCGCCGATGAGCAATGAATCGCACTGCGAGAAATTGCGGGCGTTCTCGGCGCTCTTCATGATCTTCACCTGGCCGCGATAGCTGTTCTGGCCGTGGCCGGCGGAAATGCCCTTCGACACAATCGTGCTGCGGGTGTTCTTGCCGATGTGGATCATCTTCGTGCCGGTATCGGCCTGCTGGTAGTTGTTCGTGACGGCGACGGAATAAAATTCGCCGACCGAATTGTCGCCCTGGAGAATACAGCTCGGATACTTCCAGGTAATTGCGGAGCCGGTTTCGACCTGCGTCCACGAAATCTTCGAGTTCTTGCCGCGGCAGATGCCGCGCTTGGTGACGAAGTTGTAGATACCCCCGCGGCCTTGTTCGTCGCCCGGGTACCAGTTTTGCACGGTGGAATACTTGATCTGGGCGTTGTCGAGCGCGATGAGTTCGACGACCGCCGCGTGGAGCTGATGCTCGTCGCGCATCGGCGCGGTGCAACCTTCGAGGTAGCTCACGGAGGCGCCTTCTTCGGCGATGATGAGCGTACGCTCAAACTGGCCGGTGTTCGCGGCGTTGATGCGGAAGTAGGTGGACAGCTCCATCGGGCAACGAACGCCCTTCGGAATGAAGCAGAATGAGCCGTCGCTGAAAACGGCCGAATTCAACGCGGCAAAATAATTGTCCGTATAAGGCACAACCGTGCCGAGATACTTCTTTATGAGGTCGGGATGTTCCTGCACCGCCTCGGTGAACGAGCAGAAAATAACGCCCTTCTCGGAGAGCTGCTTCTTGAACGTGGTGCCGACCGAAACGCTATCAAACACTGCATCCACCGCCACACCGGCCAGCCGCTCGCGTTCGCGCAGGGGAATGCCAAGTTTCTCGTAGGTCTCAAGGAGCTTGGGATCCACTTCGTCCAGGCTCTTGGGACCGTCGCCTTTTTTCTTGGGCGCGGAATAATAAACCGAGGCCTGGTAATCAATCGGCGGATACTTCACGTGCTGCCAGGTGGGCTCCTTCATCGTGAGCCAGTGGCGATAGGCCTTCAGCCGCCAGGCGAGCATGAATTCCGGCTCGTTCTTTTTCCTGGAGATCAGGCGGACGATGTCTTCGTTCAGCCCCGGCGGCGCGGAGTCCGTCTCCACGTCCGTGTAAAAGCCGTACTTGTACTCCTGCTTGACCAGTCCCTCGATTGTCTCGGTTGCGGTGCTCATGACATTCTAACTAAATCGTCTTCGTAAAATTATAATCTATATGGTTACGCGGGACACCGCCGGGCGGGGCGGGGCCGCGCTCAGGCGTTTTTCTTGCCGTTGGCGCAGGCCGGACAGCAGCCGTGAATGGCGATGTCGTAGCGCTCGGCGCGGAAGCCTTTGGGCAGGACGACGCCGGTATTCTCCGGCAGGTCCACGTCAAACACCTGCTCGCAACGGTCGCAATAAAAATGGCAATGCTCCTGCATGTTCGGGCAGAAGCGGGCCGCCCCGCGTTCGAGCGAGACCTGGCGCACCAGGCCGCATTTCACGAGGGCATCCAGGCAGTTATAAACCGTCGCCATCGAAATTTCGGGCAGCTCATGCTTCGTGCGCAGAAAGACCTCTTCCGCCGTCGGATGATCGCGCTGCTGCATGAGAACGTCATAAACATGCTCGCGTTGCGGCGTGAACCGGAATCCACCCGTCGCCAGACCGGCATTCAGACGGTCGTGCGCGTGAGCTTTGTTTTTGGCCAGGGCCATACCTGAATAAAAACTAGTCCCCGAGGTGGGGGGCGTCAATGCGATATTTGGAATTATTCTAAATATGGAGGGGAGATTTGGCGCGCTGCAGAAGGTTGACGAGGCTGATCACTGGTGGAATTGCCGAAGGCTGGCTGGCAATATCAGGAAAGAGTGACAGCGGCTGTGATTCTACTGGCTTCGATTGTCTATCCCGAGATTCACGTTAACGCGAGCAGCCGATGCCGCGGAGGCCTGCAGTTTCTGCTGGTACCGCGCAACCCGCATGAACTCCTCGTTTTCCTGGCAAAAGCGGTACAATTTACGCGCCGCATCCTTGTTCAACTTATCGATGCTCAGCGTCGCGCCCGTTGTCTGCCTGACCATCAGAGTTGCTCCCGTGATGGATTCCTGAACGGTCACATCCGCCACGTCAATCCACAGGCTGTCGAGCATCTGGCAACTGAACAACCCGCGGCGCAGTATGATGATCCGGCGATTGGTCGCCGCGATCAAATCAGGCTTCAGGGTGATCGCCATCAGCCGGCTTTGAATCGCCAATACCGAGACTTCCTCTCCCGAGGTGAGATAGTTCTGCAACTGGCTGAGACATCCCGCCACAATCTCCGGCGGCTGGTCAGTTCCTGCCAGATCCGACGGCTTGGATCTCTCGAGGGGCGGCGTAGTCGCAACAGCCGGAATGGAAGGGGGTAGCGTTGAAAATTGGGTTTGTTGCTGGCAGTGGGGGCAAGTCAGCGACTCGCCGGCATAAGTTCCCTCCATTTCAACATGACCGCTACAGCGCTGACAACTATACCTCATAAATTAGGCTGCAACTATCGTCAGGAACTACGAGTTAGAGCTTTCATCCAGTTAAGCCAAGAACGCTCCAACCAGTCAATCAAGTTATTCCGCTTTGAGTGTCCGATTTTGGCACCGGCGGCTAACATAGGGTGAGTGAACGATTGGACTGATTCACAACTGCTGCGCTGCTACGCCGAATCCCGCTCGGAAGAGGCCTTCGCGTGCCTGGTGCACCGGCATGTGGATTTCGTTTATTCCGCGGCTCGACGCATCGTCTGCGATCCGCATCTCGCGGAGGATGTGACGCAGGGCGTTTTCGTCGCGCTCGCCCAAAACGCCGCCAAACTCACGGGTCGGCCGGTCTTGTCCGGCTGGCTGCATCGCACCGCGCAAAACATCGCATCGCAAACCGTGCGCACCACCGAACGACGTCGCGCGCGCGAACAAGAGGCCACTGCCATGAATGAGTTGCTGACCGCCGAATCCGATTCCTCGTGGCAGGACATCGCCCCGCATCTCGACGCCGCGCTCGGTGAATTGGATGAAACGGACCGCGATGCATTGTTGCTGCGTTACTTCGAACGCAAATCCGCTCGCGAAATGGCGCGAACGCTGGGAGTGAGTGACGAAGCCGCGCAAAAACGCGTGAACCGCGCCGTGGAACGCTTGCGCGCAGGTTTCGCCAAACGAGGGCTCGCCGTTGGAGCCGGCGGACTCGCTGCCGTGATTTCCGCCAATGCGGTCCAGGCCGCGCCTGCGGGATTGGCCCTCACGATTTTGAATACTTCCACCCTGACCGGAACCGCCGTTGCCGCCACCACCGTTAAGACTATTGCCATGACCACACTTCAAAAAACCCTCGTCACCGCCACGATCGCCATTGCGGCCGGAGTAGCAATTTACAAAGCCCGTGAGGCTGCGCAGATGAGCGAGCAGGTTCAAATCCTTGCGAATCAACCTGCAGCCATCAGCCCGCAATTGGATCAATTGCAACGTGCGTACGCCGAGGCGAGCAATCGCTTGGCGACCGCGAGTGCCGAGAACGACCGTTTGAAATCCAGCGTGGACCAAAACGAGCTGCTCAAATTGCGCGGCCAGGTGGGACAGTTGCGACAGCAACTGTCCGCCCTGGGCGTCAAAACGAATTCGACGGGGTCCGAATTCGCCAAGCTGCTGGCCAATCCTGATCCGGCCACGAAGGATTTGATGAACCAACAGGCGCGGCGAATCATCAAATTGCGCTTCACGGAATTGTTCGAGGAATTGAAGCTGTCGCCGGAGCAAATAGATACCTTTGCCCAGACCTACGCCAATTCCGGACTCTCCGGGCGGGACGAGTCCGATGTTCAAAGCCGGCTGCGGAATTTGCTGGGCGAGGCGGGTTATGCCCGATTTCAGGAATTCGAAAAGGAAGTGCCGGTGCGCGCCACGTTGGAGCAACTCAAGAGTCAATTGGGCGGGAACCAGCTTACCGCGGAGCAAAGTTCCCGCCTCTGGCAGATCGTGAAGGCCGAACCTTACGACCTGACCTATGGCATTGAAGGTGATCTGCCGGAGGCGCTCCAGGGCTCGCCGGACGAGGTCGCCCGCCACTTGCAACAGGTCGCGGAGAGTAATCAGCGCATCGCGCAACAGGCCGGGACTTTTCTGGAGCCGGGACAATTGGCGGCGTTGAACCTGATACTGACCAACGCGCTCAAGACCAAAACCGCGCAGGCGGCGACGCTTAAGAAGCAGTGACTGCGCCAATCAATTCGTCGTCCGATAGTATCGGTAGCGAAACTTGGAGAAGTTGGTGTCGGTGAAATTGAATCGACCACTGAGATCGCCCGTGGCGAAACCAATGTTGGTCCAGAGGACGAAGTTGGTGGTGGCCTGCACGGTGAGGATCCCGTTGGTGCTGGTCAGGCCGGCGAAACGCCAGTTCCCATTGGTCTTGCCCGGCACGGGAAACAATGACTGCGCCACGCGCGTGAGCGTGACGTCGTTGCCGCTGCCGCCGTGGTAGCTGATGCGGGCGGGCGCGCCGTTGATCCAGACGCCGGCGCCTTCCGGCACCCCAGTGAACGCTCCGATGACTGGATCCGAACCGTCATTGTCCGCGATGGTGAAGGACTGGCCGACAGGCCTGGAGTAGGAGCCCTCCACCGCAAGCGAAGCGTCGGTGAGATCCAGTTTGCCTGCAACTTTAAGCTGCGAGTAGTTCACATCCGGTGAGTTGCCGTCCACGGTGCACACGAGCGGGCCGTTGTGCACGCCGACGGTGCCGCTGCCCGTCAAAGCCACATCCGTTCCGGCATAAGTCGCGCGCAAACCCACCGGTCCGGGATAGAAGCTGAAATTTGTCGCGGTGGGGTGCGTGATCGGCGCCGTGATGGTGATGGGGCTGGAGCCATTGCCGATGTAAAGGTTCGCGGTGCTGACCCGGTCCAGCTCTGCATCGCTCAGCCCCAGCAAGCCGATCCCGTCAGGGCCGCCAACATCAATCGGGTTTACCGCATTCAGCGGGCTCAATCGCACGAAGCTGGCAGTATTTGTGGTGACGACGCTGGCAGTGGAAGTCAGATTAAAGCTGTCGCACAAGAATTGGATGGAGCCACCAGCCGCCGGCGTCGTGATGGTCGCAAAATTATCCACAAAAGCCCCGTAGCTCGGTCCCGGTCCGGGCTCACCGGTGACACCGACACTTCCGCCGCTGGAAAAGATCCGCGAGCCCGCACCGCCCATTTCGACACCCTGGTCGGAGTAGCTTCCCGCCGTGCCTGCGCCATGGCCGGCAACACTGGTCAGGCCGGCACCGCCTGCGCCGATCTGGCCGCCATTCAACAGCGAAACGCCAATGCCATAGCCGCTGCTGTTGGTGCCGCCGTTGCCGATCACCAAAACATTCGCACCACTGGAGGTAATGATGGAGCCGCTGTCCGAAACGGTCACTCCCCGGTTGACGATGCCGGAACTGCCTCCCCCGGTCCCAATGACCTGGACGTTATTGTTCGTGCCGCCGAGGATTTTTCCGCCGTTGTAAAGTTGCACTCCGATCTGGTATCCGCCCGCGTCGTTGCCGCCGCGGCCGGTTACGATTACGAAGCCACTGCCGGTGGATTTCAACGTCCCACCGCCCAGGTTGACGCCGATGAAATTTCCCGTCGTGGGAATTCCCTGCGTGTTGGCCGACACCTGCAGGTTGCCGTTCTGCACTTCCAGGCTCGAACCCGCGCCCATCGCGACGCTGCGGCTGCAATTGATCGTGATGCCGCCGACACCGGTGGCGATGATATTGGCGTTGGCGGCCACGATCACCCGGTCCACCCCCGGCGAAGGGTCGTCGTCCTGGAGATTGACGTTCAGCCCGTTGTTTGGGGCGAAGTTGATGTCGCCGTTGAGCTGAACGGTATCATTGCCGGAGCCGCCATTGATGATGATATTGGGCCAGACCGGGTACGACGAATTGTTGATGGCAATGACGTTGTCGCCCGCGCCGGCATTGATGGTGAAATTAAATACTCCCCCGTGTCCGAAATTGCCGCTGTCGTCCAGTGTGGGCTGTCCGCCGTTCACGCTGAACCAACGCCCCGGCGCGCTGAAGGCAAAACTGGACGGGCCCGGCTCATATAGCGTCAGCGTGTCACTCTGCCCCGTGACATCCGTGATGGAAAAATTCCCACCCGTCGAAATCGCGTAGTCGGGCGCCGCCGTGACATAGAAATAGACCGTCCAGACGCTGCCGGTGCCGGAGTTGGCGTTCACGAGCACGTCGTAATTGCCGGCGGGCAGGGGGCTCGCGAGATTGAACGAGTTCGAGCCATAGCCGGTATTTTCGGGAAAGAAGGCGAGTTTGACGAACAGCGTGCTGTTTGACGCGCCGGTAAAATTTTTTGTCACCTCGGACAATTTCAATCCCGCCGGGATGGTGATGGTAAACCGGTCCTGGTTGTCCGACCCGCTGACCGTGCCGTGGAACGTATGCACTCCCACCGTGGGCAGCGTATAGGGCGGGTCGGGCGTCACGTTCGGGAAATCCACGGGACTCGTCCCCTCGGAGACGTTGATGGCCTCGGCGCGCGGAACCAAACCCGCAAACAAAAGAATCGCCAAAAGAGCAACGACGTAGCGAAGCAAGCGAGTTGGCGGGGGAACGATTTTCATGTGGAGGTTCAGGTTTGCTTCGGCGAGTTGCCGTCCAGGGAATTTTTCATCACGCCCGGGAATATCCCATCATAACAGAAGACCGGGCTAACTCAAAGTAAATCAGGACGGCGGCGACTTTTGGGGCGCATCTCTCTGCTTTGCAGTTTGCCAGAGGGGGGGCGTTTTTTACGCCCGCCCCGAACCATTTCGGGGCTGCCCTCGATTTTTTAACTTGGACAGCCGTTGTCCAAGTGGCCACCTTAACATTGTCGGGTATGGGACGATAACCCCCGGTTACCCGTAAAATGGGAGTGTAAAAATATG
>CAYUVH010000028.1:0-28546 GCA_964448135.1 uncultured Verrucomicrobiota bacterium | reverse complement strand
GGAAGAGGTTGTTCTTTAAGTGTTTTTAGGTGTTCTTTGGTGTTTTTTCGGGTGTTTTGAGTGTTCTTTTGGCGTTCCTTGAGTGTTCTTTTACTGTTCTCCAGGTGTTTTTTGGTGTTCATGAGCGAGTGAAAGGTAGTACAGGGAACGCGCTGCGGCTTATACAGCCGCGCTCCGGGGCTGAGGCTCTCGCCTTGACCGTGGGTTGCGCCGATGATGTTGACGCCCAGCGCAGGCGAGCGGGAAGCCCGGTTGCGGCTGAGGAAGTGACGGACCTGGTCATTTTCGGGTTCCTGGCTTTCATTTTCTCCTTCGATGAATGAGAAAGCTCATTCACATGGAGGCAGTTTAGCACGGCGCAGTGAAAAATAATCTCCCACCGTGGGAGATTATTGGGAAGCGGATCCGGGAGGTTGCAGGATCAGATTCTCCAATTTTTACAGGGGTAAAATGAGGGTTTGAAGAGAAAAAAGAAGCGAATGGGGCAAAAAGAAGTTTGACGATGGGCGTACCGGGCCGCGCCCAGGCTGGGGAGCGACCAGTAACGATGCAGCCACAGGCGGCGCTCCGACGAAAACGTTGAAGGGCATGCAATTATCCAAGAAAATCCGCCCGGCGGTGTCACTATGGATATGAAAGCCCATCTGCAAGCAATCTGCCTGGTGTTTTGTTTTTTCGGAACTGTGCGACCGGCTGCGGCTGAGTACCAAACCTTGACCGAGCCCGGGCTGGCGTTCCGATCCGGCTACAGCGAATCGGCCCGGAGCAATCTAATGGCATGCCTGCGGCGGGCGGATTGCCAATTTGTGGGCGGAAGTTCGTTGAATGCGTTCACCAGTCTGAGATATTCGGGAACCACCACGGCGCTGAATCTTTTCCTGGAAGGGTTGGCGAACTGTCCGGGAGTTACGCTGTCGGTTTTGTTTCAGAATACGGTGGACGATAAATCGGATTGGATGGTCACACAGAATGCCCACGAGCCGGGGAGGATTGCGGTGCGGGTTAATTTGAAGTCGACGCGCATCAAGCTCGATACGCTGGTGATCCCGGAGATTAATGGTCCAACGATTCCGCAAACAAAATGAAATCGTGTTTCCGCCGCAATTATTCCGGGTTCGAGAAGGCAAAGCGGGACGTGGAGCAGGTGATTGCTTATCTCGAAGAGGAGACTTCGTGAATGGTTCGAGGCGAGCGGATTTGAGATCGCAAGGTTCGGCAGGTGTTTGGAATGCACGCGAGATGATGCGCGAGTTTTCTTTCTTCCCGGGCGGGACTTTTGGGTTTCCTGGGTTCGGTTCCCAGCGATGAATCGCGGGGCTATTTTCTGCCGTCCCGCCGGGACCAATCTGCTGGTTATGAAAGTGGTTGCCGGAAAGCGGGATTCGGAGGCGGCTTTATCTCCGGCTGCTTTAGTCGGAGCCCTGTGCATTCTCGACCTCGAGCGGGGCTGCGGGTAGGCTTGGGCATTGTGCATATGAAAAAAATCGGTCTGATTCTGTCGGCGATGGCGCTGGGGGTTCACCTGACGAACGCCAGGCCGGACGAGACAAACAAGGTCCGGGTCGTAAACGGCGTCGTGATGCCCAAGCGGCCGCTGACGAATGCCATTGCGGATGCGATGCTGTTTTTGCGGAAGGCGGATGGCGGTTACAAGCCGGGGTCCATCAACGGGGAGTTGGCGGGGTATTTCACGAGCGCGCTGGTGAATCCGGATGGGACGCCGTCCGGGCGGGAGATGGCGTATCCCGCAAGGCAGCATGCGTACTTCATTTTTACGTTTTTGCGGTACGGGAAGTACTCGGGTGAAAAGGAATGGCTCCCGCGGGCGCGAGACCTGGCGGATTGGAACCTGGCGCATTCCACGCCGGCAACGGCGGTGTATTCGAACCTGCCTTATTCGACCTGGCGCGATGGGAAGGCCGGGGGTGGCGCGGACGGAGACGCGATTGAACCGGACAAGGCGGCGTTTTTGGGAAGCGCCTATCTCGCGCTTTACGATGCGACGCAGGATAAAAAGTATCTGACGGCGGCCAAGGCAATTGGCGATACGCTGATCGCGACGCAGAGGCCGGACGGAGGCTGGCCGTTTCGCGTGGTGGCGCAGGATGGGACCGTGCGGGAGGAGTTTGGCGGCGCCCTGGTGTTTTACGTGGAATTCTTCGAGGATCTGGTCCGGCATGCGCAAAACGTGCGTTATAGCAAGGCGCGCGATGCGGCGCTGGCGCTGATGCTGGATCGCCACGTGAAGAAACAGCTCTGGGGCACTTATCACGAGGACGTGAAGCCGAAGGATCCGAAGTATCTTTCAGCGGAGCCGATGGCGTTCACGGCGAACTATCTGTTTCAAAACGCGAAGGCGCATCCGGAATATGTCGCCATGGGGAAAACTGTGCTGAGCCAGCTGGAGAGCCGGCTGGTTTATACGAACGGCCACGCGGCGTCGCCCGCGCCGGCGGTTTCGGAACAGGCGGGCTTCGATCACATAATGCCCGGACACACGGCGAGGTATTGCCTCGCGCTGGCGTCGCTGGCGAAAGACACGGGTGATCCGGAGGTGAAGCAGCGGCTCATGTCCGCGCTGAATGCGCTGACATATATGCAGTCGGATGCGGGGTTGTTTCGGACGTTCTTTTTTTCAGTGAAGGATACGAAGCCCGGAAGAGTGAAACCGGATTGGTATTCGCAGCATTTGTACACGGTGTGTCATGTGCTGGAGATCATGGAGATGATGCCGGAAGTGGCGAACGGAGGAAGCTCCAAGGACCAAGCACCAAGGACCAGATAAACTGCAAACTTCGAATGCCAAACTTCAGGGAAATTTCAAATTTCAAGTGGCTGCGAGGTTGCGGGGCGGAATGTCGAAGCACGATGCCATGGAAGCGGAAGCTGCAAGGAACGCTGCCCGGTGATCGAAATTATTTTTCCGACTTGCGGGTGCTGAGGTCGAATTTGTCTCCGGACTTCAGGGAGTAGTAGGCTTTTTCTCCCGCGGCGGGTTTGAATTTGGGGTCGTAGATGGTGACTTTGCTGGCGCCCATGACTTCGAATTTATCGCCGTGGACGATGATGGCGGTGTCTTCGTCGAGGCCAATGCCCAGGAGGTCGGGATGGCGTTTGATGACGGCGAGCATGTCATTTTCGCGGTGCCGGGTGTTGAGGTGCTGATCGAGGGCGGTATTGCGCAGGAAGCCGAAACCTTCCTCGTAGCCGGGTGCCATCATGACGGTATTGCCCGAGCGCGCGCCGCGAACCAGATAGGACGCCTGGATGCTGCAGCCGGCGGAAGTGCCGCCGATGACGCCGCCGCGCGCGAGCACCTTCTTAAGTTCGGTTTCCGTGCGGGTGTTGAGATAGCTGTCCACGAGCCGCCATTGCCGACCGCCGCCAATCCAGACGCCGCGCGCGGTGAGCAGCGGTTGGACGAATTTTTCCGAGTTGGCTTCCTTGCGATCGCGGGTGTGGAGCAGGGTGAGATTGGTGGCGCCGGCGTCGCGGATGGTCTGGTAATAGGACCAGTTCGTGCCGAATTGTTCGTTTTCGTTCGCGGTGGGGATCAGGACGATTGGCGCGGACGGGCCGCCGGCCAGTTCGATGAACTTTTTAACGATGGCGACGTCCTTGAGTCCGCCGCCAACGATGACGAGGGAGCCGTTGGTGGGACCGATGAGGGGAGACGCGGCGGAGGCCGCGAAGCACCAAGAACCAAGGACCAAGCACCAGACAAACTTCAAAGTCCAAACTTCAAACTTCAAGGGGAGAAGTTTCACCAACTCTTAAATCGCCAGGTGCGGGTGGACTTTTTCAGGGTCCACTTGCAGGTCCTTGATGGCTTTCACGACTACGCCTTTGTCAATTTTACCCTTCTCGGCCAGCGCATGCAGCGTGGCGATGACGGTCGATTCGGCGTCCACCTCGAAGAAGCGGCGGAGTTTTTCGCGGGTGTCGCTACGGCCGAAACCGTCGGTGCCGAGGGACGTCAGGCCACCCGGAACCCACGGGGCGATCTGGTCGGGGACCAGCTTCATGTTGTCCGAGACGGCGACGAAAGTGCCTTGCTCGTTCGCGAGGAGATTCTCCAGGTACGATTTGCGCGGAGTTTCACCGGGGTGGAGCATGTTCCAGCGCTTGGTCTGGAGGATGTCGTTGCGCAGGCGTTTGTAGCTCGTGGCGCTCCAGACGTCGGCGGAGACACCGTAGCGTTCGGCGAGGATGTGCTGGGCGCGGAGCGCTTCGCGCAGGATGGGGCCGCTGCCGAAGATGTGGGCCTTGTTGCCCTTGTGGATTTCGGGTCCCGGTTGAAAACGATAGAGGCCCTTCAGAATACCATCTTCCACGCCCTCGGGCATCGGGGGCATCGGATGGTTTTCGTTGTAGAGCGTGATGTAATAGAAGATGTCCTCGTTCTTCTCGTACATCCGCTGGAGGCCATCGGAAATAATCACCGCGAGTTCGTAGGCGAACGCCGGGTCGTAGGTGACGATGGACGGGATCGTGCTCGAAAGAATGAGGCTATGACCGTCCTGGTGCTGGAGGCCTTCGCCGTTCAGCGTGGTGCGGCCGGAGGTGGCGCCAAGCAGGAAGCCGCGCGCCTTGATGTCGCCGGCGAGCCACATCATATCGCCGATGCGCTGGAAGCCGAACATCGAGTAATAGATGTAGAACGGCACCATGTATTCGCCGAGGGTGGAGTAGGATGTGCCCGCAGCGAGGAATGAAGCCATGGAGCCGGCTTCGGTGATGCCTTCTTCGAGAATCTGGCCGTCCTTCGTCTCGTGATAATAGAGCAGGGACTTGCTGTCCACCGGCTCGTAAAGCTGGCCTTTCGGAGAGTAAATGCCGATTTCGCGGAATAGCGCGTCGAGGCCGAAGGTGCGCCCTTCGTCCGGGATGATCGGGACGATCCGGCGACCGATTCCCTTGTGCTTGAGCAGCAGGCTGAGGAGGCGCACGAAAGCCATCGTCGTGGAGGCTTCGAATTTGTCGGAGCCCTTGAAGAACTCGGCGAAGAAATCGCGCTTCGGAATCTCGACGGCTTTCGGAGCGGCCTTGCGCTGGGGCAGGGAACCGCCCAGTTTGCGTCGGCGTTCCAGCAAATATTTCGTTTCGGCGCTGTCTTTGGCGGGGCGGAAGAAAGGAGTCTCGGCGATCACTTCGTCACTGACGGGGATGCCGAAGCGGGCGCGGAATTCGCGGAGTTCCTTTTCGTTCAGCTTCTTTTGCTGGTGGGTGATATTGCGGCCTTCGCCGGCTTCGCCGAGGCCGTAGCCCTTGACGGTCTTCGCGAGAATGACGGTCGGCGTGCCCTTGTGTTCGGTCGCGGCCTTGTAGGCGGCGTACATCTTGCGCGTGTCATGGCCGCCGCGCAGCAGTTTGTGAATCTGTTCGTCGGTCAGGTGATTCACGAGCTTGAGCAGCTCGGGATATTTCCCGAAGAAATGTTTACGCGTGTAGCTGCCGGGTTCGACGGAATACTTCTGATAATCGCCGTCCACCGCTTCCTCCATGCGCTTGAGGAGCAGGCCCGTCTTGTCGGCGGAGAGCAGGGCATCCCATGCGGTGCCCCAGATAACCTTGATGACATTCCAGCCCGCGCCACGGAAGGAGGCTTCGAGTTCCTGGATGATCTTGCCGTTGCCGCGCACCGGGCCGTCGAGGCGCTGCAGATTGCAGTTGATGACCCAAACCAAATTGTCCAAGCCCTCGCGGACAGGCAGGGTGAGCGAGCCCAGCGTCTCGGGTTCGTCGGTTTCGCCGTCGCCGATGTAGGCGAACACCTTGGGTTCCTCGCCGGTGAGGAAGCCGCGGGCGCGCAGGTATCGATTGAATCGCGCCTGATAAATCGAGAGCAGCGGCCCGAGCCCCATCGAGACCGTCGGGAACTGCCAGAAATCGGGCATCAAATAAGGATGCGGATACGAGGAAAGCCCGCCGCCTTCGGCGAGTTCCTGGCGGAAATTCTGCAGATGCCTTTCGTCGAGGCGGCCTTCGAGGTACGCGCGGGCGTAGATGCCCGGCGTGGCGTGGCCTTGGAAATACACCATGTCGCCGGCAAAATCCTTGCTCGGCGCGCGGAGAAAATGGTTGAAAGCAATCTCGTAAAGCGTCGCGGCCGAGGCGAAAGTGGAGATGTGACCGCCCAGACCGGCGTGCAGGCGGTTGGCGTTGACGACCATCGCCATCGCGTTCCAGCGCACGTAGCTCTTGATGCGGCGTTCCATCTCCCAATCGCCGGGGAATGGCGCCTGGCGATCCGGCGGTATGGTATTGATGTAGGGGGTGCTGACGACGCGCGGTGCCTCGATGCCCTTCTCGCGCAGGCGGCGGGTCAAATTATCAAGAAAAGTGGCCGTTTTCTGCGAACCCTGCCCCTTGAGGGCATATTCCAGGACGGATTCCAGAGAATCCAGCCAGCGCTCCTCCTCCGTCTGCACGTGGGCGGTGGAAATGGGTTCAGTGAGCTGTTCGCTCTTTTCCTTTTTTACGAGTTTAGCTTTATCACTCAAGACGCTATTGAATAGACTGCCGCGCCGCTCGTGTCAAACTTGCGCAACACCGCCGGCTTGGGTTATTTGGGCTTGGAACGGACGAAATGGAAGCGCCAAAACGGCGCGTCGGGAATGAAACTCTGCGATCTCACACTGGGCAGTCCGCAGGAAAACCTCGCATGCGACGAGGCGCTGCTGGATTTATGTGAAGAAGGGGCCTCCGACGAGCTGCTCCGGCTGTGGGAGCCGACGCGCTATTTCGCGGTCGTAGGGTACGCCAATCACGTCGCGACCGAGGTAAACCTCTCCTTCTGCCAGCGGCACGGCATACCTGTGTTGCGGCGTTGCAGTGGCGGCGGCACAGTGTTGCAGGGGCCCGGTTGCTTGAATTATTCACTCATCCTGCGCATAAACGACGGTCCCCACCGTAGTATCGCCGCCACCAACGAGTATGTCCTCCGCCGGCATCAGGCCGTGCTGGGCAGCCTGCTGCAAGCGCCGATCGAAGCGTGCGGGCAAACCGACCTGGCCATCGGCGGTTTGAAATTCTGCGGCAACGCCCAGCGCCGGAGGCGGAACTTCCTGCTTTTCCACGGCTGTTTCCTGCTGCGCCTCGACATCAGCCTGGTGGAAAAAGCGCTCCCCATGCCCTCGCGGCAGCCCGATTACCGGGCCGGCCGCACGCATTCCGATTTTCTGGTCAACCTCAACATCCCCATCGCCTCGTTCAAGGAGGCGCTTGGCAAAGCCTGGAACGCGCACAGCGCCTTCGTGCCGGTGCCATTTGAACGGATTGCCTTGCTGGTGCATCAAAAGTACGGACGGGACGATTGGAATCTGAAATTCTGAGCCTCTTAATCGCCTTTACAGCATTCCGTTGAATTTGCAGACTGAATCACTGTGGACGTTGCCACTCTGCACCAAAGCAAGACAGCCAACAGCCCGCCACCGACCGCCCCGGCGAATCGAGTGAAAACGGCACTGGAGACCGCCATCGAGCGGTCTCAATCGTATTTACTCAGCGTGCAGAAGCCCGAGGGCTACTGGATCGGTGAATTGATGGTGGATGCGACGCTGGTCGCGGACGCGATCGCGTATCACCACTGGGTGGGCAAAGTGGACGCGGCCTGGCAGCGCAAGGCGGCGAATCATCTCTTCGCGATGCAGTTGCCCGACGGCGGCTGGAACATCTACTACGGCGGCCCGGCCGAGGTGAATGCCACGATCAAGTGCTACCTGGCGTTGAAGCTGGCGGGCATTTGTGCGACCGACCCCCGGATGCTGCGTGCGCGGCAGGTGGCGTTGTCGCTGGGCGGCGTGCCGCGGATGAACACGTTTTCCAAGCTGTTCCTCGCGCTGGTCGGTTTGTTTCCGTGGGAGTACGTGCCGACCATCCCCTGCGAGGTGATTCTCATCGGCAAATGGTTCTACGTGAACATCAACGAAATGAGTTCGTGGAGCCGTTCGATGCTCGTGCCGCTGGCGATCATCAACCATTTCAAGCCCACGCGTAAGCTCAAGAACAACGTCAACCTGGACGAGCTCTATCCCGAGGGCATTCACGAGCGCGACCTGGCGCTCGCGGCCGATCCGGAACGCTTTACCTGGCGGAATTTTTTCCTGTGGCTGGACCGGTTGCACAAGTTCGCGGAGTGGTTCGCGGAGAACGGCATTCATCCCTTCCGCAGCCGGGCTTTGCGCAAGGCCGAGCAGTGGATGCTGGAACGCTTCGAAGGTTCGGACGGGCTGGCGGCGATTTTTCCGGGCATCGTGAACTCGGCGATTGCGTTGCGGGCGCTGGGATATGGTGACGACCATCCGCTGGTGGTGCGTTGCGATGAGCTGCTGAAAAAGCACGAGCACGAAACCGAGGACACCGTGCGGATCGAGCCGTGTTTGTCGCCGGTATGGGACACGGCGATCGTGGCGATGTGTTTGCGCGAGTCCGGCGTGCCGGAGGACCATCCGGCGATGAAGACCGCCTGCGAATGGTTGATGACCAAGGAAATCCGGTTTCGCGGCGACTGGCAGTACAAGAACCCGGCGAAGGTCGAACCCAGCGGCTGGGTGTTCGAGTTCGAGAACAAATGGAACCCGGACATTGACGACACCGCGATGGTGCTGCTGGCCTTGCGCCAGATTCCGACCGACAATCCCGCCCGGCGGAACGAATGCTTCCAGCGCGGCCTTAAGTGGATGATGACTTTCCAGTGCAAGGACGGCGGCTGGGCGGCCTTCGACAAGGATTGCACGAAGGGCGTGCTGGAGAAGGTTCCGTTCGCCGATCACAACGCCATGCTCGATCCCGAGTGCGCGGACATCACGGCGCGCATTCTTGAATTGATCGGCTACGAAGGCTGGAAGCAGGATCATCCGCAGGTTCAGAAGGCATTGAAGTATCTGCGCGAGGAGCAGGAAGAGGACGGTTCGTGGTACGGCCGGTGGGGAGTGAACTATATTTACGGAACCTGGCAGGTTTTGCGGGGACTGGCCGCTTTGCGCATGGATATGCGCCAGCCCTGGCTCACCAAAGCCCGCGACTGGCTCGAAAGCATCCAGCTCGACGACGGGGGTTGGGGCGAGCGCGCCAACACCTACGACGACCCGGTTTTCAAAGGCCAGGGCCCGAGCACAGCGTCACAAACTGCCTGGGCGCTCATGGGGCTTTGCGCCTTTGGCGATCCGACGCGGCCCAGCATCCAGCGCGGAATCGACTATTTGGTGCGGCGACAGAATGCGGATGGTTCGTGGACCGAACACGAAACGACCGGCACCGGTTTTCCGAAAGTGTTTTACCTTAAATACGATATGTACCGGAATAGCTGGCCGCTGCTGGCGCTGGCGACGTATCGGAAGTTACTCAAGTCCCGGAACGGCACGGAGGCCTGAAGGGAATGACGAATGTCGAAGGAAATCCGAATGACTAAAATCTGAAATCGGTCGCCGGGGCTGGTTCGTCATTCGGGCTTCGGGCTTCTTTCGTTCCCGCAGGGCGGGATCATTCGAGCTTCGTCATTTGCCTGTAACGCTTCCTTCAACGCCTGTCCGGTAAAGCTCTCCTCACACGCCGCGACTTCCTCCGGTGTGCCTTCCACCACTAATTTTCCGCCTTCGTCTCCGGCACCGGGACCGAGGTCAATGATCCAGTCGCAGGACTTCATGACGTCGAGATTGTGTTCGATCAACAGCACGGAATGACCGGCGTCCACCAGTCGCTGGAAGACTTTGAGCAGAACGCGGACGTCGTCGAAGTGCAGACCGGTGGTGGGTTCGTCGAAGAGGAACAAGGTCGTGCGAGCATCGACGCCGGTTTCGGCCGGGGCCGTGCCGGCGGCGGCAAGTTCGCGAACCAGCTTGAGCCGCTGGCTTTCGCCGCCGGAAAGCGTGTTGATGGGCTGGCCGGTTTTGAGGTAACCCAGGCCCACTTCCGCCAGCAGCTTCAGGCTTTCGATGGCGCGCCGCGCCGGGCGTGATTCCGGGAACTGGCTGAGAAATTGAACGGCTTCCTCAACCGTCGCATCCAAAACGTCCGCAATGGAAAAGGCCCGCGATTTGTCCGCGGCCGGACTTTCGGGAGCCACTTTGATTTCGAGAATGTGGGGGCGATAGCGGCGGCCTTTGCAGTCGGAGCAGCGCACGAAGACGTCGCTGAGAAATTGCATCTCGATTTTCTCGAAGCCGGCGCCGCGGCATTTTTCGCACTGGCCGGTGGCGGAGTTGAAGCTGAAAGCGCTCGCATTGAGCCCGCGCTGGCGCGCGATGACGGAGTCCGCGAAAAACTCGCGGATGTGTTCGAACGCACCAATGAAAACGGCGGGGTTCGAGCGCGGCGTTTTGCCGAGGATGGATTGGTCCACGAGCACCACGCGTTCGATTTGTTCCCAGCCTTCAATTTCCACCGGGCTAGCGCCACCCGCCTCGGGATTGTCCAGTTCGTCGGATTCGGATTTGTCCTCCGTCGCCGCCGGTTCGGCAGCGGGCAGGCCGAGGGAGCGCGCGCCCAGCACGGAGTTCAGCGAGGGCAGGAGGACTTCGCGCATCAAGGTGGTTTTGCCGGAACCACTCACGCCGGTCATGCAGACCAGGCGGCGCAAGGGAATCCGCACACTCATGTCTTTGAGATTATTCCGGGTGACCTGCGAGAGTTCGAGGGCGGGGGAATCTTCGCCGCGCGATCCGTATGCGCGCGCGGGAGCGTCGTTCAATTCCAGCGCGCCAAGGGAATTGGCCCGCCGGTGGCTGGCAAAACCGGCTGAAAGACCGCGGCCCGTGCCGCGTCGCTGAGGCACTTCGATCTGGCGGCGGCCGCTGAGATACATGCCGGTCAGGGAGGTCTTGGAGCGAAGGATTTCACGGGTATCACCCTGAAAGACCACCTCACCGCCGGTCGCGCCATGCCCCGGGCCCAAGTCCACGATCTGGTCGGCGGCGCGAATCACGCTGGCTTCGTGTTCGACCACCACCACCGTGTTCCCGGCCTGGCGCAATTGCTGCAGGATGTGAACGAGACGCTCGGTATCGCGCGGATGGAGGCCGACGCTGGGTTCGTCGAGGACGAACAAGGTGTTCACCAGGCGTGTGCCGAGGCACATGGTAAGATTGACGCGTTCGGTTTCGCCGCCCGAGAGCGTGCGCGTCGGACGGTCCAGCGTAAGATAGCCGAGGCCGACGGCTTCGAGATAGCGCAGGCGCGACCGCACTTCCTGGAGCGCCATGCCGAGTGGTTCGCTGGGACCCCACTTCCGGCTGCTGGAGAGCTGTTCGACGAATTTCAGCGCGTCGCGAATCGGCAGCTTGTAAAAATCCGAAAGCGTCAGCCAGCCGGATTCATGCTTCGCCAGGTAGAGCAGGGTATCCGGCTTGAACCGGCTGCCGCCGCAATCCTTGCACGGCGTGTAGGCGCGGTAACGCGAGAGCAGCACGCGGACGTGCATTTTGTAAGACTTCGATTCCAGCCAGCGGAAATAGCCTTTCACGCCATACCACGCCCGCGGCCACTTGTGTTCCTCGTCCTTGCCGTAGTCGGGCTCGCCTTCGATGACCAGTTCCTGCCACTTCTTCGCGAGCTTGGCGAAGGGGACATTCGTGGGAATCTCGAAGTGCCGGCACATCTTCAGCAGGTCGCGCTGGCAATCCGCGCTCATGCCCGTCTGCCACGGTTTGACGACGCCCTCGGCGAGGGTTTTTGAGCGGTCGGGCAGCGCGCGGCGGTAATCAATGCTGATGCTCCGTCCGAAACCGCGGCACGTCGGGCAGGCGCCGACAGGGTGATTGAAGCTGAACATCGCCGGCGTGGGTTCGGCGTAGGCGATGTCGCAACGGGCGCAATGGAGTTGGTTGGAAAATCGAAGTTGTGCCGCCGCGGCCCTGGCTGGAGATTTTCGCGACTTCGAAACCTGTTCCACTTTGCTCGGCCCTTTCTCCAATCCCAACGGGATTGCGTCCTCCAGCCCAGGGTTGCGAGCCCCGGGCAACCCTGGGTTGGCCGGCCCGCTCTCTTCCAACCCCATCGGGGTTGCGCCCCGGTTCTCATCTCCACCTGACCCTTTGTACACCGCCAATTTCCCCTTCCCAAAGTGAAATGCCTGCTCGCATGCCTCGACAAAGCGCGATCGGCTCCCGTTTTCCAAACTCACCCGATCCTGAATTACCGTCAGGCTCTCCGGCGGCGGCTTCTGCGCCGCCATCAACGGCTGCGCTTCCTCGATCCGTATGGGACTTCCCGCCCACAGCAGACGCTGGTAACCCTGCCGCGAAATCAGCGACAACGATTCCTCCAGCGAGAGCTTGTCGCTCAAAGGCAAATCGAACGTGATCAGCGCGCTTTCACCCGCCGCGCCGTTTTGTTCCTTGAGCGCGTCCCAGATTTGTTGCGGCGTGTCCTTGCGCACCACCTGTCCGCATTGGCGGCAATGGAGCTGGGCGATTTGCGGCCACAAAACCTTCAGGTAGTCGCAGATCTCCGTCATCGTGCCCACCGTCGAGCGCGTCGTGCGCACGGAGTTCCGCTGCTCGATGGCGATCGCCGGCGGAATGCCTTCGATGCGGTCCACCTGGGGCTTGTCCATGCGATCGAAGAACTGGCGCGCGTAAGGCGAGAACGTCTCGATGTAACGGCGCTGCCCCTCGGCGAAGAGAGTATCAAACGCCAGCGAGCTTTTCCCCGAGCCGCTGGGGCCGGTGATCACGATCAGCCGGTTGAGCGGCAGATCGAGGTCAAAATTCTTGAGATTATTATGGCGAACGCCCCGGAGGCGAATCACGGAGCGCGCAGACGACTTCGACATTGCACGGGGAACTTAAACCACCTGCTCACATCTGCAAGTCCACCCCCGCGCCCGCCGCGGCCGCCTCACAACCGCTTCAAGCCCCCGATCAGGTCGTTGAGCTTGTCCACGATGGACTGCACCTCCGCCTGCGTGGGCGGGTCGGACACCGTGATGCCCAGCAGGTCGATGCCCGGCACATTCAGCGCCGTCCCGGCAATATCCGCCCCCTCCTGCGACTGCGTCACACAATCATCAATCAACGCCTTGAGCGCGTTGAACTGTCCCCGCAACTCGCCCGAACTGACCGGCCCATTGGCGGCCGGCTTGGTGGGATCAAAGATTACTGGCATAATGTCCTCCGTTGAATTCTCTTTCTCGTTGGTTCACTAAACATTTACCCTCGCCCCATGGACGCCGCCCCGCCGAAACGCAAGAAGCGCAGATGGCCCTGGGTGTTGGTTGTTGGATTTGTAATTGTTGGCGTTGGGGTTTGGTTGCTACTCACATCGGACCAGCTTAAGGAAGGTGATGCCGGGTGTAGGCGCTTGCGGACTTCTGTTAGAATCGAACAATGTCTTGATTGGGTTGCCTGCCGCCTCCCTCGCGCTTTGGGCCAACCCCTTTATTACGCAAGTGGATTGCTCGAAAGACGTTCCAGTAAACAAGCAGAAATCCTCTGCAGTTCGGGATACTTCAGCTGCGTCGAAATTCTTGCCACAAATCCCCCAATTCAACTGCGCGGCAACCGGAGAGAATTAAACCCCGACCTTGTTCGCACTCAAATTCTCAATATGGTGTCAGGTAAACTATACCCGCCGAGGTTTGAACGCTTTGAAGTCGGGTACTACTTGTGCTACTTCAAAGTGCGTTGCCGCACGAGCGATGTCCAGATTTACAAGGATATCTTCGGCGCTTCCAATCGGGTGGAAGTCACCTTGTACAACCCTTACCAGCCTTAAGGCCGCGCCTGCGCCTGACATAATCCTCACGGCACCACCTTCGTCGCTGGATCGCTCCAGGCTCCCGGGCCGGCGGAGGCGATGGCCCGCACGCGGGCCCACATCCGGGCGCCGCTCGTCAGGCCCGTCACCGTGGTCTGCGACTTCGTCACCGACGGCTTGCTCCCCCAACTCGTCGAGGTCATCGGGTCCGGACTCAGTTGCACTTCGTAGGATTTGGCGCCCGGGAGGCGGTCCCATTGCAGGTCCAGCGCGCCCTCGCTCTCGCTGCTCGTGATCGAGAGATTCGCCACCTGGTCCGGGACGCCGGCGGGCGTGCCCACGGCTTTCACATTCATGCCCGCGCTCAAAATCTTCGCCTGATCGCCGTTGGCCGTCAGGTCCACGTAGGTCGCGAGCTGCGAGAGTCCGGCCAGCAGCGCGGTCATGTTGGTGACCTTGTTGACCGTGGCCTGCTTGGCGGCGGTCTGGGCGTTTTCGTGCGCGGTCATCGCGGTTTGCGCCGCGGTGATGAGCGTGCCGAACGCCGACAACGTCGGCACCGGCGTCGTAAAGTTGGCGTTGCCCGTCATCGCCGTCTTTACATCCACGCAAAACTGGATTTGTTGCAGTTCGGAGAGCGACTTTATATTCAATGCTACCTTGGCCATGCGTTTCCTGTTGGTTGAAGGCGCGGGCGTGATGGAGTCATACAACACACCACTGTCATACGTGACACCCGGAGAGTCATAGTTAGCCATACGTCCCGACGCCTGGTTTGTTTTTGAAGAACGAGCCGCCCGCTTACCGTTCCTAGATAGATACGCAC
Organism: uncultured Verrucomicrobiota bacterium; assembly: GCA_964448135.1. Lineage (GTDB taxonomy): Bacteria > Verrucomicrobiota > Verrucomicrobiia > Limisphaerales > UBA8199 > CAYUVH01. The sequence continues at coordinate 14,025 of CAYUVH010000028.1, read as the reverse complement.
GCGCCCCCGCCGATCTTTCAAGAAAATGCTTCGCTACCCTTCGCCGGGGGAAAAAAACCCACGGACAACGTTCCAAAACCCATGGGTGAAAGAGTTTTTCCGTTGGCAACCGAAACAAACCCCATCGCCGACAAAGCAAAACCGATGGGAACGAAGCCTTTTCCGTTGGGAGCAGGAATAAAACCATACGGAAGCAGAGCAAAACCCATCGGAAGAATGGCCTTTCCGTACGGAAGAGAAGCAAAACCGTTGGGAGAAAAGACTTTTCCGTATGGAAACACTCTTTCTCCCAACGGAAAAATGGCGCTTCCGAATGGAAAAACCAGCGTAACCTGCTGAAAATGAGTGCTTTCCGTAGAAAGCACCGAAAAAGTGGTCCATGCGTCGCTTTCCCCCGGATTTTCCGTCCGCGCGCCCTCCGGATCGCCGATGAAGTTAACCGGGGAAATGCACGCGGAGTGCAAAGTCATCCCGGTTTGCCCCTGACTTGTTGTGATATTGCCCGGTACTGGCCCAATTCCTCCGACCAATAACCGAGGTAGCTGGCTGATTAAGAGGAAGTTTCGTGGAAGACGAAGCCAATTATTGAGCTATTCTCAGGTTCACTTAATATACGAACAAGTTGTCGTATATTAATTGTTAGCCATCCACACATACATGGCCACCACCATTCACGTCAAACGCCCGGCGAGCTTTCCGAAGCAGTGTGTTCGCTGCATGTCTGAGGATGCACAGATGCGGAAGTTTACAGACACCGCACACGGCGGAGTGGTCAGCGTCACTGCAACGCTGGACATTCCAGCTTGCGACCAGTGTTGGAGAGCACCCCGCCCGTGGTGGATTGCTGGTGGTATTCTTCTCGTTCTTTTCCTCGCCTCCGGCGTCCCGTTCGCAATCGCACAGGATAAGCACGCCGATATTCCGAAGATCATCCCGATTGCGATGCTCCTTCTTATGCTTGGCTCTGTTGTTTGCTTCTTTGTTGCGCGGAGGCGCGCGCCGGTTCGCCTTGTCCCGACCAAGATTGACCGTGAGAACGTGCGGATCACGTTCTTCAACCGTGCCTATGCCGACAGATTTTTTGAGGCGAATAGAGAGACGGCCAAGACCATCAATCCTTGGAAATATGGCTAACAAAATCACTGGACCGAACGCGGGCGGGCGACGTCAGTTTCCAATTCGGACGCCATTGGCCGCCCGCGTCGGTCAGTTCCAGCGTTCGGCCCCTTGCTCGCAAAGACGATGAAGCCCATGATCAACGCCGTCGTGTTAATCGGCCTTTCTTTTGGCTGCTCAGTTGAGTCTCCGCTCACCGCGCCCGTCGTAACTCCGGCCGAAGTTCCAGCGAGGGAATTTGATGGGCATGCTGCGCGGAGCAACATCGTCGCAGCACTTCCTTCGGGATGGGACGCGATTTCGCCTTCCTGGGGAGAGGACAGAATTACAGCCCAATGCTTCGCTCATGCGCAAACGGAGTCTTTTCTTTTGGTCGGACCTCAAACCAACTACATCGATTGGACGGATCGATCGGGCGGTACGCATCGCGAGCACATAGCCAAGGAGTGTCTCTACATCTGGCTCGTGCCAGGAGATTTCAAAAGCCCATGCCCGCGCTTTGGGGAGGATTTTGCAGCTGAGGAGTTATTTTCCTCTCGAACCATTCGCGCGTACGGCTTCATATCGCAATATATTGCGAATACGAATCGGTGGAATGCCATCCTCAAGAATGCGGCGAGAACTTCTTCGCCCGAGGTATCCATTTCGTGGTCGAATTGGCAGAGAGACATTGGGACGAGTTTGAGAAAATGAAGACGTGGCCTAAACATGCTATGCAGCGAGCGGCGGCGGACCATCGCGGTCGCAGTCGACGCGCCTCGTGGCCGCCGTCGCTGAGCTAGGTCTAGTCATACGCGCGCCCTTGAGTGCCGAGGGTTTGGCGTTCGCGTTGGCATTTCAAAGCAAAAGGGGCCGGATGCTTGCGCATCCGGCCCCGGTGGTTTCGGGTGAGCGAATCACCCGAACTGAATCAAGGGTTCTTCCTCAGAATTTGATGCGGAAGAATTTCGCGCCGCCGGTGCGGGCGGTGGAGGCTTTGAAGGAGCCCGCCGGTCCGTTGCTCACGATGCTGGCGGTGTTGTCGTCGCCGTAGCCGCTGCCGGGCGTGAGCGAGCTTTGGAGCTTGAAGTCGCCGGGGTTGGCCGAGGTGGAACCGGTGAAGGTGATTTCCACGTTGCCGCCATTGAAGCCGATGCCGGTGATGGCCAGCGGGGCGGAGACGTAGGTTTCCACGCGGAGGTTGTCCACCAGGCCGAAGGACATGGCAGGTTCGTCGGAGACGTTGCCGGTGGCGAAACGGTCCTGGTAGCCGACGAAGATGTTGCTGTTGAGGGTGATGAGGGTGTTCGTGACGTTGGCGATCACGATGCCATCCATGGCCCAGCTGACGACGTCGCCGACTTTGGTGATGACGACGGTGTGCCACGCCATGCCGGCGTTGCCGATGTTGGCGACGCCGGTCTGCCCGGGGTAGAGGAGGAGTTGGGCCGCGGGAGCCGCCTGGCCACCCCAGTAGGCATAGAAGGGATCGCCGTTGTCGCGGCGGCCGCTGTTGACGCCGCCGGTGCCGGCGGAATAGAAGCCGGTGTCGTCGCCCTGTTTAACGGCCCCGATATACGCGGTGTAATCGCCGAAGGTGGCGCCATCGGCGCCGTCGCCGCTGGCGGTGAACCAGACGCTATCCGAGCTGGGGTTGTTGTAGTAGATGACCTGGCTGCCGTCGGTGCCGACGCCGGCATCGAAATGCTGGGTCGAGCCCGCGCCGCCGTCGGGCATCGGACCATTGTAGTTGATCCACATGTCGAACCGCAGGCGGTAGTCGCTGGGGAAGCTCTGATTGGTGGGCGACACGCTGAGGCCGTCAATTTCGAGGAAGGTATTGCCGCAGCGCATTTTGAGGCCCTTCGTGCCGGTGCCACCGGGCGCTTGGGGGATGCCCGCAAGGAGGCTGTAATCCCAGGCGAAATCCACGAAGGCATCGCTCGGATCGGCGAGGTTTACGATCCAGTTGGTCGAGCTGTCGGTCTCGAAGTTATCGCTGAACAGAACACTGCCGGCCGGGTATTCGTCGTCAATGATCGTGGCGCTGACGGAGTTCGATGGCGCATTGGCGGGCACATATCCCGTGCCCGGGGCCACCGTCACGATGATGGATTCGTCGCCCTCATAGAGTTGGTCGTTGATGGGGCTGAGGACGAGGTTCGTGCTGGCCACGCCCGAGCCGAGCGTGACGCTCGCCGAGCCGGAGTAATCCACACCATAGGTCGCGGTGCCGCTGTACGCCAGGTTGACCGTCAGGTTGGTGATCGTGCTGCCCCGACGCGTGAGTTGGAACGTCACCTTCGAGGGCGCGTAGCTTTCCAGCAACTTTTGCGTGGAGGACGGCTCAAAGCTCACGACCGGCGCGTCGTCGTCCACGATGGAGACCGTCGCGCTGCCGGGCGAGCCCACGGAATAACCCGCGCCGCCCTGCAGTGTCAGCACGACCGTTTCGGTCAGTTCCGGGGTCGAATCGCCGATGGGAACGACCTGAATGTTCGTGGTGGTTTGGAAGGGAGCCAGGATCACGGAGCCGGGGCCGGTGGTGAAATCCACCGTGTTCGACGCCGTGCCGGAGATCGTATAGCCCACGGTGATCGAGGTGCTGTTGTCGCCGGTCCGGGTGATCGTGAAGACGCCGTTGGTGCCACCGTTTTCGGTGACCGACGCAACGGAGGCGGTGGCGGTGACAGCGGCGGCAGGCACCGAGATATCAAACGTTCCGTTCGTGCCGGTCGTGTCGTTGGCCGTGGTGGCGACGGTGGTGCCGCCGGGGGAGAAGATGGCCAGCACTTCCGTGCTGTTGCCGTCCACATACAGGTTGTTGGCCGCGTCGAAAGCGATGCCGCGGATGGCGTTGCCGGTGGCGCCGTAAGCCTGCAGGGCGAGGCGGTTCGTGAGGTTCGGAAGGCCGTTGATCAACGGCATGATCCACACGTAGCCGGTGGAACGGGCGACCGCGATGTATTTTTCATCGCGCGAAAGGGCGACGCGGAGGGCATTCGTGATGATGTTGCCACCGGGCACGAGGGTCTGGCTGGCCGTCCGGGAATCCCAGAGGACAGTGCCCGACGCGTCCACCACGCTGAGCCCCGCGATGCCGAGGCTGGTGGTCTGGGTGGTGATGTAAAAGTAGCCGTTGGTTTTGCCCCGGACCATGTCGCAGGTTGAGGCGTTGGTGGCGATGCCGGAAATGCCGCTTGCCGTATAGACCTTCGTGGCATCCGCCGTGTAGGGCAGGGCATTGCCGAGAATGTCGTAGCGCCACAGGCTGGCCAGCTCGGTTTTGATCGTCGTGGTCTTGTCGGTCTGCATGTCTTCGTCAATGGTGTAGGCGACGAGATTGCTCTGGGCCACCGAGCCTTCGATCCAAGCCGCGTTGATGCTGCCGTGAGTGTTGTCATTGCCGATTGGCGTCAGCGCGGTGCCCACCCCCGAAAGCAGCTTGAGGACGGATGAACCCGGATCGGAGGCGTCGCCGGACGTGATCCAGAGATTGCCGGTGCTGTCGGTCCAGTCGGCGACATAAACGCTGTCGTCCGAACCGATGCAAAAGCCGTAGGGGAAAGTATTGCCGCTGCTGGAGCTGGTCGCCGCCAGCGGCCAGTTGGAGGGCCGCATCGGCGTGTTCTCCAGACCGGCGCCGTGCGCGCTGGTCTGGTCGGGATTGATCATGTAGATGCCGATGCCCATGACCCGCGGCAACCCCGCGCGGTTGGTGCGCGTGTTGGCGGCGTAAATGCGGCCGAAGTATTTGCTGCTGGGATTTTGATTCACCGCGATGGCGCGGGGGTTCTCAAAATTCAGATTGGGATTGGTGGAATCGCTGATCTGCAGCTTGACGGCCCCGCCCGAGCCGTCGCTGCTCTTGTAGCCGGCGCCGCTGGCCTTGGTGACCACGATCTTGTAGCTGGTGTTCGTGCCGAGCGAGAAACTGTACTGGCCACGGTTGGTGCCCGAGAGCGTGTTGGTGCCGCCGGCCCCGTTGCTGAGAATGACCTTGATGCTGTCGGCGCTTTCGTTCACGAAGAACGACACGTTTCCAGCGTTATTGCTAACACCGGATGCGTAAGGAGTCGCGCCCGCCGGGTTCGTGGCCGTCCACAGGACCGCCGCGGCGAGTAGGGTTATGAGTTTGTTTTTCATGGTTGGTTGGTGGTTCTGTTTGGTTTCGCTTCGGGTAGAATGGGAAAAATCGGTTGAATGGCTGGGTTGAGGGATCGGGGCGCTTAAGGGCCCACGTGTTTGCCAGCGATGCCTTCGTCCGTGGAAAGCTCGCGGAAAGTGAGGTACTCCTTGCCCTTCTCGCGCACCCACTGGGCATGGCCGTCGCAGAAATTCGCGTTGGCTCCGTCCACGCCGTGATTGTCGTTTATACTCGGATAGTTGTTGGGGAACTGGACGGGGTCGGCCAGGGAAATGGTAATGTCGTCACCGTCCACGGTAAGCCAGGTGCGGCTGGGGCCGGGAATGGTCCCTTGCAGGCCGAGGCCGTCCGTGGCCTTGCGATGCGGCCGGGTGTTCACGCGCTGTTCGGTCTTGCGCTGCTGCACGCCGCTCGTGCCGTCGGTCTGTTCCGCCTGCCCGTCCACGCTGGCCGTCAGCCCCCGCCACCAGGAAAAATTTTCGTAGCTGTAACCAGCCGACTTGGTGTCGGGCGCGAATTTTTCAAGATCTACCAGATCGCCCGTGCCGGTCACGTTCGTGGAGCGGATGTAATTCTGCGTGCTCGGACAAATAAACAACTTCAGGGCTTTCGCGTAGGACTGGTACATCCAGTTGAGATTGTCGTCGTAATAACTTTTGGAATTACCCGCGAGGTTGCCGTTGTTGTCCTGGGCGTACATGAAGTTGCCAAGGCCCATCTGTTTGAGATTGCTGAGGCAATTCACGCGCAGAGCCTTCTGCTTGGCGCGGGAGAGGGCCGGCAGCAGCATCGCCGCCAGAATGGCGATGATGGCGATGACAACAAGGAGTTCGATGAGGGTAAAGGCTTTGGGCCGCGAGCCGCCATGGCGGCCCCGGGCACGGTACAACACGGTCATAGCATGTAGGTGTTCGGAACTGATTTTACAGTGAGCGCCCGCATACTGCCGGGGGAGCAGCAAACGAATGGTCACCCGATCTTGCGCTGATCGTAACAATTTTGCCACTAACATGAACATGTGATGCAGCCCACCTCCGCCTTTCTCAAAAAGCGTGCGGTCTTTGAACCAAGCGTTTCCGGTTTTCCCCTCCGCGGACCAACTTTACTTGGCCCTCTGATGTGCTATTTTCCGCCCATGACTCCCAGAAGTATCAGCGCGGCAGGGTGCGGCCTTGGCTTGTTGGCGTGCATGGTTTCTTGTACTTCGAAGCCTCCCGAACACCCGGTGCCGGCACCCGTTACCTCCCAGGTCGCGCCGGCGGGCGAGGTCGAATCAGCGCAGACTCCCACGTGGTCGTCGGAAGACCGGGAATTTTTTCTGCACGGCTCGATGAGCACCGAGATCGTGCCCGTGACGGTCCTCCGCGCCTTCATGCGGACGTACCCGGACCTTTTCCCGAATCCCGACTTCAGTAATCTCGGCGTGATCCAGGACACGCAATACGGCTGGCCAATCGGTTTCAGCCGCCGGCCGGTGACGCACCTGGGCGGATTGCCTTCGGTGGGGGTTAATTGCGCCGCCTGTCACTCCGCGGAAATCACTCCCGTGAACGGCGGTGCGCCGGTGCGGGTGTTGGGAGTGAGCAGCCATTTCGACGCCGAGGGATTCTTCGGCGCCATCATCGTCTCGACTTTCCGCACGCAGGACCCCATGAACATGAAACATTTTCTGGAGGCCTACCTGATGGAAGACGATGCCGTGAACGGTGAACACAACAAATCGCTGTTCGAACTCGAGTGGCAGCGCCAGCAGGCAAACATCTCGGTGGAAATGGCGGCCGTTCCCATGGGCACCAACAGCCCGGGAACCGGAAAGCTTTACATCATTGGCGAGGATGAACTGCATTTGAATCGGCGAAAATTCACCGAAGGAGTCAATCTGGCGGTGACCGCCCAGGCCATGTTGAAACTCTTTCACAATATGCGCGCCTCACTGCATCTGCCCGACGAACCGCCCGCGCAAGCCCCGCCGCCCTCCGGCCCCGGACGCAATGACGCCTTCGGCCTGCTCTCGGCCGTGCTCTTCGGCGTGGTGACGCAGCCCACGCCGGTCAAATACGGATTGGTCTGGAACCTCGAGGAGCGCCATTGGGTCCATTGGGACGGCAACACCCAATCCCCGCTCGGCCGCAATCTGCTTGCGTCCATCGGCCTGGGCGCTCCGTTGGTGGAAAAACACGCGCTGTTGGATTTTGCGAATATCAAACGCCAGACCGACCTGTCGGAAAAAATTCGTGCACCTAAATACCCGTTCGCCATCGACGAGGCGGCGTCGAAACGCGGCGAGGCGCATTACAAAGCGCAGTGCGCCTCCTGCCACGACGGCTCGCAGATGAGCGACGCGCAATTATACAGCGTGGCCGACGTCGGCGCCGATCCGTTGCGCGCGAAGCTCTTCACCCCCGAAGCAGCCGGGCGGTTCAACACATTCCTGGCCGAATTGAAGGCGACCGGTTATACGCCACCGAAGGAGCCCGCGATCCGGAGCACGGAGAAATACTGGGCGTGCAACCTGGCCGGCGTTTGGGCCCGCTCGCCTTATCTTCACAACGGCTCGGTGCGGACGATGCAGGAATTGCTGACCGCGCCCACCGAGCGCGCCAAGACTTTTCATCGCGGTTCGAAGATCTACGATACCGGAGCGATGGGATACACGGATGCGGGATCCTTTCTGCTGGATACGAGCGTCCCGGCGAGTTCGAATTCCGGACACGATTACGGAACGAAACTCGCCGCCGCGGAGAAAGCGGATTTGATTGAGTTTCTAAAGTCCAAGTAGGCGAAAAAAATCCCCGGGGGGCATCCTGTTGGAAGCAGAGCTAAGGAGGGACCCTGCGTCTGGATTGCCGGCTTGGCTTCCGGAATCTCAGCGGCCATTCTCCCAAGGTGATTCGAAAGTTGTTTTACATCCCAATTTTGCTCTGGGGTGCCATGAGTTGCTTCGGAGCCTCCTTCGCTGTTCCCAATCACTATTTCGGCATTCAGGTCGTGGATGAGGACACCGGCCGTGGGGTGCCGATGGTTGAACTCAAGACGACGAGCAATGTTGCGTATTACACTGATTCCGCCGGCTGGGTGGCATTTTTCGAACCCGGCCTGATGAATCGAAAAGTGTATTTCGGAATTACCAGTCACGGTTACGAGTTTCCGAAGGATGGTTTCGGCTCGGTGGGCAGGGTGCTCGAAACGAAACCGGGCACGCAGGTCACGCTGAAGATCAAGCGCGTCAATATCGCCGAGCGCCTTTACCGGATCACGGGGCAGGGGATTTATCGGGATTCAATCCTCTTGGGAAAAAAGGTCCCCATCGCGCAGCCATTGTTGGACGCGGAGGTGACGGGGCAGGACGGGATTCTCACAGCGATTTATCAGGGAAATGTTTACTGGCTCTACGGCGATACCTCGCGGCTGTCTTATCCGCTGGGCAATTTCCACATGACGGGCGCGACCACACCGCCGCCTGCAAAAATCGACCCGGACATAGGGTTCAACCTTGCCTATTTCACCAACCGCGATGGCTTTGCGCGTGAGATGGCGCCGATGAAGGGTGAAGGGGTCGTATGGTTGGCGTGCCTCGTGGTCGTGCCCGATGAGACGGGGCGCGAACGCATGGCGGCGTTCTTCCACCGCCGGCGCGGATTGGGTGAAGTGCTTGAAGCCGGCTTCGTCCTTTGGAACGACACCACCCGGCAATTCGACAAGCTCAAGGAGTTGCCGCTCAAGCAGGAATCGCATTTCATCGGCTATCCCTTTCGCGCTCACGGAACCAACGACGCGGGCTTCGTGTATTTCACGGCGGGCTATCCGGTGGCTCGTTTCCGCGCGGATTTGAAATCGTTTCTGGATCCCGCAAGTCATGAGGCCTACACCTGCCTGCGTCCCGGCACGCATTATGCGCGAAAGGAAAATCCCGAACTCGAGCGCGATGCCGACGGGAAGTTGGTCTGGGGTTGGAAACGAGATACGTCGCCGCTGTTTCCCGCCGATCAGCAGAGATTGATAAAAGCGGGTCTGATGAAGCGCGACGAATCGCCATTCCGACTGGAGGACGCCGAGACCGGCAAACCAATCCTACTGGGCAACTGTTCCTGTTTTTGGAACGACTATCGGCAGCGCTACGTCATGATTGCCGCTGAATCCATGGGGGCGACGATGCTTGGCGAAATCTGGTACAGCGAAGCGGATCGTCCGGAAGGACCGTGGATCAAGGCGCGCAAAATCATCACGCATGCGAACAAGGCCCATGACGCGCACGATTTTTATAACCCCACGCAACATCCTTTCCTTGATCGCGAAGGTGGGCGCGTGATTTACCTGGAGGGAAGTTACGTCAATACGTTCTCCGGAAATCCGCACGCGACACCCTACTACGATTACAACCAGATCATGTATCGCCTGGATTTGAGTGATCCGCGGCTGGCCGGTCTGGGCGGAGCGCCCGTCTCTGAACAGGCGCGTTGATGGAGCATTGCGGTAAATCGCCCGTTCAGAGACCGGCGCTCCGTTAGCCTGCCTTAAGCGATAAGCTCTTAAAGTTCCTGCGCGACTTCTGCTTCAGCGCGCCGGAGACTCGACCACTCCTGGAGCAAGCGATAGCCCACCGCCAGCATAGTCGGACCGAGGAAAACGCCGATAAAACCAAAGGCCAGCGCGCCGCCAATCACGCCGAAGAAAATCAGCAGAAAGGGCAGGGCGCTGCCGCGGCTGATCAACCAGGGCTTTACCACGTTGTCCACGCTGCTCACGCCGATGCCCCAAATGAACATGAAAATCGCCCAGCCGGTGTGGCCCTGGTGATACAGCCAGATCGAAGCGGGAATCCACACCAGCGGCGGACCGACCGGCATCACGGAGAGAAAAAATGTCAGCAGCGCCAGCAACGTCGCGCCGGGAACGCCGGCGATAAAAAATCCCACTCCGGCCAGCGCGCCCTGCACCAGCGCTGTTCCCAGAATGCCGTACACCACGCTGCGGATGGTATCCAACGCAAGTTGCAGCATGCGATGTCCGCGCTCGCCCGCAATTCGCTGCGCGCCTTTGCGCAGACCTTCGACCGCGCTGGCGCCGTCGCGAAAAAGAAAAAATGCAATGAACACGCTGAGCGCGAGTTGCAGGATGCCGCGACCCATTTTGAAACCCGCGCCGAGCAACCATTGCGCAACGGGTTCGATGCCGCCTTTCAAATCCGCGCCGAGCCGCGCGGTGTCGCTCGCCACGTTGTTCCAGTATTCCGTTGCTTGCGCGCCGATCATGGGAATGCGCGCCAGCCACTGCGGGGCTGCCGGCGGTCCCGCGTCGAGCCATTGCCGGACTGCCGTGCTCAACGCTTTTACATTGTCCGCGAGCGTGAAACCGACGATCACAAATGGCGCGAGCAACGCCAGGGTGATGGCGAGCGTCATGATCAGAGCTGCGATCGTGCGTCGTTGTCGCACCATTGCCAGCACGCGCCGATAAAACGGCCACAGCGAAGCGCACAACACCACTGCCCACAGCAAAGATGAAAGAAACGGCAGCAGGACCAGCAGGCATCCCACCAGCAAGAGCGCTAAAATGCCGAGTCCCAACGCGCGGTCGAATCGCGCCTGGTTGGCTTGTGGGCTTGGGTTTGGAGCGGACATGGTTCTCAAAGGCTAAGTGTTTAGGGCTAAAGGCTGAAGTTTTTTCGAGAATACTACCGGGCCTAGTGCCTGACTCTTACAGACGCCACTATATATTGTAGTCGGTCTCGAAATCTCGCGCGATTTTGGGGAAGGCTTTTCCATTTTTGCGGCGGAGTGGGGCTGTGTGGGGTATGAGACCTGACGGGGAGTCGACGGCGAAATTCCTGCCCACAGAGGCATCCGCTTACAGCACGAATAGGCGAGGATTGCTAAAACCCCTGCAAATCTGGAGGAAACTCACGGCCCTCGGGAGCATTGTTAATAACATTTGAATAACTTGGCGAAATAAACTATTGACTTAAGGTGGGGGAAAGTGGAAAAACTTGGGGCGCAGTGGGGCAGTGGTATTATTCGAGTGTTATTAATGCAAGAGCAGGTTGCGGTGAGCAGAAAATCGGTGTGTGAACAAAAATGTCAGCGAACGAAACAGTACAGCCCCGGTACTACAATTCGCTCTACCGCCATGGACTCGACCCGAAACGGCGGGTGCAGATTCCCGCGAAGTGGAGACCCGACGAAGCGGGTTGCGAGCTGACGCTGATTTTGTGGCCGAAGGCGAAAGAGGGCCCCTGCTTGCGTGTGCTGCCGCCGGAGCAGATGGCGAAGTTGATGAAGGACATCGACGCGATGCCGAATTCGGATCCGAACAAAGTGGTCCTGAAGCGGTTCATTGGCAGCGAGTCGGTGCAGGTGGCGTTGGACCGCGTGGGACGCATTTGCATCCCTGAAGACATGGCGAAGGCCGCCGGTCTGAAGGACGAAGCGATTTTGGTTGGTTTGTTGGACCGGTTCGAAATCTGGAGTCCCGACCGGTACAGCCACGTGAAGACGACGGATGCAGTGATGGCCCAGGAAGCCTTTAAGCTGATGGAATAAACCTATGAGCCTGATGCGATTTTTGACGGCGGGAAGAAGCTGGGTGAGCGGCGACCAGCAGACGGGCCGTTACCGCGTGACCAAGCAGCGGCTGTTGCCGCAGTTCGGCTCGGGCAAGAATCCATTTGATACCGCTTGGAAGGCCAAGCCAGTGCCGGATGTAGAACCGGTCGTCGCGCCGCTGCCGGTCGTGGTCCCGGAACCTGAAAAGGTGAGCCCGCCGACCAGTCCGTTTGCGAGCAAAGCAGCGGAGCAGCCGGCGAGTACCAATATAGGTAATGGTCCAGCTGCCAAGACCCCGGCGCCTTCGCCCACGGGCACCGGCAGCGCCCGGCGCACGACTGGATTTGGCCTGAAGAGTCTTTGGCCCGCGAGCCTGTTTTCGCGGAAGCCGGCGCAACCCGCGCGCTCCCTTGAGCGGCGCACGCCGGGCCCGGTGCAGGGCGAGCTGTCTTTGGACTTGGTGAAGGTCATGCGGAATGATTTGAGCGACGCCGACCTGGAAGTGAAACCGGTGAGCCGGCCGGTGGCCGAGCCGAAGCCGGTGGCTGAGCCAGTGGCGGAAGCGGAAGTGAAGCCGGAACCGGCGCCGCGCGAGGGCGCGGAGAGCCGCTGGGGCCGGATGACAATGTTCTTTGGCGCAGGGCGATCGTGAATGAGCGTCGAGCGCCCGATGCGGAGCGCAGGGGCTGATGCATACGCCGGTAATGGTGGCGAGCGTCCTGGAGGCGCTGAAACCGAGGCCGGACGGCTTCTACGCAGACGGGACGCTCGGTGGCGCTGGGCACGCCGCCGCAATCCTGGCGGCGAGCTCACCGACGGGCAGACTGTTCGGGTGCGATCGCGATGGCACCGCAGTTGAGCGGGCGCGGGCGCGACTGGCGGAATACGCCGGGCGGTTCGAATTGCGGCAGGGGAATTATGCGGAGCTGGTGGATTGGCTGCCGGCCGAGAGCTGTGACGGGATTTTTTTGGACCTCGGAATTAGCAGTTGGCAGTTGGACGATGCGGAACGCGGTTTTGGCTTTATGCGCGACGGCCCTTTAGACATGCGAATGAACCCGGAGCAGGGGATGCGCGCCGCCGACCTCGTGAACGAAGCCGACGAGCAGGAACTGGCGCGGATTTTTTGGGAATTTGGCGATGAGCGGGATTCGCGGCGATTTGCGCGCGGGATTGTGCGCGAGCGCGCGAGCCGGCGCTTCGAGACGACCGGGCAACTGGCGGCGTGCATCGAGCGGATGTCGCCGCGGCGTGGACGGACACACCCGGCCACCAAAGTTTTTCAATCACTGCGGGTGGCCGTGAATGACGAGCTGGGTTCTTTGGAACGGGGTTTGGTCGGGGCGCTGAAGGTTTTAAAAGTCGGTGGACGCCTGGCGGTTTTGAGCTTTCAAGGCTCGGAAGCCGCGCTGGTGAAGAATTTCGGGCGCGCGCGGGCGCGGGATTACACATTCGGCGGAGGATCGGATGTTCCGGAGTTACGTGTGCCGCGCGCGCCTGAGTTACGCCTCGTGTCGAGAAAAGCGCAGATGCCGGAAGCGGCGGAGATGGACGCCAATCCCCGCAGCCGCAGCGCCCAGCTCAGGGTAATGGAAAAATTGCGCTCCGTATAAGGCGGAGCGGGTCGGAAAATCAGCGGGAATCAGAAGCGATGGCTCGGAATAAAAAATATCGGTCGGCGGCGGCCCGGTTTGGGCCGGCCTTGAAGGCCTTCGGACTGTGCCTCCTGATTGGCGGTTCCGGCATCGGTTACGTGTGGCAGAAGGACCGTATTTTCGATCTGGGCCAGGAGATCAAGAAGCGCGAGCAGCGGCTGGTGGAAGTGGAAAAGCAGAACGACAAGCTGCGCAAGAATCTGGCGACGCTGCGTTCACCGCTTTATCTGGAAGCCCAGATCAAAAAGTTGCAGCTCGGCCTGGTCGCTCCCGCGCCCTCGCAAGTCTGGCAGCTTCCGGAGCCGGTCGTTGAGCCCGCGCGCCCGGAAGTCGAAGGCCCTTACGTCGCCCAGAGTGTGAAATGAAGCGCCACACCACGACCATGAATGTTTTGTTGAATTTTGGAATTTTGCGGCCGCCCGTGACGGAATTGGAAGAGGAACCGTCCGCCGCGGGCGGCCCGCAATACGGTTTTGCCGGTGCCGGGTCTGCCCCCTCCGTTTGGTGTCCGCGCTTCGGCGTGGCCCCCGGCGGCGGGGGGGCCCCCCCCCCCCCCCCAAAACAAAACCCCCCCCCCCCGCGGCTT
>CAYUVH010000027.1:0-60189 GCA_964448135.1 uncultured Verrucomicrobiota bacterium | reverse complement strand
TGAAAACGAGAACTACAATGGTGGCAGCCGATTTGTGGTTGTGGACGAATCCAAGGCCGGTTAGTGGTTACCCGGCGAATCTATAAAGTCCCCCAAACAAAAAGGGCCGGCTCTTGGTTGAGCCGGCCCTTTTCCTTTTTGCAAAACAGATTACTTCACAACCGGGACAAACTTGATCGTTACTCCCTCTCCGAATGCCAGTTGCATCGGCTGATTCAACGGGGCAGGAGCTGTGCGCGTATTGACCGGCTTGCGGCCCGGTCCTTCCATGACCGCCAGCAATTCAAACGAGTTGGCGTCCATGGGACGGGCGGTAAAGGTCACCGAAACCTTGTCCCCCAAATCCTTCTTAAGGGGCGTGTTATAGGACATTTCGACGGTTCCCAGATCCACGTCTTTCACCGCGCCCCCGCCGCTCGATGACTTCGAGCATCCGAGAAAAAGCGACGCAACGAGGACCAGTATTCCGAAGTGCCGGAGCTTCATGATCATATCAATAGGGATGGGTGGTCACGCTCACCAATTTGCTCCAATCATTCAACCCGCCCGCCGGAGCCGCAGTGGTCGTGGTCCAAGTCCTGCTCGCGGGATCTCGAAGGACATAGGTCTCCGCGTGGCCGTCCCAAAAATTGATGCCATAACCAAAGTTGTGGGCTCTTGCGGGCAAGTCGAGAAACCGCCGGCTGCCACCAACGTCCACAAGCAACATGCAATCGTTGATGCTTTCCTGGTCCTCATCAGCGACCAGCCACGTCGCCGCAGGCTGGCGAATTTCCGTTTCTTTCACATAAACCGGGAAATTCGGGTCTTGGGCGTTTCCGGGATTCAACGGGCTCCAGGTTGAGCTGGCTCCGAAACTGGTCCCCCCCATGAACGAATTCATCGAAATACTGCGCAAAATCGGGAGGTCCTTGTAAGGTGCGGCAGCGGCAGTGGCTTTCCGAACGTCCGCCGGGCAGTGATAAATTCCGAGATTCTTGCCCGTATAGGGCCAAATCGACCCGCTCATGATGCCATTGGGGTTCGAGCCTTCGTAAACATAACTTCCCGCTCCACCGCCCGTGGCTGCGTTCCCACCACACCAGCTGTTCGTAAACCCGCCGTAACTGGGATAGGCAGACGCCAGGCGCCCGAGGTTGTCTTCCGCGTACATCTTGCAGCAGAGGCTCATCTGCTTCAAATTGTTGATGCAGTAAATCCGTTGGGCTCTGGTTTTGGCTTTGGACAAGGCAGGCAGAAGCATCGCCGCGAGGATGGCGATGATCGCAATCACGACCAACAGCTCAATGAGCGTGAAGCCTTTGGTATGTAAACGGGGTTTACGATTCATGAGGCTTTGAGGATGATTTAAACGGATTTTCATGTCAATATGCATCGCCCGGTGATGCACACCAACCATATTCCCGTCCCGCCTCCTGAACTACTGTGCGTCTCTACGCACAGCCCATATTTGGGGCCCTGATCCGCCGATACCACGACCGCCGGGGCAGGCGCTTTGCATTCCCTGCCCCGGGCCAGGCCAATTGATGGTCAACTTTTTAACCCGGACGCACCCGGCACGATTCAGTTGATGTCCCCGGTAATCTGGTAACGCCGCCAGTCGTTGTTCTGGACCGATCGCCAGGTCTGATTGGTGTTCGCGGCTTTCGCGTGCCCATCGGCATACGTGATGTTGGCCACGCCCTTTTTGTGACGGCCCAGCATCCGCGCCTGCGAGCTGATGTCAAAGGCCCACGGTTGCGGATACATGCCCCCGCGCGAAGCGGTGCCGTCGGACCGGCCCGCGTCTCCGAGTATCAGGAACTCCGACGGCTTCCTCAGCGTGCTGGCCACCACGGTCTCATTGAAGCCAAAGTCAGGATTCGCCTGAAACCAGGCCTGCTGCGAGGCCCCGGGCAGATTGGCTTCGTTGTGGTTGTTCCCGTAATCGGTGTTGAACCACGCCCCCGGCTGCGGATCCAGCCACGCCGGGCCGTTGGGGCATTTAAACACGTTGGTGCTGCCTCCCAAATACTGGAGCAACTGTTGGCGATACGAATACGGCGCCCTGCCCTCCGGCGTGTCCGGTGTTCCCGCGGGCGCGGTGCGCTCCGTGACGTACGCCAGGAAACGGTCGCTGTTGTCCGAAAGATACGAAATGTAGGCCAGCGCGATCTGCCGGACATTGTTCAAGCACGCGGTCTGCTTGGCGGTTTCCTTTGCCTTCGCCAGTGCCGGCAGGAGCATCCCCGCCAGGATGGCAATGATCGCGATCACCACCAGCAGCTCAATGAGCGTAAACGCATGATCGGCTTTGGCTTCCCCCGGTCTCTGCCGGGCCAGTGGGACATCTGATTCCTTCGCTTTCATAGGGTCTTTCGGTTTGTAACGGTTATTGGGTTCGGGAGGCGCTAACGCCCCACTCGCTAATGCGAACAAAATAAAACCAAATAACATCTATTATGTCAATAGATTTAGTAGAGATTGATAAAATAATACATAAATAGATATCTATTAGTCACTTGGGGACTTCAAACGAAGTTTATGGCCCCTTCGTTAAAAAAAATAATTAAAAAAACGAAAAATTAAAAAAGCAAACGGGCCGAGTTTTCACTCGGCCCGTTTGCTACACTCTACATTGAGAACACAACTTAAATTCTCATTCGATGCGGCGCCGCAGATTTACGCCTTTCAGTCCTACACACGGTCTGAATACTGCGCTTTTGCATCGTTCAGACACCCTCAATCTACCTGAATCCCCCGCCCCAACCAGTCCCCAGTACTGGTTACAGCCTGTTCCCAGCCCTCCTAATCAAACTCATAATCCTAATCCCAATTCTCGCTTTGCTGTCCGTTCCCATTTCCCACTTTAGACTTCAGCCTTCAGCCTTTAGCCTTCGCCCCGTGCCTGAACTGCCCGAAGTCGAAGTCCTCGTCCGCCACCTCGCACCGCTGATCAAGGGCCGGTCCATCCGCTCCGTTCGCGTTAATCGAACAAAAGTCATCGAGCCCACGACGATCCAGAGCCTCACCCGCGCGCTCCGTAGCGCGCGCTTCCTGTCGCTCTCGCGTCGCGGCAAGTATCTCGTCTTTCAATTGCGCACCACCAAAACCCTGCGCCCCCTTCTCCTCGTCGGCCATCTCGGCATGACTGGCCGGATGTATCTCCAATCCGCCGACGCGCCCCTGCCCAAACACGCCGCGGTAGTGCTCAACCTGGGCCGGGAAAATTTCGTTTTCGAAGACACCCGCTACTTCGGCCGCCTCACTCTGGACGATCGTTCCCTCGCCGCGCTGGGGCCGGAACCTTTGGACTCTCCTTCGCCGCCCGAGTCCTTCGTCTCCGCTCTGAAGCGCTCCTCGCAGCCGATCAAAGTCAAACTCCTCGACCAAAGCCTCGTCGCTGGCGTCGGAAATATTTACGCGAGCGAAGCCTTGCATCGCGCCCGCATTTCCCCGCTCAAACCCGCGCGGGATCTGGATCCGCAACAAATCAAACGACTTTGGCGCTGTATTCAGCGTGTGCTTGCCGAAGCGATTCGCAGCGGCAGCACCTTGCCGTTGAACTACTCGGGCACCGGCGGCTCGGACGGATTGTTCTACTTTGGCAGCGCGCCGGGCGCGCCCGATTACTACGAGGAACGTCTCCGCGTTTACGACCGCGCCGGCAAACCTTGCGCACGATGCCGCACGAAGATTCTCCGCGTCGTCCAGTCCGCGCGCAGCACGTTTTTCTGTCCAACCTGCCAGCCTCACTCCCGCCGCAAACGCAAATCGGGAAAGAATTCCTCCGCTACCATGTAGCCGACGCATTCCCGTGCGCCACAGTGACACGGATAATCCCTGTAATCCTCCAAATCGTAACCGTAGTTGAAAGTGATCTCCTTCCCCGCCGCAATTTCTCGCCGCGCGACGAGAAAGATACGCCCCTCCAGCAGCTCCGCGTCACAATTCGGAGCGCAACTGTGATTTACAAATCGTGCCGGGTTCCATTCCACGTTTCCGTCCAGGTCGCGTTCCTCGTCCAGCCGAAATATGAACGTGTTGCTTTTCTCGCAGCGCCGTCGTGATTCCACCTGCGAGATGATCTCGCCGACGTACTCAACGACGCGCTCACCGGCGGCAAACCGTCGCACGGCGAACACACCCGTCCCATGAATGGGTGAGGCGCCAAAACGCAGCCCATCCGGGAGCGGGTCGCCACCAATATTTGCGGATTGCGGCACGATTGTTGACGCGCTGCGGCGTCGCAGTCAAAGTTGACAAAAATCCCTTCCAACGCCAGCTTTGAGCGGTGGTTCGTCGCTCGTAGCGCCACGGAAAGGGAAATTGGTAACGATGACTATGGCAACTGGTTTCGCCGACAAAATTCAGATGCAGCACAAGCTCTTTGCCGAGCTATCCACGATGTTCGGCAAGGAAGTTCCGCTGTACGACAAATCGCTGCTCGCGAACCGCGTCTGCAACGAAACCATCTGCTCCCTGCTGGCAGAGCTCCATCCCGGCTTCAGCATCACCGCCGCCCAACTTGAGAAGACCAGCGGCGAACGCCACGGCGCCATCCGCATCGGCCGGCCTGACGAATACAAGTGGATCACCGGCTTCTTTGCCGCCTTCGGCCTGGAACCGCACAATTTCTACGACATGACCAATGTCGGCGCCAAAAGCCAGCCGGTCATCGCCACCGCTTTTCGCTCCTCGGTAAATCCGGAGCATCGCGTTTTTACCTCTCTGCTGGTGACAGATTACTTCGATCCCGAACTCCGCCAGCGCATCGAATCCCTGCTCGCGACCCGCGAAGTGTTTTCGGACCGCGCCAAGGAACTCGTCCGCAAGAACGAGACCCAGGGTGGCCTCGACTGGAATGACGCCCACGAACTCGTCCAGGAAGCCGTCACGCGCATCTTCAAATGGACCGGTCGCGCCCAGGATAACGGTCTGTATCACGTTTTATCGCAGTCTGGTTTCAAGATTGCCGCCGATATCGCCTGCTTCGAGCGCCACCATCTAAACCACCTCACGCCCAACACGTTGTGGATTGATCTCTACACCGACGCCATGAAGTTCTGCCTCGGCGAACTTTCGCCCGCGGAGCATCTCAAACGCGCCACCCGCACGCTGGAGCAGTTCCAGCGGCTGGCGGACAAAGACTACCTTCGCCTCCACTTCAAGTACCTCACCGACGAAGAAATCGACGCGTACGGCCAAGCGACGGTTCCCGCCGACGTCACCCGCAAACTCGCGGAAGATTTCAACCGCCGCCTGCAGAAACCCGATCTCCAGCTCAGCAAGCTGCGCCATTCCGGCTTCAAGGATTTCACCGAAGGCCCGCCCACTGAAACCCCTGTGCTGCTTCGCCAGGACAGTTACAAAGCGCTGACCGAGGCCGTTGTCTTCACCCAGCCCGACGGCACCACCGTCAACGCGGAACACACCGCCCGTTTCGGCGAAATCGAACAACGCTTCTACGCCACCACGCCGGCAGGTCGCGAACTTTACGACCAGGCCCTCGCCGCCGCCGAAGCCGCGCGCGCCAAAAATCCGAAACTCGCGCAACAAGATTACGAAGCTTACCTGCGTGAGTACGCCCATGCCTTCTCCGCGTTGCCGAAAACGCTTCCCGAACTCCTCGCGAAGAAACTCGTTTACGGCCGCTACAGCGCGACCGAAAAAGGCCGCGAGGCCAGGGCCGGTCGCACCATGGCCACCGCCGACCTCGACGAATTAGTCCGTCTCGGCTACGTGCGCGTGGATGGTTTGCGGTACGAGGATTTCCTCCCCATCAGCGCCGCCGGAATATTCGCCTCCAACCTCGGCCAATACGGCACCAAATCCACCGCTGCGGCCAAACCGGTTTACACCCGCGAGACCCTCGAGAAAATCATGGGTCGCAAGATCATCGATTCCGATGCGATCTACCGCGGTCTCCAGGCGGCTTCGATTCGCCAGGTCTACGCGGATTTGGGCCGGCCCCAGCCCGCGGCCTCGGATCGTCTGGCTTACGTGGCGTAACCTCTCCCGCTGGCGGCTGACTCGATTCTCCCTCGGGGCCGAATCCCTGCGCCTTCAGAAACGCCTCCACCGGTGCTTTGATCCGTACCGGCCGTCCCGTAAAAGGGTCCGCATACGCCAACTCGATCGCCCGCAATCCCATGGACTCATCCCGCCGAAGCGGCTTTCTCCCGTAAAGCTCATCGCCGTAAACCGGCGTGCCCGCCGACGCAAGATGCACGCGAATCTGGTGCGTGCGTCCCGTCCACGGATGAGCCTCGATCAGCGTTTTTCCGTGCCGGGTTTCCAGCACGCGAAATTGCGTCTCAGCCGCTTTACCGCTCATGACCCCCGCGCGCATTTTGCCGATCACCTCTTCATCGGGCCCGATGCTCAACCGGCAAAGCCATTCCTTCTGCTTCGGCTCCCCCTCGACGACGGCGAGATAGACTTTCTCCATCCGCCGGCTCTCGAACAAAGCTCCCACGGAGCGCAGGGCGCCCGGGCTTTTGCCGAACAATAAAATCCCGCTCGTCTCGGCATCGAGACGGTGAATGAATCGCAGAAATTTTATTCCGCGCGACCGGGCCCAGAAATCGCCCGCGCCGATGGAGGAAGTAAGTGCCGCCTGGAGATTGCGGCTGGTTTTCTGCCACGAGAATGGCACCAGCATCCAGCCCGCCGGCTTGTCTATGGCCAGCACCGACCGGTCCTCGTAAAGAATCGGGAACACGTCGCCCGTGGGCAACTCGATGAAATTAGGCTTGGCCACGTGACTCGCCGTCGGCGCCTACTTTGCTTCGTGTACCACCTGGCCGTCCAAAATAGTCAGTACGACCTTCGCTTTGTCGATCTCCGCCGGGTCGCCTTTGTAAATGTCGCGGTCCAGCATCACAATGTCCGCCAGCTTGCCGACCGTGATCGTGCCTTTGACCTTGTCGGCAAACTCCGCGTACGCCGAGCCCCACGTGTAGGCTCGTACGGCTTCATCAATGGAAATCTTCTGCTCCGGAATCCAGCCGGTCGGATGCTTGCCATCCAACGTCTGACGCGTCACTGCCGCCTTGATGCCTTCCATGGGATTCAACGGCGCCACTGTCCAATCGGAACCAAACGCCAGTACTGCACCGCTGTCTAGCAGCGATCGAAAGGCATACGTGCCTTTGGAGCGCTCCGGGCCGATGCGTTTGTCGCACCAACGGCCGTCGTCCGCCGCATGATACGGCTGCATCGAGGCAATCACGTGCTGCGAACCAAATCGCTTGATCTCGGACGGCCGCAAATGCTGCGCATGCTCGATGCGAAAACGGCGATCGCGCTCGCCATTCTTCTCGGCTGTCTGCTTGTAGATATCCAGGATTTCGTAATTCGCCTTGTCGCCAATCGCATGAATCATCACCTGCAGGCCTGCTTTGTCGAGACCCTCAACACGCTTAAGCATGATGCCCTCCGGCAGCATCTGATCGAACAGCAAACCGCTGGTCTTGGGGGAATCATTGTAGGGCTCGAAGAACAGCGCCGTGGTCGAACCGAGGCTGCCGTCGGCAAATCCCTTGAGTCCACCGATCCGCAACATGTCGCTGCCGAACGCGGCGCGGACACCGGTATTCCTCAAAACTTCCCATGACACCACCGAACGAATCGCATACATGCGGTTCTTCATTTCGCCGCGCTCGACCATATATTGGTAGAGCCCCACGTCCTCGCCCGCGGACATGTCCGTCACGCTGGTCACGCCCATTTTCGCGGCGTGCTCGGTTGCGGCGAGTGCTGCGGCATGTTTTTCTTCCCAAGACGACGAAGGGATGGCTTTGTCCACGAGATCCTCCGCCGCATCCTTCAAAACACCGGTCGGCTCGCCGGTCTTTGCGTCGCGCACGATTTCGCCGCCAGGGACATCCTTGGTGTCCTTGGTGATGCCGGCCAGCTTCAGAGCGAGGCTGTTCGCCAGGCACATGTGGCCGTCGAGACGGTTGACCCACACCGGATGATCCGGCGTCGCGGCATCGATCATTTCCTTGGTCGGCAGCGGCGCGCCGGGCCACTTCTCGTGGTCCCAATCGCCGCCCAGAATCCAGCGTCCCTTAGGTTGCTTCTTCGCATACTCCGAAAGTCGTCGGGCCATTTCTTCCGGCGAGGTCGCGTCACGCAAATCCACTCGCGACAACGAAAAGCCGCCCATCAAATAGTGAACGTGGGAGTCATTGAAACCGGGGAACACCACCCTGCCCTTTGCGTCCACCACACGCGTCTGCTTGCCGGCCAGCGCCTTGAGGTCGCTTGATTTCCCGATCGCCACGATGCGGTTGCCGGATATCGCGACCGCCTCGGCCAGCGGTTGCGACTTGTCCATGGTGTGCACCGAGGCGTTGACGATGACGAGATCGGGAGCGAGTTGCGGGTCTTTGGCAAGGGTGGAGGTTGTCATTACGGCGGCCAGTGCGGTTGCGCTCAAAATTCGTTTCATTGAATTGGGTGTCGGATCATTCGGCCGGAGTTCCTTGTAACTGGGAGCGTTCCCAGTGTCACGCCAGTTATTGCCGTGGCGGACGCAGGACAGCCCCGGTGGCGAGGGCCGAAGGAGAATGGTGTGAGGAGGTAATTTGTTTAATTTTTTTAATTTGTTCAATTGCGTTTGGCGCGTCTCGCTGGGGGATTCGACCGATCGCCGGGGCGCCGGGTCTGGGGCTTCGACTTTGCCCTGTTTAGCGATCTGACCGTACTCATCGCGGCAATGGTAGCATGGGGAGGGGACAAATAATCTCCCACGGTGGGAGTTTCTCCCGTGACAGAAATGAGTGAAATAAGTGCGTACGAGGCAATTTTTGCGGGGGTTTTAGCAGTGTTCGTCCGGGAAGCAAAATTTGCCCGCGGTTGCAACCCGTTGACGCTCGCGCTAGATTCCGCCCGCATCGAACGGCAACCCCCGGGGAATAATGCATCGATCCGACGACTTGAAAGCAACGAAATGACGACACTCTTTGATCCTGTCCGCATCGGGGCTCTGGAACTGCCCAACCGTATTTTCATGGCCCCGCTCACGCGCTGCCGCGCCGGCGCGGAACGCGTCCCGAACGCGCTGATGGCGGAATACTACAAACAACGCGCGTCAGCCGGGCTGATCATTTCCGAAGCCACCTCGGTCACACCCATGGGCGTGGGCTACCCCGACACTCCCGGCATCTGGTCGTCCGAACAAGTTCAGGGCTGGAAGCTGGTGACGGAAGCCGTGCACAAGGCGGGCGGACGGATGCTGCTCCAATTGTGGCACGTCGGCCGCATGTCCGACCCGATGTACCTCAACGGCGCATTGCCGGTCGCTCCCAGCGCGATCGCGCCGGCGGGCCACGTAAGCCTGGTGCGTCCCTTGAAATCGTTCGTCACCCCGCGGGCATTGGAGTTGAACGAGATTCCCGGCATCATCGAAGCTTACCGCCAGGGCGCGGAAAATGCGCGGCGGGCTGGCTTCGACGGCGTCGAAATTCACGGAGCCAATGGCTATCTCCTCGACCAATTTCTGCAGGACAAAACCAATCATCGCACCGACGCCTACGGTGGGCCCATCGAGAATCGTGCGCGGCTCATGCTGGAAGTGACCGACGCCGTGATCTCCGTCTGGGGCAACGATCGCGTCGGGATGCATATCGCGCCCCGCGGCGACGCGCATGACATGGGCGATTCCAATCCCCTGGCCACGTTCGGATATCTGGCCCGCGAATTGGGAAAACGAAAGATCGCCTTCCTCTGCGCCCGCGAGCATCTCGGCGAAAAAAGGATCGGCCCCCAACTCAAAGCGGCCTTCGGCGGACAATACATCGCCAACGAAAAGTTTAATTACGAAACCGCCACGCAAGTCCTGGCGGCAGGCGAAGCGGATGCGGTCGCGTTCGGTGTGCCCTTCCTCTCGAACCCCGACCTGCCGGAGCGCTTCCGCAAGCAGGCCGCGCTTAACGCACCTGATCCCACAACCTTCTACGCACCGAGCGCCAAGGGATACACTGATTATCCCGCCATGCAAGCAGCCGCCTGAAGCACGTCGGCCTTAAGCGTCGACTCGCCATAGTCAGCGAGTGCATCCTGACACTGCCGCCGAAATGCCCGTAAACGGCGACGGGGATTGCAGCTGGCTGAAGGATTACCCGGCTTTCGGACGTTGCTGCGGACAGGAATGTCCGCGCTCCGGGGCAGACTCAAGACGCGCCCAGAGCCAGCCCGCAAAGACAGGCACGCTTGCAAATGTGGGGGCCATCGGCTTCCATGTGCTCAGTTCGATGGGCCCATAGCTCAGCGGTTAGAGCAGGCGACTCATAATCGCTTGGTCGCAGGTTCAAATCCTGCTGGGCCCACCAGCTTCACCATGGTTTGGGGTTACATCCTGCGAGGTTCATCCGGACGGCATTATATCGGTTCAACCACCGATTAGATGCGGCGGTTGGAACAGGACCGTAACGGCCATGCGTATTCCACGCGCCGCATCGGTGAGCACCGTCACGGGTGCAAACAGCGGAAAGCTCAGCACAACCGGCACCCTGAATTTGACAAAAACGGGCTAGTACATCCAAGCATGCGAAAGTACAGTGAGGGTTACTGGGGCATGGACGACCAACACGTCATTGAGACGTTGCAGGAGCGAGGCGGTTCTTGGAAAGATCTGCTCCTCGTGGGCAACCCGCCGGTAATCGGCCGTTGGACCAGCGAGGGAAACCTTTCCGCGCTTCTGATTCAAGATGGCGTGCTGTGGCGCGACTGCGTTGAGTTTCTCAGGCGCCACGGAGCACGTTCATTCGCCTCGCCAGAAGCGGCACAGCGGGCGCTTGCCCCCACCATCGCGCCCATGACAACTGTCGGCTCGCGCATTTGGACGCGAGCGGGCAAGGCCTTGGCCTGGCTCTTCGGCTTGGGGCTTGTCCTCTGGCCATTTGCGGCCTTTGGAGCGATCTTCATCTTTGATTCCCCAATGCAAAACCGAAATGACGAGGTGGCCCGTTATACGGTTGCATACTTTATTTGGTTTTATCCAGTGACGTACCTGGCTACTTATCTTGCGTACTATCTGCTGGGCAGGCGCGGTGCCTGGCAGTCAGTGAGGTGGTTCATATGGGGATTGCCTGTAGCTGTTTTCTTTCTGCTTCCTGCAGTCGCAGGATGGAAAAGTGCCGGGCAAGCGAATCACAAACGAGTTCAGTTGCTATATCGAACTGACCACGCTGCTCTCCTGGCCGCTTGCAGGGAGATTATGGCCAGCCGGCACTCGTCCACCCATTCGCAGGCGAGTGCATGCGAGGCAGTTTATCCCAAAGGACCAGGAGTTCCTGCGGCGATTCTTGCTTTGCAGCCGCTTCATATTGACGCCAGCGAGGATGCGGTGGCTCTCAGCTTGAATGGCGAAATCGATTCTCTCGTTGTCGTTGCTTACTCGGAGCAGTTCGTAAACAACCACACGAATGGCTTCTCGGGCAACCTGAGGTTGATTCCGGGATTATGGTTTTCCGACAGGGCATTTAGTTACCAGGAAACTGACCGTGCCGGATATATCAGGAAATTGAAAGCGATGAAGCCGGATGATGCGCCCAGCCCAAAATGGTAAGCAGAGTCGCTCGTCTAACTCTCCGGTGAAGCGAATGGCGTCGGGCGTTAGCTGTTTCTGGAGCCGGGGGCCCTTCGCCCACCACCATCGCTCACCTCCGCGTTGGGCTGGAATATGAGAATGTCACTTAAACGCGGTGTTCTGCCGATCCTGAGCCTCCTGCCTGTTAGCATTGGTATTGTGGACGTCGTTACTGTGAGCGGGCCAGGAGATCAGAAGATGAGCGCGGGAATGGGACTCGCATTCATCTTCTTTCCGGCTTCCTTTCTGCTCGCGCTCATTTCCGCCCTCATAACACGGTCGCGGTGGAAGACGTGGCCCATGGTCGACGTAGCGATCGGCGTCGGGCCGCTGCTCTTGCTTTCGGCGGCGGTCGGAATTGTGATCCTGCTACCGGTTTTGGGACTCTGACT
Organism: uncultured Verrucomicrobiota bacterium; assembly: GCA_964448135.1. Lineage (GTDB taxonomy): Bacteria > Verrucomicrobiota > Verrucomicrobiia > Limisphaerales > UBA8199 > CAYUVH01. Next base: position 48,219 of record CAYUVH010000027.1, on the reverse strand, counting down.
TGCAAGGGCACGTCGGGACCAAAGGGGTGGTTGCCAGGTAACCAATTGCGGGTCGGTTTGCGAGCAGGGTCGGTGCAGGTTACCGAAAGGCTGGCACATCACAATGAAGCCACCGAGGTTCAAAATTGCCTTATGCAGATTGCAGGAAGCAAATGCAGAGCTTGTGGTCAGGGGATCATACTTTCCAGCGAAGGAAAGTTCTGCCCGGGATGCGGTGCTTATGCGCATCTGGAGTGCGAACAAGATCCCCAGTGTCATGTCTGCGGCCAGGCGTTTGAGCATCAGGAGCTCCCAAAACCGGACCTACTCAGTGAGGCCATTCTTCCGCGCGCTTTGCGGCCCACAAATAGCTTTGGGCCGGTCCTGTTGCTGATCGCAGGATTGGCTTTTGTGATAATAGTCCTATATTGGCTCTGGGAGTACGGGCTTACACACATGCATGATTCGCTGTGAACAATGAACACCTTTTCCAATTGCTGAGTAGAGGCTCGTGCAGCTGCCACCGTTCAAAATCATTCATTGTGAAGAAACAATTCTGGTGCCTGCGATTCGCTGACACGCGTGCACAGACGTGTTCCAAACTCATACTTCGGGCACTCTCCTGCTCAGCTGCCTCTGCCTCCTGGCTGGCTGCAAAGACAGGCGGGGAGTGATGCCGCAGTCCACTCCCGAAGCGGAGAAAGGCAATAGCCAGCTCAACGCGGAGGAGCGAGCAGCCGCCTTGAACCGTGCCAACCTCGCCAAGGTTCGCGAGGCGAAACTCCGTGACGATACTACGAACGAACCAGCCTTGCCGAACTTCGTGTGCGGACCCGGTCTGCCTCGCCCCCTGGCATTTAGCTTTTACGAAAAGGATGTTCGTTACCCTGGCTATTTGCTGTGCTCCTACGACGTGAGCGAGAATCATTATGATGCAACCAATGAGCCTGAATGGCTTGAATCCGCGCTCCTCCAAGTCCGGGGCCGCGGGCGGGCTGCTTTTCCAACTGTCAGTTGGATCGCCGTCGCCATTTGCAACCGGGCTGAACACAAGGGTGTCAGCACGTTTGAACAATCCTTCAAGTCGGCCGCGGTTTTCAGTGCCAGCGATGTATTCAACTTTGAAGTGGACTTGCAGATGATCAGTTCCGACGCAAAGATGGATCGCCATCCGTTCAAGTACGAACCTGAAGGAGAGACGAAGCAGCGTTGGCTGATAGTCGAGCGGCACGCTGCCACAAACTGCGGAACAGCCGGATCACTTCATTCTCCCTAAGCTTCGATGGTGGGCGTCGTCTTGAGCGCGTGGGCAATATTGGTCCGGCTTAAACCAATTGCTGATTAGTTGAGGAGCGGCGGCGGAGCACACTACCATCAGCAACCACCTCAGGTCAGGTTTATGCGCCCATCATGGTCTACTCCCGTCCCAACGGCCCGGCTTCCAGAGGCGCTGTGATATTCAAAGGAGCTGCGGTTGGATTTCTAATTGGACTGGCTTCCATTTTCGGCACCACAGACAAAAAGTCGTTCGCTATCTTGCGAGCCGTCAGTCTGCCGGTTCAGTGGGTCACGTCGGCCGCTCAGAAGTTGTTCGGATGGACTGACGGGAGCACGGCATTGATCGGCTGGCTGGGGATGGGGATTTGGTGCGCAATCCTTGGCGGATTAATAGCGTGGAGTGCGAGCGCCCTGTATTCCAAAATAACCGGAGGCGACTGATGGCGAAGGCGATGCCTGACATTCCGGTGAAGCGGCCCGCTGACGGGCCTTCAAGGAAGCCGAGGGCTGCCTGATTTGCAACAGACTAAATGGGCGTAGCGAAACCGTTTAGGGCGTGGTGACGCGATAAAACTTGCGGGCGCTGTTGAGGTTGGTGTCCACGGCCTGCCAGAGGCCGTTGGGGCCGGCGGTGTTGGTGACGAGCGACGACCATTGGACGGGGGCCGCCAGATTGGTTGCGGATTGCAGGACGTAATTGCTGCCGGGAGCGCCGGTGAAGGACAAATTGAAACTGGGCCCGGCACCGAGGCTGGCGGTGAGCGCGGGCGGCGGGGTGACCGAGGATTGCGAATCCAGCGCATAGAGGTGAGCCACTTCGCCGGACGACAGAGCCCGGTTGTAAAAACGGATGTCGTCCAGGCTGCCGTTCAGATAGCTCCCGTAGCCCCCTCCGGCAAAACGCCCAAAATTACGAACGCCCTCCAGATTTTTAGTGGTGCCAAAATTGCCGGGCGCAATGCCGCCGTTGGATGACGGAACCGAAACATCAACTCCATTGACATACAAACGGACGACCCGGTTGGCCACGACTGCAGCCAGATGATACCAGCGCCCATAGACGGCAGCCGCGGCGCTGTTGACCTGCACGAAGGCACCGCCATCCCACATTTGGATGAAGAATGCATCGAGGGTTTCGCTGTAGGTCAAAGTATAGGAAGTAGGGGGATTCAGGACAGTCCCCCGGTCAATCAGGATGCATTGTTCGCCAACCTTGGGCAGTGGAGCATTGAACTGCACCCAGGTAGACACCGTATAATTGTTCGATCGGATGTCGAAGTTCAACAAGGCCCCCGGATCGTTGACGGAAACGAAGCCGGTGCTGCCATCGAGTGCGAGCGCGCTGCTGGCCACGCCAAACCGGTTGGTGGTCCACACCGCGTTCCCGTTGGTGGCGCCGCTCAGAGCGTTGGTGCCGGAGTCATTCGCATTTCCGTCCAACGGGTAATACGCGACCAGGCCCAGGGTAGTCGGATCGGGGGCGGCTGTAAGATTGAGCAAGGCAGCCGTGCTGAACACGCCCGCAAACGAGTTGCTGACCGAGACGGAATAAAAGCCGATGTTGGCGGCTTGCGCGTTGGAAATCGTCAGCACCGAATCGGTTGCCCCCGCAATCGGCACGTCGTTGACTCGCCACTGATAAGTTAGAGGATGATTGGCCGTGGCCACCACGCTGAAACCAACCGTGCTGCCGGCGTCCACCGTTTGCGGCATGGGTTGCTGGGTGATCACGGGCATGTCCGCTTCCAAGGCGAAAAGCTGAGCCACTTCATTCGCGGACAACGCGCGATTCAAGATACGGATGTCATCGAAGCGGCCGGCAAAATTCTGGTCCGCCCAATTGCTTTTGCCGATGTAATTGCGCGTAGTGGGGATCGCCGGACGGTCCACCGCCGCCCCGCCACTGGCTTCGAGGACGCCATTGGTATAAATGGCCACCTGCGAACCGTCGCACGTGGCCACGACCTGCACCCAGATATTCAGGGGGAGGCTGACGGAAGTCCCAATCCATGCCTGCCGGGTGCCACCATAATAAGCTTCCAGATAGGGATGGCCGGTGTTCGCTTCGGAGAAGGCCAGGTCCGTGTTATCCACCGCCGAGCCGTTCCCAAAATCCAGAATGCGCGAATAGGTCCGATAGGCGGTGGCCTTGAGCCAGGCGGTGATCGTGAAGCGTGAGGCAAAATAGGCGCCGGATTTGCACTGGATGTAATCGCCGGCGCCGCCAAACCCCAGGGCGCTGTTGGTGTTTCCGAAACGATCGCTGACGCCGGCGGCGCCAAAATTGGTGCCATGGTTGCCGTTCCCGCTGGCATCCGTCGCATCGCCATCGAGCGGATAGTACGCCACCAAACCCGCGGTTTGGGAGAAGTTGAACCCATTGATATTGAGGGCCGCGTTGGAGCTCACCGCATTGCCGAAAATGTTGGTCGCCACGAGCGCGTAATAACCGATGCTCCCGGCCTGGACACCCGGAAGCGTCAAACTTGAATTCGTCTGGCCCGCAAGGGGGTAACCATTCAGTGTCCATTGCAGACTGAGCGGCGGCGTGCCCGTGACCACACAATTGAAACTCGCCGCCTCCCCCGCGTTTTTTGTCAGCGGCAGCGGTGGCTGAGTCACCACCGGCGCGTAACCGACATTCACCACCACCGGAACGCTGCTGGTCAACCCCGCCCGGTTGGTCACCACCACGTCGTAGGCCGCACCGTCGGAGATTTGCGCGGCGGCGACGACATAATTGGTGCCCGTGGCTCCCGGAATCGGCGTGCTATTGCTCCGCCACTGCCAGCTCAACGGGGTGGTGCCGGTCACCGCGGCTGACAATGCGAATCCCGCGCCGACGGGAACATTCGTGGCGAGAGGCTGGGTGATGAAGGAGGGCGGATAATAAACCACGCTCACCGTATCGGTGCTGCTCAGGACTGCGCCGTAGCTGTTGGAGACAACCACGAAATACGCTCCCCCATTGGTGGCCTGGGCGTTGGTGATGGCATAGTTGAAATTGGTGGCATTGAGAATGGGATTGCCATCCTTCCACCACTGATAGCTGATGGGCACGGCGCCCACGGCGGTGACCGTGAGCGTTGCGTTGGAGTTGGCGTCCACGCTCGTGGTAGTGGCGGGTGGTTGCGTGATGTTGATTCGCCCATCCAGCAAAGTCAGCCCGGCGCTGGCGGTGTCGGAGCCCAGCGAATTCCTGACCGTCACTTGATACCAGCCGGAGTTCGCGGGCTGGACATTGGAGAGAACAAGGATGGAGCCGGTTGCGCCGGAAATGGTCTGACCGTTCGCCTGCCACTGGTAAGTGAGATTTCCCGGACCGGCAGCCATCACGACGAAAACCGCCTTGCTGCCCGGATAAACGGCCTGGCTCCGCAGCGGCACGGTGATGCCCGGCGAGCCGTCGCCCATGATTGCCAACCCGTGTCGCGCGGCGGAGGCGATGCCAACGACGTTCGACAACCCGGCAGGCGGGAAAAACCCGTAGGTGTTGGTGTTACCCCAGATCAGCAGTGTGCCGTCCCGCCGCAGCGCCAGGCTATGCTGGTCGCCTGCTGCAATAGCCACGACATTGGTGGCGGTGGGGGGCACCGACGCCTGCCCAAATACGTTGTGGCCCCATGCCGCCACCGTGCCGTTGGTCCGCAACGCCAGGCAATGATAACTCCCCGCCGCAATGGCCACGATGCTGGTGGCGTTGGGAGGTATGGCGAGCTGGCCCTGACCGCCGAGGCCCCACGCCACAACGGAGCCGTCTGCCCGGAGTGCCATGCCATGCGCCGCGCCGGCGGCCAGGGCCACCGCATTCGTCGCGCTCGCGGACACATTGGTCTGACCGAAACTGTTGTTTCCCCAGCCCACCACGGTTCCATCGCTGCGCAAAGCGAGGCTGAAATCACCGGCACTGGCGCCGGCCGCGATCGCCACCACATTTGAGGCGAGCACATTTGGCACATTGGTCTGGAAAAAATTGTTGCGCCCCCACGCGAACACCCGGCCGTCGGTGCGCAAAGCGACTCCGTGATATTCACCGGCCGCAATCGCGATGATGTTACTCGCGGGGGCCGGGACGTTCGGCTCGAAAAAATTATTGTCGCCCCAAACCGAAATGTTGCCGTCCGGTTTCAGCGCCATGCTGAAGCCGCGGCTGGTGGCGTTGGTGTCACTGCCCGCCGCGATCGCCTGGATATTCACCAGCCCGACGGGCACGTTGGTTTGCTGATAGGAATTCTGCCCCCAGGCAACCACCGTTCCTCCAGCGTGAAGGGTGGAAGCACCCTGCAAGCTCAACCCCGCAACCGAGGCCAAAATGAAATACTTTGCGTTCATGATAAAACTATGTGCATCCGGGAAGGCGCTCCTGGTGGGCGGTCAATCTGCCGAGTGGCAATGAGAAGGACGGAGACAGCCGGGCTCCAGGCAAAAGTTTCCCTGCGAACTCATGCCTGCGCGATTCGATCCCTGCGCTCAGGGGACGAGCCCGGAGCACTAACCTGAAATTCCCCATTGGGTCTGCTTACCACGACCTGCGTGGTTCACCGGCTTCATCTTCTTCGCTGCCTCCCGCGTTGGCAAGATACTTCGCCAGCGCGCTCGGTCACGCCGCCGATTGGGTGGGAGGCGAAATGGCGGACGCTCATGGCAAAATCAACTGTGGATTTGCCAAGCGCGGGTTGGACTCAGGTGGTTGCTGGCTTACGGTGAGGCGCTGCCGAGGCTCGCACTGGAGCCACGGGTGGCCGGCCGCAGACGAGCGTCGAACCGGCTGGCACGGCAAGTGTACCTGTGCCAGAGTGTTGACTTTGAATTATGCAATTTCGCGTAGAGTTATTGGCGCGTTGCAACCGCCCGCAGGCGCACCATGGTGCAGCCGGGGCCGGTTGCCCGGTGAACGCTTTCCTGGCTGGCTGCACCCGAGCAGTCCGAATGTCGCCTCTGCTCCTGCCGATAGTGGCGCTGATCCTGAGTCTGGCGCGGCCGGAGAATGCACGGGCGCAATTCTATTATTTTACGCGGGCCATTCCGCAGTTGAATACGAATGGACTCCCCATGCCGGGGGCCAATACGACATTTGCGGATGGCTCGCTGTTCCAGCCGACCGGCAATGATGCGCGGTCCGATTTGTGGGCGTGGCGGCCGTTCGGCGACCAATACATTCTCAGCAGCCTGGGACCGAACTCGTCCACCCCGCCGGCCCAGACCAAGGAACTGGTGACCACGGTCACGGGCCTTGAATCGGGATCTGATTACGAGGTCAAGGCATTGTTCTGGACCTCGGACTCCCAACTCTGGGGAATCCGAGCGGGCCTGAAATATGCCGGCGGTTTGCGCACCAATGCGTGGTTCACCAGCGCTTCGACCGGGGTGCTGGTTGCAAGTTACCTGCCGTGGCAGACCATGCCGTCCGTTTTCACCGAAAGCAGCCGGACGCTGTTCGCCGCGCCGCTCGGTGTCGCGAAAGCGGATACCAACGGCCAGATAAAAGTCTTCGTGCACGACCTGCCTTCCGCCGATTCCAGTATCCGCACCTGGTATCAGGGCGTGGCGGCGCAGAAGCTGACCGCGCCCGGCGCGCAGGCTCCAAACACTGTGGACTGCTCGCTCGCCGGCAGCCCCTTCCATCGCGGCGTGCGCGGGCTGGCGCTGGCGGATATCACGATTGACCGCGGCGAATACTCCGTGGGGATTCCGAAGAGCCTCGAAGTGGCGCGCGGCAGCTCGATTCGCGGCGTCGCGACGGGGCTGGCGGCCGAGATCTATGACTGGCGGGTGCGCAACGGCCAGGCCCGGCCGCCGACACTGCAGTTCCTGCGTTACAGCCGGGATTACCAGGCCGAACTGTTCCTCGGCGTCAACTTGCGCGGCCTGGTCGAGCCCAATCCGGCGGGAGGAATTCGATATTACAACACCAACCGCGCGACCCTCGCGGCGATGGCGGCCGACTGGGCGCGTTATGTGGGGCACATCGTCCCGACGTACCGCCAGGGCAATTCCATTGCGGACACTCGCGACAAAGGCATCGTTGACTCCCTGACGTGGAGTTCCGCGGTGCCCGGCGATTCGTTTGACAAATTGCTGGCGCCGGCCGAGGCGTCCGTGCCGCGGGTTGCTTACTGGGAAATTGGCAACGAGCCAACGATTGGCGTCACCGCCTACAGCGTGACCAACAGTTTCACGCTGGATGCGGCCGAGTTTCATCTGCGTTACGGCAGCGTCGCCCAGGCAATCAAGGCGGAGGACCCGACGGTGAAAGTCGGCCCGACGCTCGTCAACGGCTCCCGCGAAGCCGATCAACTGGCCGCCATTGTTGCCGATTCCTCCATGCCGATTGATTTCATCACCTACCACCCGTACGAGAAAATGGGTCTGCTGACGAACGCAGCGATGATCACCCTCCACCTGGGAAGCATTTACTCGCGGCAACTTTCCTTTCTAAACGTAATCAAGCAGGTCGTCGCCGACAACGGCCGGAATCCGGATGCGCTTGAGTATGCCGCCACTGAGGTGAACGTGAGCAATTGGGACACGAATGATACCGACAAGGAGGCGAGGATGGCGCACGCGCTCGGCACGGTGGAGACTGTTTTCAGCCACGCGCGACTGGGGCTGGTTGCCTCGCATTACTGGATCTGGCCGACCCACCGCTGGGATGGCACCCAATATCCCGTCTTCAAAGCCTACGAAAAACTGCGCGACCATCTGGGGGACACGCTGGTTTCATACTACGCTTTCCAGGACATCCGGGTTTACACCACGCGCGACAGCCGGACCGGCGAGCTGGCGGTTTGGGCGCTGAATTTCTCCAACAGCACGAACTCCAGTGTCAGCCTGCAATTGAACAATCTGCCAAAAATCGAACGCGCCACGCTGTTGCGCCTGCAGGACATTTCCGGCGTCACCACGCTCGACTCCGTCAACCTCGCTTCCGACATGCCGGGCGGTCCGTCCACCCACGTGGATTGGACCACGTCCAACCTCACCCAACAGATCTCCACCAACCTGCAACTGGCCCTCCCCGCCGCGACTGTGAGCCTCCTGGTGCTCGAAACGGGTGTGGGCCCCCTCACCCCGACCGTCGTCAACCAAAGCGGCACGAACTGGCTCGCCGTGACGTTCCAACAGGTTCCCTACGCGTCAGCCGCCCGCTACCGCCTCCATCGCAGCAACGACCTCAAGACCTGGACTCCGGTGAGCGATTCGACAGCCGGCCCGTACACGTGGATCACCCTGACAAACAACGTGCCCTTCACCGCCGGCTCGGCTCCTCAATTCTTCCGGGTGGAATTGTTGCGCAACTAACGGAAGACAGCGCCGTTCGCACGCAGGGAATCTGGCCGGAGGCATTGGCGCCGGGCGACAAGTTGAGGTAGATTGCAAATACTCGGGAACAAATTTGTATCTTCGTTGCTCGTAGATGCAGCGGGTAATAACCAGGCGCCCGCGACATGACAGTTGATCAGTCAATCAAACACGCGAAATGAAATCCCACAATAATCTTGTACTCGTCGCTGTCTGCCTGGCAGCGGTTTTTTGCCGGCTGGACTCCCCTGCGGCCACGATCTGGAACGGGCCGACCATGACTTATACGCAGCCGGGTACGGACCCCGGCCAGGAGGCGAACCAGGACCGGCTCACGCCCAGCGTCTGGCTGACTCGCGCCGTGTCCGCGGGGATGTTCAATGCCTTTTCCGAGGGCGGCTACAGTCACAGTTTCAGCCCGGCGGACACGGAGTGGGCCGTGGGCACCCTCGATAATTACGCCAGCCTGGTCTATACCGATTGGGAGGCTTGCGGCGGCGGCCAACCGGTTAACAATCTGCCCGGCCAGGATCTGGTGGTGCATCTAAAAACGGACGACATTTATCTTTCTTTGAAGTTCACTTACCTCGGCGGGCACTTCGCGGGCGGATTCTCGTACGAACGTTCAACGCCTCCGCCGATTGCACCCATTGTCAGCATCACCGCACCGACGAATGGCGCTTCATTCACGGCCCCCGCAAATGTTTCGATCACCGCCAGCGCGTCCGACGCGGATGGCACCGTCACCAACGTGTCTTTCTTCGACGGGGCGACTTTCCTGGGGAAGACCAACAATACGCCATACACGATCAGCGCAGCGCTCGCCATCGGCAGCCATGCATTGACGGCGGTAGCCACGGACAACGCGGGGCTCTCCACGACGTCGAGCGTCGTGAATGTGACGGTCAGCTCGGGAAATATCGCGCCCAGTGTGACGATCACGAATCCGGTGACGGGCGCTACGTTGAGCAGCTCGGCCTCAGTCACCATCCGCGCTTCGGCGAGCGATTCCGACGGCACGGTGACCAATGTGCAATTCTTTGACGGACTTGTTTCGCTGGGCAACGACGCCACGTTGCCGTACAGCGTGAACGCGACGCTTTCGATCGGCGCGCACACGTTGACCGCCGTGGCGCGCGACAACCTGGGCCTGGCCTCAACTTCAGCGCCCGTGAACGTGACGATGGCGCGCTATCTTCCGGCACTCACCAACGCCGGTATCTCACTTTTTCTCGTGCCCATCGCCACCAATCTGGCCGCGCCCGACTATGCCATCAGCCCGCCCGGCGATACCAATCGGCTGTTCGTGGTTGATCAAAATGGTTTATTGCGCGTGATCCTGAATGGCGTGCTGCTGTCCGCGCCCGCGCTGGACATCCAAAGTCGCGTGCAACCGCCATTGGTCCCGACCAATGCGAATGACGAACGCGGCTTCCTCGGTCTGGCCTTCCATCCCGGGTACACCAATCCGGCCAGTCCCGGATATCGCACGCTTTACACCTACAACAGCGAGCCGATAGTCACCGCGCCGACATACGCAGCGCCAGTTGGAGCGGTCAACAATTACAAAAACGTCGTCAATGAATGGAAGATCACGACCACCAACGCGAGCGTCGTGGATCCCACGTCCCGACGCGAAGTGATTTCCTTCGGCAAGAATGCGTCCAATCACAATGGCGGCACCGTTGCGTTCGGGCCGGACAATTACATGTATCTCGGCCTGGGTGATGGCGGTGATGCAAATGACGCAGGATTGAGTCATATCGAGCCGGGCGGGAATGCGCAGAACTTGAGCACGCCGCTGGGCAAGATGTTGCGGATTGATCCGTCGCATCCTTCGCTCACCACGGGCAGTCCCAATCCCATCGGGACGAACGGGCAATATCGGATTCCCACCAGCAATCCGTTTCAGCTGGCGGGACAGGTTCCGGAGATTTACGCCCTGGGTCTGCGCAACCCCTATCGCTTCTGCTTTGACCCGGTCACGGGTGATCTCATCCAGGCCGACGTCGGCCAGAACAACATCGAGGAGATCGACAAGATTGTGCTCGGCGGTAATTACGGCTGGGCCGTGAAGGAAGGAGATTTTCTTTTCAACCACACGAATTCGCCGTCCGGTGCCGCCGGCACGATTGGCAATCCGCCGGGCAACCGCAGTCCGGGAAGCCCGGTCGGATTGATCGATCCGATCAGCGGCCCCCTCGGGACGCTGGAGTACGATCACAATGAAGGTATCTCCATCACGGGTGGCTTCGTATATCGCGGCAAGGCGATGCCCGAACTCTACGGGAAATACATCTTCGGCGATCTGGCTTTGCGCACCGCTCCGGTTCGCGCCGACGGACGCCTCTTTTACGCAGACTTGCAGGCCGGCACGATCAACGTCATCTACCTGCCCCAATTCGCGTCGCAAATCATAACGAACGGGCTGACCGTCCACGGCTTCGGCCAGGATGCGAGTGGCGAACTCTACGCGCTGGTCACCAACACGTCGGCCAATGGCAGTGGTGGGATTGTTTACAAGCTCGCCTCGGTGAGGCTGACGGCCGCCATCGCGGGCAATAACCTTGATCTCTCCTGGCCTGTGGCCACCGGCCATCTCCAGGCAAAAACGAACACGCTCAACGGCGCATGGTCGGACGTTCCGAATACCTCGTCCACGAACCACTTCGTGACGCCGATCAGCACCGGACAGACCGATGTGTTCTACCGGCTGGTTGTGCCTTGAGCTAAAAGGCCCATCGACGCGCGGTCGGCTGGGAATTCAGTTTCGCATTTTGGAGAACTGTCCAGATTGCGATTTCTCGCCGGCCCGGTTGTGCCAGTCTGATATAGACTCCTCATTACCAGCAGCTTAGATATTCTTCCATAACTAGGAGCAGCACCGCGCTCCTGGTGGCACCGGTGGTGCTTTTCCATAAACGAGACAGTGGCATGTGGCTCGTTTTAGAGGATGTGAGGGCGCCGAAGTCGGCTTTCCCGGTCGGTTGGTCGGCGCGATTGAAGTCCGTTTTTTCCATCGTGTTGCTGGCTGGGCTTTATCTCTTCGCGACGACCTTGGTGATGTCCGCGCAGGAAGAAGTGGCGAGCCCATGGACGGGCGTTAGCCCGTCCGCCGCAAACAAGACTTTGGCCGGCGCGTCCGCAGGCGCAGACAAGTCCGCGAGCTTCAACCTCGATCATTCGGCGATGCGCTCGCTCCTCGGAAAAGCGCCCGCAGAATCCAAGCAACTCGCGGTGGCCTCGCAATCGGTCATCACGTTACCCATGCCGGACGGAAGCGAAGCTCGTTTTCGGTTTGTGGACTCTCCGGTCATGGCGCCCGAGCTCGCGGCGAAATTTCCGCAGATCAAAACCTATCTCGGTCAGGGCGTGGATGATGCACAGGCGACGGTGCGCTTCGACCTGACCCCGGCGGGTTTCCACGCCCAGATACTTTCGCCGCGCGGCGCAGTCTATGTCGAACCCCAGGGCTCGGGCGAAACAAACGTCCACACGTCCTACTACAAACGCGACTACGCGAAATCCGACGACACATTCCAATGCCTGAGCCCGGCCAACGAAATGAAGTCCCTGACTTCCGAGTCCACGCCATCCATCCTCTCCGTCAGCAGCGGGCAACTCCGCACCTATCGGCTGGCCTGCGCGGCAACGGCGCAATACACGCAGTTTCAGGGCGGAAGCGTGGCCGCGGGCCTGGCGGCGATCGTGACGGCGATCAACCGTGTCTCGGGCATCTACGAAACCGAGCTCGGCATTCGCCTCGTTTTGGTCGCGAACAACGATCGAATCATTTACACGAACACCGCCACCCAGCCTTACAACAACAGCAGCCCTTCCGCGCTCCTCAGCCAGAACCAATCGAACATCGATTACGTCATCGGCGCGGGGAACTACGACGTCGGCCACGTGTTCAGCACAGCCGGCGGCGGCATGGCGAGCCTCGGTGTGGTTTGCGTGAATGGCAGCAAGGCCCGGGGCGAGACCGGCATGTCTTCGCCGGTCGGTGATGCGTTTTACGTGGATTATGTCGCCCACGAAATGGGCCACCAATTCGGCGCGAACCATACCTTCAACAGCACCACCGGCAGCTGCGGCGGCGGCAATCGCAACGCCGCCACCGCCATCGAACCCGGCAGCGGCTCGACCATCATGGCCTACGCGGGCATCTGCGGCGCGGACAACCTGCAAGCGCACAGCGATCCTTACTTTCACTCGGTCAGCCTCGGGGAAATTCTCGCATATACGACTTCCGGAAATGGAAACGGTTGCGCGACAACCTCGGCGACGGGCAACTCCGCACCCACCGTTTCCACCGGCGGGCCTTACGTGATTCCTGCGAACACCCCTTTCGCTCTGGCTGCCACGGCCAGCGATCCCGATGGCGACGCGCTCACGTATTGCTGGGAGGAACGCGACTTCGGCCCCGCCGCCGCGCTCAATGCGGCCGACAACGGCAGCAGCCCGCTATTTCGTTCCTGCGCGCCGTCCTCCTCGCCGCAACGTTGTTTCCCGCAGCTCGCCACGCTGCTCGCCCAGACTGCCTCCACGAGCGAACAATTGCCGTCCACTGACCGCATCCTCCAATTCCGCGTCACCGTTCGCGACAACCGTTCCGGTGGCGGCGCATTCGCGACAGCGGACACGCAAGTCGTCATCGTCACCAACGCCGCACCCTTTGCGGTCACCGGTCCTCTCGCGGGAACCACTGTTTTTGGCTCCACCGTAGTGACGTGGAACGTCGCGGGGACCACCAATGATCCGGTCGGTGCGGCGACCGTCAACATCCTCCTTTCAACCAACGGCGGGCTGGATTTTCCAATCACGCTCGCCGCCAACGTGCCCAACAATGGCCAGGCCGCCATCCCGATACCCACACTGACAACAACCAACGCCCGGGTGAAAGTCGAAGCCGTTGGAAACATCTTCTTCAGCATTTCTCCCGGAAATTTCTCCCTCGTCCCCTCGGTGCCTGCCATCGCGCTCGCCGGCGCATTCCTCGCCGCGGAAAACGGCGTCCCGGCGAACGGCCTCGTGGACGCCAGCGAAACCGTGCTGGTGAATATCGCGCTGAAAAATATCGGCACGGCCAACGCCGCCAACCTCGTGGCCACTCTGCTTGCCACCAACGGCGTTGCCTCACCGAGCACGTCGCAAAACTTCGGGGCGTTGGTTGCCGGCGGCTCCTCCGTGTCACGGCCTTTCGTTTTCACTGCGAACGCCGCGTGCGGCTCGGTGGTCGCGGCCACTCTCCACCTCCAGGATGGGGCCCGGGACCTCGGGCTGATCACCAATTACTTCGGCATAGGTTCGTTCACCTCGACCACACGCTCTGCGACCAACAGCAGCAAGATCACCATCAGAGACCTGAACTCGGCCTCACCCTACCCCGCTGCCATCACGCTCGCCGGCCTGACGGGTTACGTCTCGAAGGTGACTGTGACGTTGCGTAATTTCACTCACCCATATCCGGCCGATGCCGATGTGCTGCTCGTCGGGCCTGCCGGTCAAAAAGTCCTGCTGGTGTCCGACGCGGGCGCGAGCTATGGCGTTACGAACATAAATTTGACCCTCGACGACACGGCCGCAGCGACGATTCCCGAATGGAGCAAAATCACCGCAGGAAGTTGGAAGCCGACAAACTACGACACCAACACCGATTCATTCCCCGCGCCTGCTCCTGCTGGCCCCTACGCCACGGCCCTTTCGACGTTCAATGGTACTTCGCCGAATGGAAAATGGTCGCTCTACATCGAGGACGATGGTCCGAACGACAGCGGCAGTATCGCGCAAGGCTGGACACTGACCATTACGACGACCAACCCGGTTTGCACCACCGGTACCACAAACAATCCCGCGTTGCAGGCGCCCTCGCTCGCACCCATTCCGAATCGCGTCGTATACGCCGGCACGACTCTCCTCGTCACCAATTCCGCCACCGCCGGCGGCAGCCAAAGCAACAATGTTGTCTTCAGCCTGGATCCGGGTGCGCCCGCGTCGGCTTCGATTGATCCGGCCAGCGGCCTCTTGCGCTGGGCAGTCAGCGACGGCGCATCCTCCACGAACCAGCTCACCGTTCGCGTTGCCAATCCGCAATCGCCAAGTCTGACGGACGCAAAATCGTTCACTGTGAGCGTGCTGCCCCTGCCCACGGTTTCAACTCTCGTTCGCTCGAATGGTGTGGTGAAACTTGGATGGGGTTCCGTCGTAGGACAAACCTACCGGGTGCAATTTACGGACTCGTTCCAACATCCGGTCTGGCAGGACCTGACGGCAAACCTCACCGCGACGAATACCACCGTCTCCGTTTCGGATTCGGGCGCTTCCGTCCCCCAACGCTTCTACCGGTTGGTGGTCGTGAGCCCCTGAGCCCGCTCACTTCAAACTCAAACTCGTCTGCGGCGTGAGCCGGACGACACGAATCTTTTTCAGGTCGCTCTCGCCCAAGCCCAACAGCGCCGCGTTGTCATAGAGATCATGGTTCGCGTCGATGGGCGGAGCGCCCGCGGCACGGCGTTGGCTTTCCAGATCGTTGATGGAAAGCGCATCCAGCGCGACCGGGTCAAAACTGAAGCGCAATTCGTTCGGCGTGGTTGCGTAGTGAAGCAACCCGCTATCCCCGCCCTCATATTGGCTGATGAGGGCATCCACAATATTGATCGCCACGCGGTCGCCGATTTGCGGCAGGTTATAAACATCCGGCACGGCTTCGGCGAGCACCCGTGGGTCGTTCTCGAAGCGGAGGATGTTGTCCACGCTCCCCATCGATAATCCGTAGAGGCAACCCGAAACGCCCGCTATGTTATGATTCAGCAGGGGAGCGATTTGAATAATCCGGGTGACCTCCTTGGTCAGCACTTTGGTCACGAAAGACTTCCGCCCCACCCCCGGGCCAGTTTTTCCAAACTCCAAATCCCCGTAGAGCGGCTGGCCCAATAAAGGCCGGTCGTAAAACGCCTTCTCATCAAACCCAGCGTGCACGCTCGCCTCCAAACGGACTCCATAATGCTCCACCAGGTCCATATAACCGGCCAGTTGCAAATCGATGAGCCGCCGGTCCCAGATGATGATGTTGTGCGCCGGCACCCCTGCCAGCATCAACCCTTGTATCACCGCCTCCACCACGGCCGGCCGTGTCCCGCTATTCGCGCCCGGCAGGGAAAATACTTTGAGCCCGATCACATCCTGCGTCTTGACCAGGCTCAACCACGCTTCCTTCACGGTCGGCTTGCCTGTCAGATTGGTCAGACCCTGGGTTACCATCGCCCGGACGTGGTCCGCCCGGGGACGAAACGAGTCCAGGGCCTCCGGATCTTGCACTGAAACCACGCGCGCGCGGGGGGCATTGGTGACCACCGGCGAGGCATCGCCGCCCCGTGCCACGACGGCGGACAACCACGTCACGCCGATCAGCAGCAAATGGGTAAGTGCGTTTCTTGACACATACACAGGTGGATGATAACACCCGGAAAGATGCTGGCCAAGAAAATCCCGGTTTCTGACTGCGAATCCGTTCGTTGCATTACTTCGCGCGGCGCGCGGAAACCTGTGCTTTTGCGGCCGGCCACCGCGCTCGGCCGAGGTTCCATTATCTTTGCTGTCGCCATCTCCTGCATTTTCCTGGCCGGTTGCACGCCGCCCGGCCCGCGCGCATTGTTGGAGGGCAAACGCCTGCTCGAGCGCGGCAAATATCCGCAGGCGGTCGAGCAGTTCAAGCTCGCGACTTCCATTCTCTCCACCAATGCCCAGGCCTGGAATTATTACGGCGTCGCCCTCCAATCGGTCGGCAAGAATGTGGATGCCGAGCGTGCCTACGCCCGCGCCATCTCCCTCGATCGCGATCTGACCGAGGCTCATTACAATCTGGGCTCCCTGCGGCTGGCCCAAAACAATCTCGAAGGCGCCCGCGCCGAATTCACGACCTACACCCTGCGCCGCCCCAACTCCGTCGAAGGACTTCTCAAGCTCGGCACAGTGCAACTGCGCGTGAGAGAGTACGCCGCCGCCGACCAGACGCTCAACCAGGTGCTGCAGCTGGACAAACAGTCCGTTGAGGCCATGAACCTGCTGGGGTTGGTGCGCCTGCAACGCGGCCGCCCGGACGAGGCTGTGCAGTGGTTCACTCGCGCCCTGCGCGAGCAATCGGATTATCCCCCCGCCCTCCTGAATCTCGCCGTTGTCTCCCAGCAATCCTATCGCAATCGTGGCGAGGCGATTCAACGCTACCAGGCGTACCTCGCATTGAAGCCGACTCCCGCGGACGCCGAAGCCGTCCGCGCTGTCGTGAACCAATTGCAGGCCGAACAAACTGCCGCCACCCGGCCGCCGGCGCCGACACCGACTCCGCCGCCCTCGCGCCCGCAAACCACGACTCCCACCAACACCGTCAAATCCCCGGTCGCACCGACAACTCCCACCCAATCCGTGGCGCGAGTCACACCCGCTCCGTCTGGCAATCCTACGGCAGCCCCGTCAAATGTTCCACGTCAGACTCCCATACCGCCACCAACCCCGCCTGCAAAACCGGACGCTGTGCGTTTGCCGCCCGAGACCGTGTTTCGTCCTCCATCCGACAATCCAACGGTCGATCCCAAGCCTCAGCCGCCCCGGGCCGACGCCGGGTCCGCTACAGCGGCATCAGGCCCCCGCTACACCTACCTCTCGCCAGCGCGGCCTGCCGCAGGCGACCGTCGCGCCGCGGAACCTTTCTTCAATCAAGGGATGCAACTCAATCAGGCGAAGCAGTACTCCGAAGCCGCCGCCGCGTACAAGCAATCGGTCAAGCAGGATCCTGCCTTCTTCGAGGCATCGTACAATCTCGGCCTGGCCGCCATGGATAGCGGCGATCTCCCGACCGCGTTAAGCGCGTGCGAGACCGCCCTCGCCCTGCGACCCGACTCCGTGGACACCCGATACAATTTCGCGCTCGCCTTGCGCAAGGCGGGGTATGCCGGTGACGCCGCCGCGCAACTCGACCTCGCGCTCAAGCAGGCTCCGAACGACAACCGTTGCCGCCTTACCCTGGCCAATCTCTACGCCCAGCAACTCCGTCAAACCTCCCTCGCCCGCCGCGAATACCTCCGCCTCCTCGAATCCGACCCGCACAATTCCCAAGCCAGCGCCATCCGCGCCTGGCTTGCGAACCATCCGCAGTAATTGGTGCACCTGGGGTTGGCGCCATCAGGCGCTTTCGGCCTCCGCGGGTTAACCATCCGCCCGCCTTATACGCCCGGCTGCTCCTCGTTCTGGCACAATTCTCGCTTTAATCCCTCCAAACCAGCCGTATTTGCGGCCAATATGAAATATCTCAGCAATCTGCCCATCAATTTGTTCGACGTCGTGCTCCTCGGCGTGCTCATCACCGGGCTGATGCGTGGTCGAAAATTGGGCATGTCCGGCGAGTTGATTGGACTGCTCCGCTGGCTGGCAGTGTTGTTTGGGTGCGCCTTTCTCTATCAACCCGTGGCGTCCTTCATCATGGGCTTTACCCCCATGTTCAGCCGGCTGGGCTGCTACCTGATGTCCTACATCCTTTGTGCCATCGGCATTATTTCGTTTTTCGCCCTGATCAAGAAGGCCCTCGGCGGCAAGCTCCTGGGCAGCGACGTCTTCGGCCAGACCGAATACTATCTCGGCATGGGCTCCGGACTGGTGCGCTTCGCCTGCATGCTCCTTGCGGTGCTCGCGCTGCTCAATGCGCGCTTCTATTCCGACACCGAAGTCCGCGCGATGCAGAAGTATTACAACGACCTCTACGGCAGCGATTACTGGCCGACCCTGCAATCCACCCAGGAAACCGTTTTTCAGAAATCCTTTACCGGTCGCTGGATCAAAAACCATCTCTCCTTCCTGCTGATCAAGCCGACCGAGCCCGAGAAGAAGGGACTCAGCCAAAAAGAACTGAACCTTCCCTAAACTGGGAGGAGTCAGCGTTTTTCTTTACTCCCCAGCCAGCCGGCGGGAGTGTTTTTGCTTACGGAGCCTGAAGCCTCAGCCCCCGGTTGTTCCGCCGTCCCGCTTGACACTGGTTGCATTCCCCATTTCCTTTTCCCTGACAAGCCTATGTCCAGCTCCCGCGTCACAACGACCATCGCCTTGACGTTTTTCTTCGCGGGGCTCTCCTGCGTCGCGGCAACTGCCTCCCTGCCCTGGGACATCCAATCGCTCTCCGTCGCACCTAAAACTTACGACGATCCGGCGCACAGCACGAACGACATTAAGGCGAGCTTCTACGAGGGACTTCCGTGGAAAGGCAAACCCACCCGCGTATTTGCCTACTACGGTCTGCCCAAAGCGGAAACCGGGAAGAAAGTTTCCGCGATGGTCCTGGTCCACGGCGGCGGCGGATCGGCATTTATTCCCTGGGTTCAGTTGTGGGTCAGTCGCGGTTACGCCGCCATCGCCATCGACACCTGTGGCTGCATCAGCAGCGGCGGCTACAGCAGCCATCCGCGTCACGAATACGGCGGCCCTCCCGGCTGGGGCGGCTTCGACCAGATTGACGAACCGCTCCAGGACCAATGGACCTGCCACGCCGTCGCCGACGTCATCCTCGCCCACTCCCTGATCCGATCCTTTCCTGAAGTGGACCCCGAGAGGACCGGACTCACCGGCATATCGTGGGGTGGCTACCTCGCCTGTACCGTGGCGGGCGTCGACCCGCGCTTCAAATTCGTCGCTCCCGTCTATGGCTGTGGCTTTCTGGGCGACAATTCCGCGTGGCTGAGTGATTTCCAAAAAATGGGAACCGAAAAATCCCAGCGCTGGCTCAAATCGTGGGATCCTTCCGTGTATCTTCCGAGCGCGCAAATGCCAATGCTCTGGGTCAGCGGCACCACGGATTTCGCCTACCCGCTGGACTCCTTGCAGAAATCCTATCTCCTGCCCAAATCCCCGCGCACACTCTGCATCCGCGTCGGCATGCTCCACGGTCACGGCGGCCCGGGCGAAAACCCCGAAGAGATCCACGCGATGGCCAACGCCATGCTGAAAGGCGAACCCGGCCTCGCGAAAATAACCAATCAAGGTCGCGAGGGCTCCAAAAGCTGGATCACCTTTGAAAGTCCGTCGCCCATCCAAAAAGGCGAATTGAACTACACAACCGATACCGGCAAATGGCCGGCGCGAACGTGGAAAACCCTCCCCGCCGACCTGGATACAAAATCGGGCAAAGCCTCGGCAGCACTCCCAGACAAAACCACCGTTTACTATTTCAACATCACCGACACCCGAAACCTCGTCGTCAGCAGCGAGCACAGGGTAATGCCGCTGAACCAGCCGGACACAAACGATCGCAAATAGCGGTGAAAACGACCTTTCTTCTCAGCGCGCTCCTTTCCGTGCTATGGGTGGGTTGTTCGACTACTCCCGCCGGGAGGAATATTGAGGTATCAATCGCGGTCCCACGGCAAAATGGAGATCGAGTCCTTGAATATTCCGAGCGTTCTCCGCGCTTTCACGTCCTCCTCGCCAACCCGTCAAATAAGCCGCAGCGGATTTGGCGGGAGTGGTGCTCCTGGGGCTATTACGCATTGTCCTTCGAATTCAGGGACGAGAAAGGCAAGACGTGGACGGCAGTGAAGAAGCCGAGAGACTGGGGCAAGAACTTCCCGGATTACTGGACGATCCCACCACATGAACGTTTGGTCCTCGACGTCCAGTTTGCTGATAGCGACGTTTGGGAGGGGTTTCCGCGGCCTTCAGGTGTTTCACAGGCATTCACGATGCGCGCCGTCTTCGAAATCTGCCCGGACAAGCAGTCGCGAGAAAACTCAGTTTGGTCCGGTCGCGCTGTTTCCACTTGGGACGATTATCTATTCTACAGATGAGTGTGCTTCGCCAGGCGCTTCGAGGCGCGCTGGCCGACTTGCACCCGCAATCACTCACGCTCCCGAACCGCGAAAACTTGCAACCTGTAACTTTTAACCTGCAACCAACTTAAATCCGTCGCCCCAACTGCGCCGCCAGCCGATCCAACGCCGGCGAACGATCCAGCTTCGGCAACTGCACCTCGATCAGGCAAAATCCGTTCTTCCAGTTCTGCGCTTCGAAGAGCGCGTGCTCCAATTCCCCATCCGTCTTCACGACCCAACTCCTCCCCGCCCCCAGCAACTCCGGCAACTTGCTGAACGCCCACGGCCAAAGATCATTGTACGCCCCATCCTGCATGTGACGCTCCGTCCCGTAACCGCGATTGTTCAGCACCACCACCACCGGGTTCAGACCGTAGCGGGCCACCGTCGAGAGTTCCATGCCGGTCATTTGAAATGCCCCGTCGCCCACCAACACCAGCGGCCGCAGCTTCGGGTTCGCCAATTGCGCCCCGATGCTCGCCGGCACCGCGAAACCCATGGACGTATAATACGCCGGGCTGATGAACTCCGTCCGGTTCCGGATAAACAGATCCATCGCGCCGAACAACGCATCGCCCACATCCGCGACCACGACCGTTTTGTCCGTCAGAAAATCATTCAACCGCGCGAACAACGACCGCACCGAAACCGGCCGCGCCTTCTCCGCGCGGCCTCCGCCATTCACCGAGATGGGCTTCGGCTCGACCGGATGCGGTATGCGGCCAATTTTCCGCCGCTTGAACTTGCATCGCACCAAGCCCCTCACAAAATCCTTAAACCGCACCTCCTCGTAGCTGTGATACCGGATTGAAAGCTTCTCGCTCGTCGCATAAATCGAACGCCCCGGATCCAGGCGCGCGGTGTAAATCCCCAGGTTGATATCCGTCATGAACGCGCCCAGCAGAATGGCGCAATCGCTCTCCTCGACATACTTTCTGACATCCGCCCGCCCCATCGCGCCTTCATAAACTCCCAGATACAGAGGATGCTGCTCCCCGATGACCGACTTGCCGAGCACGGTTGCCGCCACCGGTATGCGCGCCTTCTCCACCAGCTTGAGCAACTCCGCCTGCAACCCGAACCGATGCAGCTCGATGTCCGCGAGGATGACCGGTTGCCGGGCGCGATTGATCAGCTCCTCCGCCTCCGCCAGTGCGGCCCGCAGCGAATCCCGATTGCTCGTCTCGCTCAGTTCCAGTGTCCGATGATGCCGCACTCCCGGCACCGTCACCATGTCGCGCGGCAACTCGATATAAACCGGTCGCTTGTATCGCAACGCCGCATGCAGCACGCGGTCAATTTCCTGATACGCCGTTTGCGGATCGTTCAGGACCGTCGCGGCGATGGTCAGCTGATCGAAAACCTTTTTCTGGGTATCAAACTCGCGCACCTTGTGGTGCAGCAACGGATTCTTCTCGCGCTCCTTCACCCCCGGCGCGCCGCTGATCACCACCACGGGCGATTTCTCCGCGAACGCTTCTGCGGTTGTATTGGCCACCTTCAGCCCGCCGACGCAATACGTCACGCAAACCACGCCCAACCCCTTCACCCTGGCGTAGGCATCCGCTGCAAATCCGGCGCCTTGCTCGTCGCACGTATTGACCAACTTCAGCCGGCTTTGCGCCATCATCTCGTAAAACCCCAGCACGTAATCCCCCGGCACCCCAAACACATGCCGGACCCCATGGTCATACAGCCGCTTGATGAGATAATCGCCAATGCCTGGTGCTGTCTTCATGATGTGCGCGCAGCGTAACACCTCTGACTGGCCGTTCAACCCCGCAAGCCATATAATTCGCAAGTATATGATATTTAGCGACTTGTGAATATGAATCTAATTGCGGAATCCTTTTCAACTTAGCCCCAAACCCCCTATCCCCTCGCCTTCGCCCTTTCACATTGACGCTCATTACGGGCTTGCCCTAAGCTTTTTGCAATGACAAGGCGCAGGACGCGCCTGATCGGAAATCCATTTATGCCCGAAGGATATTGCGTAAAGTGCAAGGCCAAGAAGGAAATCGTCAACGGTGTCGAGGAAACGATGAAGAACGGCCGCAAAGCCATCAAGGGCAAGTGCCCCACGTGTGGCACGGTCATGTTCAAGATTCTGGGCGGTAAGGCGTCATCCACGCCGCCAGCCGCTCCGGCCGCCCCGGCTGCTCCATCCGCTCCCTCCACACCTCCCGCGAATCCCTGAATATGGCCCAGCAACTCGCTTACGTCATCATCACCCCCTACTCCCTGCACAAGTCGCGCACGGGAGGCATCCTCAGCCGCCTTATCACGCGCACCGGCGTGGACCTCGTCGGCGCCCGGATGTTTGCGCCGAGCAAGGAGCTCATCCAGCAATACGCCGAAGCCACCATTTCCGCGAACGATCCCCAGGATCGCCGCATCCAGGAGCTGATTTACCGCTACATCAACCAAAACCTTTCGCCCGATCCCAAGACCGGCCTGCGTCGTCGCTGCATGATGCTGCTGTTCCAGGGCGAAGACGCCGTGCGCAAGACGCGCTCCGTCGTCGGCCACATCGGACCGGATCGCCGCGGCGGCGAAACCATCCGCGACACCTACGGCGACTACATCCTCGATGAGAACGACCAGGTTCGTTATTTCGAACCCGCCGTGCTGGCTCCGCCCACGCCCGAGGAAGCCGTCACGAAACTGAAGCTCTGGGCGAAATACTCCGACACCGATGGCGGCGTCGTTGATAATGTCATAGCGTATCCGAACAACGAAAAGCCGCAGCGCACCCTGGTGCTGATCAGGCCGGAGAATTTCCGGTTCCCGACCGGCCGTCCGGGCAACATGATCGATTTCTTCTCGCGCACCGGCCTCTACATCGTGGCGGTGAAAGTCCATCGCATGAGCGTCGCGCAGGCCATGGAATTCTACGGCCCGGTTCGCGAAGTGCTCCGCGCCAAACTCAAGGACGTCGTGGCCAACAAGGTAACCTCGATGATGGAGAAGGAATTCTCCTACCGCATCAGCGCCGAGGAACAGGCCAAGCTGGGCGATCTCCTCGGACCCGGTTTCGGCGACAACCAATTCGAAAACATCGTCCGGTTCATGTCCGGCCGCGCGCCTTCGGAAACCCCGCAGGCCGAGCTCAACAATCCCGGTTCGGAAAAGTGCATCGCCCTGGTCTATGAAGGCCCGGAAGCCGTGCGCAAAATCCGCGACGTCCTCGGACCGACCGATCCGAACAAGGCGCCGCCCGGCTCCATCCGCCGCGAATTCGGCCAGACCATCATGGTCAACGCCGCGCACGCCAGCGACTCCGAAGACAACGCCAAACGCGAAATGGGCATCGTCAAAGTGGGCGAGAACACCTTCCGCGGCGTCGTCGAAGAGTTTTACGGGAAGTGATCCACCTCGTTGCGGTCAGGGACTGATCGTCCAATCCGAACGATGCAGATCCTCGAGCGCAAAACTGAGTTTGCGACCCCTTGGTTCAAGCTGCTCGCCAAAACAGTGGCGGGCAGCGAGACGCCTTTTTATTCGCTCGAGCTTCTTGATTACGTATCCATCGCCGCCTTCACCCCCACCGGTGATCTGGCCTTGGTACGCCAATTCCGTCCGGCCGTGGAAACGCTCACCCTTGAATTGCCCGGCGGCCACGTCGAAAAGGGCGAGGAACCCGAACTCGCCGCCCGCCGCGAGCTATCCGAAGAATCCGGCCTCACCGCGCCAAACTTCGAATTGCTCGGCGCGCTGACCACGGATACCGGACGGCATCAAAACCGGCTCTGGGCCTTTCTCGCGCGCGATGCTGCCCCCGTGCCCGGCTTCCAACCCGAGAACGGCGTGGAACGCATCCTCGTTCCTCGCGCGCAAATTCCAGTGCTCCTCAATAACGGCGAATTCAATCACTCGCTGCATCTGGCCATTTTAATGATGGTCGTGGCCAAACACGGCGCCGGGATGCTGGGTTTGCGCTGACTGATTCAGGGCGCCTCCCACCGCACCCGATAGAATCTTCTCGGACCGTTCGTCGCCCCACCATCGAACACCAGGAAGTTCGTCTGCTGATTGAACACATTGCTGACCACCGCCCACGTCGTCAGATTGGAAGAAACCTCAACCGAATAATTGCGCCCCATGTCCGCGGCGATGACAAGCCGCATGGCGTTATTGGTTCTCAGCGGCAACTGCGTGAATTTCGGCTGCGTCGGTGTATTCGTACAAATGAGCGCCACGGCACTGCTGGTCACCGCGCCGAGAGAATTCGTGACCACCACCGAATAATAACCGAAGTGCGAAAGCTGCAAACTGGAGCGCGTATACGAGCTGGCCGTCGCGGAGCCGATGTTCGTGCCGTTGTAACGCCACTGATATTTCAGCGGCGTAGTTCCACCCGCCGTCACAGAAAACACCGCACTCTGGCCGGTTGCCGCATAAACTGGCAACGGCTGGCCCACCACCGAAGGGCCCACCGACAGCGCGAAAAACCCAAGATGATTGCCATCCACCCGCTGCACCCCGCCACTCGGCTTGTTGATCAGCACGGCCGCGCCATTCTCCAGCTTGGCCATCGCCGTCGAGCCGCCCCCATCCAGGTTCAGACCATTGTAGGCGCCCAGTCGCTGCAGCCATTGTCCCGTTTCATACAGCGTCGCCCCGTCGCTCCATCCCGTTTGACGCCCGTCAATCACCATCAGGTAAATGTATCGGCCATTGGAAGAATAACCCACCGCCGTGCGGGGATTGGACATGCAAAATGAACTCGTGCAGGAAAGCAGTTGCGGCACGCCGCTGATGAGAATGCGATCGCTCCCGGAAACCGCCGTCCAGATATTCGAGTAGTTCACCGGCGCGGAGGTAATAATCGCAGCCACATTGCTCCGCGTGATGACAAACGACGGCCGCCCACTCTCGAACGGCGACACGATATCTCCCAGCGAAATCGCCAGTCCGCTCAAATCCCGGGGATCATTCGGTATCGTGGAAACCGGTGAAAAGAAATTTGCGTTCACCGCCGCGGACACCTGGTAAGTGTTGACGAAAGCGGTCGTCGTCTGGCCATCCGTTTCCATCGAGTTCGTTCCATTGGACGGAGTCGAATAGAACTGGAGACTCGGCTCCTGCGTGTCCAACCGATAAGCAAAAACCTTTTGCTGCCGGACCTCGTTCGTATCGGCCTGTCCGGTGGTATAATCCACTCCTTTGAAAGCCGGCACCCACGCGTTGGTGAAGATCGTGGCCCGGGCGCCGGGCGCGCTCAGACCAACCAACAGCAGGAAGACTCCAAATACTCGTAGGCTGGACGACAACATCACGAAATCACGGCCAATTTATCACAACTCGCCGCCGGGGTGCGACACTTTTGAGCCGCTTTTCCAAATGCAGGTGTTACAGGTTGGTACGGGTCTGGTACGGTTTTTGGTACGGGTTTCGCCCAATGTTTACGGCCCTTGGTACAGGTGGTACGGGTTGTACACATATATACCCCTGGTGGCCCCAGCCGCTATTTCATCTTCAATTCCGTGGGAACAAAAGCATCGGATTTTGCCTTGGCGCGCGCGATTTCGCTGGCCGACATGGTTTTGGCAAGTTCGTCCCGCGCATCGCCGGCATTGAGATGCCCGGCCTTATCCGCGACATCGAACCATTTATACGCCTCCACCGGATCCGCGAGCACGCCTTCTCCTGCCTCATACCGTCGCGCCAGGCTGGCTTGGGCGTCGTTGTTCCCCTGCTCCGCCGCCAGCGCCCACCACCACACCGCCTCCGTGTCGTCGCGAGCGACTCCCTGTCCGAAGTGATACCTCATCCCCAGGCTATACTGCGCGGGGTTATCCCCCTGCTCCGCCGCCTGGCTGAACCACACCACCGCTTTGCCGAAGTCCGGCTCGGTGCCGTGACCAAAGAGAAACATTTCGCCCATGTTCCGTTGCGCCACCGCATCCCCCTGCAACGCGGCCTTCTCAAACCATGTGTATGCTGAGTTGTAATCGTGCTTGGACAAAAGCAACTTTCCCAGTTCCACCTGCGCCTTGATATCCCCCTTGCTCGCGAGGTCCTTCCATTCCTTGGGCGTGCTGGGCGGCTTGAGGACGTTGGTCACAATCGGCGCAACCTCCGGGACCACATCGAGCGCGATGCGGTTGGTGGGCGGCGAGGGGTGGCTGGGCACGAAAATCGCGGCGGGCACATTGGTGGGGGCGGCCGCAGCCTCAACCACTTCCGCCTCCTGGTTTGTCCCCGTCTCCGCCATCTCTTCCTGCTGCCGGAGCGAGAGGTCACTCTGGTATCCAACCAGGAATACGCCGAGAATTCCGGTGAACACCAGAACCACCCAGGCAATCTTTTTTGAAATTGGAAGCCGATCTGCCACGCTGGCACAAGGTTACCTGCCTGGATCGCGCAAAAAAGCTTAAAAATGGCGCGCGGAGATCAGCTCAGGCTGCCTTCCACCCGGCGATTTGGCTTGCCGCACGCGCACGTCACTTTAGGCTTTGTCGAGTTGTTCATGACCAAAAAGATTCTCGTCACCGGTTCAAACGGGCTCATCGGTTCAGAGGTTTGCGTCTATTTCGCCGGCAAGGGATTTCAGGTTCACGGTCTGGACAACAACCAGCGAGCCGTCTTTTTCGGCCCGGCGGGCGATACCCGCTGGAACCAGCAGCGCCTGCAACAGGCCGTCCCGGGATTTATCCACCACGAGCTCGACATCCGCAACCGCAGCGGCGTCGAGGAGTTGATCAAGTCGCTGGCCCCGGACGTCATCGTGCACACCGCCGCCCAACCCTCGCACGATCGCGCAGCGGCAATACCCTTCGACGACTTTGACACAAACGCAGTCGGCACTCTGAATCTGCTCGAAGCGTGGCGGCGGCATCGTCCAGAGTCGCCGTTCATCCACATGTCCACGAACAAGGTTTACGGCGACGGCCCAAACCGGATTCCGCTGGTCGAGGAAGAAAAGCGCTGGGATTTCGCGGATGGCCACCAGGCGCACGGCATACCCGAAACCTTCTCCATTGATCAATGCCTGCACTCCCTCTTCGGCGCATCGAAGGTCGCCTCCGACATCTTGGTGCAGGAGTATGGACGCTATTTCAACATTCCCACCTGCTGTCTTCGCGGCGGTTGCCTGACCGGACCCAATCATACCGGTGTCGAATTGCACGGCTTCCTCAGCTACTTGGTGAAGTGCAACCTTGAGGGCAAGGAATACAGCGTCTTCGGCTACAAGGGCAAACAGGTGCGCGACAATATTCACTCGGAGGACGTCGCCGCGTTCATGCACCAATTTTACCTGAGCCCCCGCTGCGGCGAGGTTTACAATCTGGGCGGCGGCAAACCGAATTCCTGCTCGATCATCGAGGCCTTCGAAATGGTCGAGGGCCTCACCGGCAAAAAACAGAAACATACTTACGTCGACAAAAACCGCACCGGCGACCACATCTGTTACTACAGCGACCTGCGAAAAATGAAACAGCACTATCCCAAATGGGACATCACCCGTTCCCTGCCCCAGGTGATGAAGGAAATCGTGGACGCCTGGCACAACCGGCTCAAGGCCTGACCCAGCGGCAAGACTGTTTCAATGAAAGTATTGATCACGGGCATCTGCGGTTTTGCGGGCGGCGCGGTGGCGCTCGAACTGCAACGCCTGATCGAAGGCCTCGAAATCATCGGCTTCGACAATCTCAGCCGCCCCGGCAGCGAACGAAACCGCCATGCCCTGCAGGCCAAAGGAATTCGCTTTCTTCACGGGGACCTGCGCAATCCCAGCGACCTCGAAAATCTCCCGAAGGTGGATTGGGTAATAGACGCCGCCGCCAACCCGAGTGTTCTCGCAGGTGTGACTGGCGTCGCCAGCAGCCGTCAATTGATGGAACACAATCTGGTGGGAACCCTGCATCTGCTCGAGTGCTGCAAGCGGCAGGGCGCCGGTCTCGTCATGCTAAGCACGAGCCGCGTTTATTCTCTCGAACCGCTTTGCGAACTGCCGCTGGACGTTAAGGACTCCGCTTTCATGCCGCGCTGGAAGTCGGCGAAGCAGAGCGGTCTGACCAAAGGCGGCGTGAGCGAGGATTTCCCCATTCAGCCTCCGCTTTCACTCTACGGAACGGCAAAACTCGCGTCTGAACTTCTGATCCTGGAGTATCACCTCGCGTTCAATTTCCCCGTGCACATCAATCGCTGCGGGGTGCTGGCCGGACCGGGCCAGTTCGGCAAGCCGGACCAGGGAATTTTTTCGTTCTGGATTCATTCCTGGCGCGCGAAACGGCCCTTGAAATACATCGGCTTCGGCGGCACCGGGCACCAAACCCGCGATTGCCTGCATCCCCGCGACCTTGCCGCGCTGGTCGCAAAGCAACTAAAATATCCAGAACGCGGCGGCAAAGTGCTTAATGTCAGCGGCGGCATGGATAACAGCATGTCTTTGGCCCAGTTGAGCCGGTGGTGCGCCCGGCGCTTCGGCAAAGCCAAGGTGGACGCCCAGCCGGAAAATCGAACATTCGATGTGCCCTGGCTCGTGCTGGACTCGTCGCGCGTGAAGAAAGAGTGGGGCTGGATACCAGCCACGGGCATCGAAACGACCCTGGAAGAAATCGCCTGTCACGCGGATGAACATCCCGATTGGCTCGCCATTTCCAACGCCGCATGAGCGCGAGTCCCACACCTCCCCAAAACGCCCGGCCCTTGGAGCGGCTCTCCATTGTGATTCCCGCGCGCAACGAGGAAGGCTGCATCGCCTCGACGGTCGAGCATCTTCACCTGGAACTCAACCTGCAAAAAGTGCCGCACGAAATCATCGTTGTGGATGACGGCAGCACGGACCGGACCTGGGAATTGCTCACCGCGTTGCAAAGTAAAATCCCGGAGCTGAAGCCGGTGCAAAACACCAAGCTCCATGGCTTCGGCCGCGCGATCGTCTTCGGCCTGGACAACATGAAGGGCGACGCCGTCGTGATCATGATGGCGGACGAATCGGACGATTGCCGCGACGTGGTCCGCTACTGGAAGGAGTTGAATGCCGGCTGGGATTGCGTTTTCGGCAGCCGCTTCATCAAAGGTGGCGGCGTGATAGATTATCCGCGCATCAAACTCACCATCAACCGGATGGCGAATCTCTTTCTCAAAACGATTTTTGCGATTCGCCTCAACGACACCACGAATGCCTTCAAAGCCTACCGGCGTGAGGTCATCGAAGGCTGCCGTCCGCTCATCTCGCCGCACTTCAACCTCACCGTGGAACTGCCGCTCAAGGCCATCGTGCGCGGCTACTCCTGGACGGTCATGCCCATCACCTGGCGCAACCGTCGCACTGGCGAAGCCAAGCTGAAGATCACCGAGATGGGCAGCCGCTATCTCTTCATCTGCATGTACGTATGGCTGGAAAAGTATTTCAGCCGCGGTGATTATAGGAAGAAAGATGGCTGACGCCTCGCCAGACGAACTGCGCCGCATTTACGGCAATCGCTTCGATGCCGCGCAGGAGTACCGTCGGCGCGTCTGGCAGGTCTTGATCGCGAACTTCTTTCAAGACCTCATTCCCGCTTCGTTCCGCGTGCTGGATCTGGGCTGCGGCTACGGTGAGTTCATCAACGAAATCAAGGCGCAGGCGAAGTTCGGCATGGACCTCAACCCGCGCTCGCGCGAACACCTCGCGGCGGACGTGAAATTTTTCGAGCAGGATTGTTCCGCGCGCTGGCCGCTCGAGGACAACCAACTCGACGTCGTGTTCACGAGCAACTTCTTCGAACATCTGCCCGACAAGGCCACGCTTGGCCGGACGATGGAACAGATTTTCCGCTGCCTGAAACCCGGCGGCCGCCTGATCGCCCTCGGTCCGAACATCAAATACACCGAGGGCAGGTATTGGGACTTCTGGGACCATTACCTCGAACTCACCGAGCTTTCCCTCAGTGAAGGCCTGCGCACGCGCAATTTCATCATTGATCGCGCCTGGCCGCGATTTCTGCCCTACACCATGGCCGGCGGACCGCAGTTCCCGCTGTGGATGATTTCCCTCTATCTGAAGGTTCCACTCGCGTGGCGCTTCAAAGGCGCGCAATTTCTCGTTATCGCCCGCAAACCATGAGCGCCCGCGCCGAAGAACCTTTCATGCAATCCGAGCGCGCCTATCGGCTTTTCTTCGTGCTGCTGCTCCTGGTCGTGACGATCACGGGCGCGATCACCTGCCTGATTGGCGCGGTTTCCCAGCGCGCCTACGGACAGGACACTTTCATTCTGCTGGATGGCGCCTGGCGCGTCATGCAGGGCCAGCGCCCACAAATCGATTTTCACACCACGCTCGGGCCATTCACCTTCATGGTCCTCGGTTTCGGTCTCTGGCTGGCGAAAGGCTTTGTCGCGGGCCTGGGTTATGCCAACGGCATTTTGTTCGTGATCGTTTCGGTCTGGGCCTGGGGCTTGAGCCGCGTGCGAATGACCCCCTGGTTGAGTTTTCTTTCCGCGCTCTGCGCCGGCTGCGTGGGCGCCGGCGTTTCCTGTTACGCGTACGGTTACTTGCACATTCCTTACACCGGTTACGCGGCGATATACAACCGTTACGGCGAAGTATTCACCGTCCTGATTTTCATCGAAACTTTCTGGTCGTTGCGCCCGCGGGCAGGTAAACGCCAGCCTTTCCTGGGCGGATTCTCCACCGGCGTTGCCCTCGTCGTGCTGTTTTTCGCCAAGGTCAACTTTCTCGGCGTGGCGGGCGGCGGAATCGTGCTCGGCGCACTGCTGATGCCTTACGACCGCACGCGGTGGTGGGGCATGCTCGCGGGCTTGGCGGTGGCGGGCGTGCTGATGCTAGCCTACCTGCGCTTCGATCTGCACGCCATCGGCTACGACATGGTCATGTCCGTCCATGCCCGCATGGAACGCACGCGCTCCGAAACATCCCGGATGCTCCACGCCCTGCCCTTCACCCTCACCCAGATTTACGTCCTGTTGCTCATCTGGTGGCTGTCACCCAGCCAACCCCGCACCTACCACCGGTGGCTCCACCCGATGCTCGAACAGGGTGTGATCCTCGCGTTCTTCGTCGCCACCCAGTTCGCGCTGCTTTGGAGCAACGGACAACTTTTCGCTTCGTCCCTCCTCGCCTGGGGAGCCCTGCTCGTCCTGAACAACCGCCGCCTGGAAACACCAGAATCCACGAACGTGCCTCCACGACGCTCCTGGGCCGCCCCACGTTTTCTGGCGGCGATACCGATTGGCCTGGTCCTCTTCACCAACTTTGCGAGCCTCGGCTACGCGACTTTGGTCCGGGTAGTGTCCAAATCCAAAATCCCCGCCAATGAGCGTTTTGCCTCCGAAACCATGGGCGGTCTGATTGGTTTTCCCAAGGAGGAAGTGGCCGATGTGAACGAAGGCCTCGAGTTAATTCGCAAGAACAGCACCGACCAGGACCGGGTTTTTGCGTTCAGCTACAACAACCCGTTCTCTTACGCGCTCAAACGTAAGAGCCCGAGAGGCGACTCCGTTTGGTGGGACGACAACGCCAGCTACTCGCGCAAGTTTCATCCCGACCCGGTGACGGTCTTCGCCCAAGGCGATATCGTCATCATGCCGAAATTGCATCCCCCCGGGTCAGTGCCGGCCCGGATGTTGCTGGTTTACGGCGACGAACTTTCTCGCAGCTATACCCAGGTCGCTGAATCCGAGAAGTGGGTGCTGTTTCGCAGAAACGCGGCGGGGACTAATAGCCCACCCGCCACCGGCTCCGAGACCCAATCGCCTGCGCCAAAATCTCCGTAGCAGCCGAGCTTCTCAATCGCGTGCGCTTGGTGGGCAAACGATACGCGCACGCAAGCACGAAGCCCGTGCAACGTCCGCCAGGTTTTGGACTGCGGCAGTCCTTTGCCGCTTTTCGTTCAACTTCCTCATTCGCATCGAGTTACCGCACGCACACAATCCCTGTATCTTGGAGGTAATGAGGCTCCATCTACGCGGGAGCCTGCGCGTATCCGATTGTCATCTCGTCGGGTGCAAATCGACGCATCTCACCTTTGTGCAGCCGGCCCGAAAGGATGACGGCTTTCGCGCTCCCCTCAATCTTTTCACTTGGACAACCGTTGTCCAAGTGGTTGCTTTAAAGTCGTTGGGTAAGGGAGGGAAGTCGTGCGTCCCTTGCAAAACTGAAGTGTAAACAGTATGAATGATCGCGCCGATCGATGCATCGAGACTTCTTCGCTTCCATCCAACCTGGCCTCCACAGCCCCTCGTGGCTTCCGTCTCGATCAAACATCAAGCATCCGAAATCGAAAATCCCTCGCCCCGCTTCCCGACCGCGCAAGCCATGTCAAACCTTGGCAAACTATATCCAACCATCGGCCACCCCTCCATCAAACCATTTGTCAAAGTAAAAACCCCAGCAATCAAGGTTCATCCAAGTATATCCAAGTAAAAAAAAGGGGTCCCATTCCGAACCACTTCTAACCTTGAAGTGCCACGCAAAATCTCTACCTTCGCGGTGCTTTGCACTATGAAGTCACGCTTTGATGTCGCTGTTGTCGGCGGGGCCGGCCATGTCGGCATCCCCCTCTCGCTCGTGCTCGCCGACCGCGGTTTTCGCACGCTGATCTACGACATCAATCGCAAGGCCATCGACGAACTCAAGGCCGGCCGCATGCCCTTCATCGAGGAGGACGGCGAGCCGATGCTGCGCAAAGCGCTCCGTTCGAAAAAGCTCGGCTTCACCGAAAATCCCGCCGACCTCAAAGGCGTTCCGGTGGTCGTCGTCACCATCGGCACACCGATTGACGAATTCCACAATCCGAATTTCCGCCTGCTCACCAAGTGCGTGGACTCCCTGCTGCCGCACATGGTAGCGAGCCAGACCATGATCCTGCGCTCCACCGTCGCGCCCGGAGCCACGGAATTCCTCGAGCGTTATCTCCGCGCCAAGGGCTCGAAGATTGGACTCGCGTTTTGCCCCGAACGTGTCGCGCAAGGCAAAGGCATCCCCGAAGTTCAAAGCATTCCTCAATTCGTCGCCGCGACCTCCCCGCGCGCGCTAAAGGTGGCGAAGAAACTGTTCGCGCGCGTCGCGCCGCTCGTCGTGGAAATGACGCCGCGCGAAGCCGAATTCGCCAAGCTCATCTGCAATACCTTCCGCTACATCATGTTCGCGGCCACCAACCAGCTCTACATGATGTGCGCGCAGAATGGGATTGATTACCTCACATTGCTGCGCAAAGTCGGCGAACGTTATCCGCGGATGGCGAACATCCCGGGCCCCGGCTTTGCCGCCGGCCCGTGCCTGATGAAGGACACCATGCAGCTGTTCGCCTTCGGCCGGCACAGCTTTCCACTCGGCCAGATGGCGATGACCATCAACGAAGGGTTGCCGAATTTCCTCGTCGAGCAACTCCGCCAGAAGCTGAGCCTGAAGCATCTCAAGGTCGGCGTCCTCGGCATGGCCTTCAAGGGTGACTCGGACGATATCCGCGATTCCCTCTCCTACAAGCTCGCGAAGATTCTGAAATTCGAAGGCGCCGACGTGCTTTGCTCCGATGAATATGTGAAGGATCCCTCCTTCGTTTCCCGCGCGGAATTGTTGCGCCGTTGCAAGGTCATCATTGTCGGCGTTCCCCACTCTGCCTATCGCAAAATCAAACCGCCCCGGAACGCGGAAATCGTGGATGTGTGGGGCGTGTGGACGGGCAAGCGCGGCTAGGTTTTTTCATGTCCTCCCATCGCAACTCACACTGCCGTTACTGCGGCGGCTCCCAGCTGACGCAATTCCTTTCGCTCGGCGCGCAACCGCCGTCCAATAGCTTCCTGAAGCCGGAGCAAATCCCGCTCGAGCAGCGCTATCCGCTCGACGTGTATTTGTGCGAGAGTTGCTTCCTCGTTCAGTTGCTCGACGTCGTCGAACCCGAGGAAATCTTCCGCGAATATCTATATCTGGCCTCCACTTCCAAAGCCCTCAAAAACCATTACGCCGCGCTCACCGCCCGGCTTATGCAACGCTTCGCCTTGAAAGCCGGCGACGTGGTGGTGGACATCGGCTGCAACGACGGTGTGCTCCTCGCCGGCTACACGCTGCCGGGAATTGTGCGCGTGGGCGTCGAGCCTTCGAGCGTCGCCGAATACGCCGAAGCCGCCGGCAACAAAGTGGTGCGCGGCTTCTTCGGGGCGGACGCCGCGAAACAGATCGCTTCGAGCTACGGCAAAGCCCGCATCGTCACCGCCACCAACGTCTTTCCGCACGTGGACAACATCGGCGCGTTCACCGACGGCCTGCCCCAAGTGCTCGCTGACGATGGCGTCTTCATCATTGAAGCGTCGTACCTCATTGATCTGATCGACCAAACGTTGTTCGACACGATCTACCATGAGCATCTTTGCTATCTCAGCCTGACACCGATGGTTCCGTTCTTCGAGCGTCACGGCCTGCAAATCATCGCCGCCGAGCGCGTGCCGTTCGGCGCGTCGGGCCCGGCCATTCGCGTGTGGGCGCAGAAACGCGGTGGCCCGCACAAGGTCGAAGCTTCCGTGGCGGAAACGCTGGCGGCGGAGAAACAATGGGGCGTTGACAAGCTCTCGCGTTACCAGGCCTATTCCGCGCAGGTGGAAAAAGTTCGCCAGGACCTGCTCGCTCTGATCGCCTCGCTCAAGGCAAAGGGTGCGAAGATCGGCGCCTACGGCGCGCCGGCGAAAGGCAACACGCTTCTGAATTACGTGGGCCTCACGGCGCGCGACCTCGAGTGCGTCGCCGAGAACAACAAAATCAAACAAGGCTTGCTTACTCCCGGCTCGCACATACCCGTGGTGAGTGATGAGGAATTCCTCGCGCGCATGCCGCAGTACGCCCTGCTCCTCACGTGGAACTACCTCGATTTCTTTTTGAAGCACAGTGATTACATCAAGCGGGGCGGGCGTTTCATCGTCCCGCTGCCGAATCCCCGCATCGCGCCGGAAGGGTAACCGTGTCCGACGCCGCGCCCATCCGACTCTCCATCGTCATCCCGGTTTACAACGAGCCGGAGAATATTCCGCTCGCCCTCGCAGCCCTGGCCCAGCACGCCCCCACTCCCAACGAAATCCTGGCCGTTTACGACTTTGAAGGAGACACGACAGTCCCGGTGCTGAAGCAGTTGCAGGAAACATATCCCCAGCTTCGCCTCGTGAAGAACAACATCGCACGCGGACCCTCAGGCGCGTTGCGAACCGGCATGGCGGACGCAAAAGCCCCCTGGGTGCTCGTCACCATGTCCGACCTCTGCGACGACGTCTCGCAGATACCCAACCTGCTGGAACTGGGCGAACGGGGCGCCGATCTGGTCACGCCCTCGCGCTACTGTCGGGGTGGTGAACAACAGCTCAAAGAGTCCCTCAAAGTTCGTGCCCCCCGCACGGCCGGCTGGATCATTTGTAAAGTCGCAGGACTACCGACGCTCGACCCGACCAACAGCTACAAACTCTATTCCGCCGAGATGCTGCGTGACATGCGCTTGCGCAGCACCATCAGTTTCAGCGTGACGCTGGAGATTGTGGCCAAGGCCCACTGTCTTGGCTACCGCATCGTGGAAGTGCCCACGGTCTGGCGCGACCGCCAGCACGGCAAGACGACCTTCCGTCTCTGGCGTTCGATCGTCGCTTACTTTCCCTGGTTATGCGCGGCGATGCTCAACGGCCGGTTCCTCCGCGCCCCTGCCTCCTGGCGGCGGGCATGGTTCGGCGTGCGCCCGACTCCCCCGGCCCGGCGCACATGAATCCGCTCTCCGTCCTGGTCCTCGGCGGCACCGGATTGATCGGCTCCGCCGTAAGTGAGCGGCTTGCTGCCGCCGGCCACTCCGTGCTGGCCCTCAATTCCCGCAATTATGACCAGCATATCGGCGCCCGCGCCGATGTGCTGATCAATTGCAATGGTAACTCCTACCGATTCAAAGCCGCGCAGGATCCGCGCTGGGACTTTGACGCCAGCGTGTTGACCGTGGAGAAGTCGTTGTTCGATTTCAAATTCGACCGCTATTTCTACTTCTCGACGGTGGACGTTTACAACGACATCGGCGACCCCAGCCAAAACCATGAATCGGTCTCCATCCAGCCGACGACGCTGCACCCGTATGGTTTCCACAAGTGGATGGCCGAACGCCTGGTGGAACGTTACG
Source organism: uncultured Verrucomicrobiota bacterium (assembly GCA_964448135.1). Classification (GTDB taxonomy): domain Bacteria; phylum Verrucomicrobiota; class Verrucomicrobiia; order Limisphaerales; family UBA8199; genus CAYUVH01. Next base: position 11,720 of record CAYUVH010000027.1, on the reverse strand, counting down.
TCGCCAACCATCTCATTCTGCGCACCGGCACGGTTTTTGGGCGGGGAGTAAAAAAAGGACCGCTCTTTGACCTTTCGCAAGAAGAACCGTTGCGCATGAGCGTGGACTCCGAATTGACGCTGATAGATACCCCGACGATTGCCGATACGATCGCGGCGTTCCTCGAAGTGCCCGATCTTGGCGGAATCCTCAATCTTACTGGTTCGGGCCCCGCGTCGCTCCGCGACATCTGCGAGTCGGCCAAGCTGCGCTGGCGGCTTGCTCCCGGGGCCGAAGCCACCGATTATCATTACCACATTAACAACGCCCGACTGCGCGGACTTTATCCGGTGCCGACCTCCCAAGAGATGGCGGTGCGCTTTCTGGCGTCGACAGTAAAACACAACGCATGAACGTTCTCATCACCGGCGCGGCCGGCTTCATCGGCCTGCACCTGGCGCGATACCACGCGAAACGCGGCGATCGCGTGCACATCGTGGACAACCTGTTCAAGTCCAAGGGCCGGCTCGATCCGGACTTCGAGGAGTTCAAGATTTCGCCAGGTGTCACAACCCATTTGCTGGACCTGACCCAGCCGCTCACGCTGCAAATCAAGGAGCCGCTCGATATCGTTTATCATCTCGCGGCCGTTAACGGCACCGCGTTGTTTTACGAAATCCCCTACGACGTCGCGCGCATCAACCTCCTCTCGACCATCAACCTGCTCGATTGGATCAAGACCCAAAAGGTTGGGAGGATTTTATACAGCTCCACTTCAGAAGTTTACGCCGGCTGCGAGGCGTTCGGCCTGCTGCCGATTCCCACTCCCGAAACCGTGCCCGTGGTTTTTGCGCAGCCCACCCAGACGCGATTTTCCTACGGCACGAGCAAGTTCATGGGCGAATTCCTGTGCATGCAGTTTGGCCGCACGAACAAGGTCCCGACCTCCGTCATTCGCTACCACAACATCTACGGTCCGCGCATGGGTCAGAAGCATGTGATTCCCGAATTCATTGTGCGGGCGCATCGCAAAGAGAATCCGTTTGCCATCTTCGGCGGCGGTGAGACTCGCGCCTTCTGCCACGTGGACGACGCCGTGCGAGCAACGCACCAGGTCGCGGAGCATCCGAAGACCGACCAGGAAATCGTTCACATCGGCAATGCGAAGGAAGAAACCACGATCGAAGATCTGGCAAAGCTCATCATGTCCTTGATGAACCTTCCCTTGCCGATCGAAGAACGCGGCCGGCGCGATGGTTCCGTTTCGCGACGATGCCCCGACGTATCCAAATTGAAGCAACTTACCGGCTTCGAGGCTGCCGTCAGCCTGCGGGAGGGTTTGCCGGGAACAATCGAATGGTATCTGAAACAGCCGGCATGAGCGAACCCGCCGCCTTTTCGCCAGTTCCCGCCTCGCCTCCCCGCCGCGAGTGGGTTGGCGTGTTGTTGCTGCTGGGCGCCTTCCTGCTCTTCAACCTATGCACCTATAATAATTACCCTCAGGTATGGGTGGATGAAGTCTGGTTCTCTGAGCCTCCCGTCAATCGTGTACTGGAAGGCGAGTTTCACGCCCGCACTTTCAAATACCAACCGCCGCATACTTTTCCCACCGTCAATTGCCCGCTCTACATGATGGCCCAGGTCCCATGGCTCTCGGTCATGGGCACGTCGGTGTTGGCCATCCGGTCCTTTAATTACACGTTGATGGCCTTTGCGGCTTTCCTTGTCTGGCTCGTTTCGTGGCGCTTCGGGCTCATCAAATCCACCGCCGGGCGCCTGCTTTTCCTCGTCGTGCTGCATCTGGGTTACGGCATGTGTTTCGCCTACCGCTGTTCGCGACCGGATATCCTCGGAATGACGAGTCTCCTGCTGCTCACCTTGTCGTTCAGCCTGAGCTCACCAGGATGGCGTTTCGGTGCGATGTTCTTGTTTTCCGTCATGACCTTTTGGGTGGGGTTGCAAGTGGCGTTTTTCGCCGCGTTCGCCTGCGGCATGGCCTGGTTGATTTTGCGCAAGGTCAAGTTCCGCGAAGTGGTTGTCGTCGCCGCCGGGCTCATCACGGGCGTAGTCAGCTTGCTTCTGTTCCTCATCGCGGTGAAAGCGCTGGTGAACTTCCTGCCGCAAATGGGCGGGATGATGGGCAAGCGCTACGCTCACGCCACCATACCGATCAGCGTGAAGCTCCACAAAGTCATCGACGACGTACTGCACAGTTACATTGATGATTTCAGCACCGACTTTGTTTTTCTTGGACTCATACTGCTGGTTGTCATTGGCTGGCGGCACTTGAGTCTCTCGACCCGCCGATTGGTGTTCTTCAGCTTGATTCTGGTCTTCGGCGCACCGCTGCTCTTCGACGTCGCCGGCCATTGGGCGTTTTACTACTCCTACCTGCGCTATATCCCAATCACCTTCGCCCTGTTCGTGGTCCTCGCGGAGTTAATGCCATTCGTCAAAAGAGCAAAATTGATAGGCGTCGCGACCATTTTGTGTGCCGTGGCCGTCGGCCTGCCGATGCGCCTGGCCATCAGCATGCTTTCCAGCCGCACCGTTCCCCGGGCGGAACTCGTCGAGACTTTTCGTTCCAAGATCACGCCGGATGATATTGTACTCAGCGACCACGCGCCGTTCTTCGAGGTGAAAAAGGCGGCCCTGGTGGTCTTCGATCCCACGTACGACAAGACTCTCGCTCCCATGTCGATGGCCGGCGGTCACGATTTTACCGAGGCCGAGAAGCAGGCCTTCACCGTGATGGTCATCCGGCCGCCCTACGCCGACGTTATGACCAACTACATCGGCGGCCACTGGGCTGCGGTAACCGAACCCTTCGGTGATCGCCAGGATTTTTCGCTGCTTTCAAAATTGCCGGTGGTCGGCAAGCGCCTCACCCATTACGCAGTCCAGCCCCAGACGGAACGCTATCCGGTCCAGATTTTTCGTCGGGTAGCCGAGGGCAGCTTAACCAACTCGCCCGATCCTGCGGCTCATTGATTTCCAAAAACAAACCGGGCCCGATCTCGCGATCGGGCCCGGTCTTTGAGGAATCGAGTCTTACGAATTCCCGCCTTATTGGCTCACGACCCGGAAATTACCCGGCGCCGAAGGCTTCTGACGCACGCTCACGAGGAACGTGGTGCTCGCCGAAGCCGAACCGTCGCTCACCGTTACGGTGACGTTGGCGTCGCCAACCTGGCCGACGATCGGAGTGACTGTGATGTTGCGATTCGCGCCCGTACCACCCAAGGCGAGACCGCCATTCGCCAGCACCGCTTGATTGTCGGACGTGGCCGAGACGCTCAGGCTGCCCGCGGCGGTTTCGGGATCACTGATCGTGAACGGAAGAGCGGAGCTCGCGCTGTCGTTGGCGATGGTCAGGCCCGCGATCGAGGTGATCGTCGGCTGGCCATTCACCGTCACGCTAAAGGTACGGGTCACGATGTTGTTGCTCGTGCCGCCGTCGTTCACCGTCACGGAGATCGTCGAAGTTCCGCGAGCGCTCGGCGAGAAGGAAATCGAGCCGCTGGCGTTCGGGCTCGTGTAGCTCACCGAGGGAGTCGGAATCACACTGGTCGTGCCGGAGGTCGCGGTAACCGTCAGCGTCTGATTCTCACTCGCCGAGCCGGAGCTGATGCCGGTGAGCGCCACGTTCTGCAGACCGGCGTTCTGGTTGATGGTGATATTGTTAAGAGCGTCCAGGGTCGGAGCCTGGTTAACCGCACCCACGCTGACCGTGAACGTCCGCGAGAATGTGCTGTTGGTCGCGCCCCCGTCGTTCACCGTGACCGTAACCGTCGCCAGACCGCTCGCTCCCGCCGCCGGAGTGAAGGCCAGCGAACCAGTCGCATTCGGGCTGGTGTAGGTCACCGACGGATTCGGGATCAAGCCGGTGTTGCTCGAGCTCGCGGTTATCGACAGTGTCTGGCTTTCGTTGGCCGCGCCGGATCCGATGCCAGTAAGGTTAACCGTTTGTTGTCCGGCGTTTTGCAGGAGCGACACGTTGCCGATGGTTGCCAGCGTAGGCGTCTGGTTGACGGGCAGCACGTTGATGGCAAAGGTCTTGGTCACCACGTTATTGCTGGTGCTGCCATCGTTCACCGTAACAGTGATCGTCGCGGTGCCAAAGCCATTCGTCGCAGGCTTGAAGGCCAGCGTGCCGGTCGCATTCGGGCTGGTATAGGTCACCGTCGGATTCGGAACGAGGCCGGTGTTGCTCGAGCTCGCGGTAACCGTGAGCGTCTGCGTTTCGTTCGAAGCGCCCGAGGTGATCCCCGAGAGGCTCACCGTCTGTTGCAAAGCATTCTCCAGGACCGTCACGTCGCTGAGCGCGTCAACGGTCGGCTGATTGTTCACCGGCAGAACGGTCACGGTCATGGTGCGGCTAACCACGTTGTTGCTCGCGCCGCCGTCATTAACGCTCACTGTCAAAGTTGAGGTACCGAAAGCTCCCAGAACCGGCGTATATCCGATCGAGCCGGTTGCGTTGGGGCTGGTATAGGTCACCGTCGGATTCGGAATCAGGCCGGTGTTGCTGGAGCTCGACGTAACTGTCAGCGTCTGATTTTCGTTGGCCGCACCCGAGCTGATCCCCGAGAGATTGACGGTCTGCGGACCAGCACCTTCCAGAATGGTCGTGCTGCTCAAAGCCGCGAGTGTGGGGGCCTGGTTGACGGGGTTCACAGTAACCTGGAACGTGCGACTGACCACGTTGTTGCTGGTCGCGCCGTCGTTCACCGTCACGGTGATCGTCGCCACGCCGACTGCATTGCTGACCGGCTTATAGGCGATCGAACCGGTCGCGTTCGGGCTGGTGTAAGTGACCGTCGGATTCGGAATGATCGAGGTGTCGCTCGAAGACGCGGTTACCGTCAGCGTCTGCGTTTCGTTGGCCGCGCCGGTGCCGATGCCCGCGAGGCTCACGCTCTGTTGCGAGGCATTCTCGTTCACCGTGGCGTCCGCCAGGGCGTTCAACGTCGGCTGGTTGTTCACTGGCAGCACCGTCACCGTAAACGTGCGGCTCGTGACGTTGTTGCTGGCGCCGCCGTCGTTCACCGTGACGGTAATCGTAGAGCTGCCGAAAGTGCCCGCCACTGGAGTAAAGGTCAGCGAGCCGGTCTGGCCCGGACTGCTGTAGCTCACCGTCGGATTCGGGATCACACTCGTCGTACCGGAACTCGCGCTCACCACCAGGGACTGCACTTCATTCGAAGCGCCCGAAGTGATGCCGGAAAGATTCACCGTCTGCTGGCCCGCGTTCTCCAGCACCGTGATGCTCGAGATGGCCGCAATCGTCGGCGGCTGGTTGGCCGCGGGCGCTGCAACGGTGTAAACCACTTCCGCGGAGTAATCGCTTTCCAGCCCCGACGTATCAAACGCCGTGGCCGCAAAATAGTACGTCACGCCGCTGGCCAGGCCAGTGACGGTCGCATTGGTGGTATTGCCCGCGGTGACGACATTGGTGTATGTCCCGGTGGTTCCGCCGTAATACAAATTGTATCCGGCGATGTTGGTCGCTGTGCTGGGATCCCAGCCGAGCGTTACGTTGGCCGCGCTGGCTGATGCTGGCGCAAAAAGCGCAAGCGCGACATTCGTGAGTATTACGAGAGCAACTTGTCTCCCCCTCCTACAGACAGAATCTAAGACCATAATCTGACTGACCCTGATGCAAATCCAGTGCCAAGCTTGGGTCCCGGCACGGTCAAGCGAAGTCGGACCCGCCCTAAAGGGTTGTCTGGTGCCCGTAAACCCCAATGATTGCAGGGTTTTGGCGAAGAATTGTGAATTACCTTTGGACGTTAAAGACAACCCTTGTCCCGGAAGAGAACAAAAAAATATCTCACGCTGTTATTCCCGAATGAAAAGAAATCCCGGGTGGCGATTGTCCTGTCAGTTAACAGTCGCGTACACTGTCCGGACTTCATCCGGGTTGTCTCATTCAAACACCAGCTCAGGCCTTGGCCGCAGCAATCACTTCATTAGTACTACCACGACGGTATCCCTTCAAATCCACCGTCACATGCGCATACCCAATTTTTGTCAATGCGTCGGCAATTCCTGCCATGGCTTCGGGCGCCATTAATTTGGCCATTTCTGACGGACCGACTTCGATTCGAGCGAGGTGCGCAATGGACACGGCGGGCTTGAGGGCGGATACCTGCCCGCCCCTGCCCAGCTCATGATGCCGGACTCGCACGTCATGGAATCCCATGTCCCGTAGAACGTTTTCGCCCTCCTCGATCATCCGAAGTTTCTCGGGCGTGACGGTCTCGCCATACGGAATCCGTGAACTCAGACACGCCATCTGCGGCTTGTCGGCCGTTGGTAGGCCGAGCTGCGTGGAGATCTCCCTGATTTCGGCTTTCGTGAGCCCGGCCTCCTTCAATGGCGCTCGCACCTGAAACTCGGCTGCCGCCCTGGCTCCCGGGCGATGATCCCCCACGTCGCTCGCGTTCTCGCCGTAGGCGATGACCGCCATCTTTTCGGCGCGCGCCAGCGGCACGAGTTCCGTGAACAGCTCATGTTTGCAGAAATAACACCGGTTGTTCGGATTCGCCAAATAACTCGGATTCGTGAACTCCTGCGTATGCACCACCCGGACTGGGAAATCAAACCGCTTGCCGATCTCCAATGCCTCCGCCAGCTCCCGCCGTGGCAAACTCGGCGAGTCAGCAATCACCGCCAACGATTTATCACCCAGGACATCCCAAGCCACCTTCGCCAGAAACACGGAATCCACCCCTCCCGAATAAGCGACCACACAGGAGCCGTATTCGTTCAATATCTGGCGCAATCGTTCGTATTTCTGTGATACCACACGTTAAAGATGCCATTGGTCGCGAGCCCTGTCGAGTCTCGCAACCCGGATCGCCATCGCGAACTGGCTTGACGACTCTTCCGTTTATGTTTGGATGGTCGAAATGAAAATTAGATTTCTCGCGGGATTATTTGGGGCGCTTATTTTGGCGACGGGCTGCATCAGCACGGTGACGGGGGAGAAAACCGCCGGCACCCGCCTGCGCGATGACCGGATTGAAAGCCGTTACAATCGTTCGGTGCCGCAGGTCTTTGATGCCGCCAAAATCGTTCTCTCGAAAATGGGAACGGTGGAGCGCGATGGCACTCTCTTCGGTGAAACCAACACCGTCCGGACGCTCCAGGGCATGGTCAATAATCGCAAAGTCTGGGTGAGGGTTGAGGAAATAACCACCACCCCCTTGGTCACGTCCATCACCACCCAGGTGCGCACCAAAGCCGGCTGGGCTGATTTGGACCAGGCCTTCGAGATCGACAAGGCGGTCCTGCTCCAACTCACGACCGGCAAGTAGTCAACTGCCGCGCTCTTCAGTCGGTTTGCGGTTGGCCTTGAGGCCGATGTTCTGCTCGTACGTCCCCATTTTCACGGCTGAGGGGGCGGCTTTGCTTTTAAGCTCCAACCGGAGCAAGGCAAGGCGTTTGCGGGCCATTTCCGCGACGGCAATATCCGGATAGCGATCGATGATCCGCTGCAGGGTCGCGCTGACGGTTTCGTAAAGTTCGCCGCTCCGGATTTGGAGATCCGCCATCACGTTCAGCCAGTGCGCCACGAGGCGGCTCGGCTGATTGGGCATCGCGATTAGTTGCTCCAATTCGCCCGCCGCCAGATCCATGCGGCCGAAATGATCTGCATAAAGCACCGCGAGCTTCTCCCGCGTCTCCGTGTCCAATGGATGATCGGAAAGGCGTTCCACGTATTCCGCAGCCTGCAAAGCCGGGTCCATTCCCACCGGCGCGGGCGAAGGCACTGGACCGCGTTGCAGCCCGATATTTCGAAGACCTTCGGTCACCTCGATGGTCGCAGGGCCATCCGCGGACCGGACCATTTTATCGCTGTCCAAATTAGCAAGTCGATGGGATGCGCCGGAGGAAAATTCCGAGTCGGGCAGCAGCGCCACCAGTCGTTGCAAAGCGCGGCGCGCGCCCTCGCGATCGCGATTGATCTGCAAATACCAGTCGGCCAGCGAGTACAGGCCGAACGCGATATTCTTGGGAGCATGATTGGGCTGCGCGCAATACGCCTCGATGGTCGCCTCGGCGGCGGCAACGTCCTTCAGATTTTCCGCCTGGATTTGGGCCATCAAAAATTGTCCTTCCGTGTCGGTGGGAAAACGAGCGAGTTGCTTTTTGATTTCCTCAAGGGCCGCCTGATACTCACCCCGCTTTTGCCTCGCCATGGCTGTAGAATAGGCGGGCCGCAGGTCCGGCGGTGTCGTGCCGCCGTCGTAAAGGGCGCCGATGGGATTCGCCACCAACCCGGCAATCGCCTTCCGCCATACCAGGGCCATGCACAAAGCTCCGGCGGCTGTCATGGGAACTCCACCAAATGCACCACCGTAGCCGCCCGCTCCGACTGTCGGCGCCGCCACAAATATCAAGTAACCCAGGATCGGGACGGTCAGCACCCAGCGAAAAATCATCAAAGCCGGGTCCTCCGCCTTCCGGACCGTCACGACGATGAGCCAGATGACGGCAAATCCCAATATTCCCAGAATAATGGTGCCGCGTATTATTTCACCGGTCGAATGCATGTGCCTGGTAGATAGGACCATTCCCGGGGCCAAATATCACGCGACAAACGCGTTTTCCGCTCCTCTTTTTTGGCCGGTTAATTGCTGTTTGGAGGCGGTGCATTCGGAACGACAAATCGTGACGCCGGGCCGTTTCGCGGCATTCGCCGTGGGCCTGGCGGTATTTCTGGTTGTGCTCTTCCGGTCGGAACGCGGTTTCATCCCATTGCTGGATCATGCAAATCTATTGTTTCACGAGGCCGGCCATCCGTTTGTGGGACTGTTCAGCACGCGGCTTGAGCCTTACGGCGGCACGCTCGGGCAACTCGTGTTCCCCTTGATCCTCGCTTTCAGCTTCTGGCGCAAAGGCCAGGTGATCGGGGTGGCTGCGGCCGGCATTTGGCTCTGCGAGAACCTCTTCAACATCGCCCGCTATATGGCCGACGCGCGCACGATGGAACTTCCGCTGGTCGGTGGCGGCGACCATGATTGGAACACCATCCTCGGCCGCTGGCACGCCCTGCCCTACGATCGCATCATCGCGAAATGCCTCCAGGTCCAGGGTTGGGTCGGCATCGCCCTGATCTTCGGTTGGATCGTCTGGCTGGCGTGGCATGATCGTAAGCGCAAAAGCGAACCGGGCTGGGAGAGCCTCGACCAATTCGCGGATCAATCCCTGAACGGCCAGTCGCCGCTCAAGCCACGGGCGTGAAATGGAAGATCTGCGCGCCGTAGGCGGGCAAGTCCAGGTAAAGCCCCTGCATCTGTAACTGCTCGCTCTCCCGTTGATACTCCGCGTCGCCCAGCAAGTCTTTCAGATGCCATTGATGCGCCGCCACGTTGGGGAGGTTCAGCGGTGCGTAGCACTGGCTGGAATGGGCTGAGTAATTCACAACCACCAAATCGAATTCGTCCGCCCGGGCCTGCCACTGCACGATCGCGAACGTCTGCCACGAGGGATTTCCCGCCCACGCTTCGCGCGGCCGCACGAGGTGCCCTTCGCCCCGCCCCACCGCGCTGCCCGCCAGTACGCCCAGCACTTGCTGATACAGGGAAGCGATGTCCGGCTGCACGGGTTCAAGTGAGCGACGCGCCAGTTGCACCGGCACCTTCAGCCGCGCGCCCTGCAGCTGGCCGTCGTGCAGAAAGCGCATCCCCGGCAATCCCAGGATCATCACGGCCGCGGCGCGATGTTCCGGATATCCCAACATGCTGGCAACGCGCGGCTCGTCATGGTTTTCCAGAAAGTGCGCGCTCCGCGCGAGGTAGCTCGCCGGATAACTGAGGAGCAGTCGCTGTACGCCGATCCCATCGCGATGCATCAGTGAATCGTAAAGCGCCTTGTCGTAGGTGTAATCAAACCCCTGTTCCTGCAATCGCCCCTCAAGCGACCAATACGCCTCGGCGAGAAAAAGAAAGTCCGGCCAGCTTTGCTTCACCGCCTGGATGGCAGTGACCCAGAATTCGGAGGTCGGCGGCGGCGTGGAAGTCGGGTACTGCTCCCAGGTGCGCGCGAAGACATCGTTCAGAATCAGCATGGCCATGTCGCAACGCACGCCATCGCATCTGGTGGCGACGGTCTGCAGCAATTGCGTCATCGCCTCGCGCGTGGCGGGCTGGCGGTAATCGAGCTGCACTGTGTCCGTCCAGCTTGGGAAATAAGGGTCCTTGCCGTGCGCGATCCACCGGATTCCGGAGGACGTGGGTTGGGAGAAAGTATCGGGCGTCTGCGCGCCGCTGCTCACGAACAAGTCCGGCCGGTCGCGCACCCAGGGATGATCCACGCCCAGGTGATTCGGGACGAAATCCAGGATCAATTTGATCCCCTGTTCGCGGAGCCGCCGCCGGAAGTCTTTCAACCCGTCCTCGCCGCCAAGCTGCGGCGGCACATGGTAGTCGCAAATGGCATAGGGAGATGCCGTGACGTCAGCCTCGGTTCCGCCCGGCAGCGCATCCGCGCACGCGCGGCGCAAGTCCGCCGAGGCCAGCGCCTGGCCACGCGCAAACGGACCGGAAGTCCAGACGCCCATCAGCCACAGGTGCGTGACACCCATCTTCTTCCAACCGGCAAATTCCTCCGCCGGCACCGTCGCCAGCGTGATCCGCGATCCGGACCGTTCGCCCAGTTCCTTGAGCCAGCAACGCGTGTTGATTTCGTAAAGCAGCGGATTCGCCATATGCCCTCAATTCCTTATGGCTTGATGTCGCTGTCCTTGAACTTCAACTCGTAGGAGTACTTGTCGAAATAGAGGTTGTGGTTTCCCCACTCCAACTCGCCGCGCTGGAAATCCACGTTGTCGGAGCGTGGTGAACGCTTGTCCGGATTGAGCAGTTGATTGTGATCGCTGTTGGCGATCATGCGGTATTGGTCCAGCCCGCCGAAATAGAAGTCGCGCACCTCCCGCTTCTGCTCGGCGTTCAGTGTCTTCGCGTATTGCATGGCCCAGATGCCCATGTAGGGATCGGCCGGCATCCAGCCGTAGGGGGCCAGATAAATTTCGGTCCAATCATGGATGCCCTTGTCACCGGGGAACAAATTCCAGCCCGTCTGCCAGCGGGCCGGGATGCCGTTGAGCCGGCAGAGGTTGATGAACAGCAGCCCTTCCTGGCCGCAATCGCCGTAACTGTGCGAGCGGGTATAATCGCCGATGTCGCGGATGGTGCAGTATTCGATGGAGTAGCTGTATTTGATGTTTTCGGAGATCCAATCGAAGAATTTCTTCGCCTTCAGGCAGGGATTGGTTTCATCGCCGGCGATCTTCTGCGACAGCTCCTTCAACTCTGGCGAGAATGTCACATGCGGGCCCTCCTTCAGAAAGGGGCTCAGTACCGGGTCTTCGGGATCGGCGGGCTTGACCGTTTCTGGCCGGAGGTCGAAGGAAACTCCGTAGGCGGTGTAGTCGTATTCAATCCGGAATTCCGTCTCCTTTCCGGACCTTGCGACTTGTTCCATATACACGGAACGAATCGGACTCGATTTTCCTTCCACACTCACCGCCTTCGGTTCCGACTCGCGCAATTGGAAATCGGTCTGAAACGGATATTGGCGCGGAATGGGCAGCCATGCGCGGACCTTTTCCCCGGCGGGAGCGGCGTCGGCATTGGCGGTGACGGTCATGGTGACTTCAAACCGTTTCGGCAGCACGTAGGGCTTGCCCTGGGCGAGCGCCGCCTGGCGGATGGAGCGGACGCTTTCCAAGC
>CAYUVH010000026.1:0-88662 GCA_964448135.1 uncultured Verrucomicrobiota bacterium | reverse complement strand
CCACCCCGGCCATAGTTTCAAAGCCCCTCATAAATCACAAAAGTCTTAAACCACTTGGAGCCAACGCCACCGGGAATTGCTCGGAAAAAACGCGAAACCATACTCCAATTTCAAGGCTGTGGGATGCTTCTGATTTCAAATCTCAAATTTCAAATCAAAAACCCGTTCAAATTCCCATCCGGCTCTCGAGCTTCCGATTTCGGATTTCTTTCGTCATTCGTCATTCGTGCTTCGTCATTCACCTGTGCTTCGTCATTTCCCTCACCCTTTCTGCGAAATCCGGTCCAGCTTCTCATCCATCCGCTCCAGCCACGCATTCTGCTGGTCCGTCTTCGTCTCCACCGACGCCACCTTGTTCGACACCTCCTTGATATCCTCCTGCACCTTCGCCAGCGCCCGATCCGTATGCTCCTTCGCTCCCCGCTCGATACCGCCCAGCTTCTTGAAAATATTGTCGTGCTCCACCGCGTTACGGCTCACCAGCGACAAAAACTCCTCCCGATTTACAAACCGGTCTGGCGCCCGCGCGTCCTCCACCTTCGCCAGCCGCGCCCGCGCATCGTCCATCTCCCGCCGCGTCGCGAAATAACTCAAAGTCGCCATCACCGCGCCCACCAGCGCCGGAAACGCCAGCAACATCACCAACCACGCTGGCACACCCTGATCCACGTTGTTCATGCGCTTTTCTTCCTTTCCCTCAATCGGCAATCGGCAATTGGCAATCGGCAATTCACAACTCGTTCATCCTCCTCACGTATTCCCTAGCGCAATCATGATCCGCAACCAGCGCGATCCTCCCCTCCGCCCATTCCCGGTAAATCGCACCAAAATCCGAAAGCAGCTTCAGCCAAATCGGCGTCCCCCACCGTGCCCGCCCCATCAACGGCAGAAATAGTTCCCGTCCCACGTGCCGCCACCCCAGCAACCACAGCGGCACCCGCGGCACGATGTCCGCCTGGTTCACCACGCGAAACGTTCGCCTGCCCAGCGCGCGCTCATACTCCAACCGAAACCGCCAATCCCCCACCCGCGGCCCGCCAAACGTATAAACCGCCCGCACGTTCAATCCCCGCTGCGCCAGTTTCCACGCCAGCAACACCGCCACCGCTCCGCCCAGCGAATGTCCCGTCAGAAAAAACTGCGCCGCCGTTTCCGCCTCGGCCGACACCAGCGGCAAAATCTCCTCCGCCGCCTCCAAAAACCCCCGATGCACCTTCGGACCATCTTCGTTACCTTCGTTTCCTTCTGTGGAAATGTTTGTCTCCCCTTGGCCCTCACGCAGTGAGTCCACTGGCACACGCTTGATGTTCAAATCCCGGCGCCAATCCGCCGCATTCGCCGTCCCCCGAATCGCCATCACCTTCGTGCAACTCCCATCCTCCTCCCGCCACGACTTCACCACCCCATGTGTCAGCCCGCATTGAATCCTCTCCCCCTGGCCCTCCCGCGGCGAGTGCATGAGCCCGCATTCGATTGTCTCCCCTTGACCCTCACGCAGTGAGTACGACTCCGCGCACAACCCCACCATCACCCGCGCATTCCGCGCCGACCACTCCTCCGTCAAATCCAGCCCCGATCCTTCGTTTGGTGGCCGGTTCCCACCGCCTTCGTTGAAGCTCTGGCGGACAGGGTTCACCGGTTGCAATTTTAGCACCCCAGCAATCATTTCTTTCTGATCCGTGTTCATTTCCTTCCTTTGCGTCTCCGCGTCTCTTGCCCTTTGCGTTAAGCCTTCTCCCCCGACGCAACCCCGAATCAAGTCCCTTACGATCATGGGCCCCCGCGGAGGAGAAGTTTTCCCATCAAGCCCCCCAGTTTTCTTTTCCTTGGCATCCGTGTTCATTCGTTTTTGTGCCTCTGAATTCTTCTCTCCACCCATCCGTCCTTTGTGCTCCTTGCGTTCTCTGCGGTTGAAAAGCGTTTTGCTTCTTTCTCTGTGTCTCCGTGCCTCTGTGGTTTTCTTTTTGTGTCTCTTTGTGCCTTTTCGTGGCTATGACGATCCTTCTCCGTGCCTCATTTGTTTTCCGCGCCCCAAGTTTGGTCCTTGGTCCTTGGTTCTTGGTCCTTCGCGCCTGCCGTCAGGCCGCCTGTTCCCGCTTCAATTCCTCCACCACCGCCAGATCATCCCTTAACCTCGTCAAATCAAACCCGTCCGGCGTCGCCCCGCGCGCATCCAGCCACTCCTCGCTCACCACCGCATAACCCGCGAACCCATACGTCACCGCCCATTGCGGCGTCGCCGCCTTCGTGTCTCCCCACGTCGCGAAACGCAAATACCCGGGATAATACCGCCCGCTCGAAACCATGTGCCCACCCCAACTCCCCGCCTCCGCCTCCTTCACTGCCTGATCCGCGAGATCCCAAACCTGCTGGTCCTGCGCCAGCACCGGCAGATCCACCGCGTAATAAATCCCGCCGAAATGCTGGATCACCCATTGCACCTCCACGAAATTTTTCAGGTTCACCTCCGTGTAAGCCAGGATCCGGTGACCGCCAATCCCCTCCCGCCGCCACAAATTCAGCACGTCTAGCGGATCCGCGCCCACATCGTGTTTGCCCGTCAGCGGATCGTACCCGCTCACCTTCGAATAAGCCGCGATCACCTCGCGCGACGTGATCTTGCAAACGCGCCCCGTGTTCGCGCACCACCGCTGCACCATGTGCGCCGCCGCCGCGCACGTGCAATCCCCGATCACATCATTCTCGAACATCCCGAACCGGACATTGGAATCCCAATTCACAAACTGCTCCGGCGCCACCAGCGTCCCCTTCTGCATCCCCTCCCGCAGATACGTCCGCATTTTCAACGTGCGATAATCCTTCCTCGGCCTCCGGCACCCCAACTTCATCGCACCGTGAAGCGTGTTTGAACCCTGCAGCTTGCCAGTCCCAACTCTCTGCTCCCCGCCCCCTCCCAAAGATTTCTTCTGTGTCTTCATTTTTCTGACTCCATTTTTCTGACTCTGGTCCGCGTCTTTCTTTTTGTACCTCTTGCGCCTTTTAGCGGCTCAAGGCTTTCTCTGCGTCCCCGCGCCTTATGCCCTTTGCGTTTCTTCCCTCTCCGTCCCCAGCGCCCCCAAAATCACCCGCAGGTCCACACTCATATCCGTCCTACTGGTCCTATTCTTCTCGCTCCTCTTCGTTTCCTTAGTTTGCTTGGTGTTCAATTCCTTCGCGTCTCCGCGCCCTATGCCCTTTGCGTTCCTTCCCTCCCCCGTTCCCGCCTCGAAACCCCTCACCGAATCCATCGTCGCCGGCGGCAACCCCCGCCGGATATCCACCGCCAGCGCCCGCAAAATCGCCCGCTGATCCGCATTCAACTCCAGCCCGCTCAACCCGTGCTGCGCCACAAACGACTCGTACAACACCAACCCCGCCATAACCGCCAACTCCGCATTCGGGCTCAGATTCGTAAACGCCTTCCCCGCCAGCTCCCGCAGCGCCGCCGACAAATCCAGGCTGGCGTCATTGGTCCCACCCGCGACCGCCTCGATCACCTCCGCCGCCGCGCGGAAAAACAGCACGCTCTCCGGCTGTCGCGCGCACTCCACCGCCACCGCGATCGGCACCGTCACATCCAATACTGCGATTGTGTTGCTCGCCGCCCGGCTGATCGGCGCCGGTCCTGGCCCCGGCGTCGGCCCCGGCGTCGGCGTCGGCCCCGTTGCGCACCCCGCCACCAGCGCGATTGCCAATGCCCCCAAGCCGGACGCGAGCCGGCCCCCTGAGATCAGGTTGAAGAATCGTTTCGTTTTCATATCAGTGCAGCCTTCCTTGTTTGTTCATCCTTTCGCTGCCCGGGCGCATGGCCTCCGAAGGTGTTTCCCAGTGGCCGGAACCACGCTCCCCGCAGCCGGACCGGCCTTCGACCGCCCCGAAAATCATCGGAGCCGATGCGAAGACCGGACCTCGCGGGGAGCGCCCGTCCGACCCACCTCCCTGCCTGCCACTCCCTGGCACGCGCCTATCAAACCACATCCGCCCAAAAAATAATCCCCCACCGTGGGAGATTATTTTTTCAGGAAAATCCGCCCACCGACCCTCAAATTATCCACGCCCGCTTGATTTCTTTTCACTTTTGCGAGGTCGCAAAAATGGCCTCGTTCAAAAAAATAATTAAAAAAAGTATTTACCTCCCGCCGAATTTTCCCGCTCCCGAAGTCATTCGGAGCTTTTTGGTGGGCAAAAGCGGAAGCGAGCAAATCAACTCCCTTCACTGGTACCATGCGATCGTCGTCCTTGGGGGATCGCTTTCCACGACGCCAGGTTGCCACCCGCTCCGCAACGATTTATCCTCCACCCATGGAAACCGCCCCGAAACGCAAAACGCTTCGCTGGCTCTGCCTCGTTGCCTTTGTCGGGATAATCATTTGCGGCGGGGTATGGGTCCTGTTTCCGTCCGGCAAAATCGCGACCGGGGACGCGGGATACCGGCGCGCTATCTCCTGCGCGAACACGATGGTTCGGGTAAAGTTCGTCATGGAACTTTCCCCGCACCCGTTGAACTCCTGCCTGGGACGGCTTTATGACAGGCTAGATGACCGTGAGAATAAGCAGTTGTATGCGCTACGCACGGCGGGTGAAGTCTGGGAATTTTTCATCGCGATTCCGGACGATTCCGTACTTACAAATTTCAACCGAACTTCCACTCCGCTGAACATTGCGCGACGTTGTGGATTGCTCGTGGTTCCGGACACTCGCTATCCGCCCATCCTCCTTCACTACGTCAGCTTCCACGGGGACAATGGTCTGCTGCTGCTATGCCGCATGCAGGACAAGCCGGCTTTCCAAAAAGCGTTCGGGACCAACGTGTTTGACATGCTTGATGCCACTATTACGAAATATGCGCTGCAACCCAAAACTTAACCCCTTTCGTTCCCTCATCTCATATTATGGATTTTGAAGAATTCTTCGGACCCAACGCGGAAGTCGTGGATCTACAAGCGCGCGATCGCTGGCAGGCCATCGACGAGTTGATGGACCATCTCGTGGCCACGCACAAAATCCCGGCCGAACATCGTGACGCCATCGCCGCCTGTCTGCGCAAGCGGGAGACCGCCATGAGCACCGGCATCGGCTTCGGCATCGGTCTTCCCCACGCCCGGACAGATCTGGTGCCCGAGGTCGTCCACATGATTGGCCGCTCCCGGCCGGGAATTCCCTTCGATGCCATTGACGGCAAGCCGGTGCATTTGGTGTTTCTGTTCTTGGTGCCGCTCGGCGAGGTTCAGAAGCACATCCATACCCTCGCGAATCTCGCGAAACTCCTGCACGGGCGCGATTTCCGCGACGGCCTCTGGGGGCGTTTCCTGGGTGGCGAACCGGAGGAATGATTAATCAGCGCAGGATGAATCGTCATTGACTGCCCCATGAACTGGAATCGCATCGAGCACATGCTTAAGAAGGCCGTGGCTGCGATCTTGGCGTTCCTGTTCGGCTTCGCAGTTTCGCTATTTGCCTGGCTGCTCCTTGCTCCCAAGCCGGCGTCGGGGGACAGCTTCGACAAATTATTGAGCGAGCTGCTTTTTTCGTTGGTGCCGTTCGCGGTGAGTGTATTGGCGGGATTGGTGGCCGCCGGTCTTTCCCTGTTGCTCCACCCCAGTGTCATGTTCCGGGGTATCTGGCTGGTCTATGGACTGTTGGCAATTGCTATCGGCGTCGTCTGTATGGTCCCGGACACATTCTTTTGGCGTTATGTGGCGGGCCCTCTATTGGTGCTGCTTGGCCTCTACGGCATATGGACGACATTCTTCGGCTCGCGCGAAGACGTGGAAGAACTCCCCCCGATCTAGTCAAAATCCCCTCGCCGCCTTCGCCAGTTTGGAATTTCAAGCTTGGTGCTTATCTGGTTCTTGGTCCTTGGCCCTTCTCCGTCCTCCAACTCATGTTCGCTCATGGCACTCATCAACCCACCAACTGTCCTCTCACCACCCCGCCACGTACCCCACTTCATACACCGTCAAGCCATCGCGCTTTTCCGCCGTCCGCAGCGCAAACGTATCCATCTGGTATGCGGTCGTCGAAGGAAACGCCTGCAACTGCTTCACCACCTCGCTGCGCTCCCGGTTCGCGTCCCGCGCGTCTTGCATCGCCGCGTCTTCGCGAGCTTTGGCTTTATCGGCCGAGCGCGAGGCCGACGCGGCCGCCTGTTGCGCATTGTAATGCGTCTGGCCATCCGTGATGCCGGAAAGTTCCGAGGCCCGCCCGGCTGCCTGGCGGCTGCTCTTCGCATCGTCGCCGGCCGCGGTCGCCCGGGCGTAACCTTTTTGCTGCGTGGCGATCAAATTCGTGTTGGCCGCCTGCAAATTATGGAACCGCTGCCACTCGCGGATCGGGGGATGCTTCAACACGATCTTCTCATCGCGCCATTCTCCGGGCAGATGCTCGATCCGCGCGGATACGATCCAGGTGCCAGCGACGGTCTTTTCCGGGTCGCCGCAAGTGACCCGCTCCCAGGCAGGCATGGGCCGGGTGCCGCTCGTGCCGCCGGATCGCCACCAGTTAAACAGCGGCGTCAGGCTCACCTGCACGCCGTTCACCGACCGGGTCTGATGCCGCATCGCATAAGCCAGGTTCGTGCCCGTCGCACCATTCACGGCAACGGTCGCCACCAGCATCGTCAACAGGCCTGCCCAAACTGCGCATTTCATAAGCGTGTCCGATGGTTGGGTTCAACGGGCACGGGAGTCAACCACCGACTCCGCCCCTCGGCGCGGGTGGACGATGCGCTAGCATTTGCGGGCAAGAGTCCGCGTCGGTTCCGATTTCCATCCGTACAAGTCCCCACGAAAAACTTATTCACATGGACAGCCCATGTCCATGTGCGGGGACTAGGTTGCTCGGGTAAAAGGAAAAAATCTGGGTTATGAAAAAAACGGTTCCTCACCGCCACGATTCGCCGGACCCACCGGCCATGCTTCCGCCCTCAACTCTCAACCCCGGGTCCGCCAAGGCTTCAGTGGCGGCGGATCAACCCCCAACGGCATCCGTCATCCTCGAACCCGCCCTGCGCCTGCAAACCGCGTTGCTCGACGCGGAGGATCTGGAAGGCATGGGACTTATTTATCTCCGGTGGGCCCGCCAGTGCTTGATGAAGGCGTGGCTGCTGCGTTCCCGCTCCGGGACCGCCTGCCGGCGGACTGTCGTTTCAAGATTTGCGTGGCTACGTCGCGCCCCGCGAAAGCCGCTTCCGCCGAAGCCTGGCTCGCGCCCTTGATTTGTGAAGCATCATCCGCACTTACCCGCGCCGGCTCCGCCTGGGCCCGGCTCAGGTCCAGCAGGTTTTGGATCGCCGCCTGCAACATCCGCAACTGCTTCTCGGCCTGCAGCGCGCGCTCGCGCCACATGGCCATGTCGCTCTCGACGTAGGGCGGCGCCGGGTCGCGCAACTCCGCCGGCTTTTGGGCGGTCGCTTCCGGTCCGCCGAGCAGCCAGCCGCTGGAGACATTCAACGCCCCGGCCAGCTTGCGGACGTTTTCCATGCCCGGCCCCTGTTTGCCAAAGCGCTCGGATTCATAATCCACGACGCTGCGTTTGCCGACGCCGCTTTTGTGCGCGAGTTCATCCTGGCTCAATCCCGTGCGATTGCGTTGCCAGCGCAGCCGTTCCGAAAAAATCGCAAAGCTATGCATTTTCCTGTTGACGAGTGGCAGAGTATTGCCTATTTTCCGTTGCAGTTTATGCAGAACTGGCGGAGGTTTGCAAGCGAAAAATCCAGAAAACCGGGCCCTTCCCCCCGGTTTTCCAACGGCTTTTTCGACGGAGCAAACGGTTATGGCGCCTGGGTAGGGGTGGAATTTCAAACATTCTACCTGTGCGTGAAATCTATATTTTAAGAAGTTAAATCAGTGATATACAGCAATTTCTTCCTGGAGGTGATCGTATGACACCGGCATTGAGGGTCGTCATGAAGACGTGCCTGAAACACGCCGAGCAGGCACCGCTCGGCGAGCGTATTTCCTTGTACCGAGGACTGGCAGAATTTTGCGCCAATCCGTCGGAAAGCGCAAAGCTCCATTCGCTCGCCAACGAATTTGAACGCGCGGACGTCCGTTCGCGGGAATTTGCGTTTCACCTGCTCAACCACAAACCCGCCCGGAGCCCAAGACCATGAAGTCCCCGGTCGTAAATGCCTCTCAGACACTCTCGCCAGAAATGCGCGGAGACCGTTCCTGCCACGGTTGGAGACCCGCGCATAGCTTCAACAATGACATGAGCCCGGTGGCGCGCCTGCAGCAACTGCTGACTCCGCGCCGCCGGGCCTTCTGCGCGAAGGAAGTCTCGAATTTGAACATCCGCAACTCAGCAAACGATTTAACGCCCTTTGCCGCATGACTCCCTCATTTTTGCTCCCGGCTTTAAATCGCTCGTTACGTTCGACGGAGCCGCCGGCAATCTTCCCAACTCAACGCAAGCCGAATCGTCGCGGCCAACCCGTGCCGCTCGTGCTTTTGGATATGGAATCCACCCGCGCGCAGCTACACGGCTACGACCAGGACGATCTGCTCGCCCTCATCGAGGAGGGAATGATCCTCCACGCGTGGGACATCAGTCTCGGACGGCGCGGCTGCCTGCGCATTTTTCCCGATTGCGTCCTTCACTATCAGCGGACCCTTGGCTCGCGGCCGTATCCGCGCACGCTGGACCAGGTCATCACGCAGATGCTCGCCGTGGCTGGCGGCAAAGCGTGGCTCACGGCGGAGCAATTGAAACACCTGTTCAACTGCGGCGGCACACACATCTACAATCTGCTTTCCTCAGGCGATCTTACCGCCGTCTCCGGCACAACGCGGGGTTGCGGGCCGCAGGGCAGCGCCCGCATCACCATTGCCTCCGTCCGCAAATTCTTCGAAACGCGCCTGCCCTGAACTTTTGAACCGACGGATAACAAATCAATCAAGCAACCATCAAACCATGAAAACCAAAAATCACATCAAACTCCTCCTGCCCGAACTTTCCACGCGCGACGCCGCCGAAACCTGCATGACGCAACTCGCGCTCGCCTCCAACCACCGGCGCCAGCTCCTCGCTGACCGCGACGCCGCCGTGCTTGAGATCCACGAACGTTGCGGCCCGGAACTTTCGCGGCTCGACGAACAAATCCAGCAGGCGACCACTTCGCTCAAGCGCTGGGCCGAGGCGAATCCGGAACAGTTCCCCAAAGGGCTCAAGTCCGTCGCGCTGTCGGCGGGGCGGGTTGGTTTCCGGACCGGCACGCCGAAGCTCGCACCGCTGACCAAAACCTGGACCTGGGAAAAAATCACACGCGCAGTGCAAACGCTGTTGCCGACGTGCATTCGGTCGCGGCCTGAGATTGATCGCGAAACCATCCTGGGCCAGCGTGCCCAGCTCGCGGACGTCCTCCCGCGCGTCGGCCTGCGGGTCATTCAAAGCGAAAGTTTCTTCGTCGAGCCCGACCTGGCCCAGACGGAGGCGCGCAAAGTGGCGAAGGCGGCGTGAAGTTTTATGGCAGCGAATCGAGCAGACCCGCCGCTGCGAAAGAGCGCGAGTGAATACGAGCCTTACGCTGTGCCCGCGTTATCCCGGGAGGAACAAAAGGCACGCCGGCAGTCCTACGTGGCGATCCAGGCACTGGCCCGCCACATCAGTCCCGCTTACGTTGCCAGCGCTCCGTGTGGCAGCGCCTATCTTGGCGTATTGATGTTGGACCTCTGGGGCCATGCGAATCTGCATCGCCTTTCCCTCGAAGAACTCGCGAAACTGCGTGATATCCTGCAAGCCCGTGCCACCACCCCCAGCCAACTGGGCGCAGCAACGCTGTAGAAGGCGGTTCAATTAGGAAACAGGCGGATTGATCCAGCCCTCAGCACGAATGGACAACTTCAAATCGTTCCGGTATAGTGGTGTTGAAACCACCTAGCTCAACCAACCTATGCTCTACTACGCTGTAGTCTTTTTGATTATTGCCATAATCGCCGGCGTGCTTGGTTTTGGCAGCCTGTCCGGAACCGCCGCCATGATCGCCAAAGTGCTGGTCCTGGTATTCCTGGTGCTCTTCGTTTTGTCACTGATTCGCGGCAAAAAGTGAAGTAATTGCTCTTCGCGAGCAGGCAGGCGTCGTAGCTACCAGGGCAAAAGCGCAATACGGTTTCGGTGGTTTTCGGCAGGAGTCAAATTTTGCTTCCCCGCCCCGCCGCCCTTACTCCAGCATTGCGTCAACCGATGAATAAAATTGACCTTCCTTCCGGCGTGGAACTCCGCGCCACCGTGCCTGAGGCTTTGACCGACGTTCTTACTCCCGCCGCCCTGGATTTTTACGCGAAGCTCCATCGCGAATTCAATCCGCGACGCCTCGCGCTGTTGAGCGAGCGCGTCGTGCGCCAAAAGGCCCTGGATGCGGGGGCGAAGCTGGATTTTCTGCCGGAGACGAAAGCGATTCGCGAAGGGGATTGGAAAGTCGCGCCCGTGCCGGCGGATTTGCAGAATCGCCGCGTGGAGATCACCGGCCCCACCGACCGCAAGATGGTGATCAACGCGCTCAACTCCGGCGCGAATTGTTTCATGGCGGACTTCGAGGATGCGAATTCGCCCACGTGGATCAACTCACTTGAAGGCCAGGCCAACCTGCGCGAGGCGAATCGTGGCACGATTTCGTTCACCAGCCCGGAAGGCAAGGCCTACAAGCTCAACGCCAGGCCGGCGACGCTGCTGATTCGGCCGCGCGGCTGGCACCTGAGTGAGAAACATGTCTTCGTGGACGGCGAAGTTGCCTCCGGCAGCCTGTTCGATTTTGCCCTGTACTTTTTTCATAACGTTTGCCTCCGGCTTGAGCGCGGTTCGGGCACGTACCTCTATCTGCCCAAACTCGAACACCACTTGGAAGCGCGCCTTTGGAACGATGTGTTCGTCCGCGCGCAGGAGTTGCTCAAGGTGCCGCAGGGCACGATCAAAGGGACGGTGTTGATCGAGACGATTCCCGCCGCGTTTCAGATGGAGGAAATCCTATACGAACTGCGCGAGCACAGCGCCGGGCTGAATTGCGGCCGGTGGGATTATCTTTTCAGCTACATCAAGAAATTCGCCCGCCGCGAGGAATGCCTGCTGCCCGACCGCGCACAGGTAACGATGACTTCGCCCTTCATGCGCGCTTACGCGCTGGCGTGCATCCGCGCATGTCATCGCCGCGGCGCGTTCGCGATGGGCGGCATGGCGGCGTACATCCCGATCAAAACCGACCCGACCGCGAACGAAACCGCGATGCAAAAAGTGCGCGAAGACAAACGCCGCGAAGCCACCGACGGCCATGACGGCACGTGGGTCGCGCATCCGGGACTGGTCGCGATCGCGCTCGAGGAATTCAACCGCGTGCTGGGCGACAAACCGAACCAGATCGACCGGTTGCGCGAGGACGTGAAAACGACCGCAGCGGAATTGACCACGGCTTCGACGGGCACAATCACTGAAGACGGCCTGCGGCTGAACATCCGTGTGGGCATCCAATACATCGAAGCGTGGCTGGGCGGATTGGGCTGCGTGCCGTTGTACAATCTCATGGAAGACGCAGCCACCGCGGAAATCTCGCGCGCACAAGTCTGGCAATGGGTGCGCAATCCGCGCGGGGTCCTGGCTGACGGTCGCAAGGTCACGCTGCCGCTGGTCCGCCAATTTATCCAGGAGGAACTTGTCCGCATCAAGAAGGAGCGTGGCGCAGAGCGCTACGACAAGGGCCACTTCCCCGAGGCGACGCGGATTTTTGACGAGTTGATTGCGGATGAACCGATGCCAGAGTTTTTGACATTGAAAGCATACGCGCGACTTCCTTGAGTGCTTTGCGGGAGGTGGTTCTGAGCGCGAAACGCGTCGGCAGAATTGAACCGATCGAGGCCGGTCCGTGTCCAATGGCCAATCCATGAAGCGGGCAGCAGGCATTCTGGCGGTGGTGATCCTTACGGCGGTTTACACCTGGCTGGCCACCACCAAGTATCTCGCCGAGGAACGGTCCGCACGTTTGGAACGCGAGCTCGCGGCAGCGGAAGCGCGAGTTGTTCAACTGGGCCAGGAACTCGATTCGGCCAGTACGCGCGTCACGGGCCTGGGCCGGAAGGAGGCCGAGTCTCAGGCAACCCACGGCGTGTTCACCCGGGAAGCTGTCGCCACGCCACCTGCAGCTTCCGCGCCCGAGTCGCTTTTTGAAAAAATCACGATATCGAGCGGGAGTGAAAATGCAGTTGCAAGCGTCCCGGTGGCGCCGGTCGTTCTCGGCCCGTCGATCCGGTATTTGCCCGCGCCCGGCCCGGGCAGCGTCGTGCGGGTCGAGGGAACTTCAAACATTCACGATTGGCAGGCCGAGAGCAGGGTCATCGGCGGGTCCGCCGAGTTGCCGGCCGGTTTTCCCGGACCGCTTGAAAGCGAACTGAAGCAGGGCACCGTCCCCGCCTCAGTTCATGTTTACTTCTCCACCAGCTCGCTCCGGAGCGTGGACACTGCCGGCAGACCATATAGTGAACTCATGGACAACCGCATGCACGAGGCGCTCGGGAATTCGCGAATCGAATTTGAACTCGTCTCGCTGCGGCGCATGAACAACACCAATCAGTTCAAAGGCGGCTCGGAGGCCGGGCTCTTTGCAGATTATTCCGCGACTGGCCGGCTGGTGGTGGCGGGCGTGACGAACAACGTCAGCATGCCGGTGTATGTGCTCATCGGGTCTGAGGGCCGGCTCGGCTTTGCCGGTAACGTGGAAACAAAAATGAGCAATTTCAGAATCAAACCGCCTTCGCCGGCTTTTGGATCCTCGCTCATCCAAACCGGCGATGACATCAAGCTTATCTTTGTCTGGGAGGTGAAGCCTTCGACTTCGCTTCGCGCGGCCAAGTGACAAGACCCGGGCCTGGGGCCGGCACATCTCAATGTTCGCCTTGGAACCGGATTGAACAGACTCCTTCCCGGTCATGTCGAAGAGCCGACCAATGAAACGGGTGGCAGGCATTGTCGCGGTGGTGATTTTTACGGCGGTTTACACCTGGCTGTCCGTCACGAAGTATTTCACTGACGAGCAGAACGACAGGCTCAAGCGTCAGTTGAGAGAAGCGGAAGTGCACGTAGCCGCGTTGGAGGAGGAAATTGACGCGGCCAAACGACGGGTTGCCTTGCTTGCGCGTGAACAGCAGTCGGGGAGCGGCAGCGAACTCCGCCATGGTCGTCCGCCTGGCGGGCCTTTGGCTTCGATCCAAACGACGCCGGAAGTATACGATGACCCGCCAGTCCTGCTTCCAATTGAGATGGAACGGGGAGAGCGGGCTGAAAATCCGCCCCCGGCCGAGTTGTTTGCCCCGGCGCTTAGATTTGTGTCGCTGCCATGGAACGAAGGCAATCTCCTGCGAGTGGACGGCAAAGCCAGCGCTTATGATTGGCGGGTGGAGAGTCACGCACTCTCCGGCACCGCCGCCTTCAATGCCAGCTCCTTCAAAAGCTTCATGCATGCGGCGACGCCGCCATCCATCAGCGCGGACATCCGAATTTCCGTTCCCGTGAGCACGCTGCAGACGGCGGCCTGGAGCGGCAATTTATCGGGTGATGACATGAACGAACTGGTCCAGGAAACTATGCGCGAGCAGGCGTATCCCAATCTGGAATTCACACTGGATCGCCTGACGAAAAACTCGGTCGGCTCCGGTTTGGGGCCGGCGTTTTATTACACGGGTTACGGCCAGATTGCCTTTGCGGGCGCAACCAACCGTTCCTTCGTGCGCGCAACGCTCTGGGGCGAGCCGGGCGGCGCCTTGCTGGTATGCGGATATGCGCAGTTAAAAATGAGCGATTTCAAGATCCGCCCGCCATCCATACCGCTGAAGGAAAGAAAAGTGCCGCTGGACGATAACCTCCGGGTATCGCTCGTCTGGCGTGTGCGTCCGAATAGCAACTTTTAGCCTCGATTGGGTTTTATTCCAGGGACCGGTAGTTCGCGTTATTCCATGATTAGGGATGAAGCGATTTGTTTTTACGGCGTCCAACCTTAAACCTATGAAACGGGCAGTGGGCCTATTGGCGTCGGTGGTACTTACAGCTGTTTACACCTGGCTGGCGACCACCAAATATCTGGCCGAGGAGCGAAGCGACCGGTTGCAACGCGAACTGGTGGCCGCAAGGCAGGAGCTGGATCAACTCAACGCGGAGATAGCTGCGGCGAGAACGCGGGTCGAGGAACTGGCGCAGACACGACAATCTGCGCGAACGGCGCAACATGTTTCGCGAAAGGAAACCGTCCCGGCTTCGCGCCGCGATTCAGCGCTGCATCCCGCTCCCGAAGATGTAAAAGCACCGCTTGTGGTTGCGACACGGTCTGATGGCGCGCTGGGAGCGCCGGCCAACCAGTTCGTAGGATTGCTCCCGGTTTATGCGGCGGCTCCGGGACGGCACAGCTTTGCGCGCGTGGAGGGCACTTCGAACATTCATGATTGGCAGGCCCAATCGGTCCTTGTAGGCGGCACCGCTTCCTTTGAGCCCGGATTTCCCGGCGTCGCGGCTGATGAAATCAAGCGCGGGCCGCTAAAAGCAAGCGTTAGTGTGTCGATTCCCAACAGCTCGCTTTTCAGCGTCGACAGGGACGGCAAAAAATTCAGTGACGCGATGGACAGCGGGTTGCACAACGCGCTCAAAACTTCCCGAATCCTATTCAACCTGACTTCGTTGGAACGGCAGGAGGACCCCAAGGATGCGAAGGGCGAAGCCTGGTACACGGCCAAAGGCGGGCTTGTGGTGGCTGGGGTGACCAACAATATAACCATGCCCGTCTCAGTTTCGCGCAAGTCCGATGATAGATTGGAATTCAGCGGCGGCGTGCGGGTTAAAATGAGCGATTTCAAAATCACGCCGCCGGTCCCCTTGCTGAACTCGACGCTGATAAAGGTGGGCGATGAGGTCCGGCTCAGTTTCGTCTGGCTGGCGGCTCCTTCGCGCCATTGAAGTCGGCAATGGTGTGTAACTGAGCCGGGTTTGACCGTGTGCGGTGGTTGAAATTACGCTGTCGTCATGAACAAATTTCGTCTGGCAATTGTTGCTGCTGTATTCGCTTTCCCGGCACTCGCTCACGCCGCCGAGTTCCCGGCCGATTGGATGCTGGATGACGACGCGAAGACCCGTGCCGCGCATGCCGCGTTGGAAGGCAAGCCGACGCCGGCGTTAAGCCTGAGCGATTGGGTCAATGGAGAGGTCACGTCCGAGCAGATGAAGGGCAAGGTGGTAATCGTGGATTTTTATGCGACCTGGTGCGGTCCGTGCATCGAGGGCATCCCGCACAACAACGATCTGCTAAAGAAATATAAGGACAAGGGCCTGCTGATTGTCGGCGTTTGCACGAATGAAAAGGGCCAGGAAAAGATGGCGCAAACCGCGAAGACTTATCACATGCAGTATCCCACTGCGCGCGATCGGGAGCTCAAGTCGGAGAAGGCGTGGGCGGTGGAATATTACCCGACGTATGCGGTGGTGGATCGCAATGGCATCGTGCGCGCGATTGGTTTAATGCCGGAAAAGTTAGAGGAGGCCGTGAAGAAGTTATTGGATGAACCGGTGAAGGCAGCGGCAAAGAAGTAGTGGAAATCAGAAAGCGAGAGGGGCGTACGGGAGGCAGTATCTTGATACCGGCAGCACCACCATACACGAAGCCTCCTCTCTCCAGCCCTCTCTTCCCGAGGAGGAGAGGGAGAAAACCCCAGGCGCCGTATAAGGTAGGATCTGGCAAGTCAGGGCACGGCCGCACATTGACTTGTCCGGCGGATTAGACTTACTTTGCCTGCATGAAGAAACTTCATCTGGGAGTGATCGCTTCAGTATTCGCGTTCCGGCTGCTGGGCCATGCAGGCGAGTTTCCGGACGAGTGGACCTGGGATAAGGATACCAAAAACCGCGCCGCGCACGCCGCGCTCGAAGGCAAGCCGATGCCGGCCTTGAGCGTCAGCGGCTGGGTGAATGGCGAGGTCAAACCCGCGGACATGAAAGGCAAGGTCGTGGTCGTGGATTTGTACGCGACCTGGTGCGGTCCGTGCATGGCGGCGATACCGCACAACAACGAGCTGCTTAAAAAATACAAGGACAAGGGCCTGGTAATCGTCGGTGTGTGCACGAGCCGCAATGGCCAGGAGAAAATGGACCAGACCGTCAAGGACCGGAAGATCGAGTATCCCACCGCCAAGGATCCGGATTTGAAAACGGAGAAGGCCTGGGGAGTACACTATTATCCGACCTACGCGATCGTGGACCGTAACGGCATCGTGCGGGTGATCGGTTTGCAACCGGGCAACGTGGAAAAAGTGGTGCAGAAACTCCTGGACGAGCCGGTCAAGAAGACCGCGCAGAAATAGACGCGGATGATCGTCTATTTCAACGGCGCATACCTACCCAAGTCCGAGGTTCGGATTTCTCCCGACGATCGCGGATTCATTTTCGCCGATGGCGTCTATGATGTCATCCGGTCCTACCGCGGGCATCTCTTCACCTGTGCGGAGCACTTGAAACGGCTGGCGCACGGGTTGGAGGAACTGCGGATCGAGGGGGTGGATGCGTTGGGGCTCGAGGCGGTGGCGATGCGGCTTTTGCGGGACAATCAGTTGCAGGACGCCGAGGCCACGGTGTATGTACAGGTGACCCGGGGGGCGGCGCCGCGCACCCACAAATTTCCGGTTCCAGCCGCGACGCCGACTGTCTACGTGGAAGCGAAGGTATTTTCGCCGCCGCTGGCCGAACGGAAAAACGGCGCGGCGGCGATTCTCGTGCCGGATGATCGTTGGGGGCGTTGCGACCTGAAGACCACCAATCTGCTGCCGAATGTGCTGGCGATCCAGCGCGCGAAAGACGCCGGCGCTTTCGAGGCGATTCTCCATCGGGACGGACTTTTGCAGGAGGGCACGCATTCGAGCATTCTCTACGTCATAAAAAACCAGCTCATTTGCCCGCCCCTGACGAACCGGCTGCTGCCCAGTGTCACCCGTCAGGTCGTGATCTCGCTCGCCCTGGCGGAATCCATCAAGATGGATATTCGCGCGGTGCGCGTGGATGACATTTGGGAGTGCGACGAAATCCTGATGGTGGGAACCGGTTCGGAGATCATTCCCATCACCAAGGTGAACGGACGCGTAGTGCGGGATGGGAAGGTCGGGCCGGTGGCGGGCAAATTACAGCGGGCGTTTGAGGAACTTGTTCGGAGCCGCCGGTGATTGGGTTCAGTCTCCCCGCCGGGCGTTGAGGTAGATACCGGCGATGATGGCCAGGGAGATTAGCGACATGAGCAGGGCCGAGCTGACTAAATAGGAGATGGCGATCATCACGATCCCGCCGCACATCGGCGCCCAGGATTGCTGGCGTTTGCCGTAAATGCAAAGGCCGACGCCGATCGAGCCCCAGAAAAGCGAGGCGAGGAGGAAGCTGGTGCTAAACATGTGTGGCTATCGGGCGCCGTTTTGAACGGAGCGCGGCTGTCCCCAGCCGCAGCGGAAACAACTTGTTACGCACGTTGGAACTGATTCGTTCGACGGACTCGTGACTGGATGCGCTGCGGCTGGGACCCGCGTTCGCCAGGCTACGGCGGGCACACAGCCGGCCAGGCACGCGGTCATTCCTTCGCCAACAGCTCCAACACCGCTTCCGCGATCTCTTCGTTCGCGATCGTGGTGGGGACAAGCACGCTGCGCAGTCGGAGCGCAAGCGCTTCCAAATCCTGGATCGGTGCGTCGAAAACGGTTTCGAGCGCCAGCGGAGAGACGTCGCCGAAATTCTGGCAGAAACTTTGCGAGCCGGCGCCAGGGAAGAGCCGGAGCAGCCACGCCATGGTTTCGACCCAGATCGGCAGATGAATCTGCGCGCGCGCTTCCAC
The DNA here is from genome assembly GCA_964448135.1 of uncultured Verrucomicrobiota bacterium. Classification (GTDB taxonomy): domain Bacteria; phylum Verrucomicrobiota; class Verrucomicrobiia; order Limisphaerales; family UBA8199; genus CAYUVH01. Next base: position 70,832 of record CAYUVH010000026.1, on the reverse strand, counting down.
GGGCGCGAGTTTCTGTCCGGCGAGTTTGTGCGGGCTGAGGAGGTCGAAAAGTTTGGTGTCCTGCTCGATCAACGTTTTTACCCGGGCCAGGAAGGCGCCGGCTTTGGCTTCGTCCTTGCCCAGTCGCCGGGCGATGCCCAGGACATCATCGGCGGTGGCCGGGAGATTCGTGTTGCCGTCAGCGAGCAGCACGCGCAGGGCGATCACGCCGAGGGAATGCAGGTCGCACGGCGAACTGAGCAGCGGCCAGATTTCGTACGGGGCTTTGGCGAAGGCGGTCGTGTGCTTCAGCGTGGCGACGATGGCGTCGGGCAGTTTCATCGGCACGGTCCGGAAGCGGGCTTCGCGCGGACCGACGGCTTCGTCGGCATAGACGTGCGCGTAGAATTCCACGCGCTCCTCGGCCACGGGCAGTTTGAACCACAACAGGTCGTGCGAATCGAGCCCGAGAAAATCCTCCGCCACCAACGTGCCTTCGAGCACGATGCCGTCGGCCTCGGAGGTGACATTGCGACGTCGCACGCTGCCGATGCCGAACGAGTGCGCACCGAGGCCCTCGGGGAGAAACGGCGAAGGCTCCACCTTGCCCAGCCGGACAAAATATTTTTGCTCGGTGGTTTTGATTTTGAGCGGGTGCGCCTGTCCGGGCTTGGCCAGCACGACGCGCGAGGCCCACAAGGCGGGGAAGGCGTCGCCGGTTTGCGGCAGCCGGACGCGAAAGCTCGTGGGCGACAAATTCAGCAAAGGAAGCTGGCGCGCTTTGATGAGCGAGCGGACTTCCTTGAACATGCCGAGCAGGACGGAAAGCTTGAGGAAGAAAATTTCGTTCAATCGCTCCGCGGGGGTCCGGCTGGAGTTGAACAAAAACGGCATGCCTTTGGGAGCGCCAGACCACGCCTGCAATTCGCCGTAGATGCCCTGGCGGTAAACATCAATCAAACCCGGCGCGGATTCCTGCCACGGCTGGCCTTCGAGAATGCTCAGCAACTCCTCCGCGGCCAGCGGATCGAAACGCCGGACGCGGATCGAGCCCGAGTGTGGATTGAAAACCGCCGTGGTGCCCGAGTCTGTCGCGAGACGCTCGATACCCTGGGTGTGGGCATTCGTGGGCGCGTCGGGTGACGCCGGGAGAAACGTTTTCGCGCCCGTGGCCGCCGGTTCGTAGAGATAGCGAAACGGCGAGGTGGTGTAAGGCGGCAGACCGAGCGAATCGAGCAGTTTGTCGTCGGTGCAAAGTTGCCACGAGGCCGCTTCTGTGGCGGCAAAGGCTCCCGCTTCGGATTTGGCGCGGTGCTTGATGAGAATCGGCGGCGGATTACGCGATTCCAGGCCGGTGGCGATGTTCAGGTCAGATTGATTGGCGAGATCAGCCTGGCACTCGGAACGCCAGCGTTCGTCGAACGTGCTGTTGCTCAACCGTTCATCGTGATTGGAGAATGTGAGATCGCGCAGCTCCACCGTTTGGACCCAGATCTCAACCCATTCCTGGACGGTGGCGGCAGCATCGGCGATCGCGCCCAGGTAGACGCGCGAGCCGGGTAATTCGCGCAGCAGCAGAAACGAACCCGCCGCCGGATCGGGCTGGGCGCGGGCGAGCACGCAAAGACGAAGGGGGGAATCCGCGGCGCCTGGATGAATCGGCGCGAGCGTAAATCCCGCGGCGATCAGCGGATGCGGCGGGCGCGCGTTCGAAGCCATGCGAGGCTTTTATCGCAGGAATGCGCACGAGTGGCAAGCGGAACCCGGGCGTTTGGAGCCAGCCAAAAGCCATTTGACAACCTTTGTGGTGAGACGGAGACTCTCCCTCGGAAACCAAACCACCATGCGCGCTCCGGGTGAGGAGCGCCTTTAAATTAAATCCATGGGGCATTTTGCAATTCCGCGCCGGGACTTATTCGCCCCCGCTGTCCTGCAAAGTCAAAACGCCCGACAACTCCTTACCGGAGAACCTCCGCGACGCGCGGCGCGAAGCGGCCGCCTTATGGAGGCGTCCGGATAATTTATCCCCAAACCAACCAACAAAAGTGAAGATGTTTATGAAACGGACGGTATCCGACCGCGGGCTTGCGGCGGCAAATCGATGGGTATTCGCACTGACTGCCGCAGCCTTGCTGTGGCTGGTCCTCCCGGCGACTGCCCAACAAATCAACGGCACGCCGGGCTCGCCCAGCGCCACGGTCACCTTGGATGGCAAACAAATCCCGCCGCCACCCATGAAGTTCGGCGGCGTCATCAAGGAAACCGCCCCGGATTCCAAACCCTACTGGCCGCCGCGCGTTGTGCCGCCCAAAGGCGCGCCAAACGTGCTCCTCATCATGACCGATGATCAGGGCTATGGCGTTTCGGGCACTTTTGGCGGCGTCATCCCGACGCCAGGCATGGATCGCATCGCCAAGGCCGGCTTGCGCTACACGCAATTCCATTCCACCGCGCTTTGCTCCCCGACGCGCGCGGCGCTGATAACCGGCCGCAACCACCATTCGTCCGGCTTCGGTGTGATCGGCGAAATGTCCACGGGCTTCCCGGGCTACGATTCGGTCATCGGGAAGGATTGCGCCACGATCGGGACCATTCTGCGGGACAACGGCTTTGCCACCTCCTGGTTTGGCAAAAACCACAACACCCCCACCTATCAATACAGCGTCGCCGGCCCGTTCGATCAATGGCCCGTCGGCATGGGTTTCGAGTATTTCTACGGGTTCATGGGCGGCGAGACCGATCAATGGACGCCCTATCTTTACCAGAACACCACGCCTGTCAGTCCGTGGATCGGGAAGAAGGATTACAACCTCACCACCGACCTCGCCGACGAAGCCATCAAATACCTGAGCAGCCTGAACGCGGCCGCGCCGGAGCAGCCGTTCTTTCTTTACTACGTGCCCGGCGGCACCCACTCGCCCCACCAGCCGAAAAAGGAATGGCGTGAAAAGTTCAGCGGCAAATTCGACATGGGCTGGGAAAAACTGCGCGAGCAAATCTTTGCCAACCAGAAACAGCTCGGCGTGATTCCCCCCAACACCCAGCTCACGCCGTGGCCCGACACCCTGCCGAAATGGGATTCGCTCGGCCCCATCCAAAAGAAGCTTTATGCGCGCGAGGCGGAGAACTTCGCCGGCTACGCTGCCTATACCGACCACGAAATCGGCCGCGTCATCCAGGCCGTCGAAGACCTGGGCAAGCTCGATAACACGCTCATCATTTATATCAGCGGCGACAACGGCACCAGCGCCGAGGGCACCGTGGAAGGCACCTTCAACCAGATGACCGCCTACAACGGCATCCTGACCCTGCCGGAACCCCTGCAGATGTTGCACTACGAAAATTGGGGCTCGGACAAAACCTACCCGCACATGTCGGTTGCGTGGTCCTGGGCCTTTGATACGCCGTTCAAATGGACCAAGCAGGTCGCGTCCCATTTCGGCGGCACCCGCCAGGGCATGGTCATCTCCTGGCCCGGCCACATCAAGGACGTGGGCGGCATCCGCAGCCAGTTCCATCACATGATCGATATCGTGCCGACGATCCTCGAAGCCACCGGCATCAAGGCGCCGGAGATGGTCAATGGCATCAAACAGAAGCCGATCGAAGGCGTGAGCATGGCTTACACCTTTGCCGCGGATAACGCGCAGGCCGCCTCCAAACGCGACACGCAGTATTTCGAAATGTTCTGTAATCGCGGCATCTACCATGATGGCTGGTACGCCTGCACCACGCCGCCTTTCCCGCCCTGGCTGCTGGGCGCTTCCAAGATGCCCGCCATCAACGATTACAAATGGGAGCTCTACAACATCACCGAGGACTTCTCGCAGAACAACGACCTCGCCGCCGCGAACCCGGACAAGGTCAGGGAAATGCAGGAATTGTTCCTGGCGGAAGCCAAAAAATACGAGGTGTTGCCGTTGGACAATTCCATCCTGCCACGGCTCCTGACCCCGCGCCCAAGCGCCACCGCCGGCCAGACGGTCTTCACCTACGCGGGTGAAAACTCGAACATCCCCGTCGGCAATGCGCCCAGCATCCTCGACAAGGATTACACCATTACCGCCGATATCACCGTGCCCGAAGGCGGCGCGGAGGGCATGATCGTCACGATGGGCGGACGCTTCGGCGGCTACGGCCTCTTCCTGCAAAAAGGCAAACCGGTCTTCGTTTATAACCTGCTCGATCTGGAACGGTTCCGCTGGGAAGGCGGCGTCGGCGCCATAGTGAACGAGGACCTGTTCGGCAAGGCGCTCAAGCCGGGCAAGCACACGATCGTGTTCGACTTCAAATACGATGGCCCGGGCCCCGGCAAGGGCGGCACCGGCATCCTCTCGGTGGACGGCAAGGAACTCCACAAAAAAACCATCGCTCACACCATCCCCATCCTCATGGCGATTGACGAGACCTTCGACATCGGCAGCGACACGCGTACCGGCGTGGACGACAGCTACGAACTGCCGTTCCATTTCACCGGCACGATTAACAAGCTAACGTTCAAACTCGGCCCATCCCAGATGAGCGCGGCCCAGGAGCGTGAAGCGCGGGAACGACTGGCCAACGTGAACAACTAGCCGCCGCCTCGAGTCTTTTCACCGCTTCCGCTGTGAAAGTTCTCCTCATCGCCACTGCGGCGCTCGAATTGGGCGCCGCGGTGGCGTTGTTGTGTTGCCCCTCGTTCGCGGCCACGCTGCTCCTCGGCACGCCGCTCGAAACCGTCGCCACCGTGGCGCTCGGCCGCGTGGCCGGCGTGGCGTTGCTCGCCCTGGCCATCGCCAATTGGCTGGCCCAATACGACGCGCAAAGTTGCGCCGCCCGCGCCGTCGTCAGCGGCATGGTCATTTACAACCTCGGCGTGGCGATCGTCCTCGGCGTGGCCGGCACCCAGTTGCACCCCGTCGGCATCGCCCTCTGGCCCGCCGTTGCCCTCCACGCCGCGATGACCGCCTGGTGCCTCGCCTCCCTCCTCCGAAAACCCGCTCGCACTTGATCGTAGCCGCGGCCGGGACGCCCGCCCTCCCATCGGAGCGCGGACATTCCTGTCCGCAGCAACGTCCGCCTGCTCGCGAGCCCTCGTGCGCCACCTCTTCTCCTCACCCACTTTCAAACTACACACCCAAGAACCCGCTCGCACTTGATAGTAGCCGCGGGCGGGACCGCCGCCCTCCCATCGGAGCGCGGACATTCCTGTCCGCAGCAACGTACGCCTGCTCGCGAGCCCTCGTGCGCCACCTCCCCCCTCACCTACTTTCAAACACACACCCGGGACGGTAGTGTCTTAATTTGGCGGGTTGAGCAGTTGTCTTCTTTCAAATCTCAAATTTCAAATTATGACACTGCCCCCGGGGATAACCCCCCTCCCATCCGGCTGGCGGCCCACCCTCAACCGCTATACCCTGCGTCAGCGATGCGCCCGGTCTATTTCGATTACAACGCCACCACGCCGCTCGATCCCGCGATCCGCGCCGCCATGCTCACCGTGCTCGACCGCGCCTGGGGCAATCCCTCCAGCGTGCACTCCGTGGGTCGCGAGGCGCGCTCACTGCTCGATGACGCCCGGGACCGGACGGCGCAAGTTCTCGGTTGCCGCCCCAGCGAAGTAATCTTCACCAGCGGCGGAACCGAGAGCGCCAACCTCGCCGTCCTGGGAACCGCCCGCGAAATGAAGAGCCAAGGCCGCCACCTCATCACCTCCACCATCGAGCATCACGCGGTCATGCATTCCTTCGATTACCTCGAGCGCAACGAAGGTTTCGAGGTCACGCGCCTGCCGGTGAATTCAGAAGGCTTCGTTTCACCCGATGATTTGAACCGCGCACTGCGGCCGGACACGATCCTCGTCTCGGTCATGGCCGCGAACAACGAAATCGGCACCATCCAACCGGTGGCCAGCCTGGGTGAAATCTGCCGCGCCAAAGGCGTGCTCTTCCACACCGACGCCGTGCAATGGTTCGGCAAGGAACCCTTCAGCCACATCGACCAGTTCAACGCCGACCTGGTCTCCGTCTGCGCCCACAAAATCCATGGGCCGAAGGGCGCCGGAGCCTTATTCGCGAGGTCACCCCTGAGGCCGGCAGCGGTGATGCTGGGCGGTCAGCATGAAAACGAACGGCGGGCCGGCACCGAGAATCTGCCCGCGATAATAGGCTTGGTGGAAGCCCTCGAACGCTTTGTTAAAAATCCCGTATTCCCTCATGAAAATCTAAAAGAATTGACAACTAAATTGTCAAATTCCGTGACTACTTTAATTGGTATAAAACAGGTCGGCTCAAAAGACAATAAATTGTCAAATACCGTTTCTTTCGTAGTCGAAGGCGCGGACAGCATCGCGCTCATGGCCGGGTTGGATTTGGAAGGCGTCTGCGCCTCCAGCGGCTCAGCCTGCTCTGCCGGTTCACTGGAACCCTCCCACGTCATCCGCGCCCTGGGCCTGCCGGATGCCCTGGCGAACTCCCTGGTCCGCTTCTCGCTCGGCCGCGAATCAACCGCCGAGGAAGTTGAACATGTGGCGCAGGTGTTTCCAAAAGTCGTGGAACGGATTCGGCGCACCAAGTGAACGAAACGCAATCCAATCGCCGGATATTGGGCCTTGGAGATTCTCTGGCTTGCCGCGCCGAAGCGTCCCCGCGAAGGCGGGTCCTTGGAGCTTCCAGCTTAAGTTATTCCCATCGCCACCCGAACAACCCCCGCATAAGCTGCGAATGAAATGCGCGCAACGCGAACAAGCCGGTGGTTGTGCCTGAAGCCCGACGGTTGTTGGTGGTTCCATTCGCGGCCTGCAATCGACGCAAGTCCCTGTTGTGACGTTGACATCCGCAGTTGTTTGCTCTATTCACAACCCTTAATAATAATACGGTTTTGAAGGTACAAAGATAATTAATAGGCAACTCATGAACCTGACCATTGCCAAAGACCAGATCATCGCCGGCCTCCAAGCCGTTCAGAATGTGGTCAGCGCCAGAAGCACCCTGCCAATCCTCTCCAACGTCCTTCTGCGCGCCGAGAACGACCGGCTGGAGCTCACGGCCACGGATTTGGATGTGACGATCTCAGCGAGCGTGGAGGCCAAGGTGAAGAAACCGGGTTCCACCACCATCCCCGTGAAGAAGCTCTTCGGCATCGTGCGCGAATTGGGCAATCCCGAGATCGATCTCCAGGTGGACGACAAAAACACCTGCACCATCCAGAGCGGCGCCTCCCTTTACAAAATTCACGGCCTCAGCGCCGAGGAATTTCCCCCGCTGCAATCCTTCAAAGACGACAAAAAGGTCGTCCTCCCGCAGGAAACCATCAAGGCGATGATGAAAAAGACATCATTCGCCGTTTCCACCGACGAATCGCGCTACGTCCTCAACGGCATTTTCATCAGCCTGAAGAACCACAAGGCCACCATGGTCGCCACCGATGGCCGCCGGCTCGCGCTCGTGGACGAAGACGTGGACGTCGCCCAGAACAGCGAAGGCGAGTTCATCGTGCCGGCGAAAGCCGTCAACGAACTCAACCGCCTGCTCTCCGACAAAGGAGAGCTCGAAATCCGCTTCGGCGACAACCAGGCCTCCTTCACCCTGAAAGACGACAAAGGCGGCTCGCTCCTGATCATCAGTAAACTGATCGAAGGCAACTACCCGAACTACCGCCAGGTCATCCCCGCCGAAACCAAAGAACGCATCGCGCTCAATCGCGAAGAATTCCTGCATGCGTTGCGCCGTGCGGAGATCATGACCAGCGAGAAGGCGAACTCCGTGAAAATGAGCTTCGGCAAGAACAAGCTCGAGATCACCGCCAACTCCCCTGAAGTCGGCGAGGCCAAGGAGACAATTGCGGTCAATTACAAAGGCCCCGAAATCGCGATCGCCTTCAATCCGAAGTACATGATCGACCCGCTCAACGCCCTCACCAACGACGAAGTCTTCATCGAACTCATCGACGAACTGAGCCCCGGCGTCCTGAAAATCAACGGCCCGTTCCTCTACGTCGTGATGCCCATGCGGTTGTCGTGAGAGGGTTGAAGGTTTCTCCGAGTCAAGGCCCTCGGGGCGGGCAGGCTTGAGCCGCCATCGCTTGGCTCCAGCGCGCCAGGAAGTTGCAGTTTGAGCTGAGACTGTTTTTTTGGTGCCCCTCTGCCGGAGCTGACAACTCGTAAGGTAGTCCCAGCTTGCTTGGGGCGACTCCTGGCGGTACGTTGGCTGCTATGAAGACCGTCACCGTCGAAGAGGTGGAGAACAATTTCCCGGCGTTGCTGCGTATCGTTCAAAGAGGTGAGGAATTGAACGTGGTCAGCCGCAGAAAACGCGTGGCCCGGATCATTCCCGTCCAGGCTGTTGTTTCTGGCTCACGTCCCTCCAAAAAGCGCAAGCTGGCCTGGGCGGATCACTTCACCAAACTTGACGCCATTTTCCAGCGCAAGCCAGCGCCCGGCAAAGCCGGCAGCCAGATCATTACTGAAGGCCGGCGGTGAGAGTTTATTTCGACCCGAGCGTTCTGATTTCCTTGTATGTAGCCGAACCGGCGGGCGCTGGCGTCCGCCAGTTTCTTGAGGAGCAGGACATCGCCGTTCTTTTCAATTCACTTCAGGAACTCGAACTTAAGAACGGCATCCGGCAAAAAGTTCTGCGCCGCGAAATATCTGAAGCCATTGCGGCTAAGAGCCTTCGTTTATTGGCTGATGACTTCGTCGCTGGCTTGGTCGTAAGCAAACCTGTGACTTGGGCGCCTGTCTATGCTCGAGCCGAGGAGATTTCGCGCCGCTTCTCAGCCAGGCAGATATGCCGTTCATTCGATCTCCTGCACGTCGCCATTGCCGTGGTTAGCCAAGTAAGCCACTTCGCCACCTTCGATCAGGGCCAGCGTATCCTTGCCCAGTCAGCCGGCTTGAAACTTGTTGAGTTCGACCGCCAGCCAAAATAGCACCGGCTGATCGCCATCGCGGCAACTGCGGCATTCCTCGTTCCTTATTTCGACGCACAAACCGGCGGCGTGGAGATCCGTCTGGACCGTTGGCTATTCAACGCTCAACGACTTGGCGCGCCGAAGCCAGGCGGCTGCTGCTCAACTCTCAACCTTCAACCCTCAACTCCTCTTTCCGCTTCCGCGCCAGCCGCCCAAGCCCCACGAAACCAATCCCTGCCATGGCGTAGAACAACATCCAATGTCCGGAAAACCCCCGCAGCTCAACGTAATGCGGAACTTCGTGCTTCGGATACTGGCTGGTGGAATACAAGAAATAGACAAAGTTCAGCAGTGCGTAAGCAAAGAGAACCGCGGAAACGCGTCTCAACCATCGCGGAACCTCCGCTTGAACATGTGCGGCATTACCCTTTGCTCCCTTGGGCATGGTCCGATTGGAGAATATTACCAGCGGAATCCAGAGCGGGAAGACGCCGATGTGCAGCAGAAAAACCGTGTTACCCCCCGGCGGATAAAAGTGCAGCCAACCCATCACATGACACACCAGGCTCGCCAGAAATCCCAGCCCCGCCAGGATCGCTAGAATGAAATAACCCATACCTCGCTAACCGTTATAATGGACGAAGACCCCATTACGGTCAACACGGCCAACAAGGTCAACCGTCTTCGTGTCCGCCTCCGCTCTCTCAACTCCACTCGCCAATTCACTGACTCATTAACCCAACTACCCCGTCCTCGCCCTTTGTCGCCCTTGACACCTGTGCTATCTTGTCTGCGTTGGTGTAGGTAGTAAGGAGTGAGTTTTCCGGTAAATCGGGGCTGGCCAGGCGTCAATCTCGCCATACCCAGGCCGGAATAGTTCTTTGACATTTTAGCGCTTTGGGCGCTTGGCTGGCGCCGTAATCGTTTCCTGATGGAAAGGCGTTCGCACTTCCGCATCGTTTTTTAACCTTTTAACGTTTTAACCTTTGCCTCACTTCGCCCAATGTTTAAGCGGTTTGTAGCACCTTGGACTCCGGTTCCACCCAATGTTTCCGCGCCTTTCCCGGTCTGTAGCACCCTTGTTGCGGGTTGTGTTGCGGGTCACACACCGTTTCCGACCAATGTTTAAGCGGTTTGTTGCGTGTTGCAACCTGATCAGGGGGATGCCTGGGGGTATGGTCCGAAGTCCCGGGTTTAGCCAGCTATTGCCAGGGTAAAGCCAGCTAATGCCAGCTATTGCCACTCAGAGTTTTTTTGGCGGTAGGGACGACCTGCCGGTCGTCCGCCACCCCACTGCTCTTTGAAATGGTCCCGCCCTCAACTCATGCTCACTCATGGCACTCGCTAACTCACAACTGCCTTATCGGCGGTTTCTGCTTGTGCCACTCCGTGGCTTGTTCGTAAGCGTGGGCAACGCGCAGGATGGTCTCCTCTCCAAAGGGTCGGCCGAGGAGTTGGAGGCCGATGGGAAGCTTCGGCGCGTCGGCGGTGAAGCCGCAGGGAACGCTGATGCCGCAGATGCCCGCGAGGTTGCAGGAGATGGTGAAGATGTCCATGAGATACATCTGCAACGGGTCGTTCACCTTCTCCGCGATCTTCGCGGCCGGCGTGGGCGAGGTGGGCGTGACGATGGCGTCCACGGTCTCGAAGGCTTTCAGGAAATCATTGCGGATCAGGGTGCGGACCTTTTGAGCGCGGAGATAGTAAGCGTCGTAGTAACCGCTGCTCAGGACATAGGTGCCGAGGATGATGCGGCGCTTCACTTCCGGACCGAAGCCGGCGCCGCGGGTGCGGCTGTAGAGCTCGATGGGGTTGTTGGCGTCCACGCGCGCGCCGTAACGGATGCCGTCGAAGCGGGCGAGGTTGGCGCTGGCCTCGGCGGTGGCGACGATGTAGTAGGTCGCCACGGCATAGTCGGTGTGCGGCAGGGAGATTTCGACGATCTCGGCGCCGAGCTGCGAAAGCTGCTTTACCGCGGCATCCACGGCGTTTTTCACCGCGGGATCCAGGCCGCCGATCATGTATTCCTTCGGGAGGCCGAGCTTCAGGCCTTTCAAATCGCCCTTGAGGCCGGCGGTGTAATCGGGAACGGGCTGCGGGACGCTGGTGGAATCGCGCGAGTCAGGCCCGGCGAGGACCTGCAGCATGCGCGCGGCATCGGCGGCAGTTTTGGCGAAGGGGCCGATCTGGTCAAGTGAGGAGGCGTAGGCCACGAGGCCGTAGCGTGAGACGCGGCCGTAGGAAGGCTTGAGGCCGACGCAGCCGGAAAGCGACGCGGGCTGGCGGATGGAACCACCGGTATCGGTGCCGAGCGAGGCGAGGCACATGTCGGCGGCGACGGCCACGGCCGAGCCGCCGGAGGAACCGCCCGGGATGCGGGAAGGGTCCCAGGGATTGCGGGTGGGGCCGAAGGCGGAATTTTCCGTGGAGCTGCCCATGGCGAATTCGTCCATGTTCAGCCGGCCAAAGACGATGGCCCCGGCGTCCTTCAGGCGCGTGATGGCGGTGGCGTCGTATGGAGAAACGAAGTTGCCGAGGATCTTGGAGCCGCAGTTAAGGGGCTGGCCTTTGACGGCAATGACGTCCTTGACCGCAACGGGCACGCCGAGGAGCGGCTGTTTGGCGTGAGTCGCGCCGGCGGCGAGGGCCTGGTCGGCGGCATCAGCCTGCGCGAGGGCGTCAGCCGGGTTGTGGCTGAGAAAGGCTTTGAGTTCGCCGTCCACGCGGGTGATTTGGTCCAGGCAGGCCTGGGTGGCGGCGCGGGCGGACGTCTCGCGGGCGGCGAGTTTCGCGACAAGTTCGGCGATGGTCAGTTGGTTCAACATCGGTCTTCGGCAGGCGGCAGAATGGCCGTGATTGCGCGGATTGAAAAGAGGATTTGGGGTGGAGCAAGGAGAGCGTTTGAAAGGCTTATCGATCCTGCATGCACGGGAGCCTTTTGTAAGGAGCGCGGCTCTGTGAGCCGCAGCAGGTACGAATACCTATCCATCGCTCAAATCACTCAGTGCGCGCTTCACGAATATCCTCCGCCGCGGTTCGTAGAGCCGCGCTCCGGCGGGTTGCGCTCACGCCAGCTGAAACTGGCGAGGCAAAAGAGGATTTGAATTCAGATGAAGCAATGGTAACCAAGGGCATGGCAGTTGAGACCACAGAGACGTCCACGGCGCCGCGGCGCATGTTGATCAAAAGAATCCTGGCGCTGACCGAACCGCAAGCCGCCGTGACGGCAAAGGGTTGGGTGCGGACGCGCCGGGATGCCAAGGGGTTTTCGTTCCTGGAACTGAACGACGGCTCCTGCCTGGCGAATTTGCAGGTGATCGTGGACGCCGGCACACCGGGCGCGGAGCAAATCGCGCACTTCACCACCGGAGCGTCGGTGGCGGTCACGGGCGCCTTGCTGGCGTCGCCGGCAGCGGGCCAGAAATGGGAGTTACGGGCGACGCGGGTCGAACTGGTGGGCGTGGCGGATGCGACCTATCCGCTGCAGAAGAAGGGGCACACGCAGGAGTTTTTGCGGACGATCGCGCACCTGCGGCCGCGATCAAATCTGTTCGGCGCGATGTTCCGCCTGAGGAGCAAGCTCGCGTATGCCGTGCACGAATTTTTTCAGTCGCGGGATTTTGTCTACGTGCACACGCCGATCATCACGGGGAGCGATTGCGAGGGGGCAGGCGAGATGTTCCGGGTTTCGACACGGAAGGCAGGCGTGGAGGAGAAGGCGGAGGCGGAGTTTTTTGGCCGGCCGACTTATTTGACGGTAAGCGGGCAGCTCGAGGGGGAGACCTTCGCGTGCGCGCTGTCGAACATCTACACCTTCGGCCCGACGTTTCGCGCGGAGAATTCCAACACGGCCAGGCACGCGGCGGAGTTCTGGATGATCGAGCCGGAGATGGCCTTCTGCGATTTGACGGGCAACATGGATCTGGCCGAGGAATTTATCCGCGAACTGGCGCGATACGCGGCGGAGCATTGCGCGGAGGACCTCGCGCTGTTCGCGAAGTTCGTGGACAAGGGATTACACGAGCGGTTGAAGGTGGTGATCGAGAAGCCGTTTGTGCGGCTGCCCTACACGGAGGCGATCGAGATTTTAAAGAAATCGGGGAAGAAGTTCGAATTCCCCGTCGAATACGGGCTGAATTTGCAGTCCGAGCACGAGCGGTTTTTGACGGAGGAACATTTCAAATCGCCGGCGACGGTTTTCAATTATCCGAAGGAGATAAAACCGTTTTACATGCGGCTGAACGATGATGGCAAAACGGTGACGGCCATGGATGTGCTGGCGCCGGGGATTGGAGAAATCATCGGCGGCGCGCAGCGCGAGGAACGGCTGGACCAGTTGCTCGCGAACATGGAACAGCACAAGCTGCGGCAGGAAGATTACTGGTGGTACGCGGATTTGCGGCGCTATGGGACAGTGCCGCACGCGGGGTTCGGACTCGGGTTTGAGCGGCTGCTGATGTTTTTGACAGGCGTAAGCAACATCCGGGATGTGATTCCGTTTGCGCGCACGCCGGGAAGCGCGGAGTTCTGAACTATTGCAGGACGCTGCGGGGCACGATGACGTTGTCGTCGGGATAGACTTCCAGGTCGAGCTTGGCATCGTTGAGGGCTTTGACGCAGTTGACGATCCGGATCCGCCCGCTGGCGCGGATGAGTTTCACGTGTTTTTTGTCCGCGAAGTCGGTGAAGTCACCGCAGGATTGAATCGCGCGCAGGACGGTCAGTTTGCCGAGGTAGGGCTGGCGGCCCGGGGCCTTGACCTCGCCTCCCACATAATACACCCGCTCCTGGGCCTTGATGTTGACCGTGAGATTGCGGACCCAAGTCGGCACGTAGCGCTCGCGGATTTCGGCTTCCAACTCCCCGCGGGTTTTGCCGGCGGCGACGAAGCTCTGATTGAAAGGCAACGTAATGGTGCCGTCGGCTTTGACGCGCTGCTCGGAAGTGGGAAACTGGGCTGTGTCCGAGAAGCTGATGGTCAACAAATCGGCTTCGCGGATGATGTCGGGCGGAGCCACCGGCTGGTCGCCGTCGTCGCCGTCCTTGGTGGGGCTGTGGCACCCGGCCAGGCAGAGAGCCGCCATTAGAAAACCCGCCAACGTTGCTCCAACGTGGCCCGACCGAGCTCGCTTGGTCATACCCATCCCAGCTTGGACATTCGCAGCGGGATTTGTGTTTAATCTAAGATTTTCGCACCCCAACCCGTGTTTTGTAACGCCTGTAACGCCTCCGTTTGTACATCCCTTACCTGTTCCCGGACACGAGCGGGTGCCTTCCCCTAGGGAAGCAGGCGGTAGATGAGGGCGACCTGGGCGAGAGTGATGGCAGCAATGCCGATCCAGGTGAGGGCTTCGCGCCAGGCGAGACCGCGCTGGACGGTGTCGCTGAGGGAGAATCGCAGGCGCAGGCCCCCAAGGCTGATGATGTCGCCGTTGCGGAGAATGGCTTCCTGAACCGGTTCGTCGTTGACGCTGACGAGGGCATCGGGGAAGGGATGCATGACCAGGCCGGATTTGGGATCGAATTCGATGCGGACGTGGCGATCCCAGAGGCCGGGTTCTTCCGCGTGAAAATTCGCCGATTTGGCGCGCCCGATGGTGACGGGGAATCGCCGGGCCGACCAGACCGCGCCTGCCTGCGTGCCGGACAGGACCTCAAAGCGAATCATTAGAAAATGCTGCGCGGGACGATGATGTTATCGTCGGGATAGACTTCCAGGTCGAGGCGCGGCTCTTTGAGAGCCTTGTTGCAATTGACGGTTTCGGTACGGCCGCTGGCGCGAATGACCTTGACGTTTTTGCGGTCGGCGAAGTCGGTGAAGTCGCCGCAGGATTGGATGGCGCGCAGGACGGTCAATTTGCCGAGGTAGGGCTGGCGGCCCGGGGCCTTGACCTCACCACCGACGTAATAGACGCGTTCCTGGGCCTTGATGTTGACGGTGATGTACGTGACGAACTTGGGCACGTAGCGGTCGTGAATCTCCGTCTCGAGCTGGCCGCGGGTCTTGCCGGCCGCCATGAACGTCTGCGTATAGGGCAGGGCGATGGTGCCGTCGCTTTTCACCCGCTGTTCCGACGGGGGAAATTGCGCCGGGGTGTCGGAGAAAGTGATGGAAAGGGAGTCGCCTACGTGGATGATTTCGGATTCCGGCGGCGGCTCATTGGTTTGCGTGACTTCGCCGTGCAGGCCATGGCCCCGGGCGGGCGGATTGCTGCCACACCCGGCGAGCAAGAGGCCCACCACAAACAACCCCGCCAACACGGTCCAAAAGCGGCCTTGCACACCTTGCTT
This sequence comes from uncultured Verrucomicrobiota bacterium, assembly GCA_964448135.1. GTDB lineage: Bacteria > Verrucomicrobiota > Verrucomicrobiia > Limisphaerales > UBA8199 > CAYUVH01. The sequence continues at coordinate 55,673 of CAYUVH010000026.1, read as the reverse complement.
CATGAGTATCTTCCTGGCGTAACCCGCGACTTAATATTTCTGTTTGATGTCCACCTTGGACTTGTCGGCGCCCTTGTCTCCGCCGGGGGCGGCGGGCTCGCCCGGCTTGGGCAGCGGCTCCTGATCCTCGTTGCGGGAGTAATAATCGTGGTAGTAACCGCTGTAGTAGTAGTAGCTCTCATCCTGCGACATGTTGATGTTGTTGAGGACGATGCCGACGAGGTTGCCACCGACCTTTTCGATCAACTGCTTGGCGCGGATGTTCATCGGCTGCGGGTAGCGGCGGTATTGGATGACCTGGAGGGTCATGTCCACTTCGCTGGCCAGGATGGAGGCATCGCTGACACCCATGATCGGCGGCGAGTCGAAGAAAACGAAGTCATAGCGCTGTTTGAGTTCGGTGATGAGGCTCTTCATCTGCGAAGAGCTGAGGATGCCGAGGGAGCTGCTGGGCAGCTTGCCGCTGGCCATGAAGTCGAGCGTGGCGATCGGGCTGGTCTGGATGACTTCTTCAAGCGTGTTCTGCTTGAGGAGGTAATTAGTGAGACCGAGATTGTTCGTCACGTGCAACATCTTGTGCAACGTGGGGCGGCGGAGATCGGAGTCCACGATCAGCACGCGCTGGCCGCTCTGGGCAAAGACAGCAGCGAGATTGAAGACGGTGGTGGATTTGCCTTCGCCGGCGCCGGCGCTGACGATGGCGACGGTGTTCAGCTTGTCGTCCTTACGGGAGAACAATAGATTTGTATATAAGACACGATAGGCCTCGGCGTGCGGACTTTCCACGCCCTCCTCGAGGACGAAACCGACGTTTTGCGGGATGACGCCAAGGACGGGCGCCTGGAGCGTGCGCTCGACGTCGTCGATGGTCTTCACGCTGGTGTCGAGGTATTCAATGAAGAAAGCGAGACCGACGCCGACCACAAGACCGATGATGATACCGAGGGCGATGTTCAGCGGCTTGTTGGGGCGGACCGGGCGCAGACCGGGCTGGGCGTGCTCGATGATTTCCACCATGCCGCTCTTGGGCAACTGGACGTCAATGCCTTCGCTGGCGATCTTGAGATTCAGGAGCTGGCGGAAGCGTTGGAGTTCTTCGAGGTTGCGCTTGGCTTCGAAGTAGGGCCGGCTGGCCTCGGCCTTCGCGATGTCGTTAGTGGTGGCGACCTCGACCTCGCGGATGAGATTATCCAGGCCCTTTTTAAGGGCGTCCACCTTGGCTTCCAAACCGATCAGGATGCCGTTGACGCGGTCGTCGATTTTCTTTTCGAGGTCCTGCGTCATTTCCCTGACCTTCTTGAGTTCGGGATGCTCCTCACCGTAATCTTTTTTCAAGGAGATGAGGCGCTGCTGGGAGAGATTCAGTTGGTCGAGCAACTGGGCGAGGTAATTGTCCGCCGCGACCGTGGGAATGACCTGGACCAGCTCGTTCTTGTTGAGGCTTTTGAGCTTTTCGTACATGGTGAGCTGACGCGCGTATTCCACCTGGCTTTCGATGCGGGTCTGCTCGATCTTGCGGAGCGTATCCGAGCTCATCAGCGGCGTGGGAGCGGATTCCACAGCCATGGCGTCGGAGATATTCAGTTCCTTCCGGAGGTTGTCCACGTTGGTCTGGGCTTTGCGGACCTTGGATTCCTGTTCGTCGAAGCTGGCTTGCAACGCCTTGATGCCGCCCCGGGTCAATTCCTCAAGTTTCTCCTTGCGGTGATTCTTGTATGCGTCCGCGATGGCGTCGGCGAGCTTCGCGGCTTCCTTGTTGTCTTCGCTATAGACGCGAATTTCGATGAGGCTGGTGTTACGAACGGGCTGGAGGCTGACGCGCCCGCGAAGCAGCGCGATGGCTTCGGGTTGCTTGAGCTGGCCATTGGCGTATTTCTGGCCCCAGACGTTCTTCAGGTCGAGGTCATTGACCACTTTGCCGAGGATGATTTCGGACTGGATAACCTCAAATTCCGTCTGGATAAAGTAGGGGTCGTAGCCGCCGGCCGCGACGCGTTCATTCATGCCGGGGACGTCATTGACGTCGCGATCAACGCGGATTTTAGCGCTGCTGGAGAAGGACTCAGGCAGGATGAAGGTGACCAGGGCGGAGGTGATGACCACCAGGAGGAAAACCGCGAGAATGACAGTCTTGCGGATGCGGATAATGCGCCAGTAATCGAGAAAGTGAAGCTTGGTTTCCTGCGCGGGAATTTTCAGTGGGTCCATAAATAAACAGAAACGCTATCCGGTTTTTCCCGGCTGCCTCCGAACGATCGGAATGACTGGCGCTGCGGACTAATAGGTGCCCGTTACCCCGATGTACACCCGATTGCGGTAGAAGCTGTCGCCGACCTGGGAGTCAAGATGATCCCAGTTGTAGCCAACTTCCACGGCAGCGTAGCGGTTGAACCGGTATTGAAGGTTGAGGCCGATGAGGTAGAAGAGTTCGTCCTGATTATTGTAGAGACCGCCGTTGAAAGTGGAGTCCTGGAACTGGGCGTTGACCGTGCTAAACAGCTTCGGCGTGATGCGATGCACCCACGCGGCAAAGATGCTGAAGGTCTGGGTGTCCAAGGTGATGCTGTTGTCCTGAGTGTCCACGCTGAAGGAGGACGTGGCGGAGGAGTCATAGCTCAGGCCGCCCTCGAGGTAGCTCTGGGCGCCATAGGTCCAGCGTATGCTGCCCAACAGGTAGGGAACCGGGGCGTTCTGCTGGTAAGGATTGTTGTAATATTGATTGTAGCGCGCACCCGCCCGCAGGGAGCCGGACAAATCGGGGCGGAAAGTGTGGTCCACGCCGACATAAGCGTAGTAGGAATTGGCGTTGCGCACGTCGCTGTAGAGGATGCCGTCCTGGAGGCTGCCGCCGATGGCCTGATCGGCAGTGTAATCAATATTACGATAGGCCACGCCGAACACGCCGATGGTCTGGGGCTGAAACTGGTAGTGTGCATCGACGTGGACACCGTTTTCGATGCGATTCAGCAAACCGGCATTGGAGGGCGTGAAGTTATTTTGGATATCCGGGGGCTGGTCATCGGCATAGCTAAACCAGGTGTTGTCGTACCCAATATCGTACCCCCACTGGCGGTTGAGCGACCCAGCAAGGTCAAGGGAGCCGTAGTTGCGCATGTTGTCGCCGGGGATGCGCTGGAAGGTGTCAAAAGTATTGCCGGCGCGCAGGATATCAGGTTCCTGACCGATAACGAACGAGTCGCGGACGGTAAAGACAGTGCGCTCGTTGAAAGAATGGCTGAGGCCGATGTTGAAAGTATTTGCCTGCGAATAGTGCTGCGACTGGCCCGCGGGCTGTTTGTCGTAGTACTTGAACGAATAGACGTAACTGAGGTCGAGAGAGGTCGTTTCCCAAGGATAATTGAAGAAGAAAGCGGGGCTGACCTCGAAGCCCGTGCTGCCTTGGGGATTGGGAGACGTGTTAAAGTTGCTGTCGTAAAACCCTCGCAATGTAAGCTGCGCGCTCCACGGCTTGCCACCTTCCGTGTCGAAGCCAGCTCCATGCAAGGCAGACGCGCCCAGCGCCGCCAATCCGACCGACGTTACAATTTTCCTCATAAACGCTGTCTTTCTGTTACGTGTACGGAAACCACGGTCACGGCAAAATTCGCCTAATCTCTACCGAAATCAGTCGAACCCTGTCAAATAAAACTTCAACTATGCCAAAAACAAACGGTTTCCCGGACCACGGCTTTGCCTGGCTGCCAGCCGTGGATTCCAATTTTTCCTGAACTTAAGTTCAGATATTCCAACGCAAGACACTTTAAATCAACACTTTTTGTAAAAAATAAATCAGGGCATGGCTTGCCCCCGTATTAGCACAAAAAGGCTCGTTCAATAGACCGGCCCGTGAAAGGGTCGTTCAAAATATAATTTCTTGAGGATGCTTCCGACCAGTCGACGGCTCCTGAGGGAAAATTACTGCACGGGCAGATTCACAGTTTGACCGACACGCATTTTGCGGGGATCGAGACCGGGATTAGCGGCCATCAAGGATTCGACACGTATATTATATTTCTTGGCGACCGAGCTGGGGGTGTCGCCGGACTTGATGGTGTAGCTGCGAGCGGAGGAACCGCTGTTGCTGGCGGTGATCCGGGTCGAGGTGGGAGTGGACGCTACGAGCGTTTGCTGGCGGCTGGTGGAGGAAGCCCCGGACGGAGCTACTGATGAGATTGAAGGCGTGGAGCGCGTCGTGGGAGCCGGGGGCGCTGGAATGACGGCCGTTACGGGTGCCGGTGTGGCTTCGGCGCGGGCCTGTTTCAGTTTTTGGAGCTCCTCCTGCAGTTTTTTATTTTCTTCGAGGAGCTTTTCGAAATCCCGCTGCAGGCCTTGCGATATGGGGCCCAGGGACACGGTGCGGGCGAGCTCCTGTTTGCAGCTCATGATGTGGCGCTTAATGGTGTCCTCATTCCCGGCGTTCGTGCGCAGGGTGATGTAGCGCTGGTAATGGTAAATCGCGGCGGCGGGGTCAATTTCGCGCTGTTCGTAGATGCAGCCCAGTTCGAGGTGGGCGGCGGCGGAGTGGGGGTTGACCTCGAGCGCTTTTTCGAAGCATTCGATCGCACCCTGAAAATCCAGGGTGTTGACGCGGCTTTTGCCGGCCAGGAAGTGAGACTCTCTTTCCTCGTCCAACTGGCTGGAATTGGAAGGGGTGCACCCGGCCACGGCCAGCCACACGGCACCCAGGAGGCCGAGCGCGGCGAATTGTGGCGGGCGAGAACGAAACATGCATCAAATTAAAGGGACCGGCGGCGGTTTTCAAGATTGGGGGACGAGTTGATGGAGTATTTTTTCAAACTGCCGGGCGCTGATTGAAACGTTGGACGGTTATGGCCGCCGGGCGGGACGCCCGGCTCTACGGCGGGCCAGAGGCCCGCCGCCACGATCGGAGTGGCGCGCGGATGATTGCATTCGCCAGCGCGCGGGGTTAAACATGGCCCATGGCCCTGCTCATCAAGAATGGCGAGATCGTCACCGCAGGCGAACGGTACACCGCCGACATCTTCTGTGAGAACGAAACGATCACCCGCATAGACAAAAATCTTTCCGCGCCGCCCGGGGCGGAAGTGATTGACGCGAAAGGGAAGTATGTGTTTCCCGGATTCATTGACCCGCATGTGCATATTTACCTGCCGTTCATGGGCACATACGCGAAGGACACGCACGAGACGGCGAGCCAGGCGGCGCTGGCGGGCGGGACCACAACGTTTATCGAGATGATTTGTCCGATGCGCGGGGACGGGCCGCTGGAGGCGTTTGAGTTGTGGCTGGGCAAGGCGGAGGGGAAGAGCGCGTGCGATTTCACGTTTCACATGGGCGTGGCGCGTTACGACGAAGAGGTGCGCAGCGAGATGACCGAGATCGTGAAGCGCGGGTTGAGCAGCTTCAAAGTGTTCCTCGCGTACAAGGGCGCGTTCGGGGTGAGCGATGAAGAATTGTATCACACACTGGGGCTCGCGAAGAAACTGGGAGTAATCACGACGGCGCATTGCGAGAACGCAGAGCTGGTTTTTGAACTTCAGAAGAAGTTGCTGGCCGAAGGCAAGACCGGTCCGGAGTGGCATCATGAGAGCCGGCCACCGATGGTCGAGGCCGAGGGGGTGCATCATCTGATGACGTTTGCGAAGATGCACGACGCGCATGTGTATGTCGTGCACACCAGTTGCGAGGAGGCGTTGCGGGAGGCGGTGACCGGCAAGTTGAACGGCGTGAAGGTGTGGGTGGAGACGTTGATCCAGTATTTGGTGACGGACAAGACATGGGCGGAGCGGCCGAATTTCGAGGGCGCGAAGTTCGTGATGTCGCCGCCGTTGCGCGATCGGAAGAACCAGGATGTGTTTTGGAATGCGCTGCGCGATGGGCTTGTGAGCACGCTGGCGACGGACCATGCGCCGTTTGATTTTGCGACGCAGAAACGGATGGGAGAGAAGGATTTTACGAAGATACCGAATGGTATTCCGTCGCTCGAGGATCGCGTGAATATGTATTACACGATGGGCGTGAAGGGCGGGCGGATGGATTTGCATCGGTTCGTGGACACGGCGAGCACGCAGGCGGCGAAGTTGTTCGGGTTGTTCCCGCGCAAGGGCACGATCCAGCCGGGCAGCGACGCGGACCTGGTGATTTTCGATCCGAACTATCGCGGCACGATCTCGGTGAAAACGCAGACGATGAACGTGGATTACAATCCGTTCGAAGGCATGACGATCGAGGGCCGGCCGAGCGTGGTGACCGTGCGCGGGCAGGTCGCGGCGCGGGATGGAAAGTTTGTGGGGAAGGCGGGACGGGGACAGTTTTTGAAAAGGGAACCGAGTCACTTTTAAAGGACCAAGAACCAAGCTCCAGGAACCAGAGAAACTTCAAACACCAAGGACCAAATTCGATGAAGCGGCCCGGTAAGTTGATTCTTCTTTTCTTGAGCGTGGTGGTTTCGGCGCAGGCCCAGACCATCATCACTAACATCAACCATCCGGCGCTGGGTCCCGGGGCCATGAATTTCAGCAGCCCCGCTCCCGGCATCTATGCTTCGCTAACGAACGGCGGCGTGATCTTTTCAGGCGCGGGCGGCGTAAAGATCGAAAGCCTCTATGCCGGTCAGTATAATTCCATCGGGCAATACCTGAACAACAACGACAGTACGAATTCGCTGATGACGATCACGTTCCAAACGCCGATGGCGGCGTTTGGTTTTAATTACGGCGCTTCAGACGATACATGGACGCTGAGCGCGTTCGACGCAGGCAACAACTTGATCGCCAGCGCCACCATCCCGGCCATCGCCGGCAGCGCCAACGGCGAATTCATCGGCATCGCCAGCCCGACGGCGAACATCGCCTACGCGACGTTCAAGGACAACGGTGGCATGTGGTATCCGGACTGGATCCTGATGGACAATTTCAAGCGCACGGAGGTGCCTTACGGAACGAACGCGCCGCCGATCTTCGTGACGCCGACGGTCACGCCGGCCGGGACTGGCGTGATCGTTAGCTGGGCCACGAATGTCATCGGTTTTCATCCGCAGGTCGCCACTAATCTTGCGCCGCCGTTCGTTTGGGAAACCGTTCATTCCTCCACCGGCCCGGCAGTCGTTGATGGATACAATCAATTGACGGTGCCGGTCGCGCTGGAAGCGCCCGCGCTTTTCTTCAGGCTTTCGAACGGGAGTGATTAGGCGACCGTAGTCGAAACCAGACCTTGGCGGCCTGATTTGGTAATCAAAAGGTGAGTTTGGGTTGTTATACTTCCTGATGCGCGATGAGAGTTGCCGGCTATCTGCTGCTGATCCTTGGCCTGTTCGCCATGGCTTGTTCGCATTACGTGCGACTCCACGGTGCCAAGGGACGGGCCGCCTCCTTCGCTTTTCAATCCATGACCGAAGCCAAGACTCAGGACTCAAGCGAGCTCAGGGAAATAATCCGACGCTCCCTGGATGAGATGGGCCGGAACATGCCGAGCATCCCGGTTGCTCCCGCGATCATGATGGTAGCGGGAGCTGTCCTTCTGGACATCGCAGGCCGTTGGAATAAGAAAGCCAGGAAGGGGTAGCCTTGCGACGGGTTTGCCAAATACCCCTAATTGAGGCAAAGTGCGGGGCAAGGCTTGGTCGCACCTGTAGCTCAGTGGTAGAGCAAGCGGTCTCTAAAACCGTCGGCGAGGGTTCGAGCCCCTCCAGGTGCACCATTTGACAATCCCGCCCTCTGTGGCATTATTTTCGCAAGTATGAAGCAACATACGTAGGTTGTAATCAGTCCTTCTTCGTTCCCTGGAGCGCCGGTTCTCATCGCGCCTCCGTCCGCTTCCTGCTGCTCCCTGCCCCCGCCTGACACGTAGGTTTCGCCAGCTGACCATACCCTTCGGCTTTATGCCGTCGTCCGGGCCGATCTTGGAATGTCAGCCGGAAAACTGGCTTCTCAAGCCGGGCACGCTTTTCTGGGCGCCTACCTGCTTTGCCGCGATGCCGAACGGCTGAAAGAATACCATCGCGATTTTCCCCAATCTCCCGGCACCAAAGTGTGCCTGCAGGCCCGTGATCTGACGCAATTGCTCCACGTGGAGCAGTCGGCGCAGGTCGCGGGCCTTTCCTTTTTTCGGGTCGTTGATTCCGGCTGCGAAAATTTCTTCGGCGGACAACCCATCGTTACCGCCGTCGGCTTCGGGCCTGCCACTCGTGCGCAGGTCCGCCACATCACCAAAAAACTAAAACTCGTATAGAACAAAAACACATATGAAAAACCTCACCTTCAATTCAAAAGAAACGTACCTGGCGTATCGTTCCGCATGGAAAGCCAGTTACAAACTCCTGGGCACCCAGATTCGCACGCTACGGTTGGGCGATCGCTTTCATCAGCGAAAGGAGTTCGCGCGCCTGGCGCTCACGGAGGCGGAGGCAGGCATCCTGGTTGCCGCGCGGACCATCTGCGCGCCTTCGGCCTTCGATTGCCAACGGCGAACGCGCGCCGCGCTCGCAACGGACATGCTGGCCGAATTGAAAGCGGCGAAGCAGGAGGCGCAACGACAGTATCTGGCGCGAAAGGCGGCGACGCTATGAAGCACCAAGGACCAAGTTCCAAGAACCAGAGAAGATCCAAGCACCAAGGACCAGTAACCTGATGATGCAGGTGGGTAGGGTTCTCCTGAGGTGGTGGGAATCGGGGCCGGGACCGATTGCCTTAGGGGGCCGGAGCGGGTTCGTCCACCTCGTCCTCGTCGTAGACGGTCTGCGAATAGAATTCGTATTTGAAGTTGCGGCAGCCCCGGGCGCAGAGCCAATCCACGAACGCCGGGGCGCCGTCGCTCGCGCGGTTGAACGCGATCCACAGGATGTCCACGCTCGAATCGAGTGTTTTGGCAAAACCGGAGGGAGAGCCCACGCCACGCTGGCCGGGCGGAAGTTCACCCAATTCGTGAGTGAAGTCCCTGAGTAATTTGCGGGGCGTCGCGTTCGTGCCGGCGCGGTTCGTGTAATACTGCGGGAACCAGGCGACGATGTTCGTGTCCACCGGGCCGTCCGCGGCGGCGGCCACCCATTCGATGGCGTCGTCGCGGAGTTTTGCGCGGAGGGCCGCCACCTTTTCCTTCAGGGCTTTGCCGCTGGTCCGATCGCCCTGGCGCAGCTCCGTAAAGAACTGCTTCTCGAGGGCCTTGAGTTCCGCGTTGGTCTGGATGCGGGATTGGGCGCTGAGCAATTTTGCGTAGGTCGCGCGGGCCAGTTCGTTTTGCGCGCGCTCGGCGGAAGTGCGGATGTCCGAGGGGAGCCACGGTGGCGTGAGCGCGCGCGAATCGGGCAGGCGGAGATAAGCTTCGATTTCGGCGGCGATGCGTTTGGCGGAGGCTGCGTCGGGCGCGCGACAGCGCAGCGCAAGATGGAGGACCTGATTGGTCTCGTCGGCGACGGAGTCGGACGAGCGGCCTTTCAACTCCGCGAGCCAGGCGCCGCGCGTCTCCGCGGGTTGCGCGGGCAGGCTCACAAGCAGTGACTGGCCGAAGATCCGCAGCGAGGCGGTCGCGGGAAGGCGGTTCGTGAGATCGGCGAACAGGGTTTGCGCCGCGCTGTGGGATTTCAGCGTGCTGACCAAAGTGAATCGCGGCGCGGAATCGGTGGCCATGGATCGCGATCCATTCCAGCTTTCGCTCGTGCCACAGACGATGGCGTTTTTCGGCGCCCGGCTCGCGGCTTCGATTCGCTGCAGCAGATTGCCCTTGCGACCGAGGATGAGGATCATCGCGAGTAGGAGCGCCATGACGAAGCTGAAAAAATGCACGGCGAGCAACCCGATCGTGGCGGCCGCGCCGGGGGGTCGCGTGTTGACGGTCTCGAAGACCTGGAGGGTTTGCTGCGCGAGGATTTTATCCGAGCGCGCCGGGCCTTTGATTTTGCGCAGTTCGCCAATGATGACGTCAGCGGTGGCCGGGGGAATGGACTGCTCATCCGGCAGCGGCGGTGGCAGATTGAGCGCGCGCACGTCGCGGGCGATGGTGGCGAGGCGGTAGCTGACTGACAGGGAAACAAACATGAAGAAAGCCACGATCCCCAGCGAAATACTATGGAGCACGGCGGCCAGCGCCCCGAGGCCAATAACGGCCAGCACGCGAAAAACCAGGTCCAGCGCGGGATGACGCGAAAACAGGAGCGTTTGAAAAACCCGTCCGCCGTCGAAGGGCAGGAGGGGCAGCAGGTTGAAGCCGTTCAGGAACAGGGCGACGAGGGCGATCTTGATGACGAGCGCCTTGCCGGCGATGAGCCCGATGATGCCGAGAATGGAGCCAAGAAAAATTCCTGGCACCGGGCCCATGAGCGACACGACCACTTTTTTCCAACCGGCGACATTGTAATGCTGCCCTGATACCGCGGCGCCGAAGAACGGGATGAAGAACATCCGGAGGTTGCGGTAGTTGAACGCCCGCATCGCGAGGTAGTGGCCCAGTTCGTGGATGAAAACGACGGGCACGAGGATCAGCAGATAATCCCACGAGAACTGGCGCGCGCCGGCGCCCACGAACAGTCCCAGCGACACGATCAGAATGATGACGATCGTGCCCCAGCTGGTTTTGCGGTTTTGCAATTCGCTGACTTCGCGCAACACCCCGTCGTTGTCCGGGTTGGGCGAGGCCGGCGGCGGAATCGGCGGCGGCAAGAATGGAGGGGCGGGGGAGTCACTCATGACTCAAAGGGTGGGTGATCATCGCTGATTGCGCAGGGCGGCCAGGAGTTCGGAGCGGAAGTCCGACTGGAGCGCGAAACCGGGCGGGTCGTTGACCAGAATCTGCACGCCCTCAATGTAGCGAAGGTCATCGAAGAGCTTTACCGGATTGAGTCCCGGCAGGTTGCCGGCCAGCTCGGGCATGGGAATCCGGCGGTCATCGGCCATCATGATGGCCACCGCCGCGGCGCAGTGAGTGGTGTTCACTTCCTGTAGCCGGACGCGGTGTCGCCATTCGGCCAGGGCGTCGCGCAGCATGTGAACGCCACCGGTAAAGAGCGAATCGCCAAAGGAAGCCGCCGCGCGCGTTTTATAAACCGCGCCCGGTTCAAAATGGGTCATGAAAGTAACGAAATCCTCGATGTTAGTATTCTGCAGAAGGTCCGGCCTTGGCGGGCTCAGGGGAAGCATATCCTTGGGCGGGCGCATGATTCCGCTGACCACCACCAACGCCAGAAATCCCAGCGCCAGCGCGAGGCAGGTCCAATTCGATAGATGGAAGAACGACATCGAGATGATCCAGATCGCGACGAACGCGATCACGAACGTGCCGAGCAGAATCAGCAGGCCGCCCACCAGTGACCAGACCGCGCCGAGCAGGGACACGCTCCGGGCGTGGCTGATCCGGCTTTGAAGCCATCGGTTGATGGGTTCGCGATTCATGCAATATCCGCTTTCCGGTTCCACGCGAGTCTGGAATGCGGCCGCGCTCCGTGGTATAGTTTCAGGGCATAATTGAATAGCAATGGCGCTCCGGCGTCAAAACGAACGAAGGACGATGAAAAAAATACTCCTTGCGGGACTGGTGGCGCTGTCGCTCACGACGGCGCGCGCGCAATTCCTGGGGCCCGAGGCTTTTGGCGGGGCTTTCTGGGGCAGCCTCTTTGGCGGCCTCGCCGGTGGAAACTGCAATAACGGAGGATTCTCGGGACAGGGTGCCGGCATCGGGGCGGGCGTGGGATTTTTGCTGGGCGGGCTGACTGGCCTCGCCCGCCAACAGGCGTATGAGACCGCCGCCTATAACTATCCGGCGTATCCCGTGCCGTATTCATATGTGCCGGCTGCCGACTACTATTATGCACCGCCAGTCTATGTCGCGCCGCCACCCCCGCCACCGGTCGTGGTTTTGAAGCCCGCCCCGCCGGTTCCCGTGGTCAAGGTCGTGGCACCGGCTCCACGTGTTGTGGTCGTTGCGCCTGCGCCGCTGGCGCAAGGTATTCCCGACGCGCCGCGCGTGCCCGATGCGCCGACATTTTGATTTCCCCTCAACGCCAGAAAAACCAAACCCATGAAAGCATCCATACCTAAAATGTTCCTCACCGCCACTTGCGCACTGACTCTGGTCGGTTGCGCTTCCAGCGGCGTCAAGAATCCCTCCGGCACCGGCGTGACCCGGATGAACGCGGACGAACGCGGTTTCGTTGAAGGAACAGGTGTTGAGTCGCAGGACCTCGTGGCCGTGACCGACAAGATGGCGCGCAGCATCCTGAGCATCCCGCAAATCGCCAACGCCCCGACCGCGCCCATCGTCGCGCTGGATCCGGTGGTCAACGACACGCGGTTTCCGATCAACAAGGATTTGTTTCTGACCCGCATCCGGCAGGGTCTGAATTCGAAGTCCATGGGCAAAGTGATGTTCGTAGCGCGCGACCGCATGGAGGCGCTGGAGAAGGAGCGCAATTTGAAGCGCCAGGGCGCGGTCACCTCCACCACTGATCCCGGGGTGCAGGAGTTCAAAGGCGCGGATTATTTTCTCACCGGCAAGCTGTCCGGAATGTCCACCCGCACGAAGGCGGGGACGAGCGACTACATCAATTACGGGTTCCAACTCATTGACGCGCGGACGAGCCTGATCGTGTGGGAGGATTTCGCCGAGGTGAAGAAGCAGGGACTCGAAGACGCGGCGTATCGGTAGGCCCGCTTTGAAGCGGCTTGCTGTGAAATCCGCCTGGCTAATTCTGCTGGCGACGGCGCTGCTCGCGCTGTGCGGCTGTTCCACGACGAAGCCGCTCCCGCTCACGGGCGACGTGATGGTGGACGCGCCCAACGCCATCGCCAATGGCCCGCCGCGCGACAAGGTGCTGTGGCAGTATCGCCTCGCGGTGGCAGACATGCGGCGGGGGAATTATGCGGACGCGAAGAAGTTGCTGGATGATTGCATCCTGACGCTGCAAGGGGTTTACGGGAAGGACGCCGAAGCGCGGAAGTCGCGCAGTTATTTTTCGAAGGAGGCGCGGAAGACCTTCATCGGCGAACCCTATGAGCGCTCCATGGCGTATTTTTATCGCGGCGTCATCTATTGGATGGATGGCGAGCCGGACAATGCGCGCGCGTGTTTTCGCAGCGCTGAGTTCGAGGACAGCGACGCGGAGAAGCAGGAATACGCGGGCGACTGGGTGCTGCCGGATTATCTCGACGGCTACATCACCGCGGAATTGGGCGGCGACGGCGCCGACGCGTTGAAGCGCGCACGCGCGAATGCGAAGAACATTCAACTGCCGGACTACAACCTGAAGGCGAATGTGCTGCTGCTGTTGGAATTTGGTCCCGGACCAGTGAAATATCGCACCGGCCAGTATGGCGAGGAATTGCGCATTCGCACGCGGCCGTCGCCGGTGTTCTCCGCGCGCGTCAAAGTGGGAAACCTCGTTCAACCGGTCGCACCGTGCGACGACGTCAATTTCCAGGCGACCACGCGCGGCGGCCGTGCCATGGATCATGTGCTGGCGAACAAAGCTGTCTTCAAACGCACCACCGACACAGTCGGCAACGTGGCATTGATCGGCGGGCTCACGACGGCGGCGGTGAGCGGCAATCGCACGGCGCAGGAAGTCGGCCTGGGAATCGCGGCCGTGGGATTGGTCAGCAAAATTGTCGCCGCCGCCACCACGCCTGAGGCGGACATTCGTGCCTGGGACAACCTGCCGCAATACGTCAGCTTCATCTCGCTCACCATGTCCGCGGGGCAGCATCAGATGACCGTGGAATTTCTCGACGCGCGTGGGAACGTCGTGCCGACCTTCACGAAAAACATCACGCTGGATATTCCCGCGTCGGGCCCGCAGAAAATCGTCTTTCTCAGCGACCAGTCCGTAACTCCACAAACCTTATGAAAACCACCATCGCTTCCGCTCTCGTCATCGGCTCCGCCGCGCTTTTTGTCGTCGGATGTTCCACCCATGACAAAGGCCCCTACCTGCCCCAGACGCCGAAAACACCGGCTTACGAAAGCAGCGAACCCGTCGTATTGCTGGATCCCGGCGTGCAATACTCGGTCACGTCGACCGGGCAGCCGTACGCGCGCGTGGTGGAGGACGGTCGGCTGGAAGTGATCGCGCAATTACGCAACCGCGAGAACCGCCGGATCGAAGTGCAGGTGAATTGCGTGTTCAAGGATATGAACGGGGTTTCGATCGGAGATGAGACGCCGTTTCAGACGCTGATTCTTACCGAGAATGCGACGGAGCAGGTGAAGTTTGTATCGATGAACAATCTGGCGAAGCGCTACACCATACGAGTAAGACAGGCGCGGTAGGAATTCCGAAGCACGAATGACGAATCCCGAAAGAAGCACGAAGCCAGAATTCCGAATCAGGTGGCCGAAGAGACATTTGTGCTTCGGTCATTCGTCATTCTTTCGGATTTCGTCATTCGTGCTTCGTCATTTTCCCAGCGCTGCTCTAACCGCGCTGGGAAAGACCTCCCCTACATCTCCCTCAATCCGCAGCGAGACTTCCTCCCGCCCATCGTGTTCGGTCTCGCCGCGGTTGATGACGACGTAGGGCACGCCGCGGGCGGCGGCGAGCAGCGGAATATCCGCCGCCGGATGCACTGATAACGTCGAGCCCAGCGAAATCGCAAAATCAGCCTTCTGCGCGGCGGCTTCTGCGCGAAGGATGTCTTCGTTGCGGAGGTTTTGGCCGAAGCTGATGGTGGCGGGTTTGAGAAAGCCGCCGCACTCGCAGAGCGGGGGCTGGCGAGTCTTGCTGAAGGCGGCGAAGTACGGTTCGGGATCGGAGAGTTTTCCGCAGGTCTGGCATTCCACGAAACTGTTCGTGCCGTGCAATTCGACGAGTTTCTCGGCGGAAGTTCCGGCGCGGGTGTGGAGGCCGTCTATGTTTTGCGTCACTACGGCGAGGACTTTGCCGGCGCGCTCGAGTTGAACAATGGCTTCGTGTGTGGCATTGGGTTTCGCGGCTTTGAAGGAGGGCCAGGCTTCGAGTTTGTAATCCCAGTGCTCGATGCGGGCAGGCTCGGAACGCATGAAGTCATGGTAATAGACCGGCTGGCGTTTTTTCCAAACGCCCTCGGGCCCGCGAAAATCCTGGATGCCGCTGCCAGTCGAGATGCCGGCGCCGGTGAAGATCAGTATCTTTTTGGCCGCGCGGAGAAACTCGATGAGCTTTGGTTGGTTCGCTTCCATCAAGCTATTTTCGCCGCGCCGCGCCGCGCGACCAGCAAAAAGTCACGCGGTCAGTGTTTCTCGACGTAACCTTTTTTCAATTTCTCTGCGATCAGGGTATCGGCCTCGCGTCGGGCTTTGGCGGCGTCGGCGTAGGATCGGGTCTGGGTCTGGCCGGCGGTGCCGATGCGGCCGAAGCGCACGGTGAGGGAGTTGTCGGCGATTGAGATTTCCCAGAATTTACGGGAGCCGCCGCCGATGAATTCAAAGCTGCGGGTGATGGCAGGGGTTTGGGGCTTTGCGGGCGTCGTTGTAGTTGAGGGTGCGCTCGCTGCCGCGGTTGGCTCCGGGATCTCGGGTGTCGCAGCCGTTGCGGGGGCGGGCGATTCCGGTTGTTTTATTTCCGCGTTCGCGGGCGTGAAAGGGGCTTCTTCCTCGGGCTCGGCAGCCGGGTCGGGTTCGGGCGATTCGCCGCGCAGGAGTTTTTCGAGGCGAGCGAGGACGTCATCGGGGGTGTGGTACCAGTCTTTCGTAAGCACGAGGGCGAAGCGCCAGCCGAACGCGCGGAGGATGGAGGGTTGCATCAGGTAGCGGTCGAGGACGTTTGGATTGGCGTAATGGCCGTCCGTGTCCACGAGGATGCCGAGTTGGTAGAGGGAGTCCGTCTTGCCACGGACGCCGAGGTCGCAACGGAAACGGGACTGGCCGACGTTCAGGTCCACTTCGTAGCCGCGCTGGCGCAGGGCGGCGGCTAGTTGTTCGACGACGGCGTCGCCTTTGCTCAAGGGCGCGAGGGCTTTGCGACTGAGGGGGTTGAGATTTTCGAGCACGCGGCGCGCGGTGGATTCGTCGCCCTTGGAAACGGCTTCGGCGTATTGGAGGAAATTCTTAAGACTGCTCGCGCCGTCGTTGTAATCGTTGGTGATGTCATGGTGGCGGATGGAGCTGACGATCGCCATGTGATGCTTGGCGCGCGAGAAGATGACGTTCAACCGCTTTTCGCCGCCGCGCTGGTTGATGGGGCCGAAGTTCATGAGCATGCGGCCGCCGGCGTCATGGCCGTAGCACACGCTCATGATGATGATGTCGCGCTCGTCGCCCTGGACATTTTCCAGGTTTTTCACGAAGAGGCCGCAGAAGACGTCATTTTCCTCGCGAACGTATTCGCTTTCGAGTCGCGCGGAAAAGTCGGCGTCCTCGCCGGCGAGCACGGAGAGGGCGGATTCAATCTCGCCCTGCTGCGCTTCTGAAAATGCGACGAGACCGATGCTCAGGCCGGTGCCGCGCTGGAGAATGTTCCGCACGAGTTGGGCGATGTAGGCGGCTTCGTTGGGGTTGCGGCGATCTTCATAGACGCCGTTCGACATGAAATGAAAACTCACGCTGCGCGCGAGCAGGGCGTCCACGTTGGCGGCGGCATCTTCCTTCGCGGTGACGAGCAGTTCCGGACCGTCGGCGACGGGGCGCTGGCGGTCGGGAATGGTGTAAAGGTTGCCACTGTAAAAGGCGGAGTTCGAAAAGCTGATGAGCGCTTCGTAGCGGCTGCGGTAGTGCCACGCGAGGAGAGTGGACGGAAGATTCTGCGCGGATTGCGTCAGGAAACTGTCCGAGTCCAGGTCCACCTCGAAGCGGTCGCCGTCTTCCTCGACGAGAACGGTTTCGTCTTCCGTGCGGGCACTGGCGAAGAAGGTGGTGGGCGGCAATTGCATTTCGTCGCCGACGACAATCGTCTGATGCGAGCGATAAATCGCGGGCACGGCCTCCTCCATCGGAATCTGGCTGGCTTCGTCGAAGATGACGACGTCGAACAAATCCGGATCGAGCGGCAGCGTGTCGGAAACGCTTAGCGGACTCATGAGCCAGATCGGTTTCAAATCCTGCACGACCTGGCCGGTGTCGCCGGCGGCGAGGTCGCGGATGGATTTAAAGCGCATGGTCTTGCCGAACTCGTGTTCCAGATCGCGCCGGCCGGCGGCGTAGGATTTCTTGAAGGCCTTCTGTTCCGGCGTGAGTTGCGCGGCGGGGAGCGAGGAGATGTTGACGTGCTCAAGAAATTTCCGCCGAACGGCCATGCGCAGGCAGCGGGCGTTTTGGCCGAGCCAGTCGCGATAGCGCTTTTCCAACTGCTCCATGCGGCGCACCAGCGTGCGGCCTTCGAAGCGGCTGGCCGCGCGGTCCTCGCGATAAACCTGGCGGACGCTCTTATTGCCGACGGCCGCTTCGAATTCGTTCAGCGGAACTTCCGCGTGGCGCAAGGCGTGGGTGAAAGCTTCGGGCAGATCCGCCAGTTCGGAGAGGATCGGAGACAATTCGGCGAGAAGGCTGGTCTGCTCGCGGAGTTTGGACAGGACTTCGGCCAGTTGCGGAAATTCGAACTGTTCGTACTCGGCGAGCGCTTCGCCGAGGATGGCGTCGAGTTCGCTGAACTGCCTTTGAATGGCGACGAGATTTTCGATGAGCTTTTTGGCGTCGTCGTTTTTCGCGAGCAGGTTGATCAGGGCTTTGATGGACGGGTGGGCGAGACGCTGGTCGTTTTTGAGTTCCAGGACCTGCGAGCGGAACGCGTCCACGTCGTTCACGTGCCACGCGGAGGCGGCCTGAGCGCTAAGGGCTTCCCATTCGGCGCGGGCTTTGTGGCAGGCGGCGAGGTCGCCGAGGATTTTACTCCACGCGGGTGCGACGGCGTGGCCGGAGAAATCGTAACGCGCTTGCAGCGTTTTCTTCAGACGCCAGAACGCGGGCTGAATGAAACGGAAGAGGGATTTCTCGAACGACTTCGCCTGCGCGAGAGCATTGTCGGTGTCGTCGGGCGAAAGCGAATCGCGCCAGGCGGTGGTTTTTTCGCGGGCCTTCTGGAAAGCGCGGGCCTTTTTGTCGAGGTCGGCGACCAGCGTGTTGAAGGACTCTTCGGCGGGGCCGTGGGTGAGGATGCCCAGCAGGTTGCGCTCGGCGAGCGGTTGGGCGAGTACGGCGAATTCGAGGATCGCCTGGATTTCCGCGAAGGTGTCCCACAACTCGCCGGGCAGGCCGGAGAGTTCGAGGGCGCTTTCGATGCCGTCGAGCAGGTCTTCGCCGCGATCGAGATTTTTCGTGAGCGCTTCCAGCGGACGGTCGGCCTGCAACACGCCTTTGCCGAGCCAGCGCAGAGGGTGCCGCGCAAAGCAAAGATCTTCGTCGAGTTCGGTGAGGGTGGATTGCAGGCGGGTGATGAGTTCGCCATGCTGGAGCCAAAGAGGGTATTCCGGCAGGAGATCTTCAACTTCGGGCGGGAGTTCTTTGCCTGCCCGCAACTCGATGAGGCGATGCAGCAGCGAACGCAACGGGATGCCGGTGTGCGCCTGCGCTTCGCGCATGACTTCGGAAAACCGCCGCAGGCTGGCGAGGTCCTGCTCCATCGCGTTCAAGTTCTTGCGGCGGACGTCTTCAGCTTCGGCATCCACGCCGGCGGGATTGAGAAATTGCTCGTAGGTCTGCTTGAGATTCTGGATGAAGGCTTTCTTGTCCGTCTGCGAATCGTGAATCAGGCAGCACAACTCATCGAGGCCCTGTTGGCGCAAGCGATGAAACACAACGTCAATGGCCGCGCGTTTTTCGCATACGAACAGCACCCGCTTGCCGCGCGCGACATAATCCGCGATGAGATTGGTGATGGTCTGGGATTTGCCGGTGCCGGGCGGGCCCTGGATGATGTAGCTCGCGCCGGTGCGCGCGCGGCTGATGGCCGAGGCCTGCGTGGCGTCGCAGGAAATGACGAGGTGTTGGTCGGTCAGTTCGAGCGGCGGCGGGGCTTCTTCGGTGGGACGCGGTGAAAGAGAGAAAACGCGGTCGAACGCGCCGCTGGCCATGTCGGTCTCGATGAGCCGGGAATAATCCCGGACCAGTGTCATCTTGCGATAATTGAAATTGCCGAGCGTCAGGCTGCAAAGATCGAAGTCCCAGGAGTAGGGGTTTTGGTTGTCGCCGTCGCGCAAGGCGAACGTCTGTCTTTCAATTTCGAGGACTTTGCCGGTTTCCCCCGCGGCGGGCGGTTCAACGACGTGCGGCAGGCGCGGGGCAGGCGGCGCGCCGGCGGCATCGCGCATGGGCATGGGCGCGGGCCGGACTTTTTGGAGGAAAAGCTGCAGGCCAAGCGGGCGAAGATTTTCGCGGTCGTAGCTGTAATCGGGTTTGAC
This sequence comes from uncultured Verrucomicrobiota bacterium, assembly GCA_964448135.1. Classification (GTDB taxonomy): domain Bacteria; phylum Verrucomicrobiota; class Verrucomicrobiia; order Limisphaerales; family UBA8199; genus CAYUVH01. The sequence continues at coordinate 36,399 of CAYUVH010000026.1, read as the reverse complement.
GGTCGCGCGGGATTTGCGGGCCTGCAGTTTCAGGCGGCGGCGATATTGATCCACGCGCTGGCGTGCTTTCTCGTGAATAAGTTCGATTTGCGGACGATCAAGCTTGTTGAGGGTGACACCGGGTTCGCTGGCTTGAATCTGCGCCTTGAGCGCATCGTAAAATTGGTCGAGCGTCGTTTCCTTGAGGTCCACGAACTCCGGCAGATTCAGGCCGTAGATTTCCTTAAGGTGATGGCGCAGGGCGGGATTGACCTCGGCTTCGCTGCTGGTGGGGTCGAGGACGTAATTGTCGCGCACGCCCTTCTTGCGGGTCAATTCCACGGGGAGGAGCAGGAGTGGCGAGTGGATCCGTTCCTCCTTTGCTTCCTTGAGATTATTCCAGCGCAGGAAACACAGGACGAGACGCAGTTGGGCGAAGCCGTATTCAGCGCGGTCGCGGCGGGCTTCGCTGATGATTTTGTCGAGGACGCCGGGTATGTAGGGCGCGTCTTCGAAGCGCAGATATTTGCCGAGGGACATTGGCCCGCCGTCGGTCACGGCGGCGGCGAGTTCGGGGTGCCAGACGAAGAGCTGCTCGAGCTTGATGTTCCGGTAGTCCAGCATGACCGGCACCGAGGCGATGGTGAGGTTCAGCGTCTGGAGCGTGGGCTTGAAATAGATCAGCCGGTTGCGGCGCGAGATTTCGAAGAGCCGGTCGCGCAGGTGGGATTGGATGAGCCGGCGTTTGCCGGTGAGCGGCGATTCCTTGAATTCCTTCCGGCTGAAAAGGTTGGTGTCGAAGTCGGCGGTCTGCTCGCGATAATTTTCCAGCCGCGAAATCATCTGGCCCAGGTCCTGCGCGCGCTTGTGACGGTTGAGTTCCGTCATGTGCCCGATCACAGCGGCCAGCACCGGATTAAGACGGCGGCGGACGACGAACAGGTTTTCGCGGTTGGTGGTGAACAATTCCAATTCCTCTCGCGACGAGAAATCCAGGCCGCAGCCGAGGCTGGCGAGCAACATGCCGAGCGAGAAAATATCGGTGAGTTCGTCGTGGTGGCCGATGGCGTGTTCCCAGCAGCGATAGCCTTCGAGATAAACCGGCTTCGAGATGCCCGCGGCCACGTCGCCGATTTCGAGGTCTGAAACTATCAACGAGCGCTGGTCAACGTCCGCCGTGCGGCGCGATTGGGCGACGACTTCGACTGCGTGGCTGACGGCTTGCTGGAGCGAATCGACCTGGCCGGAGTTCTTTGTTGGGGCAGCAGTTTTTTCCGGCGCGAAGGCGAGACTGCCGTTCTCATTCGCGAAGAGGCTGCTCACGCCGTCGAGCGGCGCGACCTGGCCGCCCTGGTGCGCGGCCTGGACCTGCTTCATCAACGGCAGCAGCGCGGCCAGCACGTCGTCAATTTCGAAGCCGCCTTTGGCGATGCCGGCTTCGAGAAATTCGGGGAAAGCTTTGGGCATGGCGACGCTCATTGGTCCGCCTCCGCTTTGGCGAGCATCTCCGGCGCCTGGTCCTTGAGTTTGCGGACGTCGCGTACTTTCAGTTTCAGTTCGCGGGCGGCGAGTTTCTCGAATTGCGCGTCGAGGCCCAGACCGCGGCTGAAATCGAGCGCGGCAGCGAGTGGAAGGTCTTCCAACTCGGGATCGGCGGTGACGAAATCCAGCAGCACGTAACAGAAATACTCGCGCAGGCCGGTGTCGGCGTTTTCAAGGTTTTCCAGAGTGGACGTGGTGGCTGGGCTGGCCGGTTGAAAATCCTCGAAGAAGAATTTCGCGTGGGCGAGTAAGGCCGGAGTTTGAAGCCAGCGGGGTTTTAGAAAATGCCGGAGCAATTCGCGCGTCCGGCTCGCGACGCGTTTCTGCGCGAGCAAATCGAGTTCGCTGAACTTCTCCGCGCCCTCGATCATGCGGACGATCGGCCCGTGCGCTTCGTCCGACTTTTCGTGCCAGAGCGAGAGGGCGCGCGTGCGAATGAATATCTCCGGATGCGACAAACCTTCCGTCGTCACGTGATCCTTCGAAAAGATCTCCTCGGCCTGCTTCAAATACGCAGCCGCGCTCACTTGGCCGAGGCCGGTTTCAATTTTGACGAGGCTGGCGATGACAGGGTGAAGATCTCCGGTCGCGCGCAGGGAGCCGCGGTCGGCAAAAATCTCGGTGTAAAGTTGGAAGCGCCGCGCAGTTTGCTCGTGGCTTTCGGCCGCGCGAAAATCCCCTGCCACCGCCTGGATGAGCCGGTCGGCGATGTGAAGTTCGCCGTTCTCCCATTGCCAGAGGTGGTAGTGGGCCAGTTCGTGCCCGAGCACGGAATTGATTTCGCCCGCGTTGAGCAGGGTCAGGAGGGGACCGGAGAAAACGACGTGGCCTTCGCCGGGGATGAAGTAGAGCGCGGCGTTGGGCTGGGGGGAAGTTTGCGCCTGGTAGAGCGTGATGGGGATCTCGAGGCCGAGGCGTGATTTTACTTCTTCGACGCCGGCATAAATTTCCGGGTGGCCCTGCGGGTCCAGGCGGTAGGTGGATTTGAGGAGGGCCATCCGCAGGCTCTCGGTGTAATCGGCCTGTGCGCGGGCGGAGGCAAACCAATTCCACAGATCGCGTTCCTGCGATTTGAGATAGTCCCTCAGCTCGACGTGATAAGGCAACGGTTCGAGTGTCTGGTGCGTGTCAGCCATGGATCCACCACTCTGTAATTCGGCACATTAAAGCCCAGGAGGGTGGCGGGGTCAAAGAAACAGCGAGCGGCGGGACCAGAAGCTTGGGAGACTGGCTGGCTCGCGAGTACGCTCGCCCCACCCCGTTAAGATTTCACCCCTCGCTGAAGGATTCCGCCTGGTAAATCGAAATCGAAGCGCCGGGCTGGCGCCATGCGTCGGCGGCGCAGCCGGCTTTTTGGGCAAGGCGGTTCAGGAAGTCCACCTTGTCCGGGAGATGATCCCAAACTTTCGGAAGGAAGGTGGACACTTGCGAGCCGACGCGCAGCACGACGCCGTCTTCGCCGGGGCGCAGTTGGCCGAGGAGAGCTTCGGGTGAAGGGGCGTTTAGTTCGCCGGGTTCGGTGAGGACGCTGACTTCGATCCGGATTTGCGGAAGTTCGCCCGGCTCAACGGCGGAGAAACGGGAATCGCGCAAGGCAGCGCTGCGGGCGGCTTTGATGACCGCCTCGCCCAGGGGATGGAGGGGCATTACCTGGCCGACGCAGCCGCGAAGCTCGCCTTGCTTCGTCAGGGTGATGAAACAACCGCGGATTCGCCCCAACCACGGAGGCGCCGTTGTGGGATCGATTTCGGGCGGAGCGCCCTCACGGACAGCGGCCACCAGAGATTGCCGGGCCAGTTCGAGGAGCTGCCGACCGGCGACCGGTCCCAGCAACCCCGAAGCCGGCGAATCACTCAAGCGGCGCGGTCCTCGGTGCTCAGCGCCTTGAAAGCAAAGGCCGCGGCCACGCTGCCGGCGAAGTCGGCGACGAGATGGATCCAGAGGTTCGAGCCGTTGATCAAATGCATGACGGCGGCGCCGACCGCGACCGCCGGATTGAAAGCGCCACCTGAAATGCTGCCGACCGCATAGGCCATGGCCGTGACGGTGAAGCCGATGGCCAGGCCGTAATTCGAGTTGCCGGAGGTGCCTTTTGAGGTGGCCACGTTGAGGACGACCCAGCAGAGGGCAAAGGTGCCGACGAATTCGGCGAGCAGCGACGGACCGATTTTCAAGTCGTCGGCCTTCAATTCCGGATTCCCCTTCAAATAGAGCGCGGCCACGGCAGCCACCACCCCCGCCACGATTTGCGAGGCGATGTAGCCGGGAACATCCGAGGTCGGACATTTGCCGCGCAGCCATACAGCGATGGTCACGGCGGGATTGAAATGGCCGCCGGAGATGTGGCCGCCCGCGTAAATCATGACCATCAGCACCGAACCGATGGCGATCGGGGCGAAATTGCTCAAGCCCGGCGCGATGACCGCCATGCCGACGGTGAAAACGAGGAAGAAGGTGCCGATGAATTCAACGAAGTATTTGTTCATAGTATGGGATCTTGCTCTGCCGAATTTCGGTGTTCCGAATCATTAGCGACAGCCAGGCGCGATCCGGACGGCCGGAGGCACTGCAAGCGATGCGCCAGTATGGCACAACGGCGGCGCGGGGCGTCAAGCTTGATGTGTTTTAGAATAATCTCGCCACCACAGCGCACTTTCTGGCATTTATGGCGGGCTAATATGGACAAGAAACGACTGGTTGAGAAAGACCCCAAGCTTCAAAAAGACGATTTGATTGTGATCGGCGGCGGCGGCGGATTCATCGGCGGCGCGCTCGCCCGGCACTTCCGCAACAAGGGTTTTACCCGCATCCGCGCGGTCGACAAAAAGCCGCTGCCCGAATGGTATCAGCGCGTGCCCGGCGTGGAATGCCTGCATCTCGACCTGAGCAACGAAGCCAATTGCTACCGCTCCTGCGAAGGCGCCGTGGAAGTTTACAACCTCGCGGCGGACATGGGCGGCATGGGCTTCATCGAACGCTTTCGCGTGGAATGCCTCCGCAGCGTGCTCATCAACACGCACATGGTCGAGGCCGCCTACCAGGCCGGCGCGCGCCGCTATTTCTTTTCCTCCTCGGCCTGCGCCTACAACACCACCCTCCAGCAGGATGCCAAAGTCACCGCCCTCAAGGAATCCGACGCGTATCCGGCCATGGCCGAGCGCGGTTACGGCTGGGAGAAACTGATCTCCGAAATGTTCTGCCAGGAATACTGGGCCGAACGCGGCATGAAGACCGCCATCGCGCGCTTCCACAACGTTTACGGCCCGTGGGGCACGTGGGACGGCGGTCGCGAGAAGGCGCCGGCCGCGATTTGCCGCAAGGTCATTCAGACGATTGATAAAGGCGACCTGGCGATCAACATCTGGGGCGACGGCTCGCAGACGCGCAGCTTCATGTATATCGATGACTGCATCAAAGGCATCGACATGATCATGCACAGCGACGACCTGATCGCCACGCCGATCAACCTCGGTTCCAGCGAGATGGTCTCGATCAACACGCTGGTTTCGAAGGTGGAAAAAATCGCCGGCGTGAAGCTGAAGCGTTCCTACGATCTGAGCGCGCCCCGCGGGGTCGCCGGCCGCAACAGCGACAACACCTTCATCAAGAAGATGCTGAAGTGGGAACCGAATACCCCGCTCGACACCGGGTTGAAGGCCACCTACGCCTGGATCAAGCAGCAGTTTGACGCCCGCAAGAAGGGCAAACGCGTGGTCGAGTAACGCCGCGCAACGCGGTTTCCCATGATCCGAATCTTCCTCACCCGCTGGCTCATCAACACACTGGCGGTGTGGGTCGCGGCCGCCGTCGTCACGGGCATCCACCACGGCGACGGATGGGATTTGCTGCTGGCGGCGTTGCTGCTGGGGATTTTCAACACCTTCCTGCGGCCGATCCTGAAGCTCCTCACGCTGCCGCTGGTGTTGATTACGCTGGGCTTGTTCATCATCGTCATCAACGCCGGGTTGCTTTACCTCGTCGGCTCACTCCTCAAGCCGCACTTCTACGTGGACGGTTTCTGGCCGGCGTTTTGGGGCGCGTTGATCATCAGCATCATCTCCACCATCCTCGGCGCACTCACCGGGGTGAATCGCACCTCGGTGAAACTCAAGGTCCGCCAGCGCCCACCGGATGACGACGGCCGCGGGCCGGTGATTGATGTGTAACTAGCGGACGGCGGCTGTGGCGGAGCCCCGCCGCAGTAAGTGCAATTCCGGCTGGTTCCGAAGGACGGAACACAGCCGCCTTCCGAAGGCTTAACCTTCCAGCGACTTGACCTTCTTGATGATGCCGGCGGCGTCGAGGCTGTACTTCGCGAGCAGTTCCTCGGGTTTGCCGGAACGCGCCAGCTCGGTGACCGCAATCTTGTAAACCTTGATGCCTTCGGAGCTCAGCTCGCCGGCGACCGCGTCGCCGAGGCCGCCTTCGGTGTAATGGTCTTCGACGGTCAGGATCTTCCCGTTCGTCTTGAGCGCGGCGTTCTTGATGACGTCGCGGGCGAGCGGTTTGATGCTGTAGGCGTCAATGACCGTCAGGCCAATGCCTTCGGCCTTGAGGGCGTCGGCGGCTTTGACGGCTTCGAAAAGGGTCACACCCGCGGCGACGACCGTGAGTTTGTCGCCTGCGGCCTGGCGGACGATTTTCGCGCCCCCGATCGGAAACGGTTCATCGTTGCGGTAAATCACCGGTGTCTTGGGCCGCGAGGTGCGCAGGTAGCAGACACCTTTTTTCAGGGCCATTTGTTCCACCAGCTTTTCCGCGGCGACGGCGTCGGCGGGATACAGCACCGTGCTGCCGACCACCGCGCGCATCATGGCGAGATCTTCAAGGCCCATCTGGGAAGGACCATCTTCACCGATGCTGACGCCGACATGTGAGCCGGCGAGTTTGACATTGGCCATTGAGATGCCGGCGACGCGAATCTGGTCAAACGCCCGCGTCAGGAAGCAGGCGAACGTCGAGGCGAACGGCACCTTGCCGCGCACGGCAAAACCGGTGGCCACACCGACCATGTTCTGCTCGGCGATGAAACACTCGACAAAGCGGCTCGGGAATTTCTTGAAGAACTTTTCCGAGAAGGTTGAATTCTTTGTGTCGCCGTCCATGGCGGTGATGCGTTGGTCCGCTTCGCCGATGCGGAGCAGGGCGCTGCCGAACGCTTCGCGCGTGGCGACCTTGTCGCCGAGATTGTAATTGATCGCGGGATATTCGGACGGCGCTTCGTTTTTCGGCGCGGGCAGGGGGATCGGGGCTGAGACCGAATGACCCGTCGCGGTGCGGGCTACCGGCTGCAGTTCCGCGATGGCGCGGCCCGCTTCTTCTTCAGACAGCGCCTTGCCGTGCCAGCCGTCCTTGTCCTGGATGAAGGAAACGCCGGCGCCTTTGACCGTGCGGGCCAGAATCGCGAGCGGTTGATCGCCAAGTCCGACCGCGGCGAGCACTTCGAGAATTTCGTCGAGGTCGTGGCCGTCAATGACTTCCGTGCGCCAGCCGAAGGCGGCGAAGCGCTTTTCATAGACGGACATGTCGTGGCCGAAAGCGGTCTGCTGGCTCTGGCCAAGGCGATTCACGTCCACGACGGCGATGAGATTGTTTAGCTTCTGCACGCCCGCGAGCGAAGCGGCTTCCCAGACGGAGCCTTCGGCGATTTCGCCGTCGCCCATGAGGACATAGGTGCGGTAATCCAGCTTGTCCAGCCGCGCGCAAAGCGCCATGCCGACGCCCACGCTCAAACCCTGGCCGAGCGAACCGGTCGCGACATCCGCAAACGGCAGCCGCGGGGTCGGATGACCTTCGAGGTCGCTGGTGATGAGGCGAAGCTTGAGCAAATCTTCCTTCGGAAACAGCCCGGCTTCGGCCCAGGCGGCATAGAGCAGCGGCGCGGCGTGGCCCTTGGAGAGGATGAGCCGGTCGTTATTGTGGTAATGCGGATTCTTTGGGTCATACCGCATGTGGGCGAAAAAAAGCGCTGCGACGAGGTCCGCCGCCGAGCAGCATGAAGTGGGATGCCCGCTGCCCGCCGCAGTGGTCGCCGCGATCGAATGAATGCGGAGCTGGTTGGCAATGCCCTTCAAACTCTCTATGTCGATATCGTTCATGAATGGCGGTTAATGTAGGTCGTAGAGCAGCAAAAGAAAAGATAAATGAGGTGTTTGGATTGTTACAGGCGGGTTGCGGAGGTGAAAAAACTCCAAGAACCAGGCACCCAAGACCAGCTAACTACCAAGCTCCAAACTTCATCGCCAGGCTTAGTGCGGGACGACGTGGCCGGGGATGGTGCAGTTGGGCGCGAGGCCGACGGCGTTGACAGTGTAGGTGCCGCCGGCGGGGCAGGCGGGGACGTTCCCGTTGGGAAAATACGGTTTGAGATCGTTCAGGCTGACGAGTGCGCCGGCGGTTTTGTGTTTTTCCAGCGCCCATTGCTGCATGGCGCCGTCAATGGAGCGCAGGTTGTTCGCGCAGGCGGCCGCCTGGGCTTCGGGAGTCTGCGGGGGGCCGCCGGCCGGGTTGGCCAGTCGGGCGGCGACCGCCGCCTGCGCCGCTTGGACCGCCTGAACGGTGTTGGCTGCCTGGGTGCGGCTCTCCTGCGCTTGCTGCTGGGCGGCCGCCATCTGATTTTGCGCGGTCTGGACGTCGCGGCTGAGTTTCGTTTTTTCGTCGCGCAACTGGCGGACCTCGGCGCGCAGGCGGATCAGTTCAGCGTTGTCCTTGCGCAGGCGCGTGAGTTCCTCGCTTTCCTGCGGGGCGGCACTTTTGGCTTCCTCGGCCGCGGCGTGAAGCTTTTGCACTTCAGCGTTGGCGGCCTGGAGGTCAGAGGCTTGTTTCTGACCGGACAGGTAGAGGCCGACGAGCGCCGCCGCCAGACCGACCGCGAGCAACCAGGGTAGAAATTTCATAGCAATATTATGGTGCGTTTGCCTTTGCCAGTTCGCAGACAATTGCGCGTGTGCCGGGGCGAGTCAAGGAGCGGATTTTTACTGGAGCGCGGCTCTATGAGCCGCAGCGGGCAGAGCATGTAAAGCGTGTCCAAATTGATGCGGATGGTGGAATCGCCTTTGCGAGTGCTGCGGCTCACAGAGCCGCGCTCCAAAAGAGTTAGGATCCACTTCATACCGCGCGCGGCGGCCGCCTGACCGCGTCCGCCTTGTATTTGATGGCGATCCCTATGAAACGATGGCCCGTCACAGTGTTCAGGCTCTGAACGGGATAGCCGCCGGAATAGTAGGCCGCAATCGGCTGGATGCGGTCGAGGATGACGATCACCGCGTCCGCGCCAAGCTTCGCGGCTTCCTTGCGGAGACGGGCTTCAATTTCGGTGATGGGCGGTGCGGGACTGGAAGTGGCATCCAGGCGGATTTCACCGAGACGTTCATAGGTGTCCGTTTGCTTGGGAGCCGATTGCAAAATGACGACCGAGTCCGGATTGGTGGGCGGGACATGCGGCGCGCCGATGAAGGGCGTGGTGGTGATGTCGATGCTCGCGCACGCGGTCAGGAGGCAGGCGAGCGTGGTGAGGGAAAGGGCAAGGGCTGAGGAGCAAAGTTTCTTTTTGTTGCGGATGAGAATGGCCAACCTTTGCTTTCTGGGGGACCGGAATTGTGGCGGACCCGGGGGCACCTTCGTCTTCGTGCTTTTCGCCAAAATGTCGCCCAGAAATTCACGCATCGTTTTTACCGGGGCGGCCTTTGCGTTTTTGCCAACTGAGAACGAATGCCGAAACAGGCGTTCACGTACGACGACCGCCTTGGCAACCCGTCGCGTTCGCGCTTCCCGCTCGATCTCCTTAAGGAGCGAGTCCGGCAATCGAAATGAGCAGGCCTTCATGGTCGAGCATTACTTTAAGGGGTGCGGACGACCAGGAGAACTGTTTTCGCGTGGACAGACACCAGGTCGAGGGAGGCGGATTAGGATTAAGAGTAGGATTAGGATTAAGACGGGATGATTGGGGAGGGCTACACCTTCCACTCCGGCACCGTGCGGGCGATTTCCCAGAGCATGTTGTCGAGGCGCGAGGCGGCATTGGATTTTCTGCTGCTGGTATTGATGATCGCCGCCCAGGACACGCCGCCGTGCGTATGCACCATCAGGCTCATGCTGCCGGTCAACAAACCGTTGTGCCAGGCGTTGCCATATTTGTTCACCGACAGGCCGCAGGCATAGCCGGGATTCGCCTTCGTGCCGGTGGTCATGGTTTTCAGGCTCTCCGGTGTGAGGATCGATTTGGCGCCTTCCTTGTCCTCGGGCGAAAACAGGCAAGCAAGGAAGTGGGCGAGATTGGTGGCGGTGGCGATCCAGCCGCCGTGGGAATCCATGCGGGCGATGGGAGAATCGTACGCATTCGCGCCACCCTGGCCGTAGTAATGGACCTCGTTGGGCGCGGTCTTGTTGGTACCGATGCGCATGTCGAAAATGCCGATCGGCCGCAACACGTGCTGGTGGACGAACTCCGCGTAACGCTCGCCGCTGAGCTTCTCGATGACCCGCCCCAAGACGCAGTAACCAAAATTCGAGTAGGCGTATTTCGTGCCCGGCGGATCATCGAGCGGATGCGTCTTCAGCGTCCACTCGATGAGTTCGGCATGATTGAAGCCGGGCTTTTCGAACATTGGATCGTTGGCTTTGTTCGACCACCCACCCCCCGTGTGCGTGAGCAAATCATGGACCGTGATGGCGTGGATCCAATCGCGATGTTCTCCGATGTTCGAATACTGCGGCAGAATGCCATCGGGAGTGAAAATGTGGTCGGTGAGTTTGAGCTTGCCCGCTTCAATCAGCAGAAAAATCGACGCCGAAGTAAACGCCTTCGAGCAGCTCGCGATTCGAAACAGGCTGTCCGGTTTGACCTGCTCATGCTCCGCGCGATTCGCCTCGCCGAAACACCCTCGGTAAAGCAGGCGGCTGCCGCGGATGTAAGAGAGTTGGAAGCCTGGGACATCGAACTCCCTCATGTACTGGCGGACGAGTTCGTTGCCCTTCTCCGGGAGTGAAGCGAGCTCCGGTGTCTCCTCGCGGGCGAGCAGGCGGTAAAGCGGCGAATGCGCAGCCGCGAGCGTAAGGCCGGCGAGGGACGTGCGGCGGAGCATTTCGCGGCGGCTCAGGAAGTTGGTGTTTCGTTGGTGTCTCATCTGATCGAGAGCATATAAGGGAAAAAGACCTTGAATAGAAGCAAACCAGGATAACGAATCAAGCAGGATCCGGGTGCGGCGCGCCACTGTCCTTGACCTGAGCCGTTTTTATCCCGAAGGGATTTCAGATGATAGCCGGTCGGTCGGTTCGAGGCCTTCGCGAGGACCGACCACCGGAAAAGGCATTCCATTTGAATGCATCCGAAAAGGATGCCAGACCCGCGGCACGTGCCGCAGCTTCCCGGGAAAGGACGTGCCGCCGCCCGGGGCAGGCCTCTTTGGGGCGGAACCTATTGTTTGGTTTGTTCCTTGAACAACCGGATGATGCCATCGGTTATATCAATGACCTCACCGTTGGTGTGATAGATGACCGAACGGGAAAAACGGTCATCGCTGGAATCAATGATCACGTCGAAACGGTCCTTCGCGTATTCGGCAATGAGTTTCTCGGTGGAATGTTGGTTTCCATATTGCGCGGATTGCTCGTTGCGGCGGTCGAGAATGGCGGCGACCGGCACCCTGGCCTCCGCCACTTTTTTGGACAAGGCCTCGAATTCCCGATCCTCCGCCGAGGAGTTGGTGGAGACCGGACTGGCGTAACCCGGCGGCGGGAAGGGCATGGAAGGCATCCGGTAGCGGATTCGGTCAATGCGCTTGCGGCCCAGCTCGCCTTCCAGGGCTTCGTAGATGCGCATCTTTTCCTCGAGGTTGGGCGAGAGCGTCTCGGTCTTTTTAAAGGCTTCCACTTGTTCGTTCCGCCACTTGGTGACCACGCCATCAATTTCGCGTTTGTTCGCGTAAGCCCAACGCACCGCCGCCACCGGCCGATTGGTCAGCGCGCTCTCGAGGGCGTCCAACTTTCCAAGGACTTCGCGATGGTTTTCTTCATGCCGGCGACAGCCAATGAGGAGCAGGCAGGCGACGAGCAATATTTGGGTTTTCATGGTGGTGGATTTTGGAATGGGATGCGATTTCCTTCATTGGAACAGAGGCCTTTCGCTGATATTGAATGTCGGCCCGGTCTTCGTCAACGGCGGCTTTTCACCGGGCGGACGCAGCTACAGCAATTTGACTAAAACCGTGGCCGACCATGGGTAGGGCCGGCACTCCGTTGCCGGCCGCGGCGTTGTAGCGCGTCCGGCCACAAAATAAATAAGTCCGCTCTAATTCCTGAACCGCATCAGGTCGAACGGCCAGCTTTTCTTAACTCCGTCAGGAGTGACATATTTGTAGAGAACGCACGCCCCAATGAACTCCCTTTTTCCTGGGTTTTCCCGGGCGAGGCTTGGCCTGCACTGGCAAGGTCAGCCATGTGCCTCGCCCGGAAAAACCCAGGAAAAGCCCCGTCATCGCCAAGTGTCAGATACGTCTGCCTTGCCGCCTCTAACGCCGGTCGGGCTGAAATCGGCGGCTTTGAGGACCTCGTTGGTGCGGATGTTCTCGTGGGTTTCGACGTGGAACTGGCCTTGATAGCGCCGGATTAGAAAGTCGCCCTTGCCTACCCAAAGCGTGACGGGGGATTTAGCCGCGCTTGTCCCCGCTACCACATAACAATCAGTGTCGCCAACGCGTTCGTCAGGCTTGTGAACCAATTCGGTCCCAAATGATAGCAAAGGATGCCCCCATGAGATCGAAAAGTAGATGGCTGGTATGCCTGTGTCCCTCGACACGAGCAACAGTCCGGTCAAATCATCCGAAGCATCATTCAAACCCGGGGCGTCGCACCAGTGGCGCTCGGTGGCGTACGGTTCGTCTCCCTTGATGATTTCGACGAGATGCAATGTGCGTGTTCCCAGCAGTTCGGTGAAAGTGTTCGTCCGGTCGCCGTGAACGCACCAACCGGTATCCCGATAGGTCGAGAGCGAGGCGTATGCCCGGCGTGTTGCCTCCAGGATGCCTTGAGCGGAAAGCTCCGCTGGCTCCGCGGCGCGGGTCAGCTTTACGCCTGCCGGCAAGTAATCGGCGGCTTGCAGATTTTCGTTGGTGCGGATGTTCTCATGCGTTTCGATCCGAAGAGCATCCGGATATCCCTGTTGGTAGCGGCGGATCAAAAAGTCTTGCTTGCCTATCCAGATAATTGCGGGGTTACGTATTATCCTGGTGATCACGTAGCACTCCGTGTCACCCACCTTTTCGTCCAGTTTACGAATCAATTCATTTTCCCGGGCTCCGTCAAGGCGGGGAAATGGGCTGAGGTGAAAAGGATTGAGGGACGAAATCCCGAAATACATGGCGGGGATCCCTGTCTCCAGGGCCGTAATCATGAGACATGGCTTCAGATCCAGATGGCGGACTCCGTTCTCGAGCCCTCCCCCCTCCTGCGCCCAGTTCCACAATCCATCACTCCAGAAACGGTTGGTCTCCGAAAATGGGGAAGTGACGATTTCAATGCGATAGCGCATGCGTGTTCCAAGCAGTTCAGTGAAAGTGTTGGTTGAGGCGTGGTGCTTGTCATTTGGACTCCAGGCAGTCCAACCGGTGTCCCGATAAGTTGAGAGCGAGGAGTAAGTTTTCCGCGACGCATCCAGGATGGCTCGAGCCGAAAGCTTGTCCCCGGCCTCGGTGGAGGTGGCGCCCTGAGCGGTCGCGACATTGGTTGAATCGGCTGGCAACGATGACCGTGACTGCGGTCTTTGAGCAGGTGGACGGCCCACTATTCCCTGATGGAGGGTATGGATACCTGCACCAGCGATCAGGATGGCGAGGGCGGCGACCACAATTTTCTTGAAGGTGGTCGCGCCCGCGGCTTTGCCAGCGGCAAGTGTGGCAGTTGCCGGCGCGGCGGCTCCCGAGAGCGTGGCAGTCGTTACAGAAACTGCGAGAGCGGCAGGGGCGGCTTGAACGGCGTTGGCGGAAACGGCTCCAGCGATCGCCACGACGGAAAGGGTCACGCCCTTTTTGGTGAAGAATTGCCGTAGCTTTTCGAGGCCGCGATTCACGCGCATGCGGGCCGCGTCTTCGGTGAGGCCCATGGCGGCGCCGATGGCCTTGAGGTCGCGGGCGTTGAAATAGCGCAGAACGACGGCGTCGTGATCCTTTTCGCCGAGCGTGCCCAAGGCCTCGTCGAGGAGCGGGGCAATTTGCTGCCAGGCGGCGGGGTCGGAGTCGGGTTCGTTCAGGATGGATTGCATGTGCGCCTCCTGTTCGCGGAGTTGGCGTCGGCGCTGGATTTTCAACGTATCGGCGGAGGCGAAGCGCGCGGTGCGGCAGAGCCAGCCGGGAAGGATGGTGTCGGCCCCGAGCGACCCCGCCTTGCGCGCCAGCAGGATGAAAACGCTCTGCGTGACTTCCGCGGCCAGATGCGGGTCGCGCACCTGGCGCAGCGCCACCGAGTAAACCAGGTTCACGTGGCGCGAAACCAGCGTGGCAAAGGCCGCCTCCGAGTTGCCACGCGCATACTCCCGAACCAACGCCATGTCGTCCGTCGCCATGTCACTGATATATGGACGCCGAACCGGGAAGCGAACAAACTATTTTCAGGGGGTCTCGGACGTGAGTGGAGGGTGCGGCGGGGCTGCGAAGCGAAGTGGCCCAAAGCAATTGCCAGAGCCGCCAACGAGTGTTAAAAGAGCCCTATGGCTGCAGGAGGATTACCACGCCGCTTTCCCGTGAGCACGCTTGGAAGCAGGCCCTTGATGGTCTTGCGGGTCCTGTTGTGGCTGTGGGTCAGTCTGTTTGCGCACGCATTGTTTGGGGAGGATTTGCGCGCCGGCAAGGCTGTGTGGTGGGGCCGGGATATTTTTCCGCGAACGGCATATTCGGAGCACACCAATGGGGTAATCGAATTCGACAACGAAGTTCCCGGGAACGTCGTGACCGCAGCCGCGGGTCCGTTACAAGTCCTCGCCCTCAAAAGCGACTCAACCGTAATTGCGTTCGAGGCGGGTGCGCCCGCCGGCTTGAGCAATGTCGTCTCGATCGGAGTTGGAATGGACACCTGTTGGGCGATCAAACGTGATGGCACCGTGGCGTGGTGGGGCGACGACGGGGAAGAGGCAAAGGTAACTGCCGGTTTGAGCAACATTACCTGGATCGCCAGGGCAGGATACCGGAGCTATCTGGCGCTAAAGCACGACGGCACCGTGCTGGCGTTTCGTTTCGATAGCGGGGGCTGGTTGAACGGCTCCCCGGGCGAATCCATCGTTCGCCAGGTGGAAGTGGATGGGCAAATCCTGAGCAAGGTGGTGGCCTGCACCTCCGTGCGCGACACGCCGCTGGTCCTCAAGAACGATGGCACGGTGGTTTCCCTGAAATTCACCTTGGTGGATGCCGCTTCGGGCCTGCCACTCCTTCCCGCCCAACAATTCTCAACGGAAGTGATAACCATCGGCGGCCAGCCTCTGAGCAACGCGGTGGCACTGGCCGGCGGAGGCGGGCATGCCCTGGCGCTCAAACGGGACGGCACGGTAGTCGCCTGGGGCGACAATGATTCCGGCGAATCAGCCGTACCTTCCGGGTTAAGCAACGTGACCGCCATCGCCGCGGATGGGAGGCTCAGTCTGGCGCTGAAATCGGACGGTACTGTCGTGGCGTGGGGCAGCAATGAATTCGGCCAAACGTCGGTGCCGGCCGGCTTGAGCAATGTCGTGGCGATCGCCGCCGGAAATGGGATGAGTTTCGCCATGACGACCGGTAATGTGCCAGCCAGCGTCTTCGTCTACCCCCACGGTCGATTGGAGAAAGCGGAGCGCGAAGCGGACTTGATCTTCAAAGGACGGGTGATTTCCACCCGGGCCGTGACTAACGCATCCTTTCCTCCTTGGGCAAAACCCTACGCGACCCAGTTTCGCCTGATCTCCGTGCTCAAAGGAAAGCCCGGCACCAACGAACCGATTTTTTGGCACTATACCGGGGGGCCGATGGCTTGGGGCGGCGGCGCCACGCCTTCAACTCATTTATTTGAAACGGGACAATCTTATCTGGTCTTCGCGGCGGGACTGGATAAAGCCTGTTATCTTTACTCCGTGCCGCCGGATGCCACCAACCGGCCCAATGAATTCAGGCAACTTTACAGTGGTGGAGTGATGCGCACCCTGGATGCGCGGCCGGTCACCGCTGCTTCCTTGAAGGACATCTACTGGTCTGAACTCAACCTGCTCCTCAATGACCCACTGGCAACCAATCGACTTTACGCCATAGACACGCTTGACCGCCTCAGCCTGGCGGGGCGGCGCAATGATGAATGGTCGCGAAGCGATGATTTCAAGCGCGAAGCTGTATTGAGCGCGTTGCTGCCTTTGATCACAAACGCCAATGAACAGGTCGCGCTGCATGCCATCAGTTGCTTTGCGACGGAATCCAACGCCGCTGTCAGGCTGGCGCCGTATGTCGTCGCTTTGGTGAACGTTGCCAACGCGAGCCCATCCCACAACTGCCGCCTGGCCGCCATCGAGTCGTTGTCCGGCCTCAAAGGGGAGTCGGTTTCCAATTCGCTGGCGCAACTGTTGAACGATCCGGACGAAGACATCCGGGTGGGGGCCGTGCGTTTGCTCCCACGTTTCCCCGCCGGGTTCGTGGAGCCGGCCCTGCGCGAGCGAGTGGAGGACCATTCCGCCAATGTGCGTTCGGTGGTTGCGGATGTGATCGGAGATGAAAAATTCGTTCCTGGTCTGCCAATATTGGCCAGGCTCTTTTTGGATCCGGTGGGGAAAGATCCCCTGATAAAACCCCTGACCATCGAATTCCTGCGCGCGGGCCTGCGCTGGAGCAACATCGGCGATGTGCATACCAGTGCCGGGTTTGCGCTGGTGAAGTTTGATCGGGACCAGGTCGCGGATATTCTGAAAACCAATCTGGCCGATGAAGGCTTTCATATTAGCTTCGTCTCCAAACTGGCGGAAAAGGATGCCGAACCCTGGTTGCCCGAGCTCACTGCCATACTCGAAGCCCGGATCAAATATGCTGCCGAGATGTCCCAACTGCCTCCGGAGGATGCGCGAAGATTTGCCGATCCTGGAGGCACAAGGATATTGACTGGCTCTTACGCGAAGTGTTGGGAGGATATCCGACAATACCTTTTGGAGCTGCCACCGGAGAAACTGTCTGGCGGTGCCATGGACCGTTACCTGGATTTGTTGGACAAAACCGTGGAGCCGGTTCCCGGTTGTCCCGGGTGCGGCGTGGCAGGGGCCAGGAGTTTATACGAGCTCTACTGGACCAGGGGCTTGACCAGGCGCGCCAGCGAAATCCGCCGCCGATATGACAAAACCGATGGCTGGTGGTTTGACGACTTCAGCCAGCATAACCCGCGGTGAAGCCTCGACCAGATGAGGATCGCGGATCTGGCGCAGGGTGACTTGGGGGACTTTAGAGCCGTTTCTTTCCAAATGCGCGGCCCGAGGCCGTTTTCAAATAACGCTCGAAGTCCAGGGCGCGCTCTCGGTCGTTGAACGCAATAGCGGTTTTGATTCTCCAGGGACAGTGTTTGGCAGTATGGGGAACGTGGCCGGAGTTGTGGACTTTCAGGCGCGGTTTCAAATCTTCGGTGAAGCCGACGTAAAATGTGTCCGGTTTGGATTCGCTTTGGAGGATATAAACGTAAAAGAAATGCATGTCCCTTCTCCTGGCGTGCCGAGCCGAAGCTCAACAGCGTGTGGTCGTACGAGCCCGCCTTCGCTTCGCTACGGCGCGGCAGCCTCGCTATTCCCTGCGGGCCTGGCGGAGGCTGGTGCGCGAGGAGAGGGTCGAACTCTCAACCTTCGGCTCCGGAGGCCGACGCTCTATCCAATTGAGCTACTCGCGCGTTGGAACACCAATCTAAGGCGGATGGGGCGGGGATTCAATGGGATTCGGGTCGGAGAAAATCGATGGTCGGTGGTCAAAAATCGCCAGGACGTAACCGATACAGCCGGTTTGTAACCGATGTGTAACCGCAAATGTAACCGATAAAAAGTGCATTTCACCCAATGTTTATGCGGTTTGTAACCGTGTAACCGATAAATCAGGGGGTATACCCCTGGGTGGGGTATTCCCGGGCGCTGCCGGTCGGACTATTTGGGCGTTAAGAACTGCCGGTTCTCCTCCCGAAATTTCCGGAATCGCTCCCGCTGGGGTTCGGTCAGGACGGCCGAGATTTCGGACTGGGCATTCGACATGATGCCGTAGAAGCGCGGGCTGAAGTCGGTGCGCAGGTCTTTGATGTCGGATTGGGTCTTGGTGAGGATCTCGCCGACTTTCCGGCGCTGGTCGGCGTCGAGGTTGAGTTTGGATTGGAGGCGCTTTTCGATGGCGGCCCGCACCCGATCCGGGTTGCGCAGGACGGAGAGGACGGCCCGGTGGACGACCGCGCGCGTGACGAACACGCCCCCGGCAAAGCCGGCGCCGAAGATGAGCACGATGACGAGGGCGACGCGGAGTTTTTTCATAGCCAATTATTGCGCGGCAAAGAGCCACTGCTCGGATGCCAGAGCGAGGTCCTCCGAAAAATCATTCGCGCCCGCCGCATGCAGGGTGAGTTCCGCAGCGACGCATAGAACGATGAGCGCCGCCGCCGCGAGGGCGAGTCGCGGTACCAGGCGGTCGAGTTGGTCGAGCAGGGAAAGCGGCGCGGCCGGCGATTGTGCCTCGCGGCGGACGGTCGTCAGGACGCGGGCGGCGAAGTCGGGCGGCGGAGCGGGCGCGGCTTCGCGGCGGGCGGAGGTGAAAAGGGAGTTGAGGTTCTTGGGGCTCATGGGAATTTCAAATTTGATCCCGCTGAAACCGGGACAGCCGCGCTCCCTGGGGATTCGAATTCGAGCGTGAGTTCATTTTGCGGCTTGGTTTTCGAGGCGTTCGAGGGCGCGGCGGAGCCGGGCGCGGGCGCGGAGGGCACGCACGCGGACGGCCACCCCGGAGGAACCGGTGCGGCGGCTGATTTCCTTCACGCTCAGGCCTTCGATCTCCTGGAGGGTGAGAACGATCTGGTCGGCGGGCGAAAGTTCGCGCATCGCCAGGGCCAGGAGTTCGGCGGCGTGGCGCGGGGCGAGTTCGTCGCGGGCGTCGCCGGCGCGAAGCCATTCGAGGGTTTCCTCGCCGAGTTCGGGCAGGGCGATTTCGTGGCGGCGCTTGCGTTCGCGGCGAAGGTGATCGAGCGCGGTGCGGGTGGCGATGCGGGAGAGCCAGTGCTCGAACGGTGCGCGGGCGTCGAATTGATCGAGGGCGCGCCAGGCTTTCAGAAATGTTTCCTGCGCGAGATCCTCGAGCTTGTGCGGATCGCGTTCGTAGCGGCCGAGGACGGCGAAGACCCGGGCCTGGTGGCGGCGCACGATTTCCCCGAATTCGTCCGGCGCACCGTTGCGGATGCGTGCGAGCAGTTCGAGGTCGTCGTTCACGGTGACGACCGAGGCTGGCAGAGCGTTGGACGCCGCGCCAGTCTCCGTCGGCCGGTCGGATCGGTCAGGACTACTGAGTGCCGAGGCGATCGCCCAGACGGCTGATGGCATTGTCCATGAAGTCATCAATCTTGCCTTGGAGCTGTTTCACTTTGGCGCGCTGGTCTTCGGTAAGCAGCGGAGTGATTTTGCCGTAGAGCTTGAAGCGTTCGACGGCGAGGTCGGCCTCGGCGGCAGCGACTTTGGCTGAAGCGGCGCGCACGGAAGCCTCGCTGGCGTCCGGGGCCTGGATGGCCTGGCGCAGGCCGAGGCGGGCGTCGTGCCATTTGGTGATGAGGTCCTTGATGGTGTCTTTTTCGCCGGCGACCTCGGTTTTGATCTTGGCGATCTGATCATCGGTGAGGCCGAGCTTTTCCTTGGCGCGCTCAAGGAGCTGGCCGCGGGAGGCGTGCCGGCCTTCCTGGGCCTCGGCGGCTTTGGCTTTCAACACAAACGCCCCGCCGACAGCAACGGCCGCAGCGACCGGAATGACGAACCATTTTGATAGTTTCATACTATCCCTTTATACGCAGGCGCCGGCCGGGATGTTACATCAAGGAATGCCAGTCCCTTCGTACTCCTCAGCGATGCGGAGGTTCGGAATTCTCTCCACGAACGCCGCTTCAATCCGCCCGCGATACGCGGAAACCAGAAACTCCGCCGGCAAGGGACGATCCGTGCCGTTCGCCGTCACAAACACCAGACGCACCTTGCGATAATCCTGCCCCTGTCGCTCTCCCACCACCGGCACAATCCATTTCAAAGTGTGGATTTCGCCCAAGCGCACTCGCTGTTCAGAGGCCATTTCCCCATTGCCCAAACGCCAGAGGATCGAATCGCCGTCGAAAGCCAGCAGTCGCGCTTTGGCTCCTTTCAGAGCATTCAGCGGAATCCCGCACGCAAGGAGGAGGACACCCGCAATCGCCCAGGTCAAAATACCGACGTGCCCGTGCGACCGCTGATCAAAGCCCACTGTCGTCGCGGCCAGAGCCAAAAGTAAAACGATGGCGGCAATCTTCGGCCAGGCGCGGGCTTTGATTTGGATAATCGGCTGCATGCGACTCCGCCTGCCTCATAAATTCAAGCCGCCGGAAAGACTGCGGTTGCAGGGACGCTCACACATCCTCCTCATCCATGAACGGCAGTTCGATGCCCACCCGCTTGCCTGCGGACAATACCTCCAGCACCGCCCCCGTGCCGTCGCTGCCAGTGGGCACGTAGGGCATGATCAGGTCTGGAAAGCCGGGCACTTTCAGAATGCCGATTCCGCCGTCCTCCATTTCGTCGAGTGCGGCCTGCACCTTGTCCGGTCCGTCGTCCTGCTGGTAGGCGGTTTCAAAAGCGTCAATTTCACAAACCCCGATGGTCGCGGAGTCCGTGCCGGTCTGGCCGACTTCTTCGCCGAGTTCCAGATCCGTCGCGCTTTTCAGGCGCACGCGCAGGCGCGAGACCACCCGTTCACCGCCGGCCGCCATGCCGATGCCTTCCACCACGTATTCCCCGGGCGGGACCTCGACCACGCAGCCGTCGTCTTCATTCGGCAGGTAAGGGTCGCCGGCCCAGAATTTGCCGGTCTTCACTTCCAGCGTGCAAAATGGGAGCCAGTCCTCGGTTTCGCCTTTGGGTGCCCTGCCTTTTTGCGAGAGATATTCTTTGAGATTCATTTTTGACCTGCGATGGAAGCGACAAGTTCCCGGGCTGTCAAGCGGAGCGCTCCCAACTTTTCCAAGTTGTAACTTTTCAGCCCTTGAACTTTTATCCGGGACTGGCAGGCTCCCCAAAAGGCGTTTAGAATATTGCGAAATCCAGTGATCGAATATCCTTTATGAGCAAAGTTCGAGTTTTGGTCGGCACAAAAAAAGGCGCATTCGTCCTGACGTCGGACGGCAAGCGCAAGAACTGGGAAGTCGCCGGACCGCATTTTGCGGGCTGGGAGATGTATCATCTTAAAGGCTCGCCCGTGGACCCGAATCGGATCTACGCTTCACAGACGAGCGGGTGGTTCGGGCAGAAAATCCAGCGTTCGAATGACGGCGGCAAAACGTGGGAACCCGTGGGCGACAAGTTCGCCTACGAGGGCGAAGTCGGCACGCACAAATGGTACGATGGCACGCAGCATCCCTGGGAGTTCAAGCGCATCTGGCACCTCGAACCGTCGCTCACCGATCCAGACACGGTGTATGCCGGCGCGGAGGACGCGGCGATGTTCAAGACAACCGACGGCGGCCAGACGTGGCAGGAATTGCCGGGGCTGCGCAAAGTAAAGGGCGGCCTCTGGCAACCCGGCGCGGGCGGCATGGGGCTGCATACCATTTTGCTCGATCCGAAGAATCCGAAGCGCATTTACATCGCCATTTCGGCGGCGGGTGCGTTCCGAACCGATGACGGCGGCGAGACTTGGAAAGCCATCAATCGCGGACTGGTTTCGCCCTACGAACTCCCCGATCCGGATGCCGAAGTGGGCCACTGCGTGCATCGCATCGCGCTGCATCCTTCGCGGCCGGGCGTGCTCTTCATGCAAAAGCATTGGGACGTGATGCGCAGCGACAACGCCGGCGATCAGTGGTCGGAAGTGAGCGGCAATCTGCCGACCGATTTCGGATTTCCGATTGATGTCCACGCCCACGAACCGGAGACCATTTACGTCGTGCCCATCAAGAGCGACTCGGAGCATTTTCCGATCGACGGGAAGTTGCGCGTGTATCGCAGCCGCAGCGGCGGCAACGATTGGGAACCGCTCACCCAAGGCCTGCCGCAGGAGAATTGCTACGTGAACATCCTGCGCGACGCAATGTCCGTGGACACCTTGGACGAGTGCGGCATCTATTTCGGCACGACCGGCGGCCAGGTCTATGCGTCGGCGGACTCCGGCGATACCTGGGCGCCGATCGTGCGTGATCTGCCGGCGGTGTATTCGGTGGAAGTGCAGTCGCTGCCATGATCCGGGTGCGGCTGCCGTATCATTTGCAAACGCTCGCCGGCGTGACCGGCGAGGTGCAGCTTGAAGTGCCGGCACCGATAACCCTTGGCGCGACGCTCGACGCGCTCGAAGCGCGCTTTCCCGTCCTGCGCGGCACCATTCGCGAGCACGGCACCCTGAAGCGCCGCGCATTTGTCCGCTTCTTCGCCTGCGAGCAGGATATCTCGCTCGAACCGCTGGAGACGCCGCTGCCGGACGCCGTTGTTCAGGGCAGGGAATCTTTCATGGTCATCGGCGCGATGGCGGGTGGCTAAGGGTGCATTCGGACACTGCCTCTAAAATGGGGCGCGGCTGTCCTCAGCCGCAGCGGGGACGATTTGTAAATCACCGGCTAACTGATTGGCTTGCGGGAAACTTATTTGTGTGTGCTGCGGCTGAGACAGCCGCGCTCCGGGGGCAGCATCCGGATGCACCAGACAGTTAGACACCGCAAAAAGTCCGGATGCGGTACGGCTAAAGAAGATGTAGCGTGGGGCGCGAGATTGGAATTCTTGGAACACTATGGCGAAACCTGTGATTTGGACGGTGGATGATGACCCCGATGTGTTGCGGGCGGTCGAACGCGATTTGCGGCGGCATTACGGCGATCGGTATCGCGTGATATCGGCGGACTCCGGCGACTCGGCACTGGAGGGGACGAAACAGCTCAAGCTGCGCAACGAACCAGTGGCGTTATTTCTTGTGGATCAACGCATGCCGCGCATGTCCGGCGTGGAATTCCTCGAAAAGGCGATCGAGTTTTACCCGGACGCCAAGCGCGCGCTGTTGACCGCCTACGCGGACACGGACGCCGCAATTCGCGCCATCAACGGCGCGCATATCGACCACTACCTGATGAAGCCGTGGGATCCGCCGGAGGACCGGCTGTATGGCGTGGTGGACGATCTCCTCGATGACTGGCAGGCGTCGTATCAACCCGTGTTCCAGGGAGTGCGCGTGATCGGACACCAGTGGTCGCCGCACTCGACCGAAATCCGGGATTTCCTCGGGCGCAACTTTGTTCCGCACCAGTGGCTGAACATCGAAACGGATGAGGCGGCCAAGCAACTGATCGCCACCGCCGGCGCCGATGATTCCTCGCTGCCCGTGGTTTTGTTTCCTGACGGTTCGTTTTTGGGCAAGCCGGCTACGGCCGCGGTTGCACACAAGCTGGGACTGAAGACGAAGGCGGAGTTTCCATTTTACGATCTGGTGGTGGTGGGCGCGGGACCCGCCGGGCTCGCGGCGGCAGTTTACGGGGCGGCGGATGGGTTGCACACGCTGCTCATCGAACGCGAAGCGCCCGGCGGCCAGGCGGGGAGGAGTTCGCGCATCGAAAACTATCTCGGCTTTCCGGTCGGGCTTAGCGGGAACGATCTCGCGCGCCGCGCGGTCGCACAGGCACGGCGCTTTGGTGTCGAAATTCTCACGCCCCAGGAAGTTCGGGGCGTCCGGATTGAAGGGCCGACGCGCGTGTTGACGCTTTCCGACGGAGTGGAAATCGGCTGCCGCGCATTGCTGGTGGCCACGGGAATCGCGTATCGCAAGCTCGACGTGCCCGGGCTCGACCGGTTGATCGGCGCGGGCGCGTATTACTATGCCTCCATGTCGGACGCCTTTTCCTATCGCGAAGGCAACATCTACATCGTGGGCGGCGCCAACTCCGCCGGCCAGGCGGCGATGTATTTCTCACGGTTCGCGCGCCAGGTCACGATGGTCGTGCGCGGCGAGGCGTTGTCCAATACCATGTCGCAGTATCTTGAGGACCAGATCACCGCGACGAAGAATATCGTGGTAAAATTAAACTCCAGCGTCGTCGCTGTGGAAGGCGCCGACCGCTGCGAAACCATCACGATCCGGGATGGCAAATCGGGCGCAGAGGAAAAAGTCCCGGCCAGCGCTCTGCTCATATACGCCGGGGCCGTTCCGCGCACGGATTGGCTGGCGGGTATTGTGCAGCGCGACGCGCAAGGCTATGTGATTTCCGGCCAGCATCTGGCGCTCGAAGGCAAACGCCCGGCCGGCTGGACGGCTGACCGCGACCCGTTTTATCTCGAGACCAGCGTCCCGGGAATTTTCGTGGCCGGCGACGTGCGCCACCGCTCCGCAAAAGGCGTCACCTCGGGAGTCGGCGAAGGCGCGATGGCGGTGAAATTGGTGCATCAATATCTCGGACTAGCCTAGCCATGAACGCCAGCGAACTTCAGGAAGTGCGGGTGGTCCCCTTGTTTGCCCAACTCACCGATGAGCAACTGGCCTGCCTCGACGGCGGCGAAATTATTGACGCGCCGGTGGGAACCGTTCTGGCAAAGGAGGGAGACCGGACCGGCGTCTTCCAGGTGATTCTGCAAGGTGAAGTTCGCGCCACGCGCACGTACGACCGGCAATCCATTCTCATGGGCGTCAACAAAGCGGGAAGCTTCATGGGCGAAACCATGTTGCTCCTCGACGCGCCGTGGATCGCCAGCCTCGTCGTTTCCAAGCCGGCCCGCCTCCTCCAACTGCAGGAAGAAGCCTTCTGGCGGATGCTCACCACCTGTCCCACGGTTGCGCGCGCCGTGTTTCGCCTGGCCTCGAGCCGGATGCGCAATGTCGAAGGCTACTCGCAACAGCGCGAGAAGCTGGTTTCGCTCGGCACCATGGCCGCCGGTCTGGCGCATGAGCTGAACAATCCCGCTTCCGCCGCGCGCAGCGCCGCGGCGCACATGCAGGAGACCACCGACAAAATCCAGGACTTCCTCTGCGAGTTGGGAACCTGCCTGGATCATCAACATTGGGAGCATCTCCTGAACGCTTCCGATGAAGCCTCCGCGCGAAAATCTCCCGCGCTCAGCCATCTCGATCGCAGCGACGGCGCCGACACCGTCGGCCGCTGGCTCGATCAGCATGGCGTCGCGACGGGCTGGGACCTCGCGCCTACTTTCGTCAATCTCGGCCTCGATGTGCCCTGGCTGGAAAAACTGGTCGCGAACATTCCTCCCACGTGCCACGCGCATGCCCTCGGCTGGCTCGAAGCCCGCCTCCGACTCAAGTCACTGGTCGGCGAGGTCGAGCAAAGCACCGGGCGCATCGCCGAACTGGTCAAAGCCGTGAAGTCCTATTCCTTCATGGACCAGTCGCCCATGCAGGAGGTGGACATTCACGAAGGCCTCGAGAGCACGCTCACGATGCTCGGCCACAAATTGAAATACATGACCGTCGCACGCTCCTTCGACCGGTCGCTGCCGCGCATCATGGCCTATGGCAGCGAACTCAACCAGGTCTGGACCAACCTGATTGACAACGCCATCGCGGCGGTGGAGGGGAAGGGAAAAATCTGCATCAGCACCGCCCTCGACCACGACCAGGTGCTCGTTGAGATCGTGGACAACGGTCCGGGAATTCCGCCCGAAGTGCAGACCCGCATGTTCGAGCCCTTCTTCACCACCAAACCCGTCGGCACCGGCACGGGCATCGGCCTGGTCATTAGCAACCGCATCGTTGGTGACCGGCATGGTGGCGAGATTGAATTTGAATCGCACCCAGGCGAAACTCGTTTCAAAGTCCGACTGCCGGTGAACCGGAAGCTTTGAACGGGAAACAGGCCTGGTTTAACTTGCGGTGACCGCGGGCAATCCGGGTGAAGCGATTTTCCAGCTTCCCAATTCCGGGTGGCTCAGGCTCAGGTTGCCGGGGTGGCTCGACCCGACGCGCCACGGTGAACCTTCCTTCGCGTCGCCTCCACACCACACAAGGGCCAGCAAATTTCTTTCGCCGGCGAACCATCCGGTTTCGGCCGTCAACAAAGTCGAATGCCATGACAGGAGGTGGGTTCGCTTTTGGGAATCGGATTCGTGCCGCTTCACTTCGGCAAATCCGAGCAACGGTTGAATCCCCACCGAGGTCCTCCCGCAGCCAAGTCGGGCAAAAGTATTTGCGACCGCCGATTCAGTGAATACGCCATCAGGCAAGGGAAGGCTGTAGGTACCAAGGCGAAGCAAAGATTTTTGGTAGGCATGGACCTGGTGCCATTGGAATTGCCAGCCGGCTTTCCACCAGATGCGCGTTTCGACGCTGACGTGATTCTGGCTGAAGCGATCGCCCAGACCGTAGGCGGAGGCGCAGTGTTCCGGCGTTACCACGATGGGCTGGCATTGATGGCGGCCGTGGATCTTTCCGTCGGAGAATTCGGCGGTCAGCGCGGCATCAAGCGGATAATGATCTTCATCGCGGGCGATCTCGCCGCCGATGCCGCTGCGGTAGCTGAGTTTGCCCCATTTCCAGGTGCCGAACTTGAGGTTGCCGACGTTGATGCCATTGGCGCTATTGAGCACCTCGACCGCGCCCTTGTGCGAACGGACGGCGAGGCCGGCTTGCGGCACTGCGATTTGGAAATCCGAGGCTTCGGCCGGTATGGGCTGTCCGGCCTTTTTCCAGAACGAATGATCCGGCGGCAGGAGTAGCGGAGCAAAGCCCTTCGCGGCCCAATAAACCGATCCGGCGCAGGAGTAAGCCTCAGTCATCGCGGGGAATTCGTCCGTCCAGCCCAGGGAGAGAATACCTTGTTTCTGGCGAATGGGGTGCTGGAGAAAAAAATCCAGGTTCTTCGAGCAGAGGCGCCGCGCTTGTCCCGGCGGAATGGCGGACACGCCGCAGTGTTCCGCGAGGGCGAAAGGAGCGCTGGCGGCAAAGCGATAGCACATCGACCGGCCAAAGGGTGGATTCTCTCCGCTGGCGGCAAAGAAGTGGGAGTAATTGGGAATGAATTGTTTGGCCCAGTCCTTCCACCGTTGCGCGCGGACGGGATTGCTTTGACCGTAGAGCTTGGCCCACCACAAACCGTAATAACTCCACGCATAGCCTGCGTAGTAATCCACGGTCTCGTTCATGCCGTCGATGAACCAGCCGCCGCCGAGCGACATGCCTTCCAGCACATCCATGAGATGGTCCACGATGGCGCGGTCGCTGGAACGGCCGTAGCCTTCCTCCCCGAGAAACTCGAGCGGCAGGACGCAGAAAAACATGTGGTTGTTGCGATGCAGGCCGGCGCCGCGGACGCTGCCGAACCAACTGGCGATTTGGGATTGTTCCGGCTTCGTGAGCGGGGACCAGAGTTGTTTGCGGGCGATTTGCAGGGCGAGTGTCAACGCCGCCATCTCGACGGTGTGCTGGTGATGATTGGCGGTTGGGCCCCAGTATTCCTTGCTCGACGGATCGGTGCCGATCACCAGGCCGCGGCGGAACCATTCCGCGATTTTCTCACGCGATAGCTTTTCCGAAGCGCCGGGCTCGCTGGCCAGCCAGTGGGCAGCCAGCAGGCACGGACGGGCGAAGGATTCCACGCGATCGGCCTGGGTTCCGTGGTTGCTGGCCTGGCCTTCGAGCGGCAGATCGGCTTTGCCAGGCTGCATGAGCGCGGCGAGCGGCTCCAGCAGGTTCTCGGCGGAGGAACGCCACCAGGCGTAGTTGTATTCGGTGCTCACGCGAAAACGGATCAGGCGGCGCCCGCCGTCACGGAAACCGGACGGCGCGAAGCG
This sequence comes from uncultured Verrucomicrobiota bacterium, assembly GCA_964448135.1. Lineage (GTDB taxonomy): Bacteria > Verrucomicrobiota > Verrucomicrobiia > Limisphaerales > UBA8199 > CAYUVH01. The sequence continues at coordinate 8,930 of CAYUVH010000026.1, read as the reverse complement.
GTGGCATGCGCGAACCAGGGTTGCCTGACCAGTTCGCGGAGGGCAACGTTTAACGGATCGAGATACGGGTGCCAGAGGAGTTCCCATTCGAGGGACACGCCGCCCGTAAATTTATTCGCGCGCAACACTTCCATGGTTTCCGCGAGCGGCATCTGGCCTTCTCCGCACAGCACATAAGTGTAGGGGTGCCGCGCGCTCGGACGATCAACGCTGTCCTTGAAATGCACGTGCCGCACCAGGTGGCCGATCTTGTTCCACGAATCGCGCGGCGATTCGCCGGCGTAACGCCAGGTGTGGTGCGTGTCCCAGATGAGATGCAGCGGCGAGTTGAGACGCGCGTTCAGTTCGAGGCAGGGCTCGGAGCCGGAAAAGGCGTCGTGCGTTTCGAGGAGCAAATCCAGCCGCCAGCCACGGGCGGATTTTTCGCCACGCCACCATTCGACGCTTTGGGCGGCGGATTGAAAATCAGCCTCGGTGAGGGGCGTGCCCCATTTGCCGCCGCCAAAAGTGCGCACGAAAGGAATTCCAAGCGAGTCCGCCCAATCACAAAATGCGAGCAGTGCCGCGCGATCCGCGGCAGTGCTGCCGACCAGCTTGAAGGACGAGCCCGCCGAAGCCAGCCGGACGGCGTGCCGGGCACAGGTTTCGCGCACAACTGCCGGCGTCCAGCCCGTCTTCGCGAACAACCCAGGCAGTTCAACCGTGCCGCTGAGCGAGCGCAGTTCGATGGCCGGGAAGCCGAACTCGGCCGCCAGGGCGCAGGCCTCCGCCAGCGAGGCGTTGGGGCAGCCCATCGTCGAGAAGCACCATTGAAGATCAGGTCGAGCGGTCATAGACCTCCAAAGAAACCAGGGCCTCCAGCGGCTTTCCTTCCACAAAGGCGCGCAGGTTTCGCAGCGCCAGCATGCCGCTGTCGCGGCGCCGGTCGCGAGTGGGCCCGCCCAGGTGCGGCAGCAGCGTGACGTTTTCCATGCCGCGCAATGGCGAATCCTTCGGCAGCGGCTCGACTTCGTAAACGTCCAGCGCCACCTGGATTTTGCCTTCGGCCGCCACGCGCGCCAACGCCGCTTCGTCCACAACGGCGCCGCGCCCGACGTTCACAAAGACGCCGCCCGGTGGAATCAGGCGGAGAATTCTTTCGTCCACGATATGAAAATTTTCGGGCGTCAATGCGGCGAGCTCGATGACTACATCGGAGCTGGAAAACAATTCCTCCAGCGAATCGCAACGCTCCACACCCAGTTCACTGAAAAATTCCATCGGCACGTGCGGCGAGTACACCTGGATCCGGTCCGTAAACGGACGCAACATTGGCACGAGGCAGCGACTGATGGCGCCCAAGCCATGGATGCCGACGCGCCGGCCGAGGAGGCTTTGCGTGGTGGTGGTGGAATCTTTCCACGCGCCGTCGCGGTGCATGGCGACACTCCAATGCGCAGCGCGACGAAGCGCCATCAGCGTCAGCATCAGGGTGCATTCGGCCACGGTGGCGCTGATGGAGGAACCCCAGTTGGTGACGAGCATTCCCCGCTCGATCAGTTCACGCGGCACGAGCTTGCGCACGCTGCCCGCCAGGTAGCAAATGTAGCGCAAGGGCGCGAGTTCCTCGGCCCGGATGGAGCCGTTCAAGGAAGGAGCCTGCCAGGCGCACACCAGCACCTCGCCGGGCCCTTTTCGCCAAAGCCCGGCCCACTCGCCGGGATCGGCCGGGGGCACGGAAAAGCGCCGGTGGTTCGGAACCAGTCGCTGAAACTCCCCCCACATTTCCCCCGGAAAGAAATCAGCGATCTCCGCATCCGTCAGCGCCACGATAACGCTTGGTTCGCGCATGTATTAATAATTATAAGTAACACGCCCCGGAACGCAAGAAAAAAGTGGGATTCGGGAGCCGGCACGAAGGCTTCAGGCCGCGGGGCCGGTGCTCTCGCGCAGGGTGAATTGCGAGGGCAGCACGACGTCCGAAAGCGAACCGTCGGTTTGATGCAGGCTTTGCAGGAGAATTTCCGCTGCTTTCGAACCCATTTTCTCGGGGTCGGCGCTGGCGGCGGTGATTTGGGGATGTTCCTCTTCGCAAACGCGGGTCGCGTCCATGGCGGCGACGCTGAATTTGCCGGGGACGGACCAGCCTTTTTGGGCAAAGAGATTGATGACGCCGCGGGCCATGAGGGCGTTATGACAAATCCACGCGGTGGGCAGCGAGCGGGCCGGGCAACGCGCCAAAACCAATTCCGCGGCCTTGCGTCCACCCATGCGATCGCCATCCACCAGGTCCGCGCCCTGTTGGGCGGGCAATTCCAACCTGTGTTCGGCAAGGACGTCGGTCAGGGCTCTGCGGCGAGTTTCATTTTGGCGTAACTGCTGGTTGCCGCCAATCCAGGCAAAGCGCTTGTGGCCAAGGCTGACCAAGTGGTCAACTAATTGCTGCATGGCCTGGCGTTCATTCGGCATGACCGAATGGCACAGACCGGGATAGCTGGCGGAGACGGCCACGATGTTGGGTTGAGACGCCCGGATGTGCTCCAGAAAATCGGCCGATACCTGGCCCATGATTACGACGCCGGCCGGATGATCGCGCCGCAGGCGGTTCTTCAGGGCCTGCGCGCCGAGCGTGTCCTCCGAGCCCAGAAAGACGGTGTTGAATTCCTTTTCCTGCAGGGCGGAATGGAGGCCGTGCTGAACGTGGCTGAAGAAATTACTCTGGGTGTAAAGGCGCAGCCCGGCGCGGAGTATGAAAGCGATGCTTTTGGCGGCCAGGGGCGAGCCGTTGGTCTGCATGCCTTTGGGGCGGTAGCCTTGTTTGACGGCATAGTCCCAGATGCGCTTGTAGGACTCCTCGCTGATGTTCTCCCGCTTCCCATTCAACACGAACGACACCAAAGCCTGCGAATACCCCAATTCCTTCGCAATCTGCTGTTGAGAAATCGTCCGTCGCTTCATGTCATGACGCGTACTAATGCCCGAACGCCGTCGTTGGGCCAAGCCATTTTGAGCGGCTGCCCCCGCCATGGATTCTTTATCAAGCATCGGCGGCCATGATGTTAATACTTATCAATACTCTTCGCAGGCTTTACGCACAAATGCCCGCATCAAGGCGTTACGATCCGGAAATATCTCTGCGGCAGGAGCACCGCAATGTCGGAGAAAAGTCCCGTGCCGGCGCCGTCAGTCAAATTGGTCGCGATGTTTTCCCAGGGAGCTCCGGTCAAATTTGATTTCGCCTGCAGGACGTAGCTGGTGGAGGGAACCCCGGTAAAAGCAAGCTGGAGCTGCTGGTTCACCAGCGAGACGCTGCTGAAGTTCAATGGCGCAACGACCGTGACAAGGACATATCCGGTCGCGCTGGCTCCGCGCGCGTCGGTCAACGTGTAGCTGAAGGAATCCGAACCGGTAAAATCAGGCTCGGGGGTGTAGGAAATGCTGCCGCCGGAAAGCGTTACCAAGCCACCGTTGGAACTGGTGACGCTGACCGCAGTAACGGTGAGCGCGTCGCCGTCGGGATCGGAATCCGACGCGATCAGATTGGTCGTCGCCAGGGTCAACGGGCTGTTGGCGGTGGTCGTGAAGGCGTGATAGCCCGCGACGGGCAAATGATTGTTGGTCGCGACCATTTCCACCGCGAATTCGGTGAAGGTGAAGTTGGTGGCGGTCTGGGGCTGGGCCGCCGGACGGAAGACAAACATATCGAAGTCGGCGTTGGTGGCGGTCGCGTCGGTCACAGCGTAGCTTTCGCTCCAGCCGTTGGTAGCGCTGAAAAGAAGACTGAGATCCACGGAGCCGGAATTGCGTTTGGCGGTGAAGACCATCGTGTAAGGAATGCCATTACTGAACGCGGGAGTGCTGACGGCCGGTCCGCCCTGTCCCAACACCACGTAGTCGTTCACGGTCGAAAGCAGATTGGCGCTGGGCAGATTGGTTCGTTCCAAAAACTGCAGCGGACTGCTCAAGCCGACCGTCGAACCGAAATTCATGTTCATCAAGTAGCCGGTGTAACCCGCGCCGTTGGGATTGGAGCCGTCGGCCGTGGTTCGCGTGCCCCCGGCGGAATTGAAAAGCCCCAACCGGAGTCCGCGATTGCCATTGGCCGGCGCGCTGCCGCCGACCGTGAACTTGAGCTTGAGCCGAAGCAAATCGCCGATGCCCAGATGCACGGGACCGTTGCTGGTGAAATAAGTCCACCACGTCAGGGTGACGGAAGGATCGACCGCGCCTACGAGCGCGCCGGGCGCCGCGGTGAGCGAAGCGCCGTTGTTGGCGAACCATGCCGATTCCACAGGCAGGGCGGTGTTGGTGCGGATGCCGTCGAGCCAGAGTGCATCGAGCCAGACGTTGGTGCTGGTGACCGCCGCCGACCCGACGGAGAGCACGGCAATGGAACTGGTGGCCATGCCGAGGGAATTGCTCACGATGACGAAATAATTTCCCGCGTTGGTGAGCTGGGCGTTGGTGGCGACGAGCGTGGTGTTCGTCGCACCGGGTAGGGAGTTGGTGTTGAACCACCAGCGATAAGCGAGGGGCGCGATGCCGGTCGCGGAAACCGAGAATGTGGCATTGCTGCCGGTCGCCACCACCAGGCTCGACGGTTGCGTGGTGATGACCGGAGGGAAATTGCCGGTGAGCGCAGCCACCGAGCTGGTGATCGAACTGAAACCCGGCGTTGGATCGGTGACCAGCACAGTGTAATTGCCCACGTTGGCCGCGGTGAGGTTGGTAAGCTGGAGGGCGGTTCCGGTGGCGGTCGGCAAATTAGAGCCGTTCAGCCGCCACTGGTAGCTCAGCGCGGAGTTGCCGATGGCGCCGACAGTGAAGGTCACGTTGCTCCCCGGACCAGACACCACACCCGCGGGTTGGTTGGTGATGGCCGCTGAATGCCAGCGCGTGAGCGAGTAGAAAGCGACGCGCGCGCCATCATTGGAACAGCCGCAGGTGTTCACGGTCTGGTTGTAGCTGCCGGCTTTGAAATAAACCGTGTTGCTGGAGGCCGGCGTCCAGTTCTGCGCGATGTGACCCTGATAATTTGTGCCGCTGTAAAGATTCCAGGCATTGGTCACATTGTTCAGGACCATGCGCAAAAGGCCGTTGGAAACACAAAGGCTGTAGTTGATCAACGTATTGGTGGCCACACTCGCGCCGGAAATGAAGGTCTTGCTGAAGGTGCTGGATTGGTTGCCGTCGAGATTGATGTTGGCGTAGATCTTCTGGTTGCCGAGGTCGAACATGAACATTTGCTCGTTGTTCGCGCTGGGCGTGACGCCGTCGGTGAGATAATTGGGCTGGTGAATCTGGCCGAGGCACACTTTTTGCGTGTCCGACGGCACTTGCAGCACCTTGAGCTGGGCCGTCAGGAGATGAAAACCGTTAAGGTTCCAATTCACCCCGCTGTCATTGGGATTGATCATCTCCCGCAACTCGCTGCGCGGATGCGAAGAGCCGCTCGTGGTGGCGCCGTTATCCGGAGTCCAGAAGGTCATCGCCCCGTCCGTGGCGGTGTAGAAAAACGCGTTCGTGAAACCGGCGCTGAGTTGCGCCGCGGTTTTCTCGTCCACGCTGCCGCCCGTGCCCGTGAGAATGCCGTTGGAGGTGGGCAACTGAATTTTCCAATGCGAGAGGTCAAAATTGCCGCCCGGCGGTTGCGCGGGATCAAGCGCCCGCACACTTAGAGGCAGCAAGCCCAGGAGCGCGAAGCACAAACAATTTTTAAGGAGCCGGGTCATGAATATTTTTCAGGCGACATAGACGCCGCCGTTGATATCGAGCGTCGCGCCCGTGATGAAGCCGTCATATTCCGAAGCGAGATACACGACCGCGCGGGCAACATCGGCGGCATTGCCGGCGCGGCCCAGGGGGATGCCTTCGACGCTGCGTTGCGCGCTTTCGGCCGTGGTGTGCGTGTTGTGAAACCGCGTGCCGAGGATAAGGCCGGGGGCCACGCAATTTACGCGAATCCCTTTCGGCGCGAGTTCGTTTGCCAAGGCGCGCGTCCAGGTGAGCACCGCGCCTTTCGCGGTCGAATAGACGAGGGAGCCGGGGTGTCCGCCTTTGCGGCCGGCGGTGGAAGAGAGGTTTACGATGCTCGCCTGGCTGGCTTTCACAAGCCAGGGCAGCGCGGCGCGGGTGACCAGCATCACGGAGGTGACGTTGATATCCAGGGAACGTTTCCAGAAATCCATGTCCACGTCGGAGAGAACGCGGCGTTGTACGAGATCGCCGGCGTTGTTGATGAGGATGTCGATGCCGCCGAGGAATTTCGCGGCGTCGTTGACGAGTTTGGCGGCTTCCGATTCGGAGGTCAGGTCGGCGCGGAACATCTCGGCGCGGCGGCCTTGTCTGGCGGCCGAGGCTTTCAATTCGGCGGCGCCGGACTCGCTGGAGAAATAGTGGATCGCCACATCCGCGCCGGCGGCGAGGAGGTGCTCGACGATGGCGTGGCCGAGGCCCTGGCCGCCGCCGGTGACGAGTACACGCTTGGATTTGAGGGTGCCCATGAGGAATTACTTCAATTTTTTAAATGAGTTTGGGGCGTTTTTTATGGCCAATCTACCACTTCCTTTGAGTTCGTATAACGACTTATTACCTTGCTGACGGGGCTGAATGGGGGTGCCGTTGAAGGTTGCGGATGAGGTGCCTATGTTGTTGATGGTCAATGAGTAAGCTGTGTCTGGTGCGTTGATTTCGGCTTCGAAGTCCTGGTCGGTCTGGCGGGCGGCGAGGGTGATGGGTTGGGAGGATTTCATTATTTCGCCCTTGGGGCCGGAAAGAAAGGTGCCTTGCTGGATGGCCCATTCGCGTGAGGTTCCCTGCCTCAACCAGACAAAGCGGGCGTCGGATTCGAGGTTGGCGGTTTTGATGGTGTCGCCGCGGCGGGCGGCGAAGAGGTCGGTTTTGCCGGGAAGGGTCACCTGGGCGGCGAGGGTGGATTTATCGCTGAGGTCGGTTACCTGGGGTAGCGAGGCGGTCGCAGAGAGAGGAACGATGATTTGCATGAAGGTGGTGTTGGTGGCGCGGAGGGCGGCCTGGACGTAGCCGAATTCGGCGTAGTCGCCTTTGATGTAGGTGAGCTCCCCTGATTTATCCTGAAGTTTCGCGCCATCGCTGAGAATCCACGCAGCCATTTTGGCGGCGGGGCCGTAGAGGTCGTTCGTGTAATTCCACACGCGGCGGATGCCGTCGCTTTGCATTTGGCCGCGGCCGCCGTGGAGATACAGGGCGTAGTCGGTGGCGCGAGGGGCGGAGAGTTGGTCCACGACGACGAAGTATTCGCCGCCGGGGAAGGCGATCGCGCGCTTTTGCAGCGCTTTATTTATGTAGGGCGCTTCCTTCTCTTGAAACGCAAAGAATCCGGTGTTCAGCGTGTCGCGCGAAATGGGGGTTACGTTTTCGGCGGGATCCACGGGGGCGACGCCATTGGCGGTGACGATATTGTGGGCCTCCGGTGTGATATACCAGCTTTTGCGAATGGCCTCGCCGAAGTCCTTGCGCGAATAGCCGGCATCCGAAGCCATCATCTGGTTTTCCGCCTGGATGATGAAGCTCAGGTGATCGTAGTGGAAATGATTGTCCGCCTCGGCGACGCCATGGAAGAGCAGGTAGCGCTGGGCGGGATCGTTGAAGGACCATTGATTGCGGAAGATGGTTTCGCCTCCGGCCAGGAAGATCGTTGGAAGAGCAGACGGAGCCGCCGGCGGAATTGCGGGGTCGTAGGTCAGGAACTCATCGGTTTCGAGCGTGAAGCTGCCGGTGGCGCCGGTGTAGTTGAAGCCCCAGAGCTGGTATGACTTGTCGAATACGGCGAAGTCGGTGTTAAGGAAATTCCATTGCAGGACATTGCCGAGGCGCGAGGCGGGATTGAGCCAGGTGGAGTTGGTGAGATAGGCTTTTGCGACCAGGTGCGTGGGAAACGGGCGGATGTAGGAATCGTAGAGGTTGGGCAGCCAGCCCTTGCCGTTGCGCATGGCGACGACGGCTTCAAACATGGGTTGAAACATCGGAAAGCCGTCCACCCCGGCGGCATTCCGGTAGTGGTACAGGAAAGGGATGAAGTTGATGGCGGAAAAAATCAGGTAATGCGCGCCTTCACGGTAAATGCCGTCGGCGCTGAAGAAATACTTTGTGTTCTGGTTGGAAGCTTTGAGCGCACTTGCGAGCCAGTCGCGCGATTTAGGTTCGGCGGATAGCGTCAGGGCGAAGGTGCCCAGGGCCCAGGCGGGCTTGGAGAGATGATTGTGCGGGCGATCGGTCCAGACGTAGAGATTGTCCGAGATCGTTTGGGCTTCGCGAATCAGGCGTTTGCGGATGGCGGCGTCGTCTGCTTTGCTGAGGTACGGCTGAACCCAATCGTAGGCTTCGCAATAATTCTGGGCGATGGTGGCGCGATGGATGTCTTCGAGTCCTTCGGGATGTTTTTTCTCGGCGGTGTGCTCGTAGATCGGGCCGTCGTAGGCGCGCTTGAGGGCGGCCACCGCGCGCCCGCGGTAGGATTCACGCTGGTTTTCATCGGCCAGGAGGGACATGAGGGCGTTCAGTTTCGCGGCGCGGGCGAGCGTGGTGTAGTAGTCTTGAAATTTTTTGCTGCCCGACTCGGGTAAGGAGGGAAGTGGACCGCGCAGGACGGAATCGTTGGTGATTTGTTGCCAGAGACGCTTTGCGTAGGCATCGGCGTTGCGCTTTTGGCGCAGGGTTTCGATTTCGGCCGGGGTGGAAAACCAGAGGCAGGGGTGGACTTCGTGTTGCGGGAGGACGGGAGTTGGGGGGAGCGTGAAGCCGTTGTAGGTGGTGTATTTTGATTCGGTGGTGGCTTTTTTGTCTTTGGCGGCGAGGGCGGGCAGGCAGGTGAGGCAGAGGATGGTGAGGAGCAGGAAAGGGAATAGGGGGGCGCGGGGTTGGGACGGAAGAGGGGCAATTTCAGATTTGAAATTTGAAATTTGAAATTGGGG